>NZ_JACJRU010000035.1 GCF_014697425.1 Nostoc sp. FACHB-110
AGGTCTGTTGGGTATGATGTAGACATTGCTCTAGTAACCCTGTCGCATTTTTATCTACTGACACAATAGCGTTACTGGAGCTTTTTTAGACTTTCCAAACATCCTCTTAGAGTTATGTTCCAATTTTGTTAATTAATTTGCAACTTTTTGATAGTAAAAGAAGAATAAACTTTATCCTTATGAAGGCAACTAAGTAGAGGAAAGAATCTCGATTTTCTACTCAATATTACCCACAGCTAAAATTTGTGCAACTGTCAGCACAATTTCTGGAAAAGTTGCAGACATAATTTGCTGACTTCCGCTAAATTCTTGTTCTTCGTACAATCCTTCTGACAACAATAAAATTGTAATTTTTGATTCTATTGGGTCTACAATCCAATATTCAGGAATCTCCAACGCCGCATATTCAGAACGTTTATAGCGATAATCGCGCTTCACTGAATCAAGACTCACCACTTCCACTACTAATATCGGCGCAGTCTGACAAACAGCCGACTCATCAAGGAATTCCTTTACCTGTTCAGTTGTGACAACATAAACATCAGGTAATCTTGACTTCCGCCATCCCGTTCTTACTCCCGCTTCTCTAAAGCATAGCCAAGGTAAACTCAGGCGATTGATTTCTGTGTCAAATGCTAGTTCAATAAATTTAGAAATCAGTAAATGTCGGAAAGTTGGCGGATTCATAAGTTCTAGGTTTCCATCCACCAGTTCATAACGGTTATCAGTACCATCGTTATAAGCAAGATATTCTTCAAAAGAGTATAGATGCTCTGTTGTTGTCTGTGTCATGGCGTAATCTTTGATTAAGCTCATTTTCTATAGTAGACTTGATTTTCAGCAAAAATCTCAAATAAAACGGTTGAAAATTCTTTAAACTCTTTACTGATAAAGGTTTTGAGTAGTGTCATAATTTCCCCATTATTTTGGAAAGTTCTGCTGTGCGACAAAGATGCGATCGCAATTAAGCTAATGAGCATTTCCGTGGTACAAAACTAGGGCTGTACTGCTTCGCAGAACCCGTAGGGTAGCCGTTATTACCAGTGAATCAGTCTGGAACAATGAATGACGATTGGCTGACTGTACGATGATTCTAAAATCATCAAAAAGGTAAGGCAACTGACCCTATCAAGTATTTCGCTGCGCCAGAAAACCAAGATTTAGGTATTGTTAAACGGCAACGAAAACCAAACATGAAGCTCATCGTTGCACCCTTCCCTGATCAACAACGAGGCACACCTGAATTTTTCTTTCAGCCATCTTCTCAAACCCCCTTGACAACTGCCTCACAGCCTTAACTTGTGACAAATGCCCTTTACCCAAGATATTTTTTATGGCGTTTTAGCATTCTTTCTTTTAGATATGGGGATGGTAGCCGCTAGAAGAATTAAAGATATGCAAAAGACTGGCTCATTTTTGATTGCTTTCTCTATTTTTATGCCTGTAGCTAATGCAATTATCGGCATAATTTTAGCGAAATTAATTGGTATGTCTGAAGGAAATGCTTTACTATTTGCGGTTTTGTGTGCTAGTGCTTCTTATATTGCAGTTCCCGCCGCTATGAGAATGACAGTTCCAGAAGCTAACCCTAGTTTGTATGTGTCTATGGCTTTAGCTTTAACTTTTCCTTTCAACATTATTATCGGCATTCCTTTGTACTTCAACATTATCAAAGCAATTGGAGTTTAAGAGAATGGAAGCTATTAAAAAAATTGAAATAGTCACCAATTCTTTAGAACTGCCAAAAGTTTTAGAAATTTTAGACAAAGCAGGTGTTTCTGGCTATACAGTCATTGAAGATGTCACAGGTAAAGGCGATAGAGGTAGAGTTTTTAATGATTTAGAAAGCCATACACTGACTAATGGCTATGTGATGAGTGTTTGCACATTAGAACAAGAACAACAATTAGTCACAGCAATTGAGCCAATTTTGAAAAAATTTGGTGGGGTGTGTATTGTTTCTGATGCCAAATGGATTGCACATTAGGTAAGCTCTGATGAGACGCGTTATTACTATCTGCGTCTCTATAAATCAAAATAAATTTTGTGAGTGAGGAGTATTTATCCGTGCCAATCAAACGAATAATTGAGGGGCTGAATGAATTTCACGACAATTATTTTAGTACACACCGAGAACTATTTGAAAATTTATCACAAGGCCAAAATCCAGAAGTATTATTTATTACTTGCTCAGACTCTCGTATTGACCCTTGTTTGATTACTCAAAGCCAACCTGGAGAATTATTCGTTATCCGGAATGTTGGTAATATTATCCCTCCTTACGGAACACCGCATGGTGCTGAAGGTGCAGGGATAGAATATGCTGTGCAAGCTTTAAATATTAAAGATATTGTTATTTGCGGCCATTCTCATTGTGGGGCGATGAGAGGACTATTGCAGATAGGTAACTTAGCTCATCAAATGCCTTTAGTTTATGATTGGTTGCGGCATTATGCTGAACCTACTCGCCGCTTAGTTTTAGATAACTACCCAGATTGTTCTAATGATAAGCTGTTAAAAATAGCCATTGAACAGAATGTTCTTACCCAGATAGAAAATTTAGAAACTCACCCGATTATTCGTTCTCGACTCCACAGTGGTCAATTGACACTTCACGCTTGGATTTATGAAATTGAAAGTGGAGAAGTGTTTGCTTATGACGCTCAGACTGGTCAATTTAAGATTCTAGAAAATCGGCCATTTCCTGTACCAAATCCTTTAATTTGCGCCCAGTTACAGTAGTGTTTGTGCCAGAGCAAATATGTAGCGATCGCATCAGTAATCACTCTACCTCAAAAATAGCGATCGCTGATATTTTTACTTTCCTCGGCCACGCCAGTCGCTGTAAGTCGGGAAACTCGCCCAACGCACTAGCTCCCCTTGCCGTCTAAACAAGCAAATTCAGTGATTAACAGCTTATGGTGTTGATTCTCCACATTTACAACACCGGAGAGTCTTCAAATTTATAGCCAACCCCAACAACAGTTTTAATAAAAGATGGACTAGCTGGGTCTGGCTCAATCTTTTTCCGCAACCGCGCTACATGAGTATCTACAACCCGTTCATCCCCAAAAAAGTCATCTCCCCACAGTTTGTCAATTAATTGCGTCCGGTTCCAAACTCGTCCGGGGTTGCTGACAAAGGTAGTTAACAAATTAAATTCCAAGTTAGTTAAATCGAGAATTTCTGGTTCTTGGGAATTTATCTGACGCGAAGCTGTGCGTTGTTCAACATCTACGATAAAGCTTTGAGTCCGAATTAGTTGATTCTGGCCACCTTGGCGCAAGCTACGACGTAATAACGCCCTGACCCTAGCAACTAACTCCCGAGGACTAAAGGGTTTAACCATGTAGTCATCAGCACCAGTAGATAGACCAATTACCCGATCTATTTCTTCACCCTTCGCAGTCAACATCAAAATATAAGGGTCTTTTGCACCAGGCTTTTGACGAATTCTGGCACATACTTCCAACCCATCCAACCCAGGAATCATTAAATCTAGAATAATTAAATCAGGTGGTTTTTCTTGAAACATCCGCAACGCATTCACACCATCACGGCTGACGCTACAAGAAAATCCTTCTTTTTCTAGAGAAATTTGGATTAACTGAGCAATTTCAGCTTCATCTTCAACGATTAAAATATCCATTGCACCTAGGATAGGATTAAGCAGACGACACAGAGTGATTTACTGGCTTGTCATTGTACTCTAAAAATCGGCTGGCATTTACAGCTAATCTTATTTCCAAATAAACAAGCACAGAAAAAACCTACCGTCTGCAGTCTGCTTCCCGTTCCCTATCCACAAAGAAAAGCAGTTAGTTAAAGCTGCGAATTAGACAACGTGCGGTAGTTGTAACCCAAATGAGAATCCTTTTGGATTTCTTGTTTAATGTTCTCAAGATCAATAAAATAGTCGGCAACATCAATCAAACTGTCGCTGGTCATGGTTCGCAAACTGACTACTTCCACCCGACCACCTTTGCTAGTGACAGCATCAACCGCATACGCTAAAGCTCCATCACCACTAACTAAAATTGCAGTATCGTAGTAAGGAGCTAAGGTAATCATATCAACAGCAATTTCTACATTCAAATTGGGTTTTTTGGTAGCATCTGTGAGTTGAACTTCTTTCGCAACCACCCGATAACCATTGCGACGCATCCAAAATAAAAAACCCTGTTGTTTTTCATTCGCGCGCGGGCGGGTTGGGTTTTGTCTTGTAACATCCACTACTGTATAGAAAAAAGCTCGTAACAGGCGCGAACCAGATGTTAATCGACACAGCAATTTGAGATAGTCAATTTCGATCCCTAATTGCAAAGCGGCATGAAATAAATTGACACCATCAATAAAAATAGCAACTCGCCCACGGTTTAATCCATTGATTGGAGAACTATCGGTTCTAGTTTCTCTTCTGGATGAATTCTCACCTTTAAGATGATGTTTGAGCAAGATTTTGCTTGATGAATGTACTTCATCTTCGTGGTGTTTATAGGAATTTCTAGGTTTGGTAAAATTAGTGAAAGTCATTGACTCCTCGGAAAAATTTAAATTTGTCAAGGCTGTTGAGAAATTACCAAGTAAACATCTGTGCTAGTGTGTTTATCTAGCGACAAATGGTATTAATTTACGAGTCTTTAAGCTAAAGCATTTAACTTGCACTTTGATTTGTAGGGGTTATGTTTTGTTATGATTTATTAGTCATTGATTTGGGGATGACTAAATAAGGCATTAACAAAAACAGTGCAGTATCTAAATGCATGAGCTTAAGCTACACAGATTGTGTTAACTATGCAGATTCCAAAAATGAATGCTCCAGAGTGTTGGACTCTAAGCACAGCGAGTTTTACGAGATATTCCCTCTGCCTACAAATATGTGGCTCTTGACCTTGAATATTTACCTGTTTCTGATCACAGGATGCTAAAACTGATTTGGAGACTGCTTCCTGTCAGGTAAATGGTAAAGAACGATTGGCATCTATTGTCATTGTACAACTGTATGGCAAAATCCTTCAATCAAGCTTTTGATGACATTTGATTGCATGAGTATTAATTACTAAAAATATTGCGGTTTTAGTTGATATATGAATTACAAAAAATTCAACCTATGTTTATTTACAACGGATTGAATAATACATAGCAGATTTGATTTAGCAAATTGTTTGATTGCTGAGATTGAATAATTTAGCACATTGTTTGATGAGGTGCAGAAATAATAGATAATTTTTGGTATATATAGCGATTCCCAGTTAAGTGAGGTACAGGTAATATTTTGAAACGCAGAGGGTCGCAGAGTTAAGCGCAGAGGTACGCAGAAATTTGTACTTCAGCAGACTAGGAAACGCTATAGATTTTAGCAATTTATTTAATCCATCAAATAAGCGGTTAATCATTTTCTCAATCAGATAAATGAGAGACTTCATCTTTAATTCTTCTTAAGATAGAGGGCAAAAGTCAAAAAAAGAGATACATTTATTTATAGACTAGTCCACAAAATGTCTTTGCTCATCTCCTCCACGGTTTTTTGACCAGGGAGGTTGTTTTTTGATATTTTTCCGAGAAAATGGCGACAAAAACAGCAAATTTTGAGTATTGATAATTGCTGTAGGTGGCTTGGTAAAAATTAGTCAGCAAATTAATAGCTGAAAACCGCAGATTTTTTGATTAATTTAGCTGAATATAGGGTTAAGACAGAGAATTATGTGACTTTAAGTCTAATATTTCTAGTAGCGATCGCTCCATAACTCCACTGACAAACTGATTCCCCTGTAAGTTCATGTGAATAGTGTCGTGGTACAACGCTTGGGGGTTTGGGCTGGCGTTAAATAATTGCAAAAAATCTATATAGGGGATTTGCTGGGCTTTGGTAAACTCGCTCAACCTTTGTCGGGCGGTGATTTCATAATCAAGAGGGCCTGGTTTACCCACTTCTCGCAGTAAGGGAGTCATGGCTAAGAGAAATTTGCTGTTGTGTTGATTTGCCAAAGCTTGGATTTTGCTAATGGCCTCTAGATTAACACCGACGCGATCGCCTGCTTCTTGCTGAATTGCTTGGAGTTCCGGTATGGGTTGCGCCTGAGTCAGGTAACGCTGCCAAACTTCTATTAATGCCAAAGCTGGTTTAGTATCGGGATAGTTGCGATCTCGTCCTACAGGTAAAGCTGTCGGGCTAGTCGCAAACAAATCATCGGTATTAATTAACAAAATGACAACCTCAGCCCCAAAATTGCCAAATCGCTGCAAATAAGCTAACTCATTTCTCGGCCCCCAAGAATTAGCCGACGCATTCAAAACTTCTACTTGCTGATATTTGTCAGCGATCGCTGATTTTAGCGAATTCATGATCAAACTAGAAATAGTATTCTTTTGATCTGTCCACCAGCCCCCATTGGCAATGGAGTCGCCTAACAACAGCACTCGCAGCGTTGACGGCGCAGGTATCTTCTCGATAGGACTGCTACGCATTGAAAATTGGTTAATCTCAATTTGATTACCAAAGCGGCGGGTTTGCTGGTTAGGTGCTAACAAGTAACCAATTTGGTCATCACCTAGGTAAATTAAGGGGTTGCCAAAACCAAATAGCGATCGCAAACCTATCTCCACTAAGACTAGCAGCCCCAGCAAAACACCAATAATTAAAAATATTAATCGCACTGGCTCATTTTCTCCAACTTTAATCTAAGTAATTAAATATACTGTATGTTTTTAACTGATTAGGGTGAGTAGATTGCTAGTTAAATCCGATAATTACTGAGAAAAGCCCATAATTCAGGCTCAAGATGATTACTTCTGGGTAAGTAAATCTAGATATACAGATATTCTTTGTATAAAGTGAAATATTACCTCTAACGGCATAAGTAAAAATGGCGATGTATTTGTTGCAAAGCTTAAACAAAATATTATGAGAGGTTTGAGTTGTTTTGCGAATAGAAAGACTACAATCAAAACGGACAAATTCGGACTCTAACAAAGGAGGATTCAATAGTCATGTCCGACTTAAATAGAGGAATTATGAAATTTGAGGGTGCAGACTCTCCAAAAATAGTGACTGTCTCTACTGTGTTGCTGTTAGGTTCGATTGCAGGCCTGATTATTTGGGCATTGCAAGCTGCCTACGCGCTAAACTAACCAAGAGCTTAAGAATTATTTGTCTCCAAGGACACTAGCAAACTACTGCTAAGTGTCCCTTAAGCATATAAAAAAAGTCCCAATAAAATCGTTAAATAACTTAAACAAAAAATTTAGAATTTGAGATTTGAGATTTTAGATTAAGATTGCATCTAAAATCCAATATCAACAATGCTTGAACTTTGGGGTGTCCTTGTTATATTAATTGCCTGCCCCTTATTAGGAGCGTTACCGCTAATTGCCTGGATTACTCAGGGATTAACAGGTAGGCAGTTATCACAAATCGGCACAAGAAACATTAGCGTATCAGCTGCTTTTTATCATGGCGGAACTTGGGTAGGGCTTTTGGCTGTATTGTCAGAAGCTCTAAAAGGTATCGCCGCAGTTTTTCTGACGCGGGCTTTTTTCCCCGATGGTTCGCCGTGGGAAATCGTCGCTTTAATTGCCTTAGTCTTGGGTAGATTTGGCTTAGGTAGAGGGGCGGGGACAACTAATGTGGCTTGGGGATTTGTCATCCACGATCCACCTGTGGCAATTTTTGTAACTTTTTTGTCACTGACAACGTTTTTAGTATTCCGCAACAAAAAATTTACCAAGTACGGGATATTAGTTTTATTTCCGTTGTTTGTGACTATCTTGCATTCTGATGATGTATTTAGAATCCTAGCAGCGATCGCTCTAGCCATCTTACTAGGATGGATTTATACACAACTGCCAGATGATTTAGATTTACCCGTTGCCGAAGCCCAGACAGACACACAAGCAACATTAGAAAATTTGCAAGGCGATCGACCCATTTTGACCTTAGATAATGAGTTAGAAGCCTCTATAGTGGGCGAGAAAGCCGCTACCCTATCTCAAATAAAGCGTTGGGGCTATCCTGTGCCTAAAGGGTGGATAGTTACTCCAGGTAACGATCCGGAAAAATTAATTGCCATTTTGCAACCTTCGGAGTTATCGCCTTTAATTGTGCGTTCTTCGGCAATTGGGGAAGATTCCGAACAAGCTTCTGCGGCTGGACAGTATGAAACAGTGGTGAATGTCACTAGCAAACAACAGTTGCAAATTGCGATCGCCCAAGTGAGAGATTCCTACAACGATATCTTGGCGGTACAATATCGTAGCGATCGTGGTTTACCAGATACAGCAATGGCAGTTTTGGTGCAGCAACAAGTCCAAAGCGTGTATTCAGGGGTAGCTTTTACCCGCGACCCGATTACGCAGCAAGGCGATGCTATTGTGATTGAAGCTTTGCCCGGTAGTCCGATTCAAGTTGTCTCTGGACAAGTCACACCAGAGCAATATCGCGCCTTTGTCGTGGAGACAGATAATATTTCTTCGATTCATTTAGAAGGAACAGGGCAAGTTCCCCAAGCCATTATTAAACAAGTCGCCTACCTTGCCTACCGCATCGAAAAACGCTATCACGGTATTCCCCAAGACATTGAATGGAGTTACGACGGTCAAACCTTGTGGGTGTTGCAAGCTAGACCAATTACCACTTTGTTACCTATCTGGACGCGCAAAATTGCCGCCGAAGTAATTCCCGGTGTGATTCATCCCTTAACCTGGTCAATTAATTGCCCGTTAACTTGTGGTGTTTGGGGGGATATTTTCACAATTGTATTAGGCGATCGCGCTTCGGGGTTAGATTTTACCGAAACCTCCACACTGCACTATTCCCGAGCTTATTTTAATGCCTCCCTCTTAGGAGATATTTTTCTGCGGATGGGCTTACCGCCGGAAAGTTTAGAATTTCTCACCAGAGGCGCGAAAATGAGTAAACCGCCCTTGCAGTCAACTGTGCAGAATCTCCCAGGATTAATGCAGTTACTCAAGCAGGAACTCAATTTAGACAAAGACTTTAAGCAAGATTACCGCGAATTATTTATTCCTGGTTTATCGCAACTGGCCCATGAGTCAATTGAAGATATGGAGCCATCCCAGATATTAGAGAGAATTGACTTTAACTTAGAATTATTGCGGCGTGGTACTTATTACAGCATCTTAGCCCCCTTGAGTGCCGCCATTCGACAGTCAATTTTTCGGGTCAAAGATGGGCAGATTGATAACAGTGTGACACCAGAAGTCGCTGCATTGCGATCGCTCAGTGCTTTAGCCGCCGATGCTGCCCAAATATTAACTGATGTTGAGCCAGATCAAGTATTTGAACAGTTAGAACAAACCCCCGCCGGACAAAAAATTCTTTACGAATTTCATGAACTACTAGAAGATTACGGCTATTTAAGTGAGGTGGGTACAAACATAGCTGTCCCTACCTGGAAAGAAGACCCCCGCCCAGTGCAGCAATTATTTGTGCAGTTAATTCAAGGCAATCAGTCAGATGTAGGCGGTGTTGACCCGATTAATCGGGCTTTATCAGGTAAGCGTAAACGCGGCTTCGTTCAAGAACGTATAGATATTAAAGGGCGGGTGACAGAAGTTTATTCGCGCTTATTAGCTCAACTGCGCTGGCGATTTGTAGCGATTGAAAAAGCTTGGTTAAATTCCGGTTTGTTGCCAGCAGCCGGAGATATCTTTTTCTTAGAAATTGGGGAAATTAGGCAACTAATAGCTGGTGATGCGGCTTCATTAAGAGAACGCTTGCCCGAAATTATAGAGTATCGGCGATCGCAATTCCTCGAAGATAGCAAAATTCCCCAAGTTCCCCTGTTAATTTACGGCAATACACCACCCCATCCTCTCGCCCCCTCTCCCTTATACTCTGACCAAGTATTACAAGGTATACCTGCCAGCCACGGACAAGCGGAAGGTCGGATCAAAGTAGTGCGCAACTTAGAAGATACGCCTTACATCGACCGGGAGACAATTTTAGTCGTACCCTACACCGATTCTGGCTGGGCGCCTTTATTAGTTAGGGCTGGTGGACTTATTGCCGAAGTTGGCGGTAGACTTTCCCACGGGGCAATTGTCGCCCGTGAATATGGCATTCCGGCAGTCATGGATGTACGCGGCGCAACTTGGTTGTTACAAGATGGTCAACGCGTCAGAATCGACGGATCTAGGGGTATTGTAGAACTATCTCACGACTTAAGACCAGAATGATTATTACTTCTTTGAATAACTTGCCGGAAGAATCCGTTTCTCATAACCCCGAAATCACAAAAAAGGTGATGTTACGCTTCGGCGATTTACCTCACCTCACCAACTTTTCTCAAGCTCGTTTTGCCCCGGGAAACATAGCCACAGCCCACGCCCATCAAGATATGTGTGAAGTGTTTTTTGTCGAAGCAGGTTCTGGCTTAATTCGTGTGAACAATCAAGAATATCCTTTGCTTCCCGGCAATTGTATTGCCATTGAACCAGGAGAAATTCACGAAGTAATTAATAATAGCGATGGCGAACTTGTGCTTACCTATTTTGGTTTGCGAATTGAATAATTTAAGTAGCTTAGTTTGCATATTAAAATTACATCAAACTCTTGTGGGGCGGACATCTTGTCTGCCCATTTGATGCAAGTTCCATATACAACAGTTTACCTGAGGACTTTAATCAAGAAACACTAGGATCATTCACACTTCTAATCTGTTTTAACATTTGTTCAATTTGATAAACCTTATCATTTCTACTTTGGGTTTTAAAAATATTTAAAGCTTTTTCTAGAGAAGCTACCGCTTCATCTCGTTTATTAATTTGCCATAATGCTTGACCTAAATTAGTCATGGCTTCGCCATAATTGGGGTTAATTTCTAAAGCTTTGCGATATTCAGTAATCGCTTCATTCCATCGGTCTTGAGTGGCGTAAGCAACACCAAGGGCATTGTAAGCTAAAGCATATTTAGGTTTAATCCGAATAGCTTCTTGATAAGATTTAATTGCCACCTCTGGCTGTTTTTGCCGCAGCAGTACATTGCCTAATTGAAAGTGAGCAAAAGCATCTTCAGGATATTTTTTAATTAGCTGCCGTAAACTAGTTTCTGCACCCTTAAAATCTCTTTGAGAGTATAAGGCATTAGCTTGTTGTATGAGTTGCGATCGCTCTGGATTATCATCATTAAATTGAGCTAAGTTAGACGATGGTTTTTCATTAATTTGTGTAGGATAAAGCAATGCAGCCATTGTTGGAACTGCTAACGTTAATTGTGATACTCCAATTGCTGCAATTGATATCAACGTTATACTACTAACAGATTGAACTTTCATCGCCTTCAATACCTCACTAATGTCCTGATCCCTATAATAATTTGACGGGGCATTATCTGATATTGTTCATTTTATTTTGGTGATACCAATTCTCTGTAAGGCTGCATTTATCATTTATCTCGTATTTCTGTCTTTGTGTCCTACCCTTCGAGAAGCCGCTATCGCGTCTATGCGCCCTTTGTGGTTCGTTATCTAATTCAGTGCATCTTCATATAGAACTGGTATGAGCCGCCATACTCTGATGCTTTGCTGTGTTGGAGCTAATGCGCTTAATTATGTTTACCTGATTAACCTTCAACTGTGGTAGTTGATAACACTTCAATTTGACTTAATTGCTCTTGAGCAAGGCGTTCATAATGTTCTTTATCTCTATATTTGATGATTCTATGAGGTTGACCACCGACAATTGCTAAAGGTTCCACATTAGAAGTTATCACTGTACCTGCTGCAATAATCGCTCCATCGCCAATGACAATTCCGGGAATAATTAAGACATTTGCACCAATCCAAACATTGCGACCAATCACAACAGGCTTATGAATGTAAACATCATGTTCGTAAGGTAGAGCATTACTTTGATAATCGTGGTTGGCAGATAAAATAATTGTATTAAACCCGATTGTTGTATTATCACCAATTGTAATTCCACCACGACCATCTAATAAAACATCTGTCCCAATGTAGATTTTGTTGCCAAGACAGACATTTTGTGGATGCTCAATGCGAATTTGATGTTTAAATCGCACACCATAACCAATAGATTTTAATTTATTTTTGAGTTCTTGATGTTTATATTGGCGGACTTTCGGTTGCCAGTATTCTTCCCACTTCACCATGAGAGGAATGAAAGATATTAATACACGCTCTAATTTATTGGTGATTGTATTAGTAAGTGATTTCATACATTTACTCAAAGATAATGATTTATTATTCCCTAAAAAAAATAGCGATCGCACTGCATCTTTGGGAATACTGAAATCAACCATGTACAAGTTTGTAGTAAATATGGCAGAAAATCGCATCAGTGCTAAATTGTCCGCCGCAGATAAAGATGCAGTTATGCAAGCAATTGCGACTATCAAAGAAAAATTACCGTTTTTAATTGATTTGACCACCGAAGACCGTCGCACAATTGTCAAAATGGGCGATAAAAGCCGCGCCTTTGTCAGCAAAGCTTTAGAAGTAGCCACCCAAAACCCCGACTTTTTACCCCGTTCTTTTGATGTTGAAGAAATGCGGCGCGACTTAGCACTGTATGAAGCCTTGTATCCTGTGCTGTTGTCGTTGACCCAACTGCAAGAACTGGTAGATGATACTTGCATGGCCTCTGGTAGTGAAGCATACACAGCAGCCTTAGCAGTTTATAACTATGCCAAAGCTAGTGGTGATGTTGCAGGTTTAAATAGCGTCATTGATGAAATGGGACGTAGGTTTACCCGCCGTACTAAGAAAAAGAAAACCGAAGTTGTGGCGGGGTAAGGATTAGGATAGGCGATCGCACTAATAATTGATACAGGGACACAAAAATTTTGTGTCCCTATTTTGTATTTTTCTTAGAGGATGTTTGAAAAGTCCAAAATCATAATCAAACCCCTCTCCAAACCTCTCCCCTACAAGGAGAGAGGCTTCAAAAGCTCAATTTTTCGTCAGTAATTAAGGATATTTAAGCCCCTCTCCGCCTCGGAGAGGGGTTGGGGTGAGGTCAAAAAAGACTTGTAGAACTCACGTTCTAACCCTTTGAGGCTGAAGATTGAGCCTTTTAGGCTGAAAGTTGAGCCTTTTATGCTGACAATTGAGCCTCTGAGGCTGAAGATTGAGCCTTTTAGGCTGAAAGTTGAACCTCTGAGGCTGAAGGTTAAACCTCTGAGGCTGACAGTTGAACCTTTGAGGCTGACAGTTGAACCTCCGAGGCTGAAAGTTGAGCCTTTGAGGCTGACAGTTGAATCTCTGAGGCTGAAAGTTAAGCCTTTTACAGACAAAATATTAATTTTTAAACTGAATTTTGGAAATTTTAGAATAAAACACTGCTTAATTAATTGTTAAAACAGTATTTGTTACTTAATTGCCATGAGCATGAGCAGTGAATCTGGGACATCTATCAGTAAGCCTGTTCGATTTTGGAGAAAACCACCAAAGTTAGATGTTAGAGAACTATTCAAATCTCTGAGCAAAGCCGCTATAGATGGGGCTTTAGGAAATTGGCAAGAAGTAGCCAAAGATGCAGTAGAAGCATCAGCAGCAATTGGTTGGGCGCAAACACCAGAAGAGATAGGCTGGTTGCTGGTTTATCGTTCTTTGATTCAAGCAATGCTAAGTTTGGTAGAAGAAAACCGAACTTTTCTGTTTGAAACACCAAATCAAAGTGACCTGGAATTATTGTATAGTCACCTCAACGAATCCTTAGAAACTCAAGAGTTACGCATTGACCAAGATTTTTTTAACAATCCCAAAGATTTGCCAATTCTCGCCACAATTAACAGTGCTTTTGGTAATTGGTTGCAATATTTTAGCCTAACTACAGTTCAAGCTCAAACAATTAGCGATCGCTTACCTACTTATTTTATCTTTGCTCTACATCAAGAATGGGCAGAACATCCAGATAAATATGCTTGTCTTAAAGCAGAAGTAGATACCCCCTTTACGCAAGCCAATGAACAAGAACGCTCATGGTTACGTTATGCTGCTTGGCTACAAAAACAAATAGCAGAGCCAATTTTTGATGAAACTTTTGGCTTAGAAAAAGTCTATATACCCTTGCGGGCTTATTATAAAGTCCCGATTAAACCTCAAAAAGATAGTTATTCTTCTCGTCAAAGTCAAGAATCAGAAAAATTTGAGCAAGTTGTAGTTAACTTAAAAACCGAGCTAGAAGCTTGGTTAACAAAAGCCGCACCTCAAGATGCTATGCGGGTAATTAGTGGTGGCCCTGGTAGTGGTAAATCTTCTTTTGCTAAAATCTTTGCTGCTGAACAAGCTGCAAAAGCAGAAATTCAAGTTTTATTTATTCCTTTACATCGTTTTGAGGTCGAAGATAATTTAGTTAATGCAGTTGGTGAGTTTGTTAAAGCTAATGGTTTTTTACAACATAACCCCCTAGAAGATAATGATAAATCACGTTTACTAATTATCTTTGATGGCTTAGATGAACTCGCCATGCAGGGTAAGCTGGGTGCAGAAGTAGCGAAACAATTTATTCAGAAAGTAGAAAGAAAACTAGATAACTCTAATCAGCACGAAACCCGCTTACAAGTTTTAATTACTGGACGTGAGTTAGTAGTGCAAGCCAACACAAATCAGTTCGATAAATGCCCACAAGAAATATTACATATTCTGCCTTACTTCATACCTGAAAATGAAAGGGATAAATACCAAGACCAAAACAAATTGCTTGATGTAGATCAACGGCAATTTTGGTGGCAAAAGTATTCCCAAGCTAAAAATAAGCAATATAACGGTTTACCTGTAGCTTTAAACCAAGGAAAGCTAATAGAAATTACTGCTCAACCTTTGTTAAATTATCTAGTTGCTTTGAGTTATGACCGTGGCGAAGTGGAATTTTCAGAAAATAGCAACTTAAATACTATTTATGCAGACTTACTCAAAGCTGTTTATGAACGCCGTTGGGGTGATAAACAAAAACATCCCGTAGCTCAAGAATTTAGCATTGCAGATGATGAAGAATTTGCGCTGATTCTCGAAGAAATCGCGTTAGCTTGCTGGCATGGAGATGGTAGAACCACAACAGTAAGTAAGATTGAAAAGAAATGTGGCACTAATAGTCATATCAATCAACTATTTAAAGAATATCAGCAAGCAGCAGAAGCGGGTGTAACTCGTCTTTTGACAGCATTTTATTTCCGGCAGAGTGGAGTTAAAGAACAGGAAAAAACCTTTGAATTCACTCACAAAAGTTTTGGTGAATATCTCACAGCCAGACGCATAGTGCGTGAATTGATTTGGATTCACGAACAGTTAGAGGAACGTCAAAAAGATAGATATCATCGTAAAGGATGGGATGAAACAGAGGCATTAAAAAATTGGGCAATTCTTTGTGGCACATCTCCCATTGATAAGTATCTGTTCGATTTCATTTGCGACGAAATCCGCTTACAAAATCCCGCAGATGTTGAAAACTGGCAACAAAGCTTGTCTCATTTAATTAGTTTTATGCTGCGTCACGGAATGCCAATGGAACTTTTGCCGGAAATCAAAAGTTTTCATCAAGCTAATCAACAAGCGCGTAACGCTGAAGAAGCTTTGTTAGTTGTTTTAAATGCTTGTGCTAGGGTGACGCAAAAGACTTCTAAAATTGAATGGCCTGATCTGGAAACTTCTGAAGCATTTGAAGAACCAAAAGCTTCTAATGCTTTTGGGGCTTGGATTTCTCGTTTACATGGGCAACGAGTGAGTTGGGATGCTGATGTATTGTGCTTAGATTGCCTGAGTTTTTTAGATTTACAAAACTGTATTTTAACTACTAAAGACTTTTTTACAGCGAATCTTGAACGAGCGAATCTTGAAGAGGCGAATCTTGGATGGTCGGATCTTCAAGCGGCGGATCTTCAAGCGGCGATTCTTAAAGGGGCATATCTTGAACGGGCGAATCTTCAAGAGGCGATTCTTGAACGGGCGAATCTTCAAGAGGCGATTCTTGAACGGGCGAATCTTCAAGAGGCGAATCTTCAAGGGGCGATTCTTCAAGGGGCGATTCTTCAAGGGGCGATTCTTCAAGGGGCGATTCTTCAAGGGGCGAATCTTGAAGAGGCGAATCTTGAAGAGGCGAATCTTCAACGGGCGAATCTTGAAGAGGCGAATCTTCAACGGGCGAATCTTCAATGGGCGATTCTTCAAGGGGCGATTCTTCAAGGGGCGAATCTTCAAGAGGCGAATCTTGAAGAGGCGAAACTTCAAGGGGCGAATCTTCAAGGGGCGAATCTTCAAGGGGCGAATCTTCAAGGGGCGAATCTTCAAGGGGCGAATCTTCGAGGAGCAATTGTTGAATGGCCGAAACTTTTACCAGCAAATTTTGTAGATGAAGTAGCAAAATAAAACGTAGGTTGGGTGGAGCGGTAGCGTAACCCAACATCATCAAGCAGGCTTTGTTGGGTTCCACTTCGTTTCACCCAACCTACATTTCTTCTATTCCGCTATCTGCAACTCGATAAAAATTACTCATCTTCCGGCTTAAGTAAAATTAAAACGTAGGTTGGGTGGAGCGGTAGCGTAACCCAACATCATCAAGTAGGCTTTGTTGGGTTCCACTTCGTTTCATCCAACCTACATTTCTTCTATTCCGCTATCTGCAACTCGATAAAAATTACTCATCTTCCGGCTTAAGTAAAATTAAAACGTAGGTTGGGTGGAGCGGTAGCGTAACCCAACATCATCAAGTAGGCTTTGTTGGGTTCCACTTCGTTTCACCCAACCTACGGTTATTTCTAACATTGTTCTGACATTTTTACATGACTATGCCACATAGCGTAAAATTTCAACTTCAGCACCTTTATTAACTGCTTCTTCTGCACGTTGCAAAACTTGTTCTGTAACAGCAGCACTTAAATAATATTCGCCGCAATTATTACAAACTTCTGTTGGCACACCTTTAAGAATAACGATAGTATCATCTCGCTCTAAAGTTACTGTCACTAGTCCTGGTTGAGTTTCGCCGTGCTTACAGATAACACATTGCATAAATTAAGGAAAAATCCTATAAATATCTTTACGATGTGCGACTCGTTGACAAATTAAAGTTTGTCTTTCTTTGTCAACAGTGATACCTATTCTGTAATTGCCTACACGAATTTTATATTTATCTTCGTATCCCTTCATTTTTTGGAGATAACCCAAGTCAAAAGGATTTTCTGATTCTAATTCTTGAAAAACAATGGGTTCAATTCGGGCTTGAATATCTTCTGGTAAATCTGCCAGTTCTTTTAAAAACTTTTTAGTATATTCAACTTGCCACATTCTTTTTCTTCACTGACTGGTAATATTTCAAAGCTTCTTCTTTAGTCAGGCGTTCATCATTTTCTAACTCGTCCATTAACTTTACCAAGCCGTAGTTTTCTAATATTTCTTCGATTTTTTCAAAGTCAGCAATAGAAATTTGTACAGCAATAGGTTGCTGATTTTCATCCATCACGTAATTTTTGCTTATTTCTAGCATTTTTACTACATCTGAATTGATTATTTGCCTGCTTTACTTCAGCTTTCAGCTATATACGATGATTTTATCTTGGACTAGTAGGGTGCGTTAGGACTAAAGTCCATAACGCACCACAATATTAAATGATGTGTTGCGCTACTCAGCACTCAGCACTTTTAACTCAGCACTCTTTAAGCACCTTCGCGCAATTTATCTAATACGCCACGGTCTTCTAAGGTTGAGGTGTCACCAGAAACTTCTTGTCCGGCGGCGAGGTTACGCAACAAGCGCCGCATAATCTTGCCCGATCGCGTTTTGGGTAAAGCGTCGGTAAAGCGGATTTCACCCGGACGAGCGATCGCACCAATCTCTTGCACGACGTGTTTTTTCAGTTCTTTACTCAGTTCCTCACTTGGTTGATGTGTACCTTCTAAGGTGACGAAAGCGACAACATCCTCACCTTTGAGTTCATCTGGTTTACCTACTACCGCCGCCTCTGCAACGGCTGGGTGAGAAACTAAGGCTGATTCAATTTCCATAGTTCCAAGGCGATGTCCAGAGACATTCAACACATCGTCAACTCGTCCCATCACCCAGAAATAACCATCTTCATCGCGTCTCGCGCCATCGCCAGCAAAGTATGTATACTTGCCATCTTGCGGTGGAATATGTTCCCAATAAGTGCGGCGGAAGCGTTCAGGGTCGCCGTAAACAGTCCGCATCATCCCCGGCCAAGGATGGCGCACTGCCAAATAGCCGCCTTCGTTATCGCCTAAAGAATTACCATCTAAATCAACGATGTCTGCCAAAATTCCGGGGAAGGGGCGGGTTGCGGAACCGGGTTTAGTGGGAATTGCCCCTGGTAGGGGTGTAATCATAATTCCACCTGTTTCAGTTTGCCACCAAGTATCGACAATTGGGCAGCGATCGCCACCAATTACGCGGTGATACCACATCCAAGCTTCGGGGTTAATTGGTTCGCCGACGGTTCCCAATAAGCGCAGTGAAGACAAGTTACGGGTTTTGGGATGGTGTTCGCCCATTTTAATAAACGCCCGAATCGCCGTCGGTGCAGTGTAGAAAATATTCACACCGTATTTTTCAATTACATCCCAGAAGCAACCAGGATTAGAAGCACGGGGCGCACCTTCATACATCAGCGTGGTTGCACCGTTGGATAATGGCCCATAGACAATGTAACTATGTCCGGTAATCCAACCCACATCGGCAGTACACCAATAAACATCAGTGTCTTGCAAGTCGAAAATCCACTTAGTGGTGATATGGGTGTACAAGTTATAACCAGCAGTCGTATGCACAACGCCCTTGGGTTTGCCTGTACTACCGGAAGTGTAAAGAATAAACAGCATATCTTCGCTGTCCATTGGTTCCGCCGGACAATCAGCCGAGACACCTTTTTGTAAATCGTGCCACCAATGGTCACGTCCGCCCAACTGCATATAAATATCTTGTCCGGTGCGCTTGACTACCAAGACATTTTCTACAGAAGGAACAGCCCCATCTGCCAAAGCTTTATCGACTTGTTCTTTCAAGGGAACGATCGCATCTTTACGCCAACCACCATCAGCCGTAATCACTAATTTAGCTTGGGCATCAATCAAGCGATCGCGTAAAGCTTCGGCACTAAAACCACCAAATACCACACTGTGGGGTGCGCCAATTCTCGCACAAGCTAACATGGCGATCGCCGCTTCCGGTATCATCGGCATATAAATACCAACGCGATCGCCTTTTTGGACTCCCAACTGCTTTAATACATTGGCAAACTGGCAAACTTCCCGATGTAGTTGGGCGTAAGTTAAAGTTCGGGAATCCCCTGGTTCACCTTCCCAAATCAACGCCGCTTTATTCTTGCGCCAGGTGGTGAGATGTCTATCTAAACAGTTGTAAGAAATATTTGTCTTCCCACCAACAAACCACTTAGCAAACGGTGGTTGCCAATCTAGGATGGTGTGCCACTTTTCAAACCAATGCAACTCGGTTGACGCTAAATCTGCCCAAAATTTTTCCGGGTCAGCCTTGGCTTTATCGTAAAGTTGTTGATAATCTTCTAAGCTTTTAATATGGGCGTTTTGCGAGAATCCCGCCGCCGGATGGAATAAACGCTTCTCTTGTAAGATTGACTCTATAGTTGGTTGAGACATAGTTGATCAGCACAATCACTATATGTTAGTAAAAACCATTCTTAACCTAGTTAGGCTCTCAAGAGTTTAGATTTTCGTTAAGCTGGATGAAAAGAGGGGCTAGGGGCTAGTACAAAAAGCCTGAAGTCTGAAGTCTGAAGTTTGAAATGAAGAAACTCTGATAGTGAGCTTTTCTGCAATTTATTATGAGTGCTTGATTTCCACTGACCTGTACTAGTTGCTGTTGAGTATTTAGGATTTTCCCATTAAATCAGTGAACAGTGAACAGTTATCAAGGCCTATGGTGGGGGATTTAAACCCAACGATAAACACATCACTCTTTACTGATAACTGTTAAATAAAATAAGTATAGGAATCCGATTTGATTTCTGAAAAAATCTCAGTATGTAGTAGTGGCGTGTTAGGCGTAAGCCGTAACGCACCGAAAACTTTGCGGTAGATGCGTTACGCTGTCGCTAACACATCCTACGTACATTTCAGAAATCAAATATTAGTCCTATATAAAATTTCACACTTCACACTTCATACTTCACACTTCACACTATGCCGCTAATTCTCGAAGCTAGTAACTTATCACTCAACGATGTTCATCGCTTGCTGAAACTCGAAAAGCTGGCGAATGGTTCATTTACAGACTTTTTAAGTTTAGAACCAGTCTCTGAGCTTGAACAGCAGGATTTATTGCGAATCAGAAATGACTTTGAGCGTTACTCTAGTGAGGGGAAAATTTCTGAAGGATTAGTTAAATTTTTAACACTAGCGCCATTAATGCGGCTGGCTGGATTTTATGATGTGCCGATTCGGTTAACAATGGAAGATAGTGTGGCGATCGCAGTCGAAGATGAAGACAGAAGAATTACCGGACGGATGGATATTTTAGCCGTCAATAACTCTCAGACTCATACCACAGCACCTTTTTGGATTTTAGTGATTGAAACAAAAAATAGTGCGATCCATGTGGGTGAGGGTTTACCGCAATTAATTACTTACGCCTTTAAAAGTTTAGAGCAACAACCATCTGTGTGGGGTTTAGTTACCAACGGACAGCTTTATCAATTTGTTCATGTAACCCGGACTCAACAGCCAACCTATCAACTCATGCCATTATTAAATCTTAATGAATCACCCGATGCGATCGAGTTATTACAAGTTCTTAAAGGCATCTGTCAGTTAGTAAATCTTCAGAAATAATTAACGTAGATATTGAGAGCCGATTATGTCTGAGCCTGCCATTGTAGACAGGAGCAAAAGTGAAATTACAGCAGATGGTATACTGTTCCCGCCTAGTGATTTACTCAGTGACGAACCACCATTGGAAAGTGATTTACACCGTGACCAAATTGAACTGCTAATTCGCACTTTAAAGTTATGGTGGCAAGAAAGACAAGATTTCTATGCTTCTGGTAACTTGACAATTTACTACAGCCCCAGGCAAAAAAAATCAGAAGAATTTCGCGGCCCAGATTTTTTCGTGGTATTAGGCACAGAAAAAAGAGACCGTAATAGTTGGATAGTCTGGCATGAAGACGGCAAATATCCCAATGTAATTGTCGAAATTTTGTCAGATTCCACAGCCGCAGTAGACAGAGGCTTGAAAAAACAAATTTATCAAGACACCTTCCGCACCCCTGATTACTTCTGGTTTGACCCTGTTACTTTTGAGTTTCAAGGATTTCATTTAGTAGAAGGCAGATATCAGTCAATTACACCCACCCCAGCAGGCAAACTCTGGAGTCAACAATTAGAACTATATCTTGGCGTGTATGAGGGCAAATTAAGATACTTTACTACTGACAATCAGTTAATACCCACACCAGAAGAAAAAGCGCAGCAAGAACAAAGCCGCGCCCAGCAAGCCGAAACCCGCGCTCAACAAGCCCAAGCTGAAGTTAATCGGTTAAGGGAGATTTTATTAGCGCAAGGTATTGACCCCGACCATATTTGATCGCATCATAAAGTTAATACGAAGTTTTTTAAATAGAATAAGTATTATTGACCAAAAGTAGGGCCTCATTTGCAAGCAAAAGAGATTAAGGAGCAGTTAAAATCACTAATCGAGGAAGCATCCTTGGTAGATCCAAATCTAGCGAGAAAATTGCATGAAATTAATCGTTGGGTTAAAGATATTAAGTTAGGTTCCCTGACGGCAAAACCTTTGGTTCTGGCTTTTCTGTTGGAAGTAATTACGGATTCTACTATTTGGTTAATGATTAAATCATTACCTTCCCAAGCAGAACAACAAGCAAAGTTTGCTCAAATGACAGCAAATGAAAGATATTGGTATGGTTATCTTTTTCCTAAATGGATTAATTCAACTGACGCTAAATTTTATATTTGGAAACAAAAATTAATGTCGGGTGAATTTAATCAAGTTGATGATGATATTATTAAATCTATAGCGCAAGATATTGTGAGTCGTGAAGGTAGTTTTTGGCAGAGGTATATTGCCGACCTTTCGATGGCAACAGATTTAATTGTTAGCAGTCGCAACAATCAACCTTTATGTATTCAAGTTACCAGTGTATCGGAAGAATTAAGTAGCCAGAAATATCATGATTGGAAAAGCACACTCAACTCATGGGAAATAGAAAGAGGCTTGTTTGTTAGTTACAATCCCAAAGATGCGAATTTCATTAATCAGTTAGTCAACGTTGCTTTGTATAACAGTGATTATCTTGCTGAAGGCAAATATCTGAAATTTGCTTAATTACTGCTGAATTTAATATAGTTAACTGCTTATCACAGCTTTATGCCTAACCAAACCGAAACTGCTAGCTACGACGGACAATTAGATAAATTTTCTCAGGCGTTAGCAACAGCCCGTCAAATGCAACAAGATTGGCTAACCTACGGATTAAATTTTGTCCATATTTATGTTGAAGATGTTGATGGAGATTGGTTAGAAACTTGGAACCATGATGAAATTTTAGGTAATAATTTATTAGATGCAATTAAAGAATTTTTGGTAAGTGATGATGTTGTCGCTGTGCAGGTAAGGCAGCAAATAGGAGAGCGTTCTTTATTTGATTTTGCAGTTAATTTGTCCCAATGTCAGCAAATTTCTGAAGCGAGTGAAAGATTATTGGCGATTAGAAATTTGTTAGCTATGGATGATAACGAAAATAGGAAATTAGACGATTTAGCAAATGTGCTTGCAGATAAATTTTTCTCATAAAAATAGCAGTATCAAATCTACTCCCTACTCGCAATTTCTATTAACTGCCTTCAAAATTCGTTGAACAATCAAGTGAAACTGGTATAGGATTTAGGCAACTGAATACTAAAATTTGTTTAGCGATAATCTGAAAATTAAGGTATCGCTAAATTTTGTGTATAATAAATCACGTTTACTTTAAATATAGTAAAAATACTGGAATGCGATCGCGTCCATTATGCAGCCTCTACAAGTTAAGCTGGATAAAAGTAGCGATTGATTGCGCTTTTTATAGAAGAAACGTTCTGTTAGTTTTTTATTTTTCTGTTTGAGAAACCCGGAATGCTAGACAGCATATTTGATTATCTCCACTTTCATTTCAGCGTAGAAGCCCCGATAGTTCTGCTAATTCTGGTGTTTTTAGAGGCGGTACTATCGGCTGACAATGCTATTGCTCTTGCGGCAATCGCTCAGGGATTAGAAGACAAGGAACTCGAAGGTAAGGCGCTGAACTTTGGTTTAGTAATTGCTTACGTGTTGCGGATTTCCCTAATTTTGACAGCAACCTGGGTACAAAATTTCTGGCAATTTGAACTGTTAGGTGCTGCTTACTTGTTGTGGTTGGTATTCCAACACTTTACATCTGAAGAAACCCAAGACGAGCACCATCACGGGCCGAGGTTTAGTTCGCTTTGGCAAGCCATCCCAGTAATTGCGTTTACAGACTTGGCATTTTCCTTGGATAGCGTGACAACCGCGATCGCAGTTTCACAAGAAAGATGGTTGGTATTAACAGGCGCAACCATTGGCATTATTACACTGCGATTCATGGCCGGATTATTTATTCGCTGGTTAGATGAGTATGCCAACTTAGAAGACGCAGGCTATATAACTGTAGCTTTTGTTGGCTTGCGCTTGCTTTTAAAAGTCGTCAACGATGACTTAGTACCACCAGAATGGTTAATGATCACTGCGATCGCTTTAATCTTAGCTTGGGGCTTTTCTAAGCGGACAGTTGCCCCATTACCCCAAGCCGAACCAGAAAAGACTGAAGTCTCGAAGTAAATTCTGAAGTATGAAGTCTGAAGTTTATTTTTCATACTTCACACTTCACACTTCATACTTTTTTATTCGTGCAACCAAGGGAAAATATGTGGTTGCCAATTAACTAATTCTTCATCTTTAAACCACAAAGCAACTTCCTGCTGTGCAGTTTCAGGAGCATCGGAACCGTGAATCAAGTTGCGTCCAATATTGATCCCAAAATCGCCGCGAATTGTTCCTGGTTCTGCGTTTAAGGGATTTGTTGCCCCAATAATTTTTCTTGCAGCCGCAATCACACCGTCGCCTTCCCAGACCATCGCTACAACTGGGCCAGAAGTGATAAATTCGACTAAGCTGCCAAAAAAAGGTCGTTCCCGGTGAACACCATAATGTTGTTCAGCTAATTCTCGACTAACTTGAAGAAACTTCAACCCCACAAGGGTAAAACCTTTAGTCTCGAAGCGACGGATAATTTCACCGATCAGTTTGCGTTGTACGCCATCAGGCTTAATGGCTAAAAATGTGCGTTCCAAAGCTGTCTCCCAAAACTTAATAAAGTTTTTATCTTGTCAATTGTCAAAAGTCTGTAGTCCAAAAGTCAATAGCTCTTTTACTATTGACCCATGACCAGTGACTATTGACTCTTCTTGACCAATCAGAGTTTATCTCAGAAATCATCTTTGAGTGCATATTCATTACTAGATGAATGAGTTAAATTGTTTATTCGTGGGTGAAACACAGAGGTCAGAAATGGGTGTTGAGTCAACTGCTACATCTGATGAGGTGGTACAACTACCGTCTAATGGGCATAAATCTGAAGTGAAAAATCATAAGCAAAAAAAGCTATTACCACCTAGCACTACCGCAGGAGATTTGCCGCGCCCCTGGAAAATCGAGGATAGCGAAGCACTATACCGCATTGAAGGGTGGGGGCAACCTTATTTTTCGATTAACGCTGCTGGTCATGTTACTGTTTCCCCCAAAGGCGATCGCGGGGGTTCTCTGGATTTATTTGAATTGGTCAACGCCTTAAAACAAAGGAATTTAGGGCTACCTTTGCTGATTCGCTTTTCTGATATTTTAGAAGACCGCATCGAAAGATTAAACGCTTGTTTTGCCAAAGCGATCGCTCGTTATAACTACCCTGGTGTTTATCGTGGGGTGTTTCCTGTCAAATGCAACCAGCAAAGGCATTTGATTGAAGATTTAGTCAAATTTGGCAAACCCCATCAATTTGGTTTAGAAGCTGGTTCCAAACCAGAATTAATGATTGCCCTGGCTTTATTAGATACCCCAGGCGCAATGCTCGTTTGCAACGGCTACAAAGACCGGGAATACATCGAAACGGCGATGTTAGCCCAAAGACTAGGCCAAACCCCAATCATCGTTTTAGAGCAGATTGAAGAAGTAGATTTGGTAATTGCGGCTAATCGCCAGTTAGGGATTAAACCAATTTTAGGGGTACGAGCCAAACTCAGCACTCAAGGCATGGGACGCTGGGGAACATCCAGTGGCGATCGCGCGAAGTTTGGCTTGACAATGCCAGAAATTATCGAAGCTGTGGATAAATTACGCGAAGCTGAGTTAATCGAGTCTTTGCAGTTGTTACATTTCCATATCGGTTCGCAAATTTCTGCCATCAATGTGATTAAAGATGCCATCCAAGAAGCCAGCCGCATTTACGTAGAGTTGGCGATGTTGGGAGCGGATATGAAATATCTCGATGTTGGCGGTGGCTTGGGTGTAGACTACGACGGTTCCCAAACCAACTTCTACGCTTCCAAAAACTACAATATGCAGAACTATGCCAACGATATTGTGGCAGAGTTAAAAGATACCTGTGCGGAAAGACAAATCCCCGTACCTACACTGATTAGTGAAAGTGGTAGGGCGATCGCATCTCACCAATCGGTACTGATTTTTGACATTCTTAGTACCAGCGATGTCCCCCTCCATCCCCCCGAACCCCCACAAGAGGGAGAATCGCCGATTATTAATTACCTGTGGGAAACTTACCAATCAATCAACAAAGAAAATTACCAAGAATTTTTTCACGACGCAACGCAATTTAAAGAAGAAGCAATTAGCCGCTTCAACTTAGGAATTTTACGCTTGCGAGAAAGAGCGAAAGCCGAGCGACTCTATTGGGCTTGTTGTCAAAAGATTTTAGACATAACCAGGCAGCAAGATTACGTACCTGATGAACTGGAAGACCTAGAAAAAATCATGGCTTCCATCTACTACTCCAACTTGTCAGTGTTTCAATCAGCACCAGACTGTTGGGCGATCGACCAGCTATTCCCAATTATGCCGATACACCGTCTTGATGAAGAACCAACACGACGAGGAATTTTGGCAGACTTAACTTGTGATAGTGACGGCAAAATTGATCGCTTTATTGACCTACGCGATGTCAAATCAGTATTAGAACTGCACCCCTTCCAACCAGGCGAACCCTATTACTTGGGAATGTTCCTCAATGGTGCGTACCAAGAAATCATGGGCAATTTGCATAACCTATTTGGGGACACCAACGCCGTGCATATTCAGCTGACACCTAAAGGCTACCAAATTCAACACGTCGTCAAAGGCGACACCATGAGCGAAGTAGTCAGTTACGTACAGTACGACTCAGAGGATATGGTAGAAAACATTCGCCAGCGTTGCGAGAAAGCCTTAGAAGAAAAGCGCATCACCCTCGCCGAATCTCAGCGATTACTCCAAACCTACGAGCAAAGTCTCCAAAGATACACATATTTGAATAGCTAGGAAGTAAAAAGTAAAAAGTAAAAAGGCAAAAGTAGAAAATGTAATCTTTTGCCTTTTACCTTTTGCTTTCATTAACTTGCGTTTGTCCCTAGCAATTCTTCAATTGCTTGCCGTTCTAGAGGTGTATGAATTGGCGGTGTTTGCCGAGCATCGGTAATTAGCCAGTCTAAAGCAGCCGCTTGCACATCAATGGATGCGCCCGTTTTATCTACGCAATAACGACCAAATACCAACTTATCAACAAGGCGGACTCCTGGCCCTAGGCGCGACCATTCAAAGATGACGCTGTTATCCACAGTTGCACCACTGCATATCCAGCAATTGGGGCCAATCATCGCTGGGCCAACGATTTTAGCCCCGTCTTCGATTCTGGTCATCCCGCCAATGTAAACTGGGCCTGTAATATCTACTTTGTCCCAATTTACGGCCACATTTAAACCAGTGTAAATACCAGGAGCAACTTCATGGCCGGGAATTTGCACGTTTTTAATTTCACCTAGCAATACCCCGCGAATTGCTCGCCAGTAATCTGGCACTTTACCGATATCTACCCATTCAAAATCCATCGGAATCGCGTAGAAAGGCGCGCCGATTTCCACTAATTTCGGGAATAACTGGCTACCGATGTCATATTCCACCGCAGAAGGGATATATTTAAATACCTCTGGCTCAAAAATGTAAATACCAGTGTTGATGTTAGTGCTGAGGGCTTCTTCTACTGACGGTTTTTCTTGGAAAGCTTGAACGCGCCCATCTTCATCAGTAACAACTACACCGTAGCTAGAAACTTCTTCTAAGGGAACAGATTTAGAAATAATTGTGGCAATTGAGCCTTTGGATTTATGCCACTTGACGGCTTCTGTTAAATCTAAGTCAATTAAAGCATCACCGCACAAGACTACAAAAGTATCATCAAAAAACGGTGAGAAATCTTGGATGCGGCGCATCCCTCCAGCAGAACCAATTGCTTCCCCTACCAGTTTACCGTCATCAATTTTCCCTTCAAAAGAATAGGCGATTTGTACGCCAAAGCGTTGACCATCACGGAAATAGTTTTCAATTTCTTCAGCCAAATGGCTAACGTTGACCATAATTTGGTCAAAACCATGTTGACGCAAAAGTTCCAGTAAAAATTCCATCACTGGCTTTTGCAAGATGGGAATCATCGGTTTGGGAGTCGTATAGGTAATCGGACGAACGCGAGTACCCTTACCTGCTGCGAGAATCATCGCTTTCATAAAATTTTATTCCTCAACCACAAGCCAGTTTACTTTTAATGAGTGATACTTAACCATCAATTTTTCTGTTCTAAGTAACTCCTAGAAACAGGGATAACAGGAATTTGCGGATTTTTGCAACCATAGCTAGAGATATACAATCAGCTTTAGGCTTTGACCGTCGTCAGCATCGCCCATCCTTTAAATTTACTCAAATTTTGAAGTTATACCAAATTGAACAATGATCAAGACAGATGGAATGTAAAAAAACTAACTCATCAAACATTGCAAAATCCGACATCGAAAATGGTTTTAACTTTAGAGTGTCTGTTAAAATTACGTATATTTTCAGTTAAAAAGTCGAGCCTAGTGTTAATACAGACACTATCTCACAATTAGCAAAAAACAGATCAAGGATTTCCCCTTAAACAGGACTTACGCACCAAGATTGTCTATGGAGATTGTTCTGCTGACTTTTGAGTGTGATTTATTTCACAAATCAGTCTAATTTTAATCTCTTGGTAAAATTCTTCCTGAAATAGCTCTACTTTCGATTGAGCCGATAACAGTAGTAAAGCCCAGAAAACACTAACTAGGTGGCTGTGTTCTGATTCATGATGACCAGAGCCATTTTGTTGTGCTGGCTTTGTTTGCGACCACAAATGTACAAGTTGTTCGAGACTTAGATAATTTTGTGTTTGCAATAGTTCTTGGCCAGCACTATGTAATACCTGTTCTAATTCCCTGGCTACTTCTGTCAGATTTTCTTGGTGAGCCAATTCTAGGGCCTGTCGCATTGTCCGGACACTAGGTTGACGTTTAACACGAACAGGTTTATCTACTTTTTGGACAAGTTTTAGCTGGTTTGCCATTAACTGCAATTGCTCGATTAGTTCGGGCAACGTGACACGGCGCTTTGGCGGTGGCATGGCAGCAGGGCGACGGCGCAGGTGTAACTCTAAAGGCAAACGACGCTGATGTAATAGGCCATTTTCTAAATCAGATATGGCATCTTCTTCTAGAATTTCTGGGACTTCTTCGGCTGTTGACCATTGCATCAAGGTGTTGGCTTTGAATAATACCAGCATTGATGCGGATAAAAAAGCTTGCCCAGATTGCGACAAATCAGCTTCGTAGCCTTTTGTGGTTGCCTCTGGGGCCATAAATTCTAAATAACGGTCAATTACCTCAATTACTTTGACATCCCAAGGGTCTATTTCCCCTTGTTCTGCTTGCTCAATCAGGAGTGCGATCGTTTCTAATAGCTCGGAAGCATCCATTCTGATTTCCGAATTATGGAAGTTGTGATTTGAGGTTTGTGAAACAAATCCCAGCAAAATAGTTTAGTTAATTTTTTATTTATGGACAAACTAATATATCATTAGGTTTTTATACTGGAATTTAAGTAAAATAACTTAATAGTCCTGGCTAAAAAGGCAAGATTAAATTTTAGACTTCGGACTTTTTAGTTTTTATATTCTTCTGGTGGTTCGTGGGCAACAGTTACAGTTGATACAAAATTGCTGCCTTTGTTACTTTTAATGGCATCAAAGGTTCCTTTGATAGTTCCAGCCAGGGGAACGGCTACAAGTGTACCCAACAATCCAGCAATTTCAAATCCCATCAAAATAGATACGAAAATCCAAATTGGGTTGAGACCAATAAAATCACCTAAGAGTTTGGGAGCTAATAAATTATCTTTAATTTGCTGCATGAAAATCGCCGCTATGGCAACTTGTACTGCTAAGCAGCCATTTTGTAGCATTACCAAAATTGTGACTAAACTAATGCCCAGGGTTGCCCCAATGAAAGGGACGAGTTCTGATAAACCAATGAGAATGGCAAACAATAAGGCAAAGGGAACTTTCATCCCCATAAAAATGGGTGTAAGAGTTATTATCATGAATAAACCTAGTAATAACTGGCTTAAAAAGAACCTTTGGAAATTTAGCTGCAAAGAAACCGTTAAAGGAATGCCAATCTGAGCGGGTAAAAGATTAATTAGACCATACCAGACGCGATCGCCATACAACAGCATATAAAATGCCAGCACAACCACTAACACAATATTTAATAGTCCTGATAGCAGTGTTCCTGCCACTCCTACTGCACCAGAGGCTAGTTGCTGCACCAAACTTTGGATACTGGCATTAATTTGATTACTCAACACTCGCAAATCTAAGGGTAAGCGACGTTGTTTGGCAAATGCCTCTAACTGTTCTAGGTTTGCTTGACTAGCACTTAGCCAATCAGGAATTTTATTTAACAGTTGAATTGTTTGCTCGATAACGATAGGGACTAATGTAACGCCCAAAATGACAACTAACGTTAAAGTTACTAGCAAAACTATAATTACTGCCTGGGTGCGGGTAATTCGCGCGCGTTCAAAAAACTTAACTGGGTAGTTAAGTAAAAAAGCTAAAATCGCCGCAACGCTAAGAATTGTAATTGGATGCTTAAAGTAAGTAAAAAGTCCTGATAGCAGCCAAACGTTAAGCGCGATAATCGGGCCGCACAGACCATAGAATAACAAAGTTTGCAGAGAAGCTGAACGGCGCATTGGCTGTAATTAATTTAAATAATTATCAGATAAGTTTTTATTATTTGGAACTGACAACAGGTCATAACTGATAGGGTGCAAGGTTTTTGGCTATTTCAGGTTTAATTATCTATCGATTTGCTGTATGCCTGCGCTATTTTGATCAAAATGGCTTTGGTACTGGCAATCATCATAGATATTTTTAACAAAGACCTGTATAAGTGTATCTGTTATAGAGGAAATAAATAACCATGAACACCACCATTGCTGACCTCCGCAAAGACTATACATTGCAAGATTTATCAGAAACAGAGGTTGACCCTAATCCATTTATACAATTTAAAAAATGGTTTGAGCAGGCACTAGCAGCCCAACTCCCAGAACCTAATGCGATGACTTTGGCAACAGCAACACCAGATGCACAGCCAGCAGCCAGAATGGTATTACTGAAGAATTTTGATGAGCGGGGTTTTGTCTTTTTCACTAATTACAATAGTCATAAAGGACAAGAACTAGCCGAAAATCCCCAAGCGGCTTTGGTTTTTTGGTGGGCAGAATTAGAACGCCAAGTTCGTATTTGTGGCCATGTAGAGAAAGTCTCGGAAGAAGAATCAGATGGATATTTTGAGGCTCGTCCTGTCAATAGCCGCCTAGGTGCGTGGGTTTCTCATCAAAGTGAAGTGATAGAAAGCCGAGAATTTCTAGAACAGCGGATGCAGGAATTTCAAGATAAATATGAAAATCAGGAAATTCCCCGCCCTCCTCATTGGGGTGGTTTGCGAGTCATTCCTTCTGAAATTGAGTTTTGGCAAGGTCGCCCTAGCCGATTGCACGATCGCTTGCTTTATACTCTTTTAGATGATGGCAGTTGGAAGATTGAAAGATTGTCACCTTAAGTAAGGGTATAGGGGTGTTTGGGTGTAGGGGGTGTATGTATCTCAAATCCTTTTACCTCTACACCCAGTTTTTACAACTAACTTTCTTGGGTCAGTTCTACTGTGGCTGTTGGTTGAAGTGTAAATGCAACTCTGGGGTCTGGCATGAAGGTATATCTGAGGTACAGTCCACCCCAGACGAACAAGATAATTAATAAAGCACCAATACCCAAAGGACTAGGAAGCCAGAAAACTACTTCTATATGGTTGAGTTCGCCTGGTTGCAGTCGCCACACCAGTTGATTACCTTGCTTTTCTGGTGTGACAGCATCTTCGGTGAGTGGAATAGTTTTAGCCCCAAAAGGAGTTTTTAAGCTAAATTCCAAGTCGAGAATTGCACCAGCATCAGTGAGGACGTTGCCTTTACTGGCGATTAAAGCCAGCGATCGCAAGTCTAAATCATAAATTAAACGATTTCTCACCAACAGTAAAAAATTATTTTGAAATAAAAGTAAATTTGATTCAACTTTTGGTAATTCTGAATCGGTTTCGTTGGGTTTAGCTGCTACTTTTTGAGAATTACGAGAGCTAAAAAATTCATTAAATTTAGTTTGCAACTCTTGACCATTACTGAAGGGAATGGTCACTATAATTTCTTCTTGAGAAACTCTTTGCGCCTTGCCTTCAAGTTTCCGCGCGCGATTTTCTATACTATCTAACCAGGCATAGACATAATCACCACTAAAACTAGTCAGCCGTTCACCTAATTTTATGTGCTGCACTAATTCACCACTATTAGAGTGGTGAAAATTTAAGCCGACATCATATTTAACACAACCAGATAACAGCAGTGATGTTAACACGACCAGCCACAATACAGACTTTCGAGGAGAAACAAAAAGGTTAATACTTCTCCTGAGATGCGCTGCCAACTTAGAAAAATTAATCACTGTACTTCTCCTAAAAAAGACAACTGAAGTATGAAGTATGAAGTGTGAAGTATGAAAATTTTGATAAATCACCAGGATTGAATTGGCTTGTTGAGACTCAAAGTCAAGGTGAAAATTGGAGCGTTCAAATCCCCGATTTATTTAATAAGTCAGGGATATTGTTGTTCACAGATAGCCTTATTTCATACTTCATACTTCATACTTCACACTTCATACTTCACACTTCATACTTCACACTTCATACTTCATACTTCACACTTCATACTTCACACTTCATACTTCACACTTCATACTTCACACTTCATACTTCACACTTCACACTTCACACTTCATTAAAAAGCTAACCAAGCCAGATAAGAAATAATAACTCCAATAGTAATTAGTGCTACCCAAATAAAGCGATTATCTTTAGTATTAACCTGGCTGAGGTCAACAAATTCGGGTTCAGCAGTTTTTTTCTTGGGTGTGGATTTAGTCGGATTAGGCGCAATACGCATTTTGGATTCATTATCTGACAACGCACCCAAATCGGGAATTTCCGTCATCCATTCGCTTGGTCGTTTGAGCTTTGGTGCTTGTAATATGTAGAGCAACCGCCGGGCTTGTTTGTTGATTTCTGAGTAGGGATGACGTTGGAGTTGTTTGCAAAGTGCGATCGCTTCTTCATTTCTTCCAGCCGCTTCATAAGCTGTTACTAGCCAAATTTGCGCTTCACCCCCTAAACGGGAATTACGAGTTAATAAAGCACTTGCCTTTTCGAGATTTTCTATGGCTTCCCGATATTGCCCATTTTCAAAGGCAAATCTGCCCGCTTGGTAACGCTTTCTGGCAATTTCTAAACTTTGGTCACTCACGTTTCGCATATAAATCAGCACTGTCTTAATTGTGCCAATGTCAGTAAACTTTTTGTAATCTTTTTAGAACCTAATCATTTTCCAGGAGATAAACTTTTAAAATTTAACTAGTAGTCATCTGTAAAAACCCTTAATTATACAATACAGGTGAGCAAAATATGGTTAATATCAAGTCTTATCAACCCAAATGGCTAGGAGCAGGAATTAGTCTGGTATTGATGAGTACCTTCATTGCTCCAGCTTCAGCCCAACAGGTGATTGTGATTGATAACAACAATCCTTTTGGTGTAAGTCAGCCACCTGCTGTTGGTTCATTTATTTATGGTAGTCCAATTGCCACACCCATGCCTGTAGATCCCTCAACAGGGCTTTTACCTAGAACTCGCACTGTCTACCCCGATTATTATCCTCCAGTCAGGCATTACAGAAGATTCAATAATCCCACTATCATCAATCCCACAATTCAAGACTCGACGATAGTCAATCCAGTAATCATCAATAATTCCTGGCGACAAAGACCGTTTAGAGGGCGATCGCGGGTGATTATCACTCATCCTTGGTAATGTGATGGCACAAGGCAGTGGCTATTGTTCAAGAGGGGTCAAAAGCCTTTTCTGAACAAAACCTTCTGCCCCCTGCCCCCTGCCTTCTTCAAACAAAATGAGAACCCGAAATCATTGTCCCGATCCCTACATCGGTAAATATTTCGAGTAACAGTGCGTGGGGTAGACGACCATCGATAATGTGTGCAGCCCGAACTCCTTGAGCGAGCGATCGCACGCAACAATTAACTTTGGGAATCATCCCACCACTGACTACACCACTAGCAATCAATTCCCGTGCTTCCCGAATATCTACTTTGGGAATTAACGTCGATGGGTCTTTATAATCTTTTAAAATCCCTCTAGTATCGGTGAGCAAAATTAACTTTTCAGCCCCCAAGGCCGCAGCAATTTCCCCAGCAACAGTATCTGCGTTAATGTTATATGCTTGTCCCGATTCATCAGCAGCAACACTTGACACTACCGGAATATAACCGTTACTCGAAAGAGTTTCTAAAATTTTGATATTAACACCGCTAACTTCACCCACAAAGCCGATACCTTCTTGACCTTGGGGACGGGCTGTAATTAAATTCCCATCTTTGCCGCATAAACCCACAGCCATACCACCAGCTTGGTTAATCAAAGCCACAATTTCTTTATTCACTCGACCGACTAACACCATTTCCACCACATCCATTGTGGGAGCGTCGGTCACTCGCAAACCATTTTTAAATTGTGGTTCGATGCCTAATTTATCTAACCAACTGTTAATTTCAGGGCCGCCACCATGTACAAGAATGGGGCGCAAGCCAACACAAGATAAAAAGACAATATCGCGGATTACCTTGTCTTTGAGGGTGCTGTCTTTCATCGCTGCACCACCATATTTCACAACAACAGTACGTCCCGCAAATTGTTGAATGTAGGGTAGTGCTTCGCTGAGTACCCGCACACGGGTAGCTTCAGCTTGCCTGATATACTCAGTATCGTTGACCATCATGGTTGATATTTAAAACCTATGCAGTCAGTGTAGAAGACTTTTTCTCTGGTCACAATCTCTTAGTTGGAAGTGCTAAGGATAAACAAGGCGATCATCGCTTAATTTTCTACATTCTGGTGAGAAGCAGGGGTTTTCAGAACGCTAGGAATGGCTGCCATAACTCGATTAGCGATTTGTTCTGGTGTTTCACCTTCGTTGACGATGATGTGCAAATCAGCTTGGGCGTAGAGTGCTTGGCGCTGTTCAAGCAGGGAGCGCAATTTACCTTGCGGATCAGGATCTTGCAGTAGTGGGCGTGTGGTATCTTCAGCCAAGCGCTCATAAAGCAGTTCCACTGGCACATCTAGCCACACAATTAAACCGTGGCGTAAGTAACTCCAATTTTCTCGCTTTAGCACAATGCCGCCACCTGTGGCTACAGTCAAATTTAGATGCGCGCTAACTTGGGCTAATACATCACTTTCCAACTGGCGGAATGCGGCTTCTCCTTCTTCGGCAAATAACTGATTGATGGATCTACCTGCTGCTTTAGCAATCACATCATCAGTATCCACAAACCCATAACTCAACTGTTTTGCTAATAAACGCCCTACCGTTGATTTACCAGCACCCATCATCCCAATTAAGTACAGGCTTACTCCTTGCAATAAGCTACTCACCAGTCGCTTTACTCCAGTAAATTCTCAACTCCTCACTTTACTTTAAATCTCGGCATTCAAGCGACTTTCTTTGATGTGGTTTTTTAAGTGTGCCGCAAAAATGGTCTGACTCATTAAAAAGTAGCTTTCTTGTTCTTCGCTTAATTTCAGGTTTTCTTCAATTAAGCGTTCAATTATATACTCCATAAATACTGGAGTTTGCGCAAAGCTAGAACCTTGTTGTTCAATCAGGGAGCGTCTCATTAATAAATCGACCGCTTCTAAAATTAATCTTTGCGATAGTTTAGGTGACAAACCTGGTATAGTATTTTTCTGCAATTGCCTCACAGAAACAGCATTCTGATTCATTGCCAACCAGTACATCATATGCTTTTCTAATTGCGACAACCGATTAAACTGTTGCTCTAGAATGGTGCGAATCTCCCCAAACACCACAGTTCCTTGTTGAATAAACTCATCAATATTGCCACCAAATAATTCTTGAATGGTTGTCGCTACTAATTTTAAGAACAGTGGATTTCCGGCATATTGTTTTAACAAAGTATGGCATTCGTCTTCTGTTATATTAGTCAACCCTTTATATTTCAGAAGTGAGAGGCTTTCTAAGAGATTTAAACCAGTTAATCTCAAAGAGCGAACAGGTAGCGAATTACCTTCTAAAGCTGTGATTTCGGGAGTTTTTTCTCGACTGGTTAATATTAAACAGCTTTGATGCTGCGATTCCCCAACGCGCCTAATTAGCTCCCCATATAATTCATATCCTGGGCGATACTGAATTTGAGTCAGAATAAAAGAAGGATGAGAATTTTTCATTCCTTGGCTGCTAGCTGTTAATGTCGTGTCAATATCACTGCTAGCTAAAACTGCATCAAAATGATCAAAAACAATTAAACATCGATAATTACGCAAAAAATCTATCAATTGAGAGATGCGCCCTTCGGTATTTTCTGAAATAGCTATTTCTTGATGGGGTAATAAATTTTGAATTAGCTGTTCGATTATCTGTTCCGGGGTAGGAGATAGACGTAGCGATCGCCAGATGACATAATCAAACTGCTCTTGAATTTCTTGTGCTAGCTTCACCGAAAAAACTGTCTTACCAATACCACCCATACCTGAAAGTAGAAGTAAGCGACAGCCTTCTTGCAATATCCATTGTTGAGTTTTTGCAAGTTCTGTGATACGACCCTCAAAAACGCTAACATCAACTGCTTCACCCCAATCGGGCATTGCCGCTGATTTAACTTTGACTAACTCTGTTTGTGTAGGTTTTGATGCTTTTTTCGGAATAATTGCTGCTGGTAATTGAATCCTACCTTTTTTGTACCCAGCTTTTTCTAGTAAATAAGTTACACGACTCCAATTTTTCACTTTTACTGAGTAGCCAGCTGCATTACTCAGCATTTCTTCTATATACTTGTATAATCCATTAGACAAATAAACTCTAACGGTGCTACTACTGCGACTTTGATAAACTATACTGGCAATTTCTGCTGGACTGCAACCACACAGCAAACCTCTGAGGAATTTCTTTTCTACTGGAGTTAACGCTTTACCTTTTGTTGATGCTAAATCTACGTATAACTTTTCTAACTCCCAATTACTTTTAGCCTCAACAAATTCCTCTTCGACTTGATTTGAATCTGGTGTTGCCATTACCATAATTTATGTAGTTAATATAACCCCGGCAATATCCTAACTATTATTCGATGAAGTCAGAATAAATAAAAAGTAAATTTATAACGAATTTACTAACTGTTGTTAGGTGACTTGGAAGTTCTTGCTTAGATATCTTTAGATTTAACGGAAATTTTATCAAGCTTGTTTGAAACTTTAAGCAAACAAATTCGGTCAATAGAAATCTACGTAACTTTTGGTCTGTGCTGTGAGAATTTTAGATTGGCATCATACCGTGTCTTTAGTATCACATTATTGGAATTCTAAAATTCTTGGAAATTAAGTTATCATCAAAAATTTTTGCCAAGCAAGGTGTAAAAAGAGACTGAATTTTTGAGCTTGTCGGAACTAAGCTTTGCAAAATTTAAGGTATAAGCACAAAAAACGATGCGTATTCTACCGGACTCAGCCCGAATAATTAATGTGGTGTGTTAAGAGGCATCAACCATGACTCGAATTCGTGATGTTGTACAACAAGCTTTAACAACTGGATATTTAACTGTTGAAGCAGAAAATCAATTACGGCATTTATTAACCAGTCGTTATGACTTGGAAGATTTCAATGCTTTTATGGCTTTGCAAGAAGCGGCGATGAACGGTAAAGTCAGGCAAGAATCGCGGGAAAGAAGTGTGAAGTGTGAAGTCTGAAGTCTGAAGTGTGAAGTCTGAAGTCTGTAGACGCGCAGCGTCTGGCCGCAGGCTAGTCTGAAGTTTGTAGACAGTTAATCAAGACTGCCATTCTCTTTTCTTCTGCCTCCTGCCTCCTGCCTTTCCATCACAATAGTTTTTCACACTGAGCTACTCAATCACTTGCGTGGTTTTTCGTCATCCTCAAATTCATCATCCTCAAAAAATGACCAATCATCGTCATCACTAGTGCTTGCGGTTTCGTTTTCAGGTTGTTTGTAGGGAGGAATAATGACGCGATAATCAGCATCATAAACTGATTCGGTTTTACCTACAGCCGTATTTTTGGGTTCGCGGTAGCTGTAAGAGTAAGTTGAACCAGACTTAGAAGCTGTTTTAGGTTGTTGTTGGCGTTCTTCTGGTTCAAAATTGCGTTCTGGTTGAGGACGAGGTGTTTGTTCTGATTGTTCCTCAAAATCCCAATCATCGTTATTATTACTAGTCTCCCAATCATCAAATTCTTCGGTTGCAGGTGTTTGATTTTGCCGAGCAGATGATGGAGAAGTAAAAGGCGTAGATTTAAATTCTTCTCTGCTAGGTGCGCTGACACGCCGTGAAGTTGCTGCTGATTTTGCCTGGGTTTTTTGCCGTGGTTGCCCTTGAAAATAACTCGATATTTTAAATAAAGTAGTGATCAATACAGACGTAAACGCACCCGCAGTAGTAATAAATAAAATCCACATTGCTAGAGGTAAGGGTTGAGTACGCATCCCTAAAAACACTAACGATATAGCAGGCGACCAGTTCTGTACTAACAACAGTGTTAGTCCTCCTAGTATTGCCACTAATAAAATTAAGCGAAGTACAGCCATAAGCAAGTATGAATTATGAATTATGAAGTATGAAGTATGAAGTGTGAAATATAAATTTCATACTTCAGCCTAGCCTGCGGCAAGCCTTACATACTTCATACTTTAACGATGACCTTGCCACCGTTGAATGGGGATGCAGTCAATCTCTAATTGATCTAAAGTCCGGGCGACGACAAAATCCACCAAATCTTCGATGGTTTGCGGGTTGTGATACCAAGCAGGTATAGCTGGGACAATTCTCACCCCCGTTTCTGCCAAGGTGGTTAAGTTACGCAGATGAATCAGGCTAAAGGGAGTTTCCCGGGGTACGATCACTAGTCTACGCCCTTCTTTGAGTTGGACATCTGCTGCCCTTTCTAGTAAGTCGGAACTCAAGCCAACGGCTAGCTTGGCAACTGTACTCATACTACAGGGGATGATGATCATCCCTAAAGTGCGAAAGGAGCCACTGGCTATATTAGCTCCCACATCACTCCAAGGATGACAGCGTAGTTTGCCTGCAACGGCTACTCCTGCTTGTTCGCGCCAGAATTGCTCTTGTTGAGTTGGTTCGGCTGGCATTTTAATTTCCTGTTCGGCTTGCCAAACCATGTAACTTGATTTAGAGGCAACTAATTCAATTTCATAGTCAGCAGCAAGCAAATACTTGAGAGCGCGAACGGCATAAATTAGCCCAGATGCTCCTGATACGCCAATGATTAACGGCTTGGTGTGATGTGACACGCGATTTTCTTAACAAAACTTATTCATCATCAGCATAAGCTTCTAAATCGCTAGGTTCAAGGTCACGAGATAGATAAATGTCATCTCGGTCATCATTAAGACTAGGATTACCTAAGCCTTTAGGTAGGCCATCACTGCCAACGGTGACTAAATCAATTTGTTGGCGGTAGTAATCGACACTCTTCACCTGGACAGATACACGATCGCCTAATCTGTAAGAAGCGCGATTTTTTCGACCAAACAAGGCTTGTTGTCTGGCGCGATATTCATACCAGTCATCTTTTAAGGAACTAACGTGGACTAATCCTTCTACCCGCAATGGCGCACTGGGATGTTTTTGTTTGGGCGAGTCTGTGGTTGGGACTTCAATTTCTACAAAGAACCCGTAGGACTGCACACCAGTAATTACGCCTTGGAAAACTTGCCCAATGCGTTGTTTCATTAGTTGGGCTTTTTGCAACCCTGCTAAGTCAGCTTCGGCTTCTTGGACTTCTTTTTCGCGGTCATTGAGTTGAATGATGACCCTGGTTAAATCGCTTTGCAGTTCTTGTTGCAATTCGGGCGGTAAGACGTTCCAACTGACTTCGATGTGGGATGATGAATGACGCAGGTTAACGCGGTCTTTAACGCGGGTAGTGCGGCGATCGCGTCCATGTTCAATCAGTCGGTAGTAAACTCGTTGCAAGAGCAAATCAGGATAGCGGCGTAAGGGCGAAGTACAGTGAGTATATTGCGCTAGTGCCAAGCCAAAATGACTGCCTTTGGTGGTACTGTAAGCGGCTGGTTTGAGGGTGTCTTGCAACAAATAAGTTAACACCTGTTCGGAAGGTGATTCGGCAAAGGCTCGCGTTAATAATTGGTAATCTAAGGGTTGGATATCCGCTTCGGGGTCTAATGTCAGTTCCACACCCAAATTAATTGCCAGTTTGAGCATTTCTTGGACATCTTCGGGATCAGGTGCGCCTTGGACTCGCCAAATGGCGGGGATACCTAATGCACTGAGATGTTCTGCCATGAGTTGATTGACTAATAGCGTAAACTCGGTGAGGAGCGATCGCACAGTTAAATTATTCACTACAACCGCACCTAACATTCCTTCATCAAAGTAAGGATTTTGATTGGGTGGCAAGTTTAACTGTAAGCTACCACGGGCTAGACGTGCTTGTTTGACGACTTGGTGTAAACCTTCTAGGTTTTGCAATAACTGAATGACTTCCTCAGATTCCTTAGCAGGTTGACCACCAAGAACTGCTTCCGCCTTGTCTTTGTTGATGGCTGTATCGACATTAATCACACTCGGTTGAATTTCCCATTCTTCCACTTCCCCGGATGTTGGGTCGATGGTAATTAAGAATGAGAGTGTGAGGCGATCACTTCCCGCCACCAAAGAACAGCGATCGGCTACAGTGTCTGGTAACATAGGCAATACTAAATCACCCAAGTACACAGAGCGTCCGCGCTTCAAGGCTTCTCTGTCTAAAATTTCATCGGGTTGAATGAAGTGAGAAACATCGGCAATGTGAAAGCCTAAACGCCAACCTTTGTTGGTTTTTTCCAAACTCAAAGCATTTTCTACTAACTTGGCATCAGTATTGATCCCCGTAATTGCCAAGGTAAATAAACTGCGTAAATCTAATCTGGTTTTGATGTCCGCTTTCAGGATGCGTTTGGGTAATTTCGCTGCTGCTTCTTGTACCGCTTCGGAAAAATTGCGGGATAAATCATGTTTACAAGTGACCAAATCAATATCGGCGGCGGCTTCCGCATCGCTACCCAAAATTTGCACGACCCTTCCCAGGGGGGGATATTGCGCTAAAGGATAACGCAGCACTTCCACATGGGCGAGATGGTCGATGGCTTCGGCAAAAGTCATACCATTTGTTTGCAACTTGAGTTCAAACAACAGGCGATCATCTAAAGGTACTGCGCGAAAACCACTTTCTACTTGTTTAATCCGCGCTAGTAATGTGTGATTAGAACGTTCTAAAATTAACTTAACTTCCCCTTCGGGAGAGCGCCGCCGACTACCTTCTTTGAGAACTCTTACCAAAACGCGATCGCCATTCCACGCATTACTTAAATGACTTTCGCGGATGTAGATATCTTCAGCGCCTTCTACATCTTGAATTGCAAAACAAAAGCCCTTACTAGAACAGCGAAGTTTGGCTTCGATCATCCCTTCTTCAAAGACGCGGCGATATTTGCCCCGTTCTTTGACCAAAATTCCGATTTTTTCTAGGACTTCTAAAGCAATATGCAGCTTTTGTAAACTATCCTCATCTTCGCAGCCAAGTTTTTTTTCTAAAACTTTCCGAGCTACCAATTTATCATCGGTGAAATTGGCAAGGAGTGTAGCGATTGAAAATTCCATGCAGTGAACCGACCTTTGGTCAAAACATCATGTTGGTTGAATCTGGTTCTGTTCTGTATACCCTCACGGCCTACAGATACTTAACTAACTGGAAACGAATTGCCCTGAGGCATGGTTCTGTGAAGTTCCGCACCAGGGAAATCAACCTACCCTTAAGATAAAGTCGCTCCCGAAATCTTGGAACTTCTCACTGCACGACCATTTCAGAGTTAGCTTGCGCTTTGTCCCTTCACCTAACCAAACTGATAAAGTACGCCTGATGAGGGGGTTTTGCCTACTCAGTAATTACGCGAAGGCTTTTTGAGAGGCTAGCTTAAGATTACTCTCCACACTGCCCAAAAGCGATAGGTAGGAAAAACCACAGGTGTTTGATTGTCTAGCTTGAAGGTGCTTTTACGCCATCTAACTCTGATTTTTAACTAGGAGAAACTGCTGATAAACCTAATTTTCCCATCTGTAGAATCGGTGACAATCAGGCCAGCAGCCATACAAGCAGTGAGGGCGAACCTTATCTCCATTATTGTAGATTTAGAGCGTACTTCCAGGAAATAATTCTATATAGAGAATTAGGTAAATAGTATAGCATTGAAGGTGAGATCACCTAGTTAATAGGGGCAGTAGCGAATAATTTGGGAGAAATAATAGTTACTGCCGCAATTACAACACACAAACACAGCACAAACTTTACCTTGAATTTTAAGATACCAGAAAAATTAGCTTGTTAGTGCTGTGGCAGTTTTTGTAGGCGATCGCATCTACTCAAGAATAAATCTTACCCAATCTTCCGAATTAATTAGCTTTTTCTCTGCCGACAAAGGAATTAGGGTCTTAAAATTAAAATATTTCCATAGATTCACTGTGGTCAACTTAGTTATCTCCCATTCAATTTCACACTTCTCTTTCCTTGGGCGATGACAAAATGATACACACACAGTAAACGTAACTAACTGGGGTCTAGAGATTGCATCAACCCCATAATTTAGCAGACATTAGTTTTTGGTGGCAGTATTATGTTGGCTCAATTTCAGAGCTTATATCCCAACGGCAGTTTAATTTCCGAATTAGTAGACATTTTTCAAGGTAAATATATTGTTCGGGCTAGTGTCCAAATTGACGGTGTAACTCGTGCTACTGGTTTGGCCGCAGCCGACACCGTAGAAGCCGCCGAAGACCAAGCTAGAACTAGGGCTTTGATGGTTTTGGGCGTTACAAGTTCACCAGCAACCCAAGTTGAATCATCTCCCAAACCAACAATTGCAGTACAAGCAAATCCTGTGAGTAAAACAACAGTAGATGTTAATGAATCTACTTATGGGTCTAAAACAGATAGGGATTTGGAATTAGTGACAAGTAAAACAGAAATATCTTTCCCATCTACTACTAGTAAGAATATTGAACCAGAATTATTGGCAATTGATACATTAAATACTAGTAATACTTACATTTCCTCCCCAAGCTTGAATTCTAGCTTACCTTTAACTCCAGAACCAGCATTTACTCACCATACAGATGATTTGGATATTGCCGTATCTCATCAACCAGAAACTCCAGCTTTTTCTGGGATGACTGCGAGTAATGTCACTCCATTTACACCACGTAATTCTAGTTCTTCAGAAACTACAACCGCTCCCACAACTAGTAAAAGAAAAAAGAAAGCTGAAGCAGTAGATTTGTCTGATATTATTGCCAAAACTGATGTAGAACTTCAACGTTTAGGTTGGACACCAGAACAAGGAAGAGAGCATTTAATTAAAACTTACAATAAAAGAGGGCGGACTTTGCTGACTGAAGATGAATTGCAAAGTTTTCTCCAATATCTACAATCTCAACCTGATCCAATCGCCGGGTTTTAATTAGTCATTTATTAACCGAAGCAGAACTACTAGATTTTCTCAAATACTTGGAATCTTTAGCCACACCCTTAATTTAGTAGGTTGGGCATAATACCCAGCCTACAATAAAAAATAACTACACCACAGCCATTGGACGGCTACCCGCAGAGTGACGGTCAATTACTTGGTCAATCAAACCGTATTCTCTGGCTTCGTCGGGTGACATGAAGAAATCGCGTTCGGTGTCTTCTGCAATGCGCTCAATGGGCTGACCTGTGTGGTCTGCGAGAAAGTCGTTGAGTCGCTTCTTGTGATACAAAATTTCCCGCGCTTGAATTTCAATGTCGGTAGCTTGGCCTTGTGCGCCGCCTAAAGGTTGGTGAATCATAATCCGCGAATGGGGTAGACTCATCCGCTTACCTTTAGTACCAGCACTCAAAAGAAAAGCTCCCATACTTGCCGCTAATCCGGTACAAATGGTACAGACATCTGGACGGATATGCTTCATAGTGTCAAAAATACCCATACCAGCAGTTACCGAACCGCCGGGAGAGTTAATGTACATATAAATGTCTTTTTCTGGGTCTTCTGCATCCAAGAACAGCATTTGGGCAACTATTAAGTTAGCTAAGTTGCTGTCAATCTGTTGTCCCAAGAAGATGATACGCTCACGCAACAGCCGTGAGTAGATATCAAAGGCGCGTTCGCCTCGACCCGATTGTTCAATAACGATAGGAATCATGCAGCGTTCTTGTAGCTAAATTACATCTATTTTATCGATTTTGATTTTAGCGATGACAACGGCTAATGGCGGTTTTCACCCCTAAAATGGCGAATTAACTCTTGAAGAAGGCAGATGTTAATCATTATTTACAGGCACTTTTAATCAAGAGCAGCGTCTAAGGAATTGTCTTTATTTGCTGAGGGCGGTCAACTAAACATATCTGACACGCTGACTCAGGCAATTAAGGAATGCTACACCATCTTAGTAGCTTGGCTGTCAGACTGCTGAAACAATATCCTAAAACGTGGATTTTGTCAGTAACTGAGAACTTTGCAATTTATTGAATAAGTTCAGGGCATTTGTCCAGCTAACCCCACATTCGGAAACTTATGGCTTTGGGGTGTATTTAAAAAACGGATTTCATTTGCAGTGCTATCACTTGAGGGAGACCTGCCATGCTAGAAAAACTTGTGCAAGCCGCCATCATTACTTTCTTGCTTCATCTGATAGCAGGAATTAATCCTCATACAAAAATTCAAGCTAACGTCAAAGCACCCACACCAGAAACTTCAACAACACTCATCAGTTTTCTGTGGCGTTCTTTGCCTGAGCGTTAAGCAGTCCCAATGAAACTGATTTCACCAGCCTTGTGTGAAAGAACAGCTAGTATCTTTACTCAGCACTTTCAAGACTGTTTTTGGTTGAGTTTTGTTTAGGTGTGTATCTCGCTTAATGCTTGAAGAATGTAGACTGGGCAAAGAAGGCATCTATCCTCACACAACAAGCTCATGACTAATCGCCTTGCCCAAGCCAAGAGTCTCTACCTGCGTAAACACGCCGAAAATCCGATTGATTGGTGGCCTTGGTGTGATGAAGCTCTCACCACTGCTAAGGCAGAAAATAAACCTATCTTTCTTTCCATTGGTTACTCTAGTTGCCACTGGTGTACTGTGATGGAAGGTGAGGCTTTTTCTAATGCTGCGATCGCAGATTACATGAATGCCAATTTTCTGCCTATAAAAGTAGACAGAGAAGAACGCCCAGACATCGACAGCATTTATATGCAGGCATTACAGATGATGACTGGTCAAGGTGGTTGGCCGTTAAATGCCTTTCTTTCTCCGGAAGATTTGGTTCCTTTTTACGCTGGGACTTATTTTCCGGTTGATCCCCGCTACGGCCGTCCTGGTTTTTTACAAGTTCTGCAAGCTTTACGGCGCTACTATGACACCGAAAAAGAGGAACTGCGCCAACGCAAAGCAGTAATTTTAGACTCGCTCCTCACCTCTGCAATCTTGCAAAATGATGATCCCCAACCAGTTGCAGAAAATGAATTACTAGGTAAAGGTTGGGAAACTAGCACGGGGATCATTACTGCTAATCAATACGGTAACAGTTTCCCGATGATGCCTTATGCTGAATTAGCACTGCGGGGAAATCGGTTGAATTTGCCATCTCGCTATGATGGTCAGCAAATTTGTACTCAACGCGGACTAGATTTAGCCCTGGGTGGAATTTATGATCATGTAGGTGGCGGCTTTCATCGCTATACAGTTGATCCCACCTGGACAGTGCCTCACTTTGAAAAGATGCTGTATGACAATGGGCAAATTGTCGAGTATCTAGCAAATTTATGGAGTGCGGGTATTCAAGAACCGGCTTTTGCTAGGGCTGTGGCGGGAACTGTACAATGGCTGCAACGCGAAATGATTGCCCCGGAAGGCTACTTTTACGCGGCTCAAGATGCAGATAGTTTCATTAATTCTGATGCAGTCGAGCCAGAAGAAGGGGCTTTTTATGTGTGGAGTTACAGCGAACTCGCACAGTTATTAACACCAGAAGAATTAAACCTATTACAACAAGAGTTTACAGTTAGTCCTCAAGGCAACTTTGAAGGGTTGAATGTATTGCAAAGGCGTAACCCTGGGGAATTGAGTCCAGAAATAGAAACAGCATTAGCAAAATTATTTACAGCGCGTTATGGTGATGCACCAGAATCATTAAAGACTTTTCCCCCAGCCCGGAATAATCAAGAAGCCAAAACCCATAATTGGCCGGGGCGTATTCCCTCGGTGACGGATACAAAAATGATTGTGGCTTGGAATAGTTTGATGATTTCTGGGTTAGCTAGAGCAGGTGGGGTCTTTCAATCACCTTTGTATTTGGAACTAGCCGCACAAGCCGCTAATTTTATTTGGGAAAATCAGTTTGTCAATGGACGTTTCCACCGACTCAATTATCAAGGTGAAGCGACAGTTTTAGCGCAGTCTGAAGACTACGCCTTTTTTATTAAAGCGTTACTGGATTTGCAAGCTTGTAGCCCAGAGGATAAACAATGGTTGGAAAAAGCGATCGCTATCCAAGAAGAATTCGACGAATTTCTCTGGAGTGTAGAACTAGGAGGATATTTTAACACATCTAGCGATGCTAGTCAGGAATTAATTGTCCGTGAACGCAGCTATGCGGATAATGCTACACCTTCAGCTAACGGAGTAGCGATCGCAAATCTTGTCAGGTTATCACTACTCACCGATAATCTGCACTATCTCGATTTATCAGAGCAAGGTTTAAAAGCCTTCCGAAGTATCATGGCTAGTCATCCTCAAGCTTGCCCTAGCTTATTCACCGCTTTGGATTGGTATCGTAACTCTACCCTAATTCGCAGCACCACTGAGCAAATTCAAGCTCTCATTCCTCAATATTTGCCAGTAGCAGCGTTTTCTGTCGTTTCTAACCTCCCACAAGGCAGTATCGCCTTAGTTTGCCAAGGTTTAAAATGTCTTGCACCAGCCACCAGCATTGAGCAAATGTTACAGCAAGTGCAGCAAAGTCAAACGAGAGGATGATTCTTTTTAGGAAGCAGAAAACTGATAAAGTCCATCTACTAAATCAAGCAAAATAGCAATGAAAACCGAACAAGAAAGAAAAGAAATAATTGAATCTATCAATGTGTTGTTAAACCAAGCTTATGACAGTGTGTTAGATGAAATCCTCACGTATTTACAAAGAATAGATGATATGGAAGATGAAGAAGATTTACAAGCTATTAAGGAAGCTAGAGAAGATAGACGCATCAATGGTACTGTTTCTTGGAATGAATATCAAGGATATAACAAAGAAACGGCTTAATGTATCAAGTTGAATTAACCAAGGGTGCGCTAAAACAACTAAATAAACTACCCAAGAATATTAAAGAACGCATCGATGCTAAAATTCTAGATTTGGCTATAGAAACGCGTCCAAATGGAGTTAAAAAATTCAAGGTGATGACAATTCTTATCGGATTCGAGTAGGAGATTACCGCATCATTTATGAAATCTATGATGATATTTTACTAATAACTGTAATTAGAATAGGGCATAGAAGTAAAATTTATAAAGACGAAATCTGACAAATAACAGGACTTACGCAAAATCATGAAAAAAAGAACCGCAAAGAGCGCAAAGGACACGAAGTTAAGAGAATTTGAGAGGGTTCTTGCGTAAGTCCTAAAATAAAAAAAATCTGGCGTTGCATAAATGCAGGATGAATTAAGCCTTTTCAGCAAGGTTAACTATCGATTTTTCTCGTCTTTGCGTCTTTGCGCCTTTGCGCGAAACAAAAAACATCCCTCTAATTATCAACGCCACAAATCTCAGGTCTAGAGACAAAATTCAGGTGTGGTGCAAAATAGGGACATAGAAACACAAATGACTCAGCACTCAGCACTTTTATCTGCCATTGTATTGGCTGGCGGTAAAAGTTCACGGATGGGACAGGATAAAGCTTTGCTGACGGTTGAAGGTGTGCCTTTATTACAGCGAGTTTGTCAGATTGCGGCGGCTTGTGCTGAGACTGTTTTTATTGTCACTCCTTGGCCGGAACGCTATCAACATTTAACACTGCCTCGTTGTCAGTTTATTTTAGAAGCGCCTGTAAATCATGGGCCGTTGGTGGGGTTTGCCCAAGGACTTGCACAGGTGCAAACTGATTGGGTGCTGTTACTTGCTTGCGATTTACCAAAGTTGCAGGTTGAGGTGTTGCAAGGATGGGTGGCGCAACTTGATAATGTAGGGGAAGATGCGATCGCCGCTTTAGCTCATCATCCTAAAGGCTGGGAACCTCTGTGCGGTTTTTATCGCCGTCAGTGTTTGCCGCAACTACTAGATTTTATCAACCAAGGCGGGCGATCGTTTCAGCAGTGGCTGAAGTTGCATCCTATACAATTTTTGTCCGTCCCAACTGAAGAAATCTTGTTTAACTGTAATACCCCAGAAGATTGGGCATTAATCAAATAAAAACATCCTTTTATCTAGCAAATAACCCAAAATTAAAATATAGCTGTAGTCACTTCTGACTCCTAAACTCTGTTGATAAAAATGTAATAAACAATACATTTTTCTGGTAAATATTAGTCATTCCAAGTCAGCATATCAGCATAATCAATCTTTGAAGGGTTGCTGTATCGTTCACGTTTTGTTACAAAAGTACAAAGAACTTCTAGAGACCCATAACCAAATGTTCGGCGGACTAACTGGTTTACAAGATCCTAAAGGCACTGACTGGGGTGAGCGAATGCTCAACACAGTCGCCAGCCAAACGATTCGCCATTTGTTTACTCAAAGCGAGTCAGTAGAAGTCTTTGTACGCTGCTATCCCTCCAGCAAGTTGTTGCAAGGCAGCATTGATAGCTTCAAAATGAGTGGTCGTGGCTTAGTCATCCGTAGAGATTTTGCGGTAGAGGAGATGTCTTTTGAGACGGATGCGGTGGCGATAGATTTTGGCGCGGTATTAAGTGGCAAGTTAAATCTCAAGCAACCTACCCAGGCGATCGCTCAAGTAGTATTATCCGAAGCAGGTATTAACCAAGCCTTCAAAGCAGAACTGGTAAAAAAACGTCTAGTTAACCTTGATGTACCCACCTTGACAGCATTATCTGACGGTAAGCCAGTTTCCTTTCCCGAAGTTCAGGTAAAATTATTGCCAGGAAATCGTCTGCAAATCGCCGCCAAAGCCGATTTGAATAATGGCGAACTGATCCCCGTAAATATGACAGTTTCCATCGCTGTAGAACGGCGGCGACGGATTTCATTTCAAGACCCACAAATTGACCTTGAGCAAGTGCCAGAAGCGCAAAAAGCCACTTCCCAAACCCTGAGCAAAGCACTAGCAGAAATTTTAGATAATATGGTCGATTTAGATCGCTTTGACCTTGATGGAGTCAAAATGCGCCTTAACCGTTTAGAAACTGAAGGGCAAAAATTAATTTTCAGTGGATATGCGGAGATTGAACGCATTCCTCGTAGTTCTTAATCTTGAAATATTTTTTATCCCCACTGCCTAAGTTAGACACATTTTCTCAAGTATTTTTTCTTTCCGTACCAGCATTTTGATAAGTTAGTTAGTACATAGTTTGCAACAATTACATTCAATCGAAGAGGGGATTAAGTTGAGTCACCATCAAGATGCCATTGCGCCGCACGGTGGACAGTTAATTAATCGCATTGCCACGCCTGAACAAAGAGCAGAATTTCTCTCGAAGGCGGATTTTTTACCACGCGTGCAACTAGATGAGCGTGCAGTTTCAGATGTAGAAATGATTGCTATCGGTGCTTTTAGTCCACTCACTGGTTTTATGAACCAGTCAGACTATGATCTCGTCGTCACTCAAATGCGTCTGGCTAACGGTCTGGTGTGGTCAATCCCGATTACACTTTCGGTAACAGAGGAAGTTGCTGCACCTCTTATAGAAGGCGATTACATCCGTCTTGATAACCCCCAAGGTGATTTCATTGCTGTTTTGCAACTAACCCAAAAATATCACTACGACAAAACCCGCGAAGCTATTAATGTTTACCGCACCGATGACGCAAAACATCCGGGGATAAAGGTACTTTATAACCAAGGTTCGGTTCATCTTGCTGGTGATATCTGGTTACTCCAACGAGAAGATCATCCCCATTTCCCCAAATACCAAATTGATCCCGTCGCATCACGCCAGTTATTCAAAGAAAAAGGCTGGAAAACAATTGTTGGTTTTCAAACTCGCAACCCTATCCACCGCGCCCATGAATATATTCAAAAGTGCGCTTTAGAAACTGTGGATGGGCTGTTTTTACATCCCTTAGTTGGCGCGACCAAAGAAGATGATATCGCAGCTGATGTGCGGATGCGCTGCTATGAAATTTTGTTAGAACATTACTACCCCTTAGACCGGGTGATTTTAGCAATTAACCCAGCTGCAATGCGTTATGCAGGCCCGCGTGAAGCAATTTTCCATGCTTTAGTTCGCAAAAACTACGGCTGCACTCACTTCATTGTTGGACGGGATCATGCAGGCGTTGGCGACTACTACGGTACTTATGATGCTCAATACATCTTTGATGAATTTGAGCCTAGCGAAATCGGTATTGTCCCGATGAAGTTTGAACACGCGTTCTATTGCACGCGTACCAAGCAAATGGCCACAACTAAAACCAGTCCCAGCCGTCCAGAAGAACGGATTCACCTATCAGGAACAAAAGTCAGAGAAATGCTACGGCGCGGTGAATTACCCCCACCAGAATTCTCTCGCCCTGAAGTTGCAGCCGAATTGGCCCGGGCGATGCGAGTTCCAGTTCCAGCATTGACTTAAACAAGATATGGAGACAAGGGATCTGGGGAGTTCTTTCCCCATGTCTCTAAATCTCTATCTTGATTGCACCTAAAAGTTTTGGTGGATTAATTATTGCTTGCTCGAGTTGGTGAAATGATAATAGTAAAAACTTAACTTTACACTGAGACTTCAGCCCTTTAAGCTGTTAGCTGACAGGCTGAGGACTGATGTCTAACTTATGAAGCGCCGGACTTTTTTACAACGAATTGGCTCAATACTGGCCTTGTTGGGTTTAACTGAAGCTGAGTGGTTGACTTTAGGCAATCGCTACTCTCAAGCTTTGGCACAATCTAACCCCCGCAAATTGGCTTTATTAGTCGGTATTAATAAGTATCGAAAAAGTCCTTCTCTTAGTGGATGTCTAACCGATGTAGAACTACAAAAAGAATTATTAATTCATCGGTTTAGCTTTGCAAGTTCTAATATTTTGACGTTAACTGATGAACAAGCTAGCCGCGAATTTATTGAGGCAGCTTTTTTAGATCATTTTGGTAAGCAAGTTAAGTCGGATGATGTAGTTGTTTTTCACTTTAGTGGTTACGGCACTCGCATCAAATTAGATGAGTCATCGGAGACGCTACAAAAAGCTTTAGTGCCAACCAACGAAAATTTAGAAATTCAAGACGAAAAGATAGCTACTTATTTATTAGAAGAAACTCTTTTATTATTGTTGCGATCGCTCCCTACAGAACGTGTGACAGCAGTATTAGATACTAGCTATGATGCACCTAATATCATTCAGCCCACAGGTTTAAAAATTCGCGCCCGTCAAGACTTAGCGGCACAATTAGCCACAGCAGAACTTGAATTTCTCAAACAACTAAAAACTCAAAATTACCTGAGTAACGCAGTTATATTATCTGCAACATCAGACCCGAAGCAAGTCGCAAAAGAAGCGTTATTTTCTGGATTTAGTGCGGGCTTATTTACCTACGCTTTAACACAATATCTCTGGGAAACTACCCCAGCCACAACAATTCACTTCAGCCTATCTCATGTGGATAGTGCAATGTATAAGCGGGGGAGTAAACAGCAACCTAAGTTAATTACGGACAAAAAAGTTTTGACTAGCGAGAATTTATGGCTAGATCAAAATGCTAGTGCCGAGGGAGCCATCATTGCCATAGAAGACGAGGGCAAAACTGTACAATTATGGTTAGGAGGGCTACCAGCACAAGTATTAGAAAACTATGGCGTAAATTCTCGATTTACCTCAACCAACGGACAACAGCTAATATTGCGATCTCGTACTGGTTTAACTGCAAAAGCGCAAATCTCTGCTATTGAAACCGCCACTCCCTTAGAAGTTGGACAACTTGTGCAAGAATCTATCCGAGTGCTACCGCTCCATCTTAATTTAGCTGTGGCTTTAGATTCTGGGCTAGAAAGAATTGAACGGGTAGATGCAACTAGCGCCTTTGCGGGAATTGCCCCCGTTGCCAGTATCATCACAGGAGAACAAGCTGTAGATTATGTTTTTGGTAAACTCTTAGAAACTCCCAGCCGCTACGGTTTATTTTCTCCTGGTGGATTGTTAATTCCCAATAGTGCCGGCGAAGTTGGGGAAGCTGTGAAAGTAGCCGTGACACGCTTAGGCGCAAAATTATCCCATCTATTAGCAGCCAAGTTATGGCGACTCACAGAAAATGAAGGTTCTTCTCGCTTACCAATCAAGGGAAGTTTAGAGATAGTTAATGGGATATCGCCAAAGGTGATTGGACAACGCGAAACCTTACGAACTGTGGACTCGAAAACACCAACGAAAAAACCACTCACCACTCCCAACATACCAATTGGTAGCCGAGTGCAATACCGCATAGAAAATAAAGGCGATCGCGCGGTATATTTCATGCTACTAGGGTTGAAAAATTATCGGACTGCGATCGCTTTTTATCCTTGGCAAACAGTCGAAGAACCAAACACTTCCGAAACTAAACCTCTACTGCAACAAATAGTTATTCCTGCTGGTGAAACCGTGATTTTGCCACAGAATTCGGCTGCATCTGGATGGACAATTTCCGGCCCAGCTTACGAATGCGAACACCAACTAATTTTTAGCACCGCACCCTTCAGCAGCACACTAAAAGCTTTAGAAACTCCCAAATATCCCCCAAGCGATCAACAGCCAATTGGTGCGCTAGTGAATCCTTTAGAAATCGCTCAAGCTGTCTTACAAGATTTACACAACGCCAGCATCACCACAGCCGAAATGAACGGTACAGCCAACGATTCATATATCTTAAATGTCAATCAATGGGCTAGTTTTAACTTTGGGTTTCAAGTCAACTAAAAAAGTGTGAAGTATGAAGTATGAAGTCTGAAATTAATCAGTCAATCTAAAATCCAAAATCTCAAACTTTTATGATCCAAACTGCGGGTGCTGTTAGCCTTAACACCTACGTTCAAGGTCAAGGATTTCCAATTTTAGCGATACATGGTCATCCTGGTTCTGGTCGTAGTCTTTCTGTATTTACTAATCACTTATCAAAACGCTTTCAAACTTTTGCCCCTGATTTGCGTGGCTACGGCAAAAACCGCTATCAAGGTAATTTTGCCATGACCGACCATTTAACCGACCTAGAAGCTCTTTTAAACCGCTTTGCCATTGAAAAATGCTTAATACTGGGTTGGTCACTAGGTGGAATTTTGGCGATGGAATTAGCTTTTAAGATGCCAGAGCGTGTCACGGGGCTAATTTTGGTAGCTACAGCCGCTAGACCCTATGGCAGTCATCCCCCGATAACTTGGCAAGATAATCTGTATACAGGGATTGCGGCGATATTAAATTTGATTAAGCCTAGCTGGCAATGGAATATTGATACATTTGGTAAGCGATCGCTATTTCGTTACCTAATTCAGCAACATACAGCTACAGCCTATAAGTACATTGCCCAAGAAGCAGTCCCAGCCTATTTACAAACTTCAGCCGCTGCGACTCGTGCCTTATCTACTGCTTTACGGTCTAAATATAATCGCCTAACTGAACTAGACCATATTAATTGCCCTAGTCTAGTACTAGCAGGCGCGCAAGACCGTCACATCACAGCCGAATCTAGCTTAGAAACTGCCAGACATCTCAAAAATAGTCAGTGGCAATGCTACCCTAACACCGCACATCTTTTCCCCTGGGAAATTCCGCATCAGGTATTAAGTGACATTGACCACTGGCTAGAAACACATCCCCAAGTGATGCGTAGCTAATAATTTTTAGTTGTTGAATGAAGGATGAAGCGAAGAATGGTAATTTCATACTTCAGACTTCATACTTCAGACTTCAAATAATTGCCTAAATTAAATCTGACCGCTAAAGGCAGGCGTTACTTTGCGGTCAATCCGTTCCCCCAGGTCTTCAGCAATTGTCAACTTATCTGGTTTACAACGTTTCACATTCACTTGTATTCCTTGTGCGCCTTCGAGTTCTAGGTCTTCTACATAGCCTTTGAGAGATAATTTGGCATCAGCAGAAGTCAGAAATGGGCCAAAGTAGTAAGTGCAACGGGGGTTGTGTGTTACAATCTCTACCCACCAAGCTAATCCGAGACTATTAAATGTATTGATTAAAGCTTCTTTCATGTTGTACCCGATGGTTGTCATGGTAGTTGCTGATCGATCAATCTGGTAGTGGTTTTTAGATACTACGCTGCTATTTTTATGGTTTACATTTCTTTATACTCTTTTGGGCTTGATTTTCAAAGAGGTTTTTGTAACTTATTCAGATACAAAGTGTTCAAAGAACGTTGGCGATAAACCTCGTAAAGTGCCATCCCAGCAGCAACTGAGGCATTTAGACTAGGAGTTTTTCCTTGTAAGGGAATTGACACCAAAACATCACAAGCACGTTGTGTTAACAAACTTAAACCTTCACCTTCTGAACCGATGACCAAAACTATAGGCCCGCTAAAACGCACTGTATGTATGGGTTCGCTACCTGTAGCAGCAGTGCCATAAATCCAAAAACCAGCTTCTTTGAGTTCTTCTAAAGCGCGACTGAGATTAATCACTCTAGCTACAGCAAAATTTTCTAAAGCTCCTGCTGCTACTTTTACCACTGTTGAGGTGATCCCCACAGCCCTTCTTTGAGGAATGACTAATCCTTGTGCGCCGATGGCTTCGGCTGTACGAATAATTGCGCCTAAGTTGTGGGGGTCAACGATTCCTTCTGCTACGACAATGACGGGATCATTAGTAACAGATTTTGCTTTGGCAATTAAGTCTGTTAATTCTAGATAAGAATAGGGTGCAATTTGCGCTGCAATACCTTGGTGATTAGCCCCTTCTGTAATTTGGTCTAAACGTTTAGGTTCTACTTCATCGATAACTGTGCCATGCTCTTTTGCTTGTAACAATAAATTGTGGAATCGGGGATCGTAGCGTAACCGAGATGTGACCCAAATTCGATTCAATTCGCGTTGACTTTCTAACGCACTTAAGACGGGATGACGACCATAGATTAAATCGCTGTCTTCAGCATTTTTAATAGCCGGAGATGGGAGTGAAATGTGCGGCTTAGAGTGCGAATTGTGAGGAATCTGATTATTTTGCTCTGCGGATTTAGCTTTGCGAATGGGATGACCCACACTCACAGTCTGATCACGATCGCCTGATTTGGCTTTACGAATGGGACTACCGACAAAACGCTTGCCTTTGATTTTCACAGTCCGCCCACGATTGGGTTCGCCAGATGTCTGGAGCTTTTTTGGTTTACTAGTCATAATTAGCTTTCAGTTTATTAGCTTAAAAAGTACGCATCTGAATTCTTGAAGGAGCTAAACCCAACACACCAATTTTTTACTCATCAGGTGAGATTGCTCAGTCTTGTTCGAGATGAAGTTTTTCTAACAATTCGGTTAATCTTGCTACGTCTGTCAGATACAGATAACCAATCAATGTTTCTAGGCTAGTTGCTTGTTGGTAAATTTCGGGAGCAAGGCGTTTAGGTCGTCCTGTAGAGGCGTTACGCCCCCGACGGACTATTTCTAGTTCGGCCTCCCTCAGATGAGGAATCAGCGATCGCAAATGTAGGGCTTGTGTTTCTGCTCTCACCTGAGCTACTACCAAACGGTGGTAAGCTTCTAGTCGCTGTAATGGCAATAGATAGAACATTCTAGCATAAAGCTCATATATTGCGTCTCCTAAATAAGCTAAAGCAGCAGGAGAAATTTGTCTTACTTGTGTTGGTGAAATCTCTTGGCGTAGTTGCGCCGCGTTGGCTAAACAGCTTTGAACCCAAGATAAATCAGATATGGGAGGTTCATCTTGGCTATCTACTGGCTCGTCCTCCTGGGGCTTCACAAATTCATCATTCCTTAACAAAATGCGCTTACAGGATTGGTTTTGCTTTAAAATACTTTAATTATCTTACGTAGCACAATATATACTATCAGGATTGCCCAATTAATTCTATCTTTTTCGTTGAGAGTTGGCACAGAGAAATTGGGGAGTAGGGAAGAGATAGTTTGTAGATGGGCGGTTCAATAAACGCCTACTATCTCCAAATAAGTAAGTCGGTGTAAATAATTATTGTGGGAATAAGGCAGGGGGCAGGGAGCAGGGAGAGAAAGCGTTTGAGCCTTATTTACTTTTTCTCACATAGTTTAGTTTTATTGCATCGACTTACTTAGAAGTAGGTAAAAGAATTCAAAAAAATAGGCAACAGGTAAGAAAAATCCTTTGTTGCCCCCAGCCCTATTCCCTACTCAATTTAAATATTTAAATTTTATTTATATCAATAATTTGCTGGCTTTTACACCTCTCCCACAAGGAGAGAGGTTAGCGTCCAGCTTTTATAAAAATTAAGCTATCCAATAGTTGATCTGGATAGCTAAATTTCCTCATAGGGTCAACCGTCAAGACTCTTGGATATTTTCTAGAGCCGCTTCCACTGTGGTTTGCAGAGAGAGAAATGTCTCTAGGCGAACGAGTTTGACCGTTTGAGTAACACGGGCATTTGTGACAATTTGCAAGGTGCCTTCAGCTGTGCGAGCCTGCTTGGCTAGCTTTACCAAGGCTCCCAAGCCAGAGCTATCAACAAAGTCAATTTTTGAGAGATCCAGAATAATGTGCTTTGGCCCCTCTTCAATTTTAGTACCCAGGACTTTGCTAAATGTCGGTTCCGAAAAAGCATCTAACAAACCTGTGAGGCGGAACAGCTGATAGTTATCCCGGGCTTCACGAGTGCCTCTCAGGCTTACAGTTAGATTAAGTTGCTCAGCAATAATTCCCTCCTCATAATTAAAGTGAACGCTCAAGTATAGATGGTTTTTATGCACATTGTCTACAACCTGCTGGGATAGCAGTGTAGAAGTAAAGCAAACAGGAAAAATTAAAAAGATTCCTTTTACTTTAGCTTTTTAAGCTTTGATTTTGGCAGTGACCATCGAGGACTTTTTATATTTTTACTTAACCGCAGCATTAAACTGTGCGTAGTGATCGCATTGCTTGGACAAATTGCTCAAATAGATAATCAGCATCATGGGGGCCGGGGCTGGCTTCGGGGTGATACTGTACCGAGAAGATGGGCAAAGATTTATGGCGGACACCAGCAACAGTGCGATCGTTTAAGTTGAGGTGGCTGATCTCAACTAATGTTTGGGGTAAAGTATCTGGGTTAATGGCAAAACTGTGATTTTGGCTGGTAATTTCGATCCGCCGTTGTAAACCCGCAGGCTGATTTAACCCCCGATGGCCAAATTTGAGTTTAAAGGTTTCTGCACCCAAGGCGTGACCTAAAATTTGGTGTCCCATACAAATACCAAACATGGGTTTTTGGCTTTCTAAGAGGGCTTTGACGGTTTCAATACCTTCTGTAACGGCAGAGGGATCGCCAGGGCCATTGGAAAGAAAGATGCCATCTGGGTTGTAACTAAGAATTTCTGCAACGGGTGTATTGACTGGGACAACAATTACGCGACAACCATAACTAGCCAACCGCCGCAAGATATTGCGCTTCACGCCAAAATCAATGGCGACAACTGTAAAGGTTTCTTGACCATTTGCCGTAGTTTCGGGGTTAAATTCCCATTCGGGAATAGTGGGTTCTGACCATTCATAAACTTGGGGTGTGCTGACTTCTTTGACGAGATTCAAGCCAGCCATATTAGGAAATGCTTGGACTTGTTCTAGCAGTTCGGCTTCATCCAAAATTTCTGTAGAAATTCCACCATTCATTGCGCCGAATATCCGAATTTTGCGGGTGAGGGCGCGGGTATCAATGCCGTAGATACCGGGAATTTGATTTTGTTTGAGGTAGTCGGGTAAAGATTGGGTCGATCGCCAGTTACTAGGTTTATGACAAATATTGCGAGCGATCGCACCTCGCACTTGCGGCCGCAATGATTCTTCATCTTCAGGATTAACGCCTGTGTTGCCCAATTCAGGATAGGTAAAAATGACAATTTGACCGCAGTAACTAGGGTCAGTCAAAACTTCTTGATAGCCAGTCATGCCAGTGTTAAACACCACTTCCCCGATTGTGGTTCCCGTCGCACCGAAAGACCAACCACGGTAAGCAGTGCCATCTGCCAAAACAAGTAGAGCGGGTATTGCGTCAGACAGGGACATAGGCGATAGATTAGGGATGGGGTAAGTATGAAGTCTGAAGTCTGAAGTCGGAAATATGAGATTTTTACTTCGACACTGCGTCTTCATCCTAAAAAAGTTTAAATCATCAAATGCAAAGTCTGATACTTCATAATTCATACTTCATACTTCATACTTCATAATTCTGAATGATTTTCCCAGGGTAATTCGGTGGCAGGAGTGGTTTTGCAGTTGTTTGGCTAGGTAAAATAGATATCAATTATGCTTCAGTCTTTTTTATCTCGTGCAGCCCTGATTTTTCTCGCAAGTGCTTTAACTGTTTTGGGTGTTGCCTGTAGTGAAAACAAACAGACTACTGAGACTGTTAGTAATCAACAATCTGTCATCACTGATAATTCTTCAGTACCGCAGCCTGTTGAGTCAGCAACCCCAGTCACCAGCCCAGAACCTGAAGTACTGCCACCGTCGGAGATTGAACCCGATTATTTTCAGTTGGGATTAGATAAAGCCGCAGGAGCCGTGAGTATTAGTCAATCGGCTCAATCGTTTGAGGATTGGGATTTAGTGGCGAATCAGTTTCAAGAGGCGATCGCTCTTATGGAACAAGTCAAGCGCCAAAGTCCTGATTATGTGTCGGCTCAAGGCAAAATTGTCGAATATCAGCGTAAGGTAACGTATGCGCGGCAAAAGGCGAATCCGAATTTGCCACAGCCATCAGCTGACAATCAAAACATCGTAGTGGCAGTTCCCCCGCCAAAAACTGTGGCTAAATTTGTGCCACAACAAACTGTCCCAACCAGACAACAGCCAGAACAGCGCGTTTTTTCCTCAACAGAAATTCTGCCACGGGAAAAAAATGTGTTTGTTGCGCCGATTAAACGCCGCGTGGGTGGTACGCCGATTGTGGAAGTCACTTTTAATGGTCAGCAGAAATTCGACATGATTGTAGATACAGGAGCCAGTGGCACTGTGATTACCCAGGAGATGGCGAATGTGTTAGGTATTATACCTGTAGGCAAAGCCAAGGCGAATACAGCGAGTTCTAGAGCTGTAGAATTTCCGGTGGGTTATGTTGATTCGATGGCAGTTAGCGGGGTAAGAGTGAATCGAGTGCCAGTAGCGATCGCTGGGACAGATTTAGAAACAGGCTTATTAGGACATGACTTTTTTGGTAATTACGATGTCACCATTAAGCGCAATGTTGTAGAATTCCGTCCCCAATCGCATTCTGAAGCTAATTCGATAGAAATTGAACTAGATCCTCCAACTTCTGCCACGGACTCCCGCTCTGTAGAATTTCCCTAGCCACACTCACGCCTTGAGCATGATCTAACAACGGAATCGCACCTGCAACCTGTAGAGCCAAGGAAGCATTTAAGGCTACAGCATCTTGTTGTGCTGTGGTTCCTTTGCCTTGCAGTACAGCTTTGAGAATTTCGGCATTTTCCTGGACATCGCCACCCTTGAGGGCATTTATAGACACAGGTGTTACACCCACCTCTTGGGGATTGAGCGTGGTTAACTGCACTTTGCCATCAGACAACACCGCTAAATCAGTTAAATCCCCCAGGCTGGCTTCATCAATTCTTTCCCGCCCGTGTAAAACGATCGCTTTTTGTTTGCCCAGATTATGTAAGGCTTGAGCCACAGTTTCTAAAAGTTTGGGTGTAAATAACCCCACCACTTGCCCCGTCGGACGCAAGGGATTAACTAACGGCCCCAGTAAGTTGAAAACAGTGCGAATCCTCAAATTGCGCCGCAATTGAGCCACCGCTTTTAAGGCTGGATGCCAACCGGGGGCAAATAAAAAGGTGATCCCGACTTCTTGCAAGGCGGCTTGGACTTTTTCGCTAGGTGCGCTTAAGTTAACACCCAATGCTTCTAAAACATCCGCGCTACCCGTCAGACTAGAGGCGGAACGATTGCCATGTTTGGCTACAGGGACACCATAAGCCGCCACCACAAAAGCCACCGCCGTGGAAATGTTGAAAGTCGATGAACCATCACCACCAGTTCCGCAAGTGTCAATGATAGTGCTGAGTGCTGAGTGCTGTACACTGAGCGAAGTCGAAGTGTGAGTGCTGAGTGCTTTGCCACTCCCAACTCCCGACTCCCGACTCCCCAAGCTTTGAGATTGTAAGACTTCAGCCATACCGGTTAATTCTTCGGCGGAAACGCCTTTAAAATTGAGGGCGGTTAAAATTGCTCCTGATAATTCTGGGGGAACAGCTTCACTCAGCCACCCTTGCATTAATTCCGCAGCTTGGGGGCGTGTCAAAGATTGACCGTCTATTAATTGCTGTAGCAGAATATACCAGCTTGTAGAAATTTCTGAGGAATTTGTCATAGCTAGGGTTTTAAGTGATGAAAATGCGATCGCCAAGGCTTGCTAAAAAGCGGACATGGCAGCTATCGTACCGGAAAATGAGCAGCTATCAAAGTTAGTTATTCATAGAATTTTCTCTATTTGATAGTTAGTAATGAATAATTCTTTCCCTTTCGCAGCACTATTTTGTTTGTAATTATTCATCCCATACTGTAATTCCCACTCATAAATATTCGCCCATTGAAAATTATCTCGAATTTGCGGAGAATTATCGTAAGTAATCAGCCAAGGTTGATGGCATTGTTTTAAGCTTTCAGCAAATCTTTGATGCTCAAAAGAGGTGTGTAAGTTTCCATCCTTACCATAGAGTCTAGATTTAGTAGCACTAAAATATGGCGGATCTAAAAATAAAAATACATTTTCACCTTTTTCATTTAACAAGTAACTATAATCTAAGTTAGTTATTTTTATGTCTGCTGTTAAAATAGACTCTAGCTTTTCTAAACGTTCTATTGATGAATATGTAAATCTTTTTTCAAAAGCTTCTTGAGAAAAACCACCGGATTCTATAGTACCAGAAAAAGTAATTCTATTAAGGATGAAAAACCGTATTGCTCTTTCTAAATAAGACAATTCTTTTACATCAATAGTAGTTAGTTCTGTGAATAATAACTTACCATCTGTATATTGATTTTTTATCCTGCGTATTTCTTGAACTAATAGAGATATATCAGATTGTGCAAGTTTCCAAAATAAGAATAGTTCTGGATTTAAATCATTAATCCAAATTTTTAAATCAGGATATATTTGCTTTAAATAAATGAATACAGAACCACCGCCAACAAAAGGTTCTCGAAATTCTGAAAAATTATCTGGTAAGTATTCAATAATCTGTTTTATCGCTTTAGATTTACCTCCAGGATAGCGGAGGGGACTTTTGAGCATAAGTAAAAAATCGCGCTTTGGCTTACAATATCTTTATATTTGTTGTAGAGAATAAATGTTTTTATGTCTCGTTCTGTTCCCTATCAACCGTTGTGGTTACGACTACTGCATGGCGTGAGTGGAATTTTTGCGATCGCCACTATCATCACTGGATTTCTAGTTTACAATACCTACGATGGCAGATTTGGGAAAATTCCATTTCCGCAAATTGGCGATATTCAAGGGATTCATGGCACTTTTGCCTTATTTTTCTTGATTATACTGCCAGCATTTGCACTTTACAGCTTTCATGCTGGCAATAGGCGACTTATCCAAGCTAATTCATGGGAACAACTGCGCCAAGTTGGTAAACCAATTTGGTGGGTGAGTTTGCAAAGACTAGCTAACACTCTCATGCTAATTGCTTCAGTTTTTTCCGTCATTTCTGGCAGGATGATGAAAGAAGAATGGCTTCCTGCTGGAGAAATTAATCATATTTGGTATACGCTACATCTTATCGCTTGGTGTGTGATAATCGGCTGTTTAGCTATTCATCTTTTAATGTCTATTAAAGTGGGTGGTGTGCCATTATTATTGTCTATGTTTTCTTTGCAGGTTCGCCCAGAAGATAGTCCAAATCAATGGGTTACTCGTTACCGTACTTGGTGGAGTAGCTTGCAAAATAATTTTGGCGAAAGATTTAATCAATTGTTAGATAATAATTTAAGTTCGAGAATTATTGAGGCGTTTGTATTGCTTGGAGTTGTTGTTGCATTTCTCCTACCTGTGTTTTTTTCGGAATAGTAATATTGTTTCTAACACCAAAAAAAAAATTAACCGCAGATGGACGCAGATAAACGCGGATGAATTTGTCTTCTAAGCAAGTAAAAATCGCTCTAATTTTGATTAAAAATCTTAGGCGTAGGTTGGGTGGAGGAACGGAACCCAACATTCACGCATACTTTGTTGGGTTTCGCTATCGCTGCACCCAACCTACTATTATTAATAGGTTCTGGATAATAAAACTTTTAATTCTCACGCAAAGGCGCAAAGACGCAAAGAGTATTTCCTTATTCTCTGTGTTCTCTGCGCCTCTGTGGTTCGTTTAAAATAATTCTATTAGCGTAATGAACGAAATATTACACGTCCGGGAAATTCTTCTTGATTAATGCGTGCATAAACTCGCAAGCAAGTTAAAACTTCTCCAGGAATACCGCCACAATTTAGCTGTAAATCATCTTTGGAAAAAGCACATATATCAGCATAAAGTCCTGAGAGTTGGCGAATTCTGACATTGTGTCCTGATTTATTGGCTTTGTCTGCAATTTTTTTTAAGGTTCGGCGTGATTCTTGTTGTAATTTTCCCCACCATGAATAGCGTTCAACGGGGGGAATGAATACTAAAGAATGTATGGCTTCATCTATATCAATCCATGCACGTACAATAGCTAAAATATCATTATTTTCTTCGGCTTTTTGGGTGCGGAGAAAGCGGTCTGTTAAGGCTTCTATATATTGTTGTTGTTGTTCTGGTTTAGAATTGAAAGGAATAATATCAAAGCTAAAAATACTTTTTAAGGCGTGATGTAAATCTGGTTCTATTTCTAGAAATTTGAGATATAAATTTAAAAAACCTGCGAGTAATTGTAAATCTTCCGATTCGGGAATGGGGAAAAATTTTGATTTTAAAAGTGCTTTTTGGGATAAACATAACCCCTGAATATTCACACTACCTTTGAGTCCAGGGTAAATGATTTCATCTCTGATAAAGGGAAGTTGGTAGAAATTAGAATCATCTTCTACTGCACCAATTTCTTGAGCTAAATCTAAGGTGCGTTGTTGCCAAAATGCAGCTAAATCATCAGGTATTCGTAGCAATTTACGGTGAATTTCATGCCATAAATCAGCATCAGTTTGGCTTTGTAAGGTTGCATCACCTAAATATAAACTGAGTTCTGAGTCAGCATTCCAAGCATCACGCAGATGATTTAGTTTTAACTCATTTGAAGATTGGATAATCGTCGTTTCTTCTTGATGTGGAGGCTGCAACAAATCTCGGATTTCTTGCAGCAATTCTGCACAAATTTCAGTACCAGGATCATCGGGTAATTCTGTATAGGCTTGGTTTAATGCAGCTTCTAGTCCATACAGGCTACACCGCAATAACCTGGCTAATTCTGAGTTTTCTGTTTCTAATAGTTGACGTAGATGCTGCATGGTGAGTGTGGGTTGGCATTATTTTAAACTGCGCCTTTGCGCCTACCCTGCGGGAAGCCGCTACAGCGTCTATGCGCGAAACAATTAATTATTAATGTATCCCACAGAAAGGATCGCGTTCTTTATCGACTTCGTTAGGTTGCAATTCTAATTCCGCACGATAAACACAACCTTCTTGTTTTAAACATTCTTGACTTGTGGATGTCCAGTAGGGAACTTCGCCGGGGTGCATTCGCAAAATACCTTTGTTGTCGAGGGTGACGCGATATTGACAAGGGTAGTCTGTGGTGACGGATGGTTTACTGAGTGAACCGATACGTATCCATTTTTTTCTGTTAGTTTCGGTGTCAGTTTGATAGACGTAAAATGTATGTTGTCCAGTGTAAGGAAAGGGTGGTAAGGGATTACTAATTAAACCTTTTCCTGGTTGGGGTGAACCGTCGCGGAGATAATGAAATTCGTGTAGAGATTGGTTATCATTTGAGTCGATTTCAAAGACTAAATGATAGGCGTTTGGTTGATCTACGGTTGCTGACTCGATGACATTGACTGCAATATCACCATCGGTTAAGTCTTTATTTGGCCGTTCTACGGCGATGTTCCATTTTAGTTTACCGTCGGCAAATAATGATGTTTCGGAAGCTGCTAATATGGCGGAACCGACATCAATACCGGGAACATCAATTAAATAATGGGGATTTCCTTGACATAATAAAACGCTAAATTGTAATGTCTGGTCAATTTCAAATTGCACTTTGATTTTTTTGAGAAACTCCGCTTCTTCCATCCCTAATTTTTCCATGAGATGTTTACCGTCGAAACTTCCCCATAGTCTTAAATCACCGTCTTCGTAATCTTGGCGGTAAATAATATTAGTTAACTGGATACCTTGCCAAGCTGTACGCACTTTAGCGACTGTTTCTAAAGGTGCAATTTGATGCAGTTCTTGTCCGGCTTTGAAGATGGGTAGTAGTTCGTTGCTTTGGGTTTTACGTTTGAAGTTGCAAGGTAAGTAATAAAATAGATTTTTAACGTCAATTTCTAATTGATTTGCACCTTTTTGTAGCAGTGCTTTTGATTCTTCAGGGTCAAATCTGAGTCGGCGTAATTTTTCGGCGTAACACGCACCTGCGGAGGTGGCGAGTTTAGTAAATTCTAAGACAAAGGTGATGCGTTCTGGGTTCCAAACGAAGTAGGGAGACTTGCTAAATTCTTGGTAAATATGGCGTTGTACTAAGTCGAGATTGCAAGTTTTTCCTGAGAGAATTAACCAGTCAACTTTGTGAGTATTCCAAGCGTCGATGGTGTTATCGTCTGAACGTAGACGGCTTTCCATTAAGCCTTTGGCAATACCAATAGCTTCTTTGATGGCGGAGGTGGCGACACGTTCAAATTGTTGATTATCTAGGGTGACGGCAATATTATCGGGGTTGTGAATTTGATATTTAATTGCGCTTTGAGTGAGAAGTTCGGCAATTTGTTGTTCAGAGATTGTAAAGGTTAAAAGTGAATTATCGGCTGGTAATTTTTGTCCAAGTTTGAGTTTGGCGGCTTCTGCATAATCCCACAGTGTGTAGAAGGTTTGTAAGCGTTGGGGTGCTTGTTGCCAACGGGTTGGTAGGACTTTTTCGGCTGTATCTAAGGCATCTTTATAAGCTGTATCACCTTCGGGGTTTTCTCTATCTAAGCATTTTAATAAACTGCCTATTTTGAATTTTCCTTGGTCGAGAAAACGCTCGTTTAATTCGGAACTAATTAAGTCTTCGAGTTTTTCGCTGTCGATATCACCACGGGTAACTGCTGTTAAGAGAAAATCTGCGATTGCAACTTTTAATAACCTAAATACTCGCAGGGTAATTAATTCGCCACCGAGTTGTAAATGTCCCGATGAACCTAATAGTTTGGGCGTTAATTTATAATATCTGCCGCCTAAGCCTCGGTCTTCATTATTGGCAAAGAAGGGGGTTTTATCTTCTAAGGTTAATTCAATTAATGCTAAGTCTGTTGTACCACCACCAATATCTAAAACTAATACATTTTGTGACCATTTATTGCCATCGCGGCGACAACGGGTTTTAAAAGATTCAATCCCAATATTTAAATTACCACCAAATTCTCGCCATAGAAAAAATATCGCTACCGAAACAGCTTCATCGTAAGCTGTTTGCACATCATCAATACCTAATTGTTCAACTAATTGCTTAACTTCTTTGCGAACTACTGGTGGTGCAACGGTGGGATAGGTAACAACTGCGGTTAACAGTTCACCTTCAGAAAATCTGCGTCTGGCGCGTTGGCGATAATCTTCGGTTAAATCAATTAAATGCGCCCAAGCTGCTTGAATTAATTGGTTAACATTAATATTAATTTCGGTATCATTTAACATTACAGGGAATGTTTTATTCTGCCCAAAATATCGCTTTGGTGAATGATGAAACCGACTGATAATTTCTTTTAAAGAACTGCTAGTACCTTGGGCTATTGCTTTTTTTCGATTATCTCTTGCTTCTCGCCCCATTTTCAGCTTTAATACTTCTAAGTTGGCAATTTCTAACTCGCTGGGAATTTCGCTATCGCGGCGGTCAATATCCAGAACTACGGGAATTAAATTTTGCGATTCTAAGGTGGGAACGCGAAAAACTTCGTGATAAATTTGATATAATTTCTTACTAGCGGCGCGTTGAAATTTTTCGCTATTACCTAAAGATAATTCGATTTGGCGAATTGCTTCTAAAAATCTTTCTCTGTTATCACTTTCAAAGATTTCGCTTAAACGGCTGGATTCGATTTCTAAGTTTTTACTAATATCAATAATAAATTTTTGCCACTCAACTTCGCTGATATCTGGTAGTGCTTCGGAAGCGGGAGAATTGAGCCATTGCGACAGGCGATCGCGCAATCTTAATTCCTGTTCCCGTGGTAAAATTTCGGCAATAGGGATTTCTATCGGGTCGAACAAAGTCACTGTAGAGTTCGACGTACCAAAATCTAAAGCAAACCATCCCGGAAATCTTTTGACTGGTTGATAGTTAACTGGTTCTTCCGGCGGGTTCGGTAGTGACTCAGAATTCATAATTTGCGCTTCAGCAGTAGATGGTGTCCATAAATAACAAACAGCCTGAACTTGTCGCGGTTCAGATAATACTGGTTCCCCTGAAAAGTCAGAATCAAAATATTCAACAATTACTTGTAAGGTACAGTTGATTGGTTCGGTTAAAGGTTTGTCTAATTTACAAGGATATTGTTCTAGTTGTCCGATTTGGGAAATTTTTGGGGTGACAGCATCAAAGGGTTTATATGCTTTTTGAATTTGGGTGATTAGTTCGCTGGGTGTGCCTTTAACGGAGAAGTTAATTCGGGCAATATGGGGTACATTATTACCAATAGCGACTAGTTGAATTGTGGGAAGTTCTAAATATTCGTTGTCGTTAACTTGAACTTGAAAGCGTGGAGGGAGGCGAATTTCTACTGGCATTTTTTAGTTCCTTTCTTTTATTTCGCGCAAAGGCGCAAAGGCGCAAAGAAGATATCAATTCGTTAGTAACCAGGAATATCTAAATCAGAAGTGGTGGCGATTTCTGCGAGAATATTTAACCAAGTGGGAATAGCAAGTTTTGGTGGTGAGTCGCCAGCAGCAAGGTATCTCAGCAATGCTTCTTTTTTAGAAATATTTTGCAGGGTGGGAATAATTTGGTCTAAAATGCCTTCGATTTCTGAGTTGACTTGTTGATTTACTTCGCTGACATACTGCACTAAATGTAAACTGGCACTGGCAGTAATTTCATCACGCAAACGTAATACTAACATTTGATGATGGCTGGCTCTGGGTGAATTTTGATTTCGTTCGGGAGACCAATCAAATATTTGACCAATGTTGTGTTTTTCGTCTTGGCGCGCGAGGGGAAATATCAATTCGGGGGCAATTTCTTTGTCTTTACTATTCAGTTCTGCGAGAATAGCTTCTTTCCATTGATTTGGGTCAGAACCTAACAGTAATTTATAAAATAAGTCGGCTTCTTCTCCACCAAAACCTATCTCAATTTCTTGTTCCATTTCTGGGGAGAGAAGAGATTTGAGATAGTCCCGTGCTTCGGCTACTTGATTGGAGAGTTTATTTAATAAATCTACCACTGCTTGCCGAATGCGATCGCGGGCAAATATCTCGACTTCTTGGACAGTTTTTTCAAAGGTGGGGTAGAAATCATCGCTTTTAGTTGGCAAAGCATGATTAGTTCTATTTCCTCTTTCAAATAACTTACCGGCTGCACCTTTGCTTTCGGCGATAGTAATAGCACCGTTGTTGGCTTTGTTAAATAACAAAGTCCACTGGTTCCAGTTGACGATTTTAAAGGTGAGTTCGTCTTTCACTACTTCACTCACGACAGTTCCGCGACGGTCTTTGAGTGGTTCTTTGCCTAATTCTTTTTGGAAATTCCGGTAGGTTTTATCTAAACTATCAATGGCATGACGCAAATCAATTAATGTCGGACTATCGAGTGTTGGTATGCCTTGTTCGTGAATTTCGGCGATGATATTTTTGAGGTTTTCTTGTTGTTGACGGAGACTTTCAGCCGCGCGACGGGTGTCTTCATACAGTTGTTTGAGTCCGTGCATAGCAACGTGATTTTGAATTAACTCGCGCAGTTTGGCAATACCGCCATCTTGAGCAAAGTAACCTAATTGTCTCCCCAGTTGACTACGTGCATCCGAGTCTAATAGTCTTTCGCTGAGGCGAGTCCATTTTTGCTGCAAACGTTTTGAGGTTTCCAGGTAATTGGGATAATCTAAGTTAGATAAAAATTCTGGCGAACCAGCTTTGACACTACTGGAACGTTTGGCTAATTCTGCTAGTCCCAACAAAGGGGATAACAACACAATACGGTCTTTTTGAGTGGTGAATGCACTCGCGCCATCAATAGTTGTTTGCAGAACTCTGAGTTTTTTGAGAACAGCATCCTCAGATAAAGGCGTGTTGGCGATGTTCTCAGCAATGAATTGATCGAGTTCTCGTTCGCCGCCTTCACTTTCTAGAGGTAGTTGGTCAAAACGACCGACACCAACCAAAATCAAATCTTTCAGGTCTTGTCCTGGACGCTGTTGCTGCATCATGGTGAAAATTTTGTGAGCGCGATCGCTCCCCGGTGATTTACCATTGAGCAAGATTAAAATTGTCTGGACTTCCGCCAACTCTCGCAGCGATAAAAATGTGTCCCTCGCGCCGGAGTTCGCCGCACCCAAACCCGGAAAATCTAACAAAATAAATTCCGAAGCATCGGTAACATCCCAAATTTCCCGCGAAATTTTCACTTCAATATCAACGCGACGAATTAAGGGGAAGCTATTTTGTAATAACTTTGATGCTAATTTATGCGGTGGACTGGGTAAGCGGATATGTGCTGGCGGTAAGTCTGTAAACCGGAAAGTTTGGATAGCCATTGGCTGTTCTGGCAGCTGTAAACCTTCCTGGGCTGTGGCATGATCAATTTGATAGCGTCCACCACACATCGCCTCACCATAGGAAGCGTAAGCACGCACAAATAACACCAACTCCCGCAGCAAATAGCGCAACTCTAAATTATTACTTTGGTTCCATGCTTGCTCACACCAAGCCAGAATTTCTTTACCAGAGTTTAACTGTGCCAGTTGTACAGGTACAAGTCCGGCAGCAGCAGAACGGCGACTTGCTTCTGCTAACATAAACCGCAAACACTCTTTCACCCCTTCGTGAGATAGATACTCCACCGTAAAATTGCCGACTTGGGTTGTGGCAAATTCATCTTGGGCAACGAGGTGAATGGCTGTAACATTCCCTGTAGTTGGGTTTTCGTTGACTGGTAAAGCATCGGCATAGCCAATTAAACTGCCCAAAAGTAAGGTTTTACCACTACTAAATTCTCCCATCACGCCAATTTTGACTGGTGAAGTGGCAAGTTCTATGGTTTTTTCCGCAGTTTCTCTCAGACGCGCCAGACATTCATCTAGGCTAGTGGGAACCCAGTCTTCTTGTTGAGAAGGATACTGCGGTACAGAGTTAATTTTCTGGAGTATAAATTCACCGTATTGTTTAAAATACGCTAGTTTTTCAAGTTCCATAAATTAGGGGTGATTAAAGATAAAATTTATGTGAGTTTTATAACACAGAAATTGCTAGTAGTAGGCGGAGATTTATGGTCAACACCTGGGTATAGCGATAGGATTTTTAGGTAAATAGTTATTTATTCTTAACAAGACCTTGATTACAGGATTTTTTGTCAAAATCAGGACTGAAACAAAAATTTTCCAAAAACATAAGACAACAGCTTAACAGCCTGCTGCCAGATAGATGTCAATAACTCTAAAAATTTTTATAATTTGTTTGATTTTATTCCCCGCAAATTTCATCCTGAGAATTCTTTAGTAAATACTTAATTCTGGTTTTGTTGTATAAATTGTATTTGTGAAGATAAATTACAAATTTGACACAAAAAAGTAAATTTACTGAATTAAGTCAGAGTAGGACTGAATTTGTATATATCTCGTAAGTAGGGGAATTTACAAAAAATTAAATATAGTAATTGAAAGTTTAAGCATAATTAATTTTTATACTATTTAAATTGTGCTAAATTCTTATTTACTTAAATAAATACTTGCAAAGTGTATTGTTACACTCTGTAAGCAAACCAACAGCTGAAATGATACTTAATAATGTCATAACAGCATAATGTTATTGCGTGATTTTTTGGACAAAAATTTAACAATTAATTATTTTATTGAATCAAAAATCTAATTCCACATGAATTAATTGAGGAAGAGACCCATCTTTTTCTTAAAAAATTCTTTATATAGATAAAAATGTGGATGATTTTTGCTAATTAACAAGTATAAAGAGCGAAAATTTATGGATGATATCTTCCAATCTATTCAGATGCTTATCATCTATAAGTCAAGCCAAAGCTCAGTTGGATAGTTTGAAAGACTTGATCGGTAGTCAAGCCTCATTTGTCAGTCTTGGCAGAAGATTAATCTCTATATAATAGGTAGGTAAAAGTGTTCTCTAAAAGGGTGCAAAATTTAAATCATAAAATTGATGAGAGTCTGCATACAGTCCCCAGAAAAGACAAAAAAAATTCAGGCGATCGCAATTTTAAAAAACTGATCTTAACAGATCATCATCGGCAAGAGTTAGAACAAGAAATTGAAAATCAAAAAATCGAATTAAATCAGACACACCAAAAACTCCAAACAGAAATTGCGAAAAGACAAGAATTAGAAGCAAAGCTACAGCAACAAACAGCTGAAATGCAAGCTAATTGGGGTGTATTAGCTGATGGTTATTTCCGCATCAATGCTGCCTGCATCATTTTAGATTATCACCTAGGCAAAAGCATCAATTTACTGCACAATTTTGCCTCATGTCAGGGAAATTCCCTACTCCACTACTTACCAGAAAAGATCAGATTACGGTTTCAACAGTCAATCTATCAAGTTATTCAAACCCAATCGTTGGTCAATTTTACATATACCTTGCAATCTGCCCAAGGTCGGACTCACGTTGAAGTGCGATTATTACCTTCAGAATTAGAAATTATTGTGTTAATGCGCGATGTGACTTACATCGTCCAAAGTGCTTTTATTCAATGTGACGATCAATTTCGTAGCATTGTCGAAAATGCCAATAATATTATTTTGACCCTGACTCCGGAAGGCTTTTTTTCTTACGTATCGCCTAACTGGACTAATATTTTAGGTCATGAGATAGCCGAAGTGGAAGGTAAGCATTTTGTTTCTTTTTTACATGAGGAAGATATTCCCAACTGTATTGAATATTTCAACCAAGTTTTCACCACAGGCCAGCAGCAAGAAGCTATAGAATACCGGATTCAACATAAAGATAATACTTGGTGTTGGCATAGCTGCTACTCATCAGCCATCAAAGATGCGAGTGGCAAAGTCGTCTATTTTTTAGGAATTTGTAAAGACATTACAGCTAGTAAACAAGCAGAAATCAGACGACAAGCTACAGAAAATGCTTTAAGAAAATCTGAAGCTAAGTTTAGAGCAAAAGCCCAGCAGTTAGAAGAAGCCCTATTAAAACTCCAACAAACTCAGTCACAACTCATCCAATCAGAAAAAATGTCCAGTTTAGGACAGTTAGTTGCGGGTATCGCCCATGAAATCAATAATCCCGTGAACTTCATCTATGGCAATGTCAAACACGCCAACGATTATGTCCATGATTTACTGTACCTACTAGAACTGTATCAACAGCATTCCTCGCCGCTCGCGCCAGAAATTCGAGAACAAATTCACGCCATTGATTTAGATTTTATCCGTCAAGATTTGCCCAAAATATTAGATTCGATGAATACAGGTTCCGAGCGAATTCGTCAAATTGTGCTATCTTTGCGAAATTTCTCGCGTCTTGACGAAGAAGGTATGAAATTGGTAAATATCCACGAGGGTATTGATAACGCTTTGTTACTCTTACAAAATCGCCTCAAAGCTAAACCAGACTCTCCCGCAATTCAGGTAATTAAAGAGTATGGCAATTTACCAAAAATCAGATGCAACCCTGGACAGATGAATCAGGTGTTCATGAACCTGTTAACTAATGCGATTGATGCCTTGACAGAAGCGAAAATTACTCATCCGCAAATTCGCATTTCTACTTGCTTACAAGCAGGCGATCGCGTCATGATTTCTGTGGTAGATAATGGGCCGGGAATGAATGAAAAAGTCCGCAAACGCATATTTGACCCATTTTTCACTACCAAACCAGTAGGTAAAGGTACTGGTATGGGCTTATCCATTAGCTATCAGGTCGTTGTCAAAAAACATGGTGGAGAATTACATTGTAATTCTGAACCTGGCCAGGGAGCAGCTTTTACCGTTTTGATTCCTGCACTAGCAGTTGAAGGCGAGTCAGGGGTATAGATGTGTATTTTCAGATTAACTCTGAAACATCAAGAGGATATTAACTCAACACTTTGCTATAACCATGTCGTTGAACAGAGGTGTAAATGCTACATTAATTAAGCGTGTTTGTCCCAGTAAAAAATTAATATCATGCTCCAATTATGAGCATCTACCAATCCCTGAAAAAACCTTACAGAAGAGACCGTTGGCGGAACAATGACTGGCGGTTATTTTTGCGTTTAGTTCCCTATGCTCGTCGTAAAAGCAGATTGTTGACGTTGGCAATGTTACTGCTCGTGCCTATTGCCCTGACGAATGCCATACAACCACTGCTGATTGGACAGGCTATCTCTTTAATTCGCAACGAACCAAGTACTTATGAGTTTCTCAGGAATCGCCCAATGTGGCAAGGGCTAAATATCCTTGAGGGATTAATCTTGGTGTCAATTCTGGTGCGTATGGTCTTTACGGCTATTCAAGGCTACGTCTTACAAAAGATTGGGCAGAGCATCACAGCCGGAATTCGTGAAGATTTATTTCGTCATGTCACATCCTTAGCGGTGCGCTTTTTTGACCGTACCCCCGTAGGCAAATTAATTACCCGACTCACCAGTGATGTTGAAATTTTGGGTGATGTGTTTTCTACTGGGGCAATTGGCATAGTCTCCGATATATTTTCGATGGTGATGATTGTCGGGATTATGTTGTCTATCCAGTGGGAATTGGCTGGGTTGTTGTTGTTAATTTTGTTACCAATTACTTGGTTGATTATTCTGTTTCAGCAACAATATCGCAAAGCCAATTACAAAGCGCGCGAAGAACTATCAATCTTAAATTCGCAGCTACAAGAAAACATTGTGGGAATTAATGTAGTGCAGTTATTTAGGCGAGAAACAATTAATGCTCAGTTGTTTCGCAACACTAACGAACACTACGTTAAGCAAATGGATCAAACCATATTTTATGATTCTGCGGTATCAGCCACTTTAGAATGGATTGGCTTAGTTGCGATCGCTGGTGTATTGTGGGTAGGTGGTTGGTTACTTTTGGGACAAAGCTTGACATTTGGGATATTATCTGCATTTGTTTTGTATGCCCAACGTTTATTCGATCCCTTACGGGATTTTGCGGAGAAATTTACGGTAATTCAAGCTGGCTTTACGGCGATTGAACGGATTAACGATATTTTAGAAGAACCCATAGAAATCCGCGATCGCAACAATCAACGCTTCTCTGTTTTTGATCACACCTTCGGCTATATTGACGAAATCATTGCGGAGATGGAATCACAAAATTTCAACGCTGTGCCAGAATTAGGCGAAATTCGCTTTGAACACGTCTGGTTTGCCTACAAAGACGATGATTTTGTCATTAAAGATTTAGACTTTGTGATTCGCCCTGGCGAAAAAGTCGCCTTAGTCGGCCCCACAGGTGCAGGTAAAAGTTCGATTATTCGCCTATTGTGTCGTCTTTATGAACCAACCCAAGGACGAATTTACATTGATGGTGTAGATATTCGAGAAGTACCACAGGCAGACTTACGTCGCTATATGGCAGTAATTTTACAAGAAGGCTTTTTATTTGCTGGCGATGTGAAAAGCAATATCACCTTGGGAGACCAGTACACCTTTGAAGAAATTCAGTTAGCAGCCGAAAACACTAACATTGCTCAATTTATTGAAGAATTACCCCAAGGCTATAATACGCAACTGCGAGAACGCGGCACTAATATATCCAGTGGTCAAAAACAACTGTTAGCCTTTGCCCGTGCTGCCATTCGCAACCCGCAAATTTTAGTATTAGATGAAGCCACCGCTAGCTTAGATGTAAATACGGAAGCTTTAATTCAGCAGGCACTCAATCAGTTAATGGTAAAACGCACCGCGATTATTATTGCTCACCGCTTATCAACAATTCGCAACGTAGACCGCATTTTTGTCTTAAAGCGAGGTGAATTAATCGAACAAGGCAGCCATGAAGAACTATTGCAACAAGGGGGAATGTACGCAACTTTGCACAACTTACAAATGTTAGGCAGTTCGTAATTTTGGGGAATGCAGAATCGTTTAAGCTGTGAGTGTAGTTTTAACTTGACCAAAACGGCGATCGCGTTTTTGGTAACTTAATAGTGCTTGATGAAATGCCTCACGATCAAAGTCTGGCCAAAAAATATCGGTAAAATACATTTCTGTATAGGCCAATTGCCATAACAGAAAGTTGCTTAACCGCATTTCCCCACTAGTGCGAATCAGCAAATCTGGTTCTCTCATCCCTGCTGTGTATAAATACTGTGCCACTAAATTTTCATTTACATCTTCAGGGTTGAGTTCTCCCTGTTGTGCTAGTTGGGTGAGTTGACGACAAACTCGCACAATTTCATCACGGCTACCATAGTTAACGGCCACAATAAAATGAATGGCTTGATTTTTGGATGTTTCAGCCATAATCAACCGCATTTGCGTTTGCAAAGAATCAGATAAACTTGACAAATCACCGATAAAGGAAATTCTCACCCCTTCTTGCTGCATTTGGGCAAACTCCCGTTGCAGCAGTTTTTCAAACAACAGCATCAAAAAATCGACTTCTTCCGTCGGTCTTCGCCAGTTCTCCGTCGAGAAAGCATAAGCCGTCAGTGCTTTAATTCCCCAATCTTTGCAACAACGTAATAACTCTTTGAGAGTTTTAGCACCTTGGCGATGTCCGGCAATGCGTGGTAATCCTCGTTGAGTTGCCCATCTACCATTACCATCCATAATCACAGCTACGTGTTGGGGTAAATATTCGGGGTTTAAGTCGGCAGGTAAATTATTTGTCATTGGTCACACAATTTTAGATTGGAGATTAAGAAACTATTAGTCAAAAGCAATAGATTTAGAGCAAGATTTTTGTGAAATGGTATTCCTTCCAAACACAGTGCTTAAATACTCTGGTGTGAGGCTGTTGTGCCACACCCAAAGGCGGCGCATAGTCTGAGTGAAAGTAAAAATTAAAGTTGCTTTGTTGGTGAGTGACCAAGCACTCCAGTTGAGAGTAGCCATCATCCGCCGCAGAGTCCGGATAAGGTTATTACGTTGATAATTTGCCGATCGCGTTTTGATTAAAGTCTTTCCTACCCGCACCAAAGAAGTATCAGGAAAAGCCCAAACCCCAAATCCCCAAAACTTAGTCATGTGGTTGATTTCGTCTTGGAGTAGTTCTGCGAGAACATCTTGCAGTGCGCCTGTACTATATGCCATCAACCACAAATAAAGACAAGTTGCACCGTATTCCGTCGCTACTCGGTGTAAGCCATGACGATACAAATCTTCGTAGGGGTCATCTGTAGGGAGATAACCTCTGACGGTGCGGAATTTTGGCGTAATTTTCTCTTGTGCGAGTTGGGTGTAAACCTTAATTAAAGCTGGCGTGTGCTGACGTTCTTCCTTTTCCCACAAACCCAGTTCTAGTAATTCGCCATCACCATCAACTGTTCCACCGACAAACCGCGCCATTGGGGGATGCAACTTTTCTAAATATTGGCGACTGGTTTGTGTGTAACCACGAATCGGGGCTTCTGTATCCATCGCACCTATAAGGATGGATAAAAAGACCTCTGCATTGATCCCGATAATTTGATCGCGGTTGATTTGTTGCCAGTCGATGATTTTCCAGGGACGTGGTTGGGGATTTTGCCACTGTACAGGTAAATCTTGCAAGCGATTGTGTAGCTTTTCGACAGCTAGATAATCGTCTATCAAAGCAGAGATGCGGTACTGTGTTGGCAAATAGCCAGTCTGGTTATGGTTTTCACTCTTTAAATCTTCTGCTTTTGGAGTTAGGGTATTGAGCATTTTTTGATACATATGATTTTAGCTCTCTGCCCAATAGGTTAAGCGATCGCACTTGCCTTTGTCAGTCGGTGAAAGTCGGTAGTTTGATATTAAGTAGTAGGAATAGTCTGGTAAAAAGTGGGATGAGATGAGTGTGTTAAATTGAGTTACAAATTCAATACTTATATTGAGGTTGAGTAATTAATAGCAAAATTTACCACAGCTAGAGGAATCGGGTTTGGTAAAGCTGCACCAAACTCTCTTTCATTCCTCTCTCTTTGCGTCCTACCCTGCGGGAAGCCCTGACGCTCGAAGACTCGCTACCGCTTCGCTAACGGGTTCAGCAGTGAGGGAGTCGGGGAACCCGCCCAACGCACTGCTTCACCGCTATCGCGTCTATGCGTACTTTGCGGTTAGTTTTTTATTCAGCGCAACTTCATGCAGAATTAGTATCAGCAATTAGGGCTTGTGCAAAAAATCAATAACAGAACCTACCTTGACGGCGACAGGTTTGAACCACTGTCAACAAATTGGCAGTATGTTGAAACCGCTCCATCGAACAGGAACCACCACTAACTTTACGTTTAGTGACAGCTAAACGCAGCGAGCGTTCGGCTTGATTGTTATCAGGAGGAACTTCAGGATTATCCAGGAAATAACACCATTTATGAGCCTTGTCGCGTAAAGAACGTAAAAGCTGGTCGGCAGTAGCTCCTGCCTTATCAATCCATTGATCAATTGAGGATTGCAACTTAGCTTTGAATTTATTGACCTAATTATTGTAACTGGCGAACTCAAGAGTCTGGAACCATTGAGCATGGTGTCTAAAAGCTTCATCAATTAAATCAACAAAAGCTTCACCAATAGCTTGGTTGTGAAGACCAGGAAGCTGAATTAACTTTTTGAAGTGACGGCGTAGATGCGCTAAACATTTTTGTTGGGCAAAAGCTTGATAGCCTTGTGATACTCCACCTCAACTGTCCCCTTTGTCAATACTCTGCCACCTGAATCTTTACAACTTTTGTAAATGATATTGTAACTTTAAGAGTCAAAGATTGCTGATACTAAGTTACTCTAATTAGCAATACTACATATCACATTTTTTGTGTGATTAAAATCATCTGCCAAAAAAATCTTTAACCGTAATATTTATGGACTAACTATGCAGCATAAATGTAGGAGCTAGCTGTATATTTCAACTAAAACCACTTCCAAGCTCAGGTATATATTTTTTGAGATTCATGGAGTGACAAAATTTATGACATCGACCATAACTTATATATACGATGCGGCTGGCAACCTAATAGCCGAAAACAGCGATTACAACAGTGATGGAATAATAGATACAGCGATTAACTACACATATAGAAAGACATCCTACAGCATTGACTCCAACGGTGATGGCAAAGCTGAGTATGTAGAACTCTACACATATGATGTTAAAGGTAACGTAACATCCGAGAGCTTTGACGGAAAATTACAAGGTAGAAATCCTTTAGACGTAGGTTATGATGCTGACGGTCTAATTGATAGAATCACAACCTATACATATGATGGCAACGGCAACCTCATATCCGAAAGCTATGATACTGACGGCGACGGCAAAGCTGATTCTAGTAAAACCTATACATATAATACTAACGCCAAAAGGACATCTGAAAGCTATGATACTGACGGCGACGGCAAAGCTGATTCTAGTAAAACCTATACATATGATGGCAACGGCAACCTCATATCCGAAAGCTATGATACCAACGCCGATGGCATAGCTAATTCTATTAACACCTATACGTATGATGCTAACAATAATAGGACATCCTATATCATTGACTCCAACGGCGACGGCACACCTGATTATGTTACCACCTATACATATGATGCCAACGGCAACTTAATATCTGAAAGCTTTGACTACAACGGCGATGGCAAAGTTGATTCTGTTAACACCTTTACATACGATGCCAACGGCAACTTAATATCTGAAAGCTTTGATAACAACGGCGATGGCAAAGCTGATTCTGCTTATACCTATACATATGATGCCAACGGCAATAAGACATCTGAAAGCTATGACAGCAACATGGATGGGAAGCCTGAGTATATAGAAACCTCTACGTATGATGCTAACGGTCAATTAACTTCTTACAGTCGGGACTATGATGGTGACGGCAAAGCTGATTCTATTAGCATCTATACAAATGATCCAAACAGTAACACAAGCACCATTAGCTTTGACACTAATGGCGACGGCTTAGTAGATTCTACTTACATCACAACTACTACCTATGACACCAGCGGCAACAAAATAGTTACTTCAACTTCCTCTGCTGCTGATGGCACTATAGAGCTGATCGAAACCTATGTATATGATGCCAACGACAGATTTATATCTACTACCCTTGACTTCTATGGAGATGGCACCATTGAATATTTCGCAACAGTTACATATGATGCCAACGGTAACGAGATATCCTCTAGCAATGATTATAACGATGATGGCATAGCTGATAGAATTACAACCTATACCTATGGACGAGCATCTGCCAGCTATGACACAAACAATGATGGTGTCATTGATAAAACTGCCAGCTATGCCTATGATTTAGAAGGCAAGTTGATCTTAGAGAAAATTGATCTAAATCTTGATGGCATCACCGATAAATTAATCAGCTACTTATACGATGCCAATGGCAAAATAAGTACACAGCTAGTTGATAAAAATAATGATGGCAGCATTGATGAATCAACTAGTTATAACTACGATATTAATGGCAGACTGAGTGCTGAGATCTTAGACAAAAATAATGATGGAGTGGCTGACACCGTTACCAGCTACAACTATGATACAAATGGCAAACTGATTTCAGCAGACATAGATAACAACAGTAATGGCACTACAGATGCAGTTGTTAAATATTCTTACAATGAACAAGGTCAACTTATAAGCCAAACGACAGAAGATAAGTTTGTTGCAGGCAAATGCTTATTTGGTGGCAATGGTAACGATGAACTATTTGGTGATGCTGGTAACGATAAGATTATTGGCAAAAACGGTAATGACACGTTAGTTGGTAAAGCTGGCAACGACAAACTCATTGGCGGTAACGTTAAAGATCGACTAGTTGGCGGTGCGGGTGGCGACAGCCTCACAGGTGGCCGGGGTGCTGATACATTTGTTTACACTAGTCTAAGTGATTCGCTATTATCTAAACGCGATGTAATTACTGACCTGCAAATTGGTATAGATAAGATTGATAGCATTAATGCTGTGTCAGCGGCAAACTTGATACAACTTGGTTCTGTTGCAAGTTTGAAGTTATCAGATATACAATCTGTACTTACTAGTAGTGCTTTTGTAGCCAAAGGCGCAGCTACTTTTACGCTTGGTAGCGGGAAACAAGAGCAGACTTTTTTGGCACTTAATGATGATGTCAATGGATTTTCTGCGTTGACTGATGCTGTGGTGGAAATTACAGGATATAAAGGTAATTTAGCTAATCTTGCGGTTGTTTAATTTTAAATAAAGATTAGTTAAGTATTACTGCTCTAACTTTTGATTTAAAAATAACTCAGGCTTAACTAGAATCTTAAGCAAGGCAGGTGTGAGCAGAGAAATTGGTATATGGAGAGTAAAACCATTACTCCCTCAAAGTCTTTACCAGCCAACTCCACAATTTGTTTGAGTCTGGATTTGCCGCCCTTTTGCGAGCTCAGTGTGGAGTAAGTGCAGAACAGAATACCTTGGGTGAACCCGATTGGCTCACCCAGCTTGATATTACTGAGGTCAAGAATGTCTTTTTCATTGCCTCCTAAAGCACATCAGTCTCTACGTGCATCTTCAATTAATGCGGCACTTTTGGATACCCAGATAGCTAATTGCTGACTCTAATAATTTTCAGTCTTGCCCTTCTTTACTTCCACAATATTAGATCTGAATCCTTACCATAATTCTTTTGATATGGGACTTATAATACCAATTAAAAATGAAGCTGCATATAATGGAGAAAAGCAAACTTGGTAAGTTAACCCAACCATGAGCCGTCCATTTAAAATTGCGATCGCCGAGAGTGAAGAGGA
>NZ_JACJRU010000036.1 GCF_014697425.1 Nostoc sp. FACHB-110
AGGTCTGTTGGGTATGATGTAGACATTGCTCTAGTAACCCTGTCGCATTTTTATCTACTGACACAATAGCGTTACTGGAGCTTTTTTAGACTTTCCAAACATCCTCTCAGACAATTTTTTTCTCTACCGATCTAAAGAGAAAATTTCTGTAGCGTGATTTATTTTTTGAGATTCTCTAATCTCAGATAATAAATTTAGGGCAGCTTGGCCAAAATATCATATTCCAAAATACTTGCCGCCTGTATCCTGCTGTCTGCCTTTTAAACATCGGCAGCACTATTATCCAAAGTCCTATCTATTTGTAGATGGTCACAAAATTGCGGATTTTAGATTTACGATTTTAGATTAACAGTCTTTACTTAACCTAAAATCAGTAATTCTATTAAAATTTTTGTGGTGGTGCTTGTATCTCAGAACCAATCCAAAATCCCAAATCTCAAATGGCACGGTTAACATCCAAGATTCAAAACTCTAATTTGAATCTTGGCTAACCTCAGCATGAAATTTCGTTTAGGCATTCCTCAAAATGGTAATTCACTTTCCTAAATGGCTGTCTTTGTTAGCTAATATTCTGGCCCTATTCCTCTTCATGCCTGGAATTGCCTTAGCTACACCTCTACAACTCCATGCTAACTCTAGTGTGATTTTGACTCAAGTCAGCCTTGCTCACAGCAAATTAAGTGCTGATGCTGAAGCTGATTTTACTCCGCAAGAACGTCAACAACTTCAAGCTTTACGTCAACGCCGCAACAAAGAAATTCATGCTATTTTAAGTCAATCACAGCGTGACAAGCTCAAACAAAAGTTACAAGCTGGAGATAATTTTTATCAAGCTCTAGAAAGTTTAGATTTGTATCCCGATCAAGAAAGTATGATTAAAGCCGTCATCCAATTGACAAACTTAAAAATGAAGGGAATTTTATCTCGGCATTCTCTACAAATCGGACAAAAATAGCTGATGTAATTGTTGAGACAATTGAGAAAATTTGTAAGCAGAAATAAAAAGCGATCGCGCGTGATAATATTGGTGCGATCGCTTTTTATCTTAAATAATTTTTGCAGCTTTATAAGTGAAATCACTAGATAAGTTAATTAACAGCATATTCTGTATATTGTCTAATCTCCGGCGGATGAAAACCTAAAACAATATCTTCTTTGGGAACTTCGGCTGCTAATAATTCATTAGCAATCCCATCTTCTGTACCATCTCTATGAATCCAGATTTTTTCATTCATGATTTCTAGATGAATTAGACAACCGTGAACTCTTTGATCATTTTGCCAACCAAGGGTTAATAAAACAAAATTATTATTATCTTTACCTAGAATCAGCCGTCTTTCTAAATTTCCGTAAGAATAAGGAATTGCAGCATATTCTTGCAAAATTTTTGTAATAATTTCTCGATAGCGTTCTAACTTATCCATTGAGTAATCTCCTGGGTCTGAGAATTAAATATCAGTAGTTTTAGTTGATTCTTTTTAAGAATTAATTGACCTATAGGCTCAGAAAAAACATCTTTAAAAGCTTTATGATTAACAGCTAGATAGAGTGGTCGATTACTCTCGGTTTCTTCTAAAATATCTCTATATACAATATACTGACCGACAGCTTTCTCTAAATCATTCATAGGAGAATTACTGAGAAAACTTTTGATTTCTACTGCAATTTTTTTACCACTTTTTTCGGCAGCCAAGAGTTTTTCCGCGCCTAAATCAACAAAGAAATCTTTAGCACCGTATTGCAGAACAAGTGGATCATTAGTGATTGTCCAACCATCTTTGATTAGTCCAGCTTTAACTACATTATGGTAAATATCTTTAGCAGGCATAGAATTTTGGAAAGAATTGGCTAATTACCTAGAAAATTGTTAGGTAGTAAATCGCTAAATTTATGGAAAAATCTGACTAATTTGAACGGCAATTTCTGGAAAAGTAATCAAGGAAAATGTTGCATTTTCATCTAAAATAAACTGTTGATTGTACCCTGCCAAATTCGGTTCGCAGAAAACATAAACCTGATATTGATTTACATCTAATATCCAATACTCTATAATTCCTGCTTGAGCATAAAGAGGAGCTTTTTGTTGGCGATCGCTTTCTAGTGTTGTATCTGCAACTTCAATTAATAAAAAAACTTCATCGGGTTGAGGATGATGGGCAACGTACTTTCGTGAATCGATGCGGACAACTGCAATATCCGGTTCAGGTTCCGAGTATTGGCTTAACTGGATGGGATCTTGTACTCGCACTAAAGCGACTTCCGCTAATAACCTCTTCAGGTAGTCAGATGCACATAAAGTTGTGGCGGCGTGGGGGGGATTTTTCGCACTCATGGGTATTACTTGTCCCTCAATCAGTTCCACTCGTTCATCGGCTGTAATAATACCCGTTTCTAGCATTCGGTGATATTCATCTACATTCCATAGGCGGACTTTGGTTTGTGGCATTGTGGGATTCCTTGGGCGATTACAATCTAAATTTTGTTAGTCGCAAAAATCTCTCACTGTCTACTTTTACAGCATCTATAATTAATCTTGCCCTATTTTAGTTCGTTACCATGTCGGAAGAAGATATCCGAGCCGCAAGGCTGGAAAAAGTAGACCAGATTAAGCAGCTAGGGGGTAATCCATACTCCTATCGTTGGGAATCTAGCCATCACGCAGCCCAGTTGCAAGATAAATTTGCTGATTTAGCCAACGGTGAAGAAGTTGATTTAGAAGTAGCCATCGCTGGGCGGATTATGGCGCGGCGTGTTTTTGGTAAGTTAGCATTCTTCACCTTGCAAGACGAAACTGGTAATATACAGCTTTATCTAGAAAAAAGTCGTATCCAAGAAAGCATGGCAGAGATTGATGCTGATGCTTTTAATCACCTCAAGCAACTTACAGATGTAGGCGATATTATAGGCGTTAAAGGTACTATTAAACGGACTGAAAAGGGCGAGTTATCAGTCTACGTCAAACAATACACCATCCTCACAAAATCCTTATTGCCTCTCCCCGACAAGTGGCATGGATTAACAGATATTGCTAAACGTTACCGTCAGCGTTACGTTGACTTGATTGTTAACCCCGAAGTCCGGCAAACATTCCGCCGTCGCGCCCAAATTACCGCCGGAATTCGCCGCTACTTAGAACAGCGAGATTTTCTCGAAATTGAAACGCCAGTTTTGCAAAGTGAAGCCGGGGGTGCAGATGCGCGTCCCTTCATCACCTATCACAACACCCTAGAAATGGACTTGTATCTGCGAATTGCCACAGAACTCCATCTCAAGCGGTTGATTGTTGGTGGCTTTGAAAAAGTGTTTGAAATGGGGCGAATTTTCCGAAATGAAGGAATTTCCACGCGCCACAACCCCGAATTTACCACAATCGAACTTTACCAAGCCTACGCCGACTATAACGATATGATGGCGTTGACGGAAGGAATTATTACCACCGTCGCCCAAGAAGTTCTCGGCACATTGCAAATCACCTACCAAGGGGAAACCGTAGATTTAACACCACCTTGGCGACGGGTGACAATGCACGATGTGGTCAAAGAAGCTACAGGCTTAGACTTCAATTCTTTCCAAACATTGGAAGAAGCCAAATCCGCAGCTAAAAATGCGGGAATTCCGGGTGTAGATGAAGCCCAATCAATTGGTAAGGTACTAAATTTAGCCTTTGAAGAAAAGGTAGAAACTAGCTTAATTCAACCTACCTTTGTCATTGACTATCCTGTGGAAATTTCGCCCCTAGCCAAACCCCACCGTTCTCAACCAGGTTTAGTAGAACGATTTGAGTTATTCATTGTGGGACGTGAAACCGCCAACAGTTTCTCAGAATTAACCGATCCCATCGACCAAAGAGAACGTCTCGAAGCCCAAGCCGCCAGAAAAGCCGCAGGTGATTTAGAAGCCCAAGGTGTAGACGAAGATTTCTTGACGGCGTTGGAATACGGAATGCCACCCACAGGCGGGTTAGGTATTGGAATTGATCGGTTAGTCATGTTATTAACTGATTCTGCCAGTATTCGAGATGTGATTGCTTTCCCCTTACTCAAGCCTGACAAATCAGAAGCATCCGCAGAATCAGGTAGTTAATTCTGGAAATTGAAAGAGATCGTCTGGTGTGTTAAGGCTTTGCTTCAACACACCATTTTTTAGTTGCGATGGCTCATTGTATATGATATTCCTTTAAAGGAATAATCTCCTTGACATTCCTTTAAAGGAATACTATATTGTGAGGTAAGAAGTGACTTGGACGTGGGAACTTTATCAAGATGTCAATGGGGACTTTCCCAAAGATTTACTGGCTTTTTTCATTAGGATGATTCCTGAAGAAGAACAGCCAGAAAATCCGCCAAAGCCTTTACTAAGTGCTTCTGAAACCAAGCGTTTACAAGTTAATCTTGGCTACCTGTGCAACAAAGGATTAGCATCTCTCACCAGTGGCATCTTTGAGAAGCTAGAAGATGACTTGTATGAGTTACGTATGACAAAGAGCGAGCATAATCCCAGGTTTATCTTAACGGCTGCTACGCCTCAGAGGTTTGTAGTGTTACACGCCTTTATGAAAAAATACGACGACGCTATCAAAGAGAAAGACAAAGAACCTGCAAGAGTGAGATTGCGCGAATTACAGCAGAGGAATGATGAAAAAGCCTAATTTTCAAGCTTGGTTGCAGCAACAGGTTAGTGAAGACCCAGAGGTAATTTTGGCAGGTAAGTTAGAGTACCTGCGTCTTTACCTAACTGATGCTATGCGGGAAATACGTAATAAAGCTGGACTCACTCAAGCACAACTAGCAGAAAAACTAGGAGTCAAGCAAGCCGCCGTATCTAAGTTGGAATCGGCGTTAAAAGAACATGAACTGGAATCAGTGTTGCACTATTTACATACTTTAGGTGCTGATTTGTTGGTAGCAGTTAAACAAGGGGATGACTTATATCAAGCCAGCGATAACGAAGGTCTATTGTTAGTTGATGTCCCAGATGTAGTTGCACAAAAAGCAATGGCAGCAAATATGAGTCTAAGGGACTACGTGCGTGTAGCTATTGAGAAATTTTCTAACGAAAATAATGGACTGAGAACAGCTTTAGTAAAACTGCTGGAAAGCGATGATTTGATAGCTGTGAAAGTAAGAGAGCGTTTGAGTACAAAAACAATTCAGGAAATTGCTGATGAGTTGGAAAAATGCCTGAGTTTACCTGAGGAAGAAGACCGAATTTTTGCTGTCAAAGATGTGCTAGCTGCTACTTTGGTAGTTAGAGATAATAATCGCGGAATCAGCAATGAAGTTTATGAAATTGACGAGATTGAGTTATTGGATTTAGCTGAAGAATTGCTAGAGAAGTTAGCAGATATTATAAAATGACACAGACTACAGCCTATCTTAGTACTAAATCTCCAATTTCAAAATAAGAAGTTTTGCATTTATTGCTTAGATTGATAAAATAACTTTCAAATTTTAGCAACCAACCCTAGTTTTGAGGTTTATAATTATTTGCAAGCCAAAGATACTAAACAACAATTAAGACTACTAATACAGGAAGCATCTGTCATAGCTCCAGATTTAGCAAAAAGGTTAGAAGAGATAAATCGCTGGGTGAAAGATGTCAAACCGGGTTCGCTGACTGCTAAAAGATTCGTCATCCTGTTTTTGCAACAAATGCTTCAAGATGCTGAAGTTTGGCTGAAACTTAAATCATTACCATCTGAAGAAGAGCAACAATCAGCTTTAACAGCACTGAATCCAACCCTACAGTATTGGTATAGCTACTTGTTTCCTAAATGGTTGCGTGAAAACGACCCTAAATTTTACATCTGGAGACAAAAACTAATGGCGGGGGAGTTCAATCAGGAGGATGCCAAATTAATTAATCCTATTGCTAATAATATTAAAAATAGGGGCGGGACAATTGTACAACGCTATATAGCAGACCTGTCTATGGCAACTGATATAATTGTTAGTAGTAGGCAAGAGAAACCACTATGCATTCAACTCACTAGCGTCTCCGAGGAATTTTCTCAAGAGAAGTTTGATGATTGGGAAAATACCCTAATTTTGTGGACAATAGATAGAGGTTTATTTTTAAGTTATAATCCCCGTGCAACGGATTTGGTGAATCAGATAGTGAACATATTATTATATAACAGTGATAATCTCACTATTGGTAGTTATTTAAACTTTAATCTATAGTTGTCGGTCAATTTCATTCACTGAATTTGTCTAGCCATGTTATTAATCAACAAAGTGAGTCCTTATGGTTCAGGAAAAACAATCTGACCGTCAACAAAGATTAGACAACTTCTTACAAGCTGTAGAAGCTGCTCAAAAATTACAAGATGACATCATAAAGTATGGGCTTAAAGCCGCCCATTTATATTGTGATGATGTTGATGGAGATTGGCTAGAAACCTGGGGAGAAGAAGAAAATGGACAGAAAAGTTTTGTAGAATTAGTGACTAATTTTCTACAAAATGATGACTGGGTAGCAGTGAGGGTAAGAAAGCTGCTAAAAAATAAAACGTTTCAAGAGATAGCTGTTGAGTTGGAAAAATGTCTGAGTCTCTCAGAGGAAGAAGACAAGATTTTTGCTGTGAAAAATTTGTTAGCTGCTAATGTAGCAGTTACAGAAATTAATCGCGGAACTAGTAGCGATGAAATTGATGAAATTGATTTATTGGATTTAGCTGAAGAATTGCTATACAAAATAGAATTTTTTAAATCATTCTAAATAAATTGACCAACAAAAATCATAAACAGGATTTCCTCTTAATGGAAGAGAAACGCCTTGATGCTTATTTAAAACTAATTCAAGAACTCCTCCAATCTTCTGCGGGGGAAGAACCGATAATTTTAGATGCTCATAAGAACTTGATAGACACTGCTTTGGTAGAAATAATGAGGCAGGTGTCTGCAACACTAGCAGAGCAAGGAAACAAAGACGATGCAATTTTTCTGGGTAAGGTAGCTGTTACAATTTCTACTAATTTAGGAGAGCCATCATTAGCAGAAACCTATGAAGAACTTATTCAAATGCTTTTACAAGCAGTTCATGAGATTAAAAATAAGCCTGATTTACTTTACCATATTCTTCAAATTAATATAGACAAAATTAATGATGATTTTCCTAGTAAATTGAAGAAGTATATAAAACTTTTGTTTGATAGCAAGTTATTACCATCAGAAATAATTGCAGCTGATATAGTCAATTTTAGTAGTTTTATGACTAATTGTTCACTAGGTAGACAAGTCATAAATAAAGAAATAGCTATTGCTGGCTATGAAGTTGCATTAAATATTTTAACTTCACAAGTATTTCCTCAAGAGTGGGCTTTAATCAAAAACCAATTAGGAAGTGCTTATCGTTGTCGTATAAAAGGAGATAGAGAAGAAAATCTTGAGTTAGCTATTAATTCTTATAAAGCAGCTTTAAAAGTTCTCAACCAAACAGATGAGCCTCAAAAATGGGCAGATGTCAAAAATAACTTGGGGCTTGCTTACTTAGAGCTTAATAAAGAAAACAAAGAGGAAAATATAGAATTAGCTATATCTGTTTTTGAAGAAGCTTTGCAAGTTTTTACTAAAGAAGCATTTCCTAAGGAATGGGCAGTAACTCAAAACAACCTAGGTATCGCTTTTCTTGATAGAATTAGTGGGACTAGGACAGAAAACATAGATTTAGCTATTAATCATCTTCAAAAAAGTTTACAAATTTGTAATAGAGATTGTGACCCTATAAGGTGGGCTACGACTCAAATGAATCTGGCAATTTGCTATGGTGAGCGTTTAAAAAAAAATTATACAAACGACTTAGAATTATCTCTAACTGCTTTTCAATCTGCTTTACGAATTCGTACTAAAGAAACCTTTCCAGAAGACTGGGCATTAACTCATTTTAATCTTGGACATATTTATAATTTACATGGATACTTGACCAAAGCAATTGAATCTTTTGAGCTATCCTTAACGGTCTATAAACACAACATATTTCCGCTTGATTGTTTTATAACGGGACGGAACTTAGGTAATACAGCTTTCTTTAATGGGAAGTGGGATAAAGCTATCCAAGGCTATGAAGCAGCCATCAATGGATTAGAAACCAGCCGTAGTTGGGTAATTTCTGAATCACGCCGTCAACAAATTATAGAAGAGGCTATTGATGTCTACCAAAACATAGTGCAAGCTTGCATCAATGCTGGGCAAATAGAAAAAGCTTTTGAATATGCAGAACGATCGCGCTCTAAACGTTTGGTAGACTTAATGGCAAGTAACGACCTCTACCAAAGTGGCGAAATACCTCCAGAAGTTGAGGAATTATTACAGCAGTACGAAGAACTGCAACGGCAAATTGAGCAAGAACGCACACGCCATCAATCTGACAATCATCGTAGTGAAACACGCGCTGCATTCCAAGTTTACAATGAAGCGATCGCATCTTTAGAAGCCCAGAAGCAGCAAGTTTGGGAACAAATTAGACGTTTAGATCCCGTATTAGCAGGCGAAATTCAAGTTACTGCCCCTGACTTTTCGGCAATACAAAAGCTTATTGACCAGCCTACTACTGCTATTCTCAGTTTCTACACTACCAAGACGGACATTCATATCTTTGTAGTACGTAAAAACCAAATTACCCTCCACACTTGCACTGGGCAAGGAATAGCAACGTTACAAAATTGGATTTCGCAGAATTGGTTATTACCTTATGTAAGCGATAACCAAACTTGGGCAAGCCAAATTGACAATCTTCTCAGGGAACTAACTCAACGCTTGCAACTGGCTGAACTTATCACCCAACATCTAGAAGCCATTGAAGAACTGATAATAGTACCTCATTTGCTGCTGCATCAAATTCCCTTTGCAGCTTTACCTATCGGAAAGCATCAATACTTAGGTGATAAATTTCTTACTCGCCATACTCCTAGCTGCCAAATCTTAGAATTCTGTCAACAACGCGAAAAGATAGGAACTTTAAATCAATCATACGGCACTGTAGAAAATGCCACAGACGATTTAGCCTTTGCCAGTTTTGAAGGTGAACAACTTGCCAAACTTCTCAACATTCCTAATACTCAAAGGCTCAGAGGTAGCAAGCAAGCCACTAAAGCTAAATATCGCCAACTTGCTGAACAAGTCCAAGTACTTCACTGTAGTCATCATGCTGAATCTTGTCTCTATAATCCTCTTGAATCAAATTTGAAATTAGGCGATGGCAATATTACTTTAGGGCAGTTGATGACACCTGGATGGCGTTTACCTCATTTATCTGATGTTTTTCTTTCTTGTTGCGAGACAAATTTGGGTACTCCTTCCCTAACTGATGATATTCTTACTCTCGCCACAGGCTTTTTGTGTGCTGGTGCTAGAAGTGTTGTTAGTAGTTTATGGGCAGTCGATGACTTAGCGACAGCAGTATTCTCTGTGTTCTACTATCAGCAACGTAAACAAGATAAAAGCCGTCCTGAATCGTTACGGCAAGCTCAAATTCAACTACGCAATTTCAATAAACATGAGCTTAAAAAAATTTTTGATGCGGCAGAAACAAGAGAAAAAGAACTGATAACAATGAGGAAACAATACATTCCTAACTCAGTAGAATATGAACAATGGAAGCATGAATATGAAATTTATGCCAAAGTTAACAGATTAATTAAAAAAATCGAAAATTCAACTGAGGAATTTCCTTTTTCACACCCTCGCTATTGGGCTGGTTTCATTTGCCAAGGTTTACGATGAAAAGTCATATGTTTAATAAATAAGGTGCGTTGGGCAAAGCCACAACGCACCCTACTAGTAATAACTAATGATTAATTCGCTACTTCAGCTAATTCAATGACGCGCCCTTCGTAGTCTTTAACTAAAAAATTCAGTGGCTTTTGGTTGCGAATTTTGAATTTTAAACCACGGGTTTCTACTCGCATTAAAATCATTTCTAAGCAGTCGCGGTCAAAACAAACGTGACGCTGCTGGTTTTTATTACCTAAACTAGCCCCTGTAATAACGTGTAGTTGGGTATTTTTCTTTAATTGATACCACAATCCTTCGTTGGCGTTACTCATGGTTTTGCTAGACCAACTAGGACTTGCGGACATATATAACGGGTCTATCGCCGTTGTGCCAATGGTTTGTTCATAGTTGTAGTAGTAGTGCAGAGGCACTTCGGCGGCTGGCAAATCTAGCAGCCCTTCGTACAACTGTCGCGCAATCTCTAAATCAGACACCATGACGGTGTGGACTTTGGGCGCGCTGGTGAGAAACATCCACATTGCCCCCGCATAAGCCGCCAGTAACATTACCATGATGCCTTGGGTGGATAGTAAGCTATCCAAAGGCAAGGATGGTAAAAACGAGCCTAAAGTCAATGGGGCAAATAAAAACTGCATTACATTAGCTGCTATAACCATGAACAAAAGAAAGATTGTATAAGGGAGCCGCTTTTATTTTTATCGATAAAGACTAAAATTGAGTCCTTGTTTCTAGTGTATCAATACTAAAGTAGTCTGAGCTTTGGCAGCAAACAGACTTACACAATATCTTACGGGTTTAACTCTAGAGCTGTTGTTATAAACATTATCTTAACAACTATTAGCTAAATGCTTATGCAAATTCCTCATTTTCCAGAAACTAATCATCCGCTAGTTAAGTCGCTGTTCCATCACAATGACCAGGAACTACTGAGTCTATTTCAGCGATATCCTGAGGCTGGCAAGTACTTTACGGTGATTTTTTGCCGTTATAGCCCGATAGTTTATACCTTAATTCAGCATTCAGCGCGATCGCCTGTCCAGGCAGATTATCTATTTGCCTTGACTTGGCGACATATTTATTACGAACTCGGTGGACTCGATTTAGAAAACCCGCTACCAGGAAATGAAGGTTTAACCTTGCAAAATTGGCTTATTAACATCACCGCTTTTTGTATTAACGAGATTGAATTACCGCCAACCGAAGCAATTCATTATTCACTGCCAGCTACTTCCCCACCTTTATGGTGCTACGTAGAAAAAGCGTTAGACCAACTGCCACCGATATTACGTTTGATGGTGTTGATGGCACAAACTTTTCATTGGAGCGAGACAAGAATTGCGGCCTATTTGCAAGCTGAAGGTGAAAGAATCGCGCCTGCCGAAGTAGCCAATTTTCTCCAGAAAGGCTATCGTATGCTAGAGGACAAATTACCTTCTGACATCCGCGCTATCTACTTGGGAGAAGATTTAGTTCCATCATCGACTACGTAATAACGCTTATGTTTATGGTAATTATGCCGCAACAAATAAAACTTTTACGGAAACTTTATACTCTTTGACGAAATTTTACGGGTAAGTTTTATGCAACAACGGCATTTATTCCCAAAGCATCATGTTTTGGATTCCGCTTCCACTTTTAACTCAAAAAGCTACGGATTTTGGTTGTTTAAAGGTGTAACTACCTGGCGACGGGTTGATCCATCGCAACTTTTTACTTTTTACTTTTTACTTTTTACTTTTGTCTTGAGTCCCATTGCTGCAAACGCAAGTGATATTACACAGCAACTTCATCGTCCGTTAAGCAATTCCAGTTGGCGATATTCGAGAGACGAGGCCGATAGTTTGCTGCGAGTAGGCCAACAGCAATATCGTTCCGGAAATGCAGCGAAAACTATTGATTCTTGCTTGCAAGCTTTAGAGATTTATCATTCTGTTGGTGATGTTCAAGCTACTGGTTTAACTTATGAGTTGTTAGCTAAAGCATATATTCAACAAGACAGATTTAAAGAAGGCGAAGATGCTTTACGCCGACGACTAGCAATTGCGCGAGATACAAAAGATTTCCAATCCCAAATCTTTACCTTAAATAATATTGCGGCAATTCTCTTACAAGATGGAGAAACTGTAGCAGCAGGTCGTACAGTTCAAGAAGCATTAAAAATTGCTCAAGGTATTAACAGTATTGAAGGTCAAGGACTTTCTTTAAGCAATTTGGGTTTAGTAGCGGCTAGATTAGGTAATTATAATCAGGCAATTAAACTTTATGAAACTGCTTTAACTTATCGCCGTCAAAAAGGTGATTTAATCGGTGAAGCGAATACTTTAAATAATTTAGGTGATGCTTATCTAGCTGCGAAAAATTATCCAGATACCATCAGCGCTTACGGGTTAGCAATGCGGATGGCGAAAATGAATGGCGATAGCACTATCCAATTACGCGCCATTGATGGTTTAGTTAAAGCGCACAGTTCTGTAGGACGCAATGAACGCGCTTTTGAATTACTCCAAGAACGTTTGATTTTGGCGCAAGAATTACAAAATTTACCTGAACAATTGAAATCTTTCGTATCTTATGCTGAGTTATACGAGCAGTTAGGTAATTATCCTACTGCCAAAAATTTTTATGAAAGAGCAATTGCGATCGCTCATACATTAGACGATAGTCAACGAGAATTAGCTTTAAAAGATAGATTAACTAAATTACAGAAAAAGCAAAATTAATCCTTTTTTGCTTTGAGTTAAATCATCTTGCTCAGGTGCGTTAACTTTTGGCGTAACGCACCAAGGTATATAGTATTTTTAATTCTGGTTTTTGACTCAAAATGCTTGATTGAGCCAGATTTAACCGCTTAATTTGTTTTTTCTTGATACCCTCCTGCATAGTTAATTACACACATATATTTATAAATTCTGTGAGTTCCACAAGCAATTCCACTCACTTTAAATTCCGGGCCAAAAATATTAGTTCGATGACCGCGTGATGGTACTCCATCATCAATAATTAATTGCATAATAATATCTTGGGCGGTATTCGGGCCGTAGCTGATATTTTCCGCCGCCGTAATTTGCCATTTTCCGTATTTATCAAGGCGTGTGAAAGGATCGCTACCATTACTGCCATTATGGCCTGTTGTTCCTTTGGGGCCTTGGTCTTTGACATGATCTTTAGCTGCTAAAGACATTCCTCTAGATATAGTTAATGTTCCCAGAGAAGGTGTTGATTTGAGAAATGCGATCGCCTCATCAACGGCTTTTACTCCTTCTTGAGTAATTAGATAAGAATTTTGCGAGATTCTTACACGTTTACCCTGAAAGCGTTTTTTATAAGATTCCAATATGGGAATGTAGGCTTTTGGATTTTTCCGCACTTTGTTCATTTCATCAATTGTCTGCTGTTCTAATGGCGACAAAAAATTAGCCTGTGCAATGAAAGTAGTTTTTGCTAAGGATGCTGTGGGTTGAAAAAATTGACCAGAACCAAAGACCGCAGAAATGCTGAGTATCAATAATGCTAATTTTTTTTGAACCATAATTATCGATGAATTCTTGATATCAGAATTTGATGTGATGACTGAACCTACTTTTTTGAGCCAGAAAACAAGTAACATGACAAAAGACAGTTAAAAGCATTCTGACTGGTTGCAAAAATCAAAGATGACTTGTATATAGTAATTTTTATTACATGTTTCTGTAAAGATTTAACTAAGACTCAAGTATAATAAGTTATCTATATTACTGAAATACTGCGGTTAAAGAAATACCATATCCAGCATCAGTTAATACCTCAGCATTCGGAAATCACGCCAAATTTAGACGCTAGTTTCATGCCTGGCGGATGAGCAAATCAGGTAAAGTAAAGATAAGTAAAGAAAGCTCTCATAAATAAATGGCTGCTCTATCCTTACAGGAAATTTCTACTCAGTTAGAGAGTTCCAATCTGCGCGATCGCATGGTCGCCTTGGCTAATCTACGTGATGTCCCTGCGGAAGATGCTGTACCTTTAATCAAAAAGGTACTTGATGATGAGTCCTTGCAACTGCGTTCTATGGCGATCTTTGCGCTAGGAGTCAAGCAAACAGCAGAATGTTATGAAATTTTGATTAGAATTTTGCAAACAGATCCTGACTATGGCATTCGGGCTGATGCTGCTGGGGCATTGGGATATTTAGGCGACAATCGGGCATTTGAAGCACTATCTAGGGCATTTTATGAAGATACAGATTGGCTAGTTCGCTTTAGTGCGGCGGTAGCTTTAGGGAATATTAAAGACCCCCGCGCCCATGAAATCCTGATGCAAGCATTAGACAGTAATGAACTGGTGTTACAAGAAGCAGCGATTTCTGCGCTAGGGGAAATTGGAGATTTAGAAGCCGTTGATAGTATCTTAAAATTTGCCCAATCAGAGGATTGGTTAGTCAGACAAAGACTCGCAGAAGCTTTAGGAAATCTCCCCACGCCCAAAAGTATCTCCGCTTTGAAATATCTAGAAAAGGATAGCCATCCTAACGTAGCTGAAGCAGCCAGAATCTGCCTCAAGAGAATCGAGGAAAAAAGCAAGCAAGCATAAAATTGATCTCTCCTGCTACCTTTTAATAATAAGAGGGACTTTTAGCATTTTTGATGCAGGGTAATTTTATTCATGAATATTGAAGAGTTTTTTGAATTAAGTGCTGGTAAATGGTTTTCCCATCGTACTAGTCATCACTTGGCATTTAAACAATCTGAAGATGGCAAGTCAGACATCGTAATTGAGATGTTAGCAGCAGACCATCCAGAAGTAATCAAACTGTGTCAACAGTACGAAGTCAACCCCAGCGAAGCTTCCTGTGGTGCTAGAGTCACCTGGAACGGCACAATGGAATGGGATGAAGAAAAGCACACTGGTTCAACTGTGTTAGTCACCATACCAGATGCTGATAATGCCAGTGAAGGCAGATTATTGCGAGAAATGGGATATGCCGAAAAAGCACCCGTAGCTGGTCGTTATAAGATGGGTAGCGATGATGCGTTAACTTTAACCACAGAGTACGAAACGATGTGGTCTGAAGAACGCCTGTGGTTTGCTAGCCCCAATTTAAGAATGCGGGTTAGTGTTTTGAAGCGTTTTGGCGGCTTTAGTATGGCTTCTTTTACTTCAGAAATTCGGATGGGCGGTAGTCCAGCTACAGCAAAAGCGGCTGAGGTGAGTAATTCAGTTTCTTAGAAAATATCGGGAGTAGAGATTGTCTACTCCCGGAAACTTAAATTTGTAACAAGTTAGCGATCGCTTGTGGTAATGGCAAGACAATAATGATCAACAAACCCATAGCGATCAATCCCAAGATATCGCGTTTGTTATCCAGTTCGGAAACATCGTTTAAAGCTGGTTCATCAATCAAGGGCAGAAATAATAAAATTATCGCCCAGACAAAAAATTCAGACTGCACCAAAGACAGTAGTAGCAATAATAAACGTGCAACTTGACCAATCATTATGGCTGTTCTTTGGCCAAACATTGCATGAACAATGTGACCACCATCAAGTTGGCCAACGGGCATTAAATTTAAGGCCGTGACAATTAACCCTAAAAAACCTGCTACGGCTAAGGGATGCAAATCAATAGCAGATTGAGCATTTAACTGACTACCTAAAGCTATTTTAGAAAGCAAAGCTAATAGAATTGAATATTTTGGATTCAGTGCGTCAGGATTAAGAATTCCGTTTTTTTCTGTTAAAGGAACAATATTAGAATGAGCTAAACCCCACATTAATAAAGGTAATGTGGCAATAAATCCGGCAATTGGCCCAGCAATACTAACATCAAATAAAGCTTTACGGTTAGGAACTGGACTACGCATTTGAATAAATGCACCAAAAGTCCCTAAAAAGAAAGGCATGGGGATAAAATATGGCAATGTTGAGCGAATCTTGTAGAATCTAGCTGTTAGATAATGACCAAGTTCGTGAATCCCTAAAATTGTAATTAACCCAATAGCATAGGGCAAACCTTGTAACAGTAAAGTCGGGTCAGATTCTAATTTGGTAATATCAACACCAGCAATTCTAGCTCCCACTAGAGTAGTAGTGACAAGAGTTGCAGCTAATAATAAAAGTGCTAATCCTGGTCGAGTTAATTGTTCTGTTTGATTGCGGTTATTATCTTTAGCTGCTTGGGTATTAGGTACAAGGACAAAGAAAGGTTTGCCATTGATACCTTCTTGAAAGATGACCAAAAAGCGATCGCCAAATTCGACTTCGATATTCGCCTTAATGCGCTGGTAAGCTTGATTTGGTGTAGTTCTTAACTGACCCCGACAGATGATAGCTTGGGGTCGATACTCAATATTTTGGATGTAGTATACAGACCAGGGAAAACAATTTCGCAGCTGGCTTTCTTCGGTAGGTTCAATGGGACGCACTGGTACTGGTTCTGCGGTAGGATGGATAACCGGTGATGTTGGGGCTTGGGGTTCAGTTTGCTTATCTGTAGGCGTTGTCCGCCCCCATTGAAACAACAGCCAGTATAACAAAATGCAAACAATTGATGACCAGATAATTAGTGCTGATGGCGGAGGTTGTTTGATGCCATACCTTAGCGTCCATCCAGTCAATAATAAAGCTGGTGTCATTAAAACTAGCCACAATAACCAGATAGGTGTGCGTGTAATGTTAGCAGCACTACGTTGCACCATAAGATAAGTAGCTAGTCCTAGTAGCAGGAGAAACCAAAAAGTCATGTTTTCTTCAGTAATTTGGCAAAATGTCCCATTCGTCGTGTCAGCACCACCGCCCTCACCACTCAGCAGACTCGAAAACTCCAGTTTTTAACAAGCGTTCACAGTAATTGTTAAAGCTCAAGGAATTGCTTCAGCAGTCCAACTCTGTAACTAAACTTGTTCCACTCCTCTTTGCGTGCGGTTTTTGCTCATGTGTCCCTTACCTGAACAGCCTAGTAATACAACTAAAGCACCACGGCCTGTGCTAGACAGCATCTTTGCTTTTCCACCTCATCGGGACACATTGGGGGGAACCTCCTATTTCATTGTAAGAAATGAAGGGAATATCCTCATCGATTGCCCAGCTTTAGACGAAACGAATCTGGATTTTGTGCGATCGCTTGGAGGTGTACGCTGGTTATTTATTAGCCACCGTGGTGCTATTGGTAAAACATCTGAACTTCAGCAACTCTTAAACTGTGAAATTCTTATTCAAGAACAAGAAGCTTATTTATTACCAGGTTTAACTGTCACTACTTTTAGCCAAGAGTTTCATCTGGCTACTACTGCACAAATAATTTGGACACCAGGCCATTCTCCAGGCTCATCTTGCCTTTATGACAGAGATTTGGGTGGTGTTTTATTTTCTGGTCGTCATTTAATCCCGAATCAGCAAGGTGAACCAATTCCCTTACGTACAGCTAAAACTTTTCACTGGCCGAGACAAATTAAAAGTACTCAAGCTCTACTAGAGCGTTTTACACCAGACACACTTCAATACATTTGTCCTGGTGCGAATACAGGGTTTCTTAGAGGTGAGCGTGTCATAGATGAAGCATATAGACGACTAGCTGCATTGGATTTAACAGCGTTGCTACAGGTTCAACCAATTTTGTAAATGTAATAGTAGAGACGCGAAATTTCGCGTCTCTACAGAGATAAGTAAGTCGATGCAATAAAACCAAACTATGTGAAGAAAAGTAAATAAGGCTCAAACGCTTTTTCCCCCTGCTCCCTGCTCCCTGCCCCCTGCCTTATTCCAACAATAATTATTTACACCGACTTACTTATATGTATCACCTAAAGTGAAATGGTATGACTTCTAATCATTAGCCCCTAGTTCCCACTACTACCGCATTTTTAGCCAACGCTTCTACGGCTGCTTGATATTGTAAATCGGCTTCTGTAGCAATTTGGTCACGGGGAATTGGCGGTTGGGTCACTACTAAATCTGGCTTAATACCTAATTTATTAATATCTCGATGCTGCGGAGTTTCATATTTAGCAATGGTGACTGCTAAACCAGAACCATCAGATAATTCAAATAAAGATTGAATTAAGCCTTTCCCAAAGGTAGTTTCGCCGACTAATTTAGCTCGACCATTATCTTGCAGCGCGCCAGCAAGAATTTCGCTGGCACTAGCCGTTCCTTGATTGACTAAAATTACTAATGGATCACTTGTGAGTGCGGGGCCAAAAGCTTCAAAACTGCCTTGAATGCCTTGGCGATTCGCTGTGTAGACAACAGTACCAGAATCTAACCACAGGCGAGCAATTTCCACTCCAGCCTGTAAAAGTCCGCCTGGGTTGTTGCGTAAATCAAGAATATAGGCAGCTGCGCCTTTTTTTTCTAGACTATTAATGGCGTGTGCCAACTCCATCGAAGCGTTGGCATTAAATTGAGTGAGGCGAATGTAACCAATTGGTGTACCTTGAGCAGAAGAGCGCAATTCTGCTACCACAGGGTTGAGTTCAATGCGATCGCGGACTAAACTAATTTCCTTTTGTTCTCCGCTATCGCGTTCAATCAACAGCGTCACTAAACTGCCAATAGGGCCGCGCATTTTAGCAGCTGCCTCGTCAAGGGTCAAGTTCTCTGTGGAAAATCCTTCAATTTTGACAATGCGATCGCGCGGTCTAATTCCGGCTTTTTCTGCGGGTGAACCAGCGATAGGAGAAACGACCTCTAGTTTGCCCGTTTGGGGGTTAAGCGCAATTTGTAAACCAACTCCAGTTAATTCCCCAGATGTATTAACCTGCAAACTGCGGTACTGTTCTGGATCTAAAAAACGGGTAAAAGGCTCGTCTAAACTCTGAAGCATAGTCCGAATTGCCGCATAAGCATCTGCTTGATTGTTGAACGGCTTTTCCAGGGCTTTTTGTCTCACAGAAGCCCAATTTTGATGATTAAATGTGCCATCTAGATAAGAGCGATTGACAATTCGCCACACTTCTGAAACTAGCTTTTGCTCACTGGTCAACGCAGTAGCTTGCGGTATGACTGCGCCCATCGCCAAACAAAACGCCAAAAATATTGAAAATCCAACCCGAAAAACTTGTTTTTGCATGAACCCCATTTTCAATTCCACCTGAACCCAAGGTAAACCCAAATTGCTGAGAACTGCCTAGTTCTTTTGTTTTTGCTTATGAGGGAACAGGGAACGGGCAATGGGGAACAAAAGTTTTTGGTTGGTGATTAAGATTCCAACCAGAACGTGCCACTTATAGAAGTGGGTTTCTAGTTCCCCGATAGGGAACAGGTGTTGAGGAAAAACTTTTCACTGTTCCCTGTTCCCTATTTCCTGTTCCCTCAACCCTTCTTTGATGAAATCTATCTCTCGACTATGTTACTTTTTTTATAGAAGTAGTGCATTGCTCTCATCAAATTGTTAATGCAACTGATGAGTACACATGGCACTCTACAAACGATAAAATCTACTTTGGAACTGGCATATTAGGTGTTTGGTTGCAAAGAGAACGCCATATATCACATATTTACAGAGTGTTAAGTTGTTTAAAGCTCTTATCACTCTCAGCGCGAAAAAGCAAACAGACAAAATCCTTTTTTTGAAAATCCCAAAATTGCCAATTGGGAGATTTATCAACCGCAACCGATTTTTAGGAACTTGAGATTGTATGGCCAACGTTTACGACTGGTTTGAGGAACGCTTGGAAATTCAGGCGCTCGCTGAAGACGTAACAAGCAAGTACGTCCCTCCCCACGTAAATATTTTTTACTGTTTGGGTGGAATTACCTTAACTTGCTTTCTCATCCAGTTCGCCACTGGATTTGCCATGACGTTCTATTACAAGCCAACAGTTGCAGAAGCTTACTCTTCTGTACAGTACATCATGAATGAAGTGAACTTCGGTTGGCTCATTCGCTCCATCCACCGCTGGTCTGCCAGCATGATGGTGTTGATGATGATTCTGCACGTCTTCCGGGTTTACTTGACTGGCGGCTTTAAAAAGCCCCGCGAACTAACCTGGGTTAGTGGCGTAATCATGGCTATTATCACCGTTTCTTTTGGTGTTACAGGCTATTCTTTACCTTGGGATCAGGTAGGCTACTGGGCTGTGAAAATCGTTAGTGGTGTACCAGAAGCAATTCCTGTAGTTGGGGTACTGATTTCTGACCTGTTGCGCGGTGGTTCTAGTGTTGGTCAAGCAACCTTAACTCGTTATTACAGCGCCCATACATTTGTTTTGCCTTGGCTCATTGCAGTCTTCATGCTGTTCCACTTCTTGATGATCCGCAAGCAAGGCATTTCCGGGCCTTTGTAATCTAAATTTATTCAGTCAAAATGTGAAGAGGAAATTGCTGTGTTCAGATAAATTTGTTTGTTTTAAACTGATGAACAATCAGCATTAGCAATAATTTTATCGGCAGCAACAAACTCCCTAACTCAGGTCTTACCCAAGTTAGGGGAGCCTCTAAACAAATGACTGGGATAAATGCTTTAACTGAAATTCAGCAGGAGAGCGCATTAAAAAATGGCAACACAGAAAAAACCCGATCTGAGCGATCCGATTTTAAGAGCCAAGCTCGCTAAAGGTATGGGTCACAACTATTACGGTGAACCCGCTTGGCCTAATGACCTACTTTACGTTTTCCCCATTGTAATTATGGGATCTTTTGCTTGTATCGTAGCTCTAGCCGTACTAGACCCAGCAATGACAGGCGAACCAGCAGATCCTTTTGCCACACCACTAGAAATTCTACCAGAGTGGTATTTGTACCCTGTATTCCAAATTTTGCGATCGCTTCCTAACAAACTGTTGGGAGTTTTAGCAATGGCGGCTGTACCCTTGGGCTTGATCCTAGTTCCCTTTATTGAGAACGTAAACAAGTTCCAAAACCCCTTCCGCCGCCCAGTTGCGACTACAGTATTTTTGTTCGGTACTCTTGTAACTCTGTGGTTGGGTATTGGTGCAGCTTTACCTTTAGACAAATCCTTGACCTTGGGACTTTTCTAAATTAGATTAGTTACCAAAAAGTGCTTTGACGCTTGTAGGTTTTGGAAGCATACATGAAGGAGATGAGTGGTGGTTAACGCCACTCAATCATCCAAAAAGTATGTTTTTGAAACAACTGACAAGCGTCAATTTTAATAACCTAGGTAGTATCAAAATTGAAAATCACTAAAATTCCAAAAATTTTGGATTTGAGATTGGCAATTTTCGATTGGTGTCATCGCCAAAAAAATGTATGGAATTAAACCAACGATCCACAATCCAAAACATCAAGTTGTTACGCTCACAAATTAAACACATTTTTTATAAAATATTGAAGTCACGTTCAATGCTGGGCATGGTGGGCATGGTGGAGCGAGACCATCTGACTGTTAGGAGCGAACTGACGCTCTTAAACAGAGTTCAACAATGGTTTGATCAGTTTTGTCTGCAATATGTTTTTCAATTTGGTTGGTCACAAAATCAAATCTATCGAGTTAATTTAGCACTAGCCGAGGGCTTTACTAATGCAGTTCGTCACGCCCATCGGACTTTACCACCAGAAACAACTATAGAGATTGAAGTTAGCCTATGGGCTGACCGAATGGAAATTAGAATTTGGGATCATGGTAAACCGTTTGATCCTAATGTAATCGTTGAACCACAACCTGGTAATCCCCAAGTAGGTGGTTACGGTTGGTATTTGTTACGGCGTTTAACAGATAAGGTTGTCTATGAACGCAGTACAGATGAGCGCAATTGTCTACTAATTGTGAAATACGCTAGTTAAGGAATTTTCTCAGCACAAGCAAGGGTGTGATTTATTCACTAGAAAAAGTGTGTATAAAAAAAAATACTCAGTCTAGTAAAGTCAGCATACGATTTGCAATTATTACTTTGTTAGGATTTGGCAGCAGCAGGATATATCAGGCTGTCAAAATGTAAAATTTATATAAAAAACATAGATGCTGATTGATCTAGAGGGAAAGCTATCTAAGGTTAGTAATAATACTAAAACTCATCATATTTTTGTTTTTATCGAAATTTTTGCTTGTGAAGGTGGGATTCAATCTTACGTCAAAGACATTTTTCAGGGTTATTTAGAATTAGATACTGGATATAAGGCAGAAGTATTTTTATTAAGGGATAGTTCTAGTTGCTTCAATCCTTTTGAGTCGGATAGTTTAAAATTTCATTATTTTCAAAATAAGTCTCCTCAGATGGGCAGAATTAGTCTGGCAGGAGCTTTATTCAAGTGTATTTTACAAAAACGCCCCCAACATGTTTTTTGTGGTCATATTAATTTAGCACCATTAATTCAGGCTATTTGTCAACCTTTGGGTATTCCCTATACAGTCCTCACTTACGGTAAAGAAGTTTGGGAACCATTAAATAATCATCAACGCCGCGCTCTCAAATTAGCCAGCCAAATTTGGACAATTAGTCGCTATAGCCGCGATAGAGCTTGTGCTGCTAATGGTATCGACCCCAACAAAGTCAAAATGCTTGCTTGTGCTATTGATGGGGAGAAATTTACCCCAGGGCTAAAATTACCAGAATTAATCACAAAATATGGCTTGACAGATGCCAAAGTTTTAATGACGGTGGCGCGCCTATGGTCAGGCGATATATATAAAGGCGTGGATGTGACAATTCGAGCATTACCAAAAATTGCTCAGGTATTTCCACAAGTCAAGTATTTAGTCATTGGTCGTGGTGATGACCAACCCAGATTAGCGCAATTAGCCCAAGATTTGGGTGTGAGCGATCGCGTTGTCTTTGCTGGTTTTGTCCCCACAGAAGATTTAATTGCCCATTATCGCCTAGCAGATGCTTACATTATGCCTTCTCAAGAAGGTTTTGGCATTGTTTATTTAGAAGCAATGGCTTGTGGCGTACCTGTGTTATCTGGTGATGCAGATGGCTCGGCTGATCCTTTGCAAGATGGCCAAGTCGGCTGGCGAGTACCCCACCGTGATGCTGATGCAGTTGCAGCCGCTTGTATTGAAATTCTCCAAGCAAAAGACCAACGCTGTGATGGACAGTGGCTCAGAGAACAAGCGATCGCCAATTTTGGCATCACAGCCTTTCAACAACAATTGTTGTCTTTAGTTAAAGGTTAATTTCATACTTCCTACTTCCTACTTCACATTTTTAGTTGACCTCCGCCAAACTCGCTATCCTAGAAACAGAGCAAGACAGTATTACAAAAATGAGCTTTAACAATTCTCAGTTGAATTTGGTAAATCTCCGCCCTTTGCTCACTCTGTTAGCAGTTATCTGGTTGCTAGGTTCATTGGGCTTGGGTTGGTTAGTTAAATCTGTATTTATTTTGTTTGCACTACTTTCATTAGCACCCGTTGTGGCATTCTTCGGGTTTCGCTGGTGGCTACAACGTAATTTAGTGAATGATAAGTGTCCTGTTTGTGCTTATGAATTTACTGGACTCAACAACAGCCAGTTACAATGTCCGAACTGTGGAGAACAGTTATCAGTCCAAAAAGGTCATTTCCAACGCTTTGCGCCAGACGGCACAATTGATGTCACAGCAGTAGAAGTACCAGCTAAATCAATAGAAGATTAAAGGTAATAAATTCATAAGTTGACGGTTAGTGCATAAAACTAACCATCAACTTCATTGAGGAACTTCCAGAAATCAAATGATTCAACGCTCAAGAGCAAAGAGATTCATCAGAATCATTTTTTCTGCTGCTACCCCTGATGATTGTTAACTTGCATTGTCCAATCTCTGTTCAATTTCTGAGGCTTGGACTGAACCTGCGTAGTCTTTGGTATTGATTACTAAAAAGGGTGTGCCAATAACACCCAATTTGTTAGCTAATTGTACATCTTGTCCGATCGCAGTGTTAGCGAGTTGGCGATCGCTGGCAAATTTCTCTAAATCTAGATTGAGTTTTTTGGCAATATCCACATACAAAGCTTCTCCTAATTGTTTTTGATTGGCAAACAAAGCATCGTGATATTCCCAAAACTTACCTTGTTGCTGTGCTGCCCAGGCTGCTTGTGCTGCTGGTAAAGCTTCTGGATGCGCCGCAGTCAAAGGTAAATTTTTATAAACCAATGTCAAATTATCTTTGTGTTTTTCGACTAAAGATTTCAGTGTTTTATGGACTTCCGCACAGTAGGGACATTGAAAATCCGAAAATTCCACTAGCACATTCTGAGAATCAACTGGGCCAGTTCTGGGCGAATCACCAATTACAGCTTGAGGATTTGTTTTTAAATCTTGTAAAAACGCCTGCTGTACTTGCCTTAATTGCGCTTTTTTTTGCTGGTCAAAATTTTGGACGGATTCAATAATGACTTCTGGATGATCGCGTAGGATTTGTAAGACTTGCTGTTCTAATTTGGCATCCATCTTAGTAGCTGCTTGTGCAGGCAACGACCAAGCTAAAACTAAACAAAGCACAGTCATTACTGCCAAGGTGCGTAAGTACTTAAATATTTTCTGCATACCAAAATACTAAGGAAATCAGTACTCCCCTAGTATTACTTAGAAATTGTCAAACTAGTAATTACGAATTACTAATTAAAGAATTCGGCTATCAATCGGTAGTGCAGAATTACGCGACCATTCATTCCAAGAGCCAAAATAATTTTTAGCCGAGATGCCTGCTTCTTGCAAAGCAATGAATGTATTCGCCGCTCTTGAACCTTTAAAGCAGTAAATGTAAACAGTAGACTCGCCTGTAATACCTACAGATTGACAAATTTCGAGAATTTCCGTTTTGGAACGGAACATGGGAATACCCGATTTATTTGTCATCAGACGCTGCCATTCTAACCATACAGCATTGGGGATTCTGCCTTTGCGTGGGCAGAAATCAGCACCGTAAGGTGAAGAACTTAAACCTCGCCATTCGTCGCTATCGCGCACGTCTAATTTGATGATTGCTGGATTGTCGATTGCCTGCAACATCTCGGCTGTAGTCACCATCATCTCAGCTTGAGGATGCAATCTAAAAATGCTGCTGTCTCGTTCGGCGACTTCACTAGTTGTAGATAAGCCAGCCGCCAGCCATGCTTGATATCCTCCATGTAAAACAAATACTTGATTGCAGCCTAGATACTTCAGCAAAAACGCGGCTCGACAAGATTGTCCGTAACCTTGGTTTAAAGTATCCTCATACACAATTAACTTTTCTCCACCAGAGATGCCAAGATTACTCATAATTTCTGCAAAATACTCTTGCAATTTTTTCAATTCCTCTGGTGAAGAACTTTCTAAAAGATAGGTGAAAAAATCTCGAATGTTAATAGATTGAGGAATGTGAGCAACGGCATATTCTTCTGGAGTGCGCGTATCAATAACAACTGTTTTTGTTGACTTTTCTGCTAACAGAGACGTGAGTTCTTGAGGAGATATGAGGAGTTTTGTTTTCACGCTTTCATGCTGCGGCGATTATGTCATTTGGCATTATCACCCCCAGCTAATTTGCAATTTGAAATCCAAATTACAGAAGCATAAATATTAAGTGTTAGGAAATAACTGAGATGAACAGGGTGTAGGGACTCCTCCTTTAAAGAAGGGTTTTGCGTCTGGAAATATATTTGCTGATTTGGCATTGCTGATTAGTGGGATGTTTTTTGTTTCGCGCAAAGGCGCAAAGGCGCGAAGAATCAATATTTTATTTTTGTTAAACATCTCAATTCATCCCGCATTTATGCAACGCCGCTGATTTCTTCTCCTGAAAAGGGTAGACAATTAGTATTAACCGCCACCAAATCTAATCTGGGAGGATGTTTATTCTGGTAAGCCTTGAACTTGCAACAAATCCAATTGGCGTTCAAATATTTCATCTATTGGTAGCATTTGACCATCGGTAGTCATAAATTTATGGTCTTTGGTGGCGCGAATAAACGAACCGTCTTCTAAACAATACTCGAATAATTCTTGTTGTCCTCGATTATGCCATTGGGCGATCGCTTGCGTATAGACATGACCATTACTATCAACGCTAAACACGCTACATTCAAGTTGTTTTTCCACAATTTCGCCGATAGGGACAAAGCCATATTCCACTGTTAATACCTCTGTGTCATAGCTAAGGCAATATTCGGCAAACTTCAACATATCCTCAAATAGCTTTTCGGCTACTTGCTTTTTCACACCATTTTTTGTCGAACCATCAATAAATTTTTCCTGCTGCTTCTGCATTTCCGAAACTTTCTTTTTCCCCATCGCGCGACGCAGCAAGTCAGCTTGTCCTAGAGAATAACCAGCCATATCTTGAGCAATTTTCATGATTTGCTCTTGATAAACCATGATGCCGTAGGTTTCATTTAAAATTGGTTCTAAAATCTGGCTTTCATAGTCAATATTTTCGCGTCCATGTTTGCGGTTAATAAACTTAGGAATTAACCCCGCATCTAAAGGGCCTGGTCTGTATAATGCCAAGATAGAAGAAATATCTTCAATATTAGAAGGCTTCAAATCACGGACAATTTGTTTCATCCCTGATGATTCTAATTGAAATATCCCTTCTAACTCTCCAGATTCTAGCAGTTCATAAGTTTTCTGGACATCTTTAGGCAGGGTTTTATGTTCACCCTTAGCTAAAATCTTTTGTGCCTTTCTTTCTTGATTAGTGATTTCGTAAGGGTCAACTCTATAACCTTTATTATGCTCAATTAAATCAATGGTTTTTTGAATCATTGTCAGGTTTCTTAAACCCAAAAAGTCCATTTTTAATAGACCCATTGATTCTAAATCTTCCATAAAATATTGGGTAATTACTGACCCGTCATTATTTTTTTGTAGAGGTACAATTTCATCAAGAGGGTCAGCAGAAATTACCACCCCAGCCGCGTGAACACCGAAAGTTTTGTTAGTTCCTTCAATTCGCATCGCCATATCAATCCAACGGCGAACATTCGGATCATTATCATATTTTTCTTTAAACTCTGGTTCGGGAGTTGCATCAGAAATCATCACCTTGAGTTTAGTTGGTTTCCCCCGCACCACAGGAATTAACTTTGCCATTTTGTCAGCGTCCCCATAGGGAATATTCAACACCCTGGCGACATCTTTTAAGACAGCTTTAGAAGTTAAGCGGTTAAAGGTAATAATTTGAGCAACTCTATCTGTACCGTATTTTTGAGTCACATAATCAATAACTTTATCCCGTTTTTCAATACAAAAATCGGTATCAATATCAGGCATTGATTTCCGTTCTGGGTTCAAGAAACGCTCAAACAGTAAGCCATGATGTACGGGGTCAATGTTAGTAATACCCATTGTATAAGCTACTAAAGACCCTGCGGCAGAATTATGAATGGCGATTGAGTTGCCGATATAGGAAGTATCACCAGGAACGCTGATATCATAGACATAACCGTTATAGTTCAATGTCTTAGTTTCTTTGATTTTTAGGTAGATATAATTATCATCTACATAAAAACCATCATTGCGATAAAACTTTTGGGGTTTGATACCTACAGGAAAATCAATAAAGTCAGCATTCCAGTCTAAAAGTTGTTTTCCTGATAATTTAACTGAATATTCTACAGACCAATTGACTTTTTGTTTTTTTCTTTTAATGATAGATCCCCAATATCCAAAACGAGCCAATAGTAATCTTAATTGGGCAGCAAGGTTACTAGATGTGGTTGTATATTTGATATTGATAGTTTTATCTTTTGTGCCATTATGACCATCACCGCGAAAAAGATAAGCAATTAAAATTCTGATGTATTCTGACTTACCTTGAGTGACAATTTCATCGGGTATGTGCTTATGGTTGGCTCCTTTACCACACAAGCTAGATAAAAACTCTCCCACAATTCTGGAATAACAGAGAACTTGTAAAGAGTTCTTTTTGGGATGGGGAAATATTTTACTTTCTAAACCAAACACTTGATGAATGAGACGACAAATTTCTTCAGCATAATTCATCTCATCTTTGGCAAGTCCAAAGCCAACCGTGCATTCTCTTTTTCCTAGTCTTGACCATCCCTCAGCAATATAATAGCCAAGAATCCTGGCGATGTCTTCGTTAAAAGTGATGTATCTGGGGATTTTTCGAGTACTTAAATGATTTGTACCGATTTCATACCAAATAAATTCCTGATCAAATCTTAAATGCGATTTAGTTTCTACAAAATTTACTAAATCAAAAACAACTTCTTGTTCAGCAGATTTAACTCTAGGAAAGACAACAAAATCATTTTTGCGGAGTTTTCCAGCTTCTATCCACTTTAATTGATAGTTTTGATATGGTTTAACAGAACAGTATCGAGTACAGCTAGGTTTACAAACATTGGCTTGTTTGATACTCATTACTACACATTCATCAGTTTTAACTGCCCAAATTTTATGGTCTTTAGTTAAAAATAGTTCTTCATTAGCTGCTTTAATTTTGACAATTTCTTCATTACAGGGATATTCATGTTTATAAGTAACAGGTAAGAGATTTCCTTGATGAGTAATTACCTGCTGTCCAACTTGAATATCTTTGATCAAAATTTGTTCGCCACTGGCCAGCATCACCTTAGTATCGCCTAAAACGCATCCACGTCCCGGCCCCACTGGAATATTATTATCTCTCGCAAATTTGATGTAATCCCACACAACTAAAAAGTATGTAGAAAAACCCATTTGCTGGAGCATTTTCAGTTCATATTCTAATCTTTCTTTATATACTGTCTCAACTTCCGCGCGGGATTTTCTATTTAATCTATCTAGTAAGCCTTGCCAAGCAACTTCTTCAACGTAAGTATCAGCAGTGTGACCAGAAGGAATGGGATAATTGGGGATGCGAGGCTCACCCATAATATTGTAAGGCTCGACTTTCTCCGCAACTTCTTCTGTAGTAGCTATTGCTTCTTCAATCACATCATCGGGTAAATGGTCGCGGAATAGCATTCTCATTTCATCAGCAGATTTGAGATATTCTGTACCGCTATAACGCATCCGGTTATCTTCAACAATTAGCTTACCTGTTTGAATACAAAGTAATGCGTCGTGAGCTTCGACATCGTAACAAGAAATATAATGAGAGTCGTTGGTAGCGACAAATTTGATGTTTAATTCTCGGGCAATTTTGACAATTTCAACGTTAACAATGCGGTCTTCTTGAGAGCCGTGGTCTTGAATTTCTAAATAAAAATCATCAGCAAATACATCTTTATACCATTGAGCAACTTTTCTAGCTGCATCTGTCCTGCCACTGAGAATTGCTTGGGGAATTTCACCACCTAAACAAGCACTAGTGACAATTAAACCTTCGTGATATTGTTTAAGTAATTCTTTATTAATACAAGGACGCGAAAAAATACCTTTACCTTGTACACCTTTGAGGTGAGAAAGAGTTGTTAATTTAACTAAATTTTTATAACCTTTATTATTTTTTGCTAAGACAATTTGATGATAGCGGGGACGACGTTCTTGTTTTTCAATATCGCCGTTAATAATATACATTTCGTTGCCAATTATTGGCTTAACATTTTTGCTACGGCAAATTTTCAGCAATTCTACAGCACCATACATCACACCATGATCTGTGACTGCGATCGCCTTTATCCCCAATTCTATGGCACGGTCAATCAAATCAGGTAACTGACTCGCCCCATCCAGCAAACTATAATCGCTATGAATATGTAAAGGTACGAAAGACATAATATTTATTTAATTCGGTCGATGTTAAAGGAAGCAGGAGGCAGAGGGCAGGAGGCTAAAAAACATTTCACACTTCATACTTCACACTTCATACTTCACACTTCATACTTCTTCCCACTCCCTAGATTGATTAGATTATCCTGTTTCAGTAAATTCCACTTCCGCAGTTGTTGTTGTAATAGTTACCTTTGTTCCGTTATTTAGCTGTACCAATGAGTCAAACAGAGAGTCAACATCCGCCCGATAATGCTTCCCGTCCTTGGTGGCGACGTATTCCTTTGACGTTACAAATTGTAATTGCCCTAGGGCTGGCAGTGATTGTAGGAATTTCTCTCGGTGCAGGAAATCCCAGTTCCAGCAATGCTGCTTTCATCAACAATTTGGCAATTCCGGCAGAACTGGTACTTAAGGCACTCCGCGCTTTAGCTACACCACTGATTTTAGTAGCAGTACTGCACACATTTATGACGGCGACTATCCCCGGTACAGCCGGACGACGGTTAGCTTTACTACTGTTGACTAACACTACTGTAGCGATTTTGATTGGGCTTTTCGTGGCTAATGTCCTGCGTCCGGGAACTTGGGGAAGTTTACCCAAGCCACAGACAACCATTGCTAATGCCAATATTGATCCTTGGGGGTTACTTAAAGACGCTGTACCAGAAGCCGTGCTGGGGCCTTTGGTCAGCAATAACGTGATTCAGTTAATTGTAGTTGCCCTGTGCTTTGGCATTGTTTTGCGGGGCTTAAAATCAGAACAAATTGCCCAAGCTAAAACAGGTTATCAGCCAATTGAAGATGTAATTGCTATTTTGTTTGAGGCGGTAATTCGCATTCTCAATTGGGTGATAGCTTTGGTTCCCTTTGCGGTGTTTGGCATTGTGGCTAAAACTGTAGCAGAAAAAGGTTTTGCCCCGTTTATATCTTTGGCAGCTTTTATTGTGGCGGTGTTGGTAGCCTTGGCATTACAAGCTTGTTACTATCTCTCCAGAGTCAAGTTTGGTTCTTGGGTAAACCCATTGAGATTTTTGGCTGGTGGTTCAGATGCGTTTATCACAGCGTTCTCGACTTCTTCTTCGACTGTGACAATGCCTATTACTTGGGAGGTGTTGCAAACCAAAGTCGGTTTAAGGGAGTCTTCCGCATCTTTAGGGGCGTTAGTCGGGGCAAATTTTAATAATGATGGGACTGCCCTTTATGAAGCGATGTCTGCATTATATATTTCTCAAGTGATTGGACAGCATTTAAATTTGGGACAGCAGTTAATTGTAGTGCTGACATCGATTTTTGCATCGGTGGGGGCTGCTGGTATCCCTAATGCTGGGTTGGTGACGATGACTTTGGTGTTTACTTCCGTGCGCTTGCCAACAGAGTATATCGCCTTGTTGGTGACAGTTGACTGGTTTTTAGACCGTTGTCGCACAGCGATTAATGTGATGGGAGATATGACAGTGAGTGCAGTGTTGGATGGGAAAAAGCCACGTTATGAAGAGGAGGATTTTTCTAAGGAAGCTTGATGAATGGGCAGAAACCATCTTTTAATCTTTCTCCTGTAAGGTTACTGTGTACACACAAGTCAAGAATTTTTGTGTTCAACCACATCCCGCCTAGAACTAAAGTTCCAGGCTGATAGCGAAAGTCCACTCAAGTGGACTGGAAAACATTTTTGGTTGAGTCATCTTCAGATGACTTGCGCTATGAGACTCGGAATTGATTCTGAGGCGGGACATATGCACTCAACGAACATTTATTTGTGTTTACACAGTAGCCTATAAAGAAAGAAGCTTTAAAAGTTAAGCAAAAAAGTAGGTTGGGTGGAGCGATAGCATAACCCAACAAAGTATGCTCGGATGTTGGGTTCCGTTCCTCCACCCAACCTACACCAGTCTGTTTACTCACAAGTCAAAAATTTTCGTGTTCAACTTAAACCCTTTTGGCAGAGGGCAAAAATATATTTTCTTTCTCCTGCCTCCTGCCTTTCTTCGGTGAGGTTAAATAACTTGTTGAATTGACGTTAATTTAAGGTTGATTGCTGTTGTTTGAATTGGAGTTAGAAGCATTACTAAATAACCAAGCTAAAAGGTTAGCAACTGTGGCTGCACCAAAGGAGAACAAAGCAATAATGGCATCACGCGGTAAAATGCCATCTAACCAACTACCTTGGATTTTAGACACGGGGAAATCTTGATCTAGTCCGATTTGAATTTGGGTAGTTCTGCCAGAAAAGCGGGCTTCTATGCCTTTTTTGGGGATAATTTGGAGATGACGAATAAGTTGAATATTTAGCGGTTGATTTGGGTTTTCGCCCATGAGGAACTGATTTTGTTTAATTTCTTGTTCTTGTCCTGCCATGCGAATTTTGCCTTCAACAATGGCGGAAATATATAAATCTTCTCGGCTATCGCTGGCGTTTCTATCTACATATAAAAATTTGACATCTTTGGTATCTAGCTTTCCTCTAAACCATTGGGGAATGTTATCTTGAGGAGATTTTTTTAATGTGATATGAATACTAGTATTTTTTGGGATTTGTAACAATAATTCTTTATTATTTGGATTGACAATAAATTCTAGCGGTGCTTGCTCATCAAATTCATTTGGTAATTTTATTCCTGGTAACTTATAACCTTCCAAGGTAACTTTTAAGGGTTCTTCGCCTAAATATAACTCTAGTGTATTGGGATTGCTGTTGGGATGAGGTTGTAAATCAAAAGCTAGTTGCTGACGCTGAAAATCATAATTTAGTTCATTGATTTTTGTCCCTGGTTCTAGGCGAAGTTTAGTTAATTCAATTGTGCTGGTTGCTTTGGGGTTAGCTGGTGTAATTATCCATCGGCTGTTGCGGTCTTTGAGTTGGATTTTTACAGAGTCTAAGTTATTAATTGTTGGTAAAGTTTGACTTTGAAAGCTACCTGTAAAAGTTAGAGTTTGGATACCTTCATTTTCTAATTCTTTAATGTTACGAATATTTTGCATAAAAACTTTTGGTTGCTGGCCATTATAGGTAAAGTTGATTTCTTGAGCGATGAGATTACCTTCAAATATATGATTTCCTGGGATAATGGCGGCTGAAGTGATGATACTGCAAACTAAAAACACTAAAAAGACAATAAAAAATCTTTTGTGCTTATCTAGATATTTTTTTATAAATTGAAAGTAATGATTAATTTTGGCAACACATAGCTGAATAAATCGTACTAATTTCGACAGTTTTAAATTCCGAATTTTATTAATGATGGAAATGATAAATTTGAAAGGTTTGCCTTTGGCTTTTTGCCTATATGCCATGATTTATTTTAACCAATTGGGGTTATGTTCAAAGTCTATTCGTCTTTCGAGGCGTTCGCTTGGTTGATTGCTTTGTTCAATAAATGCAACGTAGTGTACTTGATAGCGTCCGGCTGGGGCGTTGCGTCCATCCCAGGTAAAGATAATTTCTCCATTTTTGGGGTTTAATTTGGGAGCAGTATAGATTGGTTTCTGATTTGGGGAAAGAATTTTAAAGCTGGTGAAGTTGACTCGACTTTCGGAATAAAAGGTAAATTCATACTTACCAGAAGTTTGCCCTAAAATAACGGGAACATAAACTTTTTGCGAACCAAGTAGATAGGATGCCGAAGCGCGGAGGCTGTTTGCCGGGATTTTTGCTTGTGTGAGGACGTAAGTATTCCAGCTAAAGCGGAAACGTGAATTATTGTTAGACAATAATAAATCATCTAATTGGTAGCGATAATTATCACCGAAAGATTGAACTATTACCTGGGGATTTTTACCGTCACGAATTTGAGGAACTTGTAATGTCAGGGTTTTGCCGTAACTGGCAATGTTGCGGGTGACAATGGAAATTAGGGTTAAGCTATTACCGCTTAATAGTTCTTCTTTGATACCTTCGCACCGTTGCGGTGGTTGGCGGCGGATGTAGTCGGTACTGCGGGGATTTCCTGGTGAACAATTAGCAGTAGCAGGTAAATGGGTGAGGTTGAGGATTAAGAGACTGGTAAGAATAATTTTGTAATTCATGGTTTGTTTAAAGTAGTTTTACATAGCAACTAAAGAATAAATGTCATTGCGTTCGCGTAGCGTCTCGTAGAGAGGAGGAACGACGACGCAATCGCATGGCTTTATTCTCAGTGCTAAAATTGGCGATTGCTTCTCTCCACTTCGTTGCGTTTGCAATGACATTTGGCGTGTGACTGGCGTGGGTTAGGGAGGATTTTGGTACAGTTTGATAGTTTATAAACATCATTTAAAGCTAATATTCCAGGTGGAAAGTTGTTTTTTAACCTCAGATATGGGGTAGGCTAAATTTCGAGTTTCGCCTGTTTTGCGGGCGTAAACTATGCCGACGAGCCGATTTTGGGAGTCGAGGACGGGACTACCAGAAAAACCGGGTTTGAGTTTGGCTTCAGTGATTTCTAGTTGTTGGGTTTGAGAGTTTTTGATTTTGCCTGATTGTACAGACCATGATTTATCTTCACGCCGTTGTGCAGAATGACCGATAATTTGAACGGGCATTTTGGGGTTAATGGGAGTTGCAGAGATGGGTAAGGGTTGGATATCTTCTGGCAGCTTATCGGTGATTTCTAAAATTTCTAAATCGAGTTTATTTGTAGTAATTATTTTCAACGGCTTGGCCTTGCGCCGCATTCGCACACGGTCTGGTGGTGGTGTGCTGAAAAATTCTACTTGAATATTTTTACCTTGTTCGTCGCCATCAAAAATGACGTGACGATTGGTGAGAATTAATGTGCGGTTGCCTTCTCGTTGAATAACTACGCCAGTACCAATCTCTGTTCCCTGGCGTTGACTGTTGAAAAACTCGGCAGTGATGAGTACCACAGAACGCTTAACAGGTAGGTTGGGGTCATTTTTGGGCAACCATTGGCGATCGTCTTCTACACTTGCTAGTTTATTCTGTTGTTCTGTCCATAATCGCCGTGCTTGTCTATTGTTATTTCTGGCGTAGATATAATCAGGGTCAAGAGCTTCGGCTTTGTCGAAATGTTTTATGGCTTCTTGCAGTTTCCCTTGCTGTTGGAATGTTAAACCCAAGCCATTGTTAGCGAGAGTATGAGCAGTGCTTGGAGTTCTATAAGTGCTTTCTGGTAATTTTAGAGCTTTTTGGAAGGCGGCGACGGCGGCTTCTAATTTGTTTTGGTCTTTCAGAGCAATGCCGAGATTGTAGTAAGCACGAGTATATTTACGGTTGAGTTGAATGGCTTTTTCGTAGGCGGCGACGGCAGCTTCTAATTTCTTTTGGTCTCTCAGGACATTGCCGAGGTTGTAGTAAGCATCAGGATCTTTAGGGTTGAGTTGAATGGCTTTTTCGTAGGCGGCGACGGCAGCTTCTAATTTCTTTTGGTCACTCAGGACATTGCCGAGGTTGTAGTAAGCAGTGGCAAAGTTAGGGTTGAGTTGAATGGCTTTTTCGTAGGCGGCGACGGCAGCTTCTAATTTTTTTTGGTCACTCAGGACATTGCCGAGGTTGTTGTAAGCAGTGGCATAGTTAGGGTTGAGTTGAATGGCTTTTTCGTAGGCGGCAATGGCAGCTTCTAATTTTTTTTGGTCTCTCAGGGCAAGGCCGAGGTTGTTGTAAGCAGTGGCATAGTTAGGGTTGAGTTGAATGGCTTTTTCGTAGGCGGCGACGGCAGCTTCTAATTTTTTTTGGTCACTCAGGACAATGCCGAGGTTGTAGTAAGCACCAGCAAAGTTAGGGTTGAGTTGAATGGCTTTTTCGTAGGCGGCGACGGCAGCTTCTAATTTGTTTTGGTCACTCAGGACATTGCCGAGGTTGTAGTAAGCAGTGGCATAGTTAGGGTTGAGTTGAATCGCTTTTTCGTAGGCGGCGACGGCAGCTTCTAATTTGTTTTGGTCTCTCAGGGCAATGCCGAGGTTGTTGTAAGCAGTGGCATAGTTAGGGTTGAGTTGAATGGCTTTTTCGTAGGCGGCGACGGCAGCTTCTAATTTGTTTTGGTCACTCAGGACAAGGCCGAGACCGTTATAAGCATAGGCATAGTTAGGGTTGAGTTGAATGGCTTTTTCGTAGGCGGCGACGGCAGCTTCTAATTTGTTTTGGTCTCTCAGGGCATTGCCGAGACCGTTATAAGCATAGGCAAATTTAGGGTTGAGTTGAATGGCTTTTTCGTAGGCGGCAATGGCAGCTTCTAATTTTTTTTGGTCTCTCAGGGCAAGGCCGAGACCGTTATAAGCATAGGCATAGTTAGGGTTGAGTTGAATGGCTTTTGCGTAGGCGGCGACGGCAGCTTCTAATTTTTTTTGGTCTCTCAGGGCATTGCCGAGACCGTTATAAGCATAGGCAAATTTAGGGTTGAGTTGAATGGCTTTTTCGTAGGCGGCAATGGCAGCTTCTAATTTTTTTTGGTCTCTCAGGGCATTGCCGAGATTGTTGTAAGCATAGGCAAATTTAGGGTTGAGTTGAATGGCTTTTTCGTAGGCGGCGACTGCTTCATCGAATTTATTCTGGTAATATAGGGCATTGCCGATGCCATTGTAAGCAGTAGCTAAGTTAGGGTTAATTTGCAAGGCTTTGTTGTATTGTGCGATCGCCTCTTCTGGTTTCCCTTGAGCATTCAGCACACTACCTATCCCTACGTAAGCTTCTGCGTCATTGGCATTAAGTTCTAAAGCTTTCTGGTGTGCGGCATTAGCCGCATCTAATTTTCCCTGTCGCCGCAAGGCATTTCCCAAATTGTTATAAGCTTTGCCGTTATTGGGTTCTAGTTGCAAAACTTTTCGCCAAATTGTCTCCGCTTGGGCGTTATTACCAACTACTTCGGCGGCGTTGCCTTGTTCAAATAACTGTTCAATACTGGTTTGAGCAACTACAAGCTGGGGTGTGGTTGCTAGAGATAAGATTAAGAATAGGTTAGTAAGTAAGCGATCGCGCATAAGAAAGCCCAAGCTTTCTGATATTGTACTAGTACTTACGTGAAATTCGCCATACAGCAGTTCAATAATTGATACTTTGCTTACGCAATAGATTCTGCGTAAGTTATATTAATTTTAAAATCGATTTTGATATTCAATAATTGCCCGACTATCATCATCTAAATTAGTAGAAGCGCGCACCCGTAGTTCGTTATTAATGCGGTAATTAATCCCCCATTGAATGGGATCGTTAGCTGTCAAGATTTTGATACTAGATAAAGAAAATTTTGTCGAAATATCAATGCCTGCTTCGGCGGCTAATTCTAAAGTCGAACTGGTTCTACCTGCTTCTGGATTATCAGAAATCACTGTTGGAAATATGCGAAATTCGCTTAAACCAAAGGCATTACCGATTTGGTTAAAGGCTGTTTGAAAGTTATTAAAAACAGCAGAACCCGCAATATTAATTAAGCCTAAAGTGCTGTCACCACGGCCTTGAGTATCCACAAAACCACCACCCAACAAAGCGACAAGTTCTGTTTGGCTGCGTGATGGACTGCTGGTTAGTTCTAGATTTTCGTTGAGTTTGCTAGCCGGGCCTTGAACTCTGGCTTCTACTCTGACACTTTCTAAAGCACCTAATCCACCTGTGGTAGTGGCTCTGGTAAAATCTGAACCCTGCACAACATCTAAAACTTTGGCAAATAGCTGTACATCTAAAATTGGGTCGCGGGGTTGGCTAGCGCGAAATGTCGCTGTATTTTCGTAACCGCGAACCAAGTTAAATTGAGTAGTAAATAAATTCACCCCTCCCTTTTGCAGGCGAATTGTACCATCTGGTATGGGGTCAGCTAAGGAACCGTTAACTTTGAGATTACCTGTAGCTTGGAAACTGAGAATGGGCGGACGGGTAATTTGGATGTTGTTACCTAAGGTTAATTCCAGATTACTTAACCGCGTTGTGTTGTTTCTACTTTCTGTTTTGTCTTGCTTGTTGGCTTTCGATGCTGAGGTAACACCAGAATTCGCGTTGGCTGATTCTGCTAATAAAACTTGACCATCATATATCTGAATTTGACCGCCAATAATGGGGTTTAACGCCGAACCAGTGATTTGTAAATTGCCATTAGCTCCACCTTGATACAATCCTTTGAGGTTCAAATTTAGCCCTTCTAGACTAATAGTTAGAGGATTATTTGGTGTTTGTCCATTATTAAAAACGGGAAGTTCACCAGCAGCAGTTACTTGACCTCGGCTAAATCTGCCTTGGATACTTTCGACTAAAATGCGGTCAAAGTTGAACTGTACTTTGCCTGTTACGCGTCTGACTTTACCTGGTAAGGCTGGGGCTGAAAAAGTAGCATCTTGGACAGAGGCAATTCCCGTTAATTCTGGTCTTTGTCTGGTTCCGCGAACTTTCAGGTCAATATCACCTTCTCCTTTTTCAAAGGCTACTTGATCAGTGAGTAGGTTTAACAGTGCTAATCCTTCATTTTTGACTTTGACATCTAAGCTAATTTCGTTACTGATTGGTGGGGTAGCAGCAAAGGGTAAGGGATAGGGGATACTACCAGTAATATTTACGGGTTCTGGCCCAGAAACAGCAACGGTACTGCCAAAGTTCAAGCGTCCGTTACTATAGTTGAAACTGGCTGTGGCCGAATTTACAGCCTTTTGATTGAGGGTTCCATTGGTAATTTCTAATTCACCTTGGGCTTGGGGGTTGGCTGCGCCTCCGGCTAAGGCGGCTGAGGCGTTGAGATTACCTGTAATCTCAATTGGTAGTTTGACAAAGTTATTAATTAAAGCGATGGGAAAATTCGTGACGCGCAATTGACCTGATTGGTCTTGACCGCCGATGTTACCTGTAAAGGCTAGCAGGCTATTTTCTAATTCCACCCGCAAGGGTCGCAACTGCAATATACCATTTTCAAAGCTGCCTTGGGCAATAATTTGTTTAGCACGATAAAAACGTAGACGCGTTCGCGCAGCGTCTCGTAGAGAAGCGGCTTGTCCTTGGACATCGCTTTCAGTTGCTTTACCCCAGGTAAAGTTCTGCCCGTTAACATTAAATTGTACTGATAAACCTTTAGCTGTGGCCGTATCTAAGGCAACTTCGGCGTTAAATGTTCCTTGCAAATCTGCGAGTTCTGGTAAGGGAGTCGCGTCCAGTCGTTGTTGTTGCTGCTGGGCTAACTCGGCTTCTATTTCATAAAAACGCTGGAGTTGATCTAGTAGAGGCTGATTTGGCAAACCGCGCGAGTATGTAGTTAAATCTGCGGCTTTACCATAAGCTGGTGCTGACATTCCTCGCTGCAAATCTTGGATATCAAATATCTGCGCTACTGTTAGCACATCTTGGATATTACCCTGATTCACTTTGAGTTTGCCTTGGAGTTGTGGCCCTCTAGCCGTTTGCCCAACACTTCCGGCGAAGGCGTAGGTACTGTTACCTTTGATAAATTGACTGCTGGTCAGGGTGGCTTTACCGTTGGCGTAGCTAAATTGAGCCGTTAAGCGATCGCCTTTTATCCTACCAATTTTTGGACTAGCGATCGCTAAATTACCATTGGCTGTAAAAGCTTGTTGATTAACACGCAAATCACCACTAATTAACCCAGCTATGGTTCCCGTGCCTAAACGCAGTGCTGCTGGTGGTGATAAGTTCAAGATTTGTAAGGGGAAGTTCTGCACATTTAAGGCAATATTATTTCCTTGAAATTGACCAGTTGCTGAGGCATCTTGCCACTGGACTAAAAAGTTTTTTGGGCGATTATTCGCATCTAAATTTACAGCAATCCTATCTCTATTCCCTGCCAAATTTAAATTTAATCCCCTTCCTTGGGCAGAATCAATATTGCCAGTTAACAATGGTTCAAAGGCAATATCTTGAATCACAAAGTTGCGTACAGCGATTTGTCCGGCAACATTTGGTAATGGTAATTTGCCTGTGACTCTACCGTTAAAATCAACTTTACCTTTGACAGCTACCTGATTGGGTAAATTAATTGGTAACTGTTGCAAATTGTAGTCCTGGGCTTGGACGTTGAGATTTAAAGCGGTAATTTCGGGGATACCTGCTTTATTTGCATTAGCTGAAATATCACCACTGACATTTAAACCTGGGGCTGTCAGTTGATTAATTGCTAGTTTCTCACCATTCCAGGCGATCGCAGCTGTTAGTGGTCTTTCTAATCCTGGCAAGCCTTGAGATAACTGCACTCGACCAGACGCATTCACATTTGCCAATGTCGCCGAACCTAACGCCCCAGCCACTTGCAGCCTACCGCCCAACTGTCCCCGCAATTGCTGATTCAATCGGGTTAATTGTACACCTGCTGCATCAACTAGCGCTTGATAGCGGCCGTTATTTACTTGAATATTACTAGCAGTAATTGTCCCACCCGCCACGTTTAACTTCGCCTGTCCACTCGCTTGAATACTCTGCGGCCGGAAGGAAGCCACCGAACCCGCCACATTTAATTGACCTGTTAAATTACCTTGAAATTGTGGCGGTACAGCTGCCAATCTCTGCACAGGTACATTATTAGCTTGAATTTGCGCTTGATAACGACCGTTATTAACTTGAATATTACTGGCGGTAATTGTCCCACCTGCGACGGTTAATTTTGCCTGTCCACTCGCTTGAATACTCTGCGGCTGGAAGGAAGCAACAGAACCAGCGACATTTAATTGACCTGTTAAATTGCCTTGAAATTGTGGTGGTACTGTGGTTAAGCGTTGCACTGGCACATTGTTAGCTTGCAGTTGCGCTTGATAACGACCGTTATTAACTTGAATATTGCTAGCAGTAATTGTCCCATCTGCTACGGTCAATTTTGCCTGGCCACTAGCTTGAATACTCTGCGGCTGGAAAGATTCAACCGAACCCGCGACATTAAACTGACCAGTTAGCCTACCGCGAATTTGTTGGGTATTGGGTGCAAGTTCCTGCACCGCCAGATTATTAGCTAACAGTTGCGCTTGATAAACACCATTGGCTAGTTGAATGTTTGAGGCTGTAACTGTCCCACCTGCGACGCTGAGGTTAGCTTTACCATTCCCCCGCAGAGTTTTTAAGCTGAAATTTTCTCGATTCCCGGCAATTTGGAATGTGCCAGATAATGGCCCTTGCAAAGCTGGGGGTGCTTGTTTGAGGATGCGTGCTAGACGCACATTATTAGCTACTAATTGGGCAGCAAAGGTTTTGTCTTGTAATTGTAGGCTAGAAATAGCGATCGCTCCACCGCCAATCTGCAAGGCTGCACCTTGAGTGCGAATCGCCGCAATTTGAAATGGTGCGCTGCTACCAGCTAAAATTAAGCGACCGTTAAATTCTGCCCCGGCTAAGGAGATATTTTGCAGTTGATTTGGGTTGACAAACCGCGATATCTGCACGCCCTCACCGTCAACCACAGCTTGCCAACGCTGATTAATATAGCTGCCAGTTCCCCGCACTACACCGCCACCCACATTCAGTGCCACATTACGAAAATATACAGTGCGGTCAGGGGCAATAATAGTTTCACCAGTACCAGGGTAAGTAGCTTGTGGTGCTTGCCATTTAACTAATGTTTGCACATTGGTTGGTGCGCCAGTAAGTTGGGCAGTACCAGAGACACTACCAATTTTAAAAGCAGGGGTGGTATTGTAACGTTGGGCGATCGCATCCCCAGGAACATTCCTGGCTGTAAAACTTAAATTAATTTGCGGTTTTGTTCCCAGTTGGATATTACCACCACCATTAATTTCTCCCCCAAAAGTCGTTGCACCTTCAATGTCTTTCAAAGTCAGCAATGAAGTATTTGGGGAAAAACTGAATCTACTACTAATACTTTTAAAATCAACTTTATCAATTCGGGCAGTGTTAATAGTTGCCACTGTACCTGCAAGCACTGGTTTAGTCGGAGTCCCAGTTATTTGTAAATTAGCTTTGAGTTGTCCTGCTACAGGTAGGGGCAGTTTTAATTTGAGTGTTTCTTGGGCATTGGCTACACTCACGGCTTTGACTCTACCTGCTAACCGATAACCTGCATGACTATCAATAATTCCCTGAGCTACCACAGGAATTTTGCCATAGTTGCTAGTCAGATTCTCCAGTCTAATTTCTGTACCTTGAAAGTAAATATCTCCTTCTGTATTCCTTAAAGGTTGCGGTACGCGAGGAATTTGGAGAGTGACTTTTTGTAAATCTGCACTGCCATACAACAATGGATCTTTTTCTGGTGCTAGTTTTATTTGTAAGTCGCCATTCACTCTACCTGAGATTAAATTTATTGGTATTTTCACCAACCGCGTAATACTAGAAGCGAGTAAATCTTGTCCATGTAGCTGCATATCATAGACTTGGGTTTTTGGGCGCGTCTGTCCTTTAATTGCCACATTGCCGCCGCTTTCTGCCTTTCCTAAAACATCAAACTTCACCAACTGGTTATTCTCCAGCAATTGGGCAGAACCATTGAGCTGCAAAAATGCTACCCCAGAATCTAAATCTCCTAACTTGCCCTGTTTACCTTGTGCTAGCTGTTTTCTTTGACGCGGCACTAACACCAGTTTGCCATTACGCAGTCGCAGATTATCTAAATCTGTTTTAATCAGTCCGCTTTTACCAGGTGGTGCAATTTTTGTCGTTACCCAACGTCCTTGGATGTCTTGTTCTAGGTAGACATCAGCATTGATTAAGGTGACATCCAACTTCAACTGCCGATACCAAATTAACTGCCACGGATTAAACCCTACATCTACTGCGGCTACTACTGCCCTATCTGGGTCTGTGGCTGTGGCTGGAATTGTAGAAGCCCCAAACTGCACCCCTGTGAGAGAAAAGTTGGTGACTTGTCCTAGTTTTACAGGGCGATTAATTGTATTTGTCAGGCTTTTTTCTGCTAATGGCGCTAACTCTTTTTGAATAAAATTTTGTAATTTCCAAATCCCAGCAATAATACCCACTAACACAATTCCTAACAAAGGAATACCAACACGACTCAAAATTAGCAACCACAGACGTATGGGGGTGCGAGTATCAGCTTGACGTTCTTGATTGCGAGAGTTAGTCATGTGGTTTCACTCTTTAATTTGCTTGGTATGGTAGGCACATTGCTAGAGTATTCACGTCATATTTTCTCACTCTGCCAATTCCCCAATCCAAAACAATTTGAGATTTGAGAATTTGTCTAACTTGAGTCAATCCAGCCTTGCTATTTAAAAGGAATTGGGGGAATATTCAATTAAAATTCACAGCATCGGGAAACTTTGATTGATGTAGCAGTAGAAAATATCGGTGAGAACGAAAACTCTAATCATCAAACATGAATAGTAATTGGCATTCAACGCTGTTGTTTGCTACATTGCCAAAATCAAATTAGACAAAATCATCTTTTTCATTGCCTGCAATCTCATCTTCAATTGTAACTTCTAATTTTTGTAATATAAAATGCTTTCATTTAAGTAAATATACGAGGAATAATTGAGATTTTTAGAGATAAACTCAAGCAGATAAAATAATTGCTGATACTATTTATACTATATATTTTCAAATTAATAAAGATAAAGTAAAGACTAAGCAGGTGAAGTCTCGGAAAAACTCACCATGCATCTACAACTTACATTCAATTGACAAAGTTCATAAAATACCTTCTGATTCCGCAAATTTTCGCAAGCGTGGCACACATTGACGTTGATAAAAACTGCTTAATGTCGGTACAGGTAGTCCAAATTCTTCAGACAGTTCTTTCCAGCTAACTTCAGGAGGTAAGCGTTTGAGAATTAATATCTGACAATTTACATCAGGGCGACCTTTAATGTAAGTGTTACGTAATTCTCCGTCGGCATCAGTTTTGACCCATAACTCTACATTTTCGAGAATAGGCGGTGCTTGAGGAGTAGCGGGAAGATTCTCTACAGGGTTAATCATCTCACTATCACCACTTAAGCGAGACTGACGTGCTATCAGAGGTACTGTGATAGCTTGTTCTCGATGTTGATTGAGATAAAAATCTTGGAGCCGGCGTTTTAAATAAGCATTTAGCCAGGTAATGACTGTACCATGAGTAGGGTCATAAGTCTGACCTGTTAAACCATCACAAATATTACGACAGAAATATAACCAAGTTTGTTGCAGCGCATCTTGATAATAAGGGGTACTTTCCCGCCAAAGTCTACCTGAAGTTAGACGAATGATTTGCGTTAGCAACTTCTGGCGTTGCGGACTCCCGGGTGGGTATCCGCAAGCTTGGATAACTAAATTGCGTAACTCTTCATCAAGTTCCATCATGGCAATTTCGGCAACAAAAAAGCAAGAATATAATAAGTATTGCTTACAAAGGCGCTTCAATATTCACCTTGTCAGAACTTAGGTATAAACGTTAGTTGTTGAGATGGATATAAGTAAGTCGGTGTAAATAATTATTGTTGGAATAAGGCAGGGAGCAGGGGGAAAAAGCGTTTGAGGCTTATTTACTTTTATTCACATAGTTTGGTTTTATTGCATCGACTTACTTAAGTGTATGTTTGTAAGGGTTTTACTTGCTAGTGTTTTCCTCATCTCGCAAAAAGGAAATGATTTCGGTACACCAAGCTAGCCATCCTTGTTCATAGTGAATACCACGTCTTAAGGTGATATAGATAAATTTCATCTGTGTGGATAGTTTTTGCGGATTTTGAAAAAATTTGGTGGCAATTTCTTGATATATCGCTAGTTTTTGTTGATGTTCTTGATAGTGGGTTTCTAGCTTGGCCAAAATAATTTCACTCTTCACTAAATATCCAGCATAAAGCTTGACGAGTAAATCATCTTTAAGGGGGGTAGTTGTTTCGGCTGCGACTATCCATTCACATAACTGTTGTTTTCCTAAAGCTGTGACTGAATAAATCCGTTTGTCTGGACGGTTTTCTTGAAAGACTTTTTCAGCTTGCAACCAACCTTTTTCTTCTAAGCGATTTAATTCTCGATAAATCTGCTGGAAACTGGCTTCCCAAAAAAATCCGACTGAACCTTCTACAGATTGATCAAACTTTTTAGCTAGGTCATAGCCACTACAAGGGCTATCTATTAACACTGACAAAATTGCATGGGCTAGGGCCATAGTTTTTTGTTGACATATTCACATAGTTGAATATATCATTATACTTATATTCAACTATATGAATAGTAAAATAATTGAGTATAAAATTTGGGGGAATCTAGTGATGACAACTGTAATGCCAGGCCGCTTTACTGCTGAGGTTGACTCGCCTTTTGTAGTTTTTTTAATTGGAATGCGTGTCAATCAGTTTTGGTCTTTGTCGAAGTGGATACCTGTGGCTCAAGCAATGGCTCCGATGTTGAAAACGCTGCATGAACATCCAGAAAAAGGATTTTTAGGTGGAGAAAGTTTCTTTCGTTTGTCTCCCTTGTCTACACTGATGGTGTCATACTGGCGATCGCTAGAAGATTTAGAACACTTTGCTCGTAATCCTTCAGATCCGCATTTATCTGCTTGGCAACGCTTTAATAAAGCTGTGGGGAATGATGGCAGTGTGGGAATTTGGCATGAAACTTACATCATTGAACCAGGACACTACGAAGCCATCTATGGCAATATGCCAGCCTTTGGGTTAGCCGCCGCCACAAAACCCGTTCCCATCACTAAGCGCACTGATACCGCTAGGGCAAGAGTAGAACGAGCCAAGCAATTTTAAGCGATGAGAAAAATTGAAAATAGAAAATAAATGAAAAAGTTCTGACGGCACAAAACTTTGGCTTAATTTGCACAATGATGGCGAGAGAGAGAACACCTAATAGCGATTTTTGCTAACTTGGTCACACTTTTAAATGGAATCTAGGAGCATAAATCTATGACTTCTTTTCGCTCAGAAGATGTGCAACAAATTCTTCAGCGAGCAATGGCTGATCGACAACAAGAAGAGTTTTCGCAACAGCAATTACAAGAAATGGCAGCAGAGCTTGGCATTTCATTTGCTAGCTTACAAACTGCTCAAAAAGAGTGGCAAAAAGAAAAAGAATTAATAAAAAGACGGCAAGTTTATCATGCTTACCGCCTGCAAAAAATTCAGCCACATTTAATTAGCTATATTGTGGTGAATGTATTTTTAATTGTGTTGAATTTTGCTACTACACCTAACTACTTTTGGGCAATTTATCCTCTTTTAGGTTGGGGATTAGGCTTGGGTATACACATATTAAGTGTGTATCTGCAAAAAGATACTAAATAAGGTTAGTAATTGCTGCAACTACATTCCTAGCCAAGATAAGAAATTTTCCCACCAAGAGTAATTGAGATTACTAATACTCAACTTCATTTTTTGGCGAATATCTTGGATATTCCAGTTAGTTAACTTAGCCAAAGTTTGAGCTTCTTGTTCAAATCGCTTGGGTAAAGACCGCTTGTATTCTCTACCCGCTTGACATTTGAGTTCGCCCGTAAAAGGATGTTGTAAGATGTATCTACCTTGAAAAGATTCGCGGTTAGAGGTGGCTTGAAATATGGGATCTTCAGGAAATTTGTCACGAGTGTAGCGAATATGTAAGCGGCTGATAAATACACTGCTACTAATAGGAAATGGACGGCGGAAAGTTGCTGAAGGCACATCATCCTCGGAATTATTATCTAACCAAAAGACACCTGCTTGTTTTAATTCTTCTTGGTTAAGTGGTTCGGCGGAACAAGGATCGCAACTACTCATATCCCAAGCATATTCTAAGAAAGCCACCTTTCTATCTTCTTTAACGTATGCAGTTTGGAACATGGATTTGTAGAAATCACTAAATTCATTTTTGACAAATACAGGAATATTGGCATCTGAAGGAACTTTGACTGTACGGTAGTTAGTGATTTCTGCTTGTCCTTTGGGTGAGAGAACATAAACAATCAAATCTTGGGCAGAGTTGGCATTAATCATGCCTAACCGAATCGGCAAAATGAATTTTGGTGATTGATAAGAAATTTGTAACGGACGTAAAAATTGATAACCAGATTCCTCATATTTATTAAGGTTGACTTTAGCAACAAAGAATTTCATCCCAGAGCGGACATAAGGTTTAAGTAACTGTTTTGCGCCTCTAGGAATTTTATAACCATTGCGATTGAGCCAAGTTTCGAGTCCGCCTGATTCTTTGGCACTTAAAATCACAATGTCGTATTCACCAACATTAAAACGTGCTTCGACTGTTACACCAAATTCACTTAAACTACCTCTAGGGAGTCCGCCGGAACCGACGGCCGGGGCTGGCACAGCTTCTTGATATAACCTATTTCTGTCGTCTTCAGCACAAGGATCGGAATCGAAGTATTCTACTAAGCGCGGCGCACTAAAAGCGTCTAAACGCTCGACAATTTTAGGAGGAGCAACGCGCACTTGCTCTTTTTGAATGACAGTTGGCACAGGTACAACCATTGCAAAATCTTTGACTTCACCTTTGAAGTCATTGGCCATAGTTAAAACGGTGCGATCGCCATCTCGTGCCAAGACTACCTGAGATGTTTGATTATATAATTTACTATCTGCTTTGGCTACATAAAATCCACAAAATGCCCAAGCTGTTGGCGCAAAACAAAACACGCCGATTAATGCTACAAATACTGAAATTATCAGTCGCATTTTTTTCATTTCATACCTCTTTTTTAAAGTGCTGAGTTTTGAATTAGATTTTCTGCTGGTGTTTCTTTGTTGCTTGGTTCTAACCAAGAAAATCTCGACGATGACCAGAAAAAATCAATCACAATAGTCAATGGTGCAAGCGCGAACAGTGACCAAAAAACTGCGGTGGAAATGAAGAAATTATTTCGCAGGATAAAAGTCAGGCTGGCAATGCAAATAGCCCAAATTACCCGCCCAATTCTGGCGTTAGGAATTGAACGTGGATCTGTGACCATAAACAATGCAAATAGCAGCAAGGAACCACTCATTAACCGATGCCAGTAAACATCCCATGTCCAACCTAGCCACAGGTTACGTATGGCTTCGAGCATTGAGTAGGAACCTAAAAAAGCGGCTGTGGTATCCCAACGACCAATGCGTTGCAGAATCATCCCACCTGTGCCAGCAAATAACAATCCATACCACCACTCTTCACCCCACTGTCCTGGTGATACCCAAGCATCAGAAGTCAGAATTAAGGCAGAGATAATGCCAAAGTTGGCAGGATTGAAAAAATGCTTATCGCCAACTTTGAACAGAAATTTACTAGCAATGGCGCAGACTGCCGCTAGTGCCATTGTTTGCCAATGATCAGCCCGCAACAGCAAACTGAGTCCCAGGGAAGTAATCAATGCACTACGCAGATTTAGTTTTTGTTCTGGCGGATTGGTGGTTGACCAATGATTTATGATTATTGACAAAAGCCACTGGGTTGATAAACAACAAGCTATCGCCACACAAATCATTTCTGGTCGCAGTGTCCAGTCCCTGGTGTTGATTCCCAAGGCTAGAAACGAACCCAGAAATAGAATTTGATAGTCCCGTATATCTTTTAGCAACATTACTGCTGTATTCAGGGATTACCCGTAGATTTCACACTAATCTAGTCGAGTCATTGCCCAAATACTATTGCTGTTACAGATTTTGTTACAAACAGGCAATTTATCAAAGCCAAATTCAGCAGTCAAAAGCCAATATGTAGAAGCGAAGTGGCTTTTTCGGCTTTCTCTGCGGTCTTGATGATGAGTATTTAATCTCACACGATATTATTCTTGAGTCAGTTTTAGCAGAGTTTCCATGACTTGCTTTTGCAAAGATTCATCTGGGACTCCTAAACCAAAGATGTGGATGAAGGCTAAACCATCAAGTGCTAGACGAATCACCGTTGCCAATGCCGGATCAATTCCTGTGCTTTCGATTTGCTTTTGCCGATCAGCAAAGTGTTTTTGAACTGGCTCAAGTAATTCTGGATTTTCTGCGATCGCCGCTAACAAACTAAAATGAATGGCAATACATTCAGGATCAAGCTTTTTATATGAACGAATATAAGCTCTTAGCCAATGCCCTGGTTGATTAGGTGCATCATCTTGTTCTAATTCATACTCTAGTGACAATAATTTGTCATCAATTAGTTCTTGTAACATCCCAGAAATCAAAGCTTCTTTGTTGGGAAAGTGATAAAGTAATCCACCTTTACTGACACCCGCTTCACGGGCTACAGCCTCCAACGTCAATCCCTTAGCACCTTGTGTTACCATTACTCGTCCTGCTGCTTCTAACAATGCATTACGGGTCACAGTTGCAGATTTTGTTTTTTTGCTAGCAGTCATAGAGTTAATTATGGAACTAGATAAATTGTCTAGTAAAGACAACTTATCTAGTAATGAAACTATTTTGAAGTTAGGTTTCTGCTGTTAATGTACTGTTTAGTACACTAAATTTATAATACCGTCTGGACGGTATAGTGTCAACTAAGTGCGGATTGTTATGCAGAGCTTTTCCCAAATGCTTTACGGAAAATGATCTTGTCATCTCCTGCTTTGTAGAACTCCCGAATCCGAGCTTCCTCGTCATAACCATTCTTGCGATAAAATGATCGGACATATTCAAAGCTCTCAAGACCGGACGTTTCTACTAACAGCACACGTTCACCGCGATCTGCTAGTACTTGTTCAACATAACGAAGCAGGACACCACCACGTCCTTGTCTTTGACGCTCTGGGTGAATAGCAATCAGATAGAGATTCCATGTCCCTTCGGTCATTCGTTCCGGTGCAACATACGCCACGCCTACTACCCCATGATCATCGTCGGTAAACCACAAGTCTTGACTTTCCAGTTCGCTATTGAAGTGTTGCTCCAGCATTTGGGCGAGTTCCTCGGTTTGATTTGGCTCGAATAACCCAGATGCTTCTGCCAAAGCGATCAAAGCAGGTGTGTCACCGGGCGTAATCTGTCGAATCATAGGTTTTTGGTTAAGGAATACTTGTTCAAGATTCTTCTTGTGGTAACTGATCATCATCTGATGGTGCGGGATGAATCGTGGGAGTTTCTTTGGGGTGCGTAGAATCAGAAACTATCACTAACTCTGTTTCTTGTGGATGATTGTGTCTCCATTCATCCAATACATCTTTGATGAGAACTTCTTGTACCCAAATTTTGGCGACAACTGTTAAAGGTAATGCTAAAAATAAGCCTAAAAAGCCAAAGAAGGTAACAAAAAATAGTTGAGAAATTAATGTTACGGCTGGCAATAATGACACTTGCTGTGCCATGACATAGGGTGTAATGAAATTACTTTCAGCTTGTTGAATAATAAAGTAAAGAATTAAAACAGCAAGAGATTTCCAAGGCGCATCTAATAAAGCGATCGCCATTGCCGGAATAACACTCATAGTCGGGCCAAGGTTGGGAATTAAATTTAAAAATCCTGCCAAAACTCCTAAAGCTAAGGCAGCCTTAACACCCAAAAATGACAAGCCAACAACACTCATCAACCCCACTACACTCATGGCAATTAAAGCACCTGTGACCCATCCGCCTAATGAGACTTCGCATTTATCTAAAATGCCGTCTACACGCCTGCGATAAAACGAAGGAAACAGCCGAATGAATACTTTGCGGTAAGCGATGGGATTAGCTAACAACATCCCTGTTAATACCAACACCAATAAAACCTTCAGGACAACTTCTAAAGAACCAGAGACAAATGCAAAAGAACTGCCTAAGGCACGATTGACAAAAGGCTGTGCTTGTTGAATCAGACTATTTAAATCAGGGATGTAAGGAACCAACTGATTAGGAACTTTAGTTTCAACTTCATCCATCCAACTATTAAAGCGTTCTAAACCTTGGGGAACTCTGTAAGTTAATTCATGAAATTGCTGGGCAAAGGGAGGTACAATCAACCAGAAAAAGCCCACAACAATAGCAAAAAAGACACCCACTGATAAAAGTACAGCAAAGCCACGCTTCATTCCCAGGCGTTGCAAGAGTTTTGCGAGTCGATTTAATGTAGTTGCTAAAACTACTGCGGCAAACATCAGCAGCAAAACTTCTTTGATTTGCCACAAGATATATAAAGATAGAACTATGGCGATTAAGCCGATCCATTGACCAAGATTCACAGGCTGACTCCCAGCTGTTGTTGTGATGTTTATAGCAATTCGTGTAGAAGTTGTGAACATTAGCTGTTTGCCAATCCACGACTTCTTCAAGAAGTCGCAGATTGAACTTCTCACGAATCAATGACTGCTATATTTTCTGGTGATGCAGTTAGGTTAGCTGATTTTGGTAATTACGCCCAGAGGATGAAAGTTAAGTTTGCTTTTGAGTTTGGAATCGCCATAGTAATGCGATCGCCATAATTACAGTAGGTGACAAAACTAAAATTAAGGCATTCGTCACCGTTGCCGGAATTGGCGCGCTTGGTAGCACGTATTTCATGAGTAGAGAAAGTACAGCAGACACTACAAGTAGCTTGGCAATAAAAATTAGCTGATTTTCCATAGCAGTACGGCAATTCACCTTTTTCTGTAGGGTATACCCGAATTTGGGGTCAAAGCAGTAGTCTCTACAATATTCATATAAATACACATTTCAGGAACTAGTACAAAAAGTAGGAAGTATCAAGGCTGAAGTATGAAATGAAAAAAGTTTTACCGTCAGCTTTTCAGCGATTGAGTATGAGTGCTTTATCTACGCCGAGATGTACTAGTAGACTGTGCGCTGCACTCCGAGATGAACTGAGTGATGGGTCATTGTCCTGAGTCATTGGTCACAACAAAAGACAGATGACCAATGGCAAATTCAAAATTGAGGATTACACGAAAATGCCTGTAGACAAAAATAACAAAACACCAATCAAACAGCCGCGCATCCGGCAGTTTGGAGGTAGTTTACTAATTCTGGTTACTCTGTTATTACTACTTAATTTTATTGTTCCTAGTTTTTTTGGCACACGATTACCGCAAGTGCCTTATAGTGACTTTATTACTCAGGTACAGCAAGGTAAGGTAGATCGGGCGGTTGTAGGAAGCGATCGCATAGAGTATTCGATTAAAACTCAAACCCCCGATGGCAAAGCTAGCGAACAGGTATTTGCGACTACGCCAGTCGCCCTGGATTTAGATTTACCAAAAATTCTCCGCGAAAATAACGTGGAGTTTGCTGCACCATTACCAGACCAAAATGCTTGGATTGGGACACTCCTAAGTTGGGTTGCGCCCCCATTAATTTTCTTTGGGATTTGGGGCTTTTTAATTAATCGCCAAGGTGGTGGCCCGGCTGCACTTACAGTTGGTAAAAGCAAAGCCCGCATTTATTCAGAAGGTAGCACCGGGGTAAAATTCCCTGATGTGGCTGGGGTAGATGAAGCTAAAGCCGAACTCGAAGAAATTGTCGATTTCCTCAAGAATGCGACGAAATACACCAACTTAGGCGCGAAAATTCCCAAAGGTGTATTGTTGGTAGGGCCTCCCGGTACAGGTAAAACATTACTAGCAAAAGCGATCGCTGGGGAAGCAGGTGTTCCTTTCTTCAGCATTTCTGGTTCAGAATTTATTGAATTATTTGTTGGTGTCGGTGCGGCGCGGGTGCGCGATTTGTTTGAACAAGCTAAACAGCAAGCACCTTGTATTGTCTTCATCGATGAATTAGACGCGTTGGGTAAATCTCGCGGTGGTGCGGGTGGATTTGTCGGCGGTAACGATGAACGCGAACAAACCCTCAACCAATTACTCACGGAAATGGATGGCTTTGATGCCAACACCGGAGTAATTATCATCGCTGCAACGAACCGTCCTGAAGTACTAGACCCGGCTTTGCGCCGTCCTGGTCGCTTTGACCGTCAAGTGGTGGTCGATCGCCCTGATAAAATTGGTCGAGAAGCAATTCTCAAAGTTCATGCACGGAACGTTAAACTAGCGGATGATGTTAACCTCGCCACCATCGCCATCAGAACTCCTGGTTTTGCCGGTGCAGACTTAGCCAACCTCGTCAACGAAGCCGCATTGTTAGCCGCAAGGCAAAATCGCCCAGCTGTGACAATGGCAGATTTCAACGAAGCAATTGAACGGGTGGTGGCTGGTTTAGAAAAACGCTCTCGCGTACTCAACGAAACTGAGAAGAAGACCGTCGCTTATCACGAAGTTGGTCACGCCATTATTGGTGCGTTAATGCCTGGTGCGGGTAAAGTCGAGAAAATCTCCGTTGTTCCCCGTGGTGTTGGTGCTTTAGGTTACACTATTCAAATGCCGGAAGAAGACCGGTTTTTGATGATTGAAGATGAAATTCGCGGTCGCATTGCCACCCTATTAGGTGGACGTTCCGCCGAAGAAATTATTTTTGGCAAAGTCTCGACAGGTGCAAGTGACGATATTCAAAAAGCCACAGATTTGGCCGAACGCTACGTCACTTTGTATGGGATGAGCGATAAACTTGGCCCTGTTGCTTTTGAGAAAACCCAACAGCAGTTTCTTGATGGTTACGGTAACGCCCGCCGTTCCATTAGCCCCCAAGTCGCGCAAGAAATTGACAACGAAGTAAAACAAATAGTAGATAATGCTCACCATATCGCTTTAAGCATTCTGCATGAAAACCGCGACTTATTAGAAGAAACTGCCCAAGAATTATTGCAACGCGAAATTCTCGAAGGTACAGATTTGCGCGATCGTCTTAAGCAAGCTAAAGCACCAGAAGAACTAGCAGAATGGTTTCGTTCCGGTAATGTAGTGGCAGATAAGCTGCTGATTTAATAGACTTTTTTGAAAACTCCAAAGCCAGATTTTTCCAGGCTTTGGGGCCAAACTTTGATGTCTTCGTTAAACCGCAGCTATAGGAATCCGGTTTGATTTCTGAATCTAGTTTAGGACTTACGCACAGCCTACGGAAAATCGAACCACAGAGACGCAGAGTTCACGGAGAAATGAGAGTTTGAGAGTTTTTTTGCGTAAGTCCTATAGTTGTGTAAGTAAGGAATGGAGAATGGGGAGTAGGAAAGAAGATTAATCTGGGTTTACTGATTTTTTTATAAATCAAATATGAGTCTTATATCTTCTAGAAATTTTAGAGTATCTGTAGAGAATATAGTAAAAATTTATCGAAATAGAACCATTAAATTGATATAAATATTTTAATAAAAATACTTTTTGGCACTTTTTGAACTGAAAATCTTTTCCATAGTGTGTTTTTAATACCATATATAGGACTCCTATTTGAGTTTGGAAATACACGTAGGATGTGTTAGCAGCAGTGTAACAAATCCACTGCAAAGCTTTTGGTGCGTTACGGCTTACGCCGAACACAACGCCCTATGCTACAAGTCGGCAGAGCTACCCAACGCAGTTGCTCCCCTACACATACTGGAATTTTTTCCCAAATCAAATCTGATTCCTATAGAAAACTTTAGTCTGAGAAAACTGATTTTTAGTAATTATGTGCCAACTGCTAGGAATGAACTGCAATGTTCCCACGGATATTTGCTTTTCTTTTGAAGGTTTTTCTGCTCGTGGAGGAAAAACAGACGATCATAGCGATGGCTGGGGTATTGCGTTTTTTGAAGGAAAGGGATGTCGATTATTTTTAGATGACAAACCTTCTGTGACATCACCTATCGCGGATTTAGTACGACGCTACCCCATCCGTTCTACCCATGTAATTGCTCATATCCGTAAAGCTACTCAAGGAGAAATTGCGCTAAGAAATTGTCATCCTTTCCGCAGAGAACTGTGGGGAAGATATTGGGTATTTGCTCACAATGGTAATTTGCCTGATTTTAATCCTCCCAATCAAGGCTTTTATAAACCGGTGGGTGATACAGATAGTGAAAAAGCATTTTGTTTGATATTAGAAACTCTACGTGCTGCTTTTCCTGAAGGTGAACCACCACTAGAAAAACTTTATTCTGTGTTGTTAAAAGTTACTACTGAAATTGCAGCAGTTGGCGTATTTAATTACCTGCTATCAGATGGCGAGCATTTTTTTGCTCACTGTTCTACAAAACTCAGTTACATTGTGCGTCAAGCACCTTTCGCTGCGGCGCACTTAATCGATCAAGATATGACTGTGGATTTTCGGGAGTTGACTTCTCCAAGCGATCGCGTCGCTGTAATTGCCACTACCCCACTCACAGATAATGAAGTATGGACACCTATCCAACCAGGGGAATTGCTGGCTTTTCAAGATGGTTTACCCCAGCAATATACCCTTTAGTTGTTTGTCACACAATTTTAGATTGACACCACAGATCAATCTGGGGGTCATAACATCAAGTTACTATGGTCAACAATATTATACTTAGCCCGGCGAGTTCCTCATTTTCAAGCAATTTGCTTGACACAAGCAGTTGCTGATTTTCATCAGCTTTGAATACTTGGAAGCAAAAAGTATTTTTAATTGCCAAAAGAACTGATAAAATTCTCCATATTTTCGATAGAGAATATGAAGTTTTTATTTGGGTTTGCGGTTATACATTTCCACAAATGCGATCATCTAGTAACATAAACCATGTATAACTAAATTCCCATCAAATTACCGTAGTTTCTGCGGAGGAGAGAAAATGAGTGCGTGGCAGCGTCCCCTAAAACAATTACAACTTATAACTCAATACAGACCATATAGGTTCAGACTCAATTCAATCAAAGGTTTTATATCGCTGACATTGGTAGGAGCGATTTTGAGTGTGGTGCTGGCCGCCTGCTCTGGGGGAAATGGTAATAGTTCTGGCAGTGGTACACAGTCTGCTAGTCCCGTTGCAGCGAATAAATCGAACGTGGAACTCACCTTAGTTTCCTTTGCTGTAACTAAAGCTGCTCACGAAGCTATCATTCCCAAGTTTGTCGAAAAGTGGAAACAAGAGCATAACCAAACTGTCACCTTCAAGCAAAGTTATGGTGGTTCTGGTTCGCAAACTCGCGCTGTCATCGATGGTTTAGAAGCGGATGTAGTTCACTTAGCGTTATCTGGAGATACGCAAAAGATTCAAAAAGCCGGACTGATTGAGGCAGGATGGGAAACTAAAGTTCCCAATAACGGTATTGTATCGAAATCAGTTGCAGCGATCGTGACTCGTGAAGGTAATCCGAAAAACATCAAGACTTGGACAGATTTAGCCAAAGACGGCGTAAAATTAATTACAGCTGACCCAAAAACATCTGGTGTAGCAAAATGGAACTTTTTAGCACTGTGGAATGCAGTAGTTAAAACTGGTGGAGATGATGCTAAAGCTACCGAATTTGTCACCAAAGTGTATAATAACGTACCGCTTTTAACGAAAGATGCCCGTGAAGCAACTGACGCATTTTTCAAGCAAGGCCAAGGTGATGCTTTAATTAACTACGAAAATGAAATTGTCTTAGCAGAGCAGAAGGGCGAAAAAGTAAATTACCTTGTCCCTGATGTCAATATTTCTATCGATAACCCAGTGGCTGTGGTAGATAAAAACGTTGACAAGCATGGTACACGCGAAGTAGCAGAAGCTTTCGTGAAATATCTTTATACTCCAGAAGCACAGCAAGAATTTGCCAAATTGGGATTCCGACCAGTTGATGAAACTGTAGCCCAAACCAAAGAAGTCAAAGACAAGTTCCCCAGCGTTAAAACATTAGGCACAGTACAAGATTACGGTGGTTGGGGTGAAATTGACAAGAAATTTTTTGCTGAGGGCGGTGTTTTTGACAAGATTCAAGCCCAAAAGAAAAAGTAAATAGTCAAGAGTCAATGGTCAAGAGTCAATAAACAATAAACGGACATCAAGGCTTTATTGTTCAACGACAAATGACCAATGACAAATCACACAGGATAAATTGATATTTTTTTATGGCTGTATCTTCCCCGTCATCACCTCAAGACATTGTTGCTGAAACTCCTGTTTGGAAGAAATTTCTGCATCAGTTGATTAATTTGCCTTGGACATGGCGCATTACTTTGGCATATCTAACAGTAATGTTGTTTTTGCCAATAGCCGCTATGTTCTTAAAAGCTAGTACAGAACCCCCTGCTAGATTTTGGGAAATTGCCACTAGCGATGTTGCTTTAGCAACTTACAACGTAACCTTTGTGACATCCATAGGGGCAGCGTTACTCAATGGTGTATTTGGGACTTTAATTGCTTGGGTTTTAGTGCGTTACGACTTTCCTTTAAAAAGGATAATTGATGCCACAGTAGATTTACCCTTTGCCCTGCCAACGTCTGTAGCGGGTTTAACATTGGCAACAGTTTACAGCGATAATGGCTGGATTGGTTCACTGTTAGCACCCCTGGGAATTAAGGTATCTTTCACTCGTTTGGGTGTAGCAGTAGCGATGATCTTTATTTCCCTACCTTTTGTAGTCAGAACTGTGCAACCTGTATTGCAAGAAATGGAACATGACATTGAAGAAGCAGCTTGGTGTTTGGGTGCTTCCCAATGGCAAACCTTTTGGAAAGTGATTTTACCACCATTATTTCCGACAATTTTGACAGGTATTGCCTTGGGTTTTTCCCGTGCAGTTGGGGAATATGGCTCAACAGTAATTATTTCTTCTAATACACCCTATCAAGATTTAATTGCGCCTGTACTGATTTTCCAGAGATTAGAGCAGTATGACTATTCTGGCGCGACTGTAATTGGCATGGTGTTACTGACAATTTCTTTAATACTGCTGTTGGCAATTAATTTCTTACAAGCGTGGGCGAGAAGATATGACAATAAATGAGCCAAGATTTAATCCCAAACAACAGAAAAGTTGGGTTCCGATAGTTTTAATTGGCATTGCCATTGGTTATTTAGCTTTAATTCAATACATTCCCGCAATTAATGTTTTTGTCCAAGCCTTTAAAAAGGGAATTGGCCCATTTTTCGCTAACTTGACTCATCCGGCTTTTCTTCATGCAGCTTGGCTAACTTTTATCTTAGCTTTGATTGCTGTGCCATTAAATACAGTATTTGGTTTGTGTGCAGCTTGGGCGATCGCGCGACATAAATTTCCCGGTCGTGCGATAGTTTTAAGTATTATCGACCTTCCCTTTTCTATCTCTCCTGTGGTTGCAGGGTTGATGATTGTCTTACTCTATGGCAGAAATGGCTGGTTTGGGCCTTTTCTCCAAGCACATGATATCAAAATTATCTTTGCCTTTCCGGGGATGGTGCTGGCGACAGCTTTTGTGAGTATGCCCTTTGTCGCACGAGAAGTCATCCCTGTATTAGAAGAGTTTGGTAGTGACCAAGAAGAAGCTGCTAAAACCTTGGGTGCAAAAGATTGGCAAATATTTTGGCGTGTGACTTTACCCAGCATTCGTTGGGGTTTACTTTACGGCTTAATTTTGACCAATGCTAGAGCAATGGGTGAATTTGGTGCTGTTTCTGTAGTTTCCGGCAACATTGCTGATAAAACCCAGAGTTTACCTCTATTTGTAGAGGATGCTTACAAACAGTATGAAACTGAAGCCGCTTTTTCTGCTGCTGTCTTGTTGGCATTCCTAGCAGTAGTTACCCTTATACTCAAGGAAATTTTAGAACGTAAAACCCGCATCAAAGATGTTGAGTGAAGTGTGAAGTATGAAGTATGAATTCAAAAGGCAAAGGCAAAAGGTAAAAGGCAAAAGGCAAAATAAATATAGTCTTTTACATTTTTACTTTTTACTTTTTACTTCTTGTTCCCTATTCATCAAAGGCTAATTTTGATATGGCTAGCGAAGAAACCCTTAAATCTAAACGGATACGGGTAAGAATTCCCAAAGACTATCATCAAGAACCTGTGATTTCGCACTTAGTTTCAGACTATGGTTTGACAGTGAATATTACTGCGGCAATTCTAGGAGCGAATGCTGTAGGTGATGGTTGGTTTGACTTAGAGTTAACAGGAACCGATATAAACATTCAAGATGGACTGAACTATCTTCAAGATTTGCAATTAGAAGTCTGGGATGATAGTCAAACAGGTGCTTGGTAAGCAAGGTAAAAGGCAGGGGGTAGAATAATTTTAGATTGCCGTTTAGATTGAAAGATTGTCATAATCTAAAATCCAAAATTGATTCACTCTGCACTCAGCACTTTCAAGTCGTCCTCACCTATACGTTGACTGTTATATTACTTAAGAAAATTTGCTAATCGTAAAAATACCAACCATTACTGGTTTTAGAGATTTTCATCATAAAACTAGTATATTTACGGAGATGGTTTACTGATGGTTCGGATAAACTTGATTAACTCCTGAGTTATTACCTACTTATTTTTACATAGTAGTATTAATTCTGTAATTACCTAACCGTTGCACCTACTCGCTAGGTGCATTTGTTTTTTCAGTATTTTACTTAGGGCTTGCTGAAATATTCCTTTGGTTGGAGCAACACGAGGACAACTGAAGTCGCGCGCCATTTGCTTCAAGTCGGGGAACCCGCCCAACGCAATGGCTTGGCTACACAGTCACAACCCACCTGCGCGGGTTAAAAAACTTTGATTTACGTTAGTCCGCGTGGTGCGCTTGGCGCAGCGCAGGCGCGTTTGTATAGCCGATTCCCTTACTGGCGTACAAATTCTATTCGTTGGGGTTGGGTGCAAGATATTTATCAGCATATCTTTCTCTAGTTAGAGGACAAAAACTCTTCAAAAGATAGAAGAAAAAATAAATTTAAAATCATAAGCTATCTACATAAATTGATTAGTGTGTTCAGATTATTTGAAATCAAAAATAAATAAAAATAAGTTAGAACTAATCAGTTGCTAACTAATCATATATATATGCCAAAATTTATGGAGATTTTTATGATGAATATCAGGGATAAAAAATATAAAAATTGTCTGCAAAAATTAAGAAAAAATCGAGGTGCGATCGCTATATCTTTAATGGCTATCATACTTCCGGCTTGTAGTTATAATGAACCCCAAGCTCTTACGCCGACAACACCACAACAACTGCAAAATCAAGTGAGTCGAGAAGTTGTAGACCAAGAGGTTGTGGAAGAAAAAGATAAAACAGATGAACTCATTGGGAAAACTGTCACTATTAGAACTCAACCGATTAGATTAGTTGGGCCTACTAGCTTTACTGTCAGAGATGAAAAATTAATTGAGGATAAAGATATTCTCATTGTTAATGCTACTAATCAGCCTTTTACATTACCAAGTAGCAATAATATACCAATTCAAATTACTGGACAAGTACGTAAATTTGACCTAGACAAAATCAATCAAGATTATAATTTGGATTTACAGGTTGATTATTACAGAAATTATAATAACCAACCTGTAATTGTTGCTAAGTCTTTAGCTTTATCACCTGAACCTGGTGAACTGAGTAGCAATCCCAGCCCATATTATGGAAAAAAGCTGACAGTAACAGGTAAAGTGGAAAACATTAATAGTGCGATCGCCTACACTTTAGATGAAGATAAGTTATTCGGTGGTGAAGATTTACTAGTATTGCATACCCAGCCCCAAGCTAAAGTAAAGCGGGGAGAACAGGTGGCTGTCACAGGTGTACTGCGTCCAATGGTAATTGCTGATTTACAAAGAGATTACCAACTTAATTGGGATGCAAATTTACAGAAGCAACTAGTAGCAAAGTATCGTAATAAACCTGTATTAGTAGTTCAGTAGAGACGTAGCAATGCTACGTCTCTACAAGGTGGTGTGTGGTTTCTAACTTCTCAAGTTAACGCCGAATTTTTCTACCAAGGCTTCGCGCACTTTGTTGTGTACAGGTTCAACCTCGGCATCGGTGAGGGTGCGATCGCTTGAGCGATATACTAGGCGAAAGGCTAAACTGCGTTGTCCTTGGGGGACGTTTTCGCCGCGATATTCATCAAAGATTTCGACAGATTCCAGTAAGCCCTTACCTGCTTTGGTAATGGCTTTTTCAATTTCTGATACCGAAACTTTGACTGGGGCAAAAAAGGCGATATCACGATCGCTCGCTGGGTAAGTAGAATAAGTTTTGAATGCAGGAATCAGGATTTCATCTTGGTCTAAAGCATCCAGCAGTACATCTAAATCTAACTGGAACAAGTACACCGAATCAGGTAAACCTTTTTCTCGCCGCAGTTGGGGATGTAGTTGTCCAAATACGCCCAGTCGGTTTCCACGTATCCACAAAGAAGCAGTGCGTCCAGGATGTAAACGCTCATCCCGACAATCAGGTTGATATTCTACTTGTATGCCCAATTGCTGAAAGACACTTTCGAGAACGCCTTTGGCTTCAAACCAGGTCATCGGTTGTTCGCGTCCACCTTTTGACCATTTGCCGAGGTTTCTGTCTCCTCCTAAGATACCAGCGATCGCATCGGCTTCTTGCAAACCGTCTTCTTCTTGCCAAAAAATGCGCCCTGTTTCAAAACCGTTGAGAGAACCGTTACCTTGTTCTAAATTGTATTGAAAAGCATCAATCAACCCAGCAATTAAATCAGTGCGTAATGCCGAATATTCGCTAAATAAGGGGTTACTTAATACTACCTGGCGATCGCTTCCTGGTTTAACTAAAGAATAGTGAATTAACTCTGTCAAGCCTGCTGCCCGTAGCGAAGCGCGTAACTTCCGCAATAATTCTTGGTCTATTGGCAAATAGCCAGCTTCCGATTTTTGGGGCAAAGTATCACAGAAATTGTCATAGCCGTAAAGACGAGCAATTTCTTCAATTAAATCAATTTCTCGTTCTAAGTCACGATAACGATAGGGTGGGACAGTCACATTCCAAGCGCGTTCTCCCGAAGGAGTTAGCTGACATCCCAGGGCAGATAAAACCCTGACAACATCTTTTTCTTGTAATTCGCCTGTCTCTTCACCTAAATCAATTGGCCCTAACACTTCATTAACTCTATCTAAACGTAGGGCAATTGAACGACTCCACGTCGCAGGATCAGGACGGGTATCTGCAATTTCTTGATGGACAATGACACCGTTAGCTAATTCGCTAATTAAAGCTAACGCTCGACGACAAGCAATTTCTAATTCTGCCCGGTTCACGCCCCGTTCGTATCTCCCGGAAGCTTCACTGCGTAACCCCACACTCCGAGAAGAACGGCGAATAGCAACGGAATCAAACAACGCGGCTTCTAAAACTAAGTTTTGCGAACCTTCATGGACTTCTGTTTCTTCTCCACCCATCACTCCCGCTAAAGCCACGGGTTTATCGTTAGCGGTGATTAATAAATTCTGTGTTGTTAGGGTGCGAGTTTGTCCATCTAAGGTTTTTAAGGTTTCCCCTTGATTCGCAAAACGCACACCAATAAAATTGCCATTACCAGAGACAGTTTGTAAACGGTCTTTGTCAAAGGCATGGAGTGGTTGTCCCCATTCCAACAATACATAGTTAGTAATATCAACAACATTACTTATTGGACGCACACCCGCAGCCCGCAGGCGTTGTTGCAACCACTCAGGCGACGGGGCAATTTTCACACCTTCAATAACTGTACCTATATAAGCAGGACAAGCTTGGGTATCGGCAATTTTTAAACTTAACTTACCTGCATTTTGAGTTACTTTTACTTCCCCAGGTTCGGGAATAGTCAGCTTACCACCAGTTAATGCTGCGACTTCCCGCGCTATGCCTACCATACTCAAAGCATCTGCGCGGTTAGCAGTCGCACTCACATCTAAAATCACATCATCTAAACCAAGCAACGGGCGGACATCACTACCTACTGGCAGATTTTCCTCAGGAAAAATATGTATTCCGTCCACCTCGCTAGGCAAACCGAGTTCTTTTAATGAACAAATCATGCCTTGTGAAGGGACACCGCGCAGTTTTGCAGGTTTAATTTTTAAATCAATGTTTGGTAAATAAGTGCCGACGGTGGCGACTGGGACGTAAATATCGGCCCGGACGTTGGATGCACCGCAGACAATATTTAAAGTCTCAGCCGCACCAATATGTACCGTACACACACTTAATTTATCAGCGTTGGGGTGGGGTTGACGCTCAAGCACTCTTCCCACAACAACGCCATTTGCCCAAGTGCGGCGGTCTTCAATATCTTCTACCTCAAACCCTGCCATTGTCAGGATATGGGCTAATTCTTCTGGGCTTAGTTTAACTTCTACTAGTTCCCGCAGCCAGTTTAGAGAAATACGCATGGAGTGTGCTTGTTTTAGGATTCGTCTTTTGCTTCAATTTTAGGGTGTCTGATTGCAATCGCTCATCACTGCATCAGGCTCACCCTTTTACTTGAACGATCCTACTACGACTTGAAAGTGCTGAGTGCTGAGTGCTGAGTTAAAGAATTTCCTTCTGCCTTCTGCCTTCTGCCTTCTGCCTTCTGCCTTCTACTAGTCATACAACCAAGTATTTGCTGCAAAATCATCTTTGGTTTCTGCTGGCATATCAGGTAATCTTTCCGGTGAACGGTGAGATTTTCGATAATCAACTACTGGCTTGTAACTTTCTTTGGGTTGCTGTTTGACAATGCTGGTTTTTGGTTGTTGTAAAGCTTTATTTTCTTCTATTAGTTGAGAATTTGCTTCGGCGAGTTGGAGTGCTGTTTTTTTGGTTTCCTCAAGCTCTTGTGTTAAGCGTTCTACAGATGTTTGTTGTTCGGCTAAAGCTGATTTTAGTTCTTTAATTTGCTTTTGTAGGTCTTTTTCTGTTGCCTGATTTTTTTCTAAAGTTGTTTGTAAATCTTTAATAGTAGCTTCTAAATCTGCTTTGGTAGGAGTATTCCGTTTTGCAGATGTTTCTGCTGTTGATTCTTCTGTAGCCGTTGTTTCTTCGACAACAGGTACAGCAGGTACTTCAATTGCACCTTCATCTTTGGCACTGTTTGGTGTTAATTTTTGTGCTTCTTCTTGAATTAAGTCAGAAAGATTTTGTTTTCTAGCCATTATTTCCTCCATTCACGCTGTAGTTCATCAGCCACGCGGCGATAGTCTGATTCCGCCTCCCAAGCATTTTTTCCTCGCCATTGATTAATGGCTACACCCTCTAGTGCGGCTCGTTCGTGAGCTTTATAGGTACGGATGAAGCCTTTAAAAACAGGAATACCGAGCTTTTGGAGAGTGTTTTGCGCTTCCATCGCTTCACCAATACTGCGCGCATCGACTTTAGTTAAGAGTACACGATGGGGAACTCCTGTGGGGACGACGGCTGATTTAACTGTGTCAATGAGAACAGCTAAATCCATTGCAGCTGGGGGTGTGGGTAAAACTATATAATCTGCGATCGCTACTACTGTTGCTAATGCTTCAGAGTGCAACGCTGGAGGCGTATCCACTACAACTAAATCGTAACCTTTTATTTTGCGTAAATTTCCTAAAAGTTGAGGATCTGTCTCTTGGGATAAGTCAAATCCCATATCTTTTTCATTACGTCCAAACCACCAACTGGCAGAACCTTGAATATCTGCATCTACCAGTAGTACTTTCTTCCGCTTGGAAAACTGTGCAGCTAAATTGATTGAGGTAGTCGTTTTGCCGACTCCTCCTTTACCGTTGAGGATAGTAACGATTTTTGGCACTGCTTACTTCCGACCCTGCCATACATACAAGAATATACCGCTTTGCGTGACCCACAGTCACAGAAAAACTCGCCAGAATAAAAAAGGCTGTGATGTAAAGAGGTTTTTCTCTTACACCCCTAAACCCTCTTTCAAGCTACCGATAAAAATAGTAACAATTAACTCTTACAAGCTTTTATGACAGTAAATTACAGTTTGCCTGACGGGCCAAAATTGCCTTACTGGCGAAGACTAATTAAGTTTATTGCTCAACCAATAGAGTATGTTGAGGACTTCGCCAAAGTTTACGGTGACAACTTCACAATTTGGAGTAACAGGGAAAATCAACTAGTATATTTCAGCCATCCCCAAGCGTTAGAGGAGATTTTTACTGCCGATCCTAGTTATTTTGAGACTGGTAGAGGCAACCAAAGTTTAAGATTTTTGCTTGGTGATAATTCGCTTATTTTACTAGATGGCGATCGCCACCAACGTCAACGGCAATTACTCACGCCACCTTTTCATGGTGAGCGAATGCGCGCTTATGGTCAAGCTATCCAAGAGATTACCCAACAAGTGAGCAGTGAGTGGGTCATAGGTAAGCCCTTTAATATCCGCGACTCTATGCAAGAAATCACCTTGCGCGTCATCTTACGTGTAGTGTTTGGTGTAGATGAAGGGCCAATATTTGAACAACTGCGGCAATTATTAACTTCTGTTTTAGATATTATGGGTTCGCCTTTAATGGCTATGGCAATGGTTTTTCCGTTTATACAAAAAGATTGGGGTGCATGGAGTCCTTGGGGTAAGGCTACACGCCAATTACGAGAAATTGATCAACTAATTTATGCCTTAATTCAAGAAAGAAAAGCTGAAGTCGGGCAGAATCGCCAAGATATCCTAAGTTTATTGATTTCTGCGCGTTATGATGACGGACAGCCAATGTCAGATGCCGAATTACAAGATGAGTTAATGACAATGTTGGTTGCCGGACACGAAACCACAGCTTCTGCATTGACTTGGGCTTTTTACTGGCTGGATACTTTACCAGACATTCGACAAAAGTTACTTCAAGAATTGCAGACTCTAGGATGGGAGACGGAACTAAGTAATATTGCTAAACTGCCTTATTTAACAGCAGTGTGCCAAGAAACTTTGCGGATATATCCTATTGTACCGACTGCTTTTTTTAGGGTGTTGCGATCGCCAATGGAAGTTATGGGTTACAACTTACCCAAAGGTACACGCATCATCCCTAGTATTTATTTAGCGCACCATCGCCCAGAAGTTTACCCACAGCCTAACTTATTCCAACCCGAACGCTTTTTAGAACGGCAATTTTCTGCTTATGAATACTTACCCTTCGGTGGTGGAAATCGTCGCTGTATTGGTTTAGCCTTTGCTCAGTATGAAATGAAAATTGCCCTAGCCACAATTTTGTCGCAGTATCAACTCTCTTTAGCCAACAAACGCCTTGTGCGCCCTGTAAGGCGGGGTTTAACTTTAGCCGCACCAAGCGGAATACGGATGATAGCAACACCGCAAGTTAAACCAGCGAATACACCCGTAGCTGTGTAGATTAATCACATAGCCATATTCAGATACCCGACTTTTTTCAAAAATCGGGTATCTTGTAACTGACAAAGATTACATAACTTAACAAATCAGAATATGAAATAAAACATTTTTTAAACATCCTTAAATTAATATTATGTTTCAATTACATATTTTTATCTTTCAATCTATTAATCAATCAGGGTCAATAACTGTCATTTAATTTATATGTGTGTATTTCCTAACAAAGTCTGAAAATCATTGACAGTCAATTTATACATTACATAAAATACTAATGGATGTAGAAAATATCTAATAGTAGAAGTTGCCAAAATTCTTGGCTGAATAAATAAAAATCAGCAACATATCAGCATTAGGATAAAACTCATGAAAGCTCAAATTACTGCTGCTTTGATAATTGTGGCGGCTGTTGCTAGCTTGGAGCTTCCGGTTAACGCTCAGTCAACAACAACCCCTAGCGTTAATGGGCAAAATTATAAAGTTACAAGTGATTCTCTAGAAGGAATTGGTGATAGAACAGCCCAAGAAGACTTTAAAAAGTTCTTTGAAGGAGGAAGTATAACTAATATTTCTAACAATAATCAGCCAGTCAAATCACAATCTAATAATCTGCGCTTAAATCAATCACTATCACTGCCTAGCACGCCTATTTATTTAGAGCCAGCCCAGTCTACAGATACTAATGACGGGTTACAAGTGCAATTAGATTTAGGGAGTTAAGAAAACAGAAGAAGTTGCTGCAAATTCACTCTACTAAAACAACAGTTCTATTGGATTTAGGAAATTATTCAATGAATACAGCAATCAGGGAATAAGGAACAGCGTCCTAGCTGCCACCTGTTCCCTATTTTCTGCTTTCTACTGACCAAAACGGGGTGTGGGGTGTAGGTTAGAGGTTTTTTTCCCACACCCCATAGGGCAATACAGTTCAGTTAAGGCAACAACTTAGACTGGTGTAGGTTGGGTGGAGGAACGGAACCCAACATTCACGCATACTTTGTTGGGTTACGCTATCGCTACACCCAACCTACTATTCTCTTAACTGACCAAAACGGGGTGTGGGGTGTAGGTTAGAGGTTTTTTTCCCACACCCCATAGGGTACAAGCCCCTGCTTTTCAGTATGGGGTTCCCTAAACCCTACACCCTTTTCATTCCCGCCCCAAGTCATCCTAGGTATCGACCGTAGCTTATGGTAGTTTTATATTGCAATATGTAAATTTATCTGATGACTGGAGAGCAAAACCTTGGGTATAGAACTACGCAGTTTCGTATTTCTTGACAGCTTGCAACCACAACACGCAGCCTATATGGGAACAGTAGCTCAAGGTTTTCTGCCCTTACCAGGAGATACATCACTCTGGATTGAAATTTCTCCTGGGATTGAAATTAATAAAATTACTGATGTCGCCTTAAAAGCTGCTTCTGTGCGTCCGGGAGTTCAAGTAGTTGAGCGCCTATATGGTTTATTAGAAGTTCATTCTGGTTCCCAAGGGGAAACGCGCACGGCTGGTCAAGCGATTTTGGAAACCTTGGGCGTGAGACGCGAAGAATGTATCAAACCGCGTGTAGTATCTAGTCAAATTATCCGCAATATTGATGCTTATCAAACTCAATTAATCAACCGCACCCGCCGAGGACAGCTATTATTAGCGGGGCAAACGTTGTATGTCTTAGAAGTTGAACCCGCAGCTTACGCCGCACTCGCCGCCAACGAAGCAGAAAAAGCTGCGGCAATTAATATTTTGGAAGTACAAGCCGTTGGGAGCTTTGGCAGATTGTACCTAGGTGGACAAGAACAAGATATTCTAGCAGGTGCGAGGGGAGCATTAACAGCAATTGAAAGTGTAGCTGGTCGGACAAATCCCAACAGTGGCCGCCAGGAGTAAAGGAGAGAACATGGCTAATCAAGAGCATCTGGTTTTACTGAAAGCAGGTGCAGTGACTTGGAGTGAATGGAGAGATAAAAATCCGCAAATTCAACCAGACCTGAGTGCTGCCAACTTGCAAGGAGATAACCTCAGAGGTGCGAACCTCCAGAAAGTTAACTTGGCTAAAGCAGATTTGAGTCAAGCTTTGCTGGTGCGTGCTAATCTCAACGGTGCAGATTTTAGTGGTGCCAATCTTTATCAAGCCAAGCTGATAGAAGCTAATTTAAGTGCGGCTAATTTTAGCGTCGCTAACTTGCGGGGCGCAACGCTCATCCAAGCAGAGTTAAATCATACAAATTTTATTGGTGCTGACTTGAGTGAGGCGAATTTGAGAGAATCGACGATCGCAAATGCTATCCTCATAGGTACAGACTTAAAAGATGCCAACCTCAGAGGTGCTGATTTAGGCGCTGCAAAACTCATCCGCGCTAACCTTGCATACGCCAACTTAGTTGAAGCCAACTTAATTACAGCTGATCTCAGCAAAGCGAATCTCTACGAAGCAACCTTAATTGGCGCTTACCTTTACAAAACAGATTTGAGCAATGCAAATCTCAGCTATGCTCACCTCAGTAGTGCTTACCTATTCCAAGCAAACCTCAGTGAAGCTGACTTGACAGGTGCAAACTTGAGTTGGACTAACCTGCAAGGCGCAAACTTAGCTGGCGCAAACTTAGCTGGCGCAAACTTGACTGGTACTAAACTACGAGGAGCTAACCTCAACGGTGCAAATCTTCAAGATGCCATCTTACCTGAATACAGAGAATAGTCTAAGTCAGTCGGTGAAGAAAAACCTCACTATGTTACGAAAGATTAACTAAGCTCAAAGCCTCTTCCCTCCAGCATAGCTGCCTCCTGCCTGATTCTCAGGATAAATATTCACAACGACCTACTTACCTAGAAGTGATCAGTGTGTGCTACATTCACCGAAGTTAAGATTATTAATGCCTAAATCAGAAAAAAATCAGTAATGTAAATTACGTTTGCCAAAATGTAGTTTTGATAATTGCTACTTTTTTGCTGACTCCATTGGATTTTATCATCTGTACGATTTTTTCATAAATCGGAAACCGTATCTACCTAGTTCCGCATTACTGCTGGCCATCTACGCTTATAATTGAATATGTAATATTTACTACACACACTTGTCGGAATGCCATTAACAGTGTCATAAAGAAAAGGTGAAGGATTTGCTTTGCGTATCCTTGGCTTTCAAGATGCTGACCCAGCTTCTAGGATAGATAAATCATACTCATGACTGAACTTATACTACGCCTACAACAAGGAGATACAGACACAAAGGTAACAGTGAATCATGATGATTTCACCATTGGTCGTTTACCAGATTGTGATTTGTATTTACCCTTTGGTGGAGTTTCGCGCAAGCACGCCCGAGTCAGAAAAAAAGCCAATGGTGGTTGGGCTATTGAGGATCTAGGAAGTAAAAACGGGACACAAGTAAATCAAAGTGTTGTGACTACAGCTAAAGATTTACAAAATGGTGATATTATTTGGCTGGGAAATGTCAAATTAGAAGTGCTGTTGGCAAATCCAGCCATGCAGTTGATGAGTCAGCACATAGAAGATACCGAAGGGTCTGAACAAAGAACAATTCTGCGGAACGTTGAACAATTACAACAGCAATGGATAGCAGCAGATAGTCACAATGATGATATTGGCAATAAAGACAAAAGCATTGCCCGCCTGAAAGATTTAGTAGATATTGCTAAAAACCTTTGTGCAGCAGCATCTATCGAAGAAATTTTTTCTCAGGTGCAAAAAGTAGTTTTTCGCTATCTCGACAGTATAGACCGTTTAGCTTTGTTAATTGATGCCAATGGCGGCAATCACCTAGAATTAGTGAATGCTGCAACCAGAAATGCTTCAGAACAAAAATATTTAGCAGCTGATGGTAGTTGGATTAGTCGGAGTATTTGCCAAAAAGTATTTGAAGAAAAAGTAGCAATTCAAACTGCTGATACCCACAAAGATGAGCGGTTTGCTGGCGAACACAGCATTTTAGTCAAAGGCATTCGCAGTGCTATGGCTGTGCCTTTATGGGATGAAAATAAAGTAGTTGGTGTTCTTTATGCTGATGCCCATCTTTCTTCTTATCATTGGGCAAATAGTGGTGAAGAAGAACTCAGCTTTTTTTCAGCTTTAGCAAATCTAGTCGCTTCGAGTGTGCAACGTTGGTTGTTAGTTGAGAAACTCAAAACAGAAGAAGTCATCCGTCATAGATTAGAACGTTACCATTCTCCTGCGGTGGTGCAACAACTAATATCTGTAGGTGGTTTACCAGATGGACGTTTGCCTACAACTGAAAGTGAAATTAGTATTTTATTTGCAGATTTAGTTGGCTTTACTGCCTTATCAGAGAGGTTAACACCAAAAGCGATCGCTCAACTATTAAATAATTTATTTGAAGAAATGCTGCAAGAAGTGTTTGCCTATGGCGGCACTTTAGATAAATATATTGGCGATTGTATTATGACATTTTTTGGCGCACCTGAACCTTTAATAGATCACGCCGATCGCGCCACCGCCGCCGCCAAAGGAATGCTCACTCGGCTGCAACGGTTAAACGCCAACGGTTTTTGGCAAGAACCGCTACAATTACGCATCGCCATTAATAGTGGTAAAGCCGTTGTGGGTGATGTCGGCAGTTCCCAAAGGGTAGACTACACCGCCTTAGGAGCCACGATTAACTTAGCCGCTAGGATGGAAGCCGTTTGTCCTCCCAGTGAATGTGTCATTAGTGAAGCCACCTATCAAATGCTGTCACAACCTCTAGACTTTCAACCAATGGGAGACTACCGTTTTAAAGGCATTGATAGGTTAGTCAAGGTTTATCAAACAAGGATGAGTGAATTCTATACAGGGGTATAAGGGTGTGGGGGTGTAAGGGAGGAATAAGCAGATATGTAAGATGTTTTCTCGCCTATTCCCTATTCCCCACTCTCTATTCCCTACTTTTGTAAATTACCTACGTGTAAACCGCACTCTTTCGCTGTAGACTCTTCCCACCACCAACGGCCTTCGCGTTCGTGTTGGTTAGGTAATACTGGTCTGGTGCAAGGTTCGCAACCAATACTGATAAAACCGCGTTCGTGCAGTTTATTGTAAGGCACATCTAAAGCCCGAATATATTCCCAAACTTGGGCAGAAGACCAATTTGCTAAGGGGTTAAACTTAATCAACTGATGGTCTTCGGTGGAAAAGGCACTATCAACTTCAATTACGGGAATATGGTTGCGCGTGCTGGGGCTTTGGTCTTTACGTTGTCCTGTTACCCAAGCATCAAGGGTATTCAATTTGCGGCGTAATGGTCTGACTTTGCGAACAGCACAGCATTCTTTGTGACCATCTTGATAGAAGCTGAACAACCCTTTTTCTTCGACAAAAGCTTGTACTTCTGCTGCATCAGGGAACATTACTTCTAATTTAATCCCATAATGCTTTCTGACTGTATCCAAAAACTGGTATGTTTCTGGGTGCAAACGCCCAGTATCTAGTGTAAAAACGCGGAAGTCTTTGGTAATCTTGGCAGCTAGATCAATTAAAACAACATCTTCAGCACCACTGAAGGAAATTGCCATATTGTCAAAATTATCCAAGGCAAACTTCAGAATTTCTCTTGGTGATTTCTGGCTGTATTCTGCTTCTAAAGCAGCAATATCTAAATCCGTATGGGCAACTACCATGTCTCAATGTTCTCTTCTCTCCAGACTTGAATTCTACCAATTTCAGTAGCCTTTATACCAATTCGCTAAAAATAGGCTGATGGAAGTAAGACAAGATAACTACAGTAGAAAACCTCTATATTGAGTTGTTCTTTCGGCTGATTTACACATACTGGATTTTTTTCACAAATCAAATCTAATTCTTATATATCCGTAGCGATCGCCAGAATCGTTAGAATATTAACTACAGTAAAGATGTATATCAAACCGCAGAGTTAGACGTAATGGTACTATTTGGATTTGGTAAAAAAAAGCTATCTCTCCCAACACCTGAAGAAGCTTTACCAGGACGGGCAAAGGAAATGCCTGTACCTGCCCATCACTATGTAAATAAAAATCCTCTCAAACCGCCATTTCCCGCAGGTATGGAAAAAGCTATATTTGGGCTGGGCTGTTTTTGGGGTGCAGAACGTAAATTCTGGCAACTTCCCGGAGTTTACACTACTGCTGTCGGTTACGCTGCTGGCATTACACCCAACCCTACCTACGAAGAAGTCTGTACAGGGATGACTGGCCATAATGAGGTAGTGTTAGTTGTATTTGACCCCCAAGTTATTAGTTATGCCCAATTACTGAAAGTTTTTTGGGAAAGCCACAACCCCACCCAAGGAATGCGCCAAGGTAATGATGTTGGCACACAGTACCGTTCTGGTATATACGTTTATTCTCAAAGCCACAAACAGCAAGCCGAAGCATCCCGCGATGCTTATCAGCAAGCACTGACGAGTTCAGGTTATGGTCAAATCACCACAGAAATTTTAGATGCGCCTGAATTTTACTACGCTGAAGATTATCATCAGCAGTATTTAGCTAAAAATCCCAACGGCTATTGTGGTTTAGGCGGGACGAATGTTGCTTGTCCTGTAGGTGTGTTTGAGTCGCAAGTGTAAGGAGGCAGGGAGCAGGGGGCAGGGGGCAAAAATACTTTTCTTGCCTTCACCTTCCCCCACTCCCTCAAAATATGTATTCCAAAAATTTGAACATCAACTTACACAACATAATGCTAGAGGGTACGCTAAAGATAATGCCAGCGATCGCCCAACCGCGTTGATGTTCTTTAAAATGTTCTATACTGCGCCACTCTCGGCTTTTCCAAGCCCATTCATTGCCTTTTGCCCCCATTGCGATCGCCATAAACCAACCGATTTGTGGTACAAAGCAAAATAACCCACACCATACCTGATTAGTCCATAGCCAGAACCAAGGCAATAAAAAAGCACCCCAATTCCAGCCTAAAATTTCTTCTGGTACTGGTTCTGGAGAATTGATACCACAACCAGAATTATTCATGGTTAGCTTTTTGCTTACAGATGTGACAGCTAGACCTGATTTTAATGTATCTAGTGCTTGACGAGCGCTACTAAAGCGGTTTTCTGGTGCAGGTTCGGTCAACTTTTGCAACCATCGCCCAAAACCCGGACTCAGGTTAACTTTGTCAGTAAATTGCCAGCGCAAATCTTGTTGTGGTAAATCACCAGGCGAAATACCAGTTAATAAGTGTATCAAAGACGCTCCCAACGCATAAAGGTCAGATGCCGGTACAGCCCGCCCACCAAATTGTTCCATTGGTGCATAACCATAAGTTCCCACCACTGTAAAAGTTGCGCCTTCTTTGGCGGCTTTATCTTGGACAGCACCAAAATCTACTAGATATACATGATTATCTTCCCCCCAAATTAAATTACTGGGCTTAATATCCCGATGTAATACACCAGGGTTTAATTCATGCAGATATATGAGAATATTTAAAACCTCAGTCGCAATTTTTTTGGCTTGCTGTTCTGTACATCTTTGACTAAATGCTAGTTTTTCTTTGAGTGATTCCCCAGGGATATACTGTTGTACTAAGCCAAACCATAATGTGCTTTCATCTACACAAAAATAATCTATATATTGTGGAATACGCGGATGTTTTAGCTGTTTGAGAATTTGTGCTTCCCGCTCAAATAACTTTAAGTCATCCCATTGGACATTTCCACCAAAGGCCAAGAGTTTGACGACAACTAATGATTCTTCCCCATCAGCAGCTTGTAAATCTTTGGCTAGCCAAGTTTGGCGAATGCCATTATTTCCTAGTTGCCGTTGAATTTGATAACGATGGTGTAATATCTGTTCTATTTGCAGCATCCAACACCTGCTGGCAATTTACGCTATAGTGATTTCCCTACTCTTTCAGGATAGACATTACTAAAGAATTTGGGGGCAGATATTCACCAAAAGAAGAAATTAGTAAGTTTTTATCGGGGGGAACAGGGTGGGATAAGTAAAAATTATATTTCCTCTTGCCTAACTCCAAGTGTTTGAGACTTATTTACTTTTCTTAACATAGTTGGGTTTTATTGCATCGACTTACTTAGTCAGTGACTCACTCTATTGTCCTTTTTGTGCTTGACGTTCTTTGAGTTTTAATAAAATTTCTGCGTGCATTTCCCGGGTAATAGGATAAAAATAAGTTAAAACTAATCCAAACATTAAACAAATAGTTGGTATAGGCCCAACAGCTATCCGAATAGCTGTAAGTGCTGACTCCGGTTGTATAGGTAGTATCTTTTGTCCGGCTACGGCTTCTTTAAAACCAGCAGATTGTAAGGCATTTCCTACTAAGAATAATCCAAATGCTAAACCAAATTTTTGCAACAGTACCATGAATCCATAGAAGATTCCTTCGCGGCGTTGTCCTGTTTGCAGTTCATCTAATTCAATGACATCGGGAATCATTGACCAAGGTACTAAATAAGCTGTAGATACGCCAATACCAGCCATGACAGCCATAGCATACATTAAAACTAATTGTCCTGGTTGTAAAAAGAATAATCCAGCCCCAGCAATTATCCAGGAACTCATGCCTAAAAAATAGACAATTTTTTTGCCGAGTTTTTTACTTAAATTACTCCAAACAAATAACATAATTAAAGCAGTTCCTTGTACAGCAATCATGACTGTAGGCACATCGGCTTCTTGAAGACGCATACAGTTAATCACAAAATAAGGAATGACGCTGGCTGTAATTTGGACACCAAGCCAAGAACAAAGATATATCCCAATCACAAATAAAAATGGGCGATTAGAAAAGACAATTTTTAATTGTTCTAAGAAAGAAATGTTTTCTGGTTCTTCAAGTTGGATACGTTTTGCTTCAAATGCGAGGATGCGATCGCGCACACCAAAAATGCACCAATATAAAGAGGCTACCGAAATTACAGTACAAATAGTTGCTAAGACTAAATATTGCTGCTGACGGTCAGCAATCTGAGTAAAAACTATTTTTGCCAAAATCAAAGATAAAATACTGCCACCAATCGAAAACGTAAAGCGAAAACTATTCAGGCTAGTACGTTCATCATAATCTTGGGTGAGTTCGGGAGTCATGGCTGTGTAAGGTAAATTGACAACGGTATAAAATACTTGTGATATCAACCCAATGACTACGTAATACCAAAATAAAACCCAAACATTATTAATCGGCCCGTTGTTAAATGAGGGTACAATCCACTGCAAGAAAAAGAAAATCCCAAAGGGAATTGCACCATAAAACATCCAAGGAAGCCGACGACCCCAACGCCGAGATTTTGTTTTATCGGTCAACATCCCGACAAAAGGATCATTGACAGCATCCCAAATTTTGCCAATCAACAAGACACTTCCGGCTAAACCTGCGGGAATACCAGCGACATTAGTAAAAAAAACTAGTAAGAAAAATATCGAAATATTGGCAGTAATAGCCGGGCCTAAGTCGCCCGCACCATAAGCAAGTTTTGTTTTAAAGTCTAGTTTTGGACTGACAGCAGCATTTTGGGCATAATCATCAGCAGAATCGTTCATGATGTATCTAGCTCGTACTAAAATAAAAAATTTGCGATCGCTATAAGTATTACCTCAAAATTACTGATCTTATGTCAGACCTTTACGTTTCTTGGTCAGAGTACCACTACAAAATCGAACAGTTAGCTGTGGAAATTTATCAATCTGGTTGGCAATTTAACCAAATTGTATGCCTAGCCAGAGGCGGACTGCGCGTTGGCGATATTCTCGCGCGCATTTACGAAATGCCTTTAGCGATTTTAGCGACATCATCCTACAGCGGCCCTGGTAAGCAAGAAAGAGGAAATTTAAAATTTTCTCGTCATATTACTATGACTACTGAACAATTAGGCGATCGCATCCTTTTAGTTGATGACTTGGTAGACTCTGGTATTACCCTGCAAGAAACTATTCCTTGGCTAAAAGAAAATACTAGTTCTTCTATAGTAGAAATTCGCAGTGCTGTAGTTTGGTATAAAGCCTGTTCAATTATTAAACCCGATTATTACGTCGATTACTTAGCCGATAACCCTTGGATTCATCAACCCTTTGAACATTACGAACATACCAAACCAGCAGATTTGGCAAAGAAGCTAAGTCAATTATGTTAAATCAGCAGGTGTAAGAGAAGAATATAAAACTCAGCACTCAGCACTCAGCACTCAGCACTCAGCACTCAGCACTTTTAACCAATAACAAATAACTAATTCAAAATAGCCATAACCAAACTGGCAGCGTCAGCAATAACAGCATCACGCCCACGGCTAGGGAGGTAACAGCAAGTTCACGGTCAAGATTAAAAGTTTCAGCTAGCACCATTGTGGCAAATGCTGGTGGCATTGCCATTTGTAACACAATCACCTTGGCGGGAGAACCAGTTATGCCAAAAAATGGGAGAGTTAAACCAACCATTAAAGGAACTAACACCATTTTGATAGCCAAACTTACCCCTGCTTGTGGTAGCCTGTGCCAAGAATTGAGCAAAGAAAGCCGCATTCCAATTAATACTAAAGATAAAGCCACAGCCACCCAAGCCAAATTTTCGAGATAAAATTCCACAGTCGGATGCAGATGAACTTGGCGAAACCACAAGCCAATGCCAAAACTCCACAAAGCTGGATTAATGAAGATAGCCTTAGCCATTTGCCAAGAGTTAGCTTTACCGCCGCCAAAGCGCGATGCTAGAGCAACACCCAAACCATAAGCACCAAAGACTGTCCCTAGTAAGTCGTAAAATAAAGCCCACGCAAAATAATCTTTGCCGACCATTGCTAAGGTGACAGGAAAGCCGATATAACCTGTGTTACCTACCATTGCCGATAGGATTAAACTTCCCTGAGTGGGGTGTTGAAAAGTTGTATGAGTAAGATATGCTTGTCCTTTAATTGCCAACCAGGCTAAAAATGCCCCTAAGAAAATGGCAATATAAGCGATCGCAGGTGCAATCCAAATCTGGGCTGATAAATCAGCTTGGCGTAAAAAAGCAACAATACTTATAGGTACTCCTACCCAAAAAAGCAACTGACCTAAACGAGGTGGAAATGTGGCAGGTAGTTTCCGTCCGAGGAAAAATCCTACTAGGACTAAACCCACAAGTTTGACGTATAGTTCTAGGAGGTTGGTCAAGATTACACCGAAAAAGACAGATGTAAAATGTTAGCCAATATGCAAATCCCTGTCCAGTCTGAATCTGTTATAAATTTTGCACCAAAGCAGGAGTTGACCTTTGAATAAAGCTGGATTTTCTGGAAAACCCCCAAATTCGTCAGGTGATCCTGAAGATGATATTCCAGTGGCTTTACGCGATACTCCTGATGTCGCATCTAAACTACGTATAACACCTCTGGTATTACTAATTGGGGGAATAGCAGGATTTATTCTGCTGGCTGTCATTAGTGGTTTTTTGTTTTCCATCACTACACCAAAAAAAACCACCGATTCTCCATCTTTACCTGCTAATTCTGGGACAACGACTCCAGGGGCAGGTAATTCGCCAAATCCGCAAGATAATAATGTCGTGTTGGGACATTTAGCCTACCCAGAAGCACCAGAGTCAGAATTAACCCCCATTACTGCCGATGGGCGGATAAGGATGCGAAAAGCGGCGGCGGAAAAGTTTCGCGCTATGACGCAAGCAGCGCGGAGTGCGGGTGTAATTATCGTGCCGATTTCCGGCTTTCGTTCTGTGAAAGAACAAGAACAATTGTTTTTTGAAGTGGGAGCGCAACGCAATCAAACCCCCGCCCAAAGAGCCGCTTTAAGTGCGCCTCCTGGACATAGCGAACACCACACAGGTTACGCTGTGGATGTGGGCGATGGAGCAGTACCAGCCACAAATCTGCAAGCGGATTTTGATCAAACCAAAGCTTTTCAATGGCTACAAGCAAATGCGGCTAGATTTAGCTTTGAGATGTCTTTTCCGAAAGATAATGTGCAAGGCGTGAGTTATGAACCTTGGCATTGGCGGTTCGTGGGCGATCGCACCAGCCTAGAAATGTTCTATAAAGCGAGAAATTTAAAACCCGTGAAACCGTCACCTTAACTTTAGAGAAACAGGGCTGATACCAAATTCACAATTCGCAATTCGCAATGACGCGACGCTCGTTCCGACGCTCAAAGATTCGCTAACGCTGCGCTATCGCTAACGCAGGCTGCCCTCTGCCTCCTGCCTTTTCATCACGACAATTTTTAACATCGACCTACTTAGATGATTCGTGTTATTCGCTCCACCGCATTACAAAAAGTGTTCAAGGTATTAGCATCATCTGGTAAAGGAAGAAAACCCTTTTTACAAACAATAATTGACAGCCTCAACTAAAAATCGCGCGACACGCAGCTTTAGTCCTATTCTAATGTGCCAGTTGCGTCAGCCCTAGAATAATTTGCTTAAGTATCTTAACTGTCTCAAAAATTTGCTTAAATATCTTAACTGTCCTTGCATTTTCTTGAAAAAAATGAGACTGTCTATTTAATTAATAATAGTAAAAATATATAGGAATCCGATTTGATTTCTGAAAAAATCTCAGTATGTGTAGTGGCGTGTTAGGCGTAAGCCGTAACGCACCGAAAACTTTGCGGTAGATGCGTTACGCTGTCGCTAACACATCCTACGTACATTTCAGAAATCAAATATTAGTCCTATATATAGCGTTTCCTAGTCTGCTGAAGTACAAATCTCTGCGTACCTCTGCGCTTAACTCTGCAACCCTCTGCGTTTCAAAATATTACCTGTACCTCACTTAACTGGGAATCGCTATATAAAAAATTAAAGGGTAATAATTAATAATCCTAGTTTCTAAAAAGTTGCAGAAGGATATAAAAACTAATGCAGTCAAACAATAATAGCCAATTTTTAGTCTTTTCAAGTGAGACAAAGTTGTTTTATAGGGAAATAGAAATTGCTATCAGGTCAAGTTTAACTGTAGATGATTGTGTAGTCATCAAAAAACAAACCCCTAATTACAAACAAGAGTTAGTAGCGTATATAGTACCTTCAAGTGTATTTGCACTAGAACAATTGTTATCTCACCTGCAAATAATTTTGCCTAGCGAATTGATCCCCACAGCATTTGTCCCCATTTCTAGCATCCCCCTAACAGCTTCAGGGCAAGTAGATGCAGCAACTTTAGTTAGTTTAGAAGTTATTGACTTTGATGTAAGCGATCGCCTAGAAAAAAAATTAGAGTCATTCCCCGCAATTGAACGTGTTGCAGTAGTTGTTGAACCAAGACATAACAAGATTTTGCCTGTACATTTAGAAGATTTGCTAGGAGAGAATCAAGGA
>NZ_JACJRU010000037.1 GCF_014697425.1 Nostoc sp. FACHB-110
TTACTAAATGCTTATCTAATCTATATTATAGACATTGATAAGACTAAATTATAAGTTATTAAAATCAAGTTAATTCTAATAACGACCATAAAACTACCGGAAGAACCATTTATTTTAAATTTGTTAACTACATTGCGATGTAAATCTAGTTGTATGTTACTGGTCAATCTTCTGCCCAGCTTTCGCTACTCAACAAATCAATAATTCTATCTCTGAGCAAGTATTCATTTTTTTCTAGCTCAAGTTCAAAAAATACCCAGTCACGCACAGGAATATATTGACATAGAGCATAAATTGGTCTTTGACGACTAAGAAGACCTTTGTCTACTAAATGACGTGCTTCTTCCTTGATCATTTGAATGTCGTATTTAACAGCGGTATCCATATATGTTTCCTTTTTTGGGAATCAAGGAATTAAAAGCAAAACAATTAACGCTTTGCTTCTACCCTAAAGTTATCAAAAATATTTGAGAAAATTGTTAAGAAATCCAGGCGGCTAGAATAGCTAATTGCTAATGTCTGGCAAAATAGACACAGTTAGATCACTGTCTGTTAGTTATCTATGCTTTGCTCAGAATGACATATTAGCCTTAACTTGTTATCAGCCTTGCGGTAGAGCAGGTTTATAAAAATTAATTTTATTTAAATAAGTTTACCTAATTGCTTAATTAATCTTCTTGCTCTAAGGCATACTTCGCTTGTAAGAGGTGCTGTTGAAATTCTTCGTTGACGGTAGGATATTTGAGGTTAAGTGCTTCTAATTTAGAACAGATAATATCAGCGACTACCATACGCATAAACCATTTGTGGTCAGCAGGAATGATATACCAAGGAGCAGATGTAGTACTAGTGTGATAAAAAACATCTTCATAAGCATTCATATAATCTTCCCAGAATGCTCTTTCTTGGACATCATTCAGTGAAAACTTCCAATTTTTTTCTGGGGAGTTAATTCTGGCTAAAAATCTTTTTTTCTGTTCTGATTTGGAAACATTTAGAAAAAATTTTAAAATAATAATGCCGTTATCTACTAAATATTTTTCAAAATTATTTATTTCTGTAAAACGCTGTTGCCAGATTTTATTTCCTTTTGGTAAGTGAGGTAGTTGCTGTTTTTGCAGCATTTCTGGATGTACGCGTACTACTAATACTTCTTCATAGTAAGAGCGATTAAATATGCCAATTCTCCCCCTTTCTGGTAAAGATTTTGCTGTACGCCAAAGGTAGTCATGGTCTAATTCTTCGCTGCTAGGAGCTTTAAAACTAAAAACTTGACAACCTTGGGGATTAATACCCGACATGACGTGTTTAATTGTGCTGTCTTTACCAGCAGCGTCCATTGCTTGAAATATCAAAAGCAAGGCATAGCTGTTTTGGGCATAAAGAACATCTTGATATTTTGCTAATCTTTCGATGTCTGAGCGTAATTTGAGTGTGGCATCATTTCGGTCATGATAATTAGCTGTATAAGCAGAGTCATAGTCTTTTTTTAAAGAAATTTTTGCACCTGGCGGAACAATAAAAGCATCATGATTCATATAAGAATTCGGTTTAATTACTTACCTATGTACCATTTTCTTGGTTTTTTTTGGCTTGGTAGTTGGGCGCATTGTTTCTCTACCTAAAACAAACATTCCTGCTACTCCCAGACAAACAAACCAAACATATTGATACCAATATTGGTGAATCTGCTCTACTGTGGTGAGTTCTGGATGCAGTGTATTCAAGTACAATAGCAGCACCAGAATCATGAGCGCGCCAAAACCCACAAAACTTAAACCTACCCGCAGCCTTGCAGGTTGTAATTCCCAGTCACTAATTTGGTCTAGGTCAATTTCTGCTAATTCTTGTAAAGATTCCTCAGCTACAATTGAGGCTTCTTGGACTCTGTTACTCAGCTGAGGCGGCAAAATTGGTACTAATGTTGCGACAGCCGGACGACGTAACAAAGCCTCAGTATCTCGTAATAGCTCTAGCGGTTTACGCGTTGTGCTTGACTCAGCAAATTCTGGAGTTTCTGTAGCGGTTGTGGCGGTGGTTTTGCCTTCAAAATCCATAGCTGGCTAGAGAATAAACAGGATATCAATAGCCTAGCGAATCAGTTAGAACCGTGCAAATAAGTTTAACAACCGGAGAAGTTACGCCTGAAAATAAAAAATCAAGGATTGTATCAATTATCTAGAGTCTTATTTCCCTGAAGAATTCATTTCTGTTTGATCAAAGACACTTTTTAACAGAGCTAACCCTTGTTCAATAGAAGAAAATTGCTCGGCTGACATACCTGCGAGTAAATCACCAATTTGAGTCCGAGTATGGTCGAGAGATTGTTGAAGATGGTACTTTCCCTCATCGGTGAGATTCAGAACTATGCGCCGACGTTCTTGGGGATGGTGTTCGCGCTGGACTAAGTTACGTTGTACCAGTCTTTCTATGGTTGCTGATGCTGTGGCGGAAGTTACACCAAGATGATCTGCTAAATCAGATAATGAAGCACCAGGATTTCGGTTGATAAATGCTAGCGATCGCAACTGCGGAATAGACAAAAAACCCGCATTATGCGCTCGCATTTCGCGCCTGATAAACCGCATCACTAGGGGAATCGTCTCCATTACTTTGGCAGCACATTCTTCGGATGTCGCACCATGTGAGGGTTTATCGAGCTTCATGGGCTAGTAATTCTCCTAATTCTACATTGCCACCCGTGGATAAAGTTTGCCACAGATGAGGGTTAATATTATTAATGTTAGTAGGAGAATTGCACAATCCCAACCAAACCCATAGAGACTAGTGCCGTTAAGTAGCATTGTACCGCGTAAAGCATCCACCTCATAAGTTAAGGGATTGATGTGGGAAATAAACTTGAGCCATGCCGGCATGAGCGAGATGGGATATATGGCATTGCTGGCAAAAAACAATGGCATCGTTAATAATTGTCCAATTCCCGTCATTCTTTCGCGTGTTTTGACCAAACAGCCAATAATTAACGAAAAAATACAAAAACAAGCAGCACCCATTAAAACAATCAATAAAACTTTGATGATTGCCCAAGGGTGCAAGTTCAATTTCACACCTAATAAAAGTGCCAATCCGTAAATAATAAATACTTGGGATAAACACCGCACGCCACAAGCTACGGCTTTACCTAATACCATAGCTACGCGGGGGGTAGGACTAGCGAGGAATTTATGTACAATTCCTAAATCTCGTTCCCAAATTAGGGTCATTCCCCCGGTGAAAATGGCAACAAAAAGGACGCTTTGAGCCAAAATTCCCGCAGTCATAAAATCTAAATAAGGCAAGTTTCCACCTGTGGGAATGGCGCGAATTTTGGAGAAGACTTGCCCAAAAATTAATAGCCATAATGCTGGCTGCACGGCTCTCACCGCTAAATCGGTGGGGTCGTGACGTAATTTTCGCACTTCCAATTCAGCGATCGCTAAAGTTTTCGTTACCAATTCCCGAATTGCAGAGATCAGATTTTTTTTCCGCGTCGGTGCTACTCTAACCCAACCGTTGAGCAGTACGCCTGGTTCTTGCTGTGTCACGGTAGTTTACTCCTGATACTAATTGATCGCCTGTATAGTGAATAAAGACATCATCCAAAGTTGCATTTGGCTTCGTTAAAGAGGCTTTTAAGTCATTTGGGGAACCTGTGGCAATTTCTTCACCTCGCTGCATAATTACCACGCGATCGCACAGACTATCAGCTTCTTCTAAAAAGTGCGTTGTTAAAAATATCGTTGTCCCGAAATCAGTACAAAGTTTCTGCACTAGTTTCCAAACCTGAGTACGTGCTAGAGGATCTAGCCCGACAGTCGGTTCATCTAAAAAGAGAATTTGCGGTTGATGCAAAATTGATTGAGCAATTTCTAATTTGCGAATCATCCCACCAGAATAGTTTCTAACTAAACGGTGAGTTGCATCCTCTAAACCCATAAATGCCAGAACTTCTTTAATGTATCTTTCTCGATGCCGTGTGGGAATTTCATACAATTTGGCAAATATCAACAGGTTTTCGTAACCTGTGAGGCTACCATCTGCTGACAAGGCTTGCGGGACATAGCCAATTACCCTTCTGACAGCCGTAGATTGATGATGGATGTCATAACCTGCTAAGGTTGCCTTGCCTGCACTAGCTGGTAAAAGCGTAGTCAGCATTTTTATGACTGTACTTTTACCTGCGCCATTCGGCCCAAGCAAGCCAAACACTTCACCCTGTTCTACCGATAGGTTTAGGTCTTGCACAGCCGCCATTTTCCCAAAGTGGCGTGTTAGCCCCTGGGCTTCTAAAATCATCTGTTTTGGCGTGTCAGCAGGTGTTTTTGACTGTTCTGGTTTTCCGGTCACTTTTGTCACAAGCTTGATGCACCTTCCATACAATTAGTTAATCTAATTATTAGTTTCACTATTTATTACTGTCAATACTGCGTCATAAAAAAACAGACAAAAGTTATGATTCTACTTTTGTCTGCGAATTTTTAATTTTTTTATACTTATTTTTTAATTAAAAATACTTAATTTATAAGTGTTATTCTGACTAGGACTGCTTTGTGACATCAAGCGATGATTCACGCAGCTGCAACTTAGATTGAAGAACTTGAGTAGCTTTTTCAACCGAGAGAGGTTTATAAAACAGATAGCCTTGAACATCTTCACATTTGATAGATTGCAAGAAATCTAATTCTTCTTGCTTTTCTACACCTTCGGCGGTGAGCCTTAAACCCAAACTACGGCCTAAGGTAACTATTGCCTTAACAATATGAGCGACGCGCACATCTGTAGTTAACTCTTGAATAAAAGACTTATCGATTTTGAGGTTATGCAAAGGTAAAAGTTGGAGCCGCGATAAAGATGAATGTCCTGTGCCAAAATCATCAATAGAAAGGTGAACACCCATTTTTTCCAAATTTTGTAAAACAGTTCTGGTAAATTCTAAATCAGCGATCGCAGTTGATTCTGTAATTTCCAGTTCGAGAAAATGCGATTCTAATCCTGTCTCTGCTAAAATTTGCGCCACATCTTCTACCAGCGTAGATTGACGAAACTGTTTGGGTGAAAGATTAACCGCCACCGTTAAAGGTGGCAAACCTGCCATTTGCCAAGCTTTATTCTGTCTACAGGCTTCCTTTAAAACCCACGCACCAATGGGAATAATTAAGCCACTTTCCTCCGCTAAGGGAATAAATACACTAGGAGCTACTAACCCCATTTCTGGATGTTGCCAACGCACCAGTGCTTCCATCCCCGTAATTTCTTTAGTCAGAATATTCACACGAGGCTGATAATACACAGTTAATTCTTGCTTTTCTAATGCAGAGCGCAAGCTTTTCTCTAAATTTAGTAGTTCCGGAGTTCTCGCACTGAGGCTGGTTTTATAAAACTGATAATTATTCCTGCCTGCATCTTTGGCATAATACAAAGCTGCATCTGCGTGTTGAATCAAAGTTTCCGGATCACGACTGTGTTCGTCGAATAAAGCAACGCCCAAACTTGCACTGACGTAGAGTTCATGTCCATCAAGACAGAAGATATTTTCTAAAGCTTGCAGCATTCTCTGTGCTACTTGGTCAACTTCATCAAGATAATTCACTCGTGGTAACAGGATAGTAAATTCATCTCCTCCCCAACGAGCCACTGTGTCGCCTTCTCGCAGAGATTCTTGGAGCCGTTGCGCGACACTTTGTAATAACTTATCGCCCAAGGTATGCCCTAAGGTATCATTAATTACTTTAAAGCGGTCTAAATCGAGGAACATGACAGCTAAACTTTCGTTATTACGCATTGCGTTCGGTAAAGCTTTAGCCAGTAACTCATTAAAGAGAAATCGGTTAGGCAAGCCAGTCAGCATATCATGAAGTGCTTGGAAGCGAATTTTTTCTTCTACCTGTTGACGCTGCCAAGCACCACTAATACTAGCTGCCATTGTCAACAGAGTTGATTCTTCATGTCTTGACCACTGACGCGGCTCAGAACAGTCTGCTAGACCCAGAAAACCCCAAAATTCATCTTCTAAGCGTAGGGGAACTAACAGTAGAGATTGAATACCGTCCCTGGCTAATAATTCTTGTTCAGCTGGGGGAAATTCGCTGATGTTGCCGCTAATCGACTGTCCATAAGCCAGAGTCGCGTACCAGCGTGTTAGTTCCGCCGATTGATATAGCTGGTTTTGCCAGTGGTGTCGAGAAGAGGGAAAGTTGAGGCGAGTCCATTCAAATTGCAGGCTAAAAGCCATGTCTCCTGTTTCTGGGTGGAGATGATTTTTAAATAGATAGGCCCGATCAGCTTTTGCGGCTTTGCTTAATACTGATAAAGCTTTATCAATGCCAGTTTCATAGTTCATTTCCACTAGCAAATAATTTGCTGCTTCTGCGACAGCTTGCAAGAGGCGATCTCTTTGAGTTAGTTCAGCTTCTGCTTGTTTTTGCTCCGTAATATCTCTAACTATAAAAGTTCTAATTAAATCACTCTCGGCTAAGTAATGAACGCATTGTTCAAAAACTTCTTTATCAACTTTTATTTCTCGCCAAAAAGAATTTATCTTGCGATCTTGGACTGCGTTGAGCAACCCTGCAAGAACTGGGTGTATCTGGCCGATATCTCGAATTTTGGGAAACTTAGTGGCTGCGGCTGGATTTAGATATGTGATATTTCCCTCTAAATCCATCTCGATAATGGGATTAGGAATCAGTTCTGGGAATGATGCCAGACGTGCCAAGGCTGTTTCACTGGCGGCTTCAAAGTTAGGATCGACAATTAAAGTTTGAAAAGGATTGGCAGGATTACCTTGTTCTAATAAAAAGTCAGATAAATCTTCAAATTCACCAGTTTCCGAAAATGCTTTTTCGGAAATGTGGGAAATAGCATAGTATCTAGCTTGGACTTGGCTATTGCCAAAGGCAATTAAATCTCCATGTTGGAGATTATGAGAGACACATTTTGTTCCATTGACATACAACCCATTAGTACTGGGTTTTCCCTTAAAGTTGCCATCAATAATCCGAAAGCCGTATTGGTCAGTTTCCGGCAGCGTCACCCGCAGTAAAATCGCGTGTTGTCTAGATACTGAACGAGAACGAAGCACAATTGCGTTTCTCGAATCTCGACCGATGGAATAAGTGGTTTCTTGAAGCGGGATAGTCCTTTGCCCTTGTAAGTCTTGGACAACCAACAGGTGGCGTATTTTTTCCCACTCGTTTCCTGGCATTGCTATTCCTCAAAATCTCATTTTTTGGATCTATGGTTAAAAAAATACTGCTCAAAATAAATTTTACCTTTTACACTTTATTGTCTCAATAATGACTCACATACCCTCAATCTCTCAAAAATTAACCTAAAGACCCGTTGTCTTGCTAGACAACATTTTGAGATGTTGTTTATTTAATAAACATTTTATTTACTTAGTGATTTGAATCACACATATATTATATGTATCAACTATCTAGAATAAAATCAAACTTAGGCGAATTTACATGGTACAATTGCTGATTTTATTGATTCTCTAGTTAAATAATAGATAAATTAAACTATTGAGAAGATAATTTATTTTCAATAAAGTTTTTATAAAAAAATATTAGTGAAATTACTTAAGTACTCATTAAAAGTTATTGTGATTGAGGCGATCGCACCGTTAAAATCTAACGTAAAATTTGCTCAATCATCCGATTTGCTTGGGAAGCATAACCACCACCAAATAAATTGAAATGATTCAAAATGTGATACAAGTTATATAATATTTTGCGGCGTTCATAGCCTGCATCTAAGGGAAAAACTTCGTTATAACTTTGGTAAAAAGCAGCCGGAAAACCCCCAAAAAGTTCTGTCATGGCAATATCGACTTCTCTATCGCCATAATAAGTTGCTGGATCAAAAATTACTGGTTCTCCTAACACAGTAAAACCAGCATTCCCACCCCACAAATCACCGTGGACTAAGGAAGGCTGCACTTCGTGTTCTGCCAAAATTTTAGGAATCGCTGCTAATAATTCATTTTGTTGAGGAAAATTACCGCCCCGCCTTCTGGCTAATTGAAATTGATAGCCCAAGCGATATTGGCAATAAAATTCCACCCAATCTTTTGTCCAAGTATTAATTTGAGGAGTGGAACCAATAGTATTATTCATTTCCCAGCCGAAACCATTTTGACTGGTAGCTTGATGCATTGCTGCTAACTTGCGTCCCATTTCTGCCCAAGATTTAGCATTACCGCCATTCATTTCTAACCATTCCAACACGATATAGGCAGAATCGCCTGTACTTCCCCAACAAATCGGCTTAGGTACGCGAATAGTATTGGTGGCGAATATTTGTTTTAACCCTAACATCTCCGCCTCAAACATAGCCACTTGCGCTGCTTGGTTGAGCTTGACGAAGTATGTAGTTACGCCATGAGAAATAGCGTAACCTTGATTAATACATCCACCACTGACAGAACGTCGTTGTTGAGTTTGGAATTGTTCGCCAGTCACCTGGCTAATATGGGCATCAATTTCAGTCCAAAACATTCTGAAGTATGAAGTGTGAAGTGTGAAGTGTGAAGTATGAAATTACCCCAGCTATTAAGTTAAGGGGCATAAAGTATAGTTAATGGTCAAATAGCAAATGAGCATTGACCATTGACTAAAATTTACAATGGTTTCATGATGACTATTCCATAGGCTTCTGGGCAGAGATATTGATTAGCGGCGAGGAGCAAATCGTTAGCTTCTTGTTGTTGAATGTGTAGTGGATAGTTGAAGGCTGGTTCTAAATCACCGACTAAAGATTGATAAAAACCATACAAACCAGCCCGATCGCTTGGGGTTTCGTTACCAAATATAAATCTGTTGGCGACACGTTTGCGGACACGAGCGATTTCTTTTTCTGTGACTAACTCGGTTTGTAAGCGGCGGATGTGTTGGGTAATTGCTTCTTCGACTGCGGTGATGTTTTCAACTGCACATTTAGCAGAGATGTAAAATGTACCTTGTAATAGATTGCTCATATTACTGACTGCGATCGCCGAAACTAATCCTCTTTCTTCACGCAAATCTCTCACTAATCTTGATGTCCGGCCATGTCCTAAAATTCCGGCTAATACATCTAGTTCATAAGTTTGGTTTAATTGCGTTAATCCGGGAACGCGCCACACCATAACTAAACGTGCTTGCTGAAGACTTTCATCGACAAACTCTCGCCGCACAATTTCCGTAAATGCCGATTCAGGATTTATCAGTAGGTTTTGAGTGCTGTTAGCGGTAGCGGGGCTTTTAGCCCGTGTTGGGTGCTGAGTTTGCGGAACGTGGGCAAATCCTTCAGCTATTGTTTCAATTAATTTTTCTACGGGCAAATTACCTACAGCTACAGCCGTAATTGATTCAGGTTGATACAAACTAGCATGAAAATCTCGCATCTGCTGGGGTTGCAACCCAGATATTACTGATTCTGGCCCCAATACTGGACGGCGGTAAGGTAGCGAGTCAAATGCCATTTCCATTGCACGGCGAAAAGTCCGGCGCTGGGGATTATCCTCAGAACGTCTAATTTCTTCTAAAACTACAGAGCGCTCGCGTTCAAAGGCATCATCTGGAATACTCGGATTAAAGACAACATCTATTTGTAATGGAGCTAGTTCAGCAAAATCTTGGGGAGCCGTAGTTATATAGTAATGAGTATAGTCTTGGCTGGTAGCTGCATTGGTGACAGCCCCACGCTCTTCAATTCGACGTTCAAATTCACCACTGGCAAGTCGCTCAGTTCCTTTAAAAATCATATGTTCTAAAAAATGAGCCATCCCATTGATGGCATCAGATTCTACAGCCGAGCCAACCCTAATCCAAAGACTCAGGTTGACAACATCAACTGGCATTTGCTCGGCAATAATTGTCAAACCATTGGGTAACTTGTGTAGTGTTGGGGAATTGAGACGAGGAGATTTTAATAGGGTTGAGGTCATGGCTAGTGGTGAGTGAAAAGCATTCTTATTTCTTTATCTTATCTGCCACCTCAAGCGATCGCTCTAGCTTATACCCTTATTAGTAATTTTTTTGACCAAAATAAATTAATTAGTGATATGTATTTCTCGGTGCGCTACCGTGAATGTACTGATTTATCTATAGTATATATAATATTTTCTTAATGTTTCTGCTTTACAATACGCTTTATTTTTGTAATAGTCTTTTATAATGTACTTAAGTAAAGTTCATCTTTACCCATCTACCTTTAGTGTAGAGCTTAGGTGTTTTAGGCAAATTTTTTTGGGAATTAATTATCCCTAGATAAGGCTAAGGCAATTGTTCTAATTGTCTAAATTGAGTTTGTTCAGTTATTACTCAAATTATAACAACATTCCACTTTGCGTGTATCATACTGCTTTTAACTGTTTATTGTCAAGCTATTAAGTAGCTTAATATAATCTGTATAAATATTTACTTCTTATTTATGTAAGGAGTGGGTATTTTATCGGCGATTTACTTGACTCAAAGAGGCTCAGTATTCGTCAGCTTTTGCATGAAATTTTTTGAGTAACAGACAATTAACTGATTAATTCCCCTAATCCAGTGTACACATCTGCAAAATTAAAATTGGCTAATGACAAAAGCTCCTTTAGTATCAGTAATTGTGCCTGCTTATAATGCAGCAAGATTTATTGACCGAACTTTAAACTCGATTTTATCGCAAACGTATAAAAATACTGAAGTGATAGTTGTTGACGATGGCTCTGAAGATAGAACATCGGAAATTGTCGAATTGTTTGCTCAACAAGATAGTCGAGTCATTTTATTGCAGCAAGAAAATGCAGGGGTAGCTGCTGCACGAAATTTAGCAATCCAAAAATCTCGTGGTGAATATATTGCCCCAATTGATGCTGATGATATTTGGTATCCTCAGAAGCTAGAAAAGCAAGTTGAATGTCTAGTATCAGCTGATGAATCTGTCGGATTAGTTTATGCTTGGTCTGTTGGGATTGATGAAGATGATGTAATTATCTCAGACTGCGATTATGAATATTATGCAATCTGGCGTAGTCTTGAAGGCAAAGTTTATCCAGCATTGATATATAGCAATTTTCTTGGTAATGCTAGTGTACCTCTGATTCGCCGCATTTGCTTTGAAAGAATAGGTGATTATAACTGCAAATTAAGAGCGCGTAATGCTCAAGGCTGTGAAGATTGGGATTTATATTTACGGATAGCTGAATGTTATAAATTTCGGGTAGTAAAAGATTTTTTAGTTGGCTATCGTCAGCTAACAGGTAGTATGTCTTGCAACTATCATTCTATGGCATTCTCTTATTATTTAATAATAAGAGAATGCCAAAAGAGACATTTAGAAATTCCTAAATACATATTCGATTTATCTGAAAGTGAATTTAAATTATACTTGGCATTTAAAAGTGGAGCATGTGCTGATAATTGGCATACATTAATTTTATTTTATCAAGCCATCAATCTAGACTATTGTCTGCTATTGCAGTCTTGGATATATAAATCTCTATTGATATTTATATTGAAAGCTCTTACACAGCCTTTAACCGCTTTAATTTGGAATAATTATGTTGATTGGATGCAGTTTCGTAGAAAAATGCAGTTAATAAACAATCAAAATATTAGTTCAAAAACGGTAAAATTAGAAAATAAAATAACACACAATTATTCAATAGATAATAAAAAAATAGCTGAAAAAATTAAGTTAAAAAGATGGTTAAAAGTCTTGGATGTTTGTAATAAATTTGAACTTTCATTGAAAAAGAAAGATAATTTAGTAATTTGCAAACCCCTAATAAAATAACAATCACAAATGATGCAAGAAGCGAGGTTAATTAAAAAACTATTACCAATATTAAAAATTTATCCTGGTGCGATCGCAGCAATTATTATCTTAGGTTTTCTGACCTCTTTGCTAGAAGGACTAGGAATAAGTTTATTTATTCCGCTACTGCAAAGTTTCATTAAATCAGAATCTTTGGCAATCAAAGATAATCAATTTATCAATTATTTCTATCAAATATTTAATAATTATTCTCCTAATCAACGTCTGCTAATTATCGCCTTATGTATTTTTAGTAGCTTAGTTATCAAAAGCAGTTTAGCTTATGGTAACAGTATTTTATCTTCCTGGTTTAACGGGCAAGTAGGGCATCGTTTACGGACAGGAGTTTTTCAACAATTATTGAGTGTGAGCTACAGTTTTATAGAAAGTAGTGATTCGGGTGATTTAGTTAATATATTATGCAATGAAACTTGGCAAGCTAGCGAAGCTTTAGCGACTACTTTAGGCTTAGTCACGATAATTTGTAATATTGCAGTTTATATAGGTATATTGCTATTAATTTCTTGGCAATTAACTTTGCTAGTGACTATTTTAATGTTGCTGATTTCTGTAATAAATCAGACAATGACTAGGCAAGTGAAGCAACTAGGAAAGATAGCAGTAGAAGTAAACTCTATCTTAGCTAAACGGATGTGGGAAGGTTTAGCTGGCATGAAAGAAATTCGCGCTTTTGCTCGAGAAGATTATGAATATGAAAAATTTATTGCCGCATCAAATCAAGTAGTCAAAGCTTTTTTGAAATTAGATATTGTCTCTGGTACAGTTGGCCCTGTTTCAGAAATTTTATCTTTATTGGTATTGCTGTGTATTTTAGCGATCGCCTTATTATTTCATCAGGCAGCTTTACCAGAAATTCTCACTTTTATTTTTGTCCTCAACCGCTTACAACCTTTAGTCATCCAGCTAAATAGCACCCGGACTGGATTAATATCTTTGACAACGGCGGTTGAAGATGTTATGTCATTTTTAGAATCCGCAGATAAACCTTATATTTACTCGGGAAATAATCCTTATCAAAGTATAAATAAAGGGATTTATTTTGAAAGTGTTAGCTTTCAATACTATCCCGAAGAAGCTCCCGCTTTGGATGATGTCACAATTTTTATTCCCAGTGGCCAAACTACAGCCATAGTTGGGCCATCTGGTGCGGGAAAGTCTACTATGATTGCTTTAATTTGTCGTTTTTACGAAGTAAATTCAGGAGAAATATATGTAGATAGTTACCCTTTGCGAGAAATTAATTTAACTGACTGGCGCAATCAAATAGCAATTGTTAGCCAAGATATTTATATGTTTAGTGCCACTGTTTTAGAAAATATTGCCTATGGTCGCTTAGATGCGAAAAAAGACGAAATTATTAACGCCGCTAAACTAGCTAATGCCCATGATTTTATTCAAGAATTACCCCAAGGTTATCACACCAAAGTAGGCGATCGCGGGTTGCGACTGTCTGGAGGACAAAGACAGCGTATAGCTTTAGCCCGTGCTATTGTACGGAACCCGAAAATTTTAATTTTAGATGAAGCTACCAACGCCCTCGATAGTATTTCCGAAAACTTCATTCAAGAAGCTCTCAATACTCTTAGCCATAACCGTACAGTTATTATCATCGCCCATCGCTTATCCACTATCGAACAAGCCAATCAAATCATTGTCCTGAATTCAGGAAAAGTTGTGGAACAAGGTAATCTCCAACAGCTACTGAAAATTAATGGACTTTTTGCCCAGCTATATAAATTACAGCATCGTCAAACCAATCATTAAGTTCCTTCCATGCCTTACCCAATTATCGACATTGAAGTCACACAACCCTTACCGACTATTCAACTGTCAGAAAATGACAGAGGTATCGCCTTAATTGTAAGACGCAAAGACCTGGCGATCGCATTTTTAATGCAAGCACTCCCAGCCAATAGTACTCTGAGTGCTGCAGAAATACGCGAATGGATAACCAAAGAAGTCGGGAATAAACTACTCCAAGAAAGCATCCGCGACCAATTAACTCAACCAACAGCTAATATGGCTGACTTTCCCAGCTTGACGGTTGCAGTTTGTACTAAAGATAGACCTGATAATCTAGCTAGATGTTTGCAGTCTTTAATCAAGCTACAACAACCTCAAGGCGTGGCTGAATTCAATAGTCATTCTAGTAGCGTAGCTATCTTGTCTGCCTCCACGATACAAAAGACACCCCACATCCTTATTCAACATCACCAACGTCCTACTCGTCGCTTTGAAATTCTCGTCATCGATAACGCCTCTACAGATCAACGCACCCAAGAACTCGTTGCCGCATTACCAAGCGTGCGCTACGTTCAAGAACCCAAACCAGGATTGAATTTTGCCCGTAACCGCGCCTTATCCGAAGCCACTGGAGAAGTTCTGGCTTTTGTTGATGATGACGTAGTTGTAGACCGCCAATGGCTGAACGGTTTAATAGAAGCTTGGTCAGAAAATCCTGATGCAGCAGCCTTTACAGGGCAAGTTCTACCCTACGCCCTAGAGACAGAAGCACAAATCCTATGCGAACAAAGAGGTGGTTTTCGCAAAGGTTTTGAAAAAATTCGCTTTGGTCAAAGTCTACCCGGAAATACTCTCTATCCCTGTGGTGCAGGTGTGTTTGGCGTGGGATGCAACATGGCTTTTCGCCGTCAAATAGTGCTTGATTTAGGTGGGTTTGATGAAGCTTTAGATACAGGCCCTTCCTTACCTGGTGGTGGCGACCACGATATGTTTTATCGCGTTATTCGTGCAGGTTACACCCTCGTATATGAACCAAAATATCTAGTCTTTCATGAACATCGTCGAGACTATCTCTCACTCCGTCGTCAATATAGCCGTAGTTGGGGTTTAGGTTTTACATCTTACGTCAGCAAATGCTATCTTAGCGACCCACAACAACGAGAGAAATTATTACGTTTAGTTTGGTGGTGGATCAAGTATGAACTGCGTCAATTATTAGAAAGTTTATTAGGTAAAAATCCCTTATCACCGGATATTTTTTTAGCAGAATTTTTCGGCGGAATTGTTGGACTTTTGGGTGGATATCCCCGTTCTTGTAAACGAATTGAGCAAATTAGGAGGAAATTTGTATGAGTTATCAACCGTGGAAAATTATCCATATATCTATAGATGCAGGATTATCATCACTGCCGACTTATCCTGATTATCAAGGTGTATATATAGTGTTTTGGTGGCAGAATATTCCTCTTGGTCATCGTCATATTCCTACTGAGCAGTTACCGATGCCTGCTACTCAATTACTAAATATTGCTCTGCAAACAATTACACCCACTGTTAGTAGCTACCTTGACAAACAAGGCATAGATATATTGCAGCCAAAAACTGTAAATCAGCCTGCTTTATTAACGGTAGCCAAAAAATCAACTAAATCTAGCATTAATATTCCCTTGTTAGTTAAAAGTTCTATTTCTATTGTGATTCCCACGAGAAATAGAACTCAACATTTAGCTAAATGCCTAAATTCTTTACAACAATTATCTCAACGTCCTCACGAAATTATAGTTGTAGATAATGCTCCTAGTTCTAATACTACCCAAATATTAATCAGTCAAATACCAAATGTCCGCTATATTTTAGAGCCAGAAGCCAGTGCCAGCAAAGCCCGCAATACTGGTATTTTAAATGCCACAGGCGATATTGTGGCATTTATTGATGATGATATGACTGCCCATCCTGATTGGTTGATGCAACTCCAAAAAAGCTTTGATGACCCTGCAGTTATGGCTGTGACTGGTTTAGTTTTACCAGGAGAGTTAACAACAAAGTCACAACAGATTTTTGAAGAACATTGGAGTTTTAATCGGGGTTTTTATCAAGTAAATTTTGATAGAGAATTTTTTGAAAAGCATCAACATCATGGTGTGCCAGTTTGGTTGATAGGTGGTAGTGGGAATATGGCGGTTCGCCGTCGCATTTTTAATTTAATTGGTGGTTTTGATGAACGATTAGGGGCGGGGAAAAAAGCGGCTGGATGTAGTGAAGATTCAGAATTTTGTTATCGTTTATTAGCCGAAGGTTTTGTGTGTCGGTATGAGCCAAGAGCGGTGGCATATCATTACCACCGTCAGGATATGAGTAATCTCAAACAGCAAATCTACTCTTATATGCGCGGACACGTTGCTGCTTTGCTGATTCAATATGAAAAGTATGGTCATTGGGGTAATTTACGGCGAGTATTACTAACTTTACCGAGGTGGTATTTGCGGTTATTTATGGGGGCTTTAATTAGAGGTTTTGGCGGTAGGTATCAGACTTTGTTTGCCGAGATTTTTGGTTGTGTGGCGGGAGTTGTTTTTTATTTGGCGCAGAGACGAGGTAGTGCGTTAGACGGCTTTGCCGACTTGTAGCAAAGGCACAAAGAAAAGAACACAAAAAATTTATTTTAAGAGAACTTTTTATGATGAAAGTATCTGTAATTATTCCTGCTTACAATGCGGGAGACACACTCAAAGAAGCGATAGAGTCTTTGCTAGTTCAGAGTTTTGCTGAATGGGAAGCAATTATTGTTGATGATGGTTCAACTGATGATACGCTAGCGATCGCCACTCGATTTGCTCAACAAGATGGGCGGATTCGGGTTTTAAGTCAAGCAAATAGAGGTGTATGTGCAGCCCGTAATGCAGGTATCCATGCAGCTAAGTTTGACTGGCTATTGTTTTTGGATGCTGATGATTGGATTTTGCCGCAACACCTAGAAAAGTTGACGCAAGCGGTACAAAATAATCCTCATCTGGACGCTGTTTATGGTGGTTGGATGAAGGTGACATCAGATGGACAGGTAGTATTGGATGAAGAATTTTCTTTTCAACCGAGTGGGATATTTGCAGCTCTAGCACGTAACTGTGTACTTGCTATTCATTGTTGTATTGTGCGTAAAGCCATTGCTATTGAAGTTGGTGGTTTTGATACAAGTTTAATTACTTGCGAAGATTGGGATTTTTGGCAAAAAATTGCGCGCACTGGTGCAGTTTTTGGCGAAATTCCGGAAGCTTCTGCTTGTTATCGCATCCGTCCGAATTCTGCTTCTAACAACTCACAGCAAATTTTTACCGATGGTCTACGTGTAATTACGACAGGACACTCACCTGATTCACGGGTTGCTAAACCATCGCCTGCTTACGCTAATGGGATGCCAGCCTCGCACTTACCAGGGATGAAATTAAGTTTTCTCTGCTGGATGGCAGGTTTTATGCTCAATCGTGGCGAGGATGCCCAGTCTTTATTAAAGGCTGTGCCGGAACCTGACCCTAGTTTATGTCCTGATGCGATCGCTTTATGTCTGTTTTCATCTTTATTCTTACCCAACTGTTACACATCATCATCCGCTGGGTATGAATTATGGCAACGTCGGGAAATAGATATTCATAAGTTTTTAACTGCATTAGAAAAGCAGTCAATGACTGACGCTTTAACGCGCCGTGTCTGCAGTCGCCTGGAGAACTTAATATTAGACCAGTCAACAACGCCTCGGCCTGTAGCAGTTGGTTCTACATTCGCAATCGCGGTGGAAGTAACAGAACCAATTTTAGATATGACTGCACCAGCCAACACAGAACGCTTGCATTGTACTGTCAGTATAGAAGGTAAGCGTTTGGGGAGTATGATATTACCTATTTGTGATGGGTTTGTAGCTAGCTATGTTTTGCAAGATGCGATCGCAGCTAAATTTGCCTGGGAAATTTTAGGGCATTTCTGCCACCGCACAGTTTACCCAAAATTAACGATTAAACCCAGTACAGCAGGCTCTTCTATCTGGCGGGGTTCTCTGTGTTTGGCAGATAATCTACCCAGCGATGAGCAATCACTAAAAAAAGTACTACACGATCGCATCGGTTGGACAGTATTTTTACAAGAACTGTGGCAGCTTCCCCACTGGTTGGATAGTCATTTCTACAGTTCACATCTAGGGACAAAAACTATCTTGCGTCAACTGAAGGCGAGTATTTCTCAAGGTAGTTGGAAATCCGCCGTCGGCACTTTAATAGCACCAAAACAGCAGGTAAATCAAAACACATTGACAGTTGAAGTCGGGGATGATTTACCCAATTTGTCAGTTAATACTGAAGAATTAATAGTTATACCTACTGTCGGCGGTGTACCCTTAGGCAGTATATCTGTAGAAGTCACAGGCGGAAAAGTTAGTTCTCAGCAATTACGTGCTGCCATTATTAAAGAAAGCGGGTTTGAGTTAGCCATCGCCGTTGTGCGCGAAGCCTTACTAGGAAAAAGCTTAACATCAGGAAGTTTGTTTGAACGCCTGACTCCCCATTCCCAACTCCCCACTCCCCATTCTAGTGATGTGATTTTCTCACGTTATTCTGGTGCGATCGGTACTAGTGTTTCTCGACGGGCAATCTTCCCGAAAAACGCAGTCAATGACTTGATAGCAGCTGCCAAAATTCTCGGTGAACCAACAGTTAAACAATCACACAATGAATCACCAGAACGCCTAGTTTATGCACCGGAAGTTATTCCTTCTCCAGCCAAAATAATTAGCAACTCTTCCCAAATTGAATCTCAAGGTAAATCAACAACCGTTAACCTGCGGGAGTATTTCGAGACTTTATTCGCCACCCAAGCTGACCCTTGGCAATACACTAATCCTTACGAACAAAAGAAATACGCACAAACTCTCGAAATACTACCAGCCAAACGCTTTAACCAAGTCTTAGAAGTGGCTTGTGCAGAAGGACATTTCACCGTACAACTCGCCCCACTGGTAGAGAATTTACTTGCGGTTGATATCTCCCAAGTAGCTTTGGATAGGGCGGCGCAACGCTGTGCTGATTTCAACAACGTCAGTTTTCAACTGTTTGACTTAACTAAAGATGAAATTGCTGGCAGCTTTGATTTAATTATCTGTAGCGAAGTTTTATATTATGTCGGTGGCTTGCCAGAACTACAAGCTTTTGCACGTAAGGTTGCCGATGCTCTTAACCCTAGTGGCTATTTTATTACTGCCCACGCCAATTTAGTTGTCGATGAGCCAGATAAAACTGGTTACAACTGGGGTCATCCCTTTGGGGCAAAAGTTATTGGCGAGACCTTTGCAAAAACTCATCCTCTGCAACTTATCAAAGAAATACACACCCCCCTCTATCGGGTGCAACTTTTCCAAGCAGGTAACACTCATCAACTACCAGAAATCATTGAAATGTCTCAACCGACACCACCGCCACCTCTAGCTGCGGCTGATATTCTTTGGCATGGTGGTACGCCCCAAATTTACACGAACTGGCAAGTAGTCACCGACCAATTACCAATTTTGATGTATCACCGCGTGCATCCCCAAGGGTGTACGGCTACTTCACCTTATGGAGTCACGCCACAAGCTTTTGCCGAACAACTGCGTTATCTGCGTGATGTTGGTTTCCACAGCATCACCTTAGAAGAATGGCGCAGGGCGAAGGCGACAAGAACTCCGATTCCTGGCCGCGCTGTGATTATCACTTTTGATGATGGCTATCAAGATTTTGCTGATTATGCTTGGCCGTTATTGAAACAATATGGCTTTTCGGCTACGGTCTTTTTGATTGCTGGGGCCATTGGGGGAACGAATCACTGGGATAGTTATTACGGTGAGGAATTACCTTTATTGAACTGGTCAGAAATTCGGCAATTACAAGATGAGGGTGTGGAATTTGGTGCGCATTCAGTAACTCATCGCTATTTGACTTCTCTTTCGATGACTGAAGTTGTGCAAGAAGCAGTGCGATCGCGCTCTATTTTACACCAAGGCTTAGGTCAGACACCAACTGCTTTTGCTTATCCCTACGGCGATACAGATAGTGCAGTACAACATTTAATCGGTGCTTGTGGTTATACATTTGGGTTATCTTGCAAATCTGGTTTCAGCCGTTTCCAAGATTCTCTGTTGGCACTACCCCGCATTGAAATTGTTGGTACTGATCATTTACCTGAGTTTATTGCCAAATTGAATGTTTCAAGTCTGCAGGTGTGAGTTTAAGAAGTGAACTACCTACATCGACCTTGAGGTACGATGTAGGCTTCCCAAATCATTGGGAACCGCCTGAGGCTTGGTGGATTTTTTACGTTGATTCACATCTTGCACCTAGCCCCAGCGAATGGAATTCGCGGCTATACAAACGAAGTCCGCCTACGCGGACTAACGCAATATCAAGGATTTGGAACCCGCGCAGGCGGGTTTTGTCTGTGTAGCTGCGACTTCAGTCGCTTGGTGCAAGATATGTGTTGATGCTTACTAACTTGATTATTATTTAATACATTTTAAATTTTTCCTTCTGCTGTTAAGTAATATTTCCGCAACAATTTTCCTAGCAATCATCCAAACAATAGCAATAAGAATATATTATCTAGCCAGAATCTAACTTTTGGCTCAATACTTTCAATTTTTTCCAGTAAAAAAACTAAATACTTCATCTATATAAATTAAATATTTATGTTTTTTACGTATATTTACTGCTCATTCTGGTAATAAGTATGCAAAAGCTTTTTCTGGTATCCTTACATGGAAAACCAAAATACTACTCATAAAAATAGTTTATTTAGGAAATTATTTGCTAAAAAAAATCGGATTTCCTGGTTAATTTATGTGTTTCTCATGTCTTTTACGGGTATTTTGTTATCCAACTATTTGATCACAAATAACCCAGCTTTTGCTACGTTTTCTAGATATAACTATCAAATTTTACAATCTGCGCCCACCCAACCCATAGGCTATTATGACTATTTTGGTAAATTGCTGAGTCCTAGACAGGCTGCCTATTTAGTTAAACAAAAACGCCTCAACCCTCGTGATCCTGTCTCTTATCAAAAAATTGGAGCGGTTGAAATAACTGATGAATTAATCAAACAAGGAGAAGATATATATTTCAATCGCAAAATTGGTGACAACTTTGGACTGCAAGCAGTTTTCGGTTTAGCCCAAGGTCTCTCTACTATCTTGCCAGAAATTCAAACGGCAGTTGTCCAGTTAAATGGTCAACCAACAACTAATTTACAAATTACCCTTCAGAAAAATCTCACCCTAGGTAGCCGCACTTTCCATATTGGAGATGTAATTAATACAGGTTTAAAAGTTGAAAAAGGCAGTAAATTTCCTTTGGGACTATTACCTGATGAAAAAACTCAAACGATTGGAATTAGCTGCGCTGTTTGTCATGCCAGCGTTTCCAATGAAGGTAAACGTTTAGCAGGAGTTCCGAATGGTGAACTTGCTATTCCTTTGTTTATTGCATTAGCGCCCAATTCATCTGCTGCGTTTGCGCGGTTAAATACACAATTAGATCCTAATAATCCTTTAAATCTTAACCCGCTCAACCCACAGTACCAAGGCAATGGTAAGACAATCATTGACAGTGAGGGTAATTTGGTCGAACTCCCCGATCCTCAAAAGTTAGAAGATGCTTTTGATGATGCTGTTTTAGATGTACCATTCGGTCATTTTGAAAGTTCACCTGATGGCATTGATGACACTACTCAAATTCCTAGTGGGTTTACTCTTGGGAATCATCCCTACACAGCTGATGGTGGCTTTGCTGTTGGTTCTTTTAACGGACTTAGTGTTTTCAACAGTGCAGTTCACTCTTCAGAAATCAATTTGTTAGCTGCTGCCCAACTTAGTGAAAAAACGCTAGGAATTGACTCCGAAGTTTATATCGGTACATTTCTTCAAAATGCTGCTGACCCAAGATTTCGCTTACCAGATGGAGAGCCTATCAAACCTTCTGAGTGGTTGCGACAACAACAGCAACAATTGGGCATTCCCTTCGCAGAATTAGAAGACCAAATTTCTGCTCCTGATGCAGGGAACTATCCTAATCTGAATCCTAGCTTGGCTACATTCAACGGTTTATTTTTCAGTCCTAACACCAACAAAGCCGGTGACATCGCCAGTGGGAAGTTCTTTTTTGCTGCTAATGCTATGTCTGCTTTCCAAAATAGCTTAGTACCGCCTGCCAACCGTTCACAAGAAAACTGGAAAGCCTTAAAAAATGGTTCAGTACGAAGAGGGGCAAAAGTTTTTCAACAAGCTAACTGTGCAACTTGTCACATTCCCCCCTTCTTTACCGATAACAAAATCCATCCCGTTGAGGAAATTGGCACTAATTCTGCCCGTGCTAAATCTCGCTTAGGACTTAATAAGTTATTAGTGGAACCTAAGTTATATAGCTATGATACGACTGTACCCGTTTCTGCCAATGCGACAGTTCTAGATGTGCCAACTGAGGGTATTTCTGCTACTCCTACCACTTTACCCACGGGGATATTACCCAAGGGCGGTTATAAAACAACAACCTTACGCGGTCTTTATTTTAGCCCACCCTATTTACACGATGGTGGTGTAGCAGTAAGGCAAGGTAGTTTAAAGGTTTTTGGAGATGGTAGATTTCAAGTTATTGACCCTAAAGGTTTAGGACTAACTGGCACTCTCAGCCAAGGCTTACCTGCTGATTCTGCTAGTAGCTTACGTGCTTTATTAGACCGCAGACTTCGTGAGCAAGTTGTGAGTGCCAATAAAAAGAACCCTGCTTTAAGTCCACAGCGCAGTAACCTTGATGGCACAGGTCATGAGTTCTATGTAGATTATCAGAGTGGGTTTAGTTCTCAACAGCAAACCGATTTGATTAATTTCTTGCTAGCACTTGATGATGACCCTTGCAATTTTTAATTTTCGTTAAGCTGATACTAATCTCTTAAGACCGGGTGTAAGGGGTTTTGGATACATTCACCCTTGCACCCTTCCCCACACCCTTAATTTTTCTTTTTCATACATGAGTCCTAATAACGACAAAAAATCAGGACTTATAAATTTATAGATATATTTTGCCAAATTTTGAAAGTATACCAGTACAAATGCTACTGGCGCAATTTTCTCAAAGTCTAACCAGCTTAATCATACGCTTGCTCTACCTTCTGATACAACCGCAAGCGATCGCACTTTTTTCCTGGCTAGCTGTCGCACTTCAACCGCAGACCACCATATATCATGTCCTGTTAAGCATAACAACATTTCTGTATTTGGATAGATGATATCCACAATCTTTTGAATATCCCATGTAATTTTCTTATGCTTGAATATTTGATCGAGAGACAAGTTCATGGTTCCAGTCCAGTTAATATTTCTCAGGTAATTTAAAATTATGAATAGAAATATTAAGAAATATAAAGAAGATATCAATGTCCAGTGCTGCTATTGACAAAAGTAAATCTCGTGTCGTTGTGATTGGTGCAGGTATTGGCGGACTGACGACTGCGTCCTTATTAGCCCATCGTGGTTACAGCGTTTTAGTCCTTGACCAAGCCATCGTACCGGGAGGCTGTGCTTCTACATTTAAACGTCAAGGTTTCACATTTGATGTCGGTGCAACCCAAGTTGCAGGTTTAGAACCTGGGGGAATTCACCACCGCATCTTTGCTGAATTAGAAATTGATTTACCAGCAGCCACCCCTTGTGACCCGGCTTGTGCAGTTTATTTACCTGGGGAAACTACACCTATTAACGTCTGGCGCGACCCAGATAAGTGGCGGGAGGAACGACAACGGCAGTTTCCCGGAAGCGAACCTTTCTGGCAGTTATTGGCGACTTTATTTGACGCTAGTTGGGAATTTCAAGGACGCGACCCAGTTTTACCGCCGCGTAACTTGTGGGACTTGTGGCAATTATTTCAGGCGGTGCGTCCCAGTACATTTATTACTGCGCCATTTACTTTGTTGACTGTGGGTGATGCCTTAAGGTTATGCGGACTGGGTAATGACCAGCGTTTGCGAACATTTTTAGATTTGCAACTGAAGTTGTATTCTCAGGTGAGTGCGGAAGAGACGGCATTACTCTATGCGGCAACGGCATTGAGCGTTTCGCAATTGCCCCAGGGATTATATCATCTGCAAGGTAGTATGCAGGTGTTGAGCGATCGCTTAGTCTCTGCCTTAGAAAGAGATGGCGGACGCTTGTTAATGCGTCACACCGTCGAACACATCAAAGTCGAAAATGGTAAAGCTACGGCAGTTGTCATCAGAAACCAGAAAACAGGCGAAGTCTGGACGGAAGCAGCAGACCATGTAGTAGCTAACGTGACAGTTCAAAATTTAGTGCAACTATTGGGCGACAAAGTGCCATTAGGTTACAAACAGCGAGTCGAAAAACTCCCGCCACCATCAGGGGCATTTGTTGTGTATTTGGGTGTAGATGCCAGTGCGATTCCTTTAGATTGTCCGCCCCACCTGCAATTTATGTATGATGCTAACGGCCCCATTGGCGAGAATAATTCTTTGTTTGTTTCCGTCAGTCATCCCGGAGACGGCCGCGCCCCAGAAGGTAAAGCAACTCTTATTGCCTCATCTTTTGTCGATTATCAACAATGGTGGCAGACTCCAGATTATCAAGCATTGAAACAAAAATATACCCAAGATGCGATCGCTCGTCTCAACCAATATTTTTACCTCAAACCCGAAACCATCATCTATCAAGAAGCTGCCACACCCCGCACCTTTGCCCATTACACCGGGCGCGATCGCGGTATAGTTGGGGGCATAGGTCAAAGAATCCCCACCTTTGGCCCCTTTGGTTTTGCCAACCGCACACCCATCAATTCCCTATGGTTAGTGGGCGACTCCACCCATCCCGGTGAAGGCACAGCTGGTGTGAGTTACTCCGCATTGACAGTAGCAAGACAAATCGAAGCAGAATTTTAAAGTGCTGAGTCAAAATACTAGCCTCTAGGGCGTGTTTTCAAACTATAACCACAACAAAATGGAGGCGATCGTAATCATAGCTGTATAATTAGCTGTAACGGTTTTAACCTCTGCCAACCTTCGTTGTTTAAGTCTCCTCGGTTTATCAGGAGCGTCACCCGCAGGGAGGTTCCCTCCGTTGTAGCAAGTGGCATGGATTTAGGGGGATCTAAAGTGTTTTGCTACCAACAAGCAGACTTTTAAAACAACCTCTCACATAGATTGCATCTTCAGCCAACTAAAAATCTGCTCGACTGACAAATTTAGCTCAATTTCCTCTAATATTGATAAGCGATCGCTACCCTGTAATAATTCTGGTTGTTGATTGGAACGAAAAACAAGAATAGAGCGATCGCTTGGATCAATTAACCAACCTAGCTGACAACCATTTTGTAAGCAGTAAAGAATATGATTTTAGTTTAGCAGGGTGATTAGATGGGCGATCGCTTGGCTGCATACCTCAACTTGTGTTGCTGAATAAATTACTTAGGTAATCGATTAGGTCGTATCAAAGTCAGCATACTAATAGAGTTTTTATCTTCTGGATATTGTAAATGTAAAGAAAAATTTTCATTATCCCATCGATCCCAAAAGAAAATGCTCTTGTTAATTACAGCCTTAACCGGGCCACCTGTGACACTAGGTTGTCCTAGAATAGCAATTGCTTCATCTCGATTCACATTGAAAGATAAACCCTTGGGTAAAGGATACGGATACTGTTGATATTTATCTATATTTTCAGCGAAAACATGAATTGTGTTAACTTTATGTTGTTGATCAAACGTAATTTGTAATCCCGTCTTTTTGAATTGCAACACGCTGCCATCCGAGGTATCACTTTCCCTCATTTCAAAAATTTCTGGTTTTTCTGGAATGTGATTGATAAATTTCAGTAAGAGTTCATCTTCTGCATTTTTATCAATCAAGTTGTGAATTTCTATATCCATCGCTATCTGCTGCCATTTGAACACCACCTACGTGGGTTGAAAAACCTTGATTTTGTGTTAGTCCACGCAGGGTAACTTTGCTTGTGTAGTAGCGAATTATATTCGCCCAATACTTTTAAAACATCCTCTAAACTAATCACCAACAAAATTAGGCAATCCTTGTAAATATTCTTCTTCTAATTCTCTAACCAATGCACAATAATATTGGAGAGCTACCTGATTTTCTCCGGCTTCAATTAAACGTACTGCTTCAGTAATACGCTCATATAAATCTGCTAAAATCTCTTGGGTATGAGGTTGTTTTTGAATGTGTGCAACGATTTTAGGAGCGACTTCATAATAGTGAGAGATTAATGATTCCCCATATGGAACAGTACGCATATATGTATCTCTAAAAGCTCTAAGAGTAGTTAACTCATAACAGTCATCTGGTAGTCCTTTTGATTCCACACAGGCAGTAGTGATAAAGCAGCCCTTTTTAAAAGTCTTTGGCTTTTTACTGACTAGCTTTAGCATTGGCTTATCTAATGTTAATTTTCCTCCAGTTTGTAATATTAGTTTGAGGGATTCGATATCCGGCGTTGAGGCGAGTTGCCCATTTGAGATTTGACTGTTGATATCTTGAAGCAGTTGAGTAGGATCTTCTACTGCTTGGATAAATTGTTTATAGAAGTCTACTGTTGCTTCACTAGCTAATAAAGCCTTTTCTTCAATTGTTGCTGGTCTACCTGCTCTATTTTCAAAATCTGTAATTGCTGTGTTTGTCTTATCAATTGGTTGATGTATATTTTTTAAGATATGCTGAATTTGGTGAGCCGTGTCCCTTTTGTTGGAATCTATTACTGTAATTTTATCCCCTAATGCATCCGTTTTAATAGATGGCCCTCGTGGGCCACTCACTTTAATACCAGACCAACCTTTGATATCAAGTGCTGACTTAATTTTAGCTACTACTGAATCTGTGAGGTCATCTGTTACCCCTGCACCTGCATTACACGAAGTAAAATAAATAGCTTTGATTCGCTTTCGTAAAGCTTTTGGCCCAGAGAAGAGAAAATACACTATCTGTTCTGCTTTGTAGTCGCCCGTTTTACCGGGTTTCCCATGAGAAACTATGTATAGCTCCTCTTTCTTCGACATACTGCTAAAATCCGCATCTTTTAATAATTCTACTGGGCCACCAGCTCTTTTAACTGCGTAGTCAATAGAGGTCAGTTCGATAAAATCATTTATCATCTTCTTCTTGGCTACAACAACTCGCCGTTGTAAAGCTGTTTTACCCGTGGTAGTAACCGACTGCATTTGTTTTTTTTTGCCAGGTAATTGGCGCTGCACCACACCATCATTTTGCTGGACTACATGAGTCAATTCATGGGCGATTAATTCCTGTCCTCCACGGTTTCCTGGCTGATATTCTCCTTGACGAAAGAAAATATCTTTTCCTGTGGTGAAGGCTTTTGCCTGAATTGACTGATTTAACTCGTCAGATTGAGCATCAGTGTGAACTTTCACACCACTGAAATCAGCACCAAAGGCTTGCTCCATTGGTTCTTTGATACTTTCTGTTAGTGGCTGTCCGCTACTTCTGGCTTGTTGGATTGACTGTTCTAAATCAGGTGTTGCAGTCATTCCACCTGCACCAGACAAACGCTGCACCATTGGTTTCATAAGGACTTCCTCTTCTTCCGGTGCTGCTTCACGTTGAATGTTCCCGGAGATGGGTTTCATTCGCATCTCTTCTTCTTCCGGTGCTGCTTCACGTTGAATATTCCCGGAGATGGGTTTCATTCGCATCTCTTCTTCTTCCGGTGCTGCTTCACGTTGAACTTGTTGAGTTTCTGGTGCATTAATTTGCTGGACAACATCTGCGGCTAATCTATCTGCTTCTTGTTCGTATTTGTCACCCGGCTGACCAATGGTAAGCTTCATTTGCATGGGTAATGGTTGCGGAGTCACATTACTAGGAAATACAGATATATTTGGCAGGTTTTTTTTCTTGTCTGATTTAGCCTGCAAATCAGAAGTTTGGTTGTTGGTGATTTCCTCATCTGGCTGGACGACAAAACGGCGTGGTGCGAATTGATTGGTAGTTGAGGTATCAGAGGAATTTGCGGAAGTCTTTTTTGTTTTGTATTGTCTTGTATACATTTACTCAACTCTCCCAATCTGTGAAATAGTGCTTTGTTGTCCAGACACAGTTAGTATCAATTTTTGCACTATTTTTGAGGAATTGGTGAGCGATATCCACCATTGTTCACAGAATTAAAAGCAGGCGATCACATTTTGGTTTACTACCTGAAATATAGCAATCTTAAATGATTTACAAATATCTCTCTCCCTTGTGTGTGTTGTTCACATATCAACATGAATCTTCATCTCAGGTTTTTCCGGCTAAATCCAACCTTTGACTTCGGTATCGGTCAATGGTCGTTCTAGCTTTGCATATTCACTCTTAGCTGCTTGTAAAATATGTTTCATCTCTACGAATTCCCCAGCATCGGCGGCTAAAAAAGCAGCATTTAAGGCGATATTGCGAATATTGCCGCCGGATACATTTAATTTGGCCAATTTACTACAATCTAAATCTTGAGTTGGCGTTTGTCGGGGAAAGATGCGTTGCCAAATTTCTGTACGCTGGTTAGCGTCGGGGAAGGGAAACTGGACGATAAACCGGATGCGACGCAGAAATGCCTGATCTAAAGAAGCTTTTAAGTTAGTGGTGAGAATGGCTAAACCCCGATAGGATTCCATACGTTGTAATAAGTAGCCTACTTCAATATTGGCATGGCGATCGTGGCTATCTTTCACTTCGCTACGCTTGCCAAATATAGCGTCGGCTTCATCAAATAGTAAAATTGCGCCACCTGCTTCAGCCGCATCAAATACTCGCCGCAAGTTTTTCTCTGTTTCGCCAATGTATTTACTAACCACTTGACTTAAATCTATGCGGTATAAATCTAAACGCAGTTCATTAGCAATCACTTCCGCAGCCATTGTTTTACCAGTACCACTCGCACCAGCAAATAAAGCACTAATACCTAAACCTCTGCCTCCCTTATTCCCAAAACCCCACTGTTCATACACTTTCGCCCGTTGTCGGACATGGGCGGCGATATCGCGTAAAACTTGACGTTGGGCTTCGGGTAAAACTAAATCATCCCAGCTTGCGCCCAGTTCTAAAGGTTGGGCCAATTCATCTAAACGTGTACGCGCCTGAGAACGGCAAGTATCCCATAAGAGAGTGCTGAGTGCTAAGTGCTGAGTGCTGAGTGGGGAGTGGGGAGTAGGATTTTGAGCATTAAGGCTTAATTCTTGATTTTTGACTCTTGACTTTGCGATCGCTTCGGTACAAATTGTTTGAATAGTTGTGGCACTAAGACTGAAGTGAGAAACTAAAATATCTACGTGACCGTTGAGGGTGGTGGCTGCTTCGCCTAAAGCATTTTGCCAGATGGTGCGTTGTTCGGCTACGCTGGGTTTTTGAACATCAAAGGTGATGAGGGGCTTTTGGGAAAATCGCCTGCGTTCGTGACTAGTCATCATTAAAGGACTAGAGATATTTGCAATTAAACGAGCGATCGCACTTTCTTTCGTGGCATCTGTGCTATCAATTTCATCACAATCTAATAGTAGGGCACTATTGGTTAACATTGATTCTCGCTCCCACAGACGCAACAAATCGTTGATTTCGTTGTTACGTAAGTTAGCAATTGCCCCGCCGGACATGAGGTATAAATTCATCTTAAGTAATTGACAAGCTGTAAATGCGATCGCTTTTTTACTAGTTATTTCATCACCACATAACTGAATAATTGGTAAAGTCGTTTCTAACGTAGTATTATCCCAAGTTGCTGCTAATTGTTCCGCTAATTGTTGATGCGAAACTACATTAACAATGCTTTGTATTTCCACAGGTTTGACAATGCCTTGTAACCTCTCATCTAAATGATTCCAACCCAACAGATAATGTAAAATTCGTTCATCAATTCGCAAGGGACTTAAATTTATCCCTGCACCTTCCGCAATTTGAATTAATTGCCAACGTCGCAACGCTGCATAAGGTGTCAAAGCATTCCAATGGGCTTGCGGTAAAACTATCGTTGCTAACATAAAAGTTGGATAAGGTTTACCTATACCTTGGGCGTTGGCACATAATAAACCCCAGTTAGCGTCTAATTCCATACCAACGCATAATAGCAAAATATTCCGTTCAAACTCTGTTAAACCAAAAATGCGGCACAGGGTGTTGAGGGCTGACCCTGGCCAAGCATTTTTTACCCTCAATTCTAAAGATGAATTTTGCTGATTTTCTGGATTGCTTTCTAATAAATTCCGAACTATAGCTAGTTCGCGCATTAAATAAAGATAATTTTGTTCTTTGTCATTTGTCATTTTTAAATATAAAAAGTAAATAAATAGAGTCAAGTTAATAGTTAACAGTTTATAGCAGTTTCTAATTAAGTGAGGTAAATGTTTTTTTACGCAAAGAAATACAGAGTCACACAGAGATAAGTTATCAGGAGGGGATTAGGAAAGGCTATAGCTGTTATCTAAAATCTCAAGAACGTATACTTCATTATCATAGCTATTATTTCCACACCAAGTATCAATCCATAATCCCCCATAGACAATCATTTGATGATTAAACTGTATAGTTGAATGACCAAATCTAGGAGGAGGAAATTTACCAGCTACTTCTGGAATCAATACTTGATAAATTCCAGAGTTATTGTTTTCCAAGTTAGGCAGATTTAATAATATCAAATCGCCAATCGTCACATGACTCACATCATCGCCGGGACACATACCTGCAAACAAAACTAAGTTATCCCCAAATTCACCATACCCATGAACAGTTCGACAGGGAATTAAATTTTCCCCCTCTTCTAATTCATTGTCGTAATCATATTCTTCTGTATCTTCCTCATCATTATTTTGTGAATAAATTGGGTATTGATAGTTGTCAATACCTTTAAAATCAGCTAATTCCCACTGTAATTTTGTCGTATTTATAGTATCAAAATCCCCTAATTTTAAAGTGAAAATATTTTGGCAGAATCCGTCATAAGCTGCATCACCTAAAAATTTTACTAATATATTGTTACGAACTTTTAAACCAGCTAATGCAGAAATCGCACAGTTCTCAACGGGAATATTTAACCAGCGCATTTTAGTAATATCTAATATATGTACATCATTTCGCGCTGAGTAAAGATCATAAGAGCCACCATCAATAAATAATTTATCTTGATATAAAACTGCACTATGATGAGAACGAGCATCTGGAGGTATACCATCTGGTGTAACCTTTGACCATTCCCAAGTCTTTAAATCTAGAATATGAACAGCAACATCGCTAAAAATATACCCACCATCTTTGGCCTCTTTATGCCCTCCCCAAACCAGCATTTTATCTTGAAATAAAATAGATATATGAAAACTTCTATTTTCAGGAACTTGCCCGGAAATTTTAGGTTGTCTCCAAGTCCAAGAAGGCAAATCTAGTACATTAACATCATTAAAAGTATCATTAGTATTGTTGTCTTCTCCACCAAAAATAATCATTGATTTTTGATACAAAATAGCAGAATGCCCGTATCTAGGTTGAGGAGAAATACCTTGGGTTTGCGGATTATTCCAAATAAATTGAGGAATAGAACTTTGCATAAATAAGTTAATAGATATAAAATAATTAAACTTTAGATAGAAGGGAAAATACAAAAAAAATGCTAGTTAATCAAAGAATTCCACCTGTCAAATATCTTCTATAAAATAGCTAAGACTGGCCCAGTATATTGTTCAAATGTAGGACTATCGGAATTTGTATCAACTGTCAGTAAACTTTCTGCACCATCAACAATAAATCTAACTAAATAATTACCTGGTAAACAATCATGAATAGCAAAGGTAATTGAGTTGGCATTGTTCCGCCGATTTTTGGTTTGCTCAAAAGAATAACCAGTAAATTGAGTCAATGAAAGTTCTGTTAAAACTAAAGTTACTTGTTGTGTTTTTTCAATAGTTAAGTTAACTACAACTGTGACCTCTGCCGATCGCAGTTCATTACCTCTACCATGTACATTAGATACAGAGATATCTAAAATCGTCGGACGTAACAAAAAAGGTATAACATTGGAACTCACATTTTGTTGCGGATGAAGCACTTGCAAAGTCTGGATACCAGCGCGCAGAGATTCTATTGGTACAGAAGATAAATCTAAGGTAATTTGCTTGTCGGTGACGGCTTGGGGAGTTATTTTCATATCACCGATACGGACTTGAGTTATATTTGCACTTAATTTACTCCCTTGAATTAATAATGTGCTGTTAGCCAGAATTAAAGGTGTGGCTGAATATTGTGTTTGCCAAAGTTTAGATAGTTCTTCTACTACTTTGATTTGAGCGATCGCAGGTTGATATGGTGTAATATGACGCTGAAGGTTGCGTACAGGTAAGGGTTTTTTTGGTATATCGCTGCTGTCGATTAAAACAATACTAGCTTTATAAGCTATTGATAACGCGTATGGTGTCTGAAAAAATACCGACCAAATTTTAGAAATTTCTTCTATGTCCATATCAACAGAAGAAATGCTAATTCCTTCTACTTGTTCGGCTAAATTAGAATCAGCCAAAAATGTAAAAGTTGAATCGGCTACGGTTTCCCGAATCATCTCAGAAGTAATGTTAGATTGACTGTTTAAGGTGCGGACAATGCTACCCATCAACCGATGTGGTTCTAACTCGACATCGTTACCATAGCAGCTAAATAAATAGTATAAATCTAATCCAGTTTTTGCGCGCTTCGTATATTTCTCTTCTGAGTGGCGTTGTCTTAAATCAGCAGTTCGCCAAGCCGGATTAAGCAAAATATCATAAAGATAAATATTTACTCCTGCTTCTGGGGTAGCATTATTTAAGCGATCTGGTCTAACAGTTGTTACCCTCGCCCCATCCACATCTACTTGCACACTGGCCTGCAAGGTTCTTTGCAAAGTTGCGGTGACAGTGGCAATTGCTAAATAATTACTCATTGGTTATTTGTCATTTGTCATTAGTAAAAGTGCTGAGTGCTGAGTGCTGAGTGCTGAATTATATTCTTGCCCCCCTGCTCCCCTGCCTCTTCTATGGACACACTAAACCTACTTTTAAGGCTTTAACAATTGCTTGCGTGCGACTAGTAACACCTAATTTTTCAAAGATAGCTGTTAAGTGAGCTTTAACAGTGGCTACTGTAATATAAAGATGTTTAGCAATTTGTTCGTTTGATGCACCTTGGACTAACCAATTTAATACTTCTTGTTCTCTTTCGGTTAAATGAATGCCATTACTAGAGTTTAAAGAGTGTCCTGTATAGTATTGAAATAATCGGAAAAATCCCGTAGCGACATCAGGCGGTAAATAAACTTTATGATTAATTACAGTCACAATTGCTTCGCATAATTGAGTGGCTAACTGGTCTTTAAATACGTAACCCCAAGCACCAGCTTGCATCGCTCGAAATACCCAATCATCTTGTTGATGTGCTGATAAAATTAAGACTTTGCCTGTATAAGGTAAATCTCCCAAACGCAGCAAAGCTGTAATTCCATCTTCTGGCGGTAATTCTAAATCTAGTAGGATTAAAGCTGGGTGTTGTTCGGTGGTAAGTTTAATTGCTTGTTCTACAGAAGCAGCTTCACCAACAACATTAAAACCAACACTGGCACTAACATTATAAAAATTTAATAGAGTCCGAATGCCTTGACGAAAGTGTGGCTCATCATCAACAAGCAAAATAGAAATGACTTCTTTTTTAACGTTCATGGTAGTAGTATGCCTGGTATTTAAATGAAAACTCAAAAATCAGAAGCCAAAAAAAATTAAATAGTAAGTCAGCCAAAAACTTTTAACCTTCTCAACTGTAACCTGTCACTTTGTAATTGGTAACGTAAAAGAAAATTGCGCGCCGCCTTCCGGAAGATTTTCAGCCCACAAGTTACCTTGATGTTCTAGGATAATCTTTTTGGCGATCGCTAATCCTAAACCAGTCCCGCCTACGCGTCGAGAATAATAAGGTTTAAAGATTTGCTTCAAATCTTCTGCTGCAATTCCTGAACCGCGATCGCAAATTTCTATCAACACTTCATTACGATATGTATGCCAATTACAAGTAACTTTGCCACCACGCGGGCTAAAATGAATAGCATTAGTTAATAAATTGTCAAATACCTGTTTCATCTGCCATTCATCGACGGATACATACACAGGTTTTTCGGGAAAGTTAATTTGTAATTGTTTTTCTGTTAACCAAGGTTGTAAACTTTTAATACTTTGAGCAAGAATTGTTTGTAAATTGTGTTTTTTTATTTTTAACCTAGCACGTTGACCACGGTAAAGTAAGTCAGTTAATTTACTACTGAGTTCATCTACAGTTTGACGAATTAATGTTGCTTGTTCTCGTAAACTACCGTCTGGCAATACTAGGCGGAGGTTTTCAGCACAAAGATTAATTAAGGCTAAGGGATTTCGCAGTTGATGTTCGGCTTGACCGAGTAATTGAGCTAAACAATTGATTTCAGATTGATAGTGCGATCGCTCCCGATACATAGCTAAATAATTACTCAGTATTTGAGCATTGCCCAATAGTAACTGTTGCTGTTTAACCGAGAGTGGGTCAAAAGTACAGACTAAAATATATTCGGCGATCGAACTTTGCTGACTCAAAGGGCAAACATAAGTATGATACCCACCCGAGACATTTAACTCGTGGATATTAACATTTACTAAATCATCTCGCCACCATTTTTCTTGTTGCAGATATGCAAAATCTCGATGGGATAACTCACGGTGAGAGTAATCAGATATAGCCTTTGTCGAACGTAGTTGTGCTTCCGGCTCTTGCACCACTAATTGACGCTGACTTGTACTTAAATCATGATATGCAACCCAAACCACCAAAGTTGGCAGTAAAGCAACTAACTGCTGAATAACTAATTGACAAATGTCTTTTACATTGACTGTTAACAGCTGGCTTGAAGATAGCGGTAAAGACACCTGGAAAGTGACATTCTGAGTAGCAACCTTCATATTTATACTCTCGGATATAGTCGAACAGTAAGCAGCATTGTGGGTGCTACCAACTTTTAGATATTGTTAACTTGTTGAAATGATGCTGCTTACTGTATAAATACGGACGAAATTAGCTTACTCTACCGCTTTTAAAATTGGGGAATTTAAAACAATAATTTTACAATATCGACCAAAGTCTAATAACCGCCAGACTATTTAGATATCTAAGCTATTCATAGCTAGCCTCATATTGGCAAAGCTGACAAAAAAGCCTTATTCAAAGGTTAACTTCTTGCTGCCGACCCGCTGTTGTGCCTTATGATCCCAGCTGCTACCCAAACTTTGGCAGAAATTTTAGCTGGCGGGATTTCCCTGCTCAGTACAGAGCAAATTGATTTCAACCACCCTGGTGTGGGGCAGAACATCAACCCCAGGCTGAATTTGTACTGTTACAACATTCAAGAAAATGTTTATCGACAATCTAGTTGTCAGCATTCACGAAGTACAGACAACTCTGGCTTATTGACCCCTAGGTGGTTTGATGTGTCATTTTTGGTGAGTGCCTGGGATTTCACCAGTTTGGGTGAACAACGTCTGCTGTCAGAAGCTTTGATTTTACTTTTGCATCATCACTCAATACAAGAGGAGGTACTTGCTCCAGCACTGCGAGGTCATGGCGAATTGGCAATGACCGTTTGCGCTATTCATCCGATGGATGCTGCGGCTTTATGGAATGCGTTGGGAGTCCCTTTACGTCCTGCCTTATATGTGACGTTGACTATCCCTTTAAATTTGCACATTAGCTCTGCAACCGAGCCAAGGCCAGTTAACTATCCCAAAAAAGTCTGAAATGTGAAGTCTGAAGGTTAAAGATTGAAATGTGTATAAAATCAGTCAATTTATAGCTTTGAGCGATCGCCATTGTCCTAACTAACCTATATGGTTACAGCTATATGCTTCATACTTCATACTTCATACTAGCCTGCGGCAAGCCGCTACGCGTCTACATACTTCATACTTCCAAAATTAGGAAAACCAAGCTTTATGCCAAGATTAGATTATTTTGCACCTGGTGTCTACGTTGAAGAAGTAGACCGAGGTAGTCGTCCAATAGAGGGCGTGAGTACAAATATTGCCGGATTTATCGGCTTTACCGAAGATGTGCGCGGTGATGCTGAACTATTTAAACCGATGTTAGTAACATCGTGGAACGAATATTTAGAATACTTTGCTAAACAAGGTTCTGACGGTTACACCGATTTTGATGCTTATTTACCTTTTGCGGTAAATGGTTGGTTTCTCAATGGCGGTGGGCGTTGTTGGGTAGCGAGTATCGGTACAAAACTGCCTGGTTCTCAGCCACCACCACCAGAAGAAACCGCCTTAAAAATTCGCACTACCGGGAACCGTCCATCTTTAAGTTTTGTCCTGAAGCCGGCTGAAGATGATGATGACGGTGGTGCAGAAGGCAGAATTAACGTTTCTGTCACAGAAAGTGAACCGCGTCCGCCAGAAAACCCAGAAGCAGAACCACCAGCCAATAGTGGTGAATTTTTCAAAGTCATAATTAGTCGCAATGGCGAAGTTCTGGAAGAGTACGACAATCTTTCCATGAACCCGCAAGTTGACGCAGCAGTGGGTAGTTATGCGGTGACGGCTTTGCAAGAGTCGCAGTTTGTGACTGTCGCTGACTTAGAAACACCAGGACAACCTCTGTCTCGTCGTCCTGCTAACGGTACTTATGAAGTTAGCCCACCACCTGTAGTCTCCACCCCAGACCGTTTCCCTAGAGATGTGCAAGGTGTCAGAGACGATCGCACCGGGATGCAGGGTATCTTTGAAATTGATGAAGTTACCATGATTGCTTTCCCTGACTTGATGCGGGCTTATCAAAACGGCATCTTGGATTTAGATCAAGTCCACGGCATCATGGAAGCGATGGTGAGTCTGTGTGAAAATACTGCCCCCAACCGGATGGTAGTATTAGACCCACCGCCCTGCAAAGGTGGTGGTACTGCTGTATCTCCCACCCAGGTGAAGCCCCAGCACATTGCTCAGTGGTTGAGTGCATTTAACAGGCGATCGCAATTTGCCGCCCTCTACTATCCTTGGATTAAAGTCCCCAACCCCCGCAACGGTGGTAGACCCATTTTGGTTCCTCCGGCTGGTCATATGTTGGGCGTTTGGTGTCGCACCGATGAAACCAGAGGCGTTTATAAAGCCCCCGCCAACGACACACCTAGAGGCGTAATTGGTCTAGCCTACGAAACCAACCTGCGCGAGCAAGAATTACTCAACCCCCTAGGTATCAACTGTATCCGCACCTTCCCCAACCGTGGTATCCGCATTTGGGGCGCTCGGACATTGGTCGAACCAGACAACGTGCAGTGGCGTTATATCAGCGTCCGTCGCTTGATGAGCTATATCGAGAAATCAGTGGAACTCGGTACACAGTGGGTAGTCTTTGAACCTAACGACCAAGATTTATGGGCGCGTGTCACCCGTACCGTCAGCAACTTCTTAGAAAGACTCTGGCGCGAAGGTGCTTTATTTGGTGCTTCGGCAGCTGAAGCTTTTTATGTCAAATGCGACTCTAGCATCAACACCCACGAAACCATGATGTTGGGTCGGTTGTATATCGAAGTTGGTGTATGTCCTGTGCGTCCGGCGGAATTTGTCATCTTCCGCTTTAGTCAATGGTCTCCTAACCAATAAAACAAGTGCAGAGGTGTAAGGGAAATCATACTCCCCCTACACCCTCACACCCTAATACCCTCTATTACAAACTAAGGAGCTAAAAATATGCCTGAATTAAAACCAATTGCCGCCAGTAATTTTTACTTTGAAATTGATAGCATGACCGACATGGCTTTTAGCAAAATTGGTGGAGTCAAATTTGAAGCTAAAGTCAAAGGTCAAGATAAACCTTTGATGTCTACAAAAGGCGGTGTTACGCTCAGACAAATTAACTCTGCTGGGTTTGAAGGACTATTCACAATCGACGTTTCTACCCTGATGAGTGGAGATAGTGATAGCACCAGCAAAAAAATGTATGATTGGTTCAAAAAATGTATGCCCAAAACTGAAAAAGGTGAAGGCAAATGGGCAGACAGTAAAAAAACCGGATCTATAGTTGCCTACGATACGGATGGCAATGAAGTGATGCGTTGGGAATTAAAAGAAGCTTGGCCTTCTCAATACAAAATCGGAGATTTAGATGTGAATGGCAACGATTATATTGAAGAAACTTACACCTTAACTTGTGAAAACATCAATCGCAAAAAATAGATTTTGCCTAATTTTTTAGTTAATTAATTATTACCTATCTATCTGGGGGTTGATTTATGCCAGAGTATATCTCTAATGCCAAGTTTTACTGGGAAGCTGATGGACTGACAGAAATTTTGATTCAGAAAATCAGTGGTATGCAAATGAAAATGATAGTTGCAGGTGGAGATGCACCTATTGGTGTCACCAAGGATGGTAAAACTCAAACCCAAGCTACTATCGGTGGTGTAGAATGCTCAGAAATTACCTTGGAATGTGTAGCAACTGCTGATTCTAAACAACTACTTGATTGGTATAACAAATGCCATGCTGAAGCTCTTTCAGGAGGTAAATCTGACGGGCGTACAAGTCGTAAATTAGGAAAACTTTCTATTTATGATGGTGCAGCAGAAAAAGTACAGTACGAATTTACAGATGTATTTCCTACTAGCTATGCTACAGGTGATTTTACAGCAGGTAGTGGTGATTTATTAACAGAAACAGTAACCATTGGTTTTACTTATTTTGAAAGGAAGAAGTAAATAGAAGTATGAAGTATGAAGTATGAAATTTTATCCTTCAGTACAGTAGGGTGTGTTATCGCGCCAGCGTAACGTACCGCCAGAGATTTGCGGTGTGTTAGGACTATTGTCCATAACGCACCCTACAAAACTTCATACTTTTTTATCATCTTAAAATTTGTATGCGGTGAGCATCATGGCAGAGTTTCCAGAAATTCTTACTAATAGCCGTTTTTATCTGGAGTTAAAACTAACTGGTAGTCAAGAACCAGTGGATGGCTATTTTATGGAATGTCAAGGTTTTCAAGTTAATCAGGAAGTTGTAGAAATTGCCGAAGTTACACCACAAACTTGGGGTAAAAATGGCAATAGTAACGGTAGAATTGTCCGTTCTAAGATTCCTGGAAATATTAAATATTCTAATATAGTGTTAAGGCGGGGTTTAACTATTTCGATGACCATGTGGAATTGGTTAGCCTCTGTCCAAGAAAGTAAATGGGGTGATGAAAGACGCGACGGTTCTCTCGTAATTTATAATCAAGCTGCAACCGCACAATTTAGATTAGAATTTAAAAATGCTTGGCCCGCTAGTTATAAAATTAATGATGTGAATGCCTCTGGTAGTGAACATGAAATTGAAGAGATAGAAGTAGTAGTAGAAGAATTAAAACGAGTGAAAGTATCATAGGATGTTGCAAACTGAATTTGAATTTACTCTTCCAAAAGGATATTTAGATGCAGATGGTAATTTGCATCGTAAGGGTGTAATGCGTTTATCCAGAGCGATGGATGAAATTATTCCTTTACGTGACCCCCGGGTGAAATCAAATCCAGCCTATGCGACAGTCATTATTTTATCGCGTGTGATTACTCGTTTAGGAGCTTTGGAAGAAGTAACACCAGCAGTAGTAGAAGATTTTTTTGCTTGTGATTTAAGTTATTTACAAAATTTTTATCGTCTAATTAATGAATTAGAAGAAGAGAATTAAGTATGAAGTGTGAAGTATGAAGTGTGAAGTATGAAGTATGAAGTATGAAGTATGAAGTGTGAAGTATGAAGTATGAAGTATGAAGTATGAAGTATGAAGTATGAAGTATGAAGTATGAAGTATGAAATTTTATTATTCTGCTTTCTGTCTTTTAACTAATGACCAATGACAAATAACCAATGACAGATATATCTACAGAATTTGAGTTTATTCTTCCTAGAGGTTTATTAGATACTGAAGGGAATTTGCATCGTTATGGTGTGATGCGTTTAGCGACGGCTAAAGATGAAATTGTTGTGCAAAAAAATAAAGCTGCTCAAGATAACTCAGCATATCAATCGATTGTGATGCTATCTAGAGTTATTACAAAGTTAGGAGATTTACCAGAAATCACTCCTGATTTATTAGAAAATCTTTTTACCCGCGATTTAGCTTATTTACGTGAATTTTATAATCGCATTAATCAACAAGGTGATGTTTGTATTTCGGCACAGTGTCCTCAATGCAATAGTAACTTTCAAGTGGAGTTAGCTTTAGCGGGGGAATCGTAGGCTACCCCTTGGAAGAACTACATGAGGAGGTAGCCTATATTGCGTTTCATTTTCACTGGAGTTTAGCAGAGATTCTCGATTTAGAACACTCTGACCGCCGTCGCTGGGTTGGAGAAATTGGTAAAATGATGCCGCGAGAATAATCTTTTGATTAATTAGAAGCTGTCACAGCATTTAGTGGAATTAAAGGACGGTTGGCAATTTCTTCTAAACCTACAGATAGTAATAAATCATCCCAATCTCGCAATAAAGTTAAATCATTAGGATTGGCAGCGCGCAAATCTGCTAAAGCTTTGAGGGTATCATGCCAATAGCCATTTTCTGCATAAATTAGAACACGTTGTTTATTGGTAGCTGTTTGTAATTGTTTGGTGATTGTTGCAGATGGTTCAACTCTTTCAATCCAGCCACTAGCGACGGGATCAGCACTACGATCGCCTCCGGTTTGATCACATAATAAAGAAAATCGCCATCTATATTTTTTCCCTACTTCTAACCCAGAAAAATCAGCAGGTAAGGTATAACTTAAAATTCCTTGAGTCGCTGTCACAGATAAAGTTTTATCAAGGATTTCTTCTCCGTCTTCATTCCACAGTAAAAAGCCTGCTTCTTTGGCCGATGTTTGCGGGACATTGACAAAAAATGTAGGACGCTCGCTAATTGTTAATTCTACAGGTATTTGATTTGCCGCGATCGCCGCAGGTTTTGGCGGTAAAACTGCACTAATAATTTGCGGGCTACATTTTCCTCTAGCGGCTCCCGCTTCTAAATTCCGAGAACCACGAATTCCGGGAATTTTAAACTTTAATAAAGAACGACGGCGAGGTTTTAATCTGGGGATGGAACGCTGATTATTGAATTGGGCAATGCTTGGTATCGGTGCAGCAATTGTTGGCAATGTACTTAACAGCATTTCTGGAGATATTAAACCTAGAGTCATTAGTAGTAATGTTCTTTTAAGCATATTTGTTGACAATAGTGCGCCTTTGATAACGAATATGTATTGGGCGATCGCCATTAGATAAACGCCCAATTTATCTTGTAAATTATATTTTGTAACTAGCTACAGCTAGGTGGAAAATTTGGGCAATTTTCCAGATGATCTTGACTATATTAATTTAAGTAAAGTTCCATTATTTAAATTTTGTTTGCCTAAAAATTAGTCAAATTTAAATTATCATCTCTTACGTAAAATTACTATAAGCATTCTTGGCATTTTTAGCTAAAATTCGATAAACATTATACAATTACCATAGTTGTTATCCACACTAACAAAAATTATTTAAGTGTAATATTTTATTGCATTTGGCTACTAAATATTAAGCATAATTTTTAGTAGAAAAACTGAATTTAAAAAAACAATATTTGAGAAAATCAGACACTCTTTTTATCTACATCAAGAGGTAAAGCCGATGGTAGGGCAAGATTCCAGACTTCGCAATTTACGTCAGACAGTGTTGAATATTGGTGGTACGGTAGTTGTCACCAGTCTAGCGATCTCAGGGTTAATTGTCGGGTTACGGGCAGTAGGCAGCTTTCAAGGAATGGAGTTAGCTGCATTTGATTGGTTAATGCGATCTCGTCCCGATGAAGGCGTAGATAATCGCTTTTTAATAGTCGGTATCGATGACGTTGATATTCAAACCCGCAAAGAGTATCCCATCGAAGACGGCACAATGGCCCAGCTATTAACAAAACTAGAAGAAAAAGCACCGCGAGTGATTGGCATAGATGTTTTGCGAGATGTCAAGCAAGGTGCAGCCACCGGAAGAGCAGAATTAGTGCAAATACTATCCGACAGCGACAATATAGTTGCAGTTTGTGTGATTAGTAAAGCAGATTCCCCAGGTATCGCTGCCGCCCCAGGCATCCCCGAAGATAGAGTCGGAGTTGCTGATTTTCCTGTCGATGCTGGTGGGACAGTGCGTCAAGGGATGATTATTTCCGTTCCCAAAGCCTCAAAACTACCCAAGCCAAGCGAACATATCTGCAATATCGCCGACTCAGAAAATCAACTGCCTTCTTTAAGTTTTCAAATGGTGGCGCGTTACCTAGCAGAACAAGGCATTGAACCAAAACTCACAAAATCTGGAGAATTACAACTAGGTTCCACCCTTCTCAAACGCTTAACTCCCAAATCGGGAGGGTATAACAAAGTCGATACCGCAGATTATCAAATCATGCTCAACTATCGTTCTGCCAAGAATGCCGTTAAGCAAGTATCTTTAAGTGATGTCTTGGCTGATAAAGTTGACCCAGCTTTAATCAAAGACAAAATTGTTATGATTGGCTACACCGCCCAAATTGTCAAAGATACCTTTTACACACCTTATAGTGCAGGGTCAGAAGATAGCCAAAAAATGCCAGGGGTAATAGTTCACGCCCAAAATGCCAGCCAGATATTAAGTGCAGTTTTAGATAAACGGCCCCTATTTTGGTTTTGGAACGAATGGCAAGAAGGATTATGGGTATTTGCTTGGTCATTAGTAGGCGGCTTTTTAGCATGGCGAATTCGTAAACCTTGGCTATTGGTATTAGGTGGAGGAGTAGCGATCGCCGTATTATTAGGTAGCACATATATGCTATTTCTGCGGGCAGCTTGGGTTCCTTTAGTGCCACCGGCGATCGCACTTTTAGCCAGTGGTGTAGGTGTTGTATTAATAGATAGATACGCTGCCACAATCGTCAAAACTGTTAAAGGCTTCCTCAAAATTAATATTGATATTGACGAAGACAAAAAAAATCAAGAAGTCGCAGCCATCACCGAAAGTGATTACTTTCTAGAATTGCAGCAAAAAGCTAAAGATTTACGCACCAAAGACAATCAAGAAATATCCTCAATCAACACTTCATCTATTGTGCATGAAGTAGATATTTCTAACCCTGTGCCTGAACCCAGCATCACTTATTCCCCAGATAACGCCAATCCAGAAGTAGATTACTTACAACAAGTCAGAGATAAACGTAACCAAATTCACTCTCAAAACACCAACATACAAACACAGCCAATTCATCCCCTAGAAATTACGACCAACCCAGCCATTATAGAAGAACCAGAAGAACTCGAATACTTAGCAGATTTACAGCGACGTAGCAAAAAATTAAAAGAGAATCAATAATATCATATGAATCAACCCGAATTTGAAAAATCAGCTTCTCCAAGCAGTTTCATAGATGTGATGAATTTGCCAGATGAGCCAAGACAACTTGCCAACTTAATCATTCATCAGCAAAAAGTTAGCCTGACCCAAGTCATCACCCATCTCAACATTGCCGCAGAAGTCGCCCAACAACATCTGCAAAATCTCAAAAATCAAGGCTTTATTCAAGAAGTGAACGAAAATGGCTCAATTTACTATCAACCTTGCTTTAGCACTCCAAAGAAAAGTAAGTTGAGTCAAAATATTTGGGACAAACTTGAGGAATAATATGATGAGGTGGATATTATTCAATGTCCATTTAATCAACTAAAAAACATCTAGTTTGCATATTGAAATTGCATCCTACTCTTGTGGGGTGGACATCTTGTCCGCCCCACTGATGCAAATTAAATTTAAAAATCACAATAATTAATTTATGTCAAAAATTGTATCAATTCACTCCTTTCGGGGTGGGACAGGCAAATCAAACTCCACTGCAAATTTAGCAGGAATAGTTGCTAGTTATGGATATCGAGTTGGTATTGTTGATACTGATATCCAATCGCCAGGTATTCACGTTTTATTTGGATTTGATGAGCAGAAAATGAAATATTCCCTCAATGATTACTTGTGGGGACGCTGTAAAATTGAAGAATCTGCCTATGATGTGAGTTCAACCTTAAATCAACCCGCACCCAAAGGGCGAATTTATCTGATTCCTTCGAGTATTAAAGTTAGAGATATTACCAAAGTATTACGAGAAGGCTTTGATTTTAATTTACTCAATGAAGGCTTTCAAAAACTCTTGGTAGCTTTAAAATTAGATTATTTATTTATTGATACTCACCCCGGACTCAACGAAGAAACCTTACTTTCAATTGCGATTTCTGATGTCTTAGTTCTTATCCTACGACCCGATCGCCAAGATTTTCAAGGCACAGCCGTGACAGTTGAAGTCGCCCGGAGACTCGAAGTGCCAAAAATGTTGCTCTTAATCAATAAAGCACTACCAGCATTAGACTTTGATGCACTCAAACAACAAGTAGAAAAAACCTACAGCGCGCCTGTCGCCGGAATTTTACCCCTCACGGAAGAACTGATTCAACTAGCTAGTAGTGACTTATTTTGTCTGCGCCATCCAGAACATCCTTTTAGCCAAGTAATGACTCAAGTAGCCAAATTAATTATGCAGTGAAGTCTCAAATATCAGACGTAGGTTGCAAAACCAAAAATCTCTTTACCAAGGATTACCAATCATTGTAAAAGCTGCCCAAAAATAGGGATGATTTAGCTGTTTATCACCAAGTTCTATCAAAGCTGGCGGCAAAGCAAAACTTCCTCTGGGTGTTTTGAGTGTACCATTTTCTAGCCTGACATCTCCTTTGAGCATTCCGACTTGGGCGCGTCTTAAGGCTTCGGCTTTGATGGGGGCTTTTCGCAGTTGTTCATAAAATTCTGTCATCAGTCCAAAAGTGCCTTCATCGGAGACATACCATAAACTTGCTAACGCAGATTTCGCCCCAGCTTGGACTGCAAAGCCAGCAAAACCCAACTCAGCTTCATCATTTCCCAACGCTGTCCGACAAGCACTCAAAACTACTAGTTCCACTGGTGGGTCATTCCAACCAAGTTGTCGCATTTGATCCATTTTTAATTGACTATCCCACAATTGAATGTAAGAGTTACCAGGCGCACCAGGTCTAAATTCGCCGTGGGTTGCTAGATGAACAATACCAAAGGGAATTTGCTGGCGTTGAGCTTTGAGATTATTTAATGTGAAGCCTTCATTTAAAAATGATTTACCTGGCCAAAGCTTTTGAGTGATGGTATTTAATTCTGTGGGTACAGCAGGGAGAGGGTCTTGGTTAGTAAATTGCGATGCACCCATACCTAAAACTTCTGCTTTTTTAATGTCAACATATTTGGTATCGGTGAGGCTAAGGCTAGGCATTAAACCAACGCTGTAGTTCTCCACCAAATACTTTTGTCCATCATAAAGGGCTGCTACAGGCATGGCACGCAAGCCTGTATCCATAAGAAAGACTAAATTATTAATTTGGTATTTTTGCAGATCGGCAACAATTGGCGTAATCATCCACTGGTATAGTTGTTTAGCTGGGTTGATATAGTTGCGTCGCAAGGCTGGGTCAGTTACACGACTAGTAAATTGGCGGCTGGTGGCGAGAACTTGCGATCGCGTAACATTTACTACCTTACGAATTGCCTCACCCTTAGCTGTCACTACTACCAACTCTAACAGGTCGTTATCTTGGGCAATCAGAGCTTTTTCCTGCTGTATCTCTCCTGGTTTGATGGTTCCTGGGACAAACGAAACGTAAATTAATGCAGGTTTTACACCTGTGGAGGCTTCAATAGTACTTAATATTTCACGAGCTTCCGTGATAGTTTTAATTTGGGGTTGACCTTCACCTAAATACTGCCCAACCTGATTTGTCAACTGTTCATCGATTTTAGCCACATCTGTGTCAAGTTCTAACTTGGGAGGGTTATTTACTATTTCTCCTGTGGGTTGGGAACTGGGAGTTTGTTTTTCAACCTCTGGGTCAGGCGCGTTATCTATACTCGGTGTTGGCGTTGGCGTTGGTGTAACGCTGATATTAATTTGCTGTGGTGTTGATTGAGACACGCCATCACTAGCTCTGACTGTAAAAGCGGGAATTGTACCAGTCGTACCCGATGGCGGGGTGTACACCAAAACTGTGTCGGCAGTTAAAGTAGTGCCAGAAGTAACTAGTGTACCGTCTGTTAGTCTGAGAGTACCCGATGAAATTGCATCAAAAATATTAGTAGTAACATCATTATTTACATCATTGGTAACTGCATTTAATGAGCCAAATGTAAAAGTTATGGATTGATTTTGTTGAATTGTACCGAGTGAGTTGGTTGTGATGGTCGGTGCTGTATTAATCGAAATAAAATTCGTGCCGTTACCTGTATCTGTCACCGTGCCGTTACTTGCTAGTAGCGGAAAAGATGTACCAGTTGTTGGGGTATCATTCCTGACAATTCTGCCTGCTGTACCATTAGTGCTAGTAGCATCACCTATGACAAAGGAGACATTATTTGGCCCGCCATCATGTTGAATTGTGATAGTACCTGACTGACTAACACTACCGTTGCTAAAACCAGTAGTGTTAATGGTATCGGTAGCTACTCCTTCACTCAAAGGTATTAATCCTGTTCCTCTAACCAGACCATTTGCCAAAACACTGACATTGCCGCCTTGAGCATTGGGTGTACCACCTTCAGAAGAGCTACTACTAGCTTGAGTGTTGATACTAGTAAATGTAATATTGCTGCCAAAAACTGTATTAGTTGCATTCAAGGTGACTGCACCTGCTATCACGTCACCGTCCAAACCCGATGCTGAGGTGTCAATGCTACCCGTGTTAATGCTACTTCCGGCTGTCAAGTTAACAAGACCAGACGTACCCCCTGTCTCGTTAAAAAATGATGTATTGATATCACCAGTGTCAATAGTACCTCCGGCAGTCAGATTAACTGCGCCGCCTGTAGTAGAACTGAAAGTAATAATATTAGTCGTAGTAATATTACCCCCAGCGTTGATTGTAACTGCACCAGCAGTATCAGAGCTGTTAGTGTTAATACTATTAGTTGAAATGTTACCTCCAGCAGTCAGATTAACTGCGCCGCCGTTACCAAAAATAGTAGGTGTGGTCTGAATAGTTTGCGTAGTAATATTACCTGTCGCACTAATAGTTATTGGCCCACCATAGTCGGCAATTGTCAGATTTTGTGTAATAACATTTCCTGGTGAAGATGTAATACCGGAAGTAGTGAAGGTAGGTGGGGTAAAATTTGTTTCTTGTAAACTGCTGACACCTGCTCTTAAAATCAAAGCCCTTTGACTGGCTAATTGTAAAGCATCTGCGGTACAAGTATTAGTTGCACAAAAACTAGCCAGTGCTGTATCTGTATTATCAATAGTAATAGCACCAGTAGTGATACTCCCACTAGATTCTATTTTTAAAGATGGCCCTGTGTAATCGCCAATAGTCACATCTTGAGTAGAACTAATAATGGGGTCAACTAAACTAGTAAAGTTGCCTGCTGCTCCTTGAGTATTGAGAATTGCAAAGTTACCACCGCTGGCAAAGTGAGCATCGAGAGAAATTGGCCCATCACTGATTAATGTTAAATTTCCGCTACTAATAAAAGGTGTTTGATCTAAATGGTTGATCGCAAAAATATCAATCTTTTGATTGCCTTGCAGTGTGAGATTTCCGCCAGCAATAGCCGAGAAATTTTTGGCTACACTATCACGCACTGTAACTGTATCTTGGGCCAATAAATTTAAATTGCCTGTAGCTGTTAATTGACTTTCTGGTAATGTTAAATTTTGGCTAGCCTTGAGGGTAATATTTTGGGCATTCGCTTGAGTTGCTACAACATCACCATCTTTAACAATTAAGCCAGAACCAGTTAATTGCACTTGTCCATGATCATTAACTACTAACCCAGAAGCGTTACTGCCACCGCCACCAGTTAACAATGCGGCTAAAGAATTTGTAGCTGAATTAGTAGGCGAATTTAGTGGTTGAATTTCTAAACTTAAGGGGTTTCCCGGCACACTCAATTTGAGCAAGCTACTACCCGGTACAGCAGCAACAGTAATGTTACCACCTGGGGCTGATAAAGTGCCGGTGCTGACAACTGTCCCGCCAAATAAACTTAAGTTATTGCCTGATGGTACAGCTAAATTGCCTTGATTTAAAATTGCACTGGCAACGCTAGAATCAAAGGCAAAACTATTAGGGCTACCGATAAGTGCGCTATAGTTATTGTTACCGATCGCCTTAAACCAATTATTTCCAAAACCAATGCGATCGCTAGTTGTCGCTGTAAACGATGCTGGGACATTTAAACTGGCATTACTGCCAAAAATAATCCCAGCAGGGTTAATTAAATATAAGTTGGAATTACCCCCCGTCACGGTAATTAAACCGTTAATTAAAGAAGCTTGTCCACCTGTAACTCTGCCTAAAATATTTTGAATTGATGGTTGCGATAAAAAATTGGCGGTTTGATTAGCATCAAGTCCAAATTTTGTAAAACTGTGAAAGAGATTAATTTGATCGCTGCTTAAACTGCCACCACTAATATTAATATTATTGCCTTGGGTATTCACCACTGTTCCTGTACCATCAGAGGCAGGTGTGATTGACTGTGCTTTGACGCTTGCAGGTAATAGCGATAATATCAAAGCTAAATTACTCGCCGCTAATAATTTAGCTGGCAGGAATAAACTCTTTTGATGGAATATTTTCTTAGCTTGAAAAATCGCCAATAAATTGATTTTACCACCGGGAATTAGTGCTTGTTTTGCTGTTTTTTGTTGGCTAGAATTACGGCGTTGTCGTGCTTTGATAGTTGCTAAGTGAGAATTTTTAATTTGCAGGTAACGCTGTTGTTGAGAGATGCTTTCTGGATGGGTGCGATAATAATATAGTGGCTGATATAGATGTTCTACCTGGGCAACTTCCGCCAGCCGCAGACATAAATCATAATCTTCCGCCGCAATTAGTGACTCATCAATTCCGCCTGCTAACTCAAACACTTCTCGACGGATGAGGCGGAAGTGAAATGTCATGAATTTATTTAATAGTTCTTCGCGGCTATAAGGTACAAGACAACGATAGCCATAACTTAAAATCGTGTCGTTTTCGTCAATATCTAAATAATCTGTATAAACCCAACCAATATGCGGTTTTTTATCTAATATTGCGGCTGTTTGGGCTAGTGCTGTTGGTGCTAACAAATCATCGCTATCTACCCAACCAATGTATTTACCACGAGTTTGGGGAATCGCCGCTTTTAAGGCTTTTGGTTGTCCAAGATTATTTTTGCTTAATATTAACCGCACACGGCGATCGCATTTTGCATACTCTTGAGCAATTTCTACTGAACTATCTGTCGAGCCATTATCCCAAATTAGCAGTTCAAAGTCTTGTCGCGTTTGCGCTAAAACACTTTCGATAGCCGTTTTGAGATAACGCTCTCGATTATAAACTGTGATAATTAATGAAATTGTTGGCAGCATACAAATTTAAGTTTTTAAATTTAATTAAGACTAAAGTAATCCGTTTAAAATTGACAAACCAATCTATTCCCTATTTCTATAAGTAGTTGAGAAATCAAATAGGGTGATTTTATAACTGTAATTTCCCTTGTATCCATAGAATATACATTAAGTCATTATCTTTTAGGCATTATCAAGGTTTGTCTTGCGTAATTTATAAATCTTAGTAAACGGAAACTAGAATATATTGGCGTTCTCGGCGACTTGGCGGTTGGCTAAATTAGACTTTTTGACAATTCTTGTCTAAATCCTGAGTTTGATAAAGTTGATTCGTATTGCCTCATTCTTTCATAAAAATTAAAAAAATATGAAATATTCTTATGCTAAAAACAAGCAAAAGCTGAGATTAGCACCGCACCTTTGCCCAGCTAAACCGAATATTTGGGTAAAAATTGCGCGCTTAGGGATTAAAGCTAAATCGAGTGCAATTGTTTGGGGACTAACAGCCACTTTTTTAGCAGTAAATTCCTTAGTACCGAAAACTTTGTTCGCTCAAGAAAAGTTAGAAATTAAAGATTTTGACTATTGGGCAAACTTTTGCAAACTGCTAGGAGATGAAAAGAAATATGAAGAAGCACTCGCAGCTTGCAACCAAGGTATAGGTATTAAACCAGATGAAGCAGAAATTTGGATAACGCGCACGCAAATTTTACTCAAGCAAGCAAAATATAGCGAAGCATTAGTATCAGCTGATCGCATCTTACGCCTACAACCAAAATATTCCTTAGCATTAGCCCAAAGATGTGAAGCATTATTAAGTTTAAATAAGTATACAGAAGCCAGCAACGCTTGTGATTTAGCACTGCGTTCTGATGGTAATTGGGGTGATAATACAGCAGCGATCGCTTGGTATAATAAAGGTTTATCCCAAACTAAATTAGGACAATTTACAGAAGCACTTACATCATTTAATCACGCTTTAGAAATTAATCCCGAAAATTCTTTAGCCTTAACAGCAAATTGCCAAGCTTTCACAAATTTAAATAGATTGAGTGAAGCCATCTCGGCTTGTGATGCAGCTATTAAAACTAATCAAAATTGGGGTGATAATACAGCAGCGATCGCTTGGTATGCTAAAGGGTTAGCACAGAAAAAAAACGGACAACTTGAAGAAGCGATTTCTTCATTTGATCAAGCCGTAGCGATGAATCCCCAAGATGCCGAAATTTGGCTAGAACATGGCAGAACTTTAGCAACTATTGGTAAACCAGAACAAGCGGCTATGTCTTATGAATTTGCCGTGAAATTAAGTCCAAAATATGCCTTAGCTTTAGCAAGTCAAAGTGCTGCATTTAACAAATTGAATAAATTTAAAGAAGCCCAAGCAGCCGGCGAACAAGCCCTTCAAGCTGATAACCGTTGGGGTGATGAAAGCCCGGCTTTAGCATGGGAACAACGGGGAATCGCTTTAGCTGGATTAGGTAGTTATGAAGAAGGATTAGCATCATTAGAAAGAGCAATAGCTTTGAAACCAAACTATGCTGAAGCCTGGAATAATCGTGCTGTTACCCAATGGTATTTAGGCAGATACTCTGATGCAATTGCTAGTAGCGATCGCGCCACTCAAATTAATCCTAAATATGCCCAAGCTTGGTTTAATAAAGGCAGAATTCTCAAAACATTAGAACGCTATCCTCAAGCCTTAGCAGCTTATAGCAAAGCATTAGAAAATACAGGCAAATTTACAGATAAATTACTATTAGCAAATATTTGGGCTAATCGTAGTGTGGTTTTATGGCATTTATCGAGAAATCAAGAAGCATTAGTATCAGCAGACCGCGCAATTATTCTTAATCCCGACTTATCGCAAGGATGGTACAACCGAGGCGTAGTTTTATTTGATTTAGCCAGATATAACGAAGCAATTAACGCTTATAATCGTGCCAATATCCTTGCGCCGACAGATGCCAATATCTTAGCCGGAAAAGGCGTAGCCTTATTAAGATTAGGCAACTTTCAAGAAGCTGTCACTACCTTTGCAGCTACCTTAGCACTTGATCCAAAAAATTCCTTAGCTTTAGCCAATCAAACTATTGCTCAACAACGTCTGCAAGCACAGCAGCAAAAATTAGAACAACAAAAAATGCCAGTCATTCCTGAGCAAAGCAAAAAGTAATTGATTTGGCCAAGCCCCTTCGAGGCGGGAATAGGGAAAGAATTTAGCCCCGAATTTTGGGTAAAGCACCATTATTTATTTATGAAAGAAATAAAAACATTTTTTGCGAGGCTCGTAGGGCAAGAAGAAATACGTCTTTAGACAAATCCTCTCATTTTAATTATGGGGATTTCCCTGTTCCCTGGTAATATTTTGTCGGGAAAATTTAATTAATTTACTTTGATGAGTAATGTTACCTAAACCCTTTAGCCATCAAAAGAGATAATGATGAGCCGCGAAATCTCAAAATTATTACTGAGTTCACCCATTTAGGTGAAGGCATATAAAATTACTAAAGACTAACATTAAGGAAAGTTAAGCAATATTGTTTCAAATTATATTTCAACAGTTTGCGACACATCCCAGCGTTAGCTCCTATAGGATTTTATCAAGCTTGATTATGAACACCTACATAGAAGTTCCCGTGATTGGCAAGATTAAGCACCCCGGACGCTGGCTGATGGGGTTGATAGCCACGGGTGCTTTAGTGGTTGGGACAACTACTACATACAACTTGGTCAATCGTGGTGCAAGTGACCAAGATATGACAAAATTAACAGTTCCCGTAGAAACCAAAGATGTCACGTTAAAAATTACTGCCAGTGGCAAAGTTGTACCAATTCAAAGTGTGAATATCAGTCCGAAAAATCCTGGTGTACTAGCAGAATTATATGTCGAACAAGGCGATCGCGTACAGCAAAATCAAGTCCTCGCCCGGATGGATGTAGGCGATTTAGAAGCCCAAATTCAACAATATCTTGCCAATTTAGCCCAAGCCCAAGCTCAACTCAATCAAGCCTTAGCAGGTAATCGTCCACAAGAAATTGCCCAAGCCAAAGCGCGCTTATCCCAAGCCCAAGCCCAGTTAGCCCAAGCGCGCGCCGGAAATCGCTCTCAAGAAATTGAACAAGCCGTAGCCCAAGTAGATTCTGCCAAAGCCCAAGTCAGCCTCAGCGAAACACGCGCTAACCGCTATCGAGAATTAGCCCGACAAGGAGCAGTTTCTCAAGACCAATTAGATCAATATGTTAGTGAAGATAGACGCGCCAAAGCAGCTTTAGCAGAAGCACAAAAACGTTTATCTCTATTACAAAGTGGTACACGCAACGAAGAAATCGCCGCACGAGAAGCTGCTGTAACTGAAGCCCGAGCCGCCTTAGTTTTATTAGAAAATGGCTCTCGTCCTGAAGAAATTGCCCAACGCCGCGCCGCAGTCAAAGCAGCCGAAGCACAGTTAGCCGCAGCCCAAGTAAAAGTGAGAGATACAGTCATTCGCGCGCCGTTTGCCGGAATTGTGACGCAGAAATATGCCAACATCGGTGCGTTTGTGACCCCAACTACTTCAGCTTCTACGAGTGCATCGGCAACATCTAGCTCAATTGTCGCCGTCGCCAAAGGTTTAGAAGTCTTAGCCCAAGTCCCAGAAGCGGATATTGGCAGAGTTAGACAAGGACAAGCTGTGGAAATAGTTGCAGATGCTTATCCCGACCAAGTATTTAAAGGTACGGTAAGACTGATTGCACCAGAAGCAGTAGTAGATCAAGGTGTCACATCCTTTCAGGTGCGCGTAGCTTTAGAGACAGGTATGGATAAATTGCGTTCTGGCTTAAATCTAGATTTAACCTTTTTAGGCGATCGCGTTAACAATACCTTAGTTTTACCCACCGTCGCCATCGTCACCGAAAAAGGTAAAACGGGTGTACTTGTTCCCGATGCCAAAAACCAACCCCAATTTCGGGAAGTCACAGTAGGGGCGCAAATTCAAGACCAAACTCAAGTTCTCTCAGGCGTGCAAGCTGGCGAGCGTGTATTTGTTGACTTGCCCAAGAACTACAAACTCGAAAAGGCCAAACAACAAAAATGAACTTCTTAGAAAGTGTGCAAATGGCAGGTAAAACCCTGCTATCTAATAAATTGCGTAGCGCGCTCACCATGTTAGGTATCGTGATTGGTAACGCTTCGGTGATTGCCATGATTGGCATTGGTGAAGGCGGACAAAAATATGTCTCCAATCAATTAGAATCTTTAGGGCCGAACGTCTTATTTGTCATTCCCGGTAATCAAGAAACTGAGCGCATTTCGCGTGATGTCCCTAAAACTTTAATTTTAGAAGATGCCCAAGCGATCGCTACCCAAGTTCCCACCATCGCCGAAGTCACCGCAGAATTAAATAGTCGCCAAGTCGTGACTTACGGTAGTAAAAATACTGATGTGAATATTATCGGCACAACCCCTAGCTTTTTAATAGTCCGCGACTTTAAACCGGAAAAAGGGCGGTTTTTCTCGGAAGTTGATACCAAACGTAGTAACCAAGTTGTCGTCCTAGGGGCAAAACTCGCCGAAAGATTATTTGGTAATACAACACCAGTTGGGCAGCAATTACGCATCAAAAATACCAGCTTTCAAGTAATTGGCGTATTAACAGCTAAAGGCTCCAATTTAGGCGTTGACTATGATGATGCGGCACTAATTCCCGTCAACACAATGGCTAACCGCATCGTTGGGCGCACCTCTCCCTACGGCTTAGAGTTAAGTTACATCGTCGCTTCGGCGAAAAATGCCAATAGTGTTGATGCAGCTGTCTTTCAAATCACCAACTTGCTACGCCAACGGCACAAAATCATCGGTGAAGATGACTTTACCATCCGTACCCAAAAAGATGCATTGCAAACCGTTGGGCAAATCACAGGTGCATTAACAATTATGCTGGCGGCGATCGCTGGCATTTCCTTATTTGTCGGCGGTATCGGTATCATGAACATCATGCTAGTATCCGTCACCGAACGCACCCAAGAAATTGGACTGAGAAAAGCTATTGGCGCAACCGAACAAGACATCTTATTGCAGTTCATGATTGAAGCCGTGATTGTTTCCGCCATTGGTGGTGTAGTGGGAACCGCCGTTGGAGTTAGCGGTATTTTAATAGTTGCCGCCTTAACCCCCCTAGATGCCGGAATTTCGGTAGTAGCAATTACTACAGCCGTTGGTGTTTCTGGTGCGATCGGTTTATTCTTCGGTGTCGTTCCCGCCCGCCGTGCGGCTAAACTTGACCCCATCGTGGCATTACGCAGTGCTTAGGTAAAGTGTTGAGTCTCTATTTAAGATTTTTAATTACTTGCAGAAAATAAATTCAGGACTTACGCAAAATATCTCTCAAACTCTCATTTCTCCGTGAACTCTGCGCCTCTGTGGTTCGATTTTCCGTAGCTTGTGCGTAAGTCCTGAAATTAACTAGTACAGGTCGGCGTAAATCAACAGACCATCTGAACTTGCTAAAAGGCTTGTGGTATCACTATTCTTTCTCTTTCCTTTTGACTCTTGCGAGTGACGCTCCTGCGTCGCTAACGCCAGTTGACGCCAGTTGACGACAGTTGCCTCAAGTCGGGGAACCCGTCCACCGCACTGGCTCACTTTTTCCTTTTGCCTTATTTTACTAGGACTTTTTCACTAAAATCTGGTGCTTGACTCAGTTTTATTCGTAGCATGATCCGCAACCAGTCCTTAAATCCCCAAAACTAAGCCATTGTAAAGCTTTTGCGTATTTATGTAATTAAATATAAAGTTAATATCAAGCAAATAGACAATTATTAAACTTTTATTAAACATTTACTTAACAGTCCTTGCATTCTTCTGAAAACCGTGAAATATTAAAATCATGAAGTGCGCTCTCAATAACCTTAAAGCGGCTTCCACTAAAGCATTTGTCACGTTGGACAATTTAAGTCAGCCACTATATGTGCTGCTGCCATAGTAATCTGCCTAAGTCTAATGTCTTGAGGCGAACGCTATTGTGCGACTGTTGTCTTTTACTTTGACAAAGCCTGCACTCATTCATTTTGACAATCTACTAATTTTCAAAGGTCAAATCATGGGAGCAACACTTATCCAAACTCAAAGTTCCAATATCCAGCCTATCTCGGAGAATGGAACTAGCACCTCATTAGAGCAACGTGTTGGGATTAATAGTCTAGTTATTTAGGGCTTGCTGTACTAGTTACTGAAGAACCAAAACTATTTAATGGTTGGGAAAACAACAGAAAAAATAACGTGTCTTCTCAACTGAAATATTTACCATTGCGATATCTATAGCCCTATACATAAAAAATTTTTGCGATGATTATCGCACAATTTTTTATGCAGAATAAAGCTTGCTCATTTGTTATTTTTGTCTGAAGATCAGAGGAAGATTATGTTTGTAACAAAACGATTATTCTTAGGTGCTTTGACATTATCTTTAGTTAGTTTGACCAGTTATCCATCCAAAAGTTTAGCCAATTCTCAACTATCTACAAAGCCTGTACAAGAATTTTACACTGCAAGCCTAGTCAATACTGTTCTAAATCCTCTTCTAAACCCTTATAAATGCCCTACAAAATTAAGAGTTATTAACGCTGCGGTTGCTACTGCGTCACCAGTTGATGTCATTGTCAACGGTACAAAAGTTTTAGAAAATGTAGATTTTCGTCAAGCTAGTGAATATGTAAATGTAACACCAGGAAATATTCAGGTAGTTTTTCGGCAATCTGGTACTTACAATACAATTGCTTCTAGAACCTTTACAGGCGCACCTAATAGTGCCTATACAGTAGCGGTAACAGGAACACTACAAGGCCCTTCAGGTCAACCATTATTTAATCAATCACCCTTTGTGATTCCAGAGGATTTAACACAGCCTAATCCAGGTAAATTTAAAGGACGTTGGTATCGCTTTTCAGAAACTAGCGCTGTTATAGATTTCCGTATTAGCAAATCCTCTAGCCCAAATGTGGATGAAACTCGTATCACAGACCTAATACCCAAAACTGCTATTCCTTACCCAGAACTTACGGCTGGTACATATAACTTTAATCCAGTTCTACCTGACCAATTTGATCCATTGATCAATAATGCCTTCAACCCACCAATCACAGTAGAAGTTGCCAATCAACAAGTCCCGGCCGGAGTCATTTTTGATGTAATTGCTACAGGTAATGGCTTAGGCCAAGCACCTAACTCACTGCTACTCACAACTGCCTCAACACAAACAGCACCTCCTGATGCTAATGGGTGTAATCAGATTGTGCAGTAAGCAATATCAACTTAGTGAGGCATTTTTCAGCGACTTGCAATAGGCTGCATCCCAGTTTTTATTTCGCATATAGAGGATAATTGTCATTGCGAGGAGGAACGACGTAGACACGAAGTGGCTTCCCGTTCGCGTAGCGTCTCCCTTTGGGAGAAGAATCTCATGCACTCCTTCAGAATGCTAAGATTTTGCGATTGCTTCGTTCCTCGCAATGACATATAAAAAAGTGGGATGCTCCCAAGAATAAGTAGGTCGGCTGAAATAAATATTGTTGTGACCAGGCAGGGAGAATCCAATATGAATCCTATATTTTTCTCAATTATTTTTGGCTATTTTAAAGCACGTTAATCCTACCATCATCTTGAATATACACAGAGCGATCGCCAGGAACGCGCCAAGTCGGACGCAGTTCTACGCGCAAGGTAGATAAATTGGGTTTAGAAAGATTAGCTTGTATTGATCTACCTGTTTCATCCCAAAATACAAGCGATGTATTTGGTTCTGTACCTTCTAGTTGATCTAACTTTAAATTCTGTCCAGGATTTAGCGAAATGGGATCAGTAATTGAAGGTTTTTGGATTTTCAATACACGCGGCGTATTATTAATTATTAACACGCGGATACGCTGCCCTGGGGTAAATTGCAGTGGAGCTTTACCACATTTAGATGCACAAGTTCCCGCTAAAGAAATGTCAGAGTGACTACTAGCAGTTAATAGCAACGTAGCAGTAATTAATAACGCTGATACTAATTTTGACATGGCAATATAATTTACACAGCTGATATAGATATTGATTTGAATACCTCAGCCTAACACCGTACTTAATCAAGTGTGTATTAGTGTAAATCCTGATACTTTTACTCTCTAGTGCCTGCTAGTACTGATGAACGTCTAGCTGCCGAATCAGTTTTAGACTGCGTTCGGGGCTGTCGCATCTTAGCTGATAAAGGATTTATTGGCGGTCAAAGTTATCTCTGTTGCTCTCGACTTGATGAATCCTCAACATTTAAAAAATTGGTTCACTAATTGCTGTTATTGTAACTCTTAACTTCGGGAAGTGCTGTATTAAGTGTATTAAGTGTCTTAAGTGTCTTAAGTTTCTTAAGTGTCTTATTGATTAATTCCTTAACTATCTTAACTGACCTTGCACTATCAAATAATTTTTGAAACACTAAAAATATAGGATGATGTTGGCTATCCTTGCTTAATATGCAAAGCAAATGCTGTAAAATTTTGCTTTTTCAAATTAAGAAATATTTAATATAATTATTAATTTTGATTAATGGAAAATTTTCAAGAATTCCTGTCAGAAGTTAAAAAGTTAGGTATTAAAATTTTTTTAGATGGCAATAACCTGCGTTGTAATGCTCCAAAGGGTGCGATTACCCCTGAAATTAAAGCTAATTTAACAAATTGGAAATCTGAAATTGTAGCTTATTTACGCAAGCAAAACCAACAAGACCACATTGTTCCCACTAATAGAGACAATATAATTCCCCTTTCTTATGCCCAATCTAGATTGTGGTTTATAGATGAATTAGAATCGGGAAAAAGCACAAAATACAATACAGTTCTCAATTTTCAAATTAAAGGGAATCTTAACGTTGAAGGTTTAAAAAAATCTTTACAAGCCATAGTTAATCGCCATGAGATTTTACGCACAAATTTTCAACAAATCAATGGCTCACTGCAACAGATAGTTCATTCTAGATTCATATTAGAAATACCAGTTATTGATTTAAGCCATATCCCAGAAACAGAACAAACAAAGAAAATAGAAGAGTTAATCGCCAACAATCAAAGACCATTCAACTTAGCTACCGATTCTCTCATCCGCACTAAGTTAGTGCAGCTAGGAACTGAATATTACATACTTCTCATTACTTTCCATCATATAATTTTTGATGCTTGGTCAGTCGGCATATTTATTCAAGAACTATCTAATTTATATCAAGCCTACACCAATAATATATCTGACATTGAGAAAATTTTACCAGAACTCCCGATTCAATATGCTGATTTTGCTGTTTGGCAACAACAATATATGAGTGGGGAAGTTCTAGAAACTCAACTTAATTACTGGAAAAAGCAGTTAGCGAATTTACCAGAAGTTTTAGAATTACCTACAAATAAACAACGTTATCTTGCTCAAAATGCCCACGGTGCTAACCAAAACTTTACTCTCAATACTGCACTCACACAACAACTAAAAGACTTAAGTCGGCAAGAAAGAGTTACAACCTTTAATGCCCTTTTAGCGGCTTTTGCCACTTTACTTCACCGTTATAGTCAACAACAAGATATTGCAATTGGTTCTCCTGTTGCTAATCGTAACCGCAAAGAAATAGAATCACTGATCGGTTTTTTTGTCAACACATTAGTTTTACGATTTAATTTTACAGAAGTTCCCACTTTTAGGGAATTATTAAAACAAGCAAATAGAGTTACTTTAGAGGCTGATGAATATCAAGATTTGCCTTTTGATAAGTTAGTAGAAGCACTGCAACCAGTCAGGGATACTAGCCATAGTCCCCTGTTTCAAGTGATGTTCTCTTATCAAAAATCACCAGTCTCGCAAATAGAGTGGCAAGATATTATTCTCACTCCCTTACCAAACTCACAAGTTACAGAAACATTTGATTTAAGTTTATTAATATCAGAGTCGGAAAATAATCTTACCTGTTACTGGGAATATAACTCAGAATTATTTAGTTCGGAGACTATTCAGAGATTAGCGGATAGTTTTGAAACTTTATTAACAGACATAGTTTTTAACCCTGATAAAAAAGTTAGTGAATTGTCAATACTTTCATCTAGGGAAAAGCAGCAAGTTTTATCGATAGCTCAAAGTCAACAAAACCAGCAGCAGATTGATAAATTTGCCCTGGAATTAATTAAGGAAAAAGTAGAAAAAACACCAGATAAAGTTGCCATCATTTGGGAAAATCAACAACTAACCTATAGAGAACTAAATCAACGTGTCAACCAACTCGCTAATTACCTGCAAAGTTTAGGAGTTATACCCGAAACTCTAGTGGGAATTTGTGTGCAGCGTTCTCTAGAAATGGTAGTAGGGATATTAGCAATTCTACAAGCTGGTGGTGCTTATGTTCCCATTGACCCAGCAAATCCACAGGAACGCATTGCGTATATATTAGAAGATACACAAACTCAAATCCTGCTGACACAGGAAAGATTACTCGATAAACTACCAGAATTTACCGTAAAAACTATCTTTTTAGATACAGAATGGGCAGAAATTAGTACACAGAGTACAGAATGCCCAGATAACGAAGTTCAACCGGATAATTTAGCGTATATTATTTACACATCTGGTTCCACAGGTAAACCCAAAGGAGTGATGATCGAACAGCGATCGCTCACTAATTTTACCCAAATGGCAGCACAGATATATAATATTACTGCCCAAGACCGGATATTGCAATTTGCCTCCATCAGTTTTGATACCGCAGTCGAAGAAATTTTCCCTTGTTTAAGTCAAGGTGCAACATTAGTTTTGCGTACTGAAGAAATGTTGCTTTCTCCGAATAACTTCTGGGAAGATTGTCAAAAATATCAAATCACCATTCTCAATTTTCCTACTGCTTATTGGCACTATTTAACTGCGGAATTAACTCCCAATGATGCGAGAATTCCTGAAGGTTTAAAGTTAGTAATTATTGGGGGAGAACAGGCACAAATCGAACAAGTGCAACGTTGGAAACAAGCGATCGCTAATTTCCCACATCCACCCAAATTAGTCAATGGTTACGGGCCAACAGAAGGGACAGTCACCACAAGTTTCTATTACTTTGGGGATAAAGAAGAAGTATTAGTTCCCATTGGTAAACCTTTACCTAATGCCCAAGTTTATATCTTAGATGCCAACTTGCAACCTTTACCTATAGGTGTAGCAGGAGAATTACATATTGGTGGTGCTGGTTTAGCCAGGGGATATTTAAATCGTCCTGAGTTAACAGCAGAAAAGTTTATTGATTATGCTTTTGATGGTTATTCACCAACACGTTTGTATAAAACTGGTGACTTGGCACGTTATCGGGATGATGGCAATTTAGAATTTTTAGGACGGATAGATAATCAAGTCAAAATTCGTGGTTTCCGCATTGAATTAGGGGAAATTGAAACTTTATTAATGCAACATCCCCAAGTCCGCGTATCTGTTGTGACAGTACGAGAAGATAAACCACAAAATCAGCAATTAGTAGCTTATATTATTCCGCAATCTGAGCAAATCAGTAAACGGGAATTGCGGCAATTCCTCAAGCAGAAATTACCTGATTATATGTTACCTAATGCTTGGGTAATGCTCGATGCTTTTCCTTTGACTACTAATAATAAAATCGATTATCGCGCTCTCCCAGCACCTACAGAAGAAATCGCCAGCGATAATAGTTTTATTGCCCCATATACACCTACACAAGGATTAATTGCTGATACATTTGCTGCTGTATTGCACAGAGAAAAGATTGGCATTGATGATAATTTCTTTGTGCTGGGTGGTCATTCTCTCTTAGCAGCGCAAGTTGTATATCGCTTGCGGGAAATTTTCCAAATAGATATACCTCTGCGTTACTTGTTTGAATTTCCCACTGTTACTGAGTTGGAACAGGCTATATTGCAACAACAGCAAGCAGCCATCAAACTAGCCATTCCTCCCATTGTCCCAACTTCCAGAGAAACGGAGCATTTACCTCTGTCTTCTGCCCAGTCAAGACTATGGTTCTTGAACCAATTAGCAGAAATTAATAATACTTATAATATAGCTGCTGCTTTTCATCTTCAGGGCAATTTGGATATTGCTGCATTAGAAAAAGCTATCCAAATTATCGAAGCAAGACATGAAGTTTTACGAGCTAATTTTCACAGCATCAACGGTGTACCTGTACAAACAATTCACCCTGACAGTCGCTTGAAACTGTCAGTAGTTGATGTTGAAGATGTGCAACAATTAGCAAGTTTAGTTACTTTAGCAGCACAACAACCCTTTAATCTGGCAGAAGATTGCTTAATCAGAGCTAAAATCTGGCGAATTAATGCTCAAGATTATGTTTTATTGTTAGCTCTACATCACATTATTGCTGATGGTTGGTCAATGGGAGTTTTGACCAAAGAGTTAGGGCATTTATATGAAAATCTTGTTGGCAATTTGTCGGTAATTAACTCCTTACCAGCATTAGAGATTCAATATATCGACTATGTATTCTGGCAGCGTCAATGGTTAACTGGGCAAGTATTAGAAACAGAATTAAACTATTGGCGGCAACAATTAGCGGACGCACCACCATTATTAGAATTACCTACGGATAAACCCAGACCAGCAAGACAAACTTTTAACGGTGATGTAGTTAAATTCCAAATTGATGGGGCATTAAGTCAACAATTAAAAGCTCTAAGTCAACAGTCAAATGCTACTTTATATATGACTTTGTTGACTGCGTTTGTTTGCTTGCTTTACCGTTATACTGGTCAAGATGATATTTTAATTGGTTCTCCCTTTGCTAACCGGAATCAACGAGAATTAGAACCATTAATTGGCTTTTTTGTCAACACTGTAGTTTTACGCACACAAATTCAAGATAATCCGCAATTCTCGGATTTATTGCTGCAAGTTAGACAAACAGCCTTAGAAGCTTACGCTCATCAAAATATTCCCTTTGAAGAAGTAGTAGAAGTCTTACAGCCAGAACGCAATCTCAGTTATAGTCCGTTGTTCCAAGTAATGTTTGATGTAGTATTGGCTGGAACTGAGAAAATCAATTTATCTGGTTTAGAATTACAACCTTATGCCCTGCAAAATAACACTGCTAAGTTTGATTTAACTCTGATTTTGCAGGAAACAGCAACTGGGCTTGAGGGATATCTTGAATACAATAGTGATTTATTTAATCGTGACACTATTACCAGAATGTCGAGTAACTTGCAAACTTTGTTAGCAGATATAGTTACTCAGCCGCATCAACGAGTAAGTGAATTATCTCTACTTTCCACAGCAGAAAAGCAGCAATTATTAATAGATTGGAATGGAAAAAATGCAGATAATTCAGTCACTAATAAATTAGTACATGAATTATTTGCAGAACAAGTCGCGCACAGACCGAATGCTATAGCTGTGGTATGTGGTGAGCAGAAATTGACGTATGCAGAATTGGATCGTCAAGCCAATCAATTAGCGCATCATCTGCAAAAATTAGGAGTAGGGACAGAGACTTTAGTCGGTTTGTGTGTAGACCGCTCCTCAGAGATAGTAATTGGGATGCTGGCTATTTTAAAAGCAGGTGGAGCTTACGTACCTTTAGACCCGAATTATCCACCTGAGCGTTTACAATTTATGCAGGAAGATGCTCAATTCCCGATTTTAATCACTCAGGAGCGATGGCTGGAAAGGCTAGGTCAGCATGATTCTCAAATCATTTGTTTAGATAAAGATTGGGAAATTATTGCCCAAGAAAGTGAAGAGAATCCTACTACAAAGGTTGCAGTAGATAACCTTGCTTATGTGATTTATACCTCTGGTTCAACCGGAAAACCTAAAGGAGTGCAAATTGAACATAGAGGGTTATTAAATCTGATTTCTTGGCATCAAAAAGAGTTTGCAGTTTCACCACTTGATCGGGCGACACAGATTGCTGGAGTTGCTTTTGATGCTTGCGGTTGGGAAATTTGGCCTTATATTACGGCTGGAGCAAGTATATATGTTGTAGATGATGAAACAAGGCAAACACCGGAAAAATTACGAGATTGGTTAATAGCAAATGCTATTACAATTAGCTTTGTACCAACCCCATTAGCAGAGAAGCTTTTAGCATTAGATTGGTCAGAGAATTCTGTTTTACGAATATTACTCACAGGTGGGGAAAAACTCAACCTATATCCTTTAGCTTCCCATAGTTTTCGGTTAGTTAATAATTATGGGCCGACAGAGAATAGTGTTGTTAGCACCTCTGGTTATGTCCCTGTAGTAAATTCAGAAGATGAAAAATTAGCGATCGCACCCAACATTGGTATGCCGATCACTAATACACAAGTTTACATATTAGATCAACATTTACAACTTTTACCCATCGGTGTTGCGGGAGAGTTATATATTGCAGGTACAGGATTAGCAAGAGGCTATTTAAATCGTCCTGATTTAACTGCGGAAAAATTCATTGCTAACCCATTATCCGAGCAACCTGAATCACGACTTTATAAAACTGGTGATTTAGTCCGCTATTTACCAGATGGAAATATAGAATTTGTCGGACGGGTAGACAACCAAGTAAAAATTCGGGGTTTCCGCATTGAATTAGGCGAAATTGAAGCCGCATTATTGCAACATCCCCACGTCAAAACAGCCATTGTCAGGGTATGGGAAGCACAACCAGGAGATCAAAGTTTAGTAGCTTATATTCTGGCAGAAACTCCCACACCAAGTAGTGAGGAATTAAGACAATTTCTCCAGCAGAAATTACCCGATTATATGTTGCCCAGTGCTTGGGTGATGCTGGATAATTTACCGTTAACTGCAAATGGTAAAATTGATTATCGCGCTCTGCCTACACCAACCAGAGAATTACATAGTTCCTTCTTCGTCAAACCATCTACCCCGACTCAGGAATTGATTGCAGATATTATTGCTGAGGTGTTGCGATTAGAAAGAGTGGGTATCAATGATAATTTCTTTGCCTTGGGTGGACATTCTTTATTAGCGACACAAGTAATATCTCGGTTGCGGGATACATTCAAGGTAGATTTACCGCTACGCAGTTTATTTGAGTTTCCCACAGTAGCGGGTTTAGAAAAAGCGATCGCTTCCCAACTCAATCAATCGGCTTTACCACCCGCTACAATCGAACCTTTACCCAGAGATACAAATACCTTCCCTCTATCTTTTGCTCAATTAAGATTGTGGTTCCTAGAGCAGCTAGAGGAAAAATCTACAGTTTATAATATGCCTTTTGCTTGGCATCTGCACGGAAATCTCAACACCGTTGCTTTAGAAAAAGCGATTCAAGCTGTAGTTCAACGTCATGAAGTTTTACGTACCAACTTCCGCATAAATGACGATACACCAGTACAAATAATTCACGCGGACGTTAATATTTATCTGCCAATTGTTGATATTTCTCACTGTGATGATCCGCAACTAGAAGCGCAAAAATTAGCAGCGATCGCCGCTAATGCACCCTTCGATTTAACTCAAGATATCCTGATTCGTCCCCAACTATTACTGTTAGGTAAACAAGAATATGTCTTGTTGTTGACCTTACATCACATTATTGCTGATGGTTGGTCAATGGGCATTATTGAGCAAGAAATATCTAGCTTTTATCAAACTCTACTTGCTGGAGAAGCATTACCATCATCAACTTTATTAATTCAGTATGCAGATTACGCAGTTTGGCAGCGTCAATGGTTAAAAGATGAGGTTTTGCAAGGTCAATTAGATTACTGGTTGCAACAATTAAATAATGCTCCACCTTTACTAGAATTACCCATCAGTAAACCCCGTCCCGCAGTCCAAACTTTTGCGGGGGATAGTTTATTATTCCAGCTCAATTCTGACCTGACCCAACAAATTAACCAACTTAGCCGTCGCGCTAATGTCACCTTGTTCATGACATTATTAACGGCTTTTGTCACCCTGCTTTATCGCTATTCCAAACAAGAAGATATCCTCATTGGTTCTCCCATTGCTAACCGGAATCATCATGCTACAGAATCATTAGTCGGCTTTTTTGTTAATACTTTAGTTCTCAGAACCCAGATTCAAGATAACCCGACATTTTTAGAACTCCTGCAACAAGTAAGGCAAACATCTCTGGATGCTTATATGCACCAAGATGTACCTTTTGAAAAGGTAGTAGAAGCGCTGCAACCGGAACGTTCTTTAAGCTATCATCCTGTGTTTCAGGTGATGTTTGTTCTGCAAAATGCAGCTACAGGTGAATTAAATTTAGAGGGTGTAAATTGGAGTCCATTTGCTATCCAAAATACAACTACTAATTTTGATTTAACCCTTTCATTGCTAGAGAAAGAAGGACAACTATATGGTGAGTGGTCGTATAGCCGAGACTTATTCACAGAAACAGATATGTCGGCTTTCTCCAACCATTTCCAAACTTTATTAACAAATATCGTTGCCCATCCAGAGCAAAAAATCACTCATTTACCGCTCCTTTCTTTACCAGAACAGCAACAAATTCTCCAAGAGTGGAATCAGAGAACTATTTCCTATCCCCAAGATAAGTGTATTCATGAACTAGTAGCCATTCAAGCTACAAAGACTCCCCATAAAGTTGCTGTCGTTCAGCAAAATCAACAACTCACTTATCAAGAATTAAACGAACGCGCTAACCAACTTGCCCATTATCTCCAAAGCTTGGGTGTACAGCCAGAAACCTTAGTGGGAGTTTGTGCAGAACATTCTTTAGAGATGATAGTTGGCTTGTTGGCAATTCTCAAAGCTGGTGGTGCTTATGTGCCTATTGACCCCAAATATCCCCAACAGCGACAAGAATATATTTGGGAAAATGCCCAATTAAAAATCCTGCTGACTCAAGAGAAATTACTCGATCAACTGTCAAACTATCAAGGCAAAACTGTTTGTTTAGATAGAGATTGGACAGAAATTAGTCAATACAGCCCAGCCAATCCATTAATCACAGTTTCAACCCATAACTTAGCTTATATCATCTACACTTCCGGTTCTACAGGTCAACCTAAAGGTGTGATGATCGAACAGCGATCGCTCACTAATTTTACACAAGTTGCTTTCCAAGAATACGGTATTACTGAAGAAGACCGATTTTTACAATTTATCTCCATGAGTTTTGATCCCGCAGCAGGAGATATCTTTGGTTGTTTAAGCATTGGCGCTACTTTAGTGCTGCGGACAGAAGAAATGTTATTGTCCAGTGATGAATTTTGGCAATATTGTCAAGATGCACAAGTTACTGCTATCAATTTACCTACCTCATATTGGCATCAATTAGTTGGTGAATTAAGTCTCGAAGATGTAGGAATACCAAGAAGTTTACTGCGGCTAATTGTTGGTGGTGAACAAATCCAAATTAAAGCAGTTAATCACTGGCAAAAAGCAGTTGCAGATTTTCTCAACCCACCCAAATTAATCAACGCCTACGGCCCTACAGAAAGCACAATTGCTGTCACATTTCATATCTTTGACCAATCGGAAGTGACATCAGCACCAATTGGTTTACCAATGGCTAACAGTCAAGTTTATGTATTAGATAAAAACTTACAACCAGTACCTATTGGTGTACCAGGAGAACTACATATTGGGGGAATTTGTTTAGCTAGAGGATATTTACATCGTCCAGATTTAACCCAAGCAAAATTTATTCCTAATCCTTTTGATGTTTCTCAGTCCACCAGACTCTACAAAACTGGTGATTTAGTCCGCTATTTACCAGATGGAAACTTAGAGTTTGTCAGCAGAATTGATAACCAAGTAAAAATTCGCGGTTTCCGCATTGAATTAGGGGAAATTGAAACCTTATTAATGCAACATCCCCAAGTGCAAACAGCAGTAGTTACAGTTTGGGAAGAACAACCAGGTAATAAAAAATTAGTAGCATATATTGTTCCCCATTCTCCTGCAATTACCAGCGAGGAATTACGCCAATTTTTACAACTACAATTACCTGAGTATATGTTACCTACTGCTTGGGTAATGTTAGAGAGTTTACCTCTGACTAGTAACGGTAAAATAGATTATCGCGCTCTGCCTCAACCAGAATTAAATTCTACCAATAGAAGAGTTGTTGACCCACGTAACACCATAGAATTACAACTCACAAAAATTTGGTCAGAAATTTTAAATGTTTACCCTGTCGGAGTCACTGATAATTTCTTTGAACTGGGAGGACATTCGCTGCTGGCTGTCACATTAATGAGTAAAATTAAGCAGCAATTTGGCCAACAATTACCCTTATCAAGTATTTTCCAAAACGGTACTATTGAACAACAGGCTACACTCTTACATCAACAAACAACTTCTCGTCCTTGGTCGCCTTTAGTGCCGCTACAAACACAAGGAAATAAATCACCTTTATTTATTGTTCATCCAGGTGGTGGTAGCGTGTTAAATTATGTGCATTTAGCTGAGGCTCTCAGTCCACATCAACCAGTTTATGGTTTAGAAACACGCGGCTTTGATGAAGGACAAGAACCTCAAAGCGAATTGATAGAAATGTCCCGTGATTATATTCAAGCTTTGCAAACTATTCAACCACAAGGGCCTTATTACATAGCTGGTTGGTGTTTTGGTGGTTTAGTAGCTTTTGAAATAGCTCAACAGCTAACCGCCCAAGGACAAGAAGTTGCTTTATTAGCATTTTTAGATATGTATGACTTCTTGGCAGATGTCTCAACACAATTACTAACTGATGTTGAGTTATTTATGAGTTTCTTTGGTGGACATCTGCAAGTTTCACCAGAATTCTTGGCACAATTTAACCAAGAAGAACAACTTTTATATCTAATTGCTGAAGCCAAGAAACTTAAGTTTATGCCGCCCGATTTTAATCTGGCTCAATTGCATCGTCTTTTAAAAGTTGGTAAATGTCATGACGTAGCAGCAACAAATTATGTACCTCAACATTACAAAGGTAAAATTACCATGCTCCAAGCCTTGGAAGGAGTTACAGCTAATATTAATAATCCCACCCAAGGTTGGGAAAAATTAGCATATGCTGTAGATTTGCGCTGGGTTCCTGGTGATCATCGGACAATGCTCCACTCACCTCATGTGCAAGTCCTGGCAGAAAATTTACTTGCTGCTATGGAGCAAGCAAATCTAGATATATAGGATTCATACTTGATTTTTGAAAAACCAGTAGTCTTTGTGGGTAATACTCACTTTAGAGATACTGACTTTTTTTGAAAATATCCAGAGTATTCCTGTATTTAGTCTCAGCAAATTAGTAAATTTATTATTTTAATAATCATTATGACTCAATCTCAAGCTACTGAAGTTTTAAATACAAATTCCTCACTTGCAGATTCCTCAATTACTATCAATAAGGATAATTTCTTCAAAATTGTTGGACAACGAGATAGAGATAGAAAGTCAATCACTACCAAAGAATTTAAAAAAGGTGAAGTAATTGCTAAAATTGCTTCTTACTCTCTTAGTAAAAAGCCAGATTTCCTGACTGTCCAGATCAATCATGAAGAGCATATCTTAGATTTACTCTTGGAAGCGATGAATCATTCTTGCTCACCAACAACTTTTGTAGATACGCAAAGAATGGTAGTTGTTGCTGAGAGGGATTTATCGCCAGGAGAAGAGTTAACATTTTTTTATCCATCTACTGAATGGGAAATGGATAGACCTTTTCAATGTCATTGTCAATCTCCTAACTGCATTGGTTTTGTCGCTGGTGCTAAGAGATTAACTATTCAACAAATGGTTAGCTTTAAGTTAAATGATCACATCAAGAATTTAACTAAACAAGCTTTACATTTGTAAGAAATCTAGATGTAACCAAATATTACCAAAAATAGTATTATGTAAGGTGTGTTATGCGTCAGCCATAACGCACCAAAAGTTTTTTCGCGGTGGATGACGCTGAAAATTAAAGTATAATATTTTTTAATATAAAAAATATTACCGAAACGAATTTTATGATTAAAGTTGATATTAATTCAGAAATTTATAATACAGCGATCGCTATTATTGGTATGACGGGTAAGTTTCCCGGTGCAAACAATATAGCAGAATTTTGGCAGAACTTAGAAAACGGTGTGGAATCAATCTCTCAGTTAACTGATGAAGAGATAATTGCGGCTGGGGTTAACCCTGAGTTACTGCAAAATTCTCACTATGTGAAGCTTAAGGGAATTTTACCTGACATTGATTTATTTGATGCAAATTTTTTTGGTTATAGTGGTAGAGAAGCTGAATTAATTGATCCCCAACAACGGTTATTTTTAGAGTCTAGTTGGACAGCTTTAGAATCAGCAGGTTATAACCCAGAAACTTATCAAGGTTTAATTGGTGTTTATGCTGGTGTCGGCATAAATCACTATTTATTAAATAATATTTATCAAAATCAGCAGATTTTAGATACAGTTGATCATTTCCAAATTTCTATAGCCAGTGATAAAGATTTTTTACCCACAAGAGTTGCTTATAAATTAAATTTAACAGGCCCAGCAGTCAACGTCCAAACTGCTTGTTCTACCTCTTTAGTGTCTGTACATTTAGCTTGCCAAGGGTTGTTAAATGGAGAATGTGATGTAGCCTTGGCTGGTGGCGTATCTTTCACCGTCCCTCACAAAACAGGTTATATGTATCAAGAGGGAATGGTGCTTTCGCCTGATGGTCATTGTCGTGCTTTTGATGAGTCAGCACAAGGGACTGCGGCTGGTAGCGGTTTAGGTATTGTGGTTTTGAAAAGATTGCGGGATGCGATCGCCGACCGTGACCAAATTCATGCCATAATCAGAGGCTCGGCGATTAATAACGATGGTGCGGTCAAAGTCGGGTATACTGCTCCTAGTGTGGATGGTCAAGCCGCAGTCATAGCCGAAGCACAAGCAATCGCTGGTATAGATAATGCCGAAGCTATTTCTTACATTGAAGCACATGGGACAGGCACACCTTTAGGAGATCCCATCGAAATTGCTGCTTTAACTCAAGCTTTTCAGCAAACTACAGATAAAAAAGGTTTTTGTGCAATTGGTTCTGTCAAAACCAACATTGGACATTTAGACACGGCTGCAGGAGTCACGGGTTTAATTAAAACAACTTTAGCGCTACAAAACCGTTTAATTCCTCCTAGCTTAAACTTTCAAACTCCCAATTCTCAAATTGATTTTGCTAACAGTCCATTTTATGTCAATTCTACTCTCAAAGAATGGCGGACTGATGATATTCCTCGTTATGCCGGAGTAAGTTCTTTTGGTATTGGGGGAACTAACGCTCATGTTGTGTTGGAAGAAACACCAGCAGAATTAAAAATTGAAAATATATCCTTCAACAATCAATCTAAACAACAATATATATTGTGTCTCTCAGCTAAAACCGAGACTGCTTTAGAACAAACAACATCTAATTTAATTAACTATTTACAACAGCATCCAGAAGTAAATTTAGGTGATGTTGCTTATACTTTGGGAATAGGCAGAAAAGCATTTAATTATCGCCGAGTTGTAGTTTACCAAAATTCCGAAGCTGCTATCAAAGCTTTAAGTAGTTTAGACTCAACGCAAGTTGTCACCAACTATGCTGAAAATATCAGCCGTCCAGTTGTATTTATGTTTCCCGGTCAAGGTTCACAGTATGTAAATATGGCGCAGGAAATATATGCAACTGAACCAGTATTTACCCAAGAATTAGATTTATGTGCAGAAATTCTCCAACCCTTACTAAATTTAGATATTCGAGAAGTTATATATCCATCTCCAGAGAACATTGAAGAAGCGACAAAACAATTACAACAAACAGCACTATCTCAACCTGCCATTTTTATCATAGAGTATGCCTTAGCTAAATTATGGCAATTTTGGGGAGTGCAACCAACAGCATTTATAGGTCATAGTATAGGTGAATATGTTGCTGCTTGTCTGGCTGGTGTTTTCTCCTTAGAAGATGCGTTAACTTTAGTAGTTACTAGGGGAAAATTGATGCAACAACTTCCTTTTGGTTCAATGTTGTCCGTTCCCTTATCACCAGAAAAACTCACAACTTTTCTAAATTCAGAAATTGCGATCGCAGCTATTAATAGCCCATCTCAATCTGTTGTTTCAGGTACTACGACAGCTATTGAAACATTAAAAAATCAACTCGCATCCCAGGGAATTGAATCTCGTTATTTGCATACATCTCATGCTTTCCATTCTCAGATGATGGAGCCAATTTTAGCTGAATTTACAGCACTAGTTAAAAAGATTAATTTAAATCCACCAAATATTCTTTATATATCTAATTTAACCGGAAATTGGATTACTCCCCATCAAGCCACAAACCCAGAATATTATGCTCAACATTTGCGTTCCACAGTGTTATTTGCAGAAGGTGTAGAGAAGTTATTAACTAAACCTGAGCAAATTTTATTAGAAGTCGGTGCAGGTCGGACATTAACCACTTTAACCCAGAAACACCCAGCTAAAAATCCAGACCAAATCATCTTAAATTCTTTACCGCATCCTCAAGAACAGAAATCATCGCAGGAAGTTTTATTGACGACTCTCAGCCAACTATGGACATTAGGATGCAAAATAGATTGGTCAGAGTTTTATGCTGAAGACCAATATTTTCGGATTAATTTACCTACTTATCCTTTTGAACGTCAGCGTTATTGGATAGAACCTAGAACCAAAGATAGCAATCAATCAAACAATATTACTAGTAAGAAGAATATTTCTGACTGGTTTTATATTCCTTCTTGGCAAAGAAAACCTATTACTAATAATCAGATAAATCAAACAACAGATAGTATTCTTGTTTTTGTTGATGATTCTCAATTTAGTATTAGTCTGGTTAACAAATTAGAGCAGACATACCAAAAAGTAGTTTTAGTTAAACCAGGAGACACATTTAAGCAAGAAAATCACAATTTATATATTATCAATCCCCAGCAAGCCCAAGATTATGACTTATTGTTGTCAAAATTAGGAACGAATTTACCGCCAACCATATTATATTTATGGCATTTGCAATTAGAAGAAATTGAGACTGTATTAGATGTAGGATTTTATAGTTTACTGTTATTAGCGCAAGCCTTCGGTAAACATAACTTGACTGAGGAAAGACAAATTATCGTTTTATCTCAGCAAATGCAAGATGTGACAGGTACAGAAAATATTCATCCTGAACAAGCAGTTGTCATTGGTGCTGTAAAAACTATTCCGCAAGAGTACCCGCAGTTAAATTGTCGCTGTATTGATATAGTTATACCTGCATCAGCAACTCCCGCAGAAAGACAAATCTTAGAACAGTTAGTCACAGAGTTGCAAGTCAAATCTTCAGACCAAATTATTGCTTATCGTCACCAACATCGCTGGATACAAACTTTTGCACCTGTGCAACTAGAAAAGAGTCATCAAAATATACACAGGTTGAAAGAAGGCGGAGTTTACTTAATTACAGGTGGCTTGGGTGGTGTTGGTTTCAAGATAGCCGAATATTTAGCACAGCAAGTCAAAGCCAAATTAATTCTTTTAGGCCGTGCTTCAATTCCTCCGCGTCAGCAATGGGAAGAGTGGCTAAATAGTCATGATGTGGAAGATAGTATCAGCCAAAAAATTCACAAAGCGCAGGAATTAGAAAAGTTGGGTGCAGAGGTGCTGATAGTCAGTGCTGATGTTACCAATTTACAACAAATGCAGGAGGCGATCGCTCAATCGCAAAACCATTTTGGCACAATTCATGGAGTCATTCATGCGGCTGGTGTGCCTGGTGGCGGTTTAATTCAGCAAAAAACTAAACCACAAGCCGAAAGCATTATATCTGCAAAAATTCACGGGACTTTAATTTTAGACAAAATTTTTCAGCATCAGCAGCTTGATTTTTTGGTACTTTTCTCCTCCCTCAGTTCTATTATCCCTGCTGTTGGACAAGTAGATTATTGTACGGCTAATGCTTTCCTTGATACTTTTGCGGCTGATAAAAACTCGCAAAACTCTACCTTTACAGTTGCTATTAATTGGGATGCTTGGCAACAGATAGGTATGGCAGCAACAGCAGCTAAAAAATCTGCGGATAAATTAGACTATAGCTATCTAGAACAAGCTTTATTACCAGCAGAAGGAGTGGAAGTTTTTAGCCGTGTATTGCAAAATCACATCACACAAATTATTGTATCTACTACCGATTTACACACCAGATTCACCCAAAACAACCAATTAGTTAAAACAGAAATAGCCACTACTGCTAAATACGCACGTCCTCAACTTAATCAGACTTATATTGCACCAAGAAATTGGCTAGAGGAGAAAGTAGCCGAAATTTGGCAGAAAACTTTAGGCATCCAAGAAATAGGTATCAATGATGATTTCTTAGATTTAGGTGGAGATTCTTTAATAGCTACTCAAATTGTGTCCTCAATGCGAAAAGAATTTCCTGATTACCCTTTTTCTGTTGCCAGCCTATTTGCATCTCCTACCATAGCTGCAATTGCCACTCAAATAGAAAACTCGTCAACTTTAGCTGCTGCGAATACTGATGAGCGAGAAGAAATAGAAATATAGGTCAACTCATTTCTTGCACGAGGGCGACTGAAGTCGCGGCTACACAGACAAAACCCCTTCGGGTTCGGGGGTTCGCAATCGACGGGAACCGCCAAGACTGCGACCCCCTCACCGCCTGCGCGGGTTCCAAACCCTTGATTTCTCGTCAGTCCGCGTGGTGCGCCAAGCGCAGCGCAAGCGCGATAGGCGGACTTCGTTTGTATAGCCGCGAATTCCATTCGCTGGGGCTAGGTGCAAGATGTGAGTCTACAAACCTGATATTCCCACCAGATAAACCTAACTGAACCGTATTGAAATATAGGTTTACTTGTCCGCATTTTATAGCTATAGCCAAGGCAGTTAGGACATCAGGAAATGATGAAACTTATACCAATTCACAATTCGCAATTCGCACTTCGCAATGACGCTCCTTCTCCCAAAGGGAGACGCTACGCGTAGCTTGCTTCTCCGAAGGAGTACGTCGCTAACGCTGCGCTAACGCAATTAAAAAACTTAGATACAGCAAAGCTTTCATGGTTTACATCTGTATCATATTTTTCGTGAAATGGTATTAGTTACTAAAAGACTTTCAACTCTGTCACCTGTCCCCTGCTGTAGTGCAAATTCATTGTTATTTTCTCCCTTTTTGCTGAGAACGATATTGTTGTCGGGATTGTAATTGTTGAGTTCTTACATGATTAATTTCCCGACGATATTGAGTCCGGGGAATATTTTCTTTGATGGCATTTTCTTTTTGGTTTTTATTAGTCAAATACTGACTCAATCTGTATATGTTCGGGTAAGTGAACATATCAACTATCGACAGTTGCAAATTAAATTTTTCTTGCAATTGCTGATTAATTTTTACCAGCAGTAGCGAATGACCACCCAGTTCAAAGAAATTATCATAAATGCCCACTTTTTCTACTTTTAGTGCTTGTTGCCAAATGTCAGCAATGATTTTTTCTGCTTCTGTATTTGGTATGACATCAGCTGATAGTTCCTGATGTAAGTCTGGGTTAGGTAAAGCGCGACGGTCTACTTTACCGTTGGGTGTCAGGGGTAAGGACTCTAACATCACAAAAGCACTTGGTAGCATATAACCAGGCAGTTTATCGCCAAGGAACTGACGCAGTTCTCCCGTTGTGAGTGTTACATCTTGTTTTGCTACCACGTAGGCTACTAAGCGTTTATCCCCTGAATTGTCTGCACGGGCAATGACACAACATTGTTGCACATTGCTATGTTGCCCTAGTAAAGTTTCGATTTCCCCTAACTCAATGCGGAAGCCACGTATTTTTATTTGATTGTCTATCCGCCCTATGTATTCTATATTACCGTCTTGTAAATAACGAGCTAAGTCACCTGTTTTGTAAAGGCTTTCTCCTCCTCTGCTCCCCTGCTCCCCTGCTCCCTTGCCTTGCCTAAAGGGGTTAGGGATAAATTTCTCTTGTGTTAACTCAGGACGATGCAGATAGCCCCTAGCTAACCCGACACCGCCAATGTGCAATTCTCCAGGTACGCCCACTGGTACTGGTTGTAAATACTGGTCTAAGATGTAGATTTGCTTGTTGGCGATCGCACGACCAATGGTAATTTTCTCTTGAGCATGACATTTTGCGATCGTGGCACAAACTGAGGCTTCTGTCGGCCCGTAAGCATTGAAGAAGTTTCTCCCCACAGACCATTGGTTGACTAATTCCACCGCACAAGCTTCGCCGGCAACAATGATGGTTTTAAGTGCTGGCAGTTCCACTACGGGCATCACGGCTAATGCTGATGGTGGTAGGGTGATATGGGTAATGCCATGATTGCGTAATTGTTCAATTAATGGCTGTCCTGGTAGTAAAGAGTCTTTTGTTACCAAGTACAGTCCCGCCCCCGACCCCAAAGCCATCAGGATTTCCGAGATGCTGGCATCAAAACTGAAGGAGGCAAACTGGAGAATGCGACTTTCACTGTCTACCTCAAAAGCTTGAATTTGTGCTTGCGCTAAGTTGCATAGTCCTTGATGCTCCACTAACACACCTTTGGGTCTACCTGTGGAACCGGAAGTATAAATCAAATTCGCTAAATTAAAAGCTCTAACTCCACTGGCGGGGTTGTGTTGATGGTTTTGGTCTATTTGTGACCAGACTTGATCTAAACAAATTACCTTTGCTTGATGCTGCGGGAGCTTGTCTAGCAGGTGGGTTTGAGTTAGCAGTACGGCGACTTGAGCATCTTCTAACATAAAACTCAAGCGGTCAATGGGATATTCACTATCCAGTGGCAGATATGCCCCACCTGCTTTGAGAACAGCCAACAGTCCCACAACCATTTCTATGGAACGCTCGACACAAATCCCCACTAATGTATCTGGTTTGACACCCAAGGATTGCAAGTGATGTGCTAATTGGTTGGCTTGGGTGTTCAATTGCTGATAAGTCAGTTGTTGATTGCCAAATACTAACGCGACTGCATCAGGATGGCGCTCTACCTGTTCCTCAAATAATTGATGGATGCACTTATCTTCGGGATAATCTGCTTGGGTGTCGTTCCACTCGACTAACAATTGATGCAGTTCGGACTCAGAAAGGAAAGCTAATTCTCCAACTCTCTGATGCGGGTTGCTGACTATTGTGGCTAACAA
>NZ_JACJRU010000038.1 GCF_014697425.1 Nostoc sp. FACHB-110
ATCCAAGAAATCTTTGACCAACTCACATTTGAGCAGGTAATTTCTGTGTCTTCTTATAACTTTATCCTGGAAGCTCTATTCTATGCAGCTTCATATTAAATTGGTATGAGGACGGAAGTAGGAAGTGAAGAGTAGATTTTTCATTCATTTAAGACTGCTATAGTACAATATTTTGTAAATATTTATTGCAAATACTTGACATTGAAATTATTAGCGATCGCCACTAATTTACAAAGGTTAAATTAATCTTAAGATTTCTATTTTTTCTCATAAATTATGCAAAAAATCCGGCTTTTAACGGGAAATTTTGTATTCTCGAAATATTAGTCAAAAATAATATCCATTTCTGTTTTGATTAATATCAAATAACCCTGATTTATCTAAAAATTCTTTTCAAGAAAAGGTTGGATAAATTACTATATAAATCTTAGAGACTGCCTTAACTCATAACTACTAGAACTGTGCAAATTCACTCTTACCCGGAATTTGACCCTAGATCAAACCAACCTGTCGAACAGGGGCTAAAAAGAGTTTTAGAACGCCTGGTGAGAACAATGCAGCGTGATGCCTTAATCAGGCAAACAACGCAAGAACTAAGAGAAGCTCTGCAAGTTGATCGCGTGGTTCTATATTACTTTTACTGGCAGTGGCATGGACAGGTGACTTTTGAAGCGTTAAGTTCAGAAAAATATTCTATTTTAGGTTCTACAGGGCAAGATCATTGCTTTACGAATGAGTATGCAGATTTATATTTAGCAGGTAGGGTAAGAGCGATGGCTGATATTTATCTAGAACCTCTTGAAGCTTGTCATCGAGAATTTCTTCAAAGCCTACAAGTACGTGCCAACTTAGTTGTCCCGATTTTAGTACCCAAGGGATTATGGGGACTGCTAGTAGCCCATCATTGCCAAGAACCACATGAATGGTCGCCAGCAGATATCAGTTTAATGCAAGCCGCAGCAGAAACCCTAGCAACGGATAGCAAAATTTTTGCCAGCTAGCAGGGGCAAAGGTCAGGGCAAACGCACCTTCAACTGGTACAATGAATGTTGACATTTAAGAAAATGTGTGCATTAAAGTTCTTGATTGATTTTGCTCATCCATGAGCCGCCATTATCAAGAGAACTAACTCATCCTACAACCCATTATTTGCCATCACTTTAAATTTAAGATGCAGTTGCCCGGAAATAAAGCCTGATGATTCTGCGTGGAAAGCATGACCACTTTCCAAAAAAGCATTGCTGCTGGAAGAGCAGAAAGACGAACAAAGCGAGCGCCAATTTCATGGCAATACTCTCTAAGCTCTATCCTCAAGAAAACAAGAAACACTAACAAAGGTTACTGCATAATCTCAAATTGTCAGGTAAGCTGACAAATGCAGTTTTTATCCTCAAAAAAAATGACGGCAACTAGTCCTACAATTTTAGCCTTAGACTTTGATGGAGTTATTTGCGATGGACTAATTGAATATTTTGAGGTAGCATGGCGTACTTATTGTAAAATTTGGTCGCCTGCTGACGATACGCCACCAGATGACTTGGCTTTAAGATTCTATCGCCTCAGACCTGTAATTGAAACAGGTTGGGAAATGCCTGTTTTAATCAAAGCTTTGTTAGCTGGAATTTCCGATGAGGAAATTCTGCAAGAATGGACAAAAATTACTCCACAAATTCTCTTAAAAGATAATTTAGTAGCCAAAGAAATTGCTACCAAACTCGACCATTTGCGAGATGAATGGATATCTACAGACTTAGATGGCTGGCTGAGTTTGCACAAGTTTTATCCAGGTGTCATCGAAAAAATTAAATTGACTCTTGCTAGTGAAGTTCAGGTATTTATCGTCACCACTAAAGAAGGGCGATTTGTACAACAATTGTTACAACAAGAAGGAGTTAATTTACCTCCTGCAGCAATTTTTGGCAAAGAAGTCAAACGTCCTAAATACGAAATTTTACGCGAGTTGATTCATTCAGCGAATCAACAACCAGTAAGTTTATGGTTTGTGGAAGACAGAATTAAAACTTTGCAGTTAGTTCAACAGCAAGCTGACCTGGAAGATGTGAAACTTTTCTTGGCAGATTGGGGCTATAATACGCAACCAGAAAGAAAAGCTGCCCAAGACGATGCGCGAATTCAACTATTATCGTTGTCTCAGTTTGTGAAAAACTTCTCTGATTGGTTGTGAAAAAAATTGTAGAGACGCAAAATTTTGCGTCTCTCTATTATTCCATGTTATCAGGGTCAATGCCTAATTCTCTGAGTTTGGCTGCTAGTTTTTGCCGTTGTTGTCTTTCTATTTGAGCAATTTCATCAGAAGTTAAATAGCGATCGCCAGTCTGATCATACCAATACAATACTTCTCTTTGTACTGAGCCAGATATATAGTTTGAACGCCCAATTCATCATCTGGGGTTTTAGAAACTACTTCTAAGACAAATTGCGGTGCTATATGTCTTCATTATCCACAGGTGTATCATCTGAACTTGGTAATTCAGCACTGGTAGGTAGAGTTTTATAAGGGTCAAACTTTACCATAGGTAACATTTTGTGGTCATTTGACCAATAAGCTATGTCTAGAATTATATTTTATGCTTGATTAATTAATGGCTGCGGTTAAAAATCTATGCTTGACCTAACAAAATTAGCGCGACAAATGCAGGGTTTAAGTCAGCATCTTTCTTTAGAAGCTGTGGCAGGTCGCCAGCGTTTAGAATTAGCACAACAACATTTAAAAAATGCTTACGAGTATCAGCAAGATTTAATTGAACGTCAAGAAAAATGGCGAGATCGCATTCTGTTTGCTAATGCTACCCCCATTGAGCCATTAGAAACTCGCATTGATATTCCTGTACCGCCTAAAGTTCATACTGTAATTGCTACTGACGGTTCGCAAATTGCCCCTAGTCATCATGAAATTGCTTACTGTTATTTGTTAAATATCGGTAGAGTAGTGCTGCACTACGGTCAAAATCGCCACCCAATTCTTGATAGTTTGCCAGAAGTATTTTACCGCCCTGAAGATTTATATGCGTCGCGGCAGTGGGGCATTAGAACCGAAGAATGGATGAGTTTCTGTCGCACAGCCAGTGAAACAACGGTATTGGCAGAATTAGCCTGTGCATCTAAAGGTGAAGGGCCAAACCTGGCAATGGTGGATGGTTCCTTAGTTTATTGGTTTTTAGAACAGTTACCCCTAGATGCACGCGATCGCATCTTACCGCCGATTTTACAAGCTTGGCAGCAGTTACGCGAAGCCCAAATCCCTTTGATGGGTTATTTGAGTGCTTCGCGCAACGTAGAAGGTATCAACTTTTTGCGCTTGATGGCTTGTCCACATCCCGCCCCTGATTGTTTGAGTTATTGCCCTAATCAGTTAGAAAAAGTTCCTTGCAAAGTCTTTGAACCGTTGCGGGATACTTCTTTGTGGTCAACCCAACTCCAACCCGGACAACGCGGCCCTCTTTGGCGGAGTAATGCGCGAATATTAGAGTTTTATCAAGGGCAGAATATTTATTTTTGTTATGTTCATGTTGGGGCGGAAATTGCCAGAGTTGAAGTGCCAGCCTGGGTTGTAGAAAATCAGACTATGTTTGATGAAGCCCTAGGTTTGATGTTGGCACAAGTTCAAAAAGGCTATGGCTACCCAGTTGCGATCGCAGAAGCGCATAATCAAGCTGTGGTTAGAGGTGGTGATAAAGCGCGTTTCTTTGCCCTTTTGGAAAAGCAAATGATTAAAGCTGGCTTAAAAAACGTTGGGACTTCTTACAAAGAAGCCAGAAAGCGCGGCAGTATTGCTTAAAAAAATCTGGGACTCATGTTGGATTTGGTAAAAAGCTCAGTTTACCTTTTTGTTGCCGCCTGTTCCCTGCGCCGAGGAGATTTGTAAATATTTATTAATTTATTGGCAACATATTGTAACTTGTTCGCTTAACACTTCTTATTTGAATTTGTTGTGGTTCATGTTTACTTCATACTTTTTTAGGGAAATCTATACTTAGAAGATTGGGTAACAAAAAGCTACTCGTACTCGAAAATGTCAAGTTATCAATATAGTGCAGCAGTTTAAACACTGCTGTGAATATTCATGATTTTTTGTTGCTATTAACCGACTAATCTCACATCTTGCACCTAGCCCCAGCGAATGGAATTCGCGGCTATACAAACGAAGTCCGCCTACGCGGACTGACGAGAAATCAAGGGTTTGGAACCCGCGCAGGTGGTCACTGAGCTTGTCGAAGTGCGGGTTTTGTCTGTGTAGCCGCGACTTCAGTCGCAGGCGTGCAAGATGTGAGTAATTTTATCTAGTCGAGTTGCTAGTACTTTATTGGCATGGCTTGTGAAATGTGAAAGTGAATTTTCACCAAGATTCTCAAGATTTATAAAGTCAAACACAACCAACAAATCTCAATATGCAAGCACAAGTCCCAGTAATTCAAGACCAAGCAAAAGAACAATATTCTCGGTTCTTTTCTCTATCTTTAGATTTATTATGTATTGCAGGATTTGATGGTTATTTTAAAGAAATCAATCCAGCCTGGACAAAAATTTTAGGTTGGTCACAACAAGAATTACTAGGTAAGCCATTTATTGAGTTTGTACATCCTGCCGATAAAGATACTACGCTTTTAGAAGCTCAAAAACTAGCGATGTCTTTTGAAACAATTTACTTTGAGAATCGCTATTTGTGCCATGATGGTTCTTATAAATGGTTATCTTGGTCTTCAACTCCATTTGTTGAAGAACAGTTAATTTATGCTGTGGCTCGTGACATTACGCTACAAAAAGAGAATGAAATAGCATTGCAAAAAACTATTCAAGAGTTAGAAGCATTCAAATTTGCGTTAAATGCTCATTCTTTAGTAGCAATTACTGATGCAACAGGACGCATAAATTATGCTAACGATAAATTCTGTGAAGTTTCCCAATACTCTAGAGAAGAATTATTAGGGCAAGACCATCGGATAGTTAATTCTGGGTATCATCCTCAGGAATTTTTTGCTAATTTATGGCAGACTATTACTGCTGGGAGAATCTGGCGCGGAGAAGTGAAAAACAAAGCCAAAGACGGCAGTTTTTATTGGGTAGACACGCTAATTGTCCCGACGTTGAATAGTCTGAAAAAACCACAACAATATGTAGCTATTCGTACAGATATTACACAGAGGAAGCTTTCAGAATTAGCTTTGTTAGAGCGATCGCGTTTATCATTATTAAGTGCAGAAGTTAGTTTAGCTTTATCTCAAGGTGGTGCTTTATCAGATATTTTACAAAGTTGTACCAACACCATCTCTAATTATCTTGATGTTGACTTTGTATGTATCTGGACTTTTGAGCGACAAACACAGCAAATAGAATTACAAGCTGGAGTGCATTGCCAAGATACTAGCTGTAGTGCGTTAAGCTGTCATAACCAATTTCCTAACCATATCTTGGTCGCCAACAAAATTGTTGGGATTATGGCACATAATTATCAACCAATTTTGAATGAAAAATTCAGTTTTAATTATTCCGGTAGTCTGATTGACCAACACCTTTCCAGGCTGCAATTATCAGCTTACCCCTTAATTGTTGAAGAAAAATTAATTGGAATTATTGCTTTATTTCGTCAAGAAGTATTTAATGAGCCAAGCCATAATTTATTAAATTGGATTGCTAATAATATTGCAGTTGCTATTGATAGAATCTGGGCAAGAGAAGAGTTATTGAGTCGCAGAGAAGCATTATTACTTAGTTTAGCTAGTCAAATTCGGAGTTCTCTTGACCTCAACACAATTTTAGAAACTGCTGTCAAGGAAATTAGGAGTTTATTACAAATTGACCGTTGTTACTTTCTGCAATATTCTCCAGGTATTTCATCAACTAACTTAGAAATTACTCACGAAGCAAGGCATCCAAATTTAGCTCCGATTTTAGGTAAATTGTCAATCCAAAATTATGATTTATTAGCACAAATGCTGTTAAATCAAGAATTGGTTTGCATTGACAGTAGCTACGAAAATTTATCTAATCAGCCAAATCTGCAAGCATTGTTAAGAGAGTTTGGCATAACTGCTCAATTACTCTTACCCGTTAAAAACCATGCTGGTGAATTAGGAGCAATTGTTTGTAGTCATTGTGATGGCGATCGCATTTGGAGTAATAGTGATATTGGACTATTGCAAGCTGTTACCGATCAACTAGCGATCGCTATTGATCACGCCCAATTATATCATCAAAGTCGCACTGCTACTTTAGCCGCTCAAGCTCAAGCCGAACAGCTAACGGAAGCTTTATATCAATTGCAGCAAACCCAATCTCAACTCATTCAACATGAGAAAATGTCTAGCTTGGGACAATTAGTAGCTGGTGTTGCTCATGAAATTAATAACCCAGTTAACTTTATTCATGGCAATATTACTTACGCCAGTGAATATGTTCAAGACTTGCTAAATTTGCTCAATCTTTATCAAGAACATTACCCAGATGCAACACCAGTAATTACCGAATTTGCCGCAGAAGTAGATTTAGATTTTATCCGCAATGACTTAACCAAAATTCTGAATTCCATGAAAATGGGTACTAATCGCATTCGAGAAATTGTGTTAGGCTTACGCAATTTTTCCCGGCTTGATGAAGCTGATAAAAAATTAGTAGATATCCATGATGGAATTGAAAATACATTGTTAATCTTACACCATCGCTGGAAAACTAACGGCATAGGCCTCTGCATCAACATTGTTAAAGAATACGCTGATTTGCCTTTAGTAGATTGCTACCCTGGACAATTAAATCAGGTATTTATGAATATCTTAACTAATGCGATTGATGCTTTAGAAGAATTGATTATTAGTAAAGGTAAAACTTTTGCACCTACTATTTGGATTCGCACAGAAATGTTAGATAACAATTTTATCGCTATCCGCATTTCTGATAATGGTTCTGGGATGAGCGAAGACATCCGCAAGCGTTTATTTGACCCATTCTTTACAACTAAACCTGTAGGTAAAGGTACAGGTCTAGGTCTTTCTATTAGCTATCAAATTATTGTGGAAAAACATGGCGGTAGTTTGCACTGCATCTCAGAACTAGAAAAAGGCACAGAATTTATCATTAAAATTCCCGTGACAGTAAATTAAAAATGCTTTTGTCAGAGAGAAATTGTCACATTAAATCCCCGACTGCTTAAAGGTCAGGGATTTAATTTCAACTAGAAATTTGATGTTCTGCACCTGTGAATTACCACTAAATCAAATCACTTTTCTGGCATGTAAATTTCTCTGCATCAAGAAAAACAAATTCTCATCTTTGGGAAGTTCCCAAGCCAGCAGCGATCGCCTAAACTATCTAACATAGAATTAGCACTACAACCGAAAGCCATGCAAAATGTCAATCAATTTAGCACGATAGGGCTAAGTTTAGAGCTATTCCATGTTCAGAGTAACAAAACTTTTGAATTCCCACCGAATCTCATAGTGATTCGCATTGGTAAGCCAAACGACCAAACACCGCCAGATATTGACGTTTCCCATTTACCATATGCTGAAGTAGTTTCGCGTATCCATGCTCAAATTCAGGTCAATAGCAACAATTATTTCATTGAAGACTTAGGCAGTTCTAACGGTACATTTCTCAACGGTGAAAAGCTAGAACCAGGAGTTAGCTATGATTTAAATTTAGGCGATCGCATCGACTTGGGGCAAGGTCATAAAGTCACTTTTATCTTTCAATACAAACAGCCAAATCTACTGGCTAGTTCTCATCTCACTCATATTGATCAACATCAACCAACTGTGGTCAATCAAACAACCAAGCTGGTAGGTTTAACTTTAATGGTCGCCAGCATCGTCATTTTAACTGCCAGTATTAATGTTGGCATAATTTTGCGAATTCCCGGCATTATTCTCTGCGTGACGGGAATTTTTGTGCTGTGTCAGCCGCGTAGCTATCGCCAGCTTGGATGGATTTTAATTGCTTTAGGAATCGCAGTTATTATCTTTACTGGGAATATTTTTGCTTCCGTGAACTTGTTGCTTTTGCTAGTAACATCTGCATTATTTTTCGCTGGCTATCTAATTTTTACAACCGGAAAAATCTTCGGTTATGATTTGCGATTTTTCCAGCGACTTATGCATAAATGATTGCTCTAAATACATTTTACACAAATCATATTTATCTGCATACGAAAAACTGTCACAACTTATCAGGACTTACGCACAAGCTACTGAAAATCGTAGACGCGATAGCGGCTTGCCGCAGGCTACCACAGAGGCGCAGAGTTCACGGAGAAATGAGAGTTTGAGAGATATTTTGCGTAAGTCCTACTTATTTGTTCCCCATTTCTTTTTTCAACAACGACGTAACTGTGCTAACAACACCACAACCTCATCAATAGCTTGTCTAATATTAGTAACTGGTTGTTCAGATTGATTCACCATAATACTAAATGCTAAAGGCTCATATTGGGGAGAATTAACATAACCAGATAAAGTGACAACACCCATTAAAGTTCCTGTTTTGGCTTGGACAATTCCGGCTGCTGGTGTGTCACGAAAACGATTGATTAAACTGCCACTGACAGCCGCCACAGGTAAAGAATCTCGAAAGATATTTGCTTCTGGTGCTGTCGCCATTGCTTGTAAAATTTGGACTAACGCTGCTGGCGTAATTAAATTTTTGCGCGATATGCCTGAGCCATCTACTAATTTATAACTATTAGAATCAACACCTAATTTTGTTAATGTATCTGTCATAACTTGCAAGCCTAAATCAATCGTAGATTGATTTTTAGCCAGTGGTTGATTATTCGCTAAACTCCTCAATAAAGCCTCAGCAAATAAATTATTACTATTTAAATTTGTCTCTTTGATTAAATCAGATAAAGGTGGAGATTCTACAACTGCAACTTCCCGTGCATTAATACTACCCATAGCAATGGATGTTTGTTTTACCGTAATACCTTCTATAGCTAAACTTTGGCGCAAGTGGCGCAAAAAATTTTGTGTCGGGTCAAAAACAGCAATTCCCGTAGTATTGGGGGGTGAATTTACTGCTAATTGCCCTTGAACATACAGCACAGCCCCTTTTAAATCACGGCTGACTGCAACTGCACCTGGTTCATCTTTTTCAGTAGTCACAGAATTATTCACCACGCGCCATTGATAGGCTTGTGTAGGATCATCCCATCTTAGTTGCAATGGTTGTCCCACACTTTGAGGTATGGCTGTTAATTCAACAGCATTTTCATTCAAAATTAAGCTATTAACAGGCGCACCATAATCAGCTTGCACATCTTCCCATTGCCAACTAGAAGGCACAACATCACCTTGGAAATAACTATCATCGGCAATTAGTTCATTAACTTGAGTCAGGCCTTGTTGACGCAGCTGCTTGGCTAAGGCTGTCAATTGAGCATCTTTGAAACTAGGATCTCCCCTACCAACTACGCGCAAAATCCCTTCACTATCTTGATAAACAGAAGTACGAATGCGAAAGTTTGCGCCTAAGTGCTTTAATGCCGCAGATGTGGTGAATAATTTAGTGTTAGAAGCTGGTGTAAAGTATTTCTCGGCATCATGGCTGTAAAGAGTTTGAGTAGCAGCCAAATTTTTTACTAAAATTCCCCAACGGGCGCGACTAAATAAAGGACGATTGATTACTGTATTGATAGATGCTTCTAATTGAGCCGGACAAAGTGTTTTTGCTGTAGTTGCAGGTGGAGTTTGGGCTTTAACTGCACTTTGAGCCAGACTAATGTGAGTTCCAAAAAACAACAATAGCAAGCTCAGAGAAATTTTTCTAGAAAACATACTCAAACTTCGACTAAAATCTTCAACCATGTGCTGCTTAAACTCCTACTGCCCTAGCAAGTCAACTTTTTTAGTTCATAGTCAGAAAAAACATTCTTGTCGCCTTTATTTTCCCCTCTCTACTCCCAACTGTTTATTTTTAACCATCTATGGCTAAACTTTTTGAAGGTATCACTGCGGAACTACAAGAGTTTATTACTGCTCAACAGATGTTCTTTGTTGGTAGCGCGCCTTTAAGTCCCACAGGTCACGTTAATTTATCACCTAAAGGTCTAGATTGTTTTCGTATCCTATCACCCAATAAAGTAGGTTACTTAGATTTAACAGGTAGCGGTAACGAAACATCTGCTCATCTTCAAGAAAATGGGCGCATTACTTTTATGTTTTGTGCTTTCACTGAACCTGCTTGTATATTGCGACTTTATGGCAAAGGATCTGTAATTTTACCGAATTCTCCTGAGTGGGATTCTACTTATTCTGTGTTTCCTCAGCTACCAGGAACTCGGCAAATTGTTGTAGCTGATATTGAGATTGTGCAAACTTCTTGTGGCTTTGGTGTGCCACTTTATGAATATCAAGGTCAGCGTCAGGTATTAGTTGATTGGGCGAGTAAAAAAGGCGAAGAAGGAGTCAGGAAATATCAACAAAAGAAAAACCGGATTAGCATTGATGGTTTACCAACTCCGCTAAGTGAATTCCTGGAGCCAGAAGAGTTAGCTATCAGTCAAAACCAAGAAGTTTAAAAGTGATGGGAATTTATTTTTTTGCTAAAGGAACTATTATTTTAGTTCAGTGTCTTGACGTAAGGAATTGTCCCGAATTATGATTCGAGTTTATTCCGGATCAACTGGAACACTCCCGAAAATTAGTGCAAGTAAATTCAACTGTCGCTCTGATAATCACACGCATGAGATTACGCTTTTTTTTACTTAGCGTTGTCAGTATTGTCCTGCTTTCTTCTCCTGTAAGAGCAGTACGCTTACAATCTTGGAACTTTGATACGGCGCAAAATCAACTCAACATTACAACAGCATCTGGAGTAAAACCAAGAGCATTTTTAATTCAAAATCCTACAAGACTCGTAATTGATTTACCAGGAACTGAATTTGATAAGAATACAGTTCGTCAAAACTTTGGGGCAACAGTCAGAGAAATTCGAGTTGGTAAGGTTGATGAAACAACCACTAGACTAGTAATTGAATTAGCACCAGGGTATACTGTTGACCCTGCTAAATTATTAGTTCAAGGTGATTCTGCAACTCATTGGATAGTGAAATTTCCCCAGGTACAACGCATTGATAGTAATAGTAATGTTGTTGCTTCTAGTGAAGAACAAATTCCGGTTGCAGTTAGCGATGTTTCTTTGTTTGCCGGAGTTGTGCCTTTAGGTAAGGAAATACCACAATTGCGATCGCAAGTACAAGCATTAGCAGCGCGTTATCGTTCTCTTGATCCTGGCTTATTCTTCTTAGATTTAGAAACTGGTAACTATCTCGACTTCAACGGAGAAAAAGTATTTCCTGCCGCTAGTACAATTAAATTCCCCATTTTAATTGCCCTATTTCAAGAAATTGATGCAGGTAGAGTCAACCTAAATGAAACCCTAGTCATGCGCCGTGATTTAATGACTGGTGGTTCTGGTGAAATGCAATATAAGCGTGCTGGTACTAAGTTTAATCTCTTAGCAACCGCGACTCAAATGATTACCATCAGCGACAATACTGCTACCAACATGATTATTGATCGCTTGGGTGGTAAAGCTAAATTAAATCAGCGTTTTCGCAGTTGGGGTTTACAAAACACCTACATTCAAAATCTCTTAGGCGACTTCAAAGGTACGAATAAAACTAGCCCGAAAGATTTAGTGCGTCTGTCAGCATTAGTAGCCAGCAATAAGTTATTGACTGACTCTAGCCATGCCAAAGTCATCAGTATTATGCAGCGTGTTCATAATACCAAATTATTACCTGCTGGTCTTGGTAAAGGTGCAGTCATCGCTCACAAAACCGGAACTTTAGGAATTGTTTTGGGTGACGCTGGAATTATTGAAATGCCATCTGGTAAGCGTTACTTAGCCGGAATTTTTGTCAGAAGACCTTTTAATGATTTAAAAGCTAGAGATTTTATTAATCAAGTTTCTCGACTTGTTTATGGTTATTTAGATCAGCCAAGAGTTGCCAGCAAATCTGAATGATTTGGGCGCGGGAAATTAATATTTTAGTTAACGCAACCCCTGATATTTATATCTAGGGGTTTTTTGCGATCGCACTCTACACTAAGTCAAGTATGAATGTTACGATTCGCCAACTAACCCAACAAGATGAGCCGTTTCTCTGGCAAATGCTATCCGAAGCAGCGCATATCCAAGCCGAAGGTAAAACGATGCAGGATTTGATGAATAATCCTGATTTGGCTAAGTATGTTCAAGCTTGGGGAACGAATGATGATTTAGGTGTGATTGCTATCCATCACAGTAATCATCAACCTGTAGGAGCCGCATGGCTGAGATTATTCACGGTAGAAAATCCTGGTTATGGCTATATTGACGATCGCACACCGGAACTCGCGATCGCAACTCTCCCAGAATACAGAAATCAAGGTATAGGTACTCAATTACTCGCTCATTTAATCACCATCGCTCAAACAGCTTACCCAGCAATCTCACTCAGTATTAGAAGCACAAATCCTGCTTTGCATTTGTATCAACGATTTGGCTGGCAAGTTGTCCCTGGTAGCGAAGTTGTTAACCGCGTTGGTGGTATTTCTTTCATAATGAAGCTTGATTTTAACTAGCAAGTAATAGCTAGCAGCATCTCATACAGCATTTTTGACATCTGAAATTGCTCAAGCCTTGTGGTATCAATATTTTTCTCTTTTAGCTACTGCTAACCACTCTTGCATCGCTGGTAATTCTAGAATAGCTTGTGCGTAATTTCTAGAAATATCGTCTAACTGCACATCGTAGGTAATAAAGCGCATAACTACCGGAGCAAAAAAAGCATCGGCAATTGTAAATTGACCAAATAAGAAATCACCACTTTGACCAAAATTCTGCCGACATTCTTGCCAAATATTAGTAATGCGATCAATATCTTTTTGTACTGCTGGCGTTAAACCTTGACCAGGAAGTTTAGCACGGCAATTCATGGGCATATTCTGGCGCAAATCTAAAAAACCAGAGTGCATTTCTGCACTAATAGAACGTGCTATGGCCCTATGTTTTTTATCTTGCGGCCACCAATAAAGGTGTGGAAATACTTCGGCTAGATATTCACAAATAGCGATAGAGTCCCAGATAATTAAATCATCATGAATTAAGGCTGGTACTCTTCCCGAGGGAGAATATTGCCTAATTTTTTCGCCACTATCTGGCTTATATAGGGCAATGTTAATCTCTTGGAATTCTAAGCCGACCTGTTTCATAATTATCCAAGGGCGTAGCGACCAAGATGAATAATTTTTATTACCAATTACTAAAGTCAGTTCGTCCATAATTATCAGACCTCGATATTTGTTCAATCCATATACATACATCAGCTTCCGAGCCAGAAGCAAAAGACTTTTCAGTTTTTGGGTCGTAAGCAACCCAGTAATTATTACCTTGGCGATCAACTTTTTTCCAGACTTTTAATTCGTTAGGGTCTGCTAATAAAGCTTGCTGGAATTTTGCCCAAATATATCGCAGTATTGTTGGGATATATGCATATTGGCGGACTGGTAATTGTTTGTTTAAGATTGGGTTACAATTTGTTTCTATGTCTTTAGATTCTAGACAAACCAGGTTATTTTTCATATTATTCTTTGAGAAAGTAGCTTAGTAATTAGAACTTTAGCAATGTCTCTGTGGGTAATCAAAACATTACTTGTATAGTTTCTATAAATGCGATTTATAGATATAAAGATTTATTCCTATAATCTGTTTGTAAGATAATCTAGTCTCGATTACATCATTGGCCATGAAACTTTCCCAACTTCGTGCAGTGGTGGCAGTAGCCGAGTGTGGTAATTTTAGTGAGGCTGCATTGGAGTTGCAGCTTTCTCAGCCAGCAATTAGTCATGCTATTGCGACTTTAGAAGAAGAATTAGGTGTACCTTTGTTTGCTAGAGGTCGTCATGGCGCGGTGTTGACACCTGCCGGCGATCGCATCCTCTATCATGCGCGTCAAGCTTTACAAAGTTTAGAAATGATGGAGCGGGAAGCAAACTTGCACAAAGGTTTGCATGGCGGCCATGTGCGAATTGCTTCGTTTCGCAGCGTTGCGACGCACTTATTACCAAAAGCGATCGCTAAATTTCACAACCAATTCCCAGAAGTCGCCGTCACTATTATCGAATCTATAGCCTATACAGAAGTCGAACAATGCTTGCGTGATGGCCGCGCTGACATTGGTGTTACTTACCTTCCCACTAGTGATGAATTTGAAACGTGGGAAATTTTGCGAGATGAGTATGTAGTGCTATTACCACCTGAAGCTAAAATCAAAGGTTCAACAATTAGCTGGGACGATATTGCAGTTTATTCTCCAGTTTTATTAGCTTGTTTACCCTGTGGCAGAGCACTACATCATCACATCAAAAAAGTAGCACCTTTTATCCAAACTGTTGCTGATATTCAAGAAGATTCGACAATTGTTAGTCTAGTAAATCAAGGATTAAAAGCAGCTATTTTGCCACGGTTAGCAGCTGTGCCAATTCCTAAAGCAGTGCAGGTTTATAGCTTACCAGAACCAATGGAAAGGGTAATGGCGATCGCTATCTTAAGTAATGCACTTCATGTACCTGCGGTGTTTACATTTTTGGAGATGCTAAAGAAATTTGATTTTTATACCTTGGTTAAAGCTACTTATTGATAATGTTGGGGAAGTAGTTATGAGTAATTAAATTATGACTTATAAATTCGTACATCAACTCACTTCTCAACAGATTGTCGAGTTGGTAGATATGTATAAAAATGAATTTTGGAGCAAACAGCGCACATATCAAGATGTTGAAAAAATGCTCAAGGCTTCAGATATTATTTTAGGTTTAGTCGATAATGAAGACAAATTAGTTGGTTTTACTAGAGTCTTAACTGACTTTGTTTATCGCGCCACTATTTATGATGTCATCATTAAACCAAGCCATAGAAATCAAAGACTTGGTGTTAAATTAATGGATGGAATTGTCAACCATCCCCAATTAAAGCAAGTTGAACATATTGCACTTTTCTGCTTGCCAGAAATGATTACCTTTTATGAGCGTTGGGGGTTTACTACTAATGTGGGAAATCTCAAATTAATGTATCGTTATAACCACTTGGATCAGGAGAAGAACAATGATTATTGACCCCGAAAATGTTCCTAATCGGACAACTTCAAATTACCCAGAGCAATTTAAACATATTGTCAAAGGTAGAGTTAAAAAAGCGTTAGGAAATGCAGCCGGATTAAAAAATTTTGGTGTTAATTTAGTTACCTTACAACCAGGAAGTTGTTCGGCTTTAAGACATTGGCACACCCGACAAGATGAATTTATTTATATTCTTTCAGGGGAAGCCACATTAATAACTAATGCAGGTGCAGAAATTCTCACACCAGGTATGATGGCAGGGTTTCCGGCTGGTGAAGAAAATGGACATCACTTAGTCAACCGTTCTGATGATCTCGTGATTTATTTAGAAGTTGGTGATAGAACTGCTAATGATGAAGGTGCTTATCCCGATGATGATTTGATAGCCAAAGCCGATGGTAATGGTAAATGGATTTTTACAACTAAAGATGGAACATTATATCAATCTTAATTGATGGATAATCTGCGATGCTTATTGTCTATCCGGGCCACCTCAATACGGCAGCTTACTCTATGAAAGAAAAAATTGCTGATATTTGGCAAATCAAGGCATCCTCTGGATTATACAATCAATAAAAACTTGTCCTCCTGAAAAGCGATCGCATCATCCTCAAGACAACAAAAGTATTTTTCCGAGAAAATTTCCCTCTGCGGCTAAACGCAAGTTCGGATACATTAATTGATGGGTTGCAATCATCGGAGAGTAAAATGACAGAAGCGTCACAACAAAAACGTATAGTAGTCGTGGGAGCAGGTTGGGCTGGTTTAGGTGCAACCTACCATTTGGCAAAGCAAGGGTACGACGTGACACTTCTAGAAGCCGGCCCCTATCCAGGTGGACTCGTTGCAGGTTGGAAAACCCCAGGCGGTAAATCTGTAGAAGCCGGCATCCACGGTTTTTGGTATCCTTACAGAAATATTTTTGCCCTAATTAACGAATTAGACATTAACCCCTTCACTAGCTGGACTCGTTCGGCGCAATATTCACCCGCAGGCTTAGAAGTCGAATCACCAATTTTTCAAGAAATGCCCCAACTACCTGCACCCTTGGGTACATTTGTTTACACTCGTTTTCAACGCTTGCCATTAATTGACCGTCTCAGTGCCTTACCTTTACTTTATGCTGTGATTGATTTTGACAACTCCGATGCAGCTTGGCGACGTTATGATTCTGTCACAGCGCGGGAATTGTTCAAAGATTTTGGTGTATCTGCAAGACTTTATCGTGATGCGTTTGAGCCAATGCTGTTGGTTGGCTTATTTGCCCCAGGAGAACAATGTTCTGCCGCCGCCACATTAGGAATGCTTTATTATTTTATTTTGGCGCATCAACCTAATTTTGATGTAGTTTGGTGTCGAGGAACTGTAGGCGAAAAAATCTTTCGTCCTTGGGTAAAAAAAATTGAAAAATTGGGCGGTAAGGTATTAGCTAAACATCGCGTTACTGATGTAATTGTCAATGATCATAATCGCGCCACAGGTGTAGTTTGTGGTGAACAAGTTTTTGATGCTGATGCCGTAATTTTTGCCGTTGGGATTACGGGAATAAAGAAAATTGTTTCTTCGAGTCCTAGTTTACAAAGTCGGGAAGAATTTCGGAATCTGAATAATTTAGGCGCAATTGATGTGTTAGCAACTAGGCTGTGGTTTGATCGCAAAATTGATATTCCGCGTCCTTCTAATGCTTGCTTTGGCTTTGATGACTCTACTGGATGGACATTTTTTGATTTAAATGCCTTGCATGATGAATATCAAAATGAGCCGGGGACTGTAATTGAAGCTGATTTTTATCACGCCAATCAATTGCTCAATTTAAATGATGATGAAATTATTACTATTGTTCATAATTATTTAGCCACTTGTGTACCAGCATTTAAACAAGCAAAAGTAATTGATAGTAGTGTCATTCGCTTACCAAATGCAGTGACTCACTTTGCACCTGGTAGTTATCGTGATATGTTGCCAGCCAGAACCAGTTTTGCCAACGTATTTATGAGTGGTGATTGGATTATTACTCGTCACGGTTCATGGTCGCAAGAAAAAGCCTACGTTACAGGTTTAGAAGCCGCCAATCTCGTAACGTCTTACTTACAACAAGGTCAACCTGCTGAGATTTTACCTGTAGAAGCAGATGAAGTACATATTCAAATTGGGCGATCGCTCAACGAAACAGCCCGTAATTTAGGTAAAGCTATCTTACCTAACTTTTGGTTGCCATAGTAATTTGATTAACCATCAATGGAAGCCATTATTTTTATCGGTATTCAAGGAGCAGGTAAATCCACTTTTTATCACCACAACTTTTTTCATACCCACATCCGCATCAATTTAGATATGCTCAAAACTCGTCATCGTGAGCATATCTTTTTGCAAGCTTGTTTAACAGCTAAACAGCGTTTTGTGGTAGACAATACTAATCCCACCCTCGAAAATAGAAAACGCTACATCATCCCAGCCAAAGCCAATGGTTTTCGAGTTGTGGGTTATTATTTTCAATCTCAACTAGAAGATTGCCAACAGCGCAATCACCAAAGACCACCCAAACAAATCGTCCCATTAGTAGGATTATTAGCCACTGCTAAGAAATTAGTTTTACCCAGTTGGACAGAAGGCTTTAATGCCATTTATTCGGTTAAAACTGAATTGAATTACTCCTTCATGATTGAGGAATGGCAACGTGAAATTTGATGAACTTGATAGCAGAATGCGCGTATTTGAGACTGCCCATGACTATTGTGTTTTGCCAGGAATATATATAGTTGCCAGATTAGATGGGCGAAGTTAAGAGAATAGTAGGTTGGGTGTAGCGATAGCGTAACCCAACAAAGTATGCGTGAATGTTGGGTTCCGTTCCTCCACCCAACCTACACCAGTCTGCCTGTTCCTGCAATACGACGACGTATTCGACGAGATTTAGACCTTCCTATGAAGGATGAATACAGCCTATTTATTCGCCAATTAATCACTGCACCCATTTAATCAGATTAAATCCCCGACTTCTCAAAAAAGTCAGGGATAATGAAGCGGGGAATAAATTGTTTTTTATTTTCTACTCCCCACTCCCTAATCCCGATTCCCTAAATCATTAGCTGGCTGACTGTCGGACATATTGCCCATTTAATCCGGCTTGAATCCAACTTAAGCATTCAAATTCAGAATTGAATAATTTTGGTGCTGCAATATTATTTAATAATTCTGGGGGGTAATGGTCGTAGAAATATTTGCCTTCTTCTGCAAAGATAATTATTAAATGATTGCGGAAAATATAACGCGATTTAAAGCAATCTTTTTGACTGACAAATTCTGAATTTTTGTCAAGGTGTTCTTGAGCAATATCAATAATATTACTGATATTGTTGCCATAAATTGCTGCTGGATTATCTGCTTTGTGGAATTGGCTTTTATTGCCAATTTCTGACAACAGCTTATAGGAATATATTTCGTAGGTATCTGCTTTGCCAAACACAAACGGAATGATGAGATATCCTTTGTATGAAACTGAGTTTTCATAAATAAGACGACTCATCTGAACCTCCTTTCATTCAATGACTTACACAGCGATCGCACCATAATTCACATTCAAAATCAATACACTTCTCTAGTTTATTATTAAGATTTATTACTATGTTTTGAGTAAATTTACCCAAAAGAAAATTAGCCTTCTTTTGTATGAGAAGGTAACTCAAAACTTATTAGAAATGTATATCAATAACTATTATTACTCTTTTTGAAAACCTGATTAACTGAAAATAGCCATCAAATACATAAAGATAGAAAGTTCTACCCTAAGATAGCAATTTGAGGAATGTTAATTTGAATAGATGGCAAAATTGTATCAGCCACAACAGACAATGAATTAACTTGTATAAGATTTATGATGTATGTCTACGTGCTTTATTTTGACTTTACCTAAAAAAATACTTGATTTTTACGACAGTAACATATATATTGCTACCCATCTTTTGCCGCTAAATTTTTGACTTTCATCTTCCGGGAGTTCTGAACAAAGGCGGAATTCTACAAGTTGTAGTGGCGGCTGATGTGTTCACAGAATTCTTTTGGCATACCCATGCGGTTTCGATATCCTTATCATGTCTACCCAACCCATAATTGAAAGCATATACACTGATGGTGCTTGTACTGGCAATCCTGGCCCTGGCGGTTGGGGTGTTGTAGTTTATTTTCAAGATGGCGCAGTTCACGAAATGGGTGATGCTTCACCCCACACCACGAATAATAAAATGGAGATGCAGGCTGCGATCGCAGCTTTAAAATATTTCCACGCCACTAGACAATCTCAACCCATCACTCTCTATACCGATAGCGAATATCTGATCAACTGTGTTACCAAGTGGGTAAAAAATTGGAAAAAAAAAGGCTGGAAAAAAGCAGACGGTAATCCTGTGCAAAACCAAGACCTTTTGGAAGTTTTAGATGAACTAAATACCCGTCAAATTAGTTGGCAACACGTTCGTGGTCACGCTGGTAACGTTGGTAACGAACGTTGTGATGCGATCGCTAGGGGTTTTGCTCACGGTAAAATTCCACATCTGCAAGAATTATCACTGATTGATGCTCACAAAACTTTACCAATTTCTCATAAATTAAATGTAGCAAAAGTTTCTGAAGATAAGGCACACTCGACAATAATTAACAAAGTAAAACCAGAAACCATTAGTTCTGTATCAGATATAACCGCTATGGAACCATCCACCGCGAATACTGCGGGCATAGACACAATAGCTCCCGAAATGAGGGTCGGACAACTCCGCAACTTGGTTGAAACTCTACGTATTGCTGATGAAATCGCTGAAAAAGGCTACCTAATAACTAGTTCAGAACTAGCTGATTTGATGGATGTCCACGCCAGTGCCGTCACTAGCAGGGGAGATCAGTGGCGTTGGCGGAACTGGATAGTTTCACGCGTCCGGCGCGAAGGCAATCAAATTCTCTGGGAACTGGAACGAGGCGATCGCGTAGGAGGTGAAGAAGAATAAAAATTAGGGAGTAGGGAGTAGAAGATTTCTTTTCACTACCCACTTCCTCATTTTATGTGCCATATTTTCTGCCCCGCCATTGTTTAGGAGTGCGGAACGCAGATAAGAAAATACGCAACACTGCTAGAGGATCGGCTAAGGGAGACAACCAAAATAACCAGCCACCTTTAGCAGTTTTGCGATCATAAGAAGGTGCGATCGCTAATAACATCCCCAAGCGAATCAGCAGCAAAAAGGCATTCAACCCTAACAATAAACGCACAGGCAACAGCGCAGCCCCAGGAAAGATGAAGTAAGCAATTAAAATTAGCAAGGGAAGACCTTGCACAGATGACAATAACCATAAATCTCCCCAAGTTTGAGCAGATGTCGAGGCATCTTTCAAGTCGAGACTCCGCCCCCACTCTTTCCAAGTCTCTAATGCCCCTTCATACATCCGCACTTTCAGCACCTTAGCACCATCGAGAAAACCAACCCTAAATCCTTGATGAGCAATATATCGAGCTAAGGTAACATCATCGCAAAAAGAGCTACTCGCACTCCGATAACCACCCACAGCAGCTAACACAGAGCGACGACATAAAAAACATTGCCCATTGGCCATGACTCTTTCTGGCTGTTCGGTTGTAATGCCCGCTGGGTCAAAGCGATACAACAAAGTCATCAATAAAGCAGGTTGTAACAAACATTCCCCTGGGTATTGCAGGATGAATTGTGGCGAGAGAGAAACTAAATCATAACCTTGTGTTTGGGCTACTTTGACCAACCCAGCCACTAAACCCGGATGTGGTTGAGTATCAGCATCCATCCCCAAAAACCACTCGCTATCTTCGGAAGTACTCAAAAAGCCGTAATTTAACGCCCAAGGACGACCCACCCAACCAGTAGGTAAAGGGTCATCTGTAATCACACGAAAGCGGGGGTCTTGCTGCTGGGCGGCTTTGACTAGCTCAGGAGTGCCATCTTGGGAATTACTATCCACAACCACAATTTCTCGGACTTCGTAGCTTTGCTGACTCAAGCCAGATAATAAAGGGCTGATGCGGCTAGCTTCGTTTAATGTGGGAACCACAACGCTAACGTTACCTAATAAATCTGGTGTTGGCTGTTGTGGTTGAATTGGCGGTAATCTTCTTGGGCCTTTCAAAAGACGCGACAGCAGAATCGCCGTTGCTGGTAGTTGGATGAGTAACAATATAAGCGATATGGCGTTTTCTACTGTCAAAACCTTGTCCACGAGCAAAATACAGTGCAATTAATTGAATAAAGTCTGAAGTATGAAGTCTGAAGTATGAAGTCTTATGTTTCATACTTCATAGTTCATAACTTATTTCAACGCTACTTTGACGCTAGCAACAGAGACTTCTTTTGTTGCTGGTTCAACACTAATAGGTGCAGCAGTAGCTGATGCTTTCCACCAAAAGGTTACAGCAGGAGCAACGCCTAAAACTAACCCCAGCAATACAGGAATCGAGAATCCAGCCGCCAAGCTCATCACTGTAGCGAAACCAAAGTTGCCTAAGTAGACAGCTAAGGGTAAATTAAGCTGCGATCGCTCAAATTGAATTGGTTGATTTCTCCATAAAAAAGCAGCCACAGTCATAAACACTGCGCCAGTTCCCAACCAACCAGCAAAGTTTTGATAAGGCATCCCAAAAAAGGCTCCTGGTTGTTGCCAATACCAGAAGGGTAAAGCTGTTTGACTCATCGCTGGGTCAAGTACAAAATCCCAAGAGGTGAGCAGCAAAGAACCCAATCCAATTGCACCTATATGTCGCCACCAGCTCGGTTTTTGATCTACTTCTAAACCTGCACGGGCTAGCAAATAAGATACACAGCCCAAATAAAACCAAGATAAGGGAATTGTAAAAGGAACTAAACCTGCAATTTTATACCCTAAACCACTTAAATAGCTGTAGTGACCAAAAGGAAAGCCTGTACTGGTTCCTAAGAGTTCGCTGGTTAAAGAAATAAATACAGCAGGCAGCATAAACGCCAAGGCACGATTAATACCTAATGTCCGCGAAGCATACAACAATACTGCTGCGGCCCCCAAAATCATATAAACTACGCCACCACCTGCCATACTCCACTGCATCGCAGTTTGTCCGATCTCAGACAAGTGAAAAACAACTTCGGCATTAGGTACAACCAGCAATATCCCTACCAATCCAAACACCATTGATACGATATGACCAATGAGGCATACGCGTTCAGCAACAACAAGTTGTTTCATGACCATTCCTTAATCAAGATGTGATACTTTGCTACTCTGCTGCTAACAGTTTACAAATGTTTACGAAAATATTTAACTAATTTGTACCGCAATTCTCAGTAAATTTATGAAACTCCCATCAGGAGCATAACAGCCTATTGATTGCGACTAGAAAAAATAGGATGATAAACTAATAGTCTAAGTCATGACCGTCCCAATCTATCCAAGTTAAAGTAGCATTCTTGTAGTTAGCGATCGCCTTTATTCTCCACATTCAAAAGGCTTATACAAGCAAGCTCAAGCAGCTGCTACACTGCATACTTAAATGAACATAATACTTTAGCCGCTTATGGCAAAACCAACTCATGTTACCTTCCAAAAGATTTCCCTGGATTTCCTTATTCCTTGTACTGGTTAGTTACAGTACCCTTGGTTGGGTATTATCCGAAACCCATACCTCCTGGGTGATGTGGATACTTGTTGTCATTGGGATACTATTTCTGCTATTCAGCCTCAATGCTCCCTTGCCTACAGTGGCAGATTATTCAACGGTATTGTTGAAATCAAGTAGTAGAAGTTTTTTGGTTGCTGTTTTTGGCGCATTTTTATTTTTCCTGATGGTTGCTTGGTTTCGTCTTTTCTTAGACACCTTGTTAATCATTGCGGCTGCCGTACTAGCCAGAATTGATTTTCAAACATCAGGATATAAGGAAATACAAGCTTTTGCGTTGACATCCTTATTTTCATTGCTTGGTATGGCCAGTGGCGCTGCAATACACCTAGGATTATCACAGTATACGCACTTGTGGTGAGTATTTTTCTAGTGCCAACTCGCTTCAGCTTAGTAAAAATGAGGGCGGTAGTTACCAACCCTCACTTTGATTAATTGATGATGAGTAATTAACCTAGGATAAATAGGTTTTAACTAGCTGCTGCTTCGGTTGCTACGGTAGCAGAGTAAACACTGACCTTTTTACGAGACTTGCCTTTTCTTTCAAAGGTTACTACACCATCAATGAGAGCAAACAAAGTGTCATCACTACCGATACCAACATTGTTACCGGGGTGGAACTTTGTACCACGTTGACGTACCAGGATATTTCCAGCGCGGACTACTTGACCACCATAGCGTTTGACACCTAAACGCTGGGCGTTAGAGTCGCGGCCGTTACGTGTACTACCTGTACCTTTCTTGTGAGCCATAATTTCCTCTTGTTTGTATATATTTAGATGATTATTCAGCAGTTGCTTCTGCAGGAGATTCTGCCGCTTCTATAGTTTCAGCAGCTGCTGGAGCAGCAAATACCTGACCATTAAGAGTAATAGAGTTAATCAATAGTCTGGTAATTTCCTGACGATGCCCCCGTTTTTTCCGGGTTTTCTTCTTGGGCTTCATTTTGTATACTAAGACCTTGCGACCTCGCAAATGCCGCAAAATAGTCCCTTCTACAGTTGCTCCTGAAACCAAGGGCTGACCAATGCTGACTTCCCCGTCGTGCTGTACTAGTAGTACGGAATTTATTGTAACTTTTTCGTCTGGCTGGGCGCTCAGTAGTTCAATATCGTAGAAACGACCTGGCTCAACTCTTAATTGTTTGCCGCCAGTTTCAATAATTGCGTAAGTCATGAATGAAATTGTCCTTGAAGTTGCCGTACAGGTAGCTAGCGATTATCTTTAGTGCTAAAATCAGCGATTGATTTTAGCTTGAGCGATCGCAATTTGCTAGCTTTTGTGATGTGTCTACCTGATCCGAGCAGGAATTAGACAGACAATCTAAAATTATAAATTTTTAGATATAAATAGTCAATCCCTTCATCAAGAAAATACTCGTAATCCGCAAAAATCTGTAGAAACCACAGATATGATCACAGCAAATTTACAAATTCTCAAATTTTTTTGTGTTGATTTGCGTAATTTTGCTCAAGACCGCTGAAATTAATAATGACACAGAACAGCACCATAAATCTGAGCAGAAGATGTCACTGCTCAGATTTTTCCCTTAATACGCCCTAAAATTGGGTTTTTTGAGAGTTTTTATCCCTAAGTACAGAACATGACAAAAAGTTTTTCCATCCTATTTTGATGTATCCACCACTCAGAAAAGTAGGGAAAATTACAGAATATTTTGATTACTCATTCAACAGGACTATTTTTACCGCAAGTACTTTTACGGCGATTACTCAGCATTTGCAAACCTACTCCAGTTACACCCATAACAAGTAAGCTGATAGTGGCTGATGGTTCTGGCACTTGCTTGGGAGTTTGCAAAGTGAAGCTGAGTTTAGCCAAACCGACAGCAGGAACGCCTGGTGTTCCTAGTTCATCTTCTTCGGTAAACGTGATTGTACCTGTAGCATTTTGAAATAAGCCAGTTCCACCAAATATATTTATCGTTCCGCCACCCTTAATAGTTCCTGTGGCAAAATTAATCTCAGCACTGTCACTCGCTCTGCCAAATAACTCATTAGCACCGCCATAATATCTATCAGAAAATATTGGTTGTCCCTCTAAGCCAAAAACGCTAGCATCTGAATTGAAAATATACTTATTAATTGATGGGTTTTCAATAGGTTGTAGCTGTCCATAAGTATTGCTCAAAAAATAATCTAACCCATAAGGCACAGGTTCAACACTTTTACCTGTGATAGTTGCTCTGACAATACCTAAATCTGGTCGGAAGTTGGGATCGATAGTAACTGTTGTATTGTAATTAGCACTAAATGTATAAGTATTATTAAAACTCTGGGCAGTTACACTTTTTATATTTGAGCCTAAAGTAGCTACAGTTAGGGTTGTAGTAATTAGCCAGCCAAAATTTGAACCAAACATAATTATCCTGTTTCGTCCGCAAATAAATTATATTTACTCCCACAAAGTGCAGGAATTTAATTTGGAAGTCTATTAGCAAGAACAGTTATAAACAAAACTGTTGTTAAAAACCATATTAAATATAATTGTTTTGCTTTTCAAGATTAATGAGATGAGATTGAATGAATTATTTTTAGATGATTGCTGTAAATTAGACAAGTTAAATTAGATATTTAGTGTGCTATGTGAGTTCATTTCGAGGAGAGGTCAAATAATGGTAAGTATACATCCGTCAGAATTCAGGAGCCAGAATAGGAGAAAATTTCATCACATTCTTCAGGGTAAAAATATTCTCATTATCCTAAATTATCTTAAATTCTGAATTCTGACTTCTGTGTGCTGAATTTTTACCAAAAATGTATTGTAACTAACCAATAACTGCCATAACATTTATTGTGCAATCTCTTAATCTAAACCTAAAATTATTCTGCCTTCTGCTTTCTATTTCCTATTATCTCATCCAATATTAATAAACATGTTGCTAATAATAACGGCAAAAAATAATATACGCCGCGATAAGCTAACATTGAGCCTAAAACAGCAGCCGCAGAAATTTGCCGAGAAATAATTAATAAAATTACTGTTTCAAATACACCTAAACCGCCAGGAACATTACTCACAACACCAGCGAACATTGCGAGTAAATAAATCCCTAAAAAATCGAGATAAGATAAAGCTGTATTATTAGGTAATAAAGCATAAAGTACGGCAGCAGCGAACATCCAATCTAAACTAGAAATAATGATTTGCATGAAGGATATTGGTAAACCTGGAAAGCGGAATTCATGAGCGCGAATAATTAATGGTTGTTTAATAGTAAAGCTGCTGATTAGATAAATGAGAATTAAACCGAGAAATATTACACCCAAAGGACGCACAGTGGTAAATGGTAAATGTAGCTGTGTCGGAATATTTAAAGGGTGAATCAAAAAAATTAACCCAGCAACAGTAAACATACCTAACCAAAATGTGAAATTAACGAAAGCAATGATTTGCGCGATCGCAATTGGTGATACTTGCCATCTAGAATAAAAACGATAGCGAATAGCACTACCAGTAAGTAATGCAAAACCGATAGTATTACTAAAGCTAGAACTAATAAAATTAGTCAACGCAATTTTGCGCCAATTTAGGGAACGATGAATATAAGCAAAGCCTAAAATATCGTACCCAACCATAATTAAATAACCAAAAGCCGTCAGTACAATTGCCCAAACCAAACTCTGTGGTGAAATTGCCGCGATCGCCGCTAGAATATCATGATAATTATACTCATGCAGTTCGTTTGCGATCGCCCATACAGAAAGAGCCAGCAGCAACAAGCCAAATAAAGAACTAAAGTTAATTTGCAGCTTTTTGGACATTCTTAAAAACCTATTCGCAAATATTCCATTACCTTGACACAGCATTGTCATATCACAGGTTTAAGCTTTGGGTGGAAAACAATCACAGTTTAAATAAGTAATGTAGCAGCTTTCCATGACGGATGATGACTGTTTTGAAGATGCTTTAGTTGGTTCCTCAATTCACCTGCGGCGAGGAATAAATTTACAAGTTTGCCATAGTCCGGGCATGACTCCGCCGATAGTTTTTATCCACGGCGGTATGGGCAATCATTTTAACTTTAGAATGCAGTATGAATTTGCCCAAAATCAAGGTTGGGAAGTTATCGCCTATGATTTAGCAGGACATGGAAAATCTAGCCGCTACTCGCGTTATTCTATTGCACGACATTGCCGCGATTTGCAGCGATTGTTAAACAAATTTGCCATAGAATCGCCTGTATTATGCTGTCATAGCTATGGCGTGCCTATCGGTTTAGAATTTGCCCAACATCATCAAGTAAGTGGCATAATTGCTATTGCTGGCGGAACTCATGATTTAGCACCTTGGTGGGAAATTCCATTGATGAAGTTAATGGCTTGGGGTGGTAGATATCTCTTCCATCTACCTATTGTACAAATCTTCAATAGTTTCCTCTCAACTTCTTACCGTCACAGCGTCATGGAAAGATTTTTTGCGGAAAATCCTGTACCCACTGATTTTGATGCTTACAAAGCCTTAGAAATTTTTTGGGACTATAACTTTTTTGTCCGTCATACGTTACCGCGAAATTTGCATATTCCCACTTTAGTAATTACTGCGGGAAAAGACCCGATGTTTACCCAAAAAATGGGGGATGAGTTAGCAAGTCACTTTGTCAACGCTACTCATTTACATTTTGCCCAAGCCGGACATCTTGTGATGGCAGAGTGTCCAGAACTAGTTAATCAAGCGATCGCAAATTGGTTAACTAAACAAATTTATTCTTAATCTATCATGATGAATTGCAAAAAAATTCTACTAATAATTTCCGTATTAACTTTAGTTGGCTGTAAATATTCCCCGACTATCGCGGCTAAACCACCAAAAACAATCACAGCTTCCTTACCAGCGCAACCAGACACTAAAACTTTAGCGACTCCACTTTCCTATAAAATTGAATCTTACGATAGCAAAGCTATGCCAGGAAAACGCACCTATGGTGTTTCTTTACCACCTGGTTATGAACAAAACCCCCAACAACGCTATCCAGTAATTTTTCTCCTCCACGGTGGACACGGTGAACCTACTGACTGGTTCAGCGAGAAAAAAGGACAAGCACTCAAAACATTGACAACACTCTACAATAGTGGAAAGCTACCACCAAGTATTATTATTACGCCCGATGGTAACGACAAACGCGGTTCCAGTCGTTATTTTGACCCGCAATATATTGACGGCCCCAATGGCAACGTTTCTACCGCCGTGGGAAATGAACTTGTAAAAATAGTGCAGAGTCGCTATCGCACTTTACCAAATCCCGATTTTTGGGCGATGGGTGGATTATCTTCTGGTGGTTGGGGTGCAATGAATGTTGGGTTACACAATTTGCAAAACTTTTCAATTTTATTTAGTCATAGCGGATATTTTAGAGATAAAACTGGCCCCCAAAATAGCCCAATAGTTTATATCAAAACTCTGCCAACCCAAGCTAAAAAAAGATTGCGAATTTACCTAGATTCAGGCGAATCTGACAAAGAAGAATTAAATGATGCTAAAGAATTTACGCAAGTTCTGAGTCAACAAAAAGTTTACAATTTGTTTCGACAATTTCCAGGTAGCCATACTTGGCAATATTGGCGAGAACATTTAGCAGATTCTCTCACATTTGTCGGTGAACAATTTCGGATTGCTGAAATTGCCCATGCCGCTGATAATGTAGGGGTTAATCAGCAAACACATAAATAACAATATACCCGACTTGTCAAAGAAGTCGGGTATATTAGCCTCGGTTACAAGCTATCAATATATGAAAATTTCTAAATTTTATCTAGGTTTAGCAGGTGCGATCGCTATTCTTAGTAGTGTGGGATATTATTATGTTTTTATCTTAGGTGCGCCACAACTAGATCCACCCCAACAAGAAGCAGATACAGGCTTAAAATTTCAACTAGAAACTTTCAATTCTCCAGCTATGGGTACAGTCCGCCAATATGGTGTGATTTTACCTCCTAACTATCAAAAAAATCCCCAAACTCGCTATCCAGTTATATTTTTATTGCATGGTGGTCATGATGATGCGCGAGCCTATGCTGATAAATATGCCATCATTAGCGTATTACATGAATTATATAAAAGTGGCAAATTACCACTATCAATTATCATTACACCAGATGGTAATGATAATCGCGGTTCTAGCCCTTTATATGACCCCGATTATTATGATGGGCCGAACGGTAAAATCGGGACTTTGATTGGTTCAGAATTAGTCCAAGTTGTAAAGTCACGCTACCGGACTTTAAATCAGCCCCAATTTTGGGCATTAGGTGGTTTATCTTCTGGTGGATGGGGCGCGTTTAATATTGGTTTACGCTATCTCAATAACTTTAATATATTATTTAGTCATAGCGGTTACTTTACCGATGACAGTGGGGCGCAAAATAGCCCCTTACAAATAGTGCAACAGCTATCAATTGCTGATCAAAAGCGACTAAGGATATATCTTGATGCAGGCTTGAACGATCATAATTTATTAGCTTCTACTAAAGCTTTTCACCAAGTTCTCAATAAGTTAAATATAGTTAATGTATTTTATGCTTTCCCGGGAGGTCATGGTTTATCTGGTGCAGATGTCGGCTGGAATTATTTTCACAAGCATTTAAAAGATTCTCTTTCTTATGTGGGAGAACAATTTAAAACAGCTAAAAAATAGTTAATTGTAATTAAATATTATAATTTTAAGTAATTAATGATTCATAAATTCAAAACTCAAATTGGACTTTGGAGCGTAGCTGTCCTGACTGGGTTAGTCGGTATAGTCAATGTTTTATCTGCGGTTACACCAAATCTATATGGGCGTAATCATTGGTTAAAAGAATTTTTACCTTTTGAAATTCGTGCCAGTGGTCATATATTTGCAGCTTTAACAGGCTTTGTTTTGCTGACATTAGCTACTAATTTATTACGGCGCAAGCGTGTTGCTTGGCTACTTACAATCAGTATATTAATTATTTCAATTTTTAGCCATCTACTTAAAGGACTAGATTACGAAGAAAGTATCTTATCTGGTATCTTGCTAGGACAATTAATGTTAATGCGTCATGTGTTTACAGCCCAATCAGATAGACCTTCAATTGCTAGAGGTGTACGAGTATTGATTGGGGCGTTGCTGTTTACCTTGGCTTATGGAACAGTAGGATTTTATTTATTGGATGGCAAATTTTCCGAAAATTTTAATTGGGGAGAAGCCGTAATTCAGACTTTAGCAATGTTTTTTACGGAAGATAATTGGGGTTTACAACCTACTTCAAAATTTGGGGAATTTTTTGCTAATTCTATATATGTAATTGCTGCCAGCACAATTACTTTTGCAATCGTGATGCTGTTACAGCCTGTATTTTTGCAGAACTCAGCAACAGCTATTGAGCGACAAAAAGCTCAAGAAATTGTTGAACAGTATGGTTGCTCTTCTTTAGCAGCATTCACACTTTTAAGTGATAAAAGTTATTTTTTTAGTCCCTCTGGTAAAAGTGTAATTGCTTATGTACCCAAAGGACGCGGAGCGATCGCCCTCGGAGACCCCATCGGCCCAATTGAAGACCGCAAAGAAGTAATTGTGAGTTTTCAGCAGTTTTGTCAACGCAATGATTGGTATCCTGCCTTTTATCAAACTTTACCCGATGATATTGATATTTATACTTCTTTAGGGTTTAGGGTAATGAAGATTGGCGAAGAGGCGATCGTTGATTTGCAAAATTTTACTTTACAAGGCAAAGCCGGAAAAAACTTTCGTCCCTCAATTAATCGGTTAACCAAACTCGGTTATCAAGTCAATTTTTATCACCCACCAATAGCAAATGACTTGTTACATCAACTCAAACCTGTGAGTGATGAATGGCTAAAAATGGCCCAAGGTTCAGAAAAACGCTTTTCTTTAGGCTGGTTTGACGAAACTTATCTGCGAAATTGCGAAATTGCAGTGGTACATACTCCAGAAGGTGGAATTGCTGCATTCACTAACGTTTTACCTGAGTATCAGCTAAACGAAATCACCATCGATATGATGCGCCATCGTGCCGAGATGGAAAATGGGATGATGGATTTTTTATTTACTTCCCTGCTGCAACATTTTAAAGACGAAGGCTACGATACTTTTAATTTTGGCCTCTCCGCCTTGGCTGGTGTGGGTGACAATCCAGAGTCACACCGCTTAGAAAAAGTTCTGCGCTATTTGTACGAACATTTAAACCGCTTCTACAACTTTCAAGGCTTACATGCTTACAAAGACAAGTTTCGCCCCAATTGGGAACCCCGTTATTTGGTTTACCCTAGTTTAACGGCTTTACCTGATGTAGTTGTAGCATTAATTCGCGCCGATTCAGGCGATCGCCTCCTTGATTATTTTAAACCAGGAGCCTAGAGCATCTTGATTCTGACTCCTGACTCCTGGCTTGTGAATTCTTCTTTAATTACCTATCTCTGCGTTAAATACAGGACTTACGCAAAAATTCTCAAAAAGCTTAATTTATCGAACCGCCAAGTCGCCAAGAACGCCAAGAAATCGTAGAGTCTGCGTAAGTCCTAAAATACTCCAGTTAAGCGAGATTCAACACCTTGCGTAACAGTGCTTGGTCTTCGATTTTCGCTTTGAGGCGACCATTTTCCACATCTCGAATCCAGCTTTGGCTTTTGCCGGTGAGTTTGGCTAATTCTCGTTGGGAGAGATTTAAATTTTTGCGGGCTTCTAAAATCTGTTCGCCAACTAAATCGCCTGTAATTCTGACTCGTCTTCTATTTTTGATAGTGCGTCGTTGCTTCTTTTCCGAGTCAGAAATTTGCTGTTCCCATTCTGGCGGTAGTTCAAATGACAAAATCCGCGCGTTCATCAACAGGTTCCATTTTCCACGGGGGCCGGAATCTGTCAGTCGGGTTTCGCCACCACCATCGTTAATCCAAAATTCTAAGGCTTCGTCTGGATCTTCGGGAATGCCCATTAACTTCGCCCACAATGGTTGAATTTCTAAGGGGTAAGTTACTGGGTCAAACATGGGTTTGATACCCAAATGATTCAGCACTTCTAAGTCATTTTCAAATGTCCGCAGTAGTCTTTTGCGTTCTTCTCGCTGTCGGGAAGCTAGGGTAACTTTTTCCTCACCATAAGCAATGCGTAACAAGGTAGGAACAGTGATGCGTTGTTCTCTACCCATCTTGGTTTTGAATAATAACCACAACATGAGTCGGACTGCGCCTTCGTGTTGTTGCCAAATACTCATAACGGTGGTGAGTAAGGTTTTGGGCAAACTACCGTATTGATAAAAGGCGCTACGCTCTTTACAAGCTTGTTTGTTGAGGAAATGCTGCGCCCAAATTCCGGCGCGAATTTTGAAGGTTAGCCCGACTAGGTATTTACAGCCTATGTCATCTTCTTGGAAGTGGTGTTGGATATGGACTAAGTGCCACAAGCGAGATTGAGTAACTGAAAATCCTTTGACACGCCCTTGTTGCGGCCAGTCAATAGATATTAACAGCGAGCAAGCTTGTTGGACAAGATTTTTCATTAAGGTGAGTTTGGCAGTTTTACTCAGGTCTTTGCGCTTTTCTAGCCCCAAGTATTTTTCTATTTGCCGTTCATCTAGGGAAAATTCTTGCTCCCAAGGTTGTTCTAAGGTTGTGGCGTAGGCGGCAAATATTAAATGGATACAAGCCGCCCGAATATCCATTGTTTCGATCGCTTCTAAATTAGTGATATGATCGCTAACTTGAAAAGGATGTTGAATGTGAAAAGCAATCGCACCTTTGCCTTGGCTGACTTGTCGGCTGTAACATAGATATCCTTCTGCATCATGTTCCCAATTTAAGGATGTGCGTTGAGCCAATAAATTACACGCTTCCCAAATTGCGATCGCTGAAGCAAAAGGGTTATTCTTCCCATTAGAAAATAAATCCGGGCTAGTAGCGTCTCGCGGTTCGACTTTGCATCTCCCCTTTTTCGCTTGCCACGGTATAGGCGAATTTGTCGGACAAGCTATTACACATTGCGGTTCAGGATAATAGCCCTCACAATTGTTACACAGACAAGGATCAATCCAATATTCATCATCTTCTAACTGAATCGCACCCGTAGGACATTGGGGACGGCAGTTATCACATCCAACGCAACTGTTGTTAGGAATTGTATACGGCATAAAACAACTTCTTCCCACCTAATCGTTGAGATGTTTGGCTCAAGTCTCCCCTGGATGTGTCCTGTTTATTTATCACTCGCAACCACATTAATTACCTAGCAAGAAGTAAATTTCCTTGCTGCGATAATTGCCCACATCCATATTCAGACTTAGTATCCAAGTAGAGGCTCAATTAGGCTTTTCAGCCCAGCCGAATCTTTATTGTTCATTAACTATAAATTTCATAAATATTTAGATGATTTTGTTCATCATGAGCTTAGGAAATTTTCTTAAGCTTTCATATTTTTTTAATTCTTAACCTTTAATGTTTGGCATCAAAACCTTAACCCAAGGTTTTTTGCTGAATTTTTATACACACAATTGTTTGGCATAATCCCATTTATTAATAATTTTAATATTTAATATCAAGCTAACTGCTGCTATAAAAATTACATTTTGAATTGAAATGCTCAAATTACCAGATTATTGGTACTTTGGGCATTTTTATTGCTAAATAACAATACGTTGCTAATACAAATTGCAAATATATTTATGTAATGAAAGAACATAAGTTTTGTATAGTGATTTACTGTCTTTTTGATGTCGGCTAAAAGCTGCAAAAGAATTGCATTATTAATTTAGGCAGTAATTAACTTTAAGGTAATTGATTTAACTAAATATAGGCAATGCAAATCCCCAACTTTTTAAAGAAGTCGGGGATTTTGGCAGACACGAATCATTGAATACTACAATTTTTATCAAAAAATATGAAAATTATTGCTATAAAGTCTCATTTAAATCATCAAAATTAACTAGAAAACAGATGAAAAGTCATCAAATTTTAATGAAAGAAAAATTAATTGTTTCACAACAAAACAAAACAATTAGATTAAGTTAGTATGAAATTAAGTACAAACGATTAGATTGGCAAAATTGCCGAAGGTTTATTCATGGCAGCACTAACAGGATTGACATTTGGAGGTAAAACCTGGACACCTAAATTTGCCCAGGAGATTGACAAAGATAAATGTATCGGCTGTGGCAGATGTATTAAAGTGTGTGGGTATAGTGTGCTGGATTTAAAAGCACTCAATGAAGAAGGCGAATTTGTCGAAGATGAAGAAGATGATGAAATCGAGCGCAAAGTCATGGTAGTTGCTCATCCAGAGAACTGCATTGGTTGTGAAGCTTGCTCTCGGATTTGTCCTAAGAACTGCTACAGCCACGCTGAATTGAACAACTAAACATTTGCGGAAACTTCAAAGTTGTTGTGTTGATAAGGGGGTACTCAGCAAGGTAAATTGAGGGGAATTGATCTAATTACTAGGAATGGTGAAAAAGTTCATAGTAAACAAATGCGTAAATTGTAAATTGTTACTTATTAACTAAATCATACTTGCTGCTATTTTGAATGTTCAAAATGAGAACTAATAGTACCCTCTGACAACAACTATTACTGCTTGTAGAACTAGAAGGTACTCTGGTCGAATTTATTAGAAATATTGTTAAGTTTTGGGGGAAGGATCTGAAGAGATTTGGAAAATTCTCCCAAGTTTTACATTATGTAAGATACAACGTTAATAAGTAGAACTCAAAAGTCAAAAATCAAATATCGACAGAATTTGATTATAAGCTTTTGTACTGATTTAAATCGTGAAGTTAAGTGTGTTAATGAAGTATCAAAAAATGAAGTTCACCAAATAAATTTCATACTTCATACTTCACACTTCATACTTCATCCTTACAGGAGCTTTTATGCAACAAATTCCTGTTTCACTATGGACGCTAGTTGCTGGTATGGCAGTTACAGCGTTTAGTGTTTGGGTTGGTCAAAATCACGCACTATTACCAGTACAAGCATCACAACAAGCTCCTTTGGTAGATGGATTTTTTAACATCATGTTTACCATTGCGATCGCTTTATTTCTGGTTGTAGAAAGCACCATTCTGATTTTTTTAGTAAAGTTTCGTCGCCGTCGCGGTGACGAAACCGATGGTTTACCAATAGAGGGCAATGTTCCTTTAGAAATTTTCTGGACAGCTATCCCATCAGTGATTGTGATTGGCTTAGGCATTTATAGCGTAGATGTCTTTAATCAGATGGGTGGTTTGGAGCCAGGAAGTCACGCCCATTCTCCGGCTCATGTTGCCCATAGTTCTGGAACTGCCCTAGCCGCTACCCTCAATGATATCCCAGAACCAACTTCAGCCCCAAGCATTGGCCTTGGTGCGAGTCGAGGAGAAAGCAAACCTGCGGATTTGGTAGTGAACGTTACCGGAATGCAATTTGCTTGGATTTTCGAGTATCCCAACGGTGGCGTTACCACTGGTGAGTTACATATTCCTGTAGGTGCTGATGTGCAGTTGAATTTGTCAGCCCAGGATGTGATTCACGCCTTTTGGGTTCCACAATTCCGGGTGAAACAAGACGCACTTCCCGGTATCCCCACTCAATTGCGCTTCACCGCCACTAAAACAGGTACTTATCCCGTCGTGTGTGCGGAACTGTGCGGTGGCTATCACGGTTCTATGCGATCGCAAGTCATCGTCCACACACCAGAAGAATACGATAGCTGGTTGAAAGAAACCCAACTCGCCCAAAAACCAGACTTGCAAAAAGCGATCGCAATTAATCCCGCCGACTTATCACCCTCCGAGTTCCTTGCGCCTCACATCCAACACCTGGGCGTGAGTGCAGCAACTCTAGAGTCAATAGTCAAAGGTCAATAGAAAGTATGAAGTGTGAAGTATGAAGTATGAAATTTTTTATCCTTCATCACTTTAGGCTTCTTTGTTTAGGAGTCAACGGTAAAGAACGAATGACAAATGACCAATGACTCATGACTCATGACAAATGACCAATGACAAAGCGCAAAGTCTGAACGGAGGCTTCCTCCGATCAGAACTTTGTAAGAAAGGACAAACTTATGACACAAACAGACTTACCTCGGAACACACCGCCCGATAAAAATCCACAAGTAGCCGTTACCCATACTGCACATCCCAAAAAGTGGAAATGGTACGACTACTTCACCTTCAACATTGACCATAAAGTAATCGGGATTCAGTATCTAGTCACGGCGTTTTTGTTTTACCTCATCGGTGGATTGATGGCTATTGCCATTCGCGCCGAACTCGCCACCCCAGATGCGGATATTCTCGATCCCAACCTATATAACGCCTTCATGACCAACCACGGGACAATCATGATTTTCCTGTGGATTGTTCCCAGTGCGATTGGGGGATTTGGCAACTATCTAGTACCGTTGATGGTTGGTGCTAGAGATATGGCATTCCCCAAACTGAATGCGATCGCTTTTTGGTTAAACCCACCAGCCGGATTATTGCTGTTAGCAAGTTTCTTCTTTGGTGGTTCCCAATCAGGTTGGACAGCTTACCCACCACTGAGTTTAGTTACCGCGCCAGTTGCCCAATCTCTATGGATTTTGGCGATTGTCTTAGTCGGTACTTCCTCAATTTTGGGTTCCCTAAACTTTGTCATCACCATCTTAATGATGAAAGTCCCCAGCTTGAAATGGGATCAACTACCCTTATTTTGCTGGGCAATCTTAGCCACCTCAGTACTAGCACTTCTCTCTACACCTGTGTTAGCTGCGGGTTTGGTATTGCTGTTGTTTGACCTAAACTTCGGCACATCCTTCTTTAAACCAGATGCAGGCGGTAACGTTGTTATCTATCAACACCTTTTCTGGTTCTATTCTCACCCGGCAGTATATCTGATGATTCTGCCAATTTTCGGCATCATGTCCGAAGTCATTCCCGTTCACGCCCGTAAACCAATTTTCGGATATAAAGCGATCGCTTATTCCAGCGTCGCCATCTGCGTCGTCGGATTATTCGTTTGGGTACACCACATGTTTACCAGTGGTACACCCGGTTGGATGCGGATGTTCTTCACAATTTCTACCCTCATCGTTGCTGTTCCCACTGGCGTAAAAATATTTGCTTGGGTGGCGACCCTCTGGGGTGGAAAAATCCGCTTTACCAGTGCCATGCTATTTGCCATTGGTTTATTGTCGATGTTCGTCATGGGTGGTTTAAGCGGCGTAACAATGGGAACAGCCCCCTTTGATGTTCACGTCCACGATACCTACTATGTAGTCGGACACTTCCACTACGTCTTATTTGGTGGTTCCGTATTTGGTATTTACGCAGGTATATATCACTGGTTCCCCAAAATGACCGGACACAAGCTAAACGAAACCTTGGGTCAGATTCACTTTGCCCTCACCTTCATCGGGACAAACCTTACCTTCTTACCGATGCACGAATTAGGTCTACAAGGTATGCCCCGACGAGTCGCCATGTATGACCCCCAATTCACTAGCTTGAATGAAATTTGTACCATCGGCGCATTCATCTTAGGCTTATCAGTCATCCCCTTTACCATCAACATACTGTGGAGTTGGAGTAGAGGCGAAGTTGCTGGTGATAATCCTTGGCGGGCTTTAACCTTAGAATGGACAACCAGTTCACCCCCATTGATTGAAAACTGGGAAGTCTTACCCGTAGTCACTCACGGCCCCTACGACTACGGCCATAGCCCCGAAGCACAACCCACCGCAACACCTGAAGTGAGTGCGTAGTTATAAACCTAACCCCCCAACCCCCTTCCCTCGTAGGGAAGGGGGAGTCAGATAGATTCCCCTCTCCTCTTAGGAGAGGGGTTAGGGGAGAGGTCAAAATTCCCCCCTGAAAAATTCAGATGGTAAAAATATGACAGTCGCCACACCCAGCGAACACCACACCGAAGAACATCATCCAGATTTGCGAGTTCCGGGATTATTAACCTTCCTCATCTCCGAATCTTTAATGTTTGGCGGATTCTTTGCCACATACTTGTTCTTTCGCGGCACTACAGATGTCTGGCCGCCAGAAGGAACAGAAGTAGAACTACTCGTTCCGACAATTAACACCATCATTCTGGTGTCTAGCAGCTTCGTCATTCACTTTGGTGATATGGCGATTAAAAAGAATAACGTCGCCGGAATGCAATGGTGGTACAAAGTGACCGCCGTTATGGGCGCAATGTTTTTGTTAGGTCAAGTGTATGAGTACCTAACCTTGGGATATGGCATGACAGCCAATATCTTTGCTAACTGCTTTTACATCATGACAGGCTTCCACGGATTGCACGTATTTGTGGGACTGTTATTGATTTTAGGAGTACTGAAGCGATCGCAACGTCCCGGCCATTACTCCGCCACCAAACACACCGGCATCGAAATGGCAGAAATTTACTGGCACTTCGTAGACATCATTTGGATTGTTCTTTTTTCTTTGTTGTACATTCTCACACAGTTTTAAGTGATGAGTAGGGTGTGTTACCGCACAAAGTGATTCAATGTAAACACATATCTTGCACGCCTGCGACTGAAGTCGCAGCTACACAGACAAAACCCCTTCGGGTTCGGGGGTTCGCAATCGACGGGAACCGCCAAGACTGCGACCCCCTCACCGCCTGCGCGGGTTCCAAACCCTTGATATTGCGTTAGTCCGCGTAGGCGGACTTCGTTTGTATAGCCGCGAATTCCATTCGCTGGGGCTAGGTGCAAGATGTGAATAAAGAAAACTATTCTTTCTGCCGTAACGCACCAATCAATTCGGTGCGTTACGCTGACGCGATAACACACCCTACAAATTTCACACTTCATACTTCATACTTCACACTTCATACTTCATACTTCATACTTCACACTTCATACTTCACACTTCATACTTCATACTTCATACTTCACACTTCAGAATTTTTATGGTCGATACCAATAGATTTTCTTGGTTTCAAGTACCAGAAAATGTCAAAAAATTACTAATTCTCGCTGCTGATACTTGGCATAATAATTCTGAATCCGAGAAATATATGCAACAAGCCATCACCGAAGCCGGAGAAAATACAGACATTTTAGTTTCAGCTTATAGATATTTTTACTACAAAAATAATTATTCTCTCGCCTTGCAAACAATAACCAAATTATTAGATAAAATTAAAAAAGCAGAAAATTTTCCGGAAAGTTGGGAACAGCTAAAACCCATACTCATAAATCGGAGGGAAGAAAACCAAATCAGATTGTATTTAAATGCCTACTCTGCTACTGGTTTGGTTTTAGCTAAATTAGGAAACATCGAACAAGCCAAACAAATCAGCATCAGGGTACAAGAAATTGACCCTAAAAATGATTATGGTGCTGGTATCCTGCTGGATATTTTGACACGTCCAGCAGAAGAAGAAGATTGAAATTTTAACTTTTTCTTTTTGTTTTGTTCCGTCAAATACCTAGCAAAACTCAACAGTAAAAATTTACAAACTATGATGAACAATTTTTCTTTGTCCAAAACTTTTGCTACATTTGCCATGCCTGACAATCCACTACCCACTACTATTAACTTATCCCCTGTAAGTCTTCCCGATACCAGTTCTCCTTGGTATGCAGCACCTATAATTGTTATGCCTTCAACTTCTCAATATAAATTCTAAAAGTTATGCAAGGTAGGGATTGGCTACTTACTGGAGACGGTCAGTATCAAATTTGTAAATCTGTCAGAGCATGGGATTTATTGCGAGAAAATTATCGCCTCTATCGTTTTTTGACTGAGGTAGAAGATGTTCTCAATGGTGTTGAGGATGAATCTAGCCGTCTACCAGAAATTAGGATGTTGGTGAGGCGCTTAATTGCCAATTCCTACTGGGTGAGAAGTCAACATTTAGAGCCTTGCCCCAAAACAGGAACTTCTGTTCTTCTCTTATACGATGAATTGGGTTTTCCGTTAACTGTCCAAACAGTAACTTTTGCACCAGGGACAACTTCAAATATTCATAATCATGGCACTTGGGGAGTTGTCGCGGTGTTAAAAGGTCAAGAAAAAAACACTGTTTGGCGACGTACAGATAACTCAACAACTTCAGCTAAAATTGAACAAACAGGAGAAATAATTTTATCTCCAGGAGATATTGTGAGTTTCACTCCTGATGCAATTCACAGCGTGCAAGCAGTCGGTGATGAACCCACTGTAACTTTTAATATTTATGGGGAAACTGATCCAAAACAAAGATTTGAGTTTGATTTAGTTACCCATACGGCAAGGAAGTTTTAGTAGAGGGGTGTAGGAGAAGAAAGGGTGTACTTCGACTGCGCTCAGTAACCAGGGTGTAGGGGAAGATTGTGTGACTCAGCATTTTTAACCACAAGAAAATCTCACAAACATAAACATCTTTCCCTTATACCCCTACCCCCCTACACCCCCTAATTTAGAGTGGAATCTGCGTAAGTCCTAAACCATAAAGTGGATTAGGAGCAAGCACAATGGCAAGAGTAATTTTTTATGAAAAACCAGGCTGTAAAAATGGTACTAGACAAAAAGTGTTGCTGACGGCGGCTGGTCATGAAGTAATTGCATACAACTTATTAACCGAACCTTGGACGATTGAGCGCTTACGGTCATTTTTTGGTAATCGCCCTGTATCTGAATGGTTTAATCGGGCTGCGCCCAAGGTAAAATCAGGCGAGATTGTTCCCGAAAATATCGACGCGGAAACCGCCTTGGTACAGATGTTGCGTGATCCGTTATTAATTCGCCGCCCTCTACTTCAAGTAGGCGATCGCCGCGAAGTCGGTTTTGAGGTCGAAAAACTTGACGCTTGGATTGGCTTAAAACCTGTTGATGAATCCTTCCAATCTATGAGTGAAGACCTGATGAGTAAGGATTTGCAAGGCTGCGCCCACGGTGGTAATCACCACCATGAACACGGCCACGGTCATGGTAATTGTAAACATTAAATAATGTAGAGACGCACAAATATGGGCGGTTAGAAACCGCAGCTACACAGACAAAACCCGCCTACGCGGGTTTCAAATCTTTAGTCCGCGCAGGCGGACTTCGCTTGTGTAGCCGCGAATTCCATTCGCCCAAGCTTGTTTGTTTCCTTTTTTACTTCTCAACTAAGGCTCAAATCTTGAAACATTGCGGTGCTGAGGTAACGTTCACCGAAGGAAGGCTGAATCATCACAATCAAACGACCAGCATTTTCTGGTCGTTTTGCTACTTGCAATGCAGCACACAAAGCTGCACCTGAAGAAATACCTGATAACAAACCTTCTTCTTTGGCTAACCTGCGTCCGTAAAGCATGGCTTGGTCATCGCTAACTCGGATGACTTCATCCACCAATTCCAAGCGCAGGACATCGGGGACAAACCCTGCGCCAATACCTTGAATTTTATGAGGGCCTGCTTCGCCACCAGAGAGGACAGGGCTATTGCTGGGTTCAACTGCGATCGCTTGGAAACTGGGTTTACGTTGTTTCAATACTTCGGCTATTCCGGTAATTGTTCCGCCAGTCCCAACCCCAGCAATCACAATGTCTACTTCCCCGTCTGTATCTTCCCAAATTTCTTCGGCGGTGGTGTCGCGGTGAATTTTGGGGTTAGCTGGGTTACGGAACTGTTGCAGCATATATGCGTCTTGTGTGTTCGCTACAATTTCCTCGGCTTTGCGAATCGCGCCCCGCATTCCTTCTGGGCCTGGTGTTAACTCTAGTTTTGCACCATAAGCACGCAGCATTGAGCGGCGTTCTTGGCTCATGGTTTCTGGCATAGTTAGAATTAGGCTGTAACCACGGGCGGCGGCGACCATTGCCAAGGCGATTCCTGTGTTCCCAGAGGTAGGTTCGACTAAGATAGTTTTTCCTGGCTTGATTAAACCCTCTGCTTCGGCGTTATTAATCATACTTACGCCAATCCGGTCTTTTACAGAAGCGGCTGGGTTCATCCCTTCGAGTTTGGCAACTATCCGCGCTACTGCACCTTCGGCTTGAGGTATTTTATTTAGTTGAACTAAGGGAGTTCTACCGATTAGTTCTGTTATATCGTTAGCAATTCGCATAAATTAACTCCTAAACCTTTAATTTTAAAGCAGCCTATTTACTTATAACTATCATTTTTGGGGAACTGTTGAGATGAGCGATCGCCAAAACTATTTACTCTCACTAAAGCATAAATATGTAACACCCATAAATAATTTTGGTTAATTGACACCTGAATTTGGATTTTTCACTACCATTGGCTGCAAATTGTCTGATTTAAGTATTTGAAAATACTAAACTTCAGTTAGTTTGCAGGAACTTAATCAGATTATCTTCTGTCTAATAAACCAATAACATAAATAGCATTTCCTATTTTTCAACAGATTAGAAACCAAATCAACGTCTTATTTGACAGTTTGGCAAAATATCTCGAAAACCAGACACAAAGCTCTAAAATGTAAGTTAAATACAGCAGAATAATTAACTCATCAAATCTTGATTTTTTGCCTTAATTTAATTGAAAAATCACTAAATATTAGCTATTTAAAAGATTTATTCTTTGGCTTGAGTACAAAATTTATTCATTAAAAACAATCCTAAAAAATCGTTTTTCACTCTATCCTGTCTAGATTTGAGGCTGAGTGCAAAACTACCAGACCCCCTGATCAGCAATACTAGTCCCTTGACCCGAAAATACTCGTCCCCATACACCAAGTAATTTTTGAAATTCTTCTATAGTCAAGATTTGACGGCTTGAGTACAAATTTAATCAATTTAATAAACTTAATCTGCACCAAATAAACAGCCATACAAAAATGCGACTGATATAAAACATATAGGATTTACGCAGAGATTCCCCTCTACCCCCCGAAATTTTCTAGCTTGCTAGCGAACTAGGGGGGACTTCTTAACTCCACATTTTGATTTTTGGGTAAGAAGGCGTTAATTGAGCAGGTATAAAAAGATAATTTTTATCAAAACCAGTAATTATCCAATAGCTAATAAATATCACGATTAAATCCCCGAATTCATTATGAGTTCGGGGATTTGAAAGCCAATAAGTTTGACAAATTCACGATCTAAAACTATTTAAATTAACTTCTAATATCTCACCTCTAGCCTCTAGTTTCTGCCTAGCCAAGGAGAGCAATAATGAAAGTCAAACTTTTAAATGTTCTCACAGTTTGCATTGTGACATTAATCGTAATTTCTCCAGCAATGGTAGTCCTAAGAGTAGTTTGGGAAAAACATGGAGAGTTAGTTAAGGCACAGAATCTAACTTGTGAAGTTAATAAGATTAACAAAGTCAATCAAGCCTTGTATCCTCCGGTAACGGCTGGTATTAATAATTGCGATCGCTACATCGTGAACCAACCGCTCACAACTGATTCTATCTATAAATTTGCCATTATCCTGCAATGGTTTATCTTGCTAACCCCTATATGTATTGGGTTAGGAATTCTTGTATACGACAGGTATCTAGCGCATCGCGCCGCCGTATTTCAAGAACAAGTAGAAATGTTAGAAAGACTTTGGCAACAAAGCATTGAACAATAACCAATCCACCTTACACAATTACAAAATATTATGACTGAAGCACGGCAAGCCCAATATTTTGATTTAATTGATAAATTACTCAAATGTCCTAATGGTCAAGAACCAGAAATTTTAGAAGCACATTCAGAATTAATTGACGCTAATTTCATCGAAGCAATAGCGAGAGTTGCTACAATGTTTGCCCACGAGGGTAATCAAGATGGGGCTAAATTTTTATTTCACGTAGCCCGTGAACTTGCTAAACAATTAGGTTTATATCCCGATTTTAATAATTCCGAAGCTGCAAAATCTGAAGTGCCTAACAAGGAGTAATCATGCTACTGACGGCTACTGATGCTGGACATATAGCTTTAGAGTTTCTCTTAGCAGACTGGAATATTCGTGACGAATATAGAGAGTGGTTTACTATTATCAAATCTCGTTTAGTTGGCGAGTATTGGTATATTGTCGAGTTGGGTGTAGAAGGTTTTCCTGATAGATGGTTTATTCAAGTCTACGATACAGGAGAATGCGACCCAAGCTATACATTTATTTCTCCTATCAGTGGTAAAGAAGGATTTGCTGATTGCTCTGATTTACCGGAAATGGTGGCGGAAGTATTAGTAGCAGAAAGAAAATATCGATAATCGGCGTTGCATAAATGCGGGATGAATTGAGATGTTTAACAAAAATAAAATATTGATTCTTCGCGCCTTTGCGCCTTTGCGCGAAACAAAAAACATCCCACTAATCAGCAATGCCCGATAATCAATCTGTTGTCGCATAACATATATCAAAAGTTGGCAAATTTTATAACCACGGCTTATTTAATAAGCCGTGGTTTTTGGATTATAAATAAATTAACTATCTCTACTATCTACTTCTAAAATCAAAATTAATTTATCATATTTTCTATATATTTTTTCACACAAAAAGCAATATAAACTACACTTTATGTCATGCTTAGTTGACAAATATGTGTTATATTAAATATCGTGATGAACGCTACAGAAACATCAGCTAAAATGATTACTGAAGATATCATCGCTCAAGAATTCAAACGAATTGTCAGCGAATATTATCCAAAAACTGGTGAACTACTAGACGGGTGTCATGTGAAAGTCATCACCTGTTTTTGGGGAAGACCTCCTAGACGTTTGCAATACATAGGTATTTATTGCTCTGAGGAAATGTTGCCCCACATTAGAGAACAACAAAAAATTCTCAGAGACATAGCAGACAATATGGGATTAGTGCAAGTTGTTTGTATGAATGCGAAACGCTTGATTCGAGACCCTAAATCAAAGCTGAAAGATACCGATCCACGTTTATGGTTGGAGTTGCAAATGGTGGCAACCTAAAAGTAGTAAACAATGAAAATTGGACTTTTCTGCAATTACGAAAATCATCATCAAAATGCCCGTCGTGCTATTTTTGAGCAAGTCGCTTTAGTCAGACAAGCTGAAAGCTTAAACTTTGACGAAGCATGGATAAGTGAGCATCATTTTAGTGAAGTCAATCTCAGTTCTGCCATGCTGGTATTGATGGCACATTTAGCGGGTGTCACTTCTAAAATTCGCTTAGGTACAGCGGCGGTTTTATTACCATTTCACAACCCAATTCGCGTAGCAGAAGATATTGCTACGTTAGATAATTTGTGTAATGGCAGACTATTATTTGGAGTTGCCAAAGGCGGGCCTTTTCCTCAGCAAAATAAACATTTTGCGATTTCTATGGGAGAATCTCGTGCCAGAATGTTAGAGGCTGTGGCATTGATTCAAAAGCTTTTATATGAAAAAGAAGTTTCATTTTACGGGCAGTATTATCAATGCGATCGCCTCACAGTTTATCCTAAACCTTTGCAACAGCAAATCCCTGTCTATATAGCCAGTGGTGATGAAACAAGCATTGAATTTGCGGCTAAAAATTCCTTTAGCTTAATGGGGGGGCCACCCTTCGCGCTAGAGAGATTGAAAAAAACACTCAGCCGATACCGAGAAATTAATCCGAGTGGTGCAGATAAATTTGTCTTAGCGCGGTTCTTTTTTGTCAGCAGCACTAAAGAAGCTGCTATCAACGAAGCAATGCCTTTTATCCGCCAATTTAGCCAAAAAATGCAAGCTAATGCGGCAGTAGTAATGCAGAATATTTCCTATAACGGTCATAAACCATTTGAACGGACAAACATTTGTTTTGACGAAGACTATTTGATGGAAAACTCAATCATTGGTGATGCTATCACTTGTCGAGACAAAATCAAAAAATTTCAGGACGAATTGAATCTAGGGACATTAGCACTCAAACCCGCATCGTTTGATATGCAAAAAAACCTTGAAAGTTTGCAGTGCTACAACCAAGAGGTACGCAATTATGTCTAAATTAAACCAGCTTCCACCCGATGATTTACCACCAACTAAGGTTACAAGAGAGGATGGAATGCTGCACTTAGAGTTAGAGCAAGCGATTGGCAGATGTTTTTATTACAGTTGCGATCGCATTACGCAAGCTCTACTCAATAATTGTCAGTGGTATCTAACAGATAAAAATACAAAAGTTTTGTTAGTAATTGATTGCCCTGACATCGTATCTTACTGGCATATTGTCAGTAGTATTCCTCAGTTAGGTAATAGATTAGAGAGATTTACAACTAATGCTAAAATCAGAGTACATCCACCATTTGGTAAAGGTGCGCCACTAGAAATTAGTGTGCATGAAATAGCCGCTTATCGAGATTGGTTATAGAGTATTCAAAAATTTGTTAAACCCAGTTATTCGTAAAAAGCTGGGTTTTTCTTGATCAAAATATTTCGGGTTAAGAAGATTTTATCGAACCGTTCCAGGCACAGATTCATAAGATTTTGAGAGAAATTTTAAATAATGTAGAGACGTTATGTATAACGTCTCTACGAAAGTTTATCAACAAAAGATTAACGATAAACCAATAGATATTCATCTAGGAAACTGCACAAACACCTTTTCACCTTTAATTTGAACAGGATAAGCCTGCAAAGGTACATCAGCCGCAGTCAGACATTCTCCTGTTGCTAACTGATATTGAAATCCATGTATAGGACAGGTGAGGATGCCATTTTCTACCTGACCTGTGTCTAACGGCGATGCTAGATGAGAACAAGCATTGCGATAACAGTTAATGCGATCGCCTTGTCGATATAAAATTAAGGCATGACCAGCAACCTTAGTAGCAAATATATCTAAATCGGAAACCTGATCAATAGTTGCTACTTTCACCCAAGCCGCCTTGATTTGTGGAGAGAAGGGGCTAATTATATTAGTATTGCTATTATCTCCTGTTGGGCGATCGCTAACTGCAACAACCTGATTAATTTCTGGACAATGATTTTTAATTGCTTGTTCTACTCCCTGAGTTAATGTCAAATTAGAAGCCGGACAACTACTACAAGTACCAATCAATTTAACTTCTACAGTATCTGGCGGTTTAAAGGCGACTAATTCTATATCACCCTTATGGCTTTTTAACCCTGGGCGTACCTCTTCTAAGGCTGTTTGAATCCGTTGTAATATTGGTGGTAGCGGTGGTTTAACTAAGTCGTGATATAGCAAAACTGCATACACGACTTCATCATCAGCCGCATGACGTAATGCTGACATAGACTCTTGCTTGAGACTCTTAATCAACCGCGTCAATGCTTCTTTATGTAAATCCTCAATTGCCCTTTTTAAACCGACTGCTACACACCTTTGGCTTTCATCCCAATCGGATATAATCGCTTCAAAACGATTAATTTCTGCAATTAATTCCTCAAGTTTTGTCATTAGTCAATTAAAGTATGAAGTATGTTCGCCCCTGGCGTTCCCGCAGGGTAGGATGAAGTATGAAATTGTTTGACTATTGACTAGCAAATTACTTCGTTTTGAAATCTTTGAGGAGGAAAGGCATAACCATACCTGTCACTAAACTAGACACGGTAATGGGAATACATAAAGGAGTTGCTATTTGGACAAGTAGCAGTAGTGATAGCAAACCAATGCTGACTCCGATGGTAGTTTGGCGAATAAAATAGGCGGGGTCACGTATGAGTTTGCCTTGAAGAAATAGCTTGGCTGAATAAAACCCAATTTTCAACATTATGCCTCCTAATAGTTAATCAGCAAATTGATTACTGCCAGACCTAAAATAATTGCCGGAATAGCACCAGCCGGAGCGAAAAATGCACCTAGCATGGCTGAAAATGAATAACCAATATCTTTTCCCGCTAAGATTATGCCGCCGATCGCACCACCAATCATAGATATAATTGTGGCAATGATTATCCAAACAAATCCAGTAACTATATTGATGTCGCTAGACACCATACTTGTCAAAAAATCACTCATCTCTAGTTATCCTTTTTAATTAGCTGTTTTCTAGTCCCTACTCTCTACTCACTACTCCCCCAGTTCTGATTTCTGCTTCTACATCTTTCAAAGCCTGAACTACTACATCTGCTTGGTCAAGTTGTTGATGTTGCGTAAAAATTGACCAAGCTTCTTGATAGTATTCTCGTGCCTGTAAGAGATTTTTGGGATTCCCTAATTCGGGTTTTTCTGGTTCGTCGGGTAAGTTGAATAAAGCGTTAGCTTTGTTAGAGATTGTATTAGCGTATTCTAAAGGTGTATCTCTAGCATTACGCACTTTGAGGGCTTCATTATATGCAGCGATCGCTCTGATATTATTGTCTACAGGATGGGAACTTACTAAATATTGCAAAGCATTACCCAAGTTGTTTTGCAACATCGCATATTCTCTCGGATGCTCAATCAGATTAATATGCTTGAGAGCGACTTCAAAAGATTGCACGGCTAACCCTTGACGCAAGTATTCCCGTTCTGATGCCATTGGCATTGAGAGGTACGCGATCGCAATATTGTTGTATAAAATCGCGTACTCTTGGGGGTAATCTTGCCAAGTAAACACCCGCAACGCTTCATGATAAGCTTGGATGCTGTCGCTAATGCGCGCCAAATTATGCGGTGCTAACGCTTGCAACACCAGTCCAAAATTCATCTGTGTCTCTGCAACTTCTTCTGCAGAGGCTAACTTTTGTAAGATGGGCAACGCTTCTTCATAACCCGTCTTCGCTTGTACTAGCAGTTCCATACCCGCATCAGGAATTGCTTGTAATGTACCAGCCATCCCCACCTGGGCGCGGGCTTTCAGTAGAGGATATTCCTCACCACACATTTCATAAGCCCGATAATATAGCGAAACTGCATTCCGCAAATCTTGGGCAGTTTTCGGCTTTTTTTGAAAGCCTTGCGCCATCTCAATCAGCATCTCGATTTTTTCTGCTGTTGTGGCTGACTCGGAGGTGATAGCCGCAACTGCCGCCTTTACTGCTGAATCTGTAATGCTAGGTGTCATAAATTACCATACTCTAGCTATTTGAGGAATTTAGTTTGCAACACCCATGAAAGATAGAACCACATCCTCACTCAAATCAAAGGTTATGCTGATTGACGCAGGCTTTGATTCCCACCACTTAAGATTTAATCTCTAATATCTAGTTGCCGAGATTAAGTACATCAATTTTTTTACTATAAAACAATCTATTTAGAAATTTCTAGAGGGAAATTAACAATATTATTATCAAATTTAAATACTTCCTTATTCAAAAATATTTTGGTATCACTAGCGAACATAATTCTTATTATTGAAATATAAATTTCACAGATAAAATCAGTAATTTAGTAAGAAAAAATACACTTATATTAGGTAATAAAAATCAGACTTGAAAGTATTTTTTTATTAAAGATAAAGCTTACCATAAATATTTTTCAAACTTCCATTTCTCCGTGAACTCTGAGCCTCTGTGGTTTGTGCCGTAGCTCATACGTAATTTATAAATTACAAATAAAATCATCTAATCCTTGACAAATAAATCATCTAAACTTAAATTAATAATCAGCTTATCAACATCATTGTAAAATCGCATAAAATAGCATATTTTTATCGATAAAATTGTTATTTTTGTACATAAAAAACACATTTTAATCTGATTGGTAAAAAAGGTTAATTATTAATTTTTATTTAATAAAAAATAAATTACTAAAAAAATCTCTTATTGTAAAGAATAAACATTAAAAACAGGCGAGGCTCTACAAGACATATCGCCTGAATCATGCATGGTAAACAATAGAAGACCCATAGCCAATGACTAACGTACTCTGGCTGCAAGGTGGGGCCTGTTCGGGCAACACCATGTCGTTTCTCAATGCCGAAGAACCGACAGTATGCGACCTCATATCTGACTTTGGCATTAAAGTGCTTTGGCATCCTTCCTTGGGGTTGGAATTAGGCAACAACTTACAAACCCTGCTGTGGGACTGCATCTTAGGTAACATTCCTTTGGATATTTTGGTATTTGAAGGCAGTGTAGTAAATGCCCCCAACGGCACAGGTGAATGGAATCGCTTTGCCGATCGCCCCATGAAAGATTGGTTAACAGACCTAGCCCAAGCTGCCAGCTTCATAGTTGCTGTCGGAGATTGTGCCACTTGGGGCGGGATTCCCGCAATGTCTCCCAACCCCAGCGAATCCCAAGGCTTACAATTTCTCAAACGGCAAGAAGGCGGCTTTTTAGGTAAAGACTTCCGCGCCAAATCAGGATTACCAGTAATCAACATTCCCGGATGTCCCGCACACCCTGATTGGATAACGCAGATATTAGTGGCGATCGCTACCGGACGCATCGGCGATATTGCTTTGGATGAACTAAATCGTCCCCAAACCTTCTTCAATACCTTCACCCAAACAGGCTGTACACGCAACGTCCACTTTGCCTACAAAGCAACCACCGCCGAATTTGGTCAACGCAAAGGCTGTCTCTTCTACGACTTAGGCTGTCGCGGCCCCATGACTCATTCATCCTGCAACCGCATCCTCTGGAACCGCGTCTCCTCCAAAACCCGCGCCGGAATGCCGTGTTTAGGTTGTACAGAACCAGAATTTCCCTTCTTTGACCTCAAACCCGGAACCGTATTTAAAACCCAAACCGTCATGGGAGTTCCCAAAGAAGTACCCCCAGGAGTCAACAAAAAAGACTACGCCCTCCTCACAATGGTCGCCAAAGATGCCGCACCAGCATGGGCAGAAGAAGACTTTTTCACAGTTTAGTTCGTAGTGATGAGACTTATTGCGAAATTCCTTCTTTCCTTTGCGCCTTTGCGCCTTTGCGTGAGGCAAAAAAATATTTATGCAAGAGGTCTACTAACCAATGGGAAAACAAACATTAGATATATCACCCGTCGGCAGAGTCGAGGGTGATTTAGATGTCCGCGTCGAAATCGCTGATGGCTATGTAGTCAACGCCTGGACTCACGCCGAACTATTTCGCGGCTTTGAAATTATCCTCCGTGGCAAAGACCCCCAAGCTGGATTAATTGTCACACCTCGGATTTGCGGTATATGTGGTGGTTCTCACTTAACTTCTGCATCCTGGGCATTGGATACAGCCTGGGGTACAGAAGTACCACGCAATGCCATCTTAGCCAGAAACCTCGGTCAAATTGTCGAAACTATCCAAAGTATCCCCCGTTACTTTTATGGATTATTCGCCATTGACTTAACCAATAAAAACTACCGTAGTAGTCGCTTCTATGATGAAGCAGTCCGACGCTTTTCTGCCTTCACCGGGAAATCTTACGAACTCGGTGTAACTATTTCGGCCAAACCCGTAGAAATTTACGCCTTACTAGGTGGACAATGGCCGCACAGCAGTTATATGGAAATAAATTAGGAAATGGCTTATGTAGTAAGGATTTGCCAGGATAGGTGCAATGATTCCCTCAGTTTTCCTTAAATTAGGCAATAAACCCACTCCAGCAACATCATAAATCCATTTATTTTTATCTACTAAAAGTTATTTCCTTTTCTCAGGCGTTACCTAACTTTTCCCTACATTGCCTGCTCCAACTCCAAAATCGTCTAAACTCAAAGTGTCCGCTAACCCTCAAAGTCTCATGCCTCGCTGGTTCAACATTGCAGGCCCTTGTAACCCTGAAAAGCACTACACCATCTCAGCCACAAGTCGTCTCCCAGACTTATCAATGCTGATTGAACAAGAAAGTTATTTTGTCGTTCATGCACCGCGACAAACAGGGAAAACCACAGCAATGTTAGCTTTAGCACAGCAACTGACCGCCACAGGACGTTATGCAGCAGTAGTGGTATCGGTAGAAGTGGGAAGTGCTTTTAATCATGACCCAGGTGCAGCAGAATTAGCAATTTTGGGAACTTGGTATGATACGATTTCTATTCGCTTATCTAATGAATTGCAACCATCTGTTAAGCAATGGCAAAAGGAAGAAGCAGGAAACAGAATTAAAGCTTTTTTGCAAGGTTGGGCAAAAGCTTTACCTCGACCTTTAGTATTATTTATTGATGAAATTGATTCCCTACAAGACCAAACACTAATTTCAGTATTGCGGCAATTACGAGATGGTTTTCCTAATCGTCCAGAAAATTTTCCCTCATCGGTAGGATTAATTGGTTTAAGGGATGTGCGGGATTACAAAGTAGCATCGGGTGGTAGTGACAGATTAAACACATCCAGTCCTTTTAATATTAAAGTAACTTCCATTACCCTCAGAAATTTTAATGCCGAGGAAGTGGCAGAACTATATCAACAACATACAGAAGAAACAGGACAAATTTTCACACCAGAAGCCACAGCAACAGCCTTTGATTTAACTCAAGGACAACCTTGGTTAGTGAATGCTCTGGCTAAAGAAGTTGTGGAAAAAATGGTGAAAGATAGAAGTATTTCTATTACCAAAGAACATATTTTACAAGCAAAAGAAATATTAATTGCCCGTCAAGATACTCATCTTGATAGTTTAGCCGAACGCTTACGAGAACCCAGGATAAAAGCAATTATTGAACCGATGTTAGCAGGTTTGGAATTGGGGGATATACCCAATGATGATATTCAATTTGTGATTGATTTGGGATTGTGTAAAATGCACCCCCAAGGTGGATTAACCATTGCTAATCCCATCTATCGGGAAGTTTTACCCAGGGTGTTAACAGTGACACCAATGGCTTCCCTACCAGTGATTGCACCAACTTGGTTAACTCCAGAAGGTGAATTAAATATAGATGCGTTACTGGCAGCATTTCTCAAGTTTTGGCGACAGCATGGAGAACCGTTATTAGGTAGCACTAGCTACCATGAAATTGCCCCCCACATCGTATTAATGGCTTTCTTGCATCGTGTGGTTAATGGTGGTGGAGTCTTGGAGAGGGAATATGCAATTGGTAGTGACAGAATGGATTTATGTCTGCGTTACAAAGATGTCACGTTAGGTATCGAGTTAAAGGTATGGCGGGAGAAGAAGCGTGACCCCCAAACTGAGGGGATTGAGCAGTTGGAATCCTATTTAGGGCGTTTGGGGTTAGATTTTGGTTGGTTATTTGTGTTTGATAGGCGTAAAAATGCCCTACCAATGGAAGAACGTTTATCAACTCAGGTTGTGCTGACAGAAAATCAGCGTCGGATTACTGTGATTCGGGCTTGAGTATTTTGTATGATTGATTTGTTTGTTTGAGCGATCGCTTTTCTCAAATATGTTTAACAGTGAAATTATAAGGTGCGTTACATTCCATTAACGCACCCTACTGGATTGGCGATCATGCTTCAAAATCTCTTCTTTTTAACTCTTCCAAAAGAGCAATACGATATGATTCTTTTCTGAATTGTCTTTCTCTTTCCACTTCTTCTCTACTCATAGAACCTGATTCTATTAGACTTTCTTCCAATTTCAACATCTCATTTTTCAATATCGACATAACTTCGTCATTTGTATGTTCAGCATACAACCTCTCAACCCATTTATTAAACTCTTTATCTCTTTGCTTTTGTTTTGAGATGACTTGTGTATCAAGACAGTTCAAGCAATAATACATAGTTTCATCATCTGAAATGTTATTTCTTATTCTTGTTTCTGAACCACAGGATGAGCATTTTGTATCGTATGGTTCAAAGGGTAAAAATGAAAATTCTTCATTATCTTTCTCTTGTTTTATCGTATTTTTCAAATAATCAATTTTTGCAATTTTTTCATCACAGACAAAACACTTACAATCTTTATGATCATCCTTAAAGACTACGAAACCAAGTGACCGACAACTCGGACATACAACAAGAATTCCATTATTACTTTCAGTAATCCCATTAATTACTGGCTCGAACTTTTTTAGCCTTTGCCGTTTATATTCTTCATAACTAGTTGCAATTGATTTTATCTGCCCAAACTTTTTTGTTGTTCAACTGTACTCTTGTCAATTAGGTGTTTATCCCAGAAGTTTATAATTTCATCTAATGCTGAAGCAATAGTTTCTTTACATTCACTGATAGATACTTTTACCTCAAAATGCTCAAATCTATTTCTTAAGGCTCGAAGCATTTTAAATGGTTTGTCGTTAATATCAATGTTTAGAATACCCTTAAGCCTTTTAAGCAACTCATCATGATAGATACTTACAAAATCCCCACTTTGAAGCTTCCTGGGATCTGCACTACTAACATCTTGAAATATTAAGCTCCAATGCTCTTGTCTAAGTTTTTCTTTTAGTAATAATTCAATTCCTGAGTAGAGATGTAATATGGAATATTTAAGAAAGTGTGGAGATTCAAGACGATTAAGAAATAATGGACGTACTGCCTCAAGAATATAATCTATGCCATTATCTAGCAAACTTAATATAATGTTTTCCATCTCTTTGCTTATATGTATAACTTGTACTGATGTACATCAACATACCAAGAACTTTTTTGCAGATCATCAATATCCACATATTATACAGACATTTTCCAGATAACTACCTAAATCTGGGTGGATAGCAATAAATTCTCTGGCTATTATCTTTTCCCAAGTAATAGACGGAATGATTCGGTATATCTACCCGATGTTCATACAAACAAAAATCCTCAATTAGCCCTTCCTGCCATCCCCAATCTTAAAATCGTCTAAACTCAAAGTATCCGCTAACTGCCAAAATCCTATGTCTCGCTGGTTTAATATTGCAGGCCCTTGTAAAGACGATATCCACTATATGCTCTCTCCAACAATACGATTACCAGATTTGGAGGAGCTAATTCGACAGCGTAGTTATTTTGTCGTTCATGCACCGCGACAAACAGGGAAAACCACAGCAATGTTAGCCCTAGCACAGCAACTTACCGCCACAGGACGTTATGCAGCAGTAATGGTATCTGCGGAAGTGGGAAGTGCTTTCAATCATGACCCCAGTGCAGCAGAATTAGCGATTTTGGGAACTTGGCGTAATACAATTGAGGATAACTTACCCCCAGAACTACAACCCCCAGCTTGGGTTTATAATGCCCCTGGGCAGAGAATTGGCGAAAATTTAAGAGCTTGGTCAAAAGCTATAAATCGTCCGTTAGTATTATTTATAGATGAAATTGATTCCCTACAAGACCAAACACTAATTTCAGTTTTACGACAGTTACGAGATGGTTTTCCTAATCGTCCAGAAAATTTTCCCTCATCGGTAGGATTAATTGGTTTAAGGGATGTGCGGGATTACAAAGTAGCATCGGGTGGTAGTGACAGATTAAACACATCCAGTCCTTTTAATATTAAAGTAACTTCCATTACCCTCAGAAATTTTAATGCCGAGGAAGTGGCAGAACTATATCAACAACATACAGAAGAAACAGGACAAATTTTCACACCAGAAGCCACAGCAACAGCCTTTGATTTAACTCAAGGACAACCTTGGTTAGTGAATGCTCTGGCTAAAGAAGTTGTGGAAAAAATGGTGAAAGATAGAAGTATTTCTATTACCAAAGAACATATTTTACAAGCAAAAGAAATATTAATTGCCCGTCAAGATACTCATCTTGATAGTTTAGCCGAACGCTTACGAGAACCCAGGATAAAAGCAATTATTGAACCGATGTTAGCAGGTTTGGAATTGGGGGATATACCCAATGATGATATTCAATTTGTGATTGATTTGGGATTGTGTAAAATGCACCCCCAAGGTGGATTAACCATTGCTAATCCCATCTATCGGGAAGTTTTACCCAGGGTGTTAACAGTGACACCAATGGCTTCCCTACCAGTGATTGCACCAACTTGGTTAACTCCAGAAGGTGAATTAAATATAGATGCGTTACTGGCAGCATTTCTCAAGTTTTGGCGACAGCATGGAGAACCGTTATTAGGTAGCACTAGCTACCATGAAATTGCCCCCCACATCGTATTAATGGCTTTCTTGCATCGTGTGGTTAATGGTGGTGGAGTCTTGGAGAGGGAATATGCAATTGGTAGTGACAGAATGGATTTATGTCTGCGTTACAAAGATGTCACGTTAGGTATCGAGTTAAAGGTATGGCGGGAGAAGAAGCGTGACCCCCAAACTGAGGGGATTGAGCAGTTGGAATCCTATTTAGGGCGTTTGGGGTTAGATTTTGGTTGGTTATTTGTGTTTGATAGGCGTAAAAATGCCCTACCAATGGAAGAACGTTTATCAACTCAGGTTGTGCTGACAGAAAATCAGCGTCGGATTACTGTGATTCGGGCTTGAGTATTTTGTATGATTGATTTGTTTGTTTGAGCGATCGCTTTTCTCAAATATGCTTAACAGCAAATCTAACACCTCTAGACTGCGATCGCTTCCTTAAAGTCCACAATCTTGGTTTGTTCCCAGGAATTTATCGGCGGAGTGATTAGGAGTTATCTTCGGGAACGCAGCCTACAAGATCCGCGATCGCACTAAAAACCCAGTAAAGCCTTTTGAACTTCCTCCGATGAGACTTCAACTAGATTTTCAGCCGCGACATTTTCGTGCTGATGACTCAACTCAATCATTCCGCCAACAGCGTTTACAAGCCTAAGAGTTAAGGGTACTACTCCTTCAAGAACACCATAATTGCCTGTAAGTTTATTTTTGTAAAAAGGTTTACTCATTTTTGTACAATTTTATTACTTTTTTACTATAAAATAATACTTTTTTCTTATTTTTGATTTGCTGAATAGATATCTGTCCATGAGTCAAATCTTTTTACTCTAGCATTCGTCCTCTGGTTATCCAAACCGAGTTCCCTACAAATAATTTTATAAATATCTGGAGGAAATCCGCCAGGAAACTCCCATTCTGTACTTCCATCTTCCATTATCACGATACCTGAGATATTTGGATACTTATAACCAAGTTCATATCTTACAATATATTTCGAGAGTTGCTTACTATGTGTAAAACCTAAAGGACGCATCTCCGTTAGTAGTTGATGCAACTCATCAGCCTTCGTTTTCTCTAAACGATGCTTATTAGCTATTCTTGTAATTTCATTTTCTCGTAGAGCTTCTGCCTCCCTGCATCGCTCCTCCTCTGCCGCTCTAAGTTGACTTTCTAAGTTATCTCGCTCAAAACTTAGTTCATGTCTACGATCAACTCCAACTAACTCTATCGTTACAAGGTCAAGCCAGCTAGGTTTTGGAGAGTCTACATTTTTCCAGATACTCTCTACTGTTTGGATCAAACCACATAATTCATGTGTATAGCTTTGAGGGATATTGTCTGCGTTTAGCCAAAGCTTACTAACTTGTTCGCCTTTTTCAGTTGTTTCAATTTCATACCAGAAATTGACTGTTTCTAAAGCTTCGCTATTGTCCAATTTTTGGGCTAATTCAGGATGTTTCTTCTTGATTTTTTTTATATGGAAGAAAACTTTTCCATTAGGATTAGAAAAAGTACGACCGACAAACCCAAATCCTCTGTCAGCATGGTAGTTGTTAATACTACCAAAATCTATCGTCATAAAATCAAACCCCTTGATGTCCCCGGTCATACACCTCAGATAATCTCTGCATCATAACCGAAAGCTCTCCATTAATGAGAACCGGGATTTTACTTAAAGAAAGTATAAAAAAAGTTGTATTTACAGTTGTACTAAGTTCTCAAAGCAAGAATATAATGATGGATTGAAAAGTTAGCGATCGCACTTAAAAATCAAGACAGTCATTACGCCTGTTTTTGTTTTTAGACTTAACGGAACACTATTGATTTATATTTGTTTTCTAAATCGTGGTGCTAAAGCTATTCACAGTCCTCTGGATTGTTAAATATTCTCTGAGAATTTCAACTTTTCCACCTCCAACTTCAACCTTTCATTCTCCATCCGTAACGCCAATATTTCATTTTTCTGCAACTCAATTAATGACTTTTGACTAATTACCTCACCAAAGGCCTTTTTCCTATTTTCAATCCCAAACCATCTTTGATAAGTTTTTGTATGCTCATCAACAGTATGACCTAAGTTATCTGCTGCGGCTTTGATCGCTATTCCCTGAAGATGCGATCGAATCGCGCAAGCATGGCGTAAATCATAAGGTTGAAACTCAATTCCCACTTTTCTAAACCATCTGGATATATCTCTCCGCATCCAATTAATATTTTGTACAGATGCAATTTTTGCCACCTTTTGTTCTAAAATATTTAATGGTTTGGGATTTTTTAAATCAAATAATTCTATCCATTCAGCTACAAAAGGAAGAACTTCTCGATATCCAGTTTTGGTATTTTTATTCACCTTCCAAGTGTGGTCTATATTTTGGGGAGACATCCACCAATTAATATCCGGTTCTACAAATAATTCCCTTGGTCTTAAACCATAAGTCGCTAACATTCCATATACCCAACGCCACATTTCCCAGGTATCTATTTCATCACTGATATTTGTGTTTTTGCGGCTGAGTGCAAATTTTTCAAAGAGTTGAAAAGCAGATATTATTTTTTCATCATCAGGTATTTCTCGATAAGCAGGAGTGACATTATCACGTTTAACATCGAGTTTAAATCCTAAATTAAAGGTTTTGATTAAAACAGAAGTTACCGCAATTAGTTCATTTTTTTTATTCCCATGAACTGAATTAATAATTTCCTCAAAATTTTCTTTTGTGGCTAAATAGGTGAGAGGGAAGTTTCTTTTGATGACAGATATGTAGTTAGCAAAAGTATTTTGACTGGTGATACTTTTCTGACGTGTTTGATAATATTTTTCTTCAAATGTATCTAATAATTCTCCAATCTTTTTTATTTCTTGCTTTTCTCTAGATTTAATTCCTAAATACTTCTCGTTCCACTGGAAAGTGTGACGAGCAATTAATTTACCCAACTCATAACTTTCCTCAATTGCAGTTTTTAATCCCTCTAAATTTGCTGGTATCCCTAGAGACAAGTCATACTGTTTTTTTTGCTTACCTGAATTTCCATCGCCTGGTTTTAAGGGTAGGGTAGCTCGTAATTGGAGAGAATTGCCAGTTTGTTTAATGCTAACTCTTATTCTCTCCCTTTTTAAATTAGTATTGGCTTCGACTAACTTTTGTTCAAAAACTGCTTGATACTGTAATTCCGTTGCTTTTATTTTCGCCATTGTTCCCCTATAGCTACCGTCTGTGGTGTTCTGCGGCTCAAAATCGGCAAATATATCGGCGAATAAGTCGGTTAAATCTGCATTTACATATTCATGTGTAGATGTGGAATATGTTTCCTCGCAATTACCCTGATTTTCTCGGCTCATTCCCTAAATATTCCCTTATTTATAAACCGAAATGGTGAAAATAAAATGTTCTTGTCGAGCAAAATTACTTTACAAAATAAGTTACTCAGGAACATTTTCAGCATACCACCAGTTGTCATAGCAGTTATATGGTGCCTGGTGGTGTGATGTGCGCCCCCACCTTAACTGACATTACCCGCGCCTGGGCAATTTTAGAATATTTCCGCACCAACTGGTTAGAACCAGTATGGTTAGGCTGTTCTTTAGAACGCTACGAAGAAATACAGACTTACGATGACTTTATGAACTGGTTAGATGAAGACATCAAACATCGTGAGTCAGACTTAGGCTTTTATTGGCGGATGGGTCTAGATATTGGTCTAGATAGATATGGCGCTGGTGTTGGTAAATACGTCACTTGGGGATATTTAGCCCATGAGAATAAATACCAAAAACCGACGATTGCAGGGCGGAATGCGGCGATGATTATGAAGGGTGGCGTGTATGACAGCTTCACCGACACGCACAGCCTAATGGATCAGTCCTTCGCCCGCGAGAATTTAACCCATTCTTGGTACGATGAAGGGACAGCAGATATTCATCCAAGCGATCGCACTACAAAACCCATCGCTAACAATACAAAAGACTTCGACAACGCCTATTCTTGGGCAAGTGCAGTATTACACAAAGATTTCGGACGCTTAGAAGCAGGCCCCTTGGCGCGTCAGTTAGTAGCAGGTGGTAATCACGGTGAATCTTGGCAACATCATGATGGCTTCATCTTAGATGTATTCAAGAAAATGGGCGGTGCTAATATTCACGTCCGTCAATTAGCCAGACTCCACGAAATCGTGAAACTATATCGCCAAGCCGAACACTGTTTGCGCGAGTTCAAGTTAAACGACCCTTGGTATATCAAACCCACAGAAAAAGACGGCAAAGGTTGGGGTGCAACCGAAGCCGCGCGGGGTGCTTTGTGCCACTGGGTAGATATAGAAGGCGGTAAGATTAAGAACTACCAAGTCATTGCCCCTGGTACGTGGAACATCGGCCCCCGTGACGGTCAAGATAAACGCGGCCCCATTGAAGAAGCGTTAGTAGGGACACCTATCGAAGATCCGACCGATCCTGTAGAAGTTGGACACGTCGCCCGTTCTTTTGATTCCTGTCTTGTGTGTACAGTCCACGCCCACGATGCGAAGACAGGCGAGGAGTTGGCACGTTTTCGGACTGCGTAGGTTTAAACGCAGAGAATTTTTTATGAGTATGGCTAATGGCTATTTGTTATTTAGTCATTAGCTTATTCCGTATCATATTAAGCTTGAGAATTGCCACGAAAACGTTCCATAAATTCAGGATAATTATCCAAATCTTGCAATGATTCTAATGGTGGCATTTCAATCCAATTTGCTTCCGCGTGCAATTTATCTATATAAGCATAAAAAGCTTCTTGGTCATCCCGATGAGCAAGAACATAATCATGTAATTCTTTCTGACTCATAGCTTGAAAGTTTGGCTTACTCATCCGATGTACCTCCACCGTCCGTTAGGGTATATTTCTATAATATTTTCCTCGCCAGCCAGCAAGAATATATTTCCTGTTCGTTCATCCATCCGAACAATATTGATAGGTAAATAAAGTTTTGTAAACCAGCAGCACAATATATAACACTGCGTTTTTTGTTCTGGTGTAGGGATAATTGCTCAGAATTTTTCTGTATGTATCATTGGGAAATATAAGAAGTAGCATAAACCAAAATCACCAGACTCTTAGTCAGGACTTACGCAAAATCATGAAAAAACAAACCGCAAAGGGCGCAAAGGACACGAAGTAAAGAGGATTCGAGAAGGTGTTTGTGTAAGTCCTATTAGTAAACAGATGATAATTACTAGGTAAAACTGGGAATACTGTTGTTATGACAAAAGTATTACGCAGGGTTTTAGTATGGGTTTTGCGGAAGATTTAGCTAAATTATCTGAAAAAGTTAGCAGTAGGCTTGCTATCGTCATAGGAGAAGAAAATACGAAAGCTGCTTTTATTTCTCCATTTTTAAGTATTTTAGGTTATGACATTACCGACCCAACCGAAGTTAAACATGAATACTTTGCTGATTTTGGTACACCAGCAAAAGTAAAACAGCCAAAAAAAGTAGATTACGCGATCGCAATTAATGGCAACATTGTTATGCTGGTTGAGGCCAAGTCTTGTCAGGAAAAACCAGAGGTTCATGATGGACAGTTGAGAAGTTATTTCAATGCAATTTTAACTGCTCAAATTAGCATTGTTACCAATGGTGTTGAATACCGATTTTTCACTGATTTAGAGAATATCCACATAATGGATAAAGAAGCATTTTTTACCTTTAATATTCTAGACTATACTCCAAAAGATATAGAAAATCTTAAGCTGTTTCACCGTGATAACTTTGATGCGGCTAGGATTAAGAATGATGCTGAAGAAATGCTCTACTCCCAAGGCATAAGTGAATTAATAGACGGACTATTAGTTTCTCCTTCAGATAAATTTGTTCACTTTTTAATTAAGGAACTTGGGACGGTTGCACCAAAATTTGAATTTCGAGGAAATGTAGTGAATGCAAAAGTTATTAATAGATTTCAGCCCATTGTTAAACGCTCAATTCAAACAAGTTTATTATCATTGATTACTCGTTCAGTGAATCAAGAAATGACTCATTTGACAAAGGATCGATATTTTGCAGGTTCAGAACAGGTAGAAACAGATGTCACTAATGGGTTGGAAGATGAGGAGAAAACTGATGTTATTACAACAGCAGAAGAATTAGCGGCTTTTAATACAATTCAGGCAATTACGAAAACTTCCACAAAATATAATTTGGAAATCCAACAGAGGGATACTGTTTCATATTTTGGGATTAATCTTGGTAGAACAACATGGTGGTTTTTGCGATTATATCTATCCTCAACTAAGAAAAGTTTTATTGCTAGAATACATCCAGATGAAGCAAAAAGATTAGCCCCTGATTTTGAAATTCAGGATATACCGGGAGTGAACGCTGAAATGGTGTCAAAAATAAAGATTGATTCGATAGATGATTTTAATAAGCTAAAGCCTTTGATTTTGCGTTGCTATGAAATAGAAGCATCAAAACACTAATTGTAGAACCAAGGGAAACCAAAGGGTTAGTTGAGTTGGCAGAATTTTTATCTCTGCTAAATTTACGCTCATAAGGTGTAATACAGCATTCTAACTAGCAGCGATCGCACAAAATCACCACAGGCGATCGCTCATTCACTACAATCAGCTATTTGTATAATTTGCTAATGCTGGCTAAAAGCGATCGCACATAAGACCGAGGTTAGCTTTCCAAGCCAGAAGTTTAGCATAAATCTCTTCCTGTCCTGGCTTTGGTTGGATTTTGGCTATTTGTGCAAGGCGATCGCGGTTTTTCTCTTCCCAGTATTTACGTAGCTCTTGGGTTTCTTTTAAAACTGTTTGATATTCTGCTTCTACTTCAGTACGGTTGGAGTTAATATATGCAAGTGCAGCATCAAGTTGTTCTTCTGTTAAAGGAAGCCAATTTCGGATCAGTTGAGGTGTCCATCCAGCCAAAAGGTGATCCATAACATCATAAATAGTGATGCGTGTTCCAGCGATCGTCAGACCACGTTCTGTACGGACAATAGCTGATTTCTCGTTAAATACTGGAGTCATACCTGTAACCTCCCAGATTTTTCTATATCATTACTCTAGTTTCTGAATGAGAGCGATCGCATTACAGATACAGTTTCAGTAATTTATTTTTGTGCTACTGCCCTAAAAGTTTATCGTATTCTGAATGTGAGCCAATCCAAAACCAAACTATTTTGTTATCTTCTTGAACAGCTAATGCTCGATAGTGTAAGCCGATTCGTACAGACCAAAAACTCCCTACTTTCTTGAAATGCAGTGATGGATACCAGGGATCTTGCTTGAGCAAAGCATAACACTGATCAGCGAGTTCCTGAATATTGCGTGGTAACTGTCGGTAGTGATACCAAAAGTCTGGAGTTGCTTTGTGTATCACAGATCCGTACAGTGTCCTTTCCGCAGATGTTCTAATGCTTTTTGAGCAAGATTATTGAGCTTTCCTGCTTGTACATCTTTCTCAAACTTTTGATCCCAAATAGCAGCATCAAATTCTGCAAACCAATTACGAAAAGCAGATAGTTCTTCTGGTGAAAATTGACTCACAGCACGTTCAATCACCAACTCATTAAAAGACCGAAAACTTCCTGCATCAAAATCATCTAATCCTTGTTGAATACCTTTTACAGCCTCTTTTGATTCCTGTGCTTCCCACTCTAAAAAACTTGCTAGTAACTCAGATGCAACAAGATTAACATCTTGACCTTGGCGAGCAGCTTTATCACGTAGTAATGCTTCTAATTCTGGGCTAAGGGTAACAACAATTGACATTAAGCTCATCCTTTAGCATTCAGCTTCTAAGCAATATTTTAGCGCGATCGCACAGACTCACCACAGGCGATCATATCTATAACCAAGTAATATCTAATCTCTGCGACTTTTCCAATATCCTGGCTCTCGACTACAGTGCATAACTGCCAAGATGAGAATGTAGTCTTGCTCAATAGTGTAAAGAATTCCATAGGGGAATTTGCGTGTCAGACATCGCCGAACGTCTTCATCAATTACTTTCCAACGATAAGGAGATTCTCTAATCTGATAAACTGCATCCTCAACAGCATTAATAAATGCTTGTGCTACCTCAGTACGCTGTGCTGTGTAGTACTGGACAGCTTCTGCATATTCTGTCAGTGCTTCAGGATGAAATACATATTTCATTGCTCAAGTAGCCGCCTCACTTGAGCTAAAGCTTCATCTCCAGGTATGGGTTGTACATAATTACTTCTAATCTCATCACGCCGCATCTTTGCTTCAGTAATCCAAGCAGCTTGAATGGCGGGATCTGTATCGAACTCTAGACTTTCTATAATCTTTTCTGCTAAAAGTACCCTCGCTGCACTAGGCAAAGATAAAATTTCTGCTGTGAGTTGCTCAATTGATTGCATAGCTTGTTACACAAAGCTGAATTGTGCTTACACTTTAACCATAATCTAACATAGCGGCAGCATCAACCTTGTATCATAGCTCTATATTTGGAATGAGAGCGATACCTTCGGTGGGCTGAGTCGCAAAGCGACACGCTGCGCGAACGCCAACGCACATAATCACCACAGATGATCGCTTATTGCAAAATAGGCATTATTTTATTTATTCTTTTCTAGACTGTGTAGCCGATCGCGATCGCACAATTTAATTGTTGTACCGTTCATCTCAATTATTCCGTCTTGGCTAAATTTATAAAAGGTACGCGATAAAGTTTCGGGAATTGTGCCGAGGAGTGCGGCGAGTTGTCCTTTGGGTAAATCTAACTCGAAGACATCAGCTTTGCCGCAGCGATCGCTTAAATTTAATAGGTAGTGTGCTAATCTTTCGGGGACTTCTTTAAATGATAAGGTATCAACTAAATGCGTTAATTTTCGCAAGTGTCGGGCGAAGCTTCCCAACATAGCCAAGGCGAGGGCTGGGTGTTCCTGCACAACAAGCAAAAATGCTGTTCTAGGAATAAACACAACTTCGGAATTTTCTAGTGCCGCAGCTGAGGCTGGGAAACTTCCGCCATCAAAGGTAGGAACTTCGGCAAAATAATCATCCGCCCCAAATATATGGAAAATCTGTTCTTTTCCACCGTTAGCTACTTTAAAAATTTTAATTCTGCCGGATTTAATAATAAATAATCCTGTGCCTTCATCTCCTTCCCAAAACAGGGTTGCACCTTTTTTATAAGTTTGGGGAATAGCAATGTTGGCTAGGGCTTGCAGTTGTTCATCTAATACGTTCTGAAAAATTGATGTACTTTGCAAAAATTTTTTTACTTCTAGGACTCGTTCGCTAACAGCCATGAGGTGTTGTTTGGTAGGGTTTTTAAACGCAAAGGTGAGGCAGCGCGTTGCGGGGGTTCCCCCCGTTGTAGCGACTGCCGTCACGCTGAGGTAAACGCTGAGGTACGCGGAGTTTTTAATGAGGTACTTAATAATTCTAGCGACGGTGAGATTTATAACAGTCGAAGTATAGGTTAGGACAAAAATCATCAAACTTATAACCTATCCCCTGGCATAAGTTACGAAACTTTACCTATAGTTTTGACTTAGATCAAGGATTTGCTGAAAGGGGGTGAATATTCTGGAGCTATGAAGATTGGAGCGATGAATCATGTTCTGTAACCAGTGTGAACAAACAACCCGTGGCGATGTCTGTCATCAGTGGGGAGCCTGCGGTAAAAGTCCTGAAGTGGATGCGTTACAAGATTTACTAGTGCATTGTCTACGTGGGTTATCTCAGGTGGCGTTGCAAGCAAAATCTCTCGGTATTGCCACACGCGATACTGATGAGTTTACCTGTGAGATGCTGTTTTCCACACTGACGAATGTGAATTTTTCGCCGGATGATTTTGTTGGGTTTATTAATCATGCGATCGCATTACGTGCAAGTCTTAAGTTACAAGTTCAAGCCACAGGTAATGCTGTCGTTGAGTCGGCTATTAATACTTTTCAACCAGCTAGCACTTTACAAGCAAGAATTCAACAAGGCAAAGATTTAGAGTTTGAGTTTATTAGTCAATCGGGTAAGAATGTAGATATTTTTTCACTCAAGCTGACAGTATTATATGGGCTTAAAGGTGTGGCGGCTTATGCGTTCCATGCAACTGAACTAGATCAGCATGATGAAGATTTATATGTATTTTTCCATGAAGTTCTCGCTGGTTTAGATGCTCAAGATAAGAGTCTGCAAGAGTGGGTAAACTTGGCGTTGCAGGTTGGGCAGATGAACCTAAAAGCAATGGAATTACTAGATGCTGGTAATACTACAACTTTTGGACATCCAACACCGACACTGGTAAATCTTGGTACTACAGTCGGTAAGGCAATTCTCGTTTCTGGACATGACTTGCTGCACTTGAAAGCTATCTTAGAGCAAACCGCCGGAACAGGTATTCAGGTTTATACTCACGGTGAATTGCTGCCTGCACATGGTTATCCTCTGCTAAAACAAACTTATCCTCACCTCTACGGACACTACGGTACGGCATGGCAAAACCAAACCCATGAGTTTGAAAAGTTTCCGGGTGCAATTGTTATGACGACAAACTGCCTGATGCCTCCCCATGAATCTTACAAAGACAAAGTGTTTACTTTGGGGCCTGTGGGTTATCCTGGTTTGCAACACGTTAGCATTCATGACATTTCACTGGTGATTCAAAAGGCACTGGAACTGCCAGGATTTACTGAAGAAAGTACTCGCGGTGCTGTAACTACAGGTTTTGCTCGCAATGCAGTTTTAGGTGTCGCGGATACTGTAATTGATGCTGTCAAGCAAGGCAAGATTCGCCACTTTTTCTTGGTGGGTGGTTGTGATGGTGCAAAACCTGGGCGCAATTATTACACCGATTTAGTCGAACAAACACCGGATGATTGTGTGGTATTAACCTTGGGTTGTGGCAAATTCCGCTTTTTTGACAAAAATCTCGGTGACATCGGCGGTATTCCTCGCCTGTTGGATGTTGGACAATGCAATGATGCTTACTCAGCGATTCAAATTGCTGTGGCTTTAGCCGATGCTTTTGGTATTGGTGTCAATCAACTACCATTGTCGATGGTGCTGTCTTGGTATGAACAAAAAGCGATCGCAGTTCTCTTGACATTGCTTCATCTAGGTATCCAAAATGTTCGCATCGGCCCGACACTGCCAGCTTTTTTGACACCTAATGTTGTCAAGTTACTTTCTGAAAACTTCAATCTCAAACTCATCACCACCCCAGAACAAGATTTAGCTGCTTGTCTTGGCTAAAAATCAAGGGTTTAAGGGTGTAAGGGTGTGGGGTGTATGTAATATCCAGAATCCATTAACCCTACACCCTTCCCTAAATAAGAAAATTCCTTGTTTTGAGTCAAGAGCATGGGAAAATACATGGTTGGTCATAATTGTGACCAACCATTTTGGTTTATATTTCACATACTGCACCCAAGAACAAGGACTAATGGCTAAAAAGTTTCGTAGTAATTTCCAAATTTTCTTAGATAATTCCATCAAGAGCGATCGCACAGCAAAGCCAAGTTCTGAGTTCTACTCTATTTTCTCGCAAGAAGAAGTTTTAGAAATCATTCATGCCTTAGAAACTAGATGGGAAATTCCTCTAAAATATGCTTATAAAGGTAAAGGCGCAAAAATTTGGAATGATTTTTACAAAAAATTTTTACTGCCCAAGTGGTATCGCAAATCTAATACAGAAATTGACCTTTTAAGAGATAATTTTGAATATCTTTGTAGTAACTTAACCAGCAACAAAGTTAATATTATTGATGTCGGTGCAGGTAATTCCTATCCTGCGAAAGAATTTGTCACGCATCTGCATAGCTTGAATAAAATTAATCAATATATTGCCTTAGATATTAGCGAAGGCTTATTAGCTGTTTCCCGAACCAATTTTCAAACTTGGTTCCCTAATATCCATTATCTAAACCAACAACTTGATATAGAAAATAGCTGTATCCCTGAATTTATCTCCAATACCCAACCACATCTACACACCCAAGATACAGCCAAAATCATATTGCACCTGGGCGTGACTATGGGCAATCATCACAATAGAAATAAAGTACTCAAAAATTTTAGCAATAGCATGAGAGCCGGAGATTTTCTGGTGTTTACTAACGAAATTGGTTCTAACTCTCAATGGGATGGCATCGCCAGAGGTGGCTGCAAGTATCATGCAGAAGAAATATATTCCTCCATTAAAAATAAAATTGGGATTAACTCTCAAGATTGCCAACTAATTAGAAAGTATGAATTAGAAACAGATAGTGTAGTTGCTAATATTAAATTTCGGCATAATTACACGATAAATTTTCTGGTGAATGGCATAAATAAGTATATTAAAATCCCCAAAGGTAAGGAAATTACTATTTGGAGACATCATAAATATGAAATGCCTGAACTTCTTCAAGAATTAGAAAACGCTGGTTTAAAACTTGTTCGCTTCACAACAAACAAGTATTCATCACATATTATGGCAATTTGTACAGTTGCTAATAATTAGTCAAGTTAATGGGAAAATAAATATAACTTGTGGGGGTTGTCATTGATCAATAATCAATGGCTACTTTCCCACTTGTCTTTATTGTTTCATGTGCTACATTTATATTCTTTAATCTTGAATTTTTTCGGTTTGTGGTAATAATGGCTCGTTGTGATTGGTGTTTTGCTGAGTTACAGCTACCATGCTTAATAAAATAGCACTACCAACTGCCAAAGCTATTAAAGGCGTTTTGAAAGGCAGAAAATCTCGAACAATTCTCGCTAAGGGGCTGCTTTGCCGGCGCAGTGCTGAACAAAGCATGATTTGTTTGAAAGTAAAAGGATCGCGGACATAATGACCGCTACGACAGACTACTAATCTTTCCTGGCAATAAGGACAGCTAAACAAACCTATGTAAGTTTTAATTGGTTTGGGTTTAGCATTTCTTTGGCAAATAGGGCAAGTAACATAATGATTATCAAAGATGGGTGTATTCATCTACCGTGTCCGCCTAGTCCATCCATTCACTCTATAAAAAAATAGTCATATTGAGTTTTTGAGTCACCCTTAGCAGTCTTCATTGTGTGGTATAACGACATCAGCCAATCATCCACCAAGCGTTCTGCTAATATTCCAGCAATTCAACTTTGTTGGGTTGATGGTAAGAAATAAAATCTTTTATTCCCTAGCTACCCTGCTTTTGTTGCTCCACCGCAGTTTGTTAACTTGGACAAACCCCAAGATAGCACTGCCGTCCTTTTTCTGTCTTTACCCACAATAATTTGGGTGAACAGATTTTTCGGGATTTTTTAATGGTCGCAACACGAGTATAGCTAGATTTGCCTCAGGATGACTCCTGTTTGTTGCTTACCATTAGTATATTTACTCAATTTATCGGTACTGTCTTTTTTCTCAAGAAAATTTTGACGCTACCTATTCGTACCATAGCAGCGATCGCAGCCTCTTGAATGTTAATTTTCTCTCATGTAGCCATTTTCTCCAGCAAATTTTTTTTAATCAAAGCCTTATAAACCCAGCTAATCTAACTTACTTGTCTGGTTGATAAATAATGGCTCACAATGAGAAGTAACAGATGAAAATTTAAATTTTTTCTTACATTTACCTCAACTTTATTTCAATGACTCTCTTGCCTCCCACCAATCTCAGGAAGGTCATGGAACAACCTGCATTACCTACACCTTCCAGCCGTTTTACCCATCTAATTAATCGTTTTCAACCTTCCCCAGAAACAGTTGTGCTATTTTTAGCCGTACTGATTGGTGGTGGTACTGGTATGGGCATAGTGACGTTTCACTATTTAATCGAGCTAGTTCACCATCTGATGCTAGAAGATTTAATGAGCATCATTGGGACTTGGGGAGCCTGGACGTTAGCCTGCGTGCCGATTTTAGGTGGCATAATTGTCGGGTTAATGCGCTGGCGCACTCAAGATTTTGGCCCTGGTTTGTCAACTTTAATTGCTGCATCTCAAGGCACGGCAATTAAGCGCCCCTTAAGGCCTGTGACAAAAATGATTGCGGCCTCGGTTTCTTTAGGAAGTGGTGCTTCCCTAGGGCCGGAAGGGCCAAGTGTCGAGATTGGTGCTAACTTCGGGATGTTGTTGTCGCTTGTCCTCCAAGCATCGCAAGAGCGTCAGCGTTTGCTATTAAGTGCTGGTGCGGCTGCGGGGTTAGCGGCGGGATTTAACGCGCCGATCGCTGGGGTCTTTTTTGCCTTAGAAGTAGTTATGGGGGCAACATCTTTTGCAACTTCGGCTGTGAGTGTAGTTTTACTCGCTGCTGTTGTCGCCGCATTAATCGCTCAAATTGGTTTAGGCGCGCAACCTGCTTTTGCTTTACCTGCTTACCAAGTCCGTAGTCCCTTTGAACTACCTTTATATTTGGGCTTGGGTTTAGGCGCAAGTTTAGTCTCTCTGGCTTATACAGAATTAATTCGGTTAGCCAAGGCTTGTTTTGCTGGCTCAATTCCTGGTTTCACTTTTTTCCAAAGCATCCCCAAAGCTTTTCATCCCGTTATCGGCGGTGTGATTTTGGGGTTGGTGGCTTTGCAATTTCCGCAGATTTTAGGTATTGGTTATGGCACTGTCCAAGCAATGCTTCAAGATGTGGAGTTTTCGCTTAATCTGTTGGTGGCGTTGCTCATATTCAAGTTGCTGATGACCGCTATTAGTGCCGGGAGTGGTTTTGTCGGCGGTTTATTTGCACCGGCAATGTTTTTGGGTGCTTCCTTTGGTTCAGCTTATGCCAAAATTTTATGCCTAGTAGTACCAGGAATTGACGCATATATGGCTGCACCACCAGCCTACGCAATGGTGGGAATGGCCGCCGTGTTAGCGGCGAGTGTCAGAGCGCCATTGACAGCAATTTTGATGTTGTTTGAATTAACCCGCGACTACCGCATTGTTTTACCTTTGATGGCGGCGGTGGGTTTGAGTGTGTGGTTAATAGATCAAATTAAGCCAAATGTGAACTCTAACTCAAAACTGCAACAATTTGGTTTGGCTGATTTGAAAGATGAACAAGCAGAAATTGTCCAGCAAATTTTTGTAGAAGATGCTGTACTTTCCTGTCCGAAAAAACTCTCAGCTAATTTGGGACTATTAGAAGCCGCGATGGAAATGACCCGCGATCGCTCCCGTAGTGCTTTAGTAATTAATGAAGCCGAACAATTAGTCGGAATTATTTCTTTAGAAGATATTAATCGCGCGCTTACCCGATGGAAAAACTTGCAAAATTCTGATACCGAAATTCACCCTGATTTGCTTAATCAAACTCTCATGGATATCTGCACCACTGAAATTCTTTATGCTTGGCGCGACGAACCTTTATCAGAAGCTTTAGATCGGATGGCTTTGCGAGGATTGCATCAGTTACCTGTAGTCGCCAGAGACAACCAAGAACGCATTTTAGGTTTATTAGAAAAAGAACAAATTGCCTTAACATGCAACTTAGCAGTAACTCGAAAAACACTACATGAATATATTACTAGTGCTATCCATCACAGATATAGTCAATAGCTCAGGAAATACCAAAAAGCTTAAATAGAGAAACACAAGAACACACCATAATTACCCCTAACAATATTGTTAGGGGTTGTTAGTCAAAAGAAATAATTTTTTAGTCTCCACAAATTAATTCGCTTGAGTGCGATTGTATGCAGAGTTGGCACAAGCGTAGCTTTCTGAGCTTTACCTTCTCCGCATCTGGTAAATTGTTTTGTCAATGGTCTTGACTGATGACTATTGACCTTACCAATTTTAGATTTCGGATTTTAGATTGGTTTTTCACTACAAGCCTCACCATACAGGGAGCATAACCAATCTCAAATTTCTTAGCTGCAACCCAACACTGGGTACACTGCATCTAAAACCGTAAATCTGTCTTGAAAAAAGTTTGCTCAAGTCGGAAAACCCGCCTACGCAACGCCAGTTGCTCCCAGCCGGGAAACCCGTGCAACGCACTGGCTCAACTTTTGACAAAATCCAAAATTGTTTGACTTTAGACTATTGACTTTTGACTATTTATTTAAGCTGTGGCTTCAATTTCTTCGATACCTTCTTTATCTTCTGGATCTACTTGCCGCAGACGAATGTGCTTTTTACCTAAAGTAATGAGAAACTCATCACCAGGTTTGAGATTCATCTGTTTTGTATAAGCTGATCCTATCAGTAAGTTACCGTTTGATTGTACGCTAATTCTATAGCTGGCACTGCGTCCACCACGTCCATTTGCATTGGGCGAGGTATCTAACTGAATGCCTTCAGCATCAATGAGAGCGTTCAAGAATTTCATCATATTGACACGCTCTATACCATTTTTAGTAACGGTATAGTAGCCACACTGTTTCGCTTTTTCTTCTTTGCTAAGGTTCTCTAGCTCTTTGACTTTTTTGAGCAGATCCTCACCGACTAGGGGTTCAATTTTTTTTTGTTTAGGCATCAACTTAGGTTGAAAATGAATGGTTGAAGTAGTTGAATCGATTTTATTTTAGCTGAGGTTGAGATAGTAGGAACAAAATCCTTTATTTTTTATATCAGCCTAGCCAAGTATATTACAATCCTAGCCAAAATTGTTGCATAATTATCAATAATGTCAAGACAATATATTGTGTAGATATCAATAATGGTGATTACTATATATGGGGTATGAAAGACTGCTAAACTATATTTGTTTAAGTTTTCTAAAGTAAGACAAAAAAGTTGATCTACTTATTCAGCTTGATTGTTGGAACAAACAATGATAAGTAAACCCGGTATTTAGTCAATAGCCAACAGTAGAATGATTTGGGATTTGGGATTTGGGATGATTGGATTGACTCCGACTACCCTTGTTATCCCACTTTGAAAAATGATTGAGACGGAGATGGATTGGTAAAACCCAGACTTAGACAGCAATTCCCAATCCAAAATCTAAAATTTAAAATCCCAAATGGTATTAAGGAACTAAGTGATGGGTGAATGCTGAGATTTGTTTCACCCACAAGAGTTAAGGTATGAACTCAAAAATCGCAAATCGGCAATCTAAAATCTAAAATTGGTACAGTCAATATTTAGGCTATGAACTATTGATTTTTAGCTATGTACTATCAGCTTTTGGCTCAAGAATCATGAAACTAACTACCAAAGGACATTACAGTGTCAAGGCTTTGCTAGATTTAAGCTTGCAGCCTGGTTATGGGCCTGGATCGGTAAGAGCCATCGCCAAGCGTCAAGATATTCCTGCACCATACCTCGAAAAATTACTAATAGAAATGCGTCGTTCGGGATTAGTAAAATCGATTCGGGGTAGTGTAGGTGGCTATCAACTAGCAAGAGAACCCGCACAAATTTCTATCGGCCAAATATTAGAAGCAGTGGGTGAAACAATTACCCACATACCAGATCGCCAACCCACTCCAGCACAAGCAGAAGATTGGGTAACATATACTCTTTGGCAACGACTCAACCAAAAACTCAAAGAAGCTTTATATAGTATTACATTGGCAGATTTGTATTACGATGCGCGCAGTTGGCAAGCATCTTTAGGAGAAGAAGCAAGTTTTGTAGTTTAGTCAATAGTCAATAATCATTATTCAATAGTATGACACCAATAATCAAGGACAAATGACTATTGACAAAATGCAAAGTCTGATTGGAGGCTGATGGCGATCGGTACTTTGTAACAGGGGAGAAATGACATTTATAATTGCCGCAGTTTTAGATTTTTTAATAGGCGATCCTTGGGGTTGGCCTCATCCAGTCAAAGTGATGGGATGGGTCATTTCTCGTCTGACAAAATTTTGGCTTAACTTATGTCAAAATTCCATAACACAAAAAATTGCCGGAATTTTCCTAGGGTTAATTTTGATAGTTGGTAGTGGTTGTATGGGTTGGTTAATAATTCAAACTGCCGAATGGTTGCATCCATTATTGGCAATACTTATAGAAAGTATTATGTTAGCTAGCTGTTTTGCCTTAAAAAGTTTACGAACAGCAGCTACAGATGTTTTACACCCTTTAATTGTTGGCAATTTACCAGAGGCACGCTCCCAATTAAGTAATTATGTTGGTCGAGATACTGACAATCTTTGCGCAGCAGAAATTTTACGCGCAGTTTTAGAAACTGTCACCGAAAATGCTACTGATGGAGTGATGGCTCCACTTTTTTATGCCATTGTTGGTGCTTGTATACCCAATGTTGGGCCAATTCCTTTAGCTTTGGCATACAAAGCAAGCAGCACTCTGGATTCGATGGTGGGTTATAAAGAAGCACCATATACTTATTTGGGTTGGTTTAGCGCGCGTCTCGAAGATTGTTTAACTTGGCTACCTTGTCGGTTAACGGTAATTACCTTAGCGTTGTTATCGGGTAAGCCATTGCAAGTTTGGCGCATTTGTTGCAGAGATGCCATTTTAGACCCTAGTCCCAACTCTGGTTGGAGTGAATGTGCTTATGCAGCCATTTTGGGCGTGCAGATGGGGGGAACAAATTGTTACCGTGGGGTAGCTAAAGAAAAACCCCTCTTAGGCGATGCCCTTTACCCAATCACACCCACTACTATTCACCAAGCTTTACAATTAACTCGCTATAGTTTTTTATTGTGGTTAGGAATAGCGATCGCTATAACCATCCTCATTCATTAATCAACCACTCTTGAAGGCAGTCAATAGCAAGTATATGAGTTGAATACTCACTTAACTCCCAAACAAGTAATGATAGAAATAGAAAATTTGTAATTGAGCCGATAGTCAATATTTTGACTATTGACTTTTAACCCTTGACTATCAAATAAATCCTATGTCTGCAAAAGTCGTTGAAATTCTCTCATCCGAAGACTTACGCCGTACCCTCAACCGTCTGGCTTCTCAAATTATTGAAAGAACCCGTGACTTATCTCAGTTAGTGCTTGTAGGGATTTATACTAGAGGAGTATTTTTAGCAGAATTATTAGCACGTCAAATTGAGGCTACAGAAGGTATAAGCGTACCAGTGGGAGCCTTAGATATCACTTTTTATCGAGATGACCTAGACAAAATTGGCTTACGAACTCCAGCCAAAACCAACATTCCTTTTGACCTGACAGGAAAAACTGTCATCCTTGTTGATGATGTAATTTTTAAAGGCCGAACAATTCGCGCAGCTTTAAATGCTGTCACTGAGTATGGTAGACCAGAAATTATTCGTTTAGCCGTGTTAGTAGACAGAGGTCATCGAGAAGTCCCAATTCATCCAGATTTTATCGGCAAGCAATTACCTACCGCTAAAGAAGAAATAGTCAAAGTTTATCTGCAAAATCTCGACGACAGAGATGCGGTAGAGTTAATCGGAGATTAATTTTGAAGTACAAAATTGCATCCTTTTGACCATTGACTACCTAATAATTGGACTACCATGATGATGGACTAAATACCACTTGCCGCCTAATTTCTGAAATATATTGGTAGCCATTGATTGTGCTTCTATTCTTCGACCACCCAAGACTTGGAAGACATTTTCAATTAGCACAACATAAGCAATATTATCAGTAACTTCTGTTGTCACGATATCAACATTAATTTCTATATATGCGGTATTTTGAAAAATCTTTTCCCAGGAATTACAAATTTCTGTCCAACCACGCAAAGTTTTGCGCCCTGGATGAACGCATAAGCTTCCAGTGCCATGAGACCATATAGCTTTCATGGCTTCAATATCTTTTTTTTCAAAAGCCCGGTAAAAAGCTGTATTGATAGCTAAAACTTCAGATGTCATATAGTTAATTGCTATGCTTACTGATACGAATTATATAAACTGATTTATGACAAGTACATTTACTGCGCCAATTAAACCTAGTAGTGAAGATAGTTTTGCGATTAGTATTGCACCATTATCTCTGGAAGAAATCTATGCTAAAGCTGACGACCCAGCTAATGGGGCGGTAGTGGTTATGAGTGGTATGGTTAGGAACAATACTGATGGACAACCTGTAGTTGCCTTAGAGTATCAAGCCTACGAACCGATGGCATTGCGGGTATTTTATCAAATTGCTGCTGATATTCGCACATTTTGGCCAGATGTCCGGCGAGTAGCCATTCATCATCGCGTTGGACGTTTACAAGTAGGAGAAATCAGCGTATTAGTAGCAGTTGGTTGTCCCCATCGAAGTGAAGCGTTTGAAGCTTGCCGTTATGCTATTGATACACTTAAACACAATGCACCTATTTGGAAAAAGGAGTGGTATAGCGAGCTAGATGGTAAACTATCTAGCAGTTGGGTGAGTATTGGTGCTTGTGAACAGTCAGGACAAAATTGCTAAAATTCCCGAAGTGGTTGCCTATGCCCGTGTTTCGTCTAGAGAACAGGCAGAAAATTCGGCGGCATTAGATCAGCAAATAGCTCGTCTTAAGGCGGCAGGGGCAGAAATAGTATTAACTGATACTGAATCTGGACGTGAAGGCAAAGAAGACCAACGGTCTAATTTTCAGAAACTCATGCAGTGGGTTCGAGGCGGGTTAGTAAAGCAAGTTATTATCACTCGTCTTGATAGGTTATCTCGTTCGCTGCCTACACTGCGTAAAGTTTTGAATGAGTTTCAGAAATCAAATACTAGTCCTATATTAACGAGAATTTATTTACTTAACAATACCGTTGCCAATTTACGAGGCTTTAAAGCCTGTAGAAACGGCATGAATACGTCCCAAAGAAGTAAGCTTGGCAAAAATCTGATTTAATAAAATAGGCTCAGGA
>NZ_JACJRU010000039.1 GCF_014697425.1 Nostoc sp. FACHB-110
TTCGAGTTCTGTCAAAGAGATTGTTGTAGTGACCCATGCTACGAAGCGGTCTATGATGACCAAGGTTGGGACGGTCTACTACTTCTCTTAAGATACAAGGTTGGGTGTAGCGATAGCGTAACCCAACAAAGTATGCGTGAATGTTGTGTTCCGTTCCTCCACCCAACCTACACCAGTCTAAGTTGTTGCCTTAACTGAACTGTATTGATGTTTAGCTAACTTACCAAATCAGGAAACACTTCTTGCACAGCCGGATGCACAAGGCGATGATTTTGCACATTCACACCTTTGGCTAAAGATGGGTTAACATCTAGGGCTTTGATGCCTAAATTTGCTAATTGGACAACATAAGGTAATGTGCTGTTGTTAAGGGCTTGAGCCGATGTCCAAGGCACTGCGCCTGGCATATTGGGAACGCCATAATGCACTACGCCTTCTTCAAGGTAGACGGGGTTGGTATGGGAGGTGGCGTGTAAGGTTTCTACACAACCGCCTTGGTCAACTGCAACATCTACAATTACTGACCCAGGCTGCATTTGTTTGACTAATTCGCGGGATACTAAAGTTGGCGCTCTGCGTCCCAAAACTAAAACAGCACCAATTAGTAAGTCAGCTTCTTTAACGGCAGCTTCTATATGGGCAGAGTTACTATAAAGTAATTCCACTCTCGAACCAAACAAAGTTTCTAAATAAGATAAACGTTCTACATTTACATCTAAAATCTGCACAATAGCACCCATCCCCACAGCAATTTTCGCTGCTTCTGTGCCGACTACACCGCCACCTAAAATCACAACTTTACCGGGTTTAACACCAGGTACACCACCTAAAAGGACTCCTCTACCGCCTTGCTGACGTTCTAAAAATCTCGCACCAAATTGCACTGATAGGCGACCTGCTATCACACTCATGGGTGTAAGTAGGGGTAGTCTGTTGGGCCCTGATTGTTCGACAGTTTCGTAGGCGATCGCACAAGTGCCACAATCAATTAGATGTTCGGTTAATTTGCGATCGGCTGCCAAATGCAAATATGTAAACAATATTTGCCCTTTTTGCAAAAATTTATATTCGCTGGATAAAGGTTCTTTGACTTTCACAACTAATTCTCGATTCCAAGCGGCTTCATCTGTTGAAACAATTTCCGCCCCAGCACTGATGTAATCTGCATCTGTAAAACCAGCACCATGACCCGCTTGTGTTTGCACGAAAATGTGATGACCATTTTCGCTCAATACTCTCACGCTAGAAGGACTCAACCCGACTCGAAACTCTTGATCCTTCGTTTCTTTGGGAACGCCGATTTCCATATAACGCCTCTGATGAATTTTTGGTTTAACTTAGCCTGCCAGTCTCAGGCTGACAGTTCCGTATTAGATATAGCTATCTACAACCTTAGTTTTCCCTTTCACGGTAGCAAAGCTAAAAAGTCTTACCCTTGACTATCGCCATAGTTGACTACAATATATAAAGAATAATTACAAATTGTTAAAAGAGCCGTTGCACAGCTACATTTAAGAAGCTGCTGCTACATTTATCTGGCTCCAACCTTACACAAGTCTGGATGCAAGGTTATTACTTTTAAGTTCCGTTTGCCGAAAAGAGGTTTTGAACATGACACAAACACAACCAACAGTTACACCAAAGCTAGAAGACCCCAAATTTGGTTTTAATGAATATGCAGAACGCTTAAACGGTAGAGCAGCAATGATTGGCTTTGGCTTGATGGTAATCATTGAATACGTCACCAACCAAGGTGTACTATCTTGGCTTGGCTTGAAGTAGTCACAATTTACTTACAAAAGTTATTTGTTGAAATTGAGTCCAGGGTGTAAGGAATCAATATTTTGCTGACTTACACCCCAAACCCCTAAATAATTGGGTTAATTGAGCAACATTACTCAGTTGTAAGCTAGTAATTAGAACCAGATTAACCAGTTGGCATACCCAGCTGGTTAAAACTGTATAAACAAAACTATCTGGGAATGTTTGCCGTCTATGATTGTGATACAAACTAATTACGATGAGGCAAAAGTCAAGTCTGTTAGTAGGGTGTCAATGCTATCGTGGGTTGGCAAATATGTCAGAAGGTTAATTTTGCTATTTCCTTACCTAATCTAGAAAATTGTAATATTTAGATGCTTTTTTCATAAAAGGCATCTAGTAGGTGAATTATTCTCGTTAAACTTACACCAAAGGTGATTTGGATAAACCAAGCCGTGATGAATGCTGCATTACCTCGTTTTTTGAAATCAGCCTACAGAAAAGATCCAATTATCAGTATTTTGATAACGATGGGTGTTGTGGATGCTGTGATTGGTGGATTCGATGATAGCTGGTCGTTGTTTGCTGTTGGTTTAGGAACAGCAGGTATCACCCTAGCCTGGAAGTTGTGGCGAATGCAGCAGCGTCGCCCCATCCTAGAAGAGGAACCTGTAGTACAACATTACCTACCACCTCGCTCATCTAGTTCTACGCTGCCGATATTGACTGTTGCCAAGAAAAAACCACCGCATTGAGAAGTGCTGAGTGCTGAGTTGAAAGTTGTAGAGACTCTACTTTATGTCCCTCCAACTGCCCATTGAAAAGTACTGAGTTGAAAGTGTTGAGTCATAAATGTGAAAGTATACTGACTTAACTATTTAAATCTAGAGAGGGAAAATTTGTGAGGAGTGAGGGAAAAATTAGGGGCAGCTGGCGGCTGCGCCCATATATTGCTTTGGTATTTTTGGCAGTATTGACTATGCCTGCAAATATTGGGCAAGAGTTTGATAGTGGCACTGCTTATGCTGCAATTGAAGAAGTACCAGACTCCCAAGCTCAAACAAGTTTTACCAATCCTCAGCTACTTTATAGCTTGATGGCGCATCCTGGGACTGTGAAATCTTTAGCTTTTAGTCCCAATGGCAAAGTTCTCTTTAGTGGTGGTGCGGAAAATGATGGGGTAATTAGGGTATGGAACCCCTATACTGGCAAAAAAGTAGCGAATATTCGCAAAGCCCATCAAGCATCTGTTGAGTCTTTGGTAATTTCGCCCAATGGTTATACTTTAATTAGCTGTAGCACTGACCACACAATTAATCTGTGGAATTTAAAAAATAACAACTTTAGTCGTTCTTTTGTCGGACACACTAGCAACGTATTATCTTTGGCAGTGTCTCCTGATAGTAAAGTGCTTGTGAGCGGTGCTTTAGACGGCATTCGGATTTGGGATTTGCTACAGCAGCGACCACTGGCAACTTTAGCAAAGTTTGATAATTCTATTTACACTTTGGCTATCAGTCCGGATGGTCAGATTGTCGCTAGTGGCGACAACAAAGGTGTAATTAAACTTTGGGATTTGAACGCAGGCAAATTAATCCGAGCTTTTCCAGCCCATTCCCAAACAATTACTGCTGTGGCGTTTACACCTGATGGAAGATTGATTAGTGCTAGCCGCGATCGCACCATTAAACTATGGAATATCCAATCAAATACTTTAGTCCGTATCCTCAAAGGACATAATAACTGGATTAATGCGATCGCTCTTAACCCCAATGGTCAAATTCTTGCCAGTGCTGGTAGAGATGGCATTAAGTTATGGGATTTAACTACAGGTGAACTGTTATCTACACTTTACGGACACCATGATTGGGTCAGCGCGCTAGCTTTTAGTCCCGATGGGCAAATTTTAGCTAGTGGCGGCTATGATGGCAGAGTGAATATTTGGGGCAATCCGGCTCTGCTAGAACGCGCAGGAGTTAGGCGTAAACGCTAGTTTTATCAAGCAAATCTCGGGTGTGGAAAATTCAACACTGCAAATCCTCTAAGAGCCAAGCGACTGAAGTCGCAGCTATACAACCAAACCCCCTGCTCCCTACTCCCTGCCTAGTGATAGTATATCTTTTGAGTTGGCAGTCCCTCAGAGGCTTTGGAACAATAAATAAATATGGTCATTCCGGTTAATAACCATTATTTTTAGTAATTTGTATTATTCAGGGCGAACGATGGGACTCGAACCCACGGATGGTGGTACCACAAACCACTGCCTTAACCACTTGGCTACGCTCGCCATTCACTTATCCATTATTAATCATAGCATCTATTTAGTGATCGAGCAAGCATTTTTTAGGAGGAACGGACTTTGTTCCTTTGTAGTCCTGGGATTCTAATTAAATATCTGACAATTGCGGTGAAACAATTATGAGACTTGTAAGTATTATGGCATTGGCGATCGCCACAGGATTTGCTGTATTTGGCGTAGCAATGTCTAAAACCAATCCTACTCAAAACGAGTATGAAGAGTATGCTGTACAACAACTAACACAATACTTAAAGACCGATGTTTGCAAAAAAACATCTAAGCTCATCGAAAATTTATTAAACTCAAGTTGTAGCAAAATGGTCGATTCTGCCAATCCCAGAATGCGAGAGGTCATTTCCAAAACCACAGATCGGCAAGATTTTATCTTATTTAGCGTGTACCGTACAGACTTAACTCTAGGTTCTTGGCTACCAGGTTATAAATTTGAAACAGTGGGAGCTTTTCATAACTTTTATACTTACAGTGCCGAACAACAATAAGCTAAAAAATTTTCGATTTTCGATTTTGAATTTACCTCAAATAAATCTGGCAGCTTATACTATCAAAGAATTCTTGGTGAAAAATCAATAGTCAAAAGGTTTACATCTACCAATGCCATCTGCGTATCTGCTGGTATCTCACGGAAGCCGTGACCCACGGCCTGAAATTGCTTTGCAGCAATTAATAGATTTGATCAACAAAAGCCATAGCCAGGAAAAGCTGCTAGGTTTGGCTTATTTAGAAACACGTCCTGAACCTCTGCATATCCAAATTAAAGAATTTGCTCAAAGTGCTGTTGTAGCTGGATACGAAAGTTTAAAAATTATTCCGTTATTTTTGCTACCAGGCGTTCATGTCATGCAAGAAATCCCTGAAGAAGTAGCACTAGCAACACAAGCTATGGGTCAAGATATCAGCGTGGAATTATTACCATATTTAGGCAGTCAACCTAGTTTGGCAACTTTGCTGTCTCAGCAAATGGCTGAAATCGAAACCGAAGCCTGGATTTTATTAGCACATGGTAGTCGTCGTCCTGGCTTTCAACAACCAGTCGAAACCATAGCCGCAAATTTAGGTGCATTACCAGCTTATTGGTCAGTGTCTCCTAGTTTAGAAACCCAAGTAGAAGATTTGGTGGCTGCTGGTAAACAGAAAATTGCAATTTTGCCATATTTTTTATTCGCAGGCGGCATAACCGATGCGATCGCTCAGTTGACAGAAGAGCTAAAATTAAAATTCCCTGCTGTGACTTTCCAATTAGCTCAACCTTTGGGAGCAAGTGCAGAATTAGCTGATTTAATCTGGGATTTGATGAACAAATGAACTGCACAGAAAAACAAGGTCAAGAGAATTTGGGCAAAGTTTATTTAGTAGGTGCAGGGCCTGGCGATCCCGGACTGATGACGCTTAAAGGCAAAAGTTTGTTAGAGTGTGCCGACGTCGTTATTTATGATGCTTTAGTGAGTCCGGCGATTTTAGCAATGATTAATCCCCAAGCAGAACAAATCAATGCAGGTAAGCGGATGGGGAGACACTCACTTTTGCAAGATGAAACTACTCAGCTATTAATTGATAAAGCTCAAACTCATACCATTGTAGTGCGCCTCAAAGGCGGCGACCCGTTTATATTTGGTCGCGGTGGCGAAGAAATGTCAGAATTAGTTAATGCGGGGATTCCTGTAGAAGTTGTGCCAGGAATTACATCAGGAATTGCGGCTCCAGCCTATGCTGGCATACCTTTGACTCATAGATTGCATAGCTCATCAGTTACGTTTGTGACTGGGCATGAGTCGGCTGGTAAGTATAGACCGAAAGTAAATTGGCAAGCGATCGCCCACGGTTCAGAAACAATTGTAATTTATATGGGTGTTCACAATCTATCGCACATTATCGAAGAGTTAGCGGCGGCGGGTTTGAGTTTAGAAACACCAATTGCTTTAGTGCGTTGGGGTACAAGACCAGATCAAGAAGAATTGATTGGTCAGCTAGGGACAATTGTAGAGCAAGTTGAGCAAACTGGATTTGATGCCCCAGCGATCGCTGTTATTGGTTCGGTGGTGAAGATGCACGATATTTTATCTGGGTGTCGTCCAGTTTAACCGAATTTGAGATTTTAGATTGCTGATTTTGGATTAGGCTAATACCAATTCACGAAAATACTGATACAAATCTATTGGTTTTTCTTTCTCCCTGCCCCCTGCTCCCTGCTCCCATACGACCCATTTTTATCAAACTTAAAGTGAAACGGTATAAGAGGATGTTTTAAAAGTTTTGGGCGAATATAATTCGCTACTACACAAACAAAGTCCGCCTGCGCGGACTAATGAAAAATCAAGGGTTTTGAACCCACGAAGGTAGGTTTTGTCTGTGTAGCCAAGCCATTGCGTTGGGCGGGTTCCCCGACTTGAAGCAAATGGCGCGCGATTTCTAATCGCCAAGAAAAGTAATAAATTAGACTTTTCAAACAACCTCTAAGGGCGGGTTGATTTGGCTCATCATAACTTTGGAAGATGTTGATAAACCCACCCCTATTATTCTTGCTTTTGAATTTCTTCATCGACAATCTGTGCTATTTTTTGGGCTGCACCGCTTTCGCCGCGAACGCTTCTTAGGTTAGTACGCATTTGTTCTAACTTTTCTGGATGCGCTAACAAATCTAATACCATTTCACCAACTTCTTGCGGTTGGAGTTTACCTACCAATTCAGGGACGATTTCTGCTTGCGCCCAGATATTCGGCCATGCTAACAAGCCTTTACGTCTCAGAAATATCCAGTTAATTAATTTGGCAAACGTTGTCCCAACTCCCGGTAAATTAGCTAATAACCCTGGTAGACCATCCCAAGAACGCATAGCATCAAGCTGTTGGGTGGGTAGCAACACAATCATGGGTACACCTAAAGAACCTAGCTCGGCTGTGTTTGCACCCACTGTAGTTAAACAGATACAACAATGGGATAAGATTCTGTAGGCAGGCGTTTCTCTCCACAATTCAACTGTTAACCCTGTGGTTGTTTTCAGGATATTTAGTTTAGAGGTTGATTTTTCTTGATTCTCATCTGAAGAAATTAATTCAGCACCATTAAAGCTAAAAGTTTTCGTAAAGGGGTTTTTCTGGGGATTAGCAAAACTGGCTAAGGTTTGTGAATCCAAAGTTGGTGCAACAGGAATGACAAACTTGGTTTGTGGTATTTTGGCGTGAACATATTCAGCAATAGCGAGAGTTAAAGGAACTCCCTGAGTTAATTTTGCTGCTTTTGAGCCAGGGAGAATACCGATAGTTAGGGAGTTGGGAGTGGAAAGTTGGGAGTCGGGTGTGAGAAGTGATGTTTGTGCTTCTAGCATTAAGTCGCCAACGACTGTAAATTTATGGGCATATTTTGGCAAAACTTTTTCAGCAACTTTTGGCTTCATTACACCGAATCGGTCAATTAAGTTATGCCACCGGGCTTCCCATTCTGCGTAAACCACTGTGCGATATCTCAGTTTTTTGCCGATAATGATGGGAAAAATTTGATCACCACCGAGAAAAACTACTACACCACGACTACTCCAATCCCAATCATCATGAGTTTTTCCCCAAACTAAAAATTGCCAAAAATACTCTGCTCCCTGAACTCTATCAACTTCTGGGTAAGAAAGGGCGATCGCAGTTTCTTTACCAGTCGCATTTGGACAAGGTGACAACACTACGGAAATTCTTACCTGTTCACGGGCATTACCCAGCTTTTCCCGCAATGCTGTCACCACTGGGCGCACCCAAGTTGTGATTTCCCCTGGGCCATTGGAGAGAATAAGAATATCGACTGGAGTCATGATTCAAAAATTACAAGCTCAAATAGTATTAGGAATGTTGGTTTGGATGGTACAAGATGGTTAGTCAAAATATAGTAATCCTAAATGATTTATCAATTTACATCTTGCACTTAGGAGTACTGATACCAAGTACGCAATTAACAAATTGTTGTGGGCAATCACTTTTTTATAACACCTCGTTCCCTACTACAGCGCAATCATAGTAATAGTTTTTGGCGAAAAAGTTTGAGTTACTGCCTGATGAGGAAAGGGATCTGCCAAATGCAATGCGTAATCTTGGACTATAAACTACGGCTAATCGATTGATTTATAGTAGTATTCGTGCTAACTTTTGCAAAGTCATGCTTATAGCAAAGCAATTCTTCAGATAAATCGTTTTGAAACAGCTATAGCAAGATTGCACACAACGTTATTAAGCATCTCAACAAAAAGTAGAGCAGACAGTATGACCAAATATGTCAATCTGGGCAAAACTGGACTAAAAGTATCGCGGATTACTTTAGGTACGATGACTTATGGCTCTCGACAATTGCGCGAATGGGTATTAGAAGAAGAAGAAAGTCGTCCATTCATCAAACTGGCTTTGGATTTGGGAATCAACTTCTTTGACACCGCAGATGTCTATTCATTGGGGAAGAGTGAAGAAATTGTCGGGCGAGCATTGAAAGACTTTGCTCAACGAGATCAGGTTGTGATTGCGACTAAAGTACATGGTAAAGTCGGTGATGGGCCAAATGACCGAGGATTATCTCGCAAACATATTTTTGATAGCATTGATGCTTCTTTGCGGCGCTTACAGACAGATTATGTAGACTTATACCAGATTCACCGTTGGGATTATGAAACACCAATTGAAGAGACCCTAGAAGCACTACATGATATTGTCAAAGCAGGTAAAGTACGTTATTTAGGAATTTCTAGTGTTTTTGCATGGCAACTGGCAAAAGCCCTGTATACAGCAGATATTCACGGCTGGACTCGTTTTGTCTCCATTCAAAATCACTACAACCTAATTTATCGAGAAGAAGAACGAGAGGTAATACCTTTAGCAATCGATCAAGGAATTGGGATTATTCCTTGGAGTCCTTTAGCGCGAGGATTTTTAGCCGGAAATCGCAGTAAATCAGACTATGGGCAAACACTACGTGCCAAAACTGACGAATTCGCTCATAATCTTTACTATCAAGATTCAGATTTCCAAGTAGTAGAGCGTGTAGTTGAATTAGCAGGAAAACGCGGTGTTAAACCTACACAAATTGCCCTAGCTTGGCTATTGCATCAACCAGGTGTAACATCTCCCATCATTGGCGCTAGTAAAATAGAACATCTGAAAGAGGCTGTTGAAGCTGTTGATTTAGAGCTTTCTGAGGAAGAGCGCAAATTCTTAGAAGAACCTTACACACCTCATCCCGTTTTGGGGCATCAGTATCCTTCTGGTAATCGTCCGTAGAGGGAGCATTTGAGTGAACCAATTGCCGGTTTAAGAAATCAATTGCATGATGTGATTCTAGATACTTTAAATAGTAAAGCTATATTGGCTAAATAAAATTTGCGATTTTATTCACATAAGAGAATAGGTACGTATGTAAAAATTTCATACCGCGTACCTTTTCTCTTTCTTAGTTATTAGTTAAATTTTTTATTCTCTACAATTACCAAATTCTTTGAATTGGGTATAAATCAAATACTGTATCTACACTTAACAAAGGTATATTTTCAAATATTGACTGAGCTATTAAAATTCTGTCGAAAGGATCACGATGATGATTTTGTAGCCCATCAAGTGCATAGATGTGTTCCAACTCTATTGGTAATATTTTGAGATTGTTCACTTGCTTTTGAGTTTCAATTAAATTAGGTAAAGATAAATGTAAATTGAGTTTGCCAAGCTGATATTTAATTTGTAATTCCCAAATACTAGCTATACTAACTAACCAAGAGTTGTTAGTATCCATTAATAGGGTTCTAACATTGTCAGATAGTTTTTTTGGCTCTCCCACTGACCAAATAAGTACATGAGTGTCTAAGAGGATGTTTTAAAAGTATTGTTGTTAACATCAAAATCTGAAAAACCTAACCCCCCTAGCCCCTAACACTCACGAGCAATTAGGAGTTTCAAGGCCTCTCTCATTGTCGGGGAGAGGTTTGGAGAGTGGTTTTTAGTATTTTTCATGACTTTACAAACATCCTCTAACAATAATTTCATACTGCACCTTCACCCAACCAAAATTCATCAGGTAAAGGATCATTAAAGTCATCACTCATCCAAATTTCGCCTTCATTTAATCCCAATACCCTTTGCTGAGGATGTTCTTGGGTTTTTTCAGGTTGAGCATATTTTTGCATTAAAAATTCTACAAAATCTAAGACTTGCTGTTGCTGTTCTGGTGCTAGAGTGTGGAACTTGGCAATTAATTCTGAGGTGGTATCTACAACTTGAGCAGTCATCTCACCTTCTCCCTAGGGTACATCTGATTTTATGTTAGTTGTTTAGTCAGGCGATCGCGCTTGATTTGGTATTACTATAAAAATATGGGGAAACACTACGCCAATCCTCACCCCTTCATTCTCTTCGCCTAGATTTTCCATTAAATACTTGACAAATTTGCATATTTATATATCTAGTTATATCCCTACTCAACATTACTAATTTGCCAGAATATCTCAAAAATATTAAGTTTTTGTTACATTAATTGAGCAATTGCTCTTATTATTTATTAATGTTTGTTAACAAAGTTTGCGATTTTTATATCGATTTATGTCATCTAGCGGACAAAATGCCCATGTGGTAAGGTTTTTCTGATAAAAAACTGTTATTGCCGAAAAAATCGTTAAACTTTGTGGGCAACTTAGCCACAAAAAAATTCCAGTCGAGAACACGCATCAAAGGAGCAGAGGAAGCATGTTCACCCACGTCAAGTCCACCATTAGACACATTGCGCCTGAAAACCTGCGCGGACGTAATTTAATCAAGGTGGTCTATGTCGTGCTTGAGTCCCAGTACCAGAGTGCATTGTCGCAAGCGGTTCGCACGATTAACTCGAACAGTCCCGATCTTGCGATCGAAATCAGCGGGTACTTAATTGAGGAACTCCGAGACCCCGAAAACTACGAAGAGTTCCAAAGGGATATACAAAGTGCCAATATTTTTATTGCCTCACTGATTTTTATCGAAGACTTAGCACAAAAAGTAGTAGCAGCTGTAGAACCACACCGCGATAATTTAGACGTTGCCGTTGTCTTCCCATCAATGCCAGAGGTAATGCGCCTGAATAAAATGGGCACTTTTTCCTTAGCACAGTTGGGTCAATCGAAGAGTGCGATCGCACAATTCATGAAGAAACGCAAAGAAAAATCCGGTGCAGGATTCCAAGATGGAATGCTGAAGCTATTGCGGACACTGCCCCAAGTGCTGAAGTTCTTGCCGATGGATAAGGCACAAGACGCACGCAATTTCATGTTGAGTTTTCAGTATTGGCTGGGTGGTTCTCCAGAAAACCTGGAAAACTTCTTGCTAATGCTAGCTGATAAATATGTATTAAAAGGTGTAGAGAAGCGAAATTCCGCGTCTCTAGAATATCAAGCACCGGTAGTTTACCCAGATATGGGGATTTGGCATCCTTTAGCTACAACCATGTATGAGGATGTTCGAGAATATCTCAACTGGTACAGCGCCCGCCGGGATATTCCCCAAGATTTAAAAGATCCTTTAGCACCCTGTGTAGGGTTAGTATTACAACGCACTCACCTAGTTACAGGTGATGATGCCCATTACGTGGCAATGGTGCAGGAGTTAGAAGCATTAGGCGCAAGGGTAGTACCTGTGTTTGCTGGTGGTTTGGATTTCTCCAAGCCTGTAGATGCTTACTTCTACGAACCAACTACAAATACACCTTTAGTAGATGCTGTAATTTCCTTAACTGGTTTTGCCTTAGTTGGCGGCCCCGCTAGACAAGACCATCCCAAGGCAATTGACGCACTCAAACGCTTAAATCGCCCTTACATGGTGGCGTTACCATTGGTATTCCAAACTACGGAAGAGTGGTTGGATAGCGATTTAGGCTTACATCCGATTCAGGTGGCATTGCAAATTGCGATTCCTGAACTTGATGGTGCGATCGAACCGATTATATTATCGGGTAGAGATGGGGCAACTGGGAAAGCGATCGCCCTCCAAGACCGCATCGAAGCAGTAGCCCAACGTGCTTTGAAATGGGCTAACCTCCGCCGCAAACCCAAACTCAACAAAAAAGTTGCCATCACCGTTTTCAGCTTCCCCCCCGATAAAGGTAACGTCGGTACAGCCGCATACCTCGATGTATTCGGTTCTATCTACGAAGTCATGAAAGCGTTGAGAAACAATGGCTACGAAGTGCAGGACTTACCAGAAAACGCTAAAGAGTTGATGGAACAAGTCATCCATGATGCACAAGCACAGTACGCCAGCCCCGAACTCAACATTGCTTACAAGATGTCAGTGCCAGAATACGAAGAACTGACACCATATTCCCAACGCTTAGAAGAAAACTGGGGGCCACCACCAGGACACCTCAACAGCGACGGACAAAACTTATTAATTTACGGTAAGCAATTCGGTAACGTCTTCATTGGTGTACAACCCACCTTCGGCTATGAAGGCGACCCCATGCGGTTGTTGTTCTCCCGTTCCGCCAGCCCTCACCACGGTTTTGCAGCTTACTACACTTACCTCGAAAGAATTTGGGGCGCGGATGCTGTACTGCACTTTGGTACACATGGTTCCTTGGAATTTATGCCAGGGAAGCAAATGGGGATGTCTGGCGAATGTTACCCAGATAACTTAATTGGGACAATTCCCAACCTGTACTACTACGCCGCCAACAACCCCAGCGAAGCGACAATTGCCAAACGCCGCAGTTACGCCGAAACAATTTCTTACCTCACACCACCGGCGGAAAACGCTGGTTTGTACAAAGGTTTGAAAGAACTCAGTGAGTTAATTGCTTCTTACCAAACCTTAAAAGATAGCGGGCGCGGTATCCCTATCGTCAACACGATCATGGATAAATGCCGGATCGTCAACCTAGATAAAGATATTAACTTGCCCGAAACCGATGCCAAAGATATGACCCCGGAAGAACGGGATAATATTGTCGGCAGCGTCTACCGCAAGCTGATGGAAATCGAATCACGGTTGTTACCTTGTGGTTTGCACGTCATTGGTAAACCCCCAAGTGCCGAAGAAGCGATCGCAACTCTAGTTAATATCGCCAGCTTAGACCGTCAAGAAGAAGAAATCCAAAGCTTACCCCGCATCATCGCCAACAGCGTGGGACGTAACATTGACGAAATCTACCAAAACAGCGACAAAGGTGTATTAGAAGATGTCCAGTTATTGCAAGACATCACCCTAGCAACTCGCGCTGCTGTCCGCGCCTTGGTACAAGAACAAACCGATGCTGAAGGCCGGGTTTCCTTAGTTTCCAAGTTGAATTTCTTCAACATGGGCAAAAAGGAACCTTGGGTAGAAGCATTACACAAAGCGGGCTATCCCAAAGTAGACGCTTCCGCCCTAAAACCCCTGTTCGAGTATTTAGAATTCTGCTTACAACAAGTTTGTGCAGACAACGAACTCGGCGCATTACTCAAAGGCTTAGAAGGCGAATACATTCTTCCTGGCCCTGGTGGCGACCCCATCCGCAACCCCGATGTATTACCCACAGGTAAGAACATTCACGCCCTCGACCCCCAATCAATTCCCACGGCTGCGGCTGTACAATCAGCAAAAATCGTTGTCGATAGACTTTTGGCAAGAAATAAAGCCGAAAACAACGGTAATTGGCCGGAAACCATCGCCTGCGTTCTCTGGGGAACAGATAACATCAAAACCTACGGTGAATCTCTAGCGCAAATCATGTGGATGGTGGGTGTGCGTCCGGTTCCCGATGCTTTGGGACGGGTGAACAAGTTGGAGTTAATTCCCTTAGAAGAATTGGGAAGACCTAGAATTGACGTTGTAATCAACTGTTCTGGTGTATTCCGCGACTTGTTCATCAACCAGATGAACCTCCTAGACCAAGCCGTGAAGATGGCGGCGGAAGCGGATGAACCCACAGAAATGAACTTTGTCCGCAAACACGCCCTGCAACAAGCTGAAGAATTGGGAATTAACCTTAGACAAGCAGCCACCCGCGTTTTCTCTAACGCTTCCGGTTCTTACTCCTCTAACATCAACTTGGCAGTAGAAAACAGCACCTGGGAAAGCGAAGCCGAGTTACAAGAAATGTACCTCACCCGTAAATCCTTCGCCTTCAGTGCCGACAACCCCGGCATGATGGAACAATCTCGGAAGATTTTTGAAAGCACCCTCAAAACTGCTGAAGCAACATTCCAAAACCTGGATTCCTCCGAGATTAGTTTAACGGATGTTTCCCATTACTTCGACTCTGACCCCACCAAAGTCGTCTCAAGTCTGCGTGGTGATGGCAAAACCCCAGCATCATACATTGCAGACACCACCACAGCCAACGCCCAAGTCCGCACATTATCCGAAACCGTGCGTTTAGATGCCCGTACCAAACTATTAAATCCCAAGTGGTATGAAGGTATGCTGTCTCACGGTTACGAAGGTGTGCGCGAACTCTCCAAACGGTTGGTAAACACAATGGGTTGGAGTGCAACCGCCGGCGCAGTTGACAACTGGATATATGAGGATGCAAACGAAACCTTCATCAAAGATGAAGAAATGCAGAAACGCCTCATGAACCTCAACCCCCATTCTTTCCGCAAGATGGTATCAACATTGTTGGAAGTGAATGGTCGCGGTTATTGGGAAACTAGCGAGGAGAATTTAGACCGCCTCCGCGAGTTGTACCAAGAAGTTGAAGACCGCATTGAAGGCATAGAATAGGATTAAAAGGCAGGCATAATGCCTGCCTTTTAAATCGAGGCGATCGCTATAAATGATTGAAGCACCTGAGATAAAATCATAAAATAGATGATTCAAACATTTAAAAGTAAAGCTTTAGAAAATCTATTTAGAGAGAACTTTAATAAAGGAATCCCAGCAAACTTAGAAAAGAAAATTAGAATTAGATTAGAAGTTATAGACTCAGCCTTAATTGTAGAAGATATTAGATTACCAGGTTATGAATTGCACGAGTTAAAAGGAGATAGGCAAGGAACTTGGGCAGTTAAGGTATCGGGAAACTGGCGTATAACTTTTAGCTTTGAAGATGGTGATGCTTATGATGTAAATCTTGAAGATTATCACTAATCTAGAATGTTAGTAGGATATTAAATAGTCGAACATTGATTATGAATAACTGGCAAGATATTACTCAAGATAGATTAGTAAGACCAATACACCCTGGTGAAGTAATTGCAGATATCCTAGATGATTTAGATATAAATAGCACAAAATTTGCAGAAATTTTAGGAGTATCTAATCAAATAGTTAATGAAATTATTAATGGTCAGAGAGCAATTACGGTAGATATAGCAATCCGTCTTGGTAAAGCTTTAGGAAACGGGCCAAGACTTTGGCTCAATCTTCAGCAAAAGGTTGATATTTGGGATGCTTTGCAAAGCCATAAAGAAGAATATGAGCAAGTTATAACACTGGTTTAGAGAGAAAATTAAGAAATAATTTTTAGAAGTAGAATGCTATAGCGGATAGTAATTTGTTATTTTGTTATTTTGGTATATATACACTCAACAATGTCCTTGAGATATACTGACTTTTCAGTTTCTGTCTTTCCAGCTTCCTCATCAGATATCTCTATATCAAACTCTTCTTCAAAAGCCATTAGTAGCTCATGTGCGTCACAATCATCATTACAAGTTCCCCATATCCATTTATAAAACCTCCCGTATTCATAACTTAACACGGGAGTAAAATTATAAGCATCATACAAGGTATGTTCAAATACTTTAGTTTCCAGAATGGTGATAAATAGCTCAATATGGAGAACTTCTTCCTCATTTAATTTATCAGAATAAGGATAATAACTGTAATGTTCACAACATAGTCTATGAACTCTCACAAAAACATCCAATTTAATCTCATCAAAATTCATTTCCTTCGGTAAACTGCAAATAAAGTTAGTAATTTTATGTTTTCTTTCTAATTTAATTTCTTCCTGTTTAGCTTTTTCTTCTTCAGCTTTAATTCTGAGCAATTGCTGACGGGTTTGTTCTTTTTCAGCTTCGATTTTTATCATCTCTTGAAAAGCTATCATTTCTTGATGTGCTTTTTCTTCATCTTCTTTCAGTTTATCTTTCGTATCTTTAATTCGTTGAGTAACTATATCCCTAACTAAATTCATTGAAACTTTATATCCACTTTGAATATAAATCGTACTAACTATATCCCAGACAACTTCATCTTTATTGGATTCAAGTATTTGTAGATCCTTTTCTAATTTTTGGAAATTATTATCCAAATATTTATTGATCGCAATTTGTAAAATATAGAACTCATAAGCTTGTTCTGAATTATCCATAACAATAATTTTGCTTCAAAAAATAACAGTAGTTATATAGTAAAACCATATAGATTACTTAAAAGTGAATTTTGAAAAAAGTTAGTATATTTACGTCGGCTTTCTATGCTTTTGCTTGTAGCCTAGTTATCAGCAGGCGATCGCTAACCGTGTCATCATAGGATCAGCGATCGCTTTTGGTAATGTAGAGTGCGTTAGCGCAGCTTCCCGGAGGTATCGCTCATCCTGACAAACAGGCGATCGCCTATTGTGCAATCATAGAATCAGCGTTAGCGCAGCTTACCGAAGGTATCGCCTATAGTCAATAATGAGTCAAGCAGATAAACTACTGGCTAAGATATTATCAGGAACATCAGACAAAAACATTGCCTTTGAGCAGTTGTGTCAACTACTAATTAAACTAGGGTTTGATGAGCGCATTCGTGGTAGCCATCATATATATACAAAAGATGGTATAGAAGAAATCTTGAATCTTCAGCCCAAACAAGGAAAAGCTAAAGCTTATCAGGTTAAGCAAGTGCGTGAAGTAATTCTCAAATATGAACTAGGAGAACAAGATGAATCTGCGTTATGAAATTAATCTCTATTGGAGTGAAGAAGACCAAGCATTTATAGCAGAAGTACCAGAATTACCTGGATGTGCTGCTGATGGTGAAACTTATCAAGAAGCACTAAAAAATGTAGAAGTTATTATGCAGGAATGGATTGAAACTGCTCAAGAATTAGGTCGTCACATTCCTGAACCAAAACAGCGTTTGATGTCTGCTTAGGTGATTAAAAAAATATAAATCATGTTCATATTTTTCTACAGGCGATCGCTCTAGAAATTTTTACGTTACAATCGCTCATCATGATAAACAGGCGATCGTTAACCGTGTCATCATAGAATCAGCGCTCGCTTTTGGGAATATGGAGTGCGTTAGCGCAGCTTACCGTAGGTATCGCTCATTTTGACAAACAGGCGATCGCATCTGAGAATGTGGAGTGCGATCGCTTTTATTGCTTTTACTGAATACTTTCAATTAATTTAATATTATTTCTCAACCATTCATTGACTAAAATTTGCACATCAATATTTTTCTCTTGAGCAATTTTCTTGAAAAAATCATCAACATCTGGTTCAAGGTAAATCGGATAATGAAACGTTGCATCAGGATGATAAAACTTTCCTTGTTCAGCTTGTGAAAAATCATATTCAGATTTCATAGTTTTCTGTCTTGATAATACTGCTGTTCATTAAAACTTGCTTTCCGTGCTGAAATAATACGAATCACGCAGGAATCTTCATCTGTTTGTTCAAAAGTATGAATAACAACCCTTAAAATACCCGTTTCATCTAAACCTAGAGTAATCCATCTGTCCTCATAATCACTATGTTCCTCATCATATAAACTTAATTGATATTGATCACGAAAAACAGTTGAGGCTAAACGAAAATTGAGTTGATGTTTACTAATATTTTGTTTTTCTTTGGCTGGATTCCAATCAAAATTATAACGCAAATTTATAACCTAAAGAAGATTAAATAACTTGGCATCATAATTATACAATAATGTTATAGTTTGACAGTATTAAAGGTAGCATACTGTCGGTATCCCTCATTGTGATCAACAGGCATTAGCAAAGTTTACCGGAGGTATCGCTAACCGTGTGATCGTAGAATTAGCGATCGCGTTTAGTAATTTGGAGTGAGATCGCGCATGATAGCAAACACGCGATGCTAACCGTGTCATCATAGAACCAGCGATCGCTATACTATCAATTGCTCTAACACTAACACTGATAACCCTGGCAACGAAGGTAAACGCGCGTCATTCGTCACAAAAAATGATGCACCTTCACGAATAGCAGTAGCGATTTGAATAGCATCTGGCGTTCTTAAGTTGTTACTTGCTCTTAATTGTGCAGCAGTTTCAGCTATATCTGGCAAAACTTCGATAGTCATCAACCCTTGGGAGTTGAACAATATATCACGATATTGTTGAGCTAATATTGTGTTTCCTTGTCGTAATGGGTGAACTAACACTTCCGTAATCGTCAGAACTGAAGTTACAACCCTAAATTCACCACGAAACATTGATTCAAAGAAAGCATCTGTAAAATGCAAATAATTAGGATTTTCTTCAATAAAATAAATCAGTGGTGCAGTATCCAAGCCGACAATTTGCCCCTGTAACTGTGCTAACCATTCCATGAATCGCGTTCCTGATTAACATATTCTTGAGCATCAATACCATTCCAGATTTCTTTACCCAACCCACGCAATTCTAAAATGCTACGCTTTGGTTTAGATATCATTGTCACCTGTTGACGAATTAAGCTGGATAAATCTTCAATTAAGCGTATTTGTTCTTCAGGAGTTAAAGTTTGAGCTTGTTGTAATACTTCTTGATAGCTAGACATAAAATTTATAACTATAATTTTTTGACTCTAGGTTTAGTATACAAAGAATTACTTTTTACTTTTATATATTTTACAAACAGAAAGACAGGCGTTAGGGAAGCTTATCGGAGGTATCGCTAACCGGTCATCATAGGATCAGCGATCGCATCTGAGAATGTGGAGTGCGATCGTCTGCACAATTAGTATAATTTATCTAGCCTAGATGACCAGAAAGAAATGCCTGCTAAGGACATATACCATGATGCTGTTAAAAATGCCTTAATTAAAGATGGCTGGACAATTACGGCTGATCCTTACTTTTTGCAGTATCAAGATGCAGAACTTTACGCTGATTTATTTGCAGAGAAAGCGTTACTAGCCGAACAAGAAGGACGAAAAATAGTTGTTGAAGTCAAAAGCTTCATTAGTCCTTCTCTGATGAAAGATTTTCAAAATGCTCTAGGTCAATATATTTTATACCGCGACATCTTGCAATTAGCAAATAAAAAATATGACATATATCTAGCCATTAGAGATACAATCTTTGAAACTTTTTTTCAACGAAAATCTATTCAAGCAGTTGTAAAACTTCATCAGATTAAACTTATTGTTTTTAACAATGAAAGAGAGGAAATTAATTTATGGACAAATTAGGAGAATATCGTAAGTTAATTAAACAAGTGCTTACTGAATATGATAATTTATCTCGCAAATCACCTGAGACTAATTACGAGACTTGTTTAGCATTTGATGACAATCATGATAATTATCTCTGGTTAGCTGTAGACTGGCAAGGCAGCAAAAGAATTAAATATACTTATGTTCATGTTCGCATTAAAAATGAAAAAATTTATATAGAGGAAGATTATACAGAAGAGGGAATAGCAACTGAATTAATGAGATTAGGTGTAACTAACAATGATATTGTGCTTGCTTTTCATCCTCCCGATGTAAGGAAATTTACAGATTTTGCAACAGCTTAATCAATTGTTAGATTTTTATACAGGCGATCGCGTTTAGGAATGTGGAGTGCGATGGGCTACGCCCCGCCGTCGGCGATCGCTAGTTCTCCCTTAAGCTATACAATAATTATTAATATGTAATTTGCTAGAAAAATTTTGACGTATCATACTTTTCTATTCAGAAGATGAAAAGGATGCGCTAAATAACTTCTTTGAATTATTTGAGCAATTCTGTAACGCTGAAAGTTCTACAAGAGAGGAAATTAAGCCAGAAATAGAGATTGAATCAAATTCACAATTAGAGGCTTTAGCTTAGTTTATCTTGAGGAATGTGAAGGAGGCGATCGCTTATCAAGATAAACAAGCGTTAGCGAATCTTAGCGGATGTATCGGGTTTGGAATTATGGAGTGCGCTCATTGCCCAAGGGGTAATGAAATATAGAATAGTATCTAAGGTAGTTAAATTTGCGGCTTTAATATTCAATCTGGAATATCGCTATGAATGCTTTCACCGTCAATCTCAAACCAGTATTGGAACTGACAGATGAGCAATTTTTTAATCTATGTCAAGCAAATCGGGACTTGAAGTTTGAACGCAGCGCAAATGGAGAATTAATAATTATGCCACCTACGGGGGGAGAAACAGGGAATAAAAATGCGAGAATTACTCAACAAGTAATGAATTGGACTGATGCTGATGGTACTGGCATCGCTTTTGATTCTTCAACTTGCTTTAAATTTCCTAATGGTGCGGATCGTTCTCCTGATGCTGCTTGGATAAAGTTAGAAAGATGGAATACTTTAACAGATGAACAAAAGGAAAAGTTCCCTCCTATTTGTCCTGATTTTGTCATTGAGTTACTTTCCCCTAGTGATAGTTTGAAAGTTGCACAGGAAAAAATGAGGGAATATATAAATAATGGGGTACAGTTAGGTTTATTAATCAACCGTAAATCTCGTCAGGTAGAAATTTATAGACAAGGTATAGAAATTGAGGTTTTGGAATCTCCTGCTACAGTATCAGGGAAAGATGTATTAAATGGTTTTGTGTTGAATTTAGAAAGGATTTGGTAATTTAATTTTATGCTCTCAATTTAGCTTACCGTAGGCGATCGCATTTGGGAATGTGGAGTGCGTTAGCGCAGCTTGCCGTAGGTATCGCTCATTATGACAAACAAGCGATGTTTATAGGCTGTAGATATTAGCTAGCATTACCATGAATGCTTGAACAGTAAATCTGCAATCAGTCTGAGAAGATTTAAAAGTTATCATGACATTAAGAGACGCAAAATCTCGCGCCTCTCAAGTATTTTTCCTAATGCACATATCTATTGTCTTTATGAAGAAACAGCCTTGAGATGTGAAAAAGGAGAGTAGTTACAACCAACAGCTTGGTTACGCCCAGATGCTTTAGCATCTAAAAGACATTGATCGGCGCGATTGAGTAAGCTAAAACCTTTATCGTCATCTTCTGATTGTAGACTGGCAACACCTAAACTAATTGTAACAGGAATGGTTAGGCTTTCGTTAATTGCAAATGGTTGTTCACCTACTATGCGATTTAGACGTTCTGCAACTATCATCGCCTCATCACCAGTAGTGTTTGTTAACACTACTACAAATTCTTCACCACCAAACCGAAATGGAGTGTCTTTGGAACGTAGGTTATGTCGCAAACGATGAGATAATAATTGTAAAAGCCGATCGCCTACTAAATGTCCATAGGTATCGTTAACTTTTTTAAAATAATCGACATCTAGAATAATTAAACTTAAGGGGCTGTTTTGATGACGAGATTTTTTAATTTGTCTTGGTAAGTCCCATTCTAAAGCCCGCCGGTTACTAATTTCGGTTAAAGAATCAGCTAATGCGATCGCAGACAATAAATCATTTGTCCGCATTAAATCACGATACTTTTGCGCTTTCCTTAAACCTACGCTTAATTGGGCTAATATTAACTGATGTTGTGCATTAACATCAGTTAAATTTTTTACCAGTGGTTGCCAAATATAAGCATCAGCACCTTGTCTGAGTGCAGTAGCCGTCATTTCCCATTTCCTTCCCAAATCCTGCCTACTTTTGGTAGCAAGCTGGTAAGCACGATCTTCAAAAAGGATACAGTATACCCAAGATAGTTGTGGTTGGCTCTTTAACCAACTACACAACTCGATACTGTCATCTAAGCTGGCTTGTATAAATATTACATCTGGTGGATTAATTTGGATATTTGATACAGCCTGATGAAAATCAGCTATAACTTCTACACTAAAAGTTGTTGTATCAAGGATCTGATCGGGAAGTGTAGTCAAAAATTGTTTACTTCCAAAGACCAGAATAGAAATATTCATTGTTGTGCTTGCTGCCTTATTTTAAAAGAATAGTCCCTGTTATTTTTCCAAAATAATAAGTCTGTCAGTATTTTCTTTATAAGGATATCTCCTTATATTTGATAGTCTTAACTTTAAATAAAGAAGAAGCTGCTAATTTTAATATCATCTTAATACTAACCCTGAATACAACCCGTAAACTCTCTGGTGCTAATCATTACTGTCCGTCTTGATACATTTTTTTTAAAACAGTAGAAATACTGAATTTATCTTTGCCTATAAATATATAACTGTAGTTTCCAGGTATTAGTTAACAGCTAAGATTATTCCACTGAAATAACTATATTAATTCTGGTTATAACTAAACATTTTTTGCTTTCTACAATATTTAAAAAAATATAAAATTTTTACAACATCAGTAAAAACCGATGTATCTACAAAGAATGTCGCAATGTTGTATATAACTAGTTAAATCAGCATTTTCTTTGGCTAGTAAAGACTTTAAGCACAACATGCCCAAGACTTTACCAATCCAGTCGGTCATAAATAATCAGCAAGCACTTTTGCGGAATGAGTTTTTCAGAGGTTATTTAATTGGAAATTAGTTTTTTAAAAAAATGCAAACTTCCTAGTCAATCTACACAAGAATTTCATAAAAGAATTTTGCACTACTGTATATGTCTCAGTTTTTTTATGGCAAATCCGCCTGAGAAACAGGCGGAAAGTCTATCATGAAATCCAGAAATGTAGATATATCTACATCTAAAAAAATTGTTAAAATTTAATTTGGATTAATATCCTGCAATTTCATAACCAGATGCCACAATTACTTGTTTAATTGATTCTTCTGAAGCTGTGGATTCTACGGTGACAGTTTTGTCTTTCACGTTAACTTCAACTTGAGCATCTGGTTCCATCACATGAATAGATTCGGTAATCTTCTCTGCACAACCATCACAAGCAATATTAGGAACTTTGAGTTTTAATGCCATTACTTACCTCAGGAAATCAACTTTAATGCTAGCTTTACAAATAGATGTTATTTATTCGGAGAGCGATCGCACATCTGGCTAAAGTGAGGTAGTAATATTACTTACATAGGCATAGATCAAAAGCGTATAAATATGGTTGTCAGTAAAAATTACTAGTAACAAGACCACACAAAATGCAAAAATTAAGATGAATAGAGGAAGTAGAGAGTAGGGAGTGGAAAGTCGTGCTAACAGAGATCCAGACTTAGTTGCAAGTTTTGAGTAGATTGGTATCTAGCTGGAAGAACGCAGAAGCTGGAAAATAAACACATCATCCTTACTCTTGAATGAATTTCCTGGTGTGAGTAGTTGATGACGGCAGTAGTAGATACAGGTTCCAAAAATAGCTACCCTATGGTATATGTGTCGTCTTGTGCGGCATACTTCATCAAATCAAAGGATGAAAGCTGAAATTAATACTACCCTTTAGGAAGTGACCCCAAGGGTGTCTCAATACTTCACACTTGATAATTCATTATTCATTTCACCCATGTCTTCTAATCCCTACCTCAGCGGTAACGAAATTCGTACCAAATTCCTTAACTTCTACGCCCAACGGGAACACCAAATTCTGCCTAGTGCTTCCCTCGTGCCTGAAGATCCAACCGTGCTGCTGACGATCGCGGGGATGTTACCATTTAAGCCAATATTCCTGGGACAGCGCACACCCGAATTTAAAAGAGCAACCACATCGCAAAAGTGCATCCGCACTAATGATATTGAAAACGTCGGACGCACCAAACGCCATCAGACGTTTTTTGAGATGCTGGGTAACTTCAGCTTTGGTGATTATTTTAAAGAACAAGCGATCGCTTGGGGTTGGGAAATTTCTACACAAGTTTTTGGCTTTTCTCCCCAAAACCTTGTCGTCAGCGTTTTTGAAGAAGATGAGGAAGCATATAATATCTGGCGCGACAAAATAGGTGTAACAGAAGCCAGAATTAAGCGGATGGGTGCAGATGATAATTTTTGGGCTTCTGGCCCCACTGGCCCTTGCGGCCCTTGTTCGGAGATTTATTACGACTTCCACCCCGAACGCGGCGATGACAATATTGATTTAGAAGATGACACCCGGTTTATCGAGTTTTATAACTTGGTATTCATGCAGTACAACCGGGATGCAGCCGGGAATTTAACACCGCTACAAAATAAGAATATTGATACTGGTATGGGTTTGGAGAGAATGGCGCAAATTCTCCAAAAAGTACCGAATAACTATGAAACAGATTTGATTTTCCCGATTATTAAAACCGCCGCCGAAATTGCTGGCATTGATGATTATCATACAAGCGATGAGAAAGTCAAAGTCTCTTTAAAAGTCATTGGCGACCATGTACGTGCTGTAGTTCACATGATTGCTGATGAAATTCGCGCTTCTAACGTGGGACGGGGTTACGTTTTGCGGCGGTTAATTCGGCGGGTGGTGCGTCACGGGCGATTACTTGGCATTTCTGGTAATTTTATCACCCAAGTTGCGGAAACTGCGATCGCCCTGGCTGAATCTGCTTACCCCAATATCCGCCAACGGGAAGCAGCCATCAAAGCAGAACTAGAACGGGAAGAAACCAACTTCCTCAAAACCCTTGATAGAGGCGAGAAGCTTCTCGAAGATATTATTCAACAAGTCAAACAGCAAGGGCAAACCGAAATTAGTGGTGAAAGTGCCTTCACCCTATATGATACTTACGGTTTCCCCTTGGAACTCACCCAAGAAATCGCGGAGGAAAACAACCTCACCGTTGATGAAGCCGGATTTAATACCGAAATGCAAAAGCAAGTGGAACGCGCGAAAGCCGCCCACGAAACCATTGATTTAACTGTACAAGGTTCTCTCGACAAACTCGCAGAACATATCCACGCCACAGAATTTTTAGGTTATACCCAAGCGGCGACGACGGCGAAAGTGGAAGTATTGCTAGTTAATGGTGTCGCTGAAGAAGCAGCTGAAGCCGGGACAGAAGTACAAATCCTCCTCAACCAAACCCCATTTTATGCCGAATCTGGTGGACAAATCGGCGATCGCGGTTATATCTCTGGCGATGGTATTGTGGTGCGCGTGGAAGATGTGAAGAAAGAATCTGATTTCTTCGTTCACTTCGGCCGCATCGAACGGGGAACACTGCGGGTTGGCGATACAGTTACCGCCCAAATTGACGCTGCTTGTCGTCGTCGCGCCCAAGCAAACCACACCGCCACCCACTTATTGCAAGCGGCGTTAAAGAAAATTGTGGATGAGGGAATCTCTCAAGCTGGTTCACTCGTTTCCTTCGATAGATTGCGCTTTGACTTCAACTGTCCCCGCGCTTTAACTGCTGAGGAAGTCCAGCAAGTTGAAGAACAGGTGAACACTTGGATTTCTGAAGCCCACTCCGCCAAAATTGAAGTATTACCCTTAGCCGAAGCCAAAGCTAGAGGTGCTGTGGCGATGTTTGGGGAAAAATACGGAGAAGAAGTCCGCGTCATTGATTTCCCTAGTGTGTCTATGGAATTGTGCGGAGGTACGCACGTAAGTAATACTGCGGAGATTGGCGTATTCAAGATTATCTCTGAAGCGGGTGTAGCGTCTGGGGTACGGCGAATTGAAGCCGTTTCTGGCCCGGCGATTTTAGATTACTTAAATGTTCGGGATAAAGTAGTCAAAGATTTAAGCGATCGCTTTAAAGTTAAACCCGAAGAACTACCAGACAGAATCACAACACTACAAACCGAACTGCGAAACGCTGAAAAGCAATTAGAAACGCTAAAAGGACAACTAGCGATCGCCAAATCAGACAGCTTGTTAGACACAGCCCAAACCGTAGGCGACCATAAAATTATTGTTGCCCAACTCGAAGGCGTTGACCCCGAATCTTTAAAAACTGCGGCGGAACGGTTACTACAAAAAATCGGTAACGGTGCAGTCGTACTCGGTTCCGTTCCCGAAGCTGGTAAAGTCAGCATAGTTGCAGCCTTCAGTCCAGAGGTAAACAAGAAAGGTTTGCAGGCTGGAAAATTTGTCGGTGCGATCGCTAAAATCTGTGGCGGTGGCGGCGGTGGTAGACCAAACCTCGCCCAAGCCGGCGGCCGTGATGAAAGTAAATTACCAGCAGCTTTAGCACAGGCACAAACTGATTTACAGTCTGCTTTAGGTTAGTTCTTCTTGAAAGACTAGCTTTAGGGGTTGTTTCAAAAGTCTAATTTATTACTTTTCTTGGCGATTAGAAATCGCGCGCCATTGAGGGAGTCGGGGAACCCGCCCAACGCAATGGCTTGGCTACACAGACAAAACCCACCTGCGTGGGTTCAAAACCATTGATTTTTCATTAGTCCGCCTGTGCGGACTTTGTTTGTATAGTAGCGAATTATATTCGCCCAAAACTTTTAAAACATCCTCTTAGGGACTTCCAGAAAATAAATTATGCCATTATATATCTAGAAAATAATTTAACAAACGGGGCGTTGAAAATCTATCAAGACACCTTCTCTGATAAGACTGAAGAAATCATAGACCATGAGGTGGAAATTGATTTGGAATATACCATAGAAGACCTGCCGAAAATGATCGATTCTATGGCGATAGCTTGCGATAGATTAAAAAATATTAGTACTTCCCTCCGCACTTTCTCCCGTGCTGATCGAGATTACAAAGTGCCATTTAATCTTCACGAAGGCATTGATAGCACAATTTTAATTCTCAAACATCGTCTCAAAGCCAACGAACAACGTCCGGCAATTGCAGTAATCACTAACTACGGGGATTTACCACAAATTGAATGTTTCCCTGGGCAATTAAATCAGGTATTTATGAATATTTTGGCGAATGCCATTGATGCCTTAGATGAGTCAAATCACGGACGGAGTTTTGCAGAAATTCAAGCTCATCCTAACTCGATTATAATTACCACATCAATAGCAGATAAATATGCAAAAATCTCTATTGCTGATAACGGTAACGGGATGAGTGCAGAGGTAACACACAAAATCTTTAACCATTTATTTACTACTAAAGCTGTCGGTAAAGGTACAGGTTTAGGGTTGGCTATAGCAAAGCAAATTGTCGCAGAAAAACACGGTGGTCAAATCACAGTCAATTCTGTTTTGGGTGAAGGGACAGAATTTATTATCCAACTGCCAGTGTAAATTTTTACCTCATTATAAAGTATAAGTTAATCATCTGGGAATACTAAATCAAGACATTTTCAAGATTTAGTGATTATGATTGACACTATTGCGAAGATTCCTGGATATAGCATCAGCGAACAACTCTATAATGGCTCCCGAACACTGGTTTATCGCGCAGTTAGAGAAAGCGACTCAACACCAGTAGTTATCAAACTGCTGAAAAATCTTTACCCCGATTTCTCTGAACTCTTATTATTTCGGAATCAGTACACAATTGCGAAAAATCTCTACTACCCCGGAATCATTCAAGCCTATAGTCTAGAACCCTATCAAAATGGTTATGCGCTAGTAATGGAAGACTTTGGGGGAATTTCTCTCAAGGAATGGAAAACGGGGACAAACTTACTATCTTTACAAGAATTTTTATTGATAGCGATCGCACTATGTGACATCCTCAATTTACTCTACCATGAAAGAATTATTCATAAAGATATTAAACCCAGCAATATATTAATTAATCCCCAAACTAAACAAGTCAAATTAATCGATTTTAGTATTGCATCATTATTACCCAGAGAAACTCAAACCTTAGTTAACCCTAATGTTTTAGAAGGAACACTAGCTTATATCTCTCCCGAACAAACAGGGAGAATGAATCGCGGGATTGACTATCGCACAGATTTTTATTCCCTTGGTGTAACTTTCTATGAATTACTGGTAAATGAGTTACCCTTTGCATCTCATGATGCAATGGAATTGGTACATGCTCATATTGCGAAAACAGCACCGTTACTACATGAAATTAATCCAAATATCCCTTCAGTTATTTCAGCAATCGTCAGTAAGTTGATGGCGAAAAATGCTGAAGATAGGTATCAAAGTGCATTGGGTTTGAAATTTGATTTAGAAAAATGTCTGACGCAGTTAAGAGAAACTGGTGAAATTCAAAGCTTTGAGATTGCACAGCGTGATGTGTGCGATCGCTTCATCATTCCTGATAAACTTTATGGCAGAGAAACCGAAGTAAAAACCCTCCTAGAAGCATTCGATAGAGTTAGCCTTGGCGCAACTGAAATGATGCTAGTAGCGGGTTTTTCGGGAATTGGGAAAACTGCGGTTGTTAACGAAGTGCATAAACCTATAGTCAAACAACGCGGTTATTTTATTAAGGGTAAATTTGACCAGTTTAATCGTAATATTCCCTTCAGTGCCTTTGTCCAAACATTTCGTGATTTAATGGGCCAATTATTGACCGAAAGTGATGTCCAAATTCAGCAATGGAAACATAAAATATTAGAGGCTGTTGGGGAAAATGGACAAGTAATTATTGATGTCATTCCCGAATTAGAAAACATTATTGGTACTCAACCACCAGCAGTAGAATTATCAGGTGCATCTGCCGAAAATCGCTTTAATTTATTATTTCAAAAATTCACCCAAGTCTTTACAACTCCTGAACATCCCTTAGTGATGTTTTTAGACGATTTACAATGGGCTGATTCCGCATCACTCAAGTTAATGCAGCTATTAATGGCTGATACCGGATATCTTTTCATTATTGGTGCATATCGTGATAACGAAGTCTATGCCGGACATCCCTTATTATTGACTTTGAGTGAAATTCAAAAGACACAAGCAATAATTAACACAATTACTTTAGCACCACTAAGTCAAGTGCAAGTAAATTATTTAGTGGCTGACACATTCAAATGTCCAGAAAATTTGGCATGGAATATTTCTGTACTAATCTATCAAAAAACAGAAGGCAATCCATTTTTTACTACCCAGTTTTTCAAAGCACTGCATCAAGATGGACTCATTCAATTTGATTTTAATTTAGGCTGTTGGCAATGTGATATTTCCCAATTAAAGGCGCAAGCAGTTACAGATGGAGTAGTGGCTTTTATGAGTTTACAATTACGTAAACTGCCGCCCTCAACGCAAGAAGTATTACAGTTAGCAGCTTGTATTGGTAATTCTTTTGATTTAACAACTTTGGCTATTGTTGCAGAACAATCTCCAATTGAAACAGCAGCTTGTTTATGGAAGGCAATGCAAGAATGGTTGATTATCCCAATTGGTGATGTTTATAAGCTTTATGTTGGGCAAGAAAATATTGTAGACATATCGAAAAATCAACAAACTGTTACTTACAAATTTATACACGATCGCGTCCAGCAAGCGGCTTATTCTCTAATTCCTGATGACCAAAAACAAGCAACTCACTATCAAATTGGTCAACTACTTCTGCAAGAAATTTCTCCAGATACCAGAATTGAACGCATTTTTGAAATCGTCAATCAGTTAAATTATGGAACTTGTTTAATTAGTGAACAAACACAACGCATAGAACTAGCCGAACTTAACCTCATCGCCTGTCGCAAAGCCAAAAATTCTACCGCGTATAAAGCAGCCCGTGAATATGCCACAGTGGGATTGTCTTTGTTGGGAGAAAATGCTTGGCAACAGCAGTATGAAATGAGTCTCGCCTTCCATGAATTATCTGCGGAAGTCGCCATGCTAAGTGGTGATTTTGAGGTAATGGAACAGTTGATTGATATCGTCATCCAACAGACCCATTCTTTACTGGAACAGATCAATGTTTACCGTTTTAGAATTCAAGCCAAAATTTCCCACCGTCAACTTATTGAAGTGCTAGCAATTGGGATTGAACTTTTGCAGAAATTGGGCGAAACAATCAACGAATCACCCACACCAGAAGAAATTCAACAATCAATTCAAGAAATTAGTGACCTGATTGGCGGGCGGCAAGTTGCAGATTTTGTCAACCTCCCGGTGATGACAGATGCAAACAAAATTGCCATTGCTCATATTGCTAGCAGTATCATGTCAGCAGCTTACACCTGTGGATCTCCTTTATATCCATTATTAGCTACCTTATTAGTCAAATTATTCCTCCAGTACGGCAATACATCTATTTCTGCAACTAACTATGCTTGCTATAGTTTGGTTCTTTGTAATGTGCAGAAAAATGTAGATTTGGCGGTACAATTTGGGCAATTATCATTGAATTTAACATCAAAATTTGATGATAAAACAACTAAACCTGAAGTATTGTTTATGTTGAGCGGTTATATTTTCCACCGCAAATCTCACCTCAAAGAAACATTACCCCTGTTGAGTGAAAGTTACACACTGGGGCTAGAAGTTGGCAACCTAGAATATGCGGGATATAGTGGTCAGACTTTCTGCCGATATTCTTTTTGGTGCGGTCAACCCCTCGCTACTTTAGAAAAAGAAACCTACACTTACTACACCGCTTTAGTGCAATTGAAGCAATTGGGAACAGCTAATTATTGTTTGATTTATTGGCAAGTAATTTTAAATTTATTGGGTTTTGCAGAGCATCCTACCATTTTATCTGGCTCCGCTTTACAAGAAAAAGAATTTCTGCCCCTGTTACTGTCTGCAAATGATTTCTATGGACTATTCATTTTCCATTCATCTAAATTGACCCTGTGCTTTTTGTTTGGGGAAGTTGAGCAAGCTAACAATTATGCCCTTGAATGTAGAAACTATTTTATGGGAGGCGCAGGTAAAATTGGTGAACCTGCTTTTTATTTTTATGATTCGTTGATTGTTTTAGCACAATTAAGTCAACTTTCCGGTGAAAAATCAAGCCTATTAGAGAGGGTGGAAAAAAATCAAACTCAATTACAGCTATGGGCGCACTATGCACCCATGAATCACCAGCATAAGTTTGATTTGGTAGAGGCAGAAAAATGTCGCGTTTTCGGACACAAAGCCGAAGCTAGCGAACTCTATGACAAGGCAATATCGGGAGCGAAAGCCAATGAATATATCCCAGAAGAAGCATTAGCTAACGAACTCGCCGCTAAATTCTACTTAGATTGGGGCAAACAGCGCATAGCTCAAGAATACATGATTGAAGCTTACTATGCCTATGCCCGTTGGGGTGCAAAAGCCAAAGTCTCCGACTTAGAAAGACGCTACCCCCAATTACTCATTCCTATATTACAGCAAAGCCGTTCGCCTCTTTCCACTAACGAAACTATCATCAGCTTGGGGAGTGTCACATCTACCAGTTCGGGTACATCCAGCAGTAGCAGTGTCTCCAATACTCTCGATTTAAAAGCAATTCTCAAAGCATCTCAAAATATCTCTCGTGAAATCGAACTAGAAAAATTACTTTCATCTTTACTGAGAATCGTGATTGAAACTGCTGGGGCTGATAAATGTGTGTTAATGCTGTTGCAAGACAATCATCTGTTAATTCAAGGCGCAATTACCCAAGGAACACAACCCATTGTGTTGCAAAATCTTGCTATTGCAGACAGTCAAGATATTCCCCACAAGCTCATTTACAAAGTCAAGCATAGTCAACGAACTGTAGTGTTACTGGATGCAACCGCAGATACCACCTTAGCCCATGACCCCTATATTATCCGCCAGCAGCCGTATAGTATTTTGTGCAGCCCAATTTTACATCAAGGTAAGTTGTTGGGGATTTTATATCTGGAAAATAGTTTAGCAAAGGGAGCATTCACGAGCGATGGCTCCGCCAACACCAAGGGCGAACGCGTTGAACTACTCAACCTCATCTGTGCTCAAGCCGCCATTTCTCTAGAAAATGCCCAACTTTATCAACGAGAACAGGAAAAATCTCAGTCATTACAAGCATCACTAGAACAATTACAACACACCGAAGCCTCTCTGGCAAAAGAACGAGAGTTTTTGAAGGCGATTATTGAAAATATTACCGATGGGATTGTTGTTTGTGATGTGAGTGGCAAACTAATTTTATTTAACAAAGCAACTGAAGAATTTCATGGCTTCCCGGTGAAATCATTGCCACCAGAACAATGGGCAGAAAATTTCTCACTCTATCAAGCGGATGGTCAGACACTTCTATCAACAACAGAAATACCATTATTACGAGCATTACAAGGAGAAAAAGTCGAAAATGCTGAAATGGTCATTGCACCGAAGCAGGGTGATCGAAGGAGTTTATTAGCCAGTGGACAAGCAATCTTCGATCCTTATGGTAACAAAGTTGGTGCGGTTGTTGTGATGCGAGATATTAGCGATCGCAAACAAGCTGAACTTACCTTGCAGCAAAAATCCCAAGAGTTAGAACAAGCATTACAAGACTTACAACAAGCCCAATTACAAATGGTGCAAACTGAAAAAATGTCTGCCTTGGGTAACTTAGTCGCTGGTGTCGCCCACGAAATGAATAATCCTTTGGGCTTTATTGCTGCTAGTCTCAAACAAGCTAAACCAACATTCAGCGATATTATCGAACACTTGAAACTCTATCAAGACACTTTAAGCGATAAAACTGAAGAAATCATAGACCATGAATCAGAAATTGATTTGGAATATACCATAGAAGACTTGCCGAAAATGCTCGATTCTATGGCGATAGCTTGCGATAGATTAAAAAATATTAGTACTTCCCTCCGCACTTTCTCCCGTGCTGACCGAGATTACAAAGTCCCATTTAATCTTCACGAAGGCATTGATAGCACAATTTTAATTCTCAAACATCGTCTCAAAGCTAACGAACAACGTCCGGCAATTGCAGTAATCACTAACTACGGGGATTTACCCCAAATTGAATGTTTCCCTGGGCAATTAAATCAGGTATTTATGAATATTTTGGCGAATGCCATTGACGCATTAGATGAATCGAATCATGGCAAGAGTTTTGAATCAATTCAAGCTCATCCTAACTCAATTACAATTACCACATCAATAGCCGCTCAATCCGTGAAAATCTCGATTGCTGATAACGGCAAGGGGATGAGTGCAGAGATACAACACAAAATATTTGACCATTTATTTACTACTAAAGCTGTCGGTAAAGGTACTGGCTTAGGATTAGCTATAGCAAAGCAAATTGTCGCAGAAAAGCACTGTGGTCAAATCACTGTCAATTCTGTTTTGGGTGAAGGGACAGAATTTATCATTCAACTGCCAGTGTAAATTTTTACGTCATTACAGAGGAAAGTTGATCTTTGGGAATACTAAATCAAGACATTTTCAAGATTTGGGTATTATGATTGACACTCTTGTGAAGATTCCTGGTTATAGCATCAGCGAACAACTCTATGATGGCTCCCGAACACTGGTTTATCGCGCAGTTAGAGAAATTGACTCAACACCAGTAGTTATCAAACTGCTGAAAAATGCCTATCCCAGCTTTAGCGAATTGCTATTATTTCGCAACCAGTACACCATCGGGAAAAATCTCACCTCACCCCTGATTATTCAAACCCATAGCCTAGAAGCCTTACATAATGGCTATATGCTAGTCATGGAAGACTTTGGGGGAATTTCTCTTAAGGATTATTTTGCCAAAAATCAAAATGTTACATCTAGAGAGGAGTTTTTAGTAATAGCGATCGCACTCTGCGACATCCTAGACTTACTCTACCACGAAAGAATTATTCATAAAGATATTAAACCCAGCAATATATTAATTAATCCTGAAAATAAACAAGTTAAATTAATCGACTTTAGTATTGCATCTTTATTACCCAGAGAAACCCAAACCCTAGTTAATCCCAATATTTTAGAAGGAACACTAGCTTATATCTCTCCCGAACAAACCGGGAGAATGAATCGAGGGATTGACTATCGTACAGATTTTTATTCCCTTGGTGTAACTTTCTATGAATTACTGGTAAATGAGTTACCCTTTGCATCTCATGATGCAATGGAATTGGTACATGCTCATATTGCGAAAACAGCACCGTTACTACATGAAATTAATCCAAATATCCCTTCAGTTATTTCAGCAATCGTCAGTAAGTTGATGGCGAAAAATTCTGAGGATAGATATCAGAGTGCATTGGGTTTAAAATTTGATTTAGAAAAATGTCTAACTGAGTTAAGAGAAACTGGTGAAATTCAAAGCTTTGAAATTGGACAAAGGGATTTGTGCGATCGCTTCATTATTCCTGATAAATTATATGGGAGAGAAACAGAAGTCACAAGCTTGTTACAAGCATTTGAGCGAGTGACTCACGGCACATCAGAAATAATGTTAGTAGCAGGCTTTTCCGGGATAGGTAAAACTGCTGTAGTCAATGAAGTCCACAAGCCAATTACCCATCAGCATGGTTATTTTATCAAAGGTAAGTTTGATCAATTCAATCGTAATATTCCCTTATCTGCCTTTGTACAAACTTTGCGCGATTTGATGGGGCAATTATTATCAGAATCAGATGCACAATTAGCGCAGTGGCGTAATCAAATTACGCAAGTTGTGGGAGAAAATGGGCAAGTTTTGATTGACGTAATTCCAGAACTGGAGAAGATTATTGGTAAACAACCCGATGCGCCAGAAATTTCAGGTACGGCGGCGCAAAATCGGTTTAATTTGTTGTTCCAAAAGTTTATTGCTATTTTCACCACAAAAGAACATCCATTAGTGATGTTTGTGGATGACTTGCAGTGGGCAGATTTGGCTTCCCTACAGTTAATTAAACTGCTGATGGAGGATAAGAATTATCTGCTATTGTTAGGGGCTTATCGAGATAACGAAGTGTCAGCCGCACACCCGTTGATGTTAACCGTGGAGGAATTGAAGAAAGTAGGTAAGACCGTGAATACGATTACGCTGGAACCGCTTTCTTTAAAAGATACTAATCAGTTAGTGGCTGATACTTTGAATTGTACAACTGAACGAGCGCTTTCCATCACAGAATTAATCAATCGCAAAACCAAAGGCAATCCCTTTTTCACAACTCAATTTTTCAAGGCGTTATACGAAGATGGACAGATTACGTTTAATCGCCAACACGGTTATTGGGAATGTGATTTGGCGCAAGTAAAGGGGCTATCTTTAACTGATGATGTAGTAGAATTTATGGCACATCAGTTACAAAAGTTGCCTCAAGAAACGCAAAATATATTAAAATTAGCTGCTTGTATTGGTAACTCTTTTGATTTAAATACTTTGGCAATTGTTTGCGAACAATCAACATCTCAAGTAGCGGATGGTTTGTGGAAATCTTTGCAGGAAGGATTGATTTTACCTCAAAGTCAAGTTTATAAGTTTTATCTGAGTAATGGGCAAGAAGTTAATACTAGAAATATCGAAAATTTAGCTTATCGGTTTCTACATGATCGCGTCCAACAAGCTGCTTACTCTTTAATTCCCGAAGACCAAAAACAAGTCACCCATCTGGCAATTGGTCAATTATTGCACGCTAATACACCTGTTAATCAACTAGAATCAAATATTTTTGAAATTGTCAATCACTTAAATATAGGCATTGATTTGATCACTCAGCCTGAGACAAAACTGGAGTTAGCACAACTGAATTTCATGGCAGGATGCAGAGCTAAAAGTGCGATCGCTTATAATGCAGCAGTTAACTACTTCACCCAAGGCATTAACTTACTCCCTGCTGATCCTTGGACAACAAACTACAAATTAACTCTAAATCTACACCAAGAGCGTCTCGAAGCTGCTTGTCTGAATACAGACTTTGACAAGTTAGCAGCCTGGGATGACATCATCTTGCAATCTGCGACTTCTTTGCTCGACACCATCAAAGTCTATGAAGTCCGAGTGATGGCTTTCCGCTCTCAAGGTAAATTTGCCGAAGTAGTTGAAACTGGGTTGCAGGTGTTGAAATTACTCGGTGTGGAATTTCCCAAACAACCCACTCAAGCAGATATTGGTGCAGCAGCACAATATACACGGCAACTATGGATAGGAGATAAACCCTTAAGTTTGGCAGATTTGCCTGCAATGAACGATCCCTATCAACTAGCAGCAATGCAAATCATGACTAAACTTGTGTCGTCTGTTTACATTGTAGCACCTGAACTTTTACCATTACTCATCTTCAAGCAAGTTGAGATGTCTATTCAGTTTGGTAATTCCGCTGTTGCTATTTTTTCCTATGCAGACTACGGATTAATTCTCTGTGGTTTTATGGAAGATATTCATGCTGGCTATGAATTTGGACAATTATCATTACAGTTACTAGAAAAATTTCAGATTAACGCCTTTAAAAGCAGAGCTTACTTTGTTGTCAACAGCTTTATTCGCCACTGGAAAGAACCCTTGAGCCAGTCTATCCAATTTTTGTTGGAGGGCTACCAAAGTGGGCTGGAAACCGGAGATTGGGAGTCTGTAGGACTAAACATACTAACATACTCTGAGTACGGCTACTGGAGTGGTCGAGAATTAAGCACTTTGGCTGAGGAAATGGAAACCTATCGACAAATTATCAGCCACGTTAAGCAAGAACCAATTTTAAAATCTTATGACTGTTGGCTACAAACAATTCTAAATTTATTAGGCAGAAATGAAAACCCCTATTTTTTGACAGGTGAAGTCTTCCGTACCGCCCAAGTTTTGCCTCATTTACAGGCTACCAATGATCGAGGGGGATTATTTCGTATTGCTTTGTCTCAAGCCATTCTCTATTATCTGTTTGGAAAATATGAACAAGCTGGGGAACAAGCAGCTATAGCAGAACAATATAGTAATGCTAGTAGTGGCAGTTTTATGATAGTTGTGTTGGTCTTCTATCATGCTTTAATTCATTTGTCCCAATATGAAACGGCTGATCATGAACAACAATCAATAATCATTGAGCGCGTCAATAGTCATCAAGAAAAAATACAAAATTGGGCAAATTTAGCTCCCTTTAATCATCAACATCGCTGGCAACTTGTAGCAGCAGAAAAATTACGAGTTTTAGGTCAAAACTATGAGGCAATGGCACATTATGATTTAGCTATTGCTAGTGCAAAAACCCACTGTTATTTACAAGATGAAGCACTCAGCAACGAATTGGCTGCTAAATTCTACCTCAACTGGGGGAAAGAGAAAGTCGCCGCAGGTTATATGCAGCAAGCATATTATTGTTATGCTCATTGGGGAGCAAAAGCTAAAGTCGCAGACTTAGAAAGACGCTACCCCCAATTACTAGCCCCCATATTACAGCAAAGCCGTTCGCCTCTTTCCACTAACGAAACTATCTTCCCCTTGGAAACTGTGACATCTACCAGTTCGGGTACATCCAGTAGCAGTATTTCAGATACTCTTGATTTAAAAGCAATTCTCAAAGCATCTCAAACTATCTCCGGTGAAATCGAACTAGACAAACTACTTTCATCGTTACTTTCCATCATCATCAAAATTGCTGGGGCTGATAAATGCATATTAATGCTGTTGCGAGACAACTGCCTGCTAATTAAAGGCTCAATTACCCAGGGAACAAACCCCGTGGTATTCCAAAACCTTCGGGTTGAAGACAGTCAAGATATTCCTCACAAGCTGATTTATAAAGTCAAGCACAATCAACAAACTGTTGTGTTATCGGATACATCTGTAGATAGTACCTTAGCCAACGATCGCTATATTATCAGTCAAAAGCCAAAGAGTATTTTGTGCAACCCAATTTTACATCAAGGCAAATTACTAGGGATTTTATATCTAGAAAATAGTTTAGCGAAAGGAGCGTTTAAGGGCGAACGCGTCGAACTACTCAACCTCATCTGCGCTCAAGCCGCTATTTCCCTAGAAAATGCCCAATTATATGAGCGAGCGCAGCAGTATGCCCAAGAATTAGAACAAGCATTAGACAACTTACAAAACGCCCAATTACAAATTGTCCAAAGTGAGAAAATGTCAGCCTTGGGTAACTTAGTCGCTGGAGTTGCTCACGAAATGAATAACCCTTTAGGATTTATTGCCGCCAGTCTCCAGCAAGCTAAACCCACCTTTGCTGATATTATCGAACATTTGAAACTCTATCAAGAAACCTTCAGCAATAATAGGAAAGAAATCCTCGAGCATGAGTCAAAAATTGATTTGGAATATACCATAGAAGACCTGCCTAAAATACTCGATTCTATGATACTTGCTTGCGATAGATTAAAAAATATCAGCACTTCCCTCCGCACTTTCTCCCGTGCTGACAGAGATTACAAAGTACCATTTAATCTTCACGAAGGCATTGATAGTACAATTTTAATTCTCAAACATCGTCTCAAAGCTAACGAACAACGTCCCGCAATTGAAGTAATCACTAACTACGGTGATTTACCCCCAGTTGAATGTTTTCCTGGGCAATTAAATCAGGTATTTATGAATATTTTGGCGAATGCTATTGACGCATTAGATGAATCGAATCACGGACGTACTTTTGCAGAAATCCAAGCTCATCCTAACTCTATTACAATTACCACATCAATAGCAGATAAATATGTAAAAATCTCCATTGCTGATAATGGTAAAGGCATGAGTGAAGAGATTCAACAAAGAATATTTGACCATTTATTTACTACTAAAGCTGTCGGTAAAGGTACGGGTTTAGGATTAGCTATAGCAAAGCAAATTGTCGAACAAACCCACGGTGGAAAGTTGAAATGTCATTCTGTTGTGGGTGAAGGTACTGAGTTTGTGATGAAAATTCCAGTATTTTGAAATTTCTGAGCGTATCTGGGAATACTAAATACTGAGGTTTTGACAATAGTTTTACCTTATACCAATTCGCAATTCGCAATTCGCAATGACGCTCGCAGGCTCGCTAACGCTGCGCTAACGCAATTTGCAATTTGCAATTTGCAATGACGCGACGCTCGTTCCTCGCTAACGCTTCGCTAACGCAATTAAGAAATCTAGCTCCAGTAAGACTTTCCTGATTTCTATCTGTCGCATTCTTTTCTTAAATTGGTATTACTTAATTTAAATAATACTTTTAAAAAATTCTCTCAGATACATTTTCATGAATGACGTAGATTATCAACAACGTTTAGCTGTAGCCAAAGCAGTTAAGCAATTTCGACAAGGACGAATCAACCGTCGTGAGTTCCTGAAATTTTTAGGATTGGCTGGCTTTGGTTTTAGTAGTGCCCGTTTTTTGAGTGGTTGCAGTCAGCCTGTAAAAAAGCGATCGCCTATTGCATTGCAACTAGCCGATCTGCTCACCTCGGATCAAAAACAGTTTCTTCAAGAAATTGGCAAATCTCTCAAGGGGAAAACCCTGCGGATTGTCACAGAAGATATGGCATCCTGTCAGGCAATCTCCAGGATTACAAAACAACAGTTTACTCCGTTGACGGGAATTGAAGTGGAGTGGAGTTTGCTACCACTCGATCGCGTCCTCGCCCGCATCACCCAAGACACCGCGCGACAAGCCGGAGTGCATGATATTTTCTACGTTGATCAATCATGGATTGGACGATTGATTAATGACAGTGTGAACCCCAAAAGCCTGTTAGATAAGCAAGATTTTGCCTATCCCGGCTACAATTTTGACGACATCCTCAAACCCCTGTTAGATAACGTTGCTTCCTACAAAGGGCAATTGGGCGGGATTCCCATTGATGTTCCCATCTTTATCATGATGTATCGCCGGGATGTGTTGCAGGATTTGGGGCTAAAAGTACCCACCACCATGTCGGAATATTTAGCAGTGGTGAAAGCCATTCATCAAGCAAAATCGCCCCAAATGTCTGGCACAACTGGGCAATGGCTACCGGGTTCCTATGCCCTGAACTGCGATATGACCTCTTGGTTATGGGCATTTGGCGGCTCGGTGTTTGGTGCGGATGAACAACCTGCAATTAATGACGAAAAAGCGATCGCGGGTTTGGAATACATGATGGAACTAGGACAATATATGGCTCCCCCATCGCGTGTATCTGATTGGTATGGACAGGCCAATGCTTTCATCCAGGGACGAGCCGGGATTTACATTTCTTGGGGTGAATTTTTTCCCGGGTTTGATGATCCTAAAATCTCCAAGATTGTCGGTTTAGCAGAAGCCGCACCCTGTCCTAAAGAAGTCGCATTGCGATCGCCATCAGAATGCAGTTTTGGCGAAGTCCCTGGCATTAGTCACCAAGGTGGTAGCTGTTTAATGCTCTCTCGCTACAGCAAAAATATAGACGCAGCTTGGGTGTTTCTGCAATGGATTACGAGTCCAGAAATTAGTCTGTTAGCCAGTCTGGAAGCAGGCTCAAGTGGCATCCGCAGAAGTACTTATGAGTACCCAAAAACGCAACTACAGGGACAAATCACCGCAACTACAACGCGAAGACACATGGGGGTAGTGCTTGATGCCATTCTCAATCGGATGGGTACAGAACCCCATTTACCCAACTGGGCGCAATTAGCAAATGGCGACTTTCCCATAGAACTGGGCAAGATGGTCACTCAACAACAAACGGTAAAAACAACAGTCGAGCAGATGGCTAAACTAGCCGCCGCCGCTAAATCAGCTTGATGTCATTCAAAAAAACCGTTGATTCTCTATCTCTCCATCAGCCCAACTGAGAAAGTTTTATGAACAATCCCCAAACCCAATCCCTCACTCAAAAAAGTTTACGCCACCAGTTGCTCTCAGCATTTCTATTGATTGCTTTAGTACCAATGGCAGCATTATCACTATGGAATCAACAAACAACCCGTAAAGCACTCCTAGAGACAGCAAACCAATCCTTAGAATCTGCGGCTTCTCAAACTGCGTCCCAGATTGATGCCTTCATGCAGGCAAATCTGAAGGTAATCGCCACGGAAAAACAACTACCTGACTTAGTGAATTATTTAGAGCGATCGCCCCAAAACCCCCCAACAGATGTACAACGTCAAGCTACCTTAAAAATTCTCAACACCTTAAAAAACAAAGACCGCATTTTTATTAATTCCTACGCCATTTTGAATTTGCAAGGGCAGAATATCTTAGATACAAATCCCCAATTGCAAGGAAGGTCTGAGGCAAACTATCAATATTTTCAAACAGCATTGGAAACCGGAGAACCCTTTGTCTCGGCGGTTGAGTTTTCCTCTGTAGATAACAAACCATATTTTTACTTCAGTCAATCAATTCGCAATCCTGACACTGGCAAAGTGATCGGCGTCTTGCGTAGTCAGTATAGCGCGGCTATTTTGCAACAATTGATACTGCAAAACAACCAACTAGCTGGAGATTTTTCTTTTCCTATTTTGCTCGATGAAAACCATCTTCGCTTGGCACAAGCTGACCACGTAGATCCAGAAGCACCGACAACACACCTGTTTCATCCGCTTGTTCCCTTAACTTCTAATCGCCTGGCTCAATTACAGTCTCAGAATCGTTTACCCCGCCAACCTATAGATCACGTCACAAACTTGCCAGACTTTGAGAAGGGAGTTTCTCGAATAGATACTGCCACCCCCTACTTTACTACCTATCTGACAACTCGCAATAAAACCCTTTATGCTGGGGTTGTCGAGCGAATGAAAACTCAGCCTTGGATGGTTGCGTTCGTGCGTCCGCAAGAGTTGTTTCTCAAACCTGTCAATCAACATACCTTTAATCTGTTGCTCTTGGGATTCATCACCGCCGGGGGTGTGATTATTTGGGCAATACGAGTGTCAAGTAATATCTCCACCCCCATGACACGATTAACTACTGCTGCCGAAAAACTGGCGCAAGGGCAATGGAGTAATCCAGAATTATTGTTATCTACTCAGCAACATTCTGGAGCTAGTGAAATTACCACATTGGCTAACAGGTTTTTAGAAATGGCGAACCAGCTTCAAGGGGTGTTTGCTAATTTAGAGCAACGAGTAGCCGATCGCACAGCAGAACTCCAAGAAGCCAAGCTGTTAGCCGACAGCGCCAACCAAGCCAAAAGTGAATTTCTCGCCAATATGAGCCATGAGTTACGTACCCCGCTCAATGGCATTCTAGGTTATGCCCAAATCTTGCAGCGCAGTGAATCCCTGACACCCAAAGCCCGTAATGGTATTGACATTATTTACCAATGCGGTAGTCATCTTTTGAGTTTGATTAATGATGTCCTCGACCTCGCCAAAATCGAAGCCCGGAAACTCGAACTGCATCCCGTCCCCTTCCATTTTCCTTCCTTTTTAGAAAGTGTGGTGGAAATTAATCGCATTCGGGCAGAACAAAAAGGCATTGCGTTCAACTTCCATACAGATGCTCAATTGCCGGTGGGCGTTGCTGCTGATGAAAAACGTCTACGGCAAGTTTTGATAAATTTACTGGGAAATGCAATTAAATTTACCGATCGCGGTAGTGTCACCTTGAAAGTTACCTGGAATCACCAGAAAATTCGCTTTCATATAGAAGATACTGGCGCTGGTATGACCCCAGAAGAAATTGCCAAAATTTTCCTCCCCTTTGAGCAAGTGGGCGATACGAAAAAGCAAACCGAGGGAACAGGTTTAGGGTTAGCGATTACTCAACAAATTATCTCGCTGATGCAGAGTGAAATTCATGTGCAAAGTATTCCTGGTGTGGGTAGCAGCTTTTGGTTTGAAGTGGAACTAGAAGCAATTAAAGATTGGGCTGAGGCTTCTAGAGTAGTTTCCCAAGGTGCGATCAAGGGTTATGCTGGCAGAAAACGCAAAATTCTAGTAATTGATGACCGTTGGGAAAATCGTTCGGTCTTGCTGAATCTCCTCGAACCCGTCGGCTTTGAAATCATCGAAGCCAGCAACGGATTAGAAGCAATTGAGTTAACCTTGCAACAATCACCAGATTTAATTATTACTGACTTAGCCATGCCTGTCATGGATGGGTTTGAGTTTTTACAAAAATTGCGTTCCCATCCTCAGTTGCAAAACCTCATAGTTTTGGTTTCCTCTGCTAGTATCTTTGATATTGATCGCCACAAAAGCCTGAATTCTGGGGGTAATGATTTTTTACCCAAACCAGTACAAGCAGAAACTTTATTCTCACTTCTGGAAAAATATCTGCAACTAAATTGGATATATGAAAATCACACCGAACCGTCACAACCAGAAGTTATCATCGGTGAAATCCAGCCACCGGAAACCGCTATCTTGCATCAACTCTGGGAATTAGCCCAAGACGGAGAACTTGATGGCATCATCGAAGTCGTCCAGCAACTCCAGGGTGCAAATACTACTGCATTTAGCCAAGAAATTATGCATATGGTTGAGGGTTGCCAAATCAAACAATTACGAGCATTTATTCAAAAATACCTTTCTTAACACTCTCACATTGGAAACCAAAACCTATGCTATCTACAAACCAACCGTTTATTTTAATTGTGGATGACAACCCTACTAACTTGTCTGTGTTGTCTCAATCTTTAAAAAGTGCTGGCTATAAAGTCCGTATGGCCATTGATGGGGAAGATGCTCTCGCCCAAGTAGAACGCAACCATCCAGAATTAATTTTACTTGATGTAGAGATGCCCAACATGGATGGTTTTGAAACTTGTCGCCGTCTCCAGGCAAACCCAGCAACAGAAAGCATTCCCGTCATTTTTATGACAGCTTTAACCGATACGGAAAATAAAGTCAAAGGTTTATCCCTCGGCGCAGTTGACTATATCACCAAACCCTTTGCGGAAACAGAAGTTTTAGCACGAGTTAAAATTCATTGGCGACTCAAACAGTTGACAGATAATTTAGCACACCAAGTTGCCGAACGTACCCAAGCTTTACGACAGGCTCAAGTACAACTAGTACAAAAAGAGAAACTCTCCGCATTAGGTCAATTAGTAGCTGGAGTTGCCCATGAAATTAATAACCCCATCGGCGCTATCGTCGGCAATGTCAGTGCTATCCAAGATTACATCCAGGATTTATTACACATCATCGACCTCTATCAAGAGAAATTGCCTCAACCCGGTGCGAAAATTGAAAATGAATTAGCCAAAATTGACCTTGACTATGTTCGAGCAGATTTACCACAACTCATTCGCGCCATGAGAGATGGAGGCGATCGCATTACATCTATCAGTAAAAGCCTGCGGACTTTCTCCCGTGCTGATAGTGACCAGAAACTATATTTTAACATCCACGAAGGTCTTGATAGCACTCTTTTAATTCTCAAACACCGTCTCAACGCCAATGAACAACGCCCAGCGATTGAAGTTATTACTAAATACAGCGATTTACCAGAAGTAGAATGTTTTCCCGGTCAGCTAAATCAAGTATTTATGAATATTTTGGCGAATGCTATCGACGCATTAGATGAATCCACGTCCTGTCTTAGTTATCAGGAAATAAAATCTCAACACCCAGAAATTACTGTGAGAACATTTGCTGAAGATAATTATATCAAAATATCAATTCATGATAATGGTAAAGGCATGAGTGAAGAGATTAAACAAAGAATATTTGACCATTTATTTACTACCAAAGCAGTGGGGAAAGGTACAGGTTTAGGATTAGCTATAGCCAAACAAATTGTCGAACAAACTCACGGGGGAAATTTGTCTTGTCAATCTATTATTGGTGAAGGTACGGAATTTATTATAGAAATACCCAGTTAAATTTCATTTCTAACTTACAGGTAAATTCGTCTATCTGGGAATACTAGATGGAGAAATTCTCAGATGAGCGCAAGATGATGAGCAGCCTTTTTAGTATTCCCGGATATAATCTTACTGAAGAACTCTATAATGGTTCGAGAACACTGGTTTATCGTGCAGTCAGAGAAAGTGACTCACTGTCAGTAGTGATCAAACTACTGAAAAATCCTTATCCTAGTTTTAGCGAACTCTTATTATTTCGCAATCAATACACCATTAGCAAAAATCTCAACTCACCTCTGATTATTCAAACCTATAGCCTCGAATCATGCCAAAATGGCTATATGTTAGTTATGGAAGACTTTGGGGGAATTTCTCTCAAGGATTATGTTATCAAAAATCAGAGTTATACATTTTTAGCAGAATTTTTATTAATAGCGATCGCTCTATGCGACATCCTCAATTTACTCTACCAAGAAAGAATTATTCATAAAGATATCAAACCCAGCAATATCTTAATTAATCCCCAAACTAAGCAAGTTAAATTAATCGACTTTAGTATTGCTTCCCTCCTCCCCAGAGAAACCCAAACCTTAGTTAACCCCAATGTTTTAGAAGGAACACTCGCTTATATATCTCCAGAACAAACAGGGAGAATGAATCGCGGGATTGACTATCGCACAGATTTTTATTCCTTGGGTGTGACATTCTATGAATTACTCATAGGAGAATTACCATTTGCATCTAATGATGCGATGGAATTGCTACATTCTCATATTGTGAAAATTCCGCCACTCATAGATGAAATCAATCGACAAATCCCCTCTGTTATCTCAAAAATCGTCAGTAAATTGATGGCGAAAAATGCTGAAGACAGGTATCAGAGTGCGTTGGGATTGAAATATGATTTAGAAAAATGTTTAACTCAGCTAAAAGAAACTGGTGAAATTAAAGACTTTGAAATTGCTAGTAGGGATGTGTGCGATCGCTTCATCATTCCTGATAAACTTTATGGCAGAGAAACCGAAGTCAAAACTCTACTCCAAGCATTTGAGAGAGTCAGCCTTGGCGCAACCGAAATGATGCTTGTAGCGGGTTTTTCGGGAATTGGTAAAACAGCCGTTGTCAACGAAGTGCATAAACCAATTGTCCGCCAACGCGGCTATTTTATCAAAGGCAAATATGACCAATTTCAACGGAATATTCCCTTCAGTGCCGTTGTGCAAGCATTCCGTGACTTAATCGGTAATTTACTCTCAGAATCTGATGCAAAATTGCAAACTTGGAAGAGAAAAATACTGGAAGTTATAGGTGAAAATGGACAAGTTTTAATTGACGTAATTCCAGAGTTGGAAAATATTATTGGCAAGCAACCACCAGCGACAGAACTATCGGGAACTGCTGCCGAAAATAGATTTAATTTGCTCTTGCAAAAGTTTGTGCAAGTTTTCACCCATCAAGAACATCCCTTAGTCATATTTTTAGATGATTTGCAATGGGCAGATGCCGCATCTTTGAAATTGTTACAACTGTTAATGCAAGATACAAAATATTTATTTCTCTTGGGTGCATATCGGGATAATGAAGTATCCGCAACTCACCCATTTATCTTAACTGTAGATGAGCTAGAAACATCTGGTGCAGTAGTTAATAAAATCATCCTCCAACCATTAAGCGAAATCAATCTCAACCAATTAGTCGCAGATACACTAAACTGTGCATCATCCTTGGCTCAACCTTTGACAAAATTAATCTATCAAAAAACCAAAGGTAATCCTTTTTTTGCTACCCAGTTTCTCAAAGCCTTAAATAATGAGCGACTAATCACTTTTGATTTAGTATTTCGCCATTGGCAGTGTGATATTGCTCAAATCAAAGCTTTAGCAATTACCGATAATGTAGTGGAGTTTATGTCCCTCCAATTACAGAAATTACCCCAGCAAACTCAAAATATTCTCAAGTTAGCCGCTTGTATTGGGGCGCAGTTTGATTTACATACATTGGCAATTATTTCCGAACAAACACCAGAAATAACAGCAACAGATTTGTGGAAAGCATTGCAAGAAGGGCTGATTATTCCGAATACGGAAATTTATAAATTATTTGTTCAACCTGATAATATATCGGGTTATTATGCAGCAGCTAATCCAGTTTATCGCTTTTTACATGACAGAGTCCAACAAGCAGCTTATTCCCTGATTCCTGATGACAAAAAGCAAGTAACACATCTGAAAATTGGCCAGTTACTTCTACAAAAATCTTCAGAAATAGAACGAGAAGAAAAACTGTTTGATATTGTGGGACATTTGAACCAAGGACAAGCATTAATTAATCAATTACAACAACGAGAAGGTTTAGCAAAACTCAACTTGAAAGCTGGGAATAAAGCCCGACATTCCACTGCTTACACCGCCGCTAGAGAGTATTTTCAGATTGGCATTGAGTTATTAGAGGTTAATTGTTGGCAAAGTCAGTATGAATTAGCTTTGAATTTGTATATAGCTGCAACAGAAGCCAGTTATTTAAATGGTGATTTTGACGGTATGGAAAAACTGGCTGTCTTAGTATTGCAGCAGGCACAGAGCATTGTTGACAGAGTTAAAATCTACGAAATTCAAATTGCTGCACTCACAGCTAGTAGCCAAATATTAGCAGCGATCGCAGTCGGTAGAGAAGCTCTAGCCCAACTGGGAGTCGAATTACCCAGCCAAGTAAACGAAACTCAGATGAGTAAAGCCTTAGCAGCCGTCAAAGAGCAACTCCAAAGCCGAGAAATTGCCACACTGATTGATTTACCTCTAATGAGTGAACCATTAGCTCAAGCTGCAATGCAGATATTGAGTATGTTGTTTCCACCAGTGTTACTGGGAATGCCTGGTTTAATGCCCATTCTCGGCGCAACGATGGTACGCTTATCGCTGGAGTTTGGCAATACTCCCGCTTCCATCCCTGGCTATGCAATTCATGGGATGGTGATGTGTGCCTTTTTTGGCGAAGTCGAAATCGGTTATGAATTTGGTAAATTATCCCTCTGTTTACTAGAGAAGTTGAATGCTCAAGGTATGAAGTGCATCACTCTCAACCTATTTGGGGCTTTCATCCAACATCGCCGACAAGCCTTATCAATAACGCAAGTCACTCAAAAAGAAAGCTACATGGCGGGGATGGAAAGTGGTGATTTTCTCTACGCGGGCTACAGCATAGAAGGTTATGCCTTGACGGGGCTGTTTGCTGGTGCTGAATTGAATGCTTTAGCGGCGGAATTACCTACTTACAATGCTGCTCTCGTTCAGGTGAAACAAGATTCCGCACTGACGTACTTGCAGATGGTACAGCAAACAGTCGAGCAGTTTCAAGCAACTGTGAGCCAACCCGATCTCTTACTTGGCATTTTCTACGATGAAACAGTGATGTTTCCAAAGCACAAGCAGGATCAGGATCTGACTGCACTTGCCTTTGTTTATAGCTATAAATTATTCCTTGCCTACTTTTTTGGCAATTATCAAGCTGCCCTTGAGTATATCACCCAAGTCCAGTCCTGTTTAATGGCAGCGTCAGGATTGATTTTTGTTCCCGTTTTCCATTGCTATGCTGCTCTCACCCACTTAGCACTTGTTTCCACAGCACCAGAAGAAATACTCACTAAAGTTGAAAGCCATCAACAAATTCTCTACCAGTGGGCGCAAGATGCTCCCATAAATTATTTACACAAATGGCATTTAGTAGAAGCAGAAAAATTGCGAGTTAGGGGTGATAAATTAGCGGCAATGGAGCATTACGAACAAGCTATTACCCTGGCTAAAACTAATCAATTTCTTAACGAAGAAGCCTTAGCTAACGAATTAGCTGCCAAATTTTATCTTGATTGGAGCAAAACAAAAATTGCTCAAACTTACATGATTGAGGCTTATTACTGTTATTCCCGTTGGGGGGCAAAAGCTAAAGTCATCGATTTAGAACGCCGCTATCCCCAATTACTGCTACCAATTCTGCACAAACAACAACCAACTTTCAAACCAACAGAAACAATCATTTCTACCTCGTCTCACACAATTCAAAGTTCTCAACTCAGTCATTCCAACATCTTACAAGCTCTCGATTTAGCAACTATTATCAAAGCACTTCAATCACTTTCCAGCGAAATTGAGTTAGAGAAATTACTCTCAAATTTACTTCAAGTCATCCAGGAAAATGCTGGAGCCGATAAATGTGCATTACTGATGCCAAAAGGTGATTCTTGGGTGATTGAAGCATTATCCCAACTGCAACAACCAGCCATAATTTTACAATCTCTGCCCTGTGAGGAAATCGTATCTGTTAGCTTAATTAATCGAGTTAAAAACACTCTAATTGCGGCTGTTATGGAAAATGCTGTAATCGAGTCAACTTTGCTTGCCGATCCTTATATTCTGCACCATGCACCCAAGAGTATTTTCTGTGCGCCAATCCTCAACCAAGGCAAATTGATTGGCATTTTATACTTAGAAAATAATGTGACAGTGGGAGCATTTTCAAGCGAACGTATTGAAATAATCAACTTACTCTGCACTCAAGCGGCAATTTCTCTAGAAAATGCCAAACTATATTATCAATTAGCGGATTATTCCCACACTCTTGAACAAAAAGTAGCAGAACGCACCCAGCAATTAACAGTAAAAGCTACTCAGCTAGAATCAACACTCAATCAACTTTACTCAACTCAAGCCCAACTCATTCAAGCTGAGAAAATGTCCAGTTTGGGACAATTAGTTGCGGGAATTGCCCATGAAATTAATAATCCGATTAATTTTATCTATGGCAACTTAGTAGCTACAGATCAATATATCAAATCCTTAATTGAGTTAAATCATTTATATCAGTTATTGTATCCCCAAGTATTGCCAGAAATTGAGCAAAAAATCGCCGATATTGACTTAGAATTTATCTTAAATGATTTACCCAATCTGCTATCTTCCATGAAATGCGGAGCAGAACGTATCCGTCAAATAGTGATATCCCTACGAAATTTTTCCCGGTTAGATGAATCAGAAATCAAAGAAGTAGACATTCACTCTGGTCTAGAAAGTACATTGTTAATTTTGCAGCATCGACTTCAGAGTAATAGTAAACGTCCAGAAATTGTAGTCATCAAACAATATGGGTTATTACCTTTAGTTAATTGTTATGCTGCGGCTCTCAATCAAGTGTTTATGAATATCATCAATAATGCTATTGATGCCTTAGAAATATCAGATAAAATTTGCCAACCAACTATTAAAATTCAGACAGAATTAACACAAGTCAAAACTCTCCTTATTCGCATTGCAGATAACGGTGTAGGGATGAGTCAGTCGATACAAAATCATATATTTAATCCATTCTTTACTACCAAACCTGTAGGTAGCGGTACTGGCTTGGGACTGTCAACTAGTTATTCGATTGTCGTAGAAAAACATCGGGGTAAGTTAAGTTGTATTTCCACACCAGGAAAAGGTACTGAATTTATTATTGAAATTCCTGTGTAAATTTTAGCTTTACCTTTAAAGATCAATTTATGTCTCTGGGAATACTAGATTGAGAAATCATGAAAATGAGCGCAATATGGTGAGCAACCTTGTCAGTATTCCCGGATATCGCATTAGTGAAGAACTCTACAATGGTTCGAGAACACTGGTTTATCGCGCAGTTAGAGAAAGTGACTCACTACCAGTAGTGATTAAACTGCTGAAAAATCCCTATCCTAGTTTTAGCGAACTCTTATTATTTCGCAATCAATACACCATTGGCAAAAATCTCAACTCACCTCTGATTATTCAAACCTATAGCCTTGAACCCTTGCAAAATGGCTATATGTTAGTTATGCAAGACTTTGGGGGAATTTCTCTCAAGGATTATGTTATCAAAAATCAGAGTTATACATTTTTAGCAGAATTTTTATTGATAGCGATCGCACTCTGTGACATCCTAGACTTACTCTACCACGAGCGAATTATTCATAAAGATATCAAACCCAGCAATATATTAATTAACCCCCAAACTAAACAAGTTAAATTAATCGACTTTAGTATTGCATCATTATTACCCAGAGAAACCCAAATCTTAGTTAATCCCAATGTTTTAGAAGGAACACTCGCTTATATCTCTCCCGAACAGACAGGGAGAATGAATCGCGGGATTGACTATCGTACTGATTTTTATTCTTTGGGTGTGACTTTCTATGAATTACTGACACATGAGTTACCTTTTGCATCTCAGGATGCGATGGAATTGGTACATTCTCATATTGCGAAAACAGCACCTTTAGTAAATGAAATTAACCCAGATATCCCTTCAGTTATCTCAAAAATCGTCAGTAAATTGATGGCGAAAAATGCTGAGGATAGATATCAGAGTGCGTTGGGATTGAAATTTGATTTAGAAAACTGTCTAAATCAACTAAAAGAAATTGGCGAAATCCAAAGCTTTGAGATTGGACAAAGAGATTTGTGCGATCGCTTCATCATTCCTGATAAACTCTATGGCAGAGAAACAGAAGTTCAAACCCTCCTAGAAGCATTTGAGAGAGTCAGCCTTGGCGCAACCGAAATGATGCTGGTAGCTGGGTTTTCGGGAATTGGTAAAACTGCGGTTGTTAACGAAGTACATAAACCCATTGTCAGACAACGCGGTTACTTTATTAAAGGGAAATATGACCAGTTTCAAAGGAATATTCCCTTTAGTGCGTTTGTCCAAGCATTCCGCGATTTAATGGGTCAATTATTAACCGAAAGCGATGTCCAAATTCAGAAATGGAAACATAAAATATTAGAAGCTGTTGGTGACAATGGACAGGTAATTATTGAAGTCATCCCCGAATTAGAAATAATTATTGGCAAACAACCAGTAGCAGTAGAATTATCAGGAACAGCCGCAGAAAATAGATTTAATTTATTATTTCAAAAATTCACCCAAGTCTTTACAACTAAAGAACATCCTTTAGTCATATTTTTAGATGATTTGCAATGGTCTGATTCGGCATCATTCAAGTTGATGCAGCTATTAATGGCTGATACCAAATATCTTTTCATCATTGGTGCGTACCGTGATAACGAAGTCAGTCCTGGACATACCTTAATGTTGACTTTGAGTGATATCCAGAAAACACAAGCAACAATTAACACAGTTACTTTAGCAGCACTCAGTCAATCACAAGTCAATCAGCTAGTTGCTGATACCCTCAAATGTCCAGAAGAAATGGTATGGGAACTTTCAGTATTGATACATCAAAAAGCTCAGGGAAATCCATTTTTTACCGCACAATTTCTCCAAGCATTACATCAAGAAGAACTGATTAAATTTGATGTTGAGTTAGCCTGCTGGCAATGTGACATTATACAGGTGAGGACTCAAGCAGTTACAGATGACGTTGTGGTTTTTATGGCATTTCAATTGAAAAAACTGCCACAAGCAACTCAAAATGTATTGCAGTTGGCTGCTTATATTGGTAATCAATTCGATCTATCCACTTTGGCTATTGTTTCAGAACAATCCCAAATTGAGACTGCTGCTGCTTTATGGAAAGCATTACAAGAACGGTTGATTTTACCAATTGGTAATATTTATAAGTTTTATGTTGGGCAAGAAACTCTAGTCAGTACACCAGAAAATCAAGAGATTGTTACATACAAATTTTTCCACGATCGCATTCAACAAGCAGCTTATTCCTTGATTCCCGATGACCAAAAACTTGCAACTCACCTGAAAATTGGACAATTACTACTGCACAGTTCCTCGGAAGTAGAACTGGAAGAAAAACTGTTTGATATTGTCAGGCATTTAAACCAAGGAATTGAGCTAATTACCCAACCGCAAGAACGGGAAGCACTAGCCCAACTTAACTTAAAAGCTGGACAGAAAGCTAGAAATTCTACAGCTTATGTTGCAGCTAGAGTCTATTTACAAACAGGGATTGATTTACTGACAGTCAACTGCTGGCAAGATCAGTATGAATTGACGATGAATCTTCATATTGCTGCTACCGAAGTTGCCTATTTGAATGCAGATTTTGATGACATGGAGAAAATAGCAGCACTGGCGTTAAAAGAAGCTGAGACAATTTTAGACAAAATCAAAATATACCAAATTCAAATCGTCGCTCAGACATCTCAGGGCAAGATATTAGAAGCCATTGCAGTAGGAAGAGATGCCCTATCTCAATTGGGGCTTGAACTCCCCACAGCACCTGACGAAGCCAAAATTAGCAAAGCCCTAGAAACCCTAGCTAACCTTCAACGCGGTAGAGAGATTGAAGAATTAGTCAATCTACCTGTAATGACTGATCGCCATACTCAGGCATCTATGCAACTCTTAGGAACATTATTTTCGCCGATTCTACAGGCAATGCCAGGATTACTGCCCATACTGAGTGCAACGATGGTAAGTTTATCACTTCAGTTTGGGAATACACCAGGATCGACTGTGGGGTATATGATTCACGGTATGGTGTTGTGTGCCTTTTTGGGAGAAGTGAAAACAGGCTATAGCTTTGGGCGATTAGCAATAAATTTGCTCGATCAATTTAATGTCGGGGAATTCAAATCTAAAGTTCTACTGCTGTTTTCAGCCTGGGTTCAACATCATCGGGAATCTCTCAGGGTAACAACGCTGACGATGAAAGATGGCTATGTAATTGGTATAGAGACTGGTGATTTTCTCAACGCTGGCTACAACTCGCTCAATTACTTTATTGCCAAACTTTTTGCTGGGATAGAACTGGATATTTGGGAACCCGAAATAGCAGATTACAGGGCTGTCTTAGTGCAGATAAAACAAAATTCTGCCCTGACTTATTTGGATATGATGCAGCAGACTGTACATAACTTGAAGGAAACCCGGATTCTGTCAGATTGTTTAGTTGGCAGTGCCTATGATGAAACGGTGATGATTCCTAAGCATTATCAAGACAAGGATCTCACCGCGATCGCTATTGCTTACACTTACAAACTGATGCTGGCATACTTTTTTGGTAACTACACCTCTGCCCTAGAATATAACACCCAAGCCAAACAGTATTTAATGGCAGTATCAGGGATGATTTTTATTCCCATGTTTCATTTCTATACAGCCCTGACGCATTTGGCACTGTTGTCTAGACAGCCAGAGTCAGAACTAGATGAATTTCTTGCCTTGGTTGAAACCCATCAAACCACGTTGCAACAGTGGGCGCATTTTGCACCCATGAATCATCTCCATAAATGGTATTTAGTTGAAGCAGAACGACAACGGATTTTTGGCAATAAAGCGGAAGCAATTGAATATTACGATCGCGCCATTTCTCAAGCTAAAGCCGAGGAATATATCCAAGAAGAAGCATTAGCCAACGAACTAGCCGCAAAATTCTATCTAGATTGGGGCAAACAGCGTATAGCCCAAGAATACATGATTGAAGCCTATTATTGTTATGCCCGTTGGGGTGGAAAAGCCAAAGTCGCCGACTTAGAAAAACGCTATCCCCAATTGCTTGCACCCATATTACAGCAAAGCCGTTCACCTCTTTCAACTAACGAAACTATCTTCGCCTTGGGGACTGTGACATCTACTAGTTCGGGTACATCCAGCAGCAGCGTCTCCGATACTCTCGATTTCAAAGCAATTCTCAAAGCATCTCAGACAATCTCTGGTGAAATCGAACTGGACAAACTACTTGCATCATTACTTTCCATCATCATTGAAACTGCTGGGGCTGATAAATGCGTGTTAATGCTTTTAGACGAAAATCATTTACTAATTCAAGGCGCAACTACCCAAGGAACACAACCAGTTGTGTTGCAAAATCTTGCCATTGAAGACAGTCAAGATATTCCCCTCAAACTAATTTACAAAGTCAAAAATAACCAACAGACTGTAGTGTTGTTGGATGCAACCGCAGATACCACTTTAAATAACGACCCATATATTATCCGTCAGCAGCCTCAAAGTATCTTGTGCAACCCGATTTTGCATCAAGGTAAATTACTGGGCATTTTATATCTGGAAAATAATTTAGCAAAGGGAGCGTTTACCAGCGAACGCATCGAACTACTCAACCTCATCTGCGCCCAAACCGCCATTTCCCTAGAAAATGCCCAACTTTATGAACGTTCTCAGGAATATAGCCAAAAATTAGAGCGATCGCTTGACGAATTGAGCGCCAGCAAGTCTAGCTTTCATAACTTGGTAGATAATCTTCCTGGGGCTGTTTATCAAGTCCATTTGTCTACTAATGGTGAACAATCTTTACCTTATATCAGTGCAGGCTGTTATAAATTATGGGAAATACCACCTCAGCAAATAAATACTAATGTCCAAACTCTCATTGATATAGTTCATCCAGAAGATATTGTGACTTTCCAACAAGCACTAGGAAGCGCAATTACAACTCTGACTTCTGGCCAATGGTCAGGTAGAATTTTAACACCTTCTGGAACTGTCAAGTGGGTTCAGGCAGAAGGCTACATCCGCAAACTTGCTGATGGAAGTTTTGTTTGGGATTGCATAATGTTAGATATCAGTGAACGCAAACAAGCTGAATTAGCTTTGCAACAAGCGAATTTACAAATAATTCAAAGCGAGAAAATGTCTGCCTTGGGTAATTTAGTCGCTGGTGTTGCCCACGAAATGAATAACCCTTTGGGCTTTATTGCAGCCACTCTCAAACAAGCTAAACCCACCTGCGCTGATATTATCGAACATTTGAAAATCTATCAAGAAACCTTTAGCGATAAGAGTTCAGAAATCCTCGACCATGAATCAGAAATTGATTTATATTATACCATAGAAGACCTGCCCAAAATGCTTGATTCTATGACAATGGCTTGTGATAGATTAAAAAATATCAGCACTTCTCTACGCACTTTCTCCCGTGCTGATAAAGATTACAAAGTGCCATTTAATCTTCACGAAGGCATTGATAGCACAATTTTAATTCTCAAACATCGTCTCAAAGCTAACGAACAACGTCCGGCAATTGCAGTAATCACTAACTACGGGGATTTACCCCAAATTGAATGTTTCCCTGGGCAATTAAATCAGGTATTTATGAATATTTTGGCGAATGCCATTGACGCATTAGATGAATCGAATCATGGCAAGAGTTTTGAATCAATTCAAGCTCATCCTAACCAAATTACAATTACCACATCAATAGCCGCTCAATCCGTGAAAATCTCCATTGCTGATAATGGTAAGGGGATGAGTGCAGAGATACAACAAAAGATATTTGACCATTTATTTACTACTAAAGCTGTCGGTAAAGGTACAGGCTTAGGGTTGGCTATAGCAAAGCAAATTGTCGCAGAAAAGCACGGTGGTCAAATCACAGTCAATTCTGCTCTAGGTGAAGGGACAGAATTTATCATCCAACTGCCCGTGTAAAATTTCATGCAATTATAGAGTAAAGTTGATCATCTGCGAATAATGAATCAAAATATTTAAAGAGTTAAGAATTATGATTTACACTCTTTTAAAGATTCCTGGATATCGCATCAGCGAACAACTCTATAATGGCTCCCGAACACTCGTTTATCGCGCAGTTAGAGAAAAGGACTCAACACCAGTAGTTATCAAACTGCTGAAAAATCCTTATCCCAGCTTCAGCGAACTGTTGTTATTTCGCAATCAATACACCATTGGCAAAAATCTCAACTCACCTCTGATTATTCACACTTATAGCCTCGAATCATTCCAAAATGGCTATATGTTAGTTATGGAAGACTTTGGCGGAATTTCTCTCAAGGAGTGGATAATTGGTAAAATTTTACCATCTCTAGAAGAGTTTTTAGAAATAGCGATCGCTCTGTGTGACATTCTCAACTTACTCTATCATGAGAGAATTATCCACAAAGATATTAAACCCAGCAATATCTTAATTAACCCTGAAACTAAAGAAATTAAACTAATCGACTTTAGTATTGCATCTCTTCTACCTAGAGAAATCCAAACCTTAGTTAATCCCTGTATTTTAGAAGGAACATTAGCTTATATTTCTCCAGAACAGACAGGGAGAATGAATCGTGGGATTGACTATCGCACAGATTTTTATTCTCTTGGTATAACTTTTTATGAATTACTCACAAGCAAGTTACCATTTTCATCAACTGATGTGATGGAATTGGTACATTCTCATATTGCCAAAATTCCCCTATCCATACATGAAATTAATCCAGCTATCCCCTTGGTTATCTCAAAAATCGTCAGCAAGTTGATGGCGAAAAATGCTGAAAATAGATATAAAAGTGCATTAGGATTGAAATATGATTTAGAAAAATGTCTAAATCAACTAAGAGAAACTGGTCAGATTGAAGAATTTGAAATTGCTACTAGGGATGTGTGCGATCGCTTTATCATTCCTGATAAACTTTATGGACGAGATAAGGAAGTTCAAACCCTCCTAGAAGCCTTTGAGAGAGTCAGCCAGGGTACAACAGAAATGATGCTTGTCGCTGGTTTCTCTGGAATTGGGAAGACCGCCGTTGTCAACGAAGTGCATAAACCCATTGTTAGACAACGTGGTTATTTTATCAAAGGTAAATATGACCAATTTCAAAGGAATATTCCCTTTAGTGCATTTGTCCAAGCCTTTCGTGATTTAATGGGGCAATTATTGACCGAAAGCGATGTACAGATTCAAGAATGGAAAAATAAAATCTTAGAAGCTGTGGGTGACAATGGTCAAGTAATCATTGAAGTCATCCCCGAATTGGAAAACATTATTGGCAAACAACCAGTAGCCGTAGAACTATCAGGAACAGCCGCCCAAAATCGCTTTAATTTATTATTTCAAAGATTCACCCAAATCTTTACAACCCCTGAACATCCCTTAGTCATATTTTTAGATGATTTGCAATGGGCAGATTCCGCATCACTCAAATTAATGCAGCTATTAATGGCTGATACTGGTTATCTTTTTATTATTGGAGCCTATCGTGATAATGAAGTCTATCCTGGACATCCCTTATTATTAACCTTAAATGACATTCAAAAAACACAAGCAACAATAAACACAATTACTTTAGCACCACTCACTCAAGTACAAGTCAATAAATTAGTTGCTGATACACTCAAATGTCCAGAAGATTTAGCCTGGAATCTTTCTGTATTAATCTATCAAAAAACTCAAGGTAATCCATTTTTTGCAAGCCAATTTCTCAAAGCACTGCATCAAGATGAACTGATTCAATTTGATTTTGATTTAAGCTGTTGGCAATGTGATATTTCCCAAGTAAAAATGCAAGCTGTTACAGATGATATTGTGGCTTTTATGAGCTTGCAATTACGTAAATTACCGCCCTCAACCCAAGAAGTATTGCAATTAGCTGCTTGTATTGGTAACTCGTTTGATTTAGCAACTTTAGCGATTGTTTCTGAGCAATCCGAAATTGAAGTGGCATCTGCATTGTGGAAAGCATTACAAGAAGGATTAGTTTTACCGATAGGTGATATTTATAAGTTTTATGTCGGTCAAAAAATTACCTCAAATACATTGGAAAATCATCAACAAACTGTTAATTACAAATTTTTACATGACCGAGTACAACAAGCAGCACACTCATTGATTGCTGAAGATACAAAACAAATCACACATCTGACCATTGGGCGATTATTACTCAAGAACACACCGTCAGAACTTCGGGAAGAAAAGATTTTTGCGATAGTCAACCAACTCAACATCGGTATTGAGCTATTAGATACTCCAACTCAACGCGACGAATTAGCACGGCTCAATCTAGTAGCTGGGAAAAAAGCTATTTACTCCACAGCCTACTCTGCGGCGGTTGAATACTTGGGAATTGGCTGCAAACTGCTCTTGCCAAACTGTTGGACAGAACAATACGATCTAGCCTTGGCACTTTACCAGGAGTTGGCATCAGCTTATCTTCTCAATTGTGAATTCAGAGAAACAGAAACCTATGTACAAATAGTTTTAGACCACGCCAAAACGGTACTTGACACCGTGAAAGTGAGTGAACTGAAAATTCAGGCACTCATCTCACAGCACAAGCTGAAAGAATCTGTGAATATTGCCTTGGATTTTCTCAAGCTCCTGGGTGTGGAGTTTCCCAAAAACCCAACTTTAGTAGATGTACAGCAAGGCTATGAAACGATGAAATCGTTTCTGACAGCCAATAATCTCACCGTTGCTGGATTACTCGATTTACCGATTAATCAAAATTCAAATAGTCACTCGGCGGCGGCACGAATTATTACTAGTACAATTCCGGCTATCTTTTGTACCAACACCAATCTCCTCAGCCTAGCAACATTCAAACAGGTAGAACTAGCTATTAAACATGGCAATACCGAATTTACTACCGTTGCTTATAGCCTCTGTGGATTTATGGCCTTCTGTGCCTTTAATGATTTTGATTTAGGCTTTGATTTTGGTCAACTTAGTATCGATTTGCTAGAAAAACTGGATGCCAAAGCATTAAAAGGTCGGGTATTTCAAGCATTTTATGGTCACATCAAAGCGTGGCACTCACACTTGCGAGACACGATTAATCCCCTCCTGGAAGGTTATCAAAGTGGACTGGAAACTGGCGATTTAGAATTTGCTAGTTATAATGCCACTCTGCATTGTTACCACTCCTATTTTGCAGGAACAGAACTTGGGGAGATGGAACAAATGATGGCAACCTATTATCCAATTATCGAAAAAACCCTCAAGCAGATAAAATCCCTCAACTGGCACATAGTATTCTATGAATCTATTTTGAAACTGCAAGGCAAAACTTGGCAGACAAAGAGTTTCGGCGGCAAAATTGACCCCACGGACAATCCCGCTACGATTTCTCTAGAACAAGATGACTACACATTAGTTCAAGATGATAATACACTACTCAACGCCATTTATCTCAATAAACTGATACTGTCCTATCTGTTTGGTGATTATTCCACCGCCATTAAATGGAGTGTGCTAACTGAGCAATACATCGTTGGTGTTGTAGGGATGTATATGATCCCTATCCTTTATTTGTATGATTCCTTGGCTAGACTGGCGTACTTCCAACAAGCTAATCAGTCTGAGCAAGCGGCTTTACTGGAAAAAGTCGCTGCTAATCAAGATAAGTACCGAGTTTGGATGCAGTATGCACCCATGAACTACGCCCATAAGTTCTATCTGGTGCAAGCAGAGCAACAGCGCGTTTTAGGCTGCTTTCTTGATGCAATTGAATTATACGACAAGGCGATCGCTGGTGCTAAAGAAAATGGCTATCTTCAAGAAGAAGCCCTCGCCAACGAATTAGCCGCCAAATTTTACTGGAGTTGGGGGAAAGAGAAATTTGCCGCTCTTTATATGCAAGAAGCATATTACTGTTATGCCCATTGGGGAGCAAAAGCCAAAGTTGCAGACTTAGAAAAACGCTATCCCCAATTACTTGCGCCAATATTAAAGCAAAGCCGTTCGGTTGTTTCTACTAATGAAACTATCATCAGCTTGGGAACTGTCACATCTACCAGTTCTTCAAGTTCTAGCAGCAGTGTCTCAGATACTCTAGATTTAAAAGCAATTCTCAAAGCATCTCAGGCTATCTCCGGTGCAATCGAACTAGACAAACTACTTTTCTCGTTACTTTCCATCATCATTGAAAATGCTGGGGCTGATAAATGCGTGTTAATGTTGTTGCGAGATGATCGTCTGATAATTAAAGGCTCAATTACCCAGGGAACAAACCCAGTAGTATTGCAGAACCTTCAGGTTGAAGACAGTCAGGATATTCCCCATAAGCTGATTTACAAAGTCAAGAACAGTCAACAAACTGTTGTCTTATTAGATGCAACCGCAGATACTACCTTAGCCAACGACCCATACATTATCCATCAACAGCCGAAAAGTATTTTATGCAGCCCGATTTTGCATCAAGGCAAATTATTGGGGATTTTATATCTAGAAAATAAATTAACAAAGGGAGCTTTTACGAGCGATCGCATCGAAATACTCTACCTCATCTGCGCTCAAGCTGCCATCTCTCTAGAAAATGCTCGACTTTATGAATCTGCTCAAGAATATGCCCAAAAGTTAGAGCAAGCATTCACTGATTTGCAAAATGCACAATTGCAGATAGTTCAAAGTGAAAAGATGTCCGCTTTGGGTAACTTAGTTGCTGGTGTCGCTCACGAAATGAATAATCCTTTAGGATTTATTGCGGCAACTCTCAAACAAGCTAAACCAACAATCGTCGAATTGAGTGAACACATCAAATTGTATCAAGAAACTTTTCCAGACAAGAGTGATAAAATTCAAGACCACGAGTCAGAAATTGACTTAGATTATAGCTTAGAAGACTTGCCAAAGATGATGAATGCAATGGTCATGGCTTGCGATAGATTAAAAAATATCAGCACTTCCCTCCGCACTTTCTCCCGTGCTGACCGAGATTACAAAGTCCCATTTAATCTTCACGAAGGCATTGATAGCACAATTTTAATTCTCAAACATCGTCTCAAAGCCAACGAACAACGTCCGGCAATTGCAGTAATCACTAACTACGGGGATTTACCCCAAATTGAATGTTTCCCTGGGCAATTAAATCAGGTATTTATGAATATTTTGGCGAATGCCATTGACGCATTAGATGAATCGAATCATGGCAAGAGTTTTGAATCAATTCAAGCTCATCCTAACCAAATTACAATTACCACATCAATAGCCGCTCAATCCGTGAACATCTCCATTGCTGATAACGGTAAGGGGATGAGTGCAGAGATACAACAAAAGATATTTGACCATTTATTTACTACTAAAGCTGTCGGTAAAGGTACAGGTTTAGGATTAGCTATAGCAAAGCAAATTGTCGCAGAAAAACACGGTGGTAAAATCACTGTCAATTCTGTTCTGGGTGCAGGAACAGAATTTATCATTTCTCTTCCCATATAGAGAGAGATTTTTCGTAAAAGCGCACAACAGTTGGTTTTTAAATCAAGCTTTTGTGTTAATTGTTTCAGGTTGAAGAATCCTTTTTGTAAAATTCAAATTTCTTGAATTAGTATGGGTAACAACTTCAACAGTTAAGCAAAAGCTTTACGTATGAATACGCAAGTAAAAAAAATTCTGATTTTAGCTTCTAACCCCAGAAACTCAACAAAACTACGTCTAGATGAAGAAATTCGAGAAATAGATAACGCTTTAAAAAGCTCTAAACATCGAGAGCAATTTGAACTAAAGCAACAATGGGCCGTTCGTCCTAGAGATATGCGTAAGGCATTACAAGACAATGAACCACAAATTGTTCATTTTTCTGGTCATGGTTCAGGTGAAGAAGGATTAGTTTTAGAAGATGTTACAGGCCAAGCTCAACTTGTCAGTACAGAAGCGCTCGCTGGAATGTTTGAATTGTGTGCCGACCAAGTAGAGTGCGTAGTCTTAAACGCCTGTTATTCAGAGGTACAAGCAAATGCAATCGCCCAATATATCAAGTATGTGATTGGGATGAATCAAGCTGTTGGCGACCAAGCAGCATTGGAATTTGCGATCGGTTTTTATGATGCTTTAGGTGCAGGTCGTTCGATTGAATATGCTTATAAATCAGGATGTGTGAGCATTCAAATGGCAGGAATTTCTGAGCAACTAACACCTGTCTTAATAACTGGTAAACAAACTACAAATAGTTTAATTTATTCCTCTTCGGCATATGTTGAATCTGAAGTTAGAAATCACAAATTAACCACTTCTAATTCAGTCTCAACTGTGATTCATCCAAGCGAAATTCCTTTACATAACAATATTAATTCCTCTGTTAGTGACGATTCCCAGCCAGAGATAAATTTATTAGATATCGATGACCCAGAAGGACAAGTCCCTTTAGACTCACGCTTATATATTGAACGTCCTCCTAATGAAACTCGTTGTTACGAGACAATTCTCAAACCAGGCGCACTTATTCGGATTAAAGCACCTCGTCAAATGGGCAAATCTTCCTTAATGCTCAGAATTCTTCATCATGCAATCAATCACAATTATCGTGCCGTATCATTAAACTTACAATCTGCGGGTGGGCAAGTTATTGCCAGTCTTGAACAATTTTTGTATTGGTTTTGTGCTCGAATAACTCGCAAATTAAATTTGCCAGACCAATTAAAAGACTATTGGCAAGGGCCGATGAGTAGTAATGATAAATGTACAGATTACTTCGAGTTATTTTTACTAGAAAATCTTAATTGTCCTTTGTTATTGTGCTTAGATGAAGTTGATGAATTATTTAAGCACCCAGAAATTGCTAATGACTTTTTTGGACTATTACGCGCTTGGCATGAAGAAGCCAAAATAAATCCTGTTTGGCAAAATCTGCGAATGGTAATTATCCATTCCAAAGAAGTTTATATCCCCCTGAATATTAACCAGTCACCTTTTAATGTCGGGGTTCCTATTGAATTATTTCCTTTTACACGCACACAGGTTATGGAATTAATTCAAAAGCATGGGATGAACTGGTCAGAGTCAAAAATAGATCAATTGATGGAGTTGGTCAATGGACATCCTTACTTATTGCGAATGGCATTGTATCAAATTATCAAAAATGGAGTACCGCTAGCATCACTCACAGAAATTGCTCCAACTGAAGGCTGGTTATTTGGAGAACATTTACGTCGCCATCTCTATAACTTAGAAGAAAATCCGACGCTTATTTCTGTTTTCAAGCAAGTATTAGCTGTTAATCAACCACTTTCTATCAAAACAGCAGATGCTTTTAAACTTGCCAGTATGGGGTTAGTACGCTATGAAGGTAATGCCGTCAGTCCTCTGTGCAATCTTTATCGCCGATATTTTCAAGAGAGATTAGGAGTAATTTAACGTGTCTGTAATTAATTCTCCTTTTGATTATCAAGTTGGTGGTAGTCTTCCTATTGATGCGCTAACTTATGTGCGACGACAAGCTGATGAAGAACTTTACCAAGCATTAAAAGCTGGAGAGTTTTGTTATGTACTCAACTCTAGACAAATGGGTAAGTCTAGTTTACGTGTTCAGACAATGCAAAGATTACAGGCAGATGGCATAGTTTGTGTAGCTGTTGATATTACAAGAATTGGCACTTGCGAGATTACATCAGAGCAATGGTACGCAGGTATGATTAAAAATATTGCTCAACCACTAGGACTGCGACGTAATTTCAATTTAAATAGTTGGTGGGCAGAAAATAGTCTATTATCTTACGTCCAAAGATTTGCTACTTTTTTAGAAGAAGTTTTACTCGCATCAATTACTCAAAATATTGTCATCTTTATTGATGAAATTGATAGTATTTTGAGTTTACCATTTAAGATGGATGAGTTTTTTGCGCTGATTCGAGAATGTTTTAACCGCCGAGCAGAACGGAAAGATTATCGGCGATTAACCTTTGTACTTTTAGGAGTAGCAACTCCATCAGATTTAATTAGCAATAAACAAACTACACCGTTTAATATTGGTCGTCTCATTAAATTAAAGGGATTTCAACTGCATGAATGCCAACCATTAATGCAAGGCTTGGCAATTAAAACTAATAATCCGCAATCTTTAATTCAAGCAATCCTTAACTGGACTGGAGGGCAACCATTTTTAACACAAAAACTGTGTAAATTAATCCTACATTCTGAAGCAGCAGTTCTTGATGGGCAAGAAGTTAAATGGCTGGAGAATTTAGTCACAACGAAAATAATTGATAATTGGGAAGCTCAAGATAGTCCAGAACATTTGAAAACAATTCGAGATAGATTGTTTTATAGTCAAGAACAAAAGACAGGACGCTTGCTAGGCCTATATCAGAAAGTTTTAGAACAAGGAGAAATTGCCAATAATGACAAATTTGATCGGATGGATTTGTTATTAACAGGATTAATTCGAGAAACATCCTCTAAGAACTTAACAGTTTATAACCGCATCTATGCTGAAGTTTTTAATCAAGAATGGTTAGCCGAAGCATTAGGAAAACTACGTCCTTATGCGGATACGTTAAATATGTGGGTCATATCGAAGTTTCAAGATGAGTCACGTTTGTTACGAGGACAAGCATTATATGATGCTCAAAGTTGGGCTGAAGGTAAAAGTTTGAGTGAACTAGATTATCAGTTTTTGGCTGCTAGTCAAAAATTAGAAAATCAAGAGGCTCAAGTGGCTCTCTATGCCCAAAAAAAAGCTAATAAAATTTTATTAACGGCTAAGAAACTGGCTGAACTCAAGATTGAACAAAGTTTGATAGAAACGGAAATCGTTCTCAAAAGTGCATCCTCTAAAGCATTTTTTATTTCTCATCAAATTTTTGAAGCTTTGCTTGATGCTTTAGCTGCTGGTCAACAGTTGCAAGATTTAGAGCAATTAACCCAAATTCGTTCTGATTCTCGGTTACATTTAATTACTGCATTACAACAAGCTATTTATGCTATTCATGAACAAAACCGTTTAGAAGGTAATTATAGTGAGTTAAATACTATTGTTTTTAGTCCTACTAATGATTATATTATTTTTGCTGGCAATGATGGAATTGTCTATATCTGGAGTATAGAAGGTAAATTATTGCAAAATTTATTTGTATCTAAAACAATTATTCGCAGTGTTAGTTTTAGTTCTGATGGCAAATTTGTTGCTACTGCTTCTCGGGACTCGATAGTTCGCATTTGGCATCGAGATAAAACACAGAAAAATATCTTTTTTGAGCAACCATTTGTCATGCTTTCCGGGCATAAAGGTGCTGTTTTAGATGTTTGTTTTAGTCCAAATAACGATTTAATTGCTACTTGTAGTGAAGATGGAACTATTCGGATTTGGCGTGTTATTGATGGCTGTTTATTAAATGTATTAAAAAGTTCACATCAACGCTGGATTAACTGTATTGCTTTTAGCCCAGATGGCAATCAAATTATTTCTGGTGGTGCAGACTGTAAACTGAGCTTTTGGAGTATCAATGGTGCTTTATTAAAAGAAATTGATGCCCATCGCAGTTTTATTGAAGATGTATGTTTTTCTCCTTATGGGCAAATGATTGCTACGGCCAGTCGTGATAAGACTGTCAAGCTTTGGAATTATACAGGAGAGTGCTTAAAAATATTGGAAGGTCATAGCGATCGCGTTTGGCAAGTGTGTTTTAGTCCCGATGCTACTAAACTTGCTTCTGCTAGTTCAGATAAAACTATCAAAATTTGGGATCTTGATGGCAATTTGTTAAAAACATTTAATGCTCATCGAGATGTTGTCACCAGTGTAGCTTTTAGTGCTGATGGTACAAAACTGGCAAGTGCTAGTAAAGACGCTAGCTCTAAACTCTGGAATTTACAAGGTATTCAACCTAAATCTCTGGCTGGCCATACTCAAGTCGTTACCTGTATTGCTTTTGCCCCTGATAATCAATTAGTTGCCACTGCTAGTAAAGATTGCACTATCAATATTTGGAATTATCAAACACATCAGTTATGTATCAAACTCAAAGGTCATACAACCGCATTATCTCATTTATCTTTTGATTTTACTGGAAAAAATTTAATTTCTGTTAGCAGCGATAGTGTGAGAATTTGGTCAGTGGATGGAGAAATCAAGCAGGTAATTAAAACTCCTAATTCGTCTGTTGCTAATATTAGTTTTTGTGCAGACAAAAACAGCTTTGCTTTTTTTGATAAAAATAACCATATCCAAGTTTGGACAATACAAGGCGATTACGTCAAGACTTTTCAGTATCCTTGGATGATTTATGGGATTGCTTTTAGTCCTTGTGATCACATCTTGGCTTCAGTTGGACAAGATAAATTTCTGAATTTGTGGAATACTGTAGACAAAAAATTAATCAAAAAATTGCCTGGGCATACGGCAGATATATACGTTGTTGGTTTTAGTCCTGATGGTAAAATGATTGCTACCGGAGGATTTGATCAAAGTGTGAAAATTTGGAGAATCGCAGAAGATATCCCAATCAATCTTAGTGGACATAAAGCACCTATTCGTAGTCTTTCGTTTAGTCCCAATAATGAATTCCTCGCTTCTGCTGATATACAAGGTATCATTAAAATCTGGAGTGTGACAGGTAGAGAAATTCACACTCTAAAAGGTGGCAAAAATAAATTTGCATATATTAGTTTTAGTCCTGATGGTAAAACTTTAGCTGTAAACGATCATATTGGGAATGTGATTCTTTGGAATTTTGACATCACTGAACTTCTAAACATGGGAAGAGAGTGGATGCGAGATTATCTTGCTAATAATACAAATGTGATGAAATAAATACAGCTTTTTTCATCCCTATGAAGTACATTGACAGCATTTTTGACATGGATGAGGTTAGAGGTTAGGGGCTAGAAAAATGGGCGTTGCATAAATGCGGGATGAATTTAGAGCTTATGAGGAATTAGACTTTGACAAACCAGCGTTGTCTATACATGAAGACTGCTACAGCCCACCATAATAAGACAGTAACAAGGGCAAATAGTAGTGAACCATTAAAAGTACCTGCCCAGGATGCGAAGATGTTTTGATATATCCAGTTGTAGGTGCTGGGGGCGTTTTCGCCTGTGCCTATGGTGGTTTTCACTAAGATTTTAATTAGTAACACAGATGCGACAAAAATAGCGATCGCATTTAAGCCCATAATTTCCAAAGGTTTACTCCAGCGTTTAATTAATCGTACTTCGATAAGTTCATAACAAAGAGCTAATAATAATAAAGCCCAACCACTGGTAAAAACAACATAAGAACTTGTCCATAGTTTTTTGTTAATAGGAAATACCCAACCCCAAGCCCAACCAATTATCAAGCAACCAATACCAAATAAAGCTAACCCTACACTAGTGCGTGTTTGTACGGGCTGTTTGCGTATCCATTCCCCTGTGAAGTACCCAGTGAGGACGCTAACCACCGCCGGAATTGTACTCAAAAGTCCTTCTGGGTCTCCCATGTTTTTGAAACCATCACCTGCATATAGATGAGCTTTGGGAATAATTAGACGGTCGATGTATGCACCAAAGTTACCATCGCGTGTCAGCACACCTGCACCATATTCAGGAACTGGAACATACATCATAGTTAGCCAGTAACCGATGAGTAAGACTGCGGCTAATATCCATTGTCCTTTACGTGGCAGGTTGAGAACTACCAAGGAAGCTAGCAGGTAACTTAAGCTGATGCGTTGCAACACTCCCATAATCCGGATGCTGCTGAAATCAAAAGTCCAGACACCTTTATTCCAAAAGCCGTTTAATAATAAACCTAAAACAAATAAAATAGCCGCACGGCGGAATATGCGCCCATAAACAGCCGAGGTTGGTTTGTTATCTGCGGTGTATTTTGACAAAGAAAATGTCATCGCCACACCAACAATAAATAAAAAGAAAGGAAATACTAAATCAGTTGGTGTGCAACCATGCCAGTCAGCATGAGCTAAAGGAGGATATACATCATCAGCGACTCCTGCCATATTGACAAGAATCATCCCAGCAATAGTGATACCACGAAAAACATCGAGTGAGGTCAGGCGCATAGCGGAAAATAGTGTCGATGAAAATCTAAACTACTGTGCATAGTGCCAAATTTATAGTTTTTGATACAAGGTGAAATATTTTATCTGGCCTATTGTCTTTTGGTAGGATACTGCGATCGCAGCTTTCTTAGACAATAAGAAGTATGTTAATTTACCTGCCTTAACTCTTGCTATGGAAACAATTAAATACATTCTCAGCGAAGACCAAATGCCCACAGCTTGGTACAACATTCAAGCTGACATCCCACAACCATTACCACCAGTTTTACATCCAGGTACGGGTCAACCAATTACACCAGATGATTTATTACCTCTGTTCCCCTTAGCTTTAATTGAACAAGAAGTTACTCAACAAAGGTGGATTGAGATTCCCGACGCAGTACGCTCTATATATTGCCAATGGAGACCGACACCGCTTTATCGCGCCCGTCGTTTAGAACAAGCTTTAGATACACCAGCCAAAATTTATTACAAGTATGAAGGCGTGAGTCCTGCTGGTAGTCATAAACCAAATACTGCCGTTGCCCAAGCGTACTATAACAAACAAGCTGGAGTCAAAAAACTCACAACCGAAACCGGAGCCGGACAATGGGGTTCATCTTTAGCCTTTGCTGGTGCGCTATTTGGTTTAGAAGTATTGGTTTACATGGTGAATGTCAGCTATCAGCAAAAACCTTATCGCCGCGCTTTCATGGAGAGTTACGGCGCGAGAGTTGTCGCTAGTCCTAGCAACCAAACCCAAGCCGGACGCAAAATTTTAGCAGAATATCCCAACAGCACAGGCAGTTTAGGCATTGCCATTAGTGAAGCGGTGGAAGTAGCAGCTGGGGATGAACAAACTAAATATGCTTTAGGCAGTGTTCTCAATCATGTATTACTGCATCAAACTGTGATTGGGCAAGAAGCATTAAAACAATTAGAACTAGCGGGAGATTACCCGGATATTGTCATTGGCTGTACAGGCGGCGGTAGTAACTTTGCGGGTATTGCCTTTCCCTTTATCGGTGCAAAATTGCGGGGAGAAAGAGATATACGAGTCATTGCTGTGGAACCAGCAGCTTGTCCTTCCTTAACGCGGGGCAAATATGCTTATGATTTTGGTGATACGGCACAGCTAACTCCCCTCACCAAAATGCACACGTTAGGTAGTAGCTTTGTGCCAGAAGGTATTCACGCTGGTGGTTTGCGCTACCACGGTATGGCTCCTTTAGTTAGTCATATTGTCAATTTAGGATTAGTAGAAACCCGTGCTGAATATCAACTAGGTTGCTTTGCGGCGGGATTAACTTTTGCCCGAGCCGAAGGCATTTTACCAGCACCAGAAGCGAACCATGCCGTCAAAGCTGCTATTGATGAAGCTTTGCGTTGTCAGGAAACAGGTGTCAGCAAGACTATACTATTTAATCTTTGCGGTCATGGCCACTTTGATATGCAAGCTTACATTGATTACCAAGCTGGAAAGCTAGTTGATACCGAATATAGTGCAGCAGAAGTGGCAATGGCGCTAGCGGGATTACCTGTGGTTGGTTAATCTGATACCAAGTTATATCGTGTCCTGTTAAAGACTTATCATTCAGGCCGCAGGGGGCAGGGAGCAGGGAGCAGGGAGAAAGTTAAGCAGAAAAGTAGGTTGGGTGTAGCGATAGCGTAACCCAACACAGTATGCTCGGATGTTGGGTTTCGTTCCTCAAACGCCAGTTGCTTCATGTCGGGGAACCCGCCCAACGCACTGGCTCCCCAACCTACGCCAGAATTGGTTTTTAGTCTTAACCCAAGCGTATTGAGTTATACCCTTTCACTTTAAGTTTGCTCCAAATAGGTCGCAGGCGGGCAGGGGAAAAGTGCTATATCTAACACCCCTACACCCCTGAACCCTACACCCTAATTGTCTTGCGCCTGAGATGGGAAAGCACCAGGACGTACAGCTAAAGTTAGTGTTTGTCCTTGACGACGTAACTCTAAACTGACATCACCGCCTACTTGGCTGCTATCTACTGCCCTTTGCACAGCACTGGCATCTGTAACAGCATTACCGTTGAGCTTTTCAATCACATCACCTGCTCTAATTCCGGCTTTTGCGGCGGGAGAGTTAGGCATAACTTTCACAACTAATACCCCTTTATCTTCATCCACATTTAAACCACTGTTGGGGTCAGAATTAATATTTTCTTTGAGTTGTGGTGTTAATCCTACCATCTGAATTCCCAGATAAGGATGTTGGACTTTACCTGTAGTGATTAATTGATTGGCAATACGTTGTGCTGTATTGATCGGAATAGCAAAACCTAAGCCTTGCGCTCCTTGAATAATAGCTGTATTCATAGCAATTACTTCACCACGGTAATTTAGTAAAGGGCCGCCAGAGTTACCGGGGTTAATTGCTGCATCAGTTTGAATATAATCTACACGCTTATCAGCAGCACCAATTTGATTACTGCTGCGTCCGGTGGCACTAATAATGCCTGTTGTCACAGTATTATCTAATCCTAAGGGGTTGCCGATCGCGATCGCCCATTCTCCGGGTTGCAATTGTTCTGAGTTACCTATAGTGACTGTTGGTAAATTGTCGGCTTGAATTTTGACAACCGCCACATCGGTTAATTCATCTTTGCCTAATACCTTACCTTTGTAGCTACGCCCATCTTTGAGGGTAACTGTTACCGTATCTGCCCCATCAACAACGTGGGCATTGGTCAAAATTCGACCATCGCCACTGAGAATAAACCCGGAACCTGTACCCCGTTCAACTTTTTCTTGAGCTTGTGGGATATCATCACCAAAAAAGCGCCGGAAAAACGGGTCATTGAACTGTTCTGGGATTTCGGTTTTCACAGTCCGGGAAGAATCAATACGTACTACAGCAGGCCCGACTCTTTGCACCACTTTGGTCACAAAATTAGGATCTGTAGTTGCTGGTAGTGGTGGTGCGGCGTTAACGCGACTTAACGCTAAACTTGACGCAGTTTGTGATACTTGGGGCTGGTTGTTAGCTAAGTAACCTCCAGCTAATGTCATACCAGAACCCAGCAGTACTAATGATAGAGAAGCCGCTGCTTTTTTCCAAGGAGATTGATTGCTGTATTTGGTATGAGAATTGCTATTTAATGGGTGATTATTGCTTGGTATTTGGTCTTGCATTGCTGTCTCAAATTTTATTTAAATGTATTTCTAAGGTAGACAGCGTTTGTTACACATCTGTGACAAGCTTATAGCATAGGTATGAAAATTTTCAATTACCGACAAATCAACCTTGAACAATATTTTCTACAGTATCAGCATCATTGGGTAATGCAGATGTTAAAATATCACCACCAGCTGCTGTCACTAAAACATCATCTTCAATGCGGATGCCACGGACATCAGCAAATTGTGATAAACGCTCCCAATTAACCACATCTCGATATTGAGAACGATTTTGAGCATCATTTAAAATTGCTGGAACTTGGTAAAATCCCGGCTCAATGGTGACTAACATTCCTGCGCGTAGGGGACGATTTAAGCGGAGGTAAACTAAACCTCTTCGGCTACTTCTATTCCTACCGTCTTCATACCCCGCTAAATCTCCTAAATCTTCCATATCATGGACATCTAAACCCAACAAATGCCCAATTCCGTGGGGGAAAAACAGCGCGTGGGCATCCATTTCTACTAAATCTTGCGGATTTCCTTGCAAAATTCCTAAATCTACTAATCCCTCGGCAATTACCGTTGCCGCTAATAAATGAATATCCCTATACTCTACCCCTGGGTGAATCTTGGCAATGCAAGCATCATGAGCCGCTAATACTACATCATAAATATCTCGCTGCGTCGCGCTAAACTTCCCAGAAACAGGCCAAGTCCGCGTTATATCAGCCGCCCAACCCATTGGAGTTTCTGCACCGACATCGGCAAGTAATAAATCTCCTGGCTGGAGTGCGTGATGATACACCTCATTATGTAGAACTTCGCCGTGAACGGTAACAATACTGTTATAAGAAGTGGTCAGATTATGGCTAATAATGACCCCTTCCATCGCCGCCCGGACTTCTGCCTCTAATTTAGCTTTGGGTGTGGCTGCCATCCCCGCTTTGTGGGCGGCAACACTCACCGCCGCAGCTTGGCGTAACTCAGTTAAGGCTTCGGCATCGTGACTCAGGCGTAAAGTTACAATTGCCTTGGCTAATTCTCGGTCTAACCCTTCTAGGTCATCAGGTGAGGATATTTGCCTTCGCAAGACTTGAGACTGTACAAGACTAGTCTGATAATTCTGCACCGGAATTGATGCCGCACCGCTACCTCGATGTTTCAATTCAGACATAGTTCTTGCCACATCTGCGCCTATCTTCTCGGCAATGTCGCTGCGTGTGGGCATTTCTCCATGCCACAAGGCACTGCCAGGTGCAGGATCATCCATAAATAACTCTAACTTCCCGCCCTCGAGACGAATAGCGGCATTAGGTAGCGGTAATCCGGCAAAATATAGAAAATGACTGCTGGCGCGGAATGGATAGGCATTTGCTGGAAAGTTCCGAGGACTGCTAGCGCCAGACCAAAGAATTACAGGAAAATCAATGAGTTGAGCTAGTTTTTGCCGCCTGTTGCGTAGAGTATCGGCAAGGGTACTAGAAATATTGTGGGTCAGCATAAATTAAAACTGGAATACTGGGAATTATGGGTGAAAGTCTAAGCTATCACTTGCTTTATTCACATTCTGCACTATACGACTAAAGTCGCGGTTCATCTTGCACACACACAAAACCCGCCTGCGCGAATTTCAAAATGTGTTGGGAGAGTTTAAGCTGATTTTTTAGACGTTGAATGTTAGGCTGTTCAAGCCAAAATTCAACATCTAAAATTTTTCCGTTTCCTGTATTAGTCTTAACGATAACTAATAACTGCTATCTACTTACGCTGTGATTAGTTATTGTCATCATCTTGATCATTGTCTTTGTCGTCGTCTTTGTCGTCATCGTCATCATCATTTTTCTTAGCTTCGGTGGACTGTTGATTAGTTTGATTGTTATACTGCTCCGAAAAACTTACCTAAACTTACTCAAAGAAAGTTGATTAGTTTAGTGTTTTCTTCCTGCTTCAATCAAGGTAGTCGGCTACTGCTTGTCCACAGGCGTTAA
>NZ_JACJRU010000004.1 GCF_014697425.1 Nostoc sp. FACHB-110
AATCCCAAAGTGAAGTTGACGCTGGAATTAACTGTATCGACACCACCTAAAGCATCGTTAAAGTTTTCCGTGACCACATCCAAGAGGTTATCGACAAAGTAGGTATCACTACCATCCCCACCATTGAGGATATCAGCACCACTGCCACCATTGAGGGTATCAGCACCACTGCCACCATTGAGGGTATCAGCACCACTGCCACCATTGAGGACATTATTGCCACTGTTACCATTGATGACGTTGTTATTGGCATTACCAGTACCATTAATATTGCCAACACCTGTCAGATTCAGGTTTTCTAGACCAAATCCCAAAGTGAAGTTGACGCTGGAATTAACTGTATCGACACCACCTAAAGCATCGTTAAAGTTTTCCGTGACCACATCCAAGAGGTTATCGACAAAGTAGGTATCGCTGCCATCCCCACCATTGAGGGTATCAGCACCACTGCCACCATTGAGGGTGTCGTTTCCATCTCCACCCAATAGACTGTCATTTCCTGACCCACCATCAAGTGAGTCGTTTCCTAACCCACCAATGAGGGTGTCATTCCCCCCCAGCCCCGATATGTGATCGGCAAAGCTAGTACCCGATAGAAAGTCATTTAAAGGGGTTCCAATAATCGAACTCATTTAACTAACTCAATGTAATACAAAAGGTTGTATCTATTATTATACATATTTATACGTATTTAGTAATAATATAATTGTACTAAAGCGGATGCCAGCGATGACCAAGGCTTAATTGAACTACTGAGCAATAATCTGGATTACTTGCGAGCCAAACCCGTGAATATCCCGAAGATTACTATCCTGCTTGATCACGGTTATCACCGAGACAAACTCACACTCGAACTACAAAAGCTCTACCCCCAAATCATGACCAAGATTAGGTTTCAACTCGCACCAAGCCAACCAAAGCGGAAATTGCAGCCTTTGGGAAAACTGGATTTGTACCTGTAGCTACCCGATGGGTGATTGAGCGGTCAAATGCTTGGATGGAACGCTATAAAAGTTGGGTCAAAAATTTTGAGAGAACCCTCTTCCATACCAACGCGAAGCTTAATCTTTGCTTCATCAGACTCATGCTCGACTGGCAAATGGATAAATCCCAAATGGGTTCTATAATGGCATAAAATTTTACACTGGCAGTTGAATGATAAATTCTGTCCCTTCACCCAAAACAGAATTGACTGTGATTTGACCACCGTGTTTTTCTGCGACAATTTGCTTTGCTATAGCCAACCCTAAACCTGTACCTTTACCGACAGCTTTAGTAGTAAATAAATGGTTAAAGATTTTGTGTGTTACCTCTGCACTCATCCCTTTACCATTATCAGCAATGGAGATGTTCACGAATTGAGCGGCTATTGATGTGGTAATTATAATCGAGTTAGGATGAGCTTGAATTTCTGCAAAACTCCGTCCGATATTTGCTTCATCTAATGCGTCAATGGCATTCGCCAAAATATTCATAAATACCTGATTTAATTGCCCAGGGAAACATTCAATTTGGGGTAAATCACCGTAGTTAGTGATTACTTCAATTGCCGGACGTTGTTCGTTAGCTTTGAGACGATGTTTGAGAATTAAAATTGTGCTATCAATGCCTTCGTGAAGATTAAATGGGACTTTGTAATCTCGGTCAGCACGGGAGAAAGTGCGGAGGGAAGTACTAATATTTTTTAATCTATCGCAAGCTATCGCCATAGAATCGAGCATTTTCGGCAGGTCTTCTATGGTATATTCCAAATCAATTTCTGATTCATGGTCGAGGATTTCTTCAGTTTTATCGCTGAAGGTTTCTTGATAGATTTTCAAATGTTCGATAATATCGGTAAAGGTGGGTTTAGCTTGTTTGAGAGTTGCCGCAATAAAGCCCAAAGGATTATTCATTTCGTGGGCGACACCAGCGACTAAGTTACCCAAGGCGGACATTTTTTCACTTTGGATAATTTGTAATTGGGCTTGTTGTAAAGCTAGTTCAGCTTGTTTACGCTCGCTAATATCCAACAACAGTCCATCCCACACTAATGTGCCATCAATAAGTTTTTCGATGCGTGCTTCACCGTGAATCCACTTAATAATTCCCGAGGGTGTAACAATTCGCCCTTCCCACAGCCAGGGATTTAGGGTGTTAATTGAATCTGCAACAGACTGATAATAAGATTCTAAATCTTCTGGATGGCCCATATCTAGGAGGATCTGCACATTGGCGATCGCTTGTTCGGCGGTGATTTCATAGAGGTCATAACAGTCATTACTCATATAAGGCATTGACACCGAACCATCAGTCGCCATGAGGAATTGATACACTACGCCAGGAACGTTATCTACTAGATTATGAAAGCGGGATTGAGCAGTTTTTAACTCATCAAGCGATCGCTTTAATTGTTGGGCATATTCCTGAGAAAGTTGATAAAGTCGAGCATTTTCTAGAGAAATTGCAGCTTGAGCGCAGATGAGGTTAAGTAGTTCGACGCGTTCGCTCGTAAACGCCCCCTTAGCTAAATTATTTTCTAGATATAAAATCCCCAGTAATTTACCTTGATGCAAAATTGGGTTACACAAAATACTATACGGTTGCTGACGGACAATATAAGGGTCATTGGCGAAAGTGATATCTGCGGTTGCATCCAATAAAACAACAGTTTGTTGGTTGTTTTTGACTTTGTAAATCAGCTTGTGGGGAATATCTTGACTGTCTGCAATGGCAAGACTTTGTAAAACAATCGGTTGTGTTCCTTGGGTAATTGCGCCTTGAATTAGTAAATGATTGTCTTGCAACAGCATTAACACACATTTATCAGCCCCAGCAGTTTCAATCACGATGGAAAGTAAGGAGGAAAGTAATTTTTCTAGTTCGATTTCACCGGAGATAGTCTGAGATGCTCTGAAAATTGCTTTTAAATCTAGAGTATCTGAGACACTGCTGCTAGAACTGGAAGAACGGGTAGATGTGACAGTCCCCAAGGTAAAGATAGTTTCGTTAGTTGAAAGAGGCGAACGGGTTGGCTGTAATATCGGGGCGAGTAATTGGGGATAGCGTCTTTCTAAGTCGGCGACTTTGGTTTTTGCTCCCCAACGGGTATAACAATAATATGCTTCCTGCATATAGCCTGCGGCAACTTTCTCTTTCCCCCAAGCAAGGTAAGATTTTGCTGCTAATTCGTTGGCGAGGGCTTCTTCTTGGATATATTCGTTGGCTTTAGCACCGAAAATAGCGCGATCGTAATAATCCATCGCTTCATACATCTGCCCTAATACCCGATATCGTTCTGCTTCCACCAAATAAAACTTGTGTAAATGGTTGGTGGGCGCATAGAGAGACCATTTTTTCAGCTTATCCTGGTTGTCAATTACTTGTTGTAAATCTGCCTCTTGATTGTTAGGTAATGTACCAAGATAAGTCAATGAATCGTAGAAGTGAAATAATGGAACCATAAAACAGCCAGATACTCCACTTAAATATTGTTTAGCTTGAGTTGCGGCTTCAATTGCTGATTCCCCCTCATTAAACAAGTAACAAAGAATTAATTTATTGACATAGAGTGTTCCCATTGCGTAAAGATCGTTAGCTTTTTGATGCAAGGGCAACATGATTTTTTCGTCATAAATTATGCCTTGAATTTCCCAAGGACATTTATTTGGAGTGAGTAAATTGGTAACAGATTGGTAAAAAATTCTCAGATAATTATGAGCAACTTCCTGTTTAAGTTGAGCCAGTGCTTGATTATAAAGCTGAATTTCTGGTTCTAAAGCAGACAAATTTTTCCCCAGAAAATAGGAAAGGGAACAGTAATTGTAGGCACAGTAGGCCGCATATTCTAAAGTCCCTGTCTCCAAACCACTGTGATATCCATCAAGTAAAGGGGCGAGTGAATCTTGAATATGATGTTTCCAGGGTTTGACAAATGGATAAACCATATTAATGGTACTGGCTTTAAATTCTCGGTTCTGGAAGCGTGATAATAGCCCCATTGCGATTTCGCCAATGCGATCGCCCAAATCAATTTCTCCGCTACTGCATAAAATTACTCCATACCAAGCAAAAGCTTGTGCTGATACAGCAGCATTACCATACTGAACTGATAATCTTACTTGCTTACACACAATTAACGGTAGAAGTTCGGGAACCGCTTGATAAACTGCTGCTGTGACAGTTGCTAAAATTCGTATCTTGGCAATAGCTTGCAGATCAGTCATCTCTGGTAGTGTCAATAAATCTGCTAAATCTTTTTCTGTGAATAAATCTTGAGTCTGTTTTAAACTTTGAGAAATATCTGTGGCGGTAGGATGCTCTGGAAACACAATGCCAAATAATTCCAAAACATTAAGAGCAGTTCTAATAGCTTCAGGCTGTTGACTTTGAGCTACTTCAGCCAAAATTTTTACTTCATAGACTTTCACTTTATCTAGTAATTGACGCGCATTTTTTACTACTTCATCAACTATCTGCTGCATTTGGCTAAAATCACCAATCAGACAAGTTGCTTCTGCGGCTAAATTATATAGAGCCAAGGTGATTTCATAATGTTGTTGCCAACAATTTGATGTGAGCAGTTCTCTCCCTTTATTGGCATATTCAATGGCTGCAATATAAGCAGTTGCTGATTTAGCTTTTCGTGCAGCTTCTAAATTCAGATTGGCTAGTTTTTCCCGTTCATTTTTTGAATTAATTAAATCAGCACCTTTATTCAACTGATTGACAATCTCAAAAATTCTCTCTTCTTTTTCTGCTTGATTGATAACACTTAAAAGCAGTTGCCCAATTTTTAAATGCTTTAGTTGTTTTTGGTCATCAGGAATCCGAGAATAAGCTGCTTGTTGTACTCTATCGTGTAAAAATTTGTAAGTAACAATTTCGTGCTTTTCAGAAATAGATACTATGCTTTCTTGACCGACATAAAACTTATAAACATCACCAATTGGTAAAATCAATCCTTCTTGTAGTGCTTTCCATAAACAGGCTGCGGTTTCGATTTGAGATTGTTCGGCAACAATAGCTAAAGTACCTAAATCAAAAGAATTGCCAATACAAGCAGCTAACTGCAACATCTGTTGAGTTGATAGTGGTAGTTTTTGCAGTTGTAAACTCATAAAAGCAATCACATCATCTGTTGCTACTTGCGTTTTTATCTGGATAATGTCACATTGCCAACAAGTTAATTCAAAGTCAAATGTGATTAATTTATCTTGATGTAACGCTTTGAGAAACTGTGCAGTAAAAAATGGATTACCTTGAGTTTTATGATATACTAATTCTGCTAGAGATAATGCCAAATCTTTACTACATTTGAGTGTGTCAGCCACTAACTTATTCACTTGTACCTGACTTAATGGTGCTAAAGTAATTGTGTTAATTGTGGCTTGAGCCTTTTGAATTTCACTTAATGTTAATAATAAGGGATGTCCGGGAGTGACTTCGTTATCACGATATGCACCAATAATGAAAAGATAAGCTGTATCAGCCATTAATAGCTGCATTAATTTGAGTGATGCGGAATCAGCCCATTGTAAATCGTCTAAAAATATGACTAAGGGATGTTTAGGAGTTGTAAAAACTTGGGTGAATTTTTGAAATAATAAATTAAAGCGATTTTGCGCTGCTGTTCCTGATAATTCTATCGCTGGTTGTTGTTGACCAATAATGTTTTCTAATTCGGGAATAACTTCAATAATTACTTGTCCATTTTCCCCGACAGCCTCTAATATTTTATGTTTCCATTTCTGAATTTGGATATCGCTTTCGGTTAATAATTGCCCCATTAAATCGCGGAATGCTTGGACAAAGGCACTGAAAGGAATGTTCCTTTGAAACTGGTCATATTTACCTTTAATAAAGTAACCGCGTTGTCTGACAATGGGTTTATGTACTTCGTTAACAACGGCGGTTTTGCCAATTCCAGAGAAACCCGCTACAAGCATCATTTCGGTTGCGCCAAGGCTGACTCTCTCAAATGCTTCTAGGAGGGTTTTTACTTCGGTTTCTCTGCCATATAATTTATCAGGAATGATGAAGCGATCGCACACATCCTTTTGCCCAATCTCAAAGCTTTGAATTTCACCAGTTTCTCTTAACTCAGTCAGACATTTTTCTAAATCATATTTTAATCCCAATGCACTCTGATATCTATCCTCAGCATTTTTTGCCATCAATTTACTGACGATTTTTGAGATAACTGAAGGGATATCTGGGTTAATTTCATGTAGTAACGGTGCTGTTTTCGCAATATGAGCATGTACCAATTCCATTGGGTCATTTGATGCAAATGGTAACTCACCTAAGAGTAATTCATAGAAAGTCACACCCAAAGAATAGAAATCTGTACGATAATCAATCCCCCGATTCATTCTCCCGGTTTGTTCTGGAGAGATATAAGCGAGTGTTCCTTCTAAAACATTGGGGTTAACTAGGGTTTGGGTTTCTCTGGGTAATAATGATGCAATACTAAAGTCGATTAATTTAACTTGTTTAGTTTGGGGGTTAATTAATATATTGCTGGGTTTAATATCTTTATGAATAATCCGCTCATGATAGAGTAAGTCTAGGATGTCGCAGAGTGCGATCGCTATTACTAAAAACTCCTCTCTAGATGTAACATTTTGATTTTTGGCCAAATAATCCTTAAGAGAAATTCCCCCAAAGTCTTCCATGACTAGCATATAGCCATTATGTAAGGCTTCTAGGCTATGGGTTTGAATAATCAGGGGTGAGTTAAGATTTTTGCCAATAGTATATTGATTGCGAAATAACAACAATTCGCTAAAGCTGGGATAGGCATTTTTCAGCAGTTTGATAACTACTGGTGTTGAGTCATTTTCTCTAATTGCGCGATAAACTAGCGTTCTTGCTCCGTTGTAAAGTTCTTGTACAAGATTATATCCGGGAATACTAAAAACGCTGCTCATCATCTTGTGCTCATCTGATAATTTCTCAATCTAGTATTCCCAGATAGATACATAGAGCTAAAATTTAAACGGGGATTTCTATAATAAATTCAGTACCTTCACCAAGAAGAGATTGACAAGACAACTGACCGCCGTGTTTTTCTTCAACAATTTGTTTAGCTATAGCCAACCCTAAACCTGTACCTTTACCGACTCCCTTGGTAGTAAATAAATGCTCAAATATCTTTTGTTGTATCTCTTCACTCATGCCTTTACCATTATCGGCAATTGATATTTTTACCCATATATTATCTACAATTGATGTTGTAATTGTAATGCAGTTAGGATGAGCTTTAATCTCGGCAAAACTCTTACCAATATTTGCTTCTTCTAGGGCATCAATAGCATTGGCAAGAATATTCATAAATACCTGATTCAATTGTCCAGGAAAACAATTGACTAAAGGTAAATCACTATAGTTTGTAATTACTTCAATTGCTGGGTGTTGTTGATTTGCTTTCAGGCGATGCTTGAGGATTAAAATTGTGCTGTCAATGCCTTCATGAAGATTAAATTGTACTTTGTAGTCTTTGTCAGCGCGAGAAAATGTCCGCAAGCTAGTGCTGATATTTTTTAATCTATCGCACGCCATAACCATTGCATCAATTGTTTTGGGTAAGTCTTCCAAAAGATACTCTAAGTCAATTTCCTCCGCATGGTCTTGAATTTCATGACTAGGATTTTCTAAGTTTTGTTGATAGAGTCGTAAATGTTCTGTGATATCGGCAAAATTGGGTTTAGTTTGTTGAAGCGTAGCAGAAATAAAGCCCAATGGATTATTCATTTCATGGGCGACACCTGCAACTAAATTACCCAACGCAGACATTTTTTCACTTTGGACTATATGCAATTGGGCATTTTGCAAATCAGTGAGGGCTTGCTCTAACTTTTGGGCATATTCCTGAGCAGATTCATAAAGTCGGGCATTTTCGAGAGAAATGGCAGCTTGAGCGCAGATGAGATTGAGTAGTTCGATGCGATCGCTTGTGAATGCTCCTGTGACTAAATTATTTTCTAGATATAGAATACCTATCAACTTGCCTTGATGTAAAATTGGACTGCATAAGATACTTTTAGGCTGCTGATGAACAATATATGGGTCGTTGGCTAAGATAGGATCTGCGATCGCATCCACTAAAATAGCAATCTGTTGGTTGTGCTTGACTTTGTAAATCAGCTTGTGGGGAATGTCTTGGCTATCTTCAACAGGAATACGCTGCAAAACAACTGGCTGCATCCCTTGAGTAATCGACCCTTTAATGAGCAAATTTCCATCTCGCAACAGCATTAAAACGCATTTATCCGCCCCAGCATTTTCGATGACGATTCTCAGCAATGATGAGAGAAGTTTTTCGAGTTCAATTTCACCAGAAAGAGTTTGAGAAGCTTTGAGGATAGCTGTTAAATCTAGGGTATCGGAGACACTGCTGTTAGAAGTGAGGGAACTGGTGGATGAGACACTCTTTAAGGTAAAGATGGTTTCGTCAGTGGACAGAGGAGAATAGGTTTGCTGTAATATGGGAGCCAGTAATTGAGGATAGAGAGTTTCTAAGTCAGTCACTTTGGCTTTTGCTCCCCAACGAGCATAAGCATAGTAGGCTTCCATCATATACTCTTGAGCAATGCGTTGCTTACCCCAATCAAGATAGAATTTTGCCGCTAGTTCGTTAGCCAGGGCTTCTTCTTGTACGTAATCGTTGATTTTAGCTCCACATATTGCCTTGTCGTAGAGGTCACTGGCGGCGATTTTTTGTCCCGACACGCGACATTTTTCTGCTGCTACTAAATCAAACTTATGTTGGTGATTCATCGGTGCGTGGTGCGCCCAGTTTTTTAGCTGAGTTTGATTTTCCTCTACCCTTTGCCATACTGCTGATGAATCTTGTAATTGCAAATTCAAACTGGCTAAAGCAATCAAAGAATCATAGAAATAAAATGCCGGCTCATATACCAGTCCCTGAGCAGCAATTAAATGGTTTCTGCACTCAACAGCATGATTTTGCGCTTGTTCAGTTTCTCCAAACAAAAAGCAGAGCATGAGTTTATATGAATGAAACACATACAACTCACTCAAATCATTATCAGACATGATCTGTGGCAGAACTTCCGTTTCTTGTACAACTTCCCCAGACAAAATACAAGGATCTTCCCCATAACCAAGCAAATTGAGTGCAGACTGCCAAGAAAGCCGACAGTGATTAGCTAGTCCCACTTGATTGATTTGCATCAACCCATTGTAGTAAGCACGAGCATTCTGTTCTAAAGTAGCAAGAGGTTGATTACACCAAAAAGAAGCATTGCAAAAAGTTCGCGCATGATATCCGGCAAACTTTGTGCTACCAACTTCTAAACCAATCACATAACTTTCTTGCAACAGAGGGAGGACTTCTTTAATGTGAGATTTGCGATGCAGAATAAAACCTGCCAACACTAAAAGTACTTCTGGTTTAATAGCTTTAGCATCAAATTTGGTAATCAGTTTTAGTGATAATTCAGCAAATTCTGTTGCTTTATCTACATCTTGTAAAACATTGCAGAGAATGAAGCCATAGTTAGCATAAGCAAATGCAGAAATAATTGTATTGCCATACTGAATTGATAATTTGACTGACAACGCCATCAGTAATGGACACAAAATAGAACCGGAGTTGTAAGCTGGTGGGACGAGAGCATTGGCAATTTGGATAATTGCCAAAACTTCTCGATTTGTCATTACAGGTAAATCAAATAAATCTGTAATTTCTCTATCTCCAATTAGTTCATTAATTTCTTGAATTGCCTGTTGAATATCTACTGGGCTTGGTGATTCGGCAAACTTTATCCCAAACTGTTGCAGGAGATTTTGTCCAATTTCAAGGGCTTTGACTGGTTCATTCTGAAAAACATAAGCTTGAATTTTAATACAATAAATATTGACCTTTTCTAACAGAGAGTTTGCTTGAATAATTACGCTATCAATCAACCGCTCCATTAATGCAAATTCGCCGCATAAAGAAGCAATTTCTGATGCTAATTCATGAAACGCCAAGCTCATATCATATTGCCGTTGCCACGCTTGTTCGCCTAATAAACATAATCCTGTTGAGGCATATTCTCCTGCAGCTTGATAGGCGGTAGAGTTTTTAGCTTTGCGACAAGCAATTAAATTAAGTTCTGCTAATTCATCTCGTTGATTTTGTTGAGTAATTAACGTAGTTCCGTAATTTAATTGATTGACAAGTTTAAAAATTCTCTCTTCTCTGATATCTGGAGACATCTGTTGCAGTAGCAGTTGTCCGATTTGGTAATGAGTTATCTGTTTTTGGTCTTCTGGTATGAGGGAATAGGCAGCTTGTTGCACGCGATCGTGTAAAAATTTGTATGTAACGGTTATTTGTTTTTGGTCATCTTGCTGAATGTCGCTATTTTGTAATGAAGAATCTTGATAAAGTTTATAAATTTCATTAGTTGGGAGAATCAGTCCTTCTTGTAAGGCTTTCCACAAAGCAGCAGCAGTATCAATGACTGATTGCTTACAAACAATAGCCAAAGTATCTAAATCGAATTGATTACCAATACAAGCTGCGAACCGTAATATTTCTTGGGTTGATGATGGGAGTTTTTGTAGTTGTAAATTCATAAATACTACAACATCATCTGTGAGTGCTTGAGTTGTCACCTGGGCAATATCAAATTGCCAACAGCCTAATTTAAAATCAAATTCAATAAATTTATCTTGATGTAATGATTTGAAAAATTGGATAGTAAAAAAGGGATTGCCTTGAGTTTTTTGATAAATTAATAAAGATAAATCCCATGCTAAACTTTCACTACATTTGAGAGTGTCAGCGACTAATTGATTTACTTGTGTTTGATTAAGGGGTGCTAAGGTAATTGTATTAATTGTTGCTTGTTTTTTTTGGATTTCACTCAAAGTCAATATCAATGGATGTCCTAGATGGACTTCGTGATCACGATATGCACCGATAAGTAAAAGATGACCTGTATCAGCCATTAATAGCTGCATTAATTTTAGTGATGCTGAATCTGCCCATTGCAAATCATCTAAAAATATTACTAAGGGATGTTCTGCACTGGTAAATACTTGCGTAAATTTTTGAAATAATAAGTTAAAGCGATTTTCGGCTGCATTACCTGATAATTCGATGGCTGGTGGTTGCTTACCAATAATTTCTGCTAGTTCAGGAATAACATCAATAATAACTTGTCCATTGTCGCCGACAGCTGCTAATATTTTATTTTGCCATTTTTCTATTTGAGCGTCACTTTCTGTTAACAATTGTCCCATTAAATCTCGGAAAGCTTGCACAAATGCACCCAAGGGAATATTGCGATTAAACTGGTCAAATTTACCTTTGATGAAATAGCCGCGTTGTCTTAGTATGGGTTTATGCACTTCGTTCACAACGGCTGTTTTCCCGATTCCCGAAAACCCAGCGACAAGCATCATTTCGGTTGCGCCAAGGCTAACTCTATCGAATGCTTCTAGTAGGGTTTGTACTTCGGGTTCTCTGCCATAGAGTTTATCAGGGATGATGAAGCGATCGCACACATCTTTCCGGGCAATTTTAAAGCTGTCAATCTTCCCGGTTTCTCTTAGTTGAGTTAAACAATTCCTTAAATCATATTTCAATCCCAAGGCACTTTGATATCTATCTTCAGCATTTTTCGCCATCAATTTGCTAACAATTTCGGCAAGTACCGATGGAATTTGGGGATTAATTTCTGTGATTAGGGGTGCTATTTTTGCGAGATGACAATGTACTAATTCCATCGCATCATGAGAGGGGAAGGGTAACTCACCTGTGAGTAATTCGTAGAAAGTTACACCTAAAGAATAAAAATCTGTGCGATAATCAATCCCACGATTCATTCTCCCTGTTTGTTCAGGAGAAATATAAGCGAGTGTTCCTTCTAATACGTTGGGATTAACTAAGGTTTGGGTTTCTCGCGGTAATAGCGATGCAATACTAAAGTCAATTAATTTAATTTGTTTGGTTTCGGGATTTATTAAGATATTGCTGGGTTTGATATCTTTATGAATAATGCGCTCATGATAGAGTAAATCTAAAATGTTGCACAAAGCGATCGCAATTACTAAAAATTCTTCTAAAGATTGTTGGGTTTCTCTAGTTCGCCACTCCTTTAGAGAAATCCCCCCAAAGTCTTCCATAACTAAGGCATAACCATTTTGACAAGGTTCTAGACTGTAGTTTTGGACTATCTGGGGGGAGTTGAGATTTTTGGCAATTGTATACTGATTGCGAAACAACAAAAGTTCATGAAAGCTGGGATAAGGATTTTTGAGGAATTTGATAACTACTGGTGCTGAGTCACTTTCTCTGACTGCTCGATAAACCAGTGTTCTTGAACCATTGTAGAGTTCTTCACTCATACAATATCCGGGAATCTTCATAACAAGAGTGCCAATCATAATACCTAAATCTTGAAAATATCTGGATTTAGTATTCCCAAATGCTCAACTGAACTCTATAGTAATGTAAAACTTTACACTGGTATTTGAATGATAAATTCTGTTTATCAAATAAATGATATTAAGCTTTCACCAGTTTTCAGCTTAACTATCAAGTTACACTCAAGTAATTTTTCATCTAAAAATTACAAAAATGTAATTCTCAAGTAGGAGAACCTGTAATTTTTCCCTATTTCAATCAGGAATATCAACAATCAACAAATTAGTTGAGTAATTCCATGAATCGTCTATTTCGCAAATATCATCATTGGTTGGCAATTGTCTGTGCGTTACCTTTATTATTGACAGTCATCACTGGTATGACCTTTCCTATTGCTAAAGCTTTGCATCAGAGGGAATTAGCCGGGTTTTTGATTCATCTCCACACATTAGAAACTTTTGGCTTGGATGGCTTTTTTCCGATAATTAATGGATTAGGATTATTTGGTTTATTAATTACTGGTATGTATATGTCAAATTTATTTAAAAAACGTCGGGCTGCGCCTCATTCAATTGATTTCTAAGGCGGATAAATAAGATTAAAATGTCCTTATTTCATCGCCAAGCATGAAAGTAGAACTGATATTTTTACTCAGCACTTTCAAGCTAGGAAAACATTTAGATTTACAGCCAATTGCCTACCAACACAAATGCTGACCAATAAAAAGGATGTTGAAAATTAGCATCTTGCAAAAAACTAATTTGAGCTTGGCGTAATGCTTCTGCTTTGCTAACACCTGGTTTTCGCAGGTGTTTATAAAATTCCACCATAAATTTAGCTGTGGAATCGTCCTTGACAGCCCACAACGTAGCTAAGGTACTGCGCGCACCAGAACGAACTGCAACGCCAGCTAACCCTAAGATAGCGCGATTATCTCCTTTGGCTGTTTGACAAGCACTCAGAACCATTAACTCCAAAGGTGTAGATTCTAATTCGTTTCTGCTTTTGAGAAATTCACTTAATTGTTTGATGTTGATTCTGTCATTCCAACTGAGGATAAATGTTTCATCTGATTTGCTGCTAAACTGACCGTGAGTGGCTAAGTGTAGCACAGAAAAAGGTGTTGATTTAATAGCTTGTTGCAAACTAGCGTCAGTAAAATTCTCATTCAATAAAACTTTTGTGGTTACTTCCGAGGCAATTTCTGTGACTTCTGATTTCACCCCAGGTAAGGCTTTAAATCCTTGACGGGCTTCACTCAGGGCGGCTGTCATCACACTAATATTTTCTTGTTGGAGCGATCGCGCTGACATCAGTTGCATTCCTGGCGAAAGTGCTACACTATACTTCTCTATCAGATATTGTTTACCATCATAAAGAGCAGCCATTGGGATATTGCGTAAAGAACCATCTAATACAAAAGCTAGAGTTTTGATGTTATGCTTTGTTAGTTGAGATTCTGCTGGGCGAATGAGCCAATCATAAATTTTCTGCGATACAGATAAGCGCTCTTCATTAGCAATAACAGGATTCAGAGATTGACGCATTTGCTGGACAATCTGATTTATTTGTTCTGCTGATAAAACAGTTTGATAATTAGAGAGTGGTTGCCCAGGAATCGATACAATTACTTCTAAGCGATCGCCTAAAATAATTGGATAGATAACAGCTGCTTGTTTGTCAATTTTGTCTAGTTGTTCTGGTTGGGCATTTAAACAAGCTTCGCGGAAAAAGTTATCTAATTCGGCTATTTTTAAGGCTTCAATGGTTTCTCTTGCTTGTTTGAGATTTTTTTGACTAGGTTGAGATTGCAGTAATAAATCTACTAATTCTCGATAAACTGGTTCAACACTTTCTTGAAAAGAAAACTGCACATCACGATTAATGGCTACTAAGTCACTCCGCAAAGACTTGAGAGTTCTAATAGAATAATCATAACTGGCGATCGCACCTGGAATATCACCTTGTTGTTTGAGAATTTTGCCAACTTGCCAAGCAGCTTGATAACTAATATCATTAGCATTAATTTCTTGGGCCAGTTTTAATGCTTTTTTGCTGAGTTTTAAAGCATCAGATAACTGTTGCCTTTCAGAGTACAACTTAGCTAATTCGTGTAAAGCATAAGCTTCGGCGCGTAAATCTTGTAAATTTTCTGCCTGTTGTACAGCCAAAGCCATAATTTGCGCTAATTCTGGATATAACTGATAATTACTCCTATCTAGTTTTGCCAATTTAGTAAAGTTGTGAACTAAATTGACTTTGGCATAAATGCTCATCCGGCTTGATGGCAAATTATTTAGTTGTGATTTAATCTGCAATAATAAAACCTTAGCTGCTTCTATTTCCTGAGTTTCTAGATAAACACTAGCTTGGTTTAACTGTGCTTCTAATCGTAATTGCAAATTAGTTGTTTGTGTGACAACTTTTTGATAATAATCTAAAGCGACTGTGGGTTGCTGTAAATCTCTAGCAGTATTGCCCAAACTGAGAAAAATATCCGTTTTATCTGTAGAATCATTTAAGCGATCGCTAATTTTTAAACTTTGCTCTAAAACTTCCTCAGATGTTTTTAATTCACCAACTAATTGAAAAGCTACCCCTAAACTGTGCAAAGCTTTCGCTTTTATCAAAGAATCTGGCTGATTTTGAAGTTTGCCATTAACATCAACTAACAACTTCTGCGCTCTGCGATAAAACCCCAATGTCTGCATTGCTTGAGCTTGATTAATTTGGCTACCAACTTTTCCCACCTCATCTCCAGCCTTAGCGTAAGCACTTTCGGCATACTGCCAAGCTTGCAAAGCATCTTCCGCTTTTCCCATTGCCAATTTCAGATTTCCTTGGGTATTAAAAGCCACCGCAAGTATGGCAGCATTAGCTTTTTTTTGCTTTTGTAAATGTTGGAGAATCTCTAGGCTATTATTTATAGCAATTTCGGCTTTTTGCCAATCCCCTAACTTCTGATAACCTAAAGATAAATAGCTTAAACTCCAAGCCTGATTGATATCATCACCTTGATTTTTAAAATTCACAGCCGCACTTTGCCAAAACTCTACCGCCTCAGCAAAACGCCCCAAGGCAAAAAGATTTCTGCCTTGGTGAATTTGATATTGACCATCTGTAAAATTATCAACTGATTTGGGTGGCAAATTTGCATCTGCCAAAATATTCACATCTAAACTTTTCACTAATGGTAAATTATCCTTATCTTGGGCAGATACACTAGTATTTGCCATCAATAAAATTAAGCAACCACAGTAAATATGATATTTAAAATAAAATATTAGCCTCCGATAATGGTACATATATTTCAATATAAATTTATGATGTTACTTCACTAGTAAATTTCAGTTATCAACTGGGATTTCAATCAAAAACTCTGTGCTTTCCCCCAATGTAGAAAATAATTTTAATTTACCATGATGTTTCTCTTCAATAATATGCTGACTAATAGATAAACCTAAACCAGTACCTTTACCTAAAGGCTTTGTAGTAAAAAATTGTTCAAATATGCGTGTTTGAATTTCTGGCGGAATACCCAGACCATTATCTTTAATTCCAATAATTGCTAATCCCTGCTCTGGCTCGTAGAGAGTTTTAATCACAATTTGTTGCTTATTTTTGGTTTTTGTCTGATTATCGACGGTTTGAGCGCTTTCATCAAAAGCATCAATGGCATTCGCAATAATATTCATCAAGACTTGGTTAATTTGCTCAGGATAACCTTCAATCAAGGGTAATCTTCCATAGTCTTTAATGACCTCTATATCTTCACGTAATTTATTTCGTTTGAAACGATGAGACAGAATTATCAGTGTACTTTCAATACATTCATGGATATCAAATTCAATTTTTTGTGATGTATCTGTGCGCGAAACATTCCGCAAACTATCACTGATTTTAATAATTCTATCTAATCCTAAATTTATTGATGAGATAATTTGAGGTATATCTTCAACTATTTGCGCTAATTCAATTAGTTTAGCATTTTTGGTAATGGCTATATCTGGATTAGGATAACATTGCTGATAAAGAGATAAATGATTTAATAAAGCATTTAGGTAATTATTGATAAATTCAAAATTACCTGTGACAAATCCCAAAGGATTATTAATTTCATGAGCTACTCCTGCAACTAATTGACCAAGCGTAGATAATTTTTCTTTTTGAATTAACTGTAATTGAGATTTTTTAAGTTCGTTTAATGCTTGGGTAAGTTCTTGTGTCCGTTCCTCTACACGTCGATCAAGTTGCTGATTTTGGGCTTCTAGTTGTTTGGTTAAAAAATTGAGTTTTAAATGTACTTGAATTCTTGCTAAGACTTCTTCTACCTGAAAAGGTTTAGTAATGTAATCTACGCCACCAATTAACAGACCTTGTACCTTATCAAATTTATCGTTAAGCGCACTCAGAAAAATCACAGGGATATTTTTAGTAACAGGATTTTGTTTTAGTTCTGCACAGGTTTGAAAGCCATCAATATCTGGCATAATTACATCTAGTAAAATTAAATCTGGATGCGCATATTCAGCTTGTTCAATCGCACCTTGACCATCAGTAGCGATTAAAATTTCCCAGCCAGAACTAGCAATAGCCTGAGATAGAACTTTTAAGTTTGTGGGATTATCATCTACAATTAAGATTGTGACATCCTCATAAAAGTTTTTTTTTGTCATAACTATTTAACCTTTGGTATCTTTAATCAATTGGCGTATCTGCTTCAGTTGAAAGTTCTCAGCAAGATTTCTCATCTGTTTTATAAAAGGTAAATATTTATTATCTATTTTTTCCAGTTCATTCAATGTGTTTTTAATGCCTTCAATATTTCCCCTCATAGCTAAATCTAGTAGCTGATCAAGTTCCCTATTTGGCGGAGAGACTATTAATTGATAATTTGGCGGTAGCTCATCATCTTTGGTATTATTTCTTGCTTCTGAATAAATCCATTCTAGGTGTAAATAACTTTGTAATAAGCTAGTTAAATGGTCAAGTTGTATTGGCTTAGGTAAAAATTCATTTCCTCCAACTGCTAGACTTTTTGCTTTATTGCTCTCAAAAACACTGGCAGAACAAACTATAATTGGCAGTTCATCAGATGTATATGTTTTTCTTAAAGTAGCAATCATTTTAAATCCATCCATAATTGGCAAATCCAAATCAGTAATAATTAAATCAGGCTGGTTATCAATTACGATATTGATTGCGGCTTCTCCATTAGCAGCCTCAAAACATAAAAAACCAATCGATTGGAGAAAACTAAAAATCAAAGCACGATTTTGCCATTGGTCATCAACAATGAGAATTTTTGGTTGCTTGTCTTTAACTCTCTGAATTTTCTGGTTATGCAGTTCGCCCTGTATAGTTAAGCAATCACTGTGAACCTGAAAACTCAAATCTAACCAAAATTTACTCCCTTGACCAAAATTACTTTCAACTTTGATTGCACTACCCATCAACTCAGCAATTTTACTACTAATTGCTAAACCTAAACCTGTACCTTCTGCTTGCTTATTTTTATCACCTACTTGTTCAAAGGGTAAGAATATCTTCTTTAGTTGTTCCGCCGTCATCCCAATTCCTGTATCTTGGATAGCAAATCTAATTTTGCACAGAGTATTGACTGCTTCTAATACCTCTACTTTAAAAGTTACGCTACCATTATCAGTAAATTTAATGGCATTACTCAGGAGATTAATTAATATTTGTCGTAAACGTTTTTCGTCTGCATAAATTCCTTGAGGCAATAGGGTATCGGGTTCGTAAATAAAGGAAATTCCTTTTTGTAAAGCACGAATGCGGCACATTTCTACTACTCCCGTTAAGAAGTAGGAAAAATCAAAATCTGTATTATGTAGTTCTAGCTTACTTGCTTCTATTTTGGATAAATCTAAAATATCGTTAATCAGAGTCAGAAGATGATAACCACACTGATGAATGATTTTAATTCCCTCTAATTCTGATTGCGCCATGCTTTGAGAACGTTCGAGGATTTGTGCATAACCAAGAATGCCATTTAAAGGTGTGCGTAACTCATGACTCATATTGGCTAAAAACTCACTTTTAGCTTGGTTAGCAACATCAGCAGCAATTTTGGCAACTTCTAATTCTTGAGTACGATCGCGTACTTTTTGCTCAAGAGTGCGAGAATAATCTTGCAGTTGTTGATTAGCTTTTTCTAGCTGAAACTGCTTATGAAAGTTTGTTGTCACAATTGTCGATAAAAAAATTGCCAGTAATGGTGAAATTACAGGCATCCACCACCCAATTAAAAACACACTATAACCAATACTGATCACAATAGCCGTGCCAGCGACAATAATCAAAAATGGCAGTCCCAAAGATGATCTTTTAAACTTAGAATTAACTTGTAATACTTGCCAAGTACTACCACTGGCAATCAAAGACCAGCAAAAAACCCATACCCATTCTAATTGCTCAGACCATATTTGTAGCAATGGTCTGCCATCAATAGCAGCACTGAGAATTTGACTAATTAAATTAGCATGAACTACTACACCTGCCATCGTTTCACCTTCACCCTGTAACTGGCGACTGTAGCCAACATTAAAAAAATCGTTAATACTTTTAGCTGTTGTACCAATTAAAACAATGCGATCGCGGATTAAATCTGCTGATACAGATTTATTCAAGACATCTCGCATTTTCACAACGTCAAAATTTTCTTGATAACCACGATAGTTCAAGACAATTTGATAGCCACCAACATCTGCGTTGCGATAATTAAACTCTTGACCAGTCAAAGGTTTAAATACCGCTTTACCTAAACCCAAAGTATGTGCGCGGTCATCGAGCGCTTGCAAAGAAATACCCTTTGGTTGCAAATACATTAAACTCAGACGCACTGCTAACCCTAAAAAAATTTTGCCGCTATCATCCCCAGCAGATAATAAACCCCGTCGCACTTTGCCATCTGTATCAGCAACCATATCCGCTAAGGCTACTTTATCTTGTTCAGCAAGAGTGGGGGATGGAGCTACTTTCTCTCCGACTAATTTTCTCACGCCAATCAAATTCGGCGTAGATTTCATGACTCCAACCAATTTTTTGTAACCAGGTTCCACTGGTAAATCTCGATAGATATCTACACCTATGACTGCTGGTTGCTTGGCTTTGATTTTAGTCAACAATTCCGCTAACACAACATCAGGAATCGGCCATTTGCCTGCTTGAGTAATATCTTGTTCATCTATGGCTACAATTAAAATTCGCTTGTCTACAGCTTCGGTAGAACGTAGCGCAAAAAAACACTCCATCGCATTCCACTCCAGCAGCTGCAATAGTCCTACCTTGCCGAGGACAATTACAAAGATTGTGACAGTTGGTGTTGCAATCAAAACAGTCAGCCAATATGGAAAACATATCCCGCGTATATACTGAAAAACAGTTTTAAAAGATAACTTCATCAGTCTTTTAAATGGAACACCTCAGCCCAAAATCAAAAAGAATTAGGAATGAGGGAATTTTTTCCTCATTCCCACATCACTCATGTGTTGAGTTTTAATTAATTAGTGGTTCATTAGCGATCGCATTTAAATCAACAGACTTTAACAGTTCTTGCCAAGAAGCAGACACAGAAGGATTATTTGGTTGCTTTCTTTTTAACTCTGCTAGAGTAGCCAGTGAATCATACCAAATACCCATACGTGCTAGTTTAGTAGCTACTGCCAAACTAGCTTGATTGTTCAAACTGCGTTGCGATTCTACTCGGCGAATCCATCCACTCACCCAAGGACTATCTGGCTCTAATTCTTGGGTACAAATCATTACCAAAGACCATTGATAATTTTTGCCAGTTGTCAAAGCCGGAACCGAAGATGGCAGTTTAACAGCCATCACACCATGTTGGCGCGGAACAGGAAAAGTTGTTTGATAATATTGCTTACCTTGCTCATCTTGCAGTGTAAACATCGCTTTTTTAGCCTTAGTCTGAGGTACGTAAACCAAAACTGTGGGACGCTGTGTAAGTGTCAGACCAATATTCGTTTTGGGCAGCAATGGCGTTACTGATGCGGCATTACTAGTTGATATGTCTGCACTGCAAATAGAAGCATCTCTCGAAGCTCCTCCGGTAGATTTTTTGGGTGCGAGGTCTTTCGGGGGATTAAAAGTCACCTGCGCCCAAATAGGTGTGGCCGCCAACATTAATAATGAAAAAGTTGCCGCCCCAAGTGTCAATAATGTAGGTAGAGAAAGATATTTTTTGTGTTGCTGCATAACTATTTTGTCTTTACATCTTCAGTTGAATCGTGTTAGCAAAAAAATTGATTTATAGAAATGTGTATAAATACGACTCTAATTATATTGTAATAATTAATCTCTCTAAATCAGTGTAAACACTGTTCCTGTTAAATATATAGATAAAATTAGGTGAACTTGTAGGTTCAACAGGGACTGAATATTTCTAAAAAACTGATAATTTTGTTAAAAACTTTTAACTTTTACACAAGCATTATATTGGAATTAGAATTATAAACAATGAATAAATCAACTATTCTGACACAATCAACCTGACCAAAAAACTTTATCTCTGTTTTACACAAACATTGTTTTATTAAATTAAATAAACACAATTTCATATAATAAAAGCAAAATATTTCACCAATAATTTATACATTTTGGTGTTTAGTGTATGTATGTTTATTGTTAATATTCTTGTTTATGAATTTTTCTGAACAGAGTATTGTCAGATTGATGAGAAATATTGAATCAAAAACTACTTCTGTTTATATGTTGAGTTCATATGCAAAACATTAACACTGCTAATATACAGCAAAAGAGATCACAATTTCTTGGCAAAATTATTCCTTCTTTAGCACTAGCTAGTTCTGTCATCATAGGTAACTCTTCAGCCCAAGCACTACAATTTAATTTTACTTATGCACCAGGAACAAGCTTAGACCAAATGCTGGGCTATGAAATGGCTGGCAAATATTGGTCAAATTATTTATCTGATGATGTCACCTTGAACATATTTATTGAACCAACGAATATGTTACCGAAAAACGTCATTGGTGGGGCGATACCAGGAGTAACATTACAGAACTTTAATACTGTTGCTCAAAAACTCCAAGCAGATGTCACTTCATATACAGATCGCACAGCTTTAAATAGTTTATTGAACCAATGTAATATCGGCATTGGCTTTAGCAACGGATATTGGCAATATCAATGCACAGGATATAAATCTTTAACCAGTACCTATAAGTATGGTATTTCTGACTTAGAGATTCAATCCGATGTGAAAACAGTCAATCTTACCCGTCCTAATGCCAAAGCTTTAGGAATTATTGGGGCGAATGATCCTGGTTATGATGCTTACATTCTTGTGAGTAACCTAGACAATATTAGTCGGCCTCTTTCATGGAATTATTTTTCTGCCAACAATAGCAGTAGTCTCATTCCTAACGGAACTCTGGACTTTTTCACTGTGGCAGTACATGAATTAACTCACACTCTAGGCTTTGTCAGTGGAATTGATTCACCTGAATATGCAGACTTATTAACCAAAAAGTCATTATTTACTAATGACGATATGTCTAAATATGGCTACTTGATGGATATGTTTCGCCTCTCTCAATCTAGCCGCTTTTGGAATAGACCTGATATATCCATTGGCGTAGATACAGTGTTATCTATTGATGGCGGTAACACCAAATTAGGTAATATGTCTTCTGGAAGTACTAAATTTGGCGGAGACGGTAATCAAGGCAGTCACTGGGATAAAGATGCTACCTATGATGGCATTATGGAGGCTAGTCTGGGTGCGGGCGGTACAAGACAACTGGTAACAAACAACGATTTAACTGTTTTGGATGTTCTCGGCTGGAATTTACAACAAAACAACCAAGATTTACTCAGCATTTTTAATAGTGCTAAGTCGGGACTGGCTAGCAAAATGGGAGTAACGACAAGTTGGATGGATACAAATCCCGCACAAGCCGCTTTAAGTCTGACACCAGGATTCATCGATGCGAATAACAATGGTTATGATGACCGTGGCGAAGCCTTAAATAAAATGATCAACAGTAGCGGGACTTACAACTGGGGTTGGAATGGTTATTGGTGGGGTTGGAACGGTTATTGGTGGGGTTGGAATGGTTATTGGCAATCTACTGACAACTTAATTGCTGATGGCTTTTGGCAAAATGCCACCTGGGAAACACTTGATGAATTTGAAGCTGATAGCGATCATTCTACCAACGATTCTCAGACGCAATCTGTTCCTGAACCTACCACTATCTCTGGATTGTTAGCAATGGCGTTATTTAGTATTTTTGGACGATGCCAACGCCGTGTCCGCGATTAACTAGGGTTTGCTAATACTTAAGTTGCCATCAAATAGGCTATTCCTATTCCTACTCTCCATTGCAGTTACTATCTTTGACAAAAATTGACTAACTAACGCACTAATTCTTTTTTGAGGTGCATCTTCCAACAGAAATGATTATATAAGAATCATATTAATTTTTGAAAAATCAGTACAGTAGTAGTGCATAAAATATAACTCTTGTGGCGTGGGCATCCTATCGCACCGGACGGGCTAGAAGTCCATCCCACAAGAGAATTTTAATGCAATATTTTAGTCTGGCTACGCCACTACATATACTACTATTCCTTACCTAATTAGGTTGAGTAATCAAATTCTTAAATCTATAAAAACTATCTTAATTTATAATGAAAATCTCAAAATTATTATTAGCTTTTAGCTTTTTTTTATTGCTGGAAACACCTTTAACAGTATTGGCACAAACTAAAATTAATCCAGACGGGACATTACCTACTAATGTCAATCATAACGGCAAGGTGTATGACATTACTGGGGGTGATAGACCAAATAATGGGGCGAATCTTTTTCACAGTTTAAAGGATTTTTCTCTGAAATCAGGTGACACTGCCAGGTTTATTTACGAACCAAACATTAACAATATTATTACTCGGATTACTGGAGGGTTGCCCTCGCAAATTGATGGAACTATTCAAACTTTGATGAATGGAACCAATAATATAGGTAATGCCAATCTATTTATTATTAATCCGAGTGGAATTATCTTTGGTGCTAATGCCAAATTAGATGTTGGTGGTTCGTTTGTGGGGACGACAGCCGATAGTATTAAATTTGCTGATGGTACAGAATTTAGCTCTATCAATCCCACATCTCACCCACTGCTAACTATTAGCACTCCTTTGGGTTTGCAATTTGGTTCTCGTCCTGCTGGAGAAATTCGCGTCAATGGTTCAGGAAATAATTTTCAACTCAATCCCGATTTTTCTTTGAATATTAGTAACATTCCATTAGGATTAAGCTATCAAACGCCCAATAGTCAGACTTTAGCTTTAGTTGGTGGTAAAGTAGAACTCGATGGCGGAAATATTAGCGTACCTCAAGGCAGAGTAGAATTATGGTCAGTAACGCAAGGTGAAGTTGCGATCGCCCAATCAAATGGAAAAATTCAATTACAACCAGCACCAGGAATTAGCTATGGTGATATTAACCTGAATCATGCGGCTTCTGTAGATGCAAGTGGTAATAGTGGTGGTTTAATTCAGGTGCGGGGACAAAATGTAACTTTACAAAATGGCTCGCTCATCATTACAGATACAAGAGGTAGTGGTTCTGGTGGGATATTAAATGTATTTGCGTCTGATCAATTAACGATTGATGGCTTTGTATTAAACCCCGATAACCAAGTTTTTAGCAGTATACTTGCTGATGTTGCTACTGGCGCTAGTGGAGAAGGCGGCAAAATCACCATTAATACAAAAACGTTGCAAGTGAGTAATGGTGGTCAAATATCTAGTGGTACTTTTGGTACTGGCAATGCTGGAGAATTGAATATTACAGCCGAAAATATTCAAGCCAGTGGTTTTTCTCCCTTCGGGCCGAGTGGTTTATTTGCACCTGTGGCTTTAGGTGCTAGGGGGAGAGGAGGTAATTTAACTATTAACACTGATGGGTTGCAAGTTAATGGTGGCGCACAAATATTTGCCAGTACCTATGGTTTTGGTCAAGCTGGCGACTTGAAAATTCTCGCTCAAAATGTCGAAGTCCTTGGGGGGGCAGAATCTGGCCCTAGTAGTATTCAAGCTACAGTACAGCGCTCTTCAGGTGCAGGAGGTAATTTATCACTGCAAACAAATCATTTACGAGTTGCTGATGGCGGTCAAATTGCTGTTAGCACCTCTGGTAAGGGATCGGCTGGCAATATGACCATCATCGCTGATTCAGTAGAATTAACAGGTAGTAATCAATTAGGTCGCAGTGGCTTATTTGCTAGTGCTATTGTTGGTAATGGTCAAGGCGGCGATGTCAATTTGAGTGTTGATCGCTTGGTGATTGCTGATGGTGCAACTATCAATGTCAGTAATTTCCTGAGTCGAGATCCACTTAATCTACGTGGTTTGGCTGGTAAAGGTGCGGCAGGAAATATTAGAATCAACTCCAATGCTGTACTATTAACCAATCAAGGAACAATTACTGCTAATACTAATGCTGGCGATTGGGGCAATATTACGATTAAATCAGATACTCTGCAAATGCGCCGAGGTAGTCAAATCAGTACCAATGCCCGTAATAGTGCAGTTGGTGGAAACATTAACATCACAACAAATACTTTAGTTGCCTACGAAAATAGTGATATTACTGCCAATGCACAAAAGGGCTTTGGTGGTAGGGTAGCGATTAATGCTCACGGAATTTTTGGTACTCAGTCGCGTCTACAATTGACTCCCGAAAGCGATATTACGGCTTCTTCTGATTTAGGTGCAGATTTTAGTGGAACTGTAGAATTAAATACACCTGATGTCGATCCCTCTCAAGGATTGGTGACATTACCAGCTAATTTTAGCGATCGCTCACGACAAATAGTCAATGCTTGCGGGGCAGTACAACAAAACCGTTTTGTAGTTAGTAATCGTGGTGGAGTACCGACTAATCCAACTGATAGCCTCAAAAGTGAAGTAGTTTGGCAGGATATCCGCGACTTATCCCCAGAAATCAGTCATCCCAAAACCAGTAGCAATTATTCAAATCCGAGTCGTCAGCCATCAATTATAGAAGCTCAAGGATTAATTGCTCATCCAGATGGCAGCATTGAGTTAGTAGCAGCCATACCACAGGTAACAGCTCATACTCCTTGGCAAACTGCGACTCAATGCGCTGCCAAAAATTAAAAGGGGTTGGCGACAATCGAAAAATACAAACCATTTTCTTGCCATGAGTTGCCATCTCCAGAAGGCGGGGAAACTAGGGGAATACCCCAATCCAAACGTACTGTTAAGTAATTCTGCCATTGCCAGCGTAATCCTAGCCCAGTAGATAATAAAGTGTTTCTACTGAGATTTGCTGGCGAGGATCTGCCGGGGTTGTTCCAACCAGTCCCAAAATCTACGAAAGGTGCTAGTTGCAGCAGACTTTTACCTTGCCAGAATTGGGCGATGGGAATTCGCACTTCCGCCGAAGCAAAAACTCCATTGTCGGTTAACAACGCATCTTGACGATAACCCCGAACGTTATCCTGACCACCGATGCCAATTTGTTCAAAGGGAACAAGGGGACGGTCTGCTAATTGTAAATCACCTTTGAGCAGCACTAAGGTATTAGGAGCTAATAAACGCACCCATTGAGCTTGTCCTCGCCAAGCCAAAAAGCGGCTATCAACAGAGTGATTGTTAATGGTGGCATTGAAAGCATCAATTCCCAAACTCAACTGCGAACGTAAAGCCAAAACCTGTTGGTTACTGCGAGCCGTCCATTCTTGAAAAAATCGGATTGATGTGATGTTTGTTCTTCCTTGTGCATCTGCACCAGAACTGGGAAAAGGAAGTTCCCCGTTTAAGAACCGGGCTTGACTGGCTCGATGACTAGCTGTTAAACCTAAAGCTAATTCTTGAGTTTGTTTTTGGATGATGGGTTGGCGTAGGGTGAGTTCGTAATAATGGGAATCAGATTGAATATCCAGAACGCTAAAAGGTTCTTCAATGACGCGATTATTAGAAGTGCCGTAGCTCAAAGCTAAAGTACCATTATGGGGATTGATGGGCAAAGTATAGCTGAAGTCATAGGCATTACTACCATCGGTATTAGTATAGCTAGCACTTAGACGATCGCCCCAGCCCGAAAGATTGGCTTCGCTTACTTGAATTTGTCTACTAAAACTACCCACAGCAGGCGATCGCCCATTATCCAGTACTATTTGTGTATTGAAAGTATTGGCTTCTTTGACCTGCACTTCTAATAAACTTTTTCCTGGTTGGGTGCTAGCCGATAGCTCGGCGGAAATACTCGCAATTAAAGGATTTAATTGTAACAATTGTAGGGCTGCTAACAGGCGATCGCGCTTCAACGGCTGATGAATATTTGTAGCCAGACGACTCTGCACATATGCAGGATTAAGTCTGCGAGTACCTGTAATTTTTATCTGTTCTAGTTCTCCTTCAACTATTTTGATTTCCACGATTCCATCGTGACGCTTTTGTGGCGGTATATAAGCTCCAGAAGTAATGTATTCATTTTGGATATAAAGGTTAGTAATCTCCGAACGGAGCTTATATAAATCTTGAAGTTTTATCGGGCGGTTAGTATAGGGTGCAGTAATTTTGGCAAAATCTTCCTCGGAAAAAACTGTGCTACCAGTAACAGCAAATTTCTTGACAACAATGGTGGCAGAATCTTCGCCTAAAGATTGCTGTTCTAATGTAGGGGATGTTGTATTTGGTTGCAGTAACTCCTCGATTGGTGGTAACTGCGTTGGCGGCGATAACTCCGGTAATGGTTGAGTGGAAGGCGGCTGACCAGGTTGAGAGCTTTCTAGATTAAGTATTTGGGCATTGACTGAATTAAAGGGAATTGTCAAGCTAATGATAGAAAAAATTAAATACCATTGGTAACTTAAAAAACCTGTATTGTTCATCTTGAGGCTCAAAATAAAAGCATCATCGCCAATTGCCGACTACAACAGAGCTACTTTAGGCATATTGGCGATCGCTCTAATAGAAGTATGCTTTTTTATGTTGCCCTTACGGAGATAGGTTATATCATGTCTGAATCAACAACAGGGTGTGGGAGGGGCGTTTTTTCCTGACACCCCACACCTCACACCCTGTTCTTGGTCAGGATTGCAACGCCTCAATATCTACAGATTTTCTCGCTAAAGTTGAGAAAATTATTGATGCTCCACAGGTGTGCGTTTTAATGGATACAATGGCTCCGAACCATTTAATTGCCAAATTCTCAAGACTAATACAGCAGCTACAGTCAGCCAGACACAAGAGAATGACAAAATTATTCCAGCATAAGGATTAGTTTGCCAGTAAAGCGCTGTTACTACTAAAGCAGATAACCAAGGGCCAAAAATTACTACAGGAACAGCCGCACCTAATCTGCGTTCTACTGTAAAAATTGTATTCCAAGTATCACCTACAGCCAGATGCACCACAAATAAAATTAAAGGCCACACTAAAAAGTGGTGATTCATTGCCTGCCACACTAATACAGAAGAAATCACTCGCAAAACCGCTATCATCATCCAGACAATGGGAAATACTAAAGGAGGTGGCGCCCATTTTGGTCTAATTACTTGGTCGTAGGTTTGACGAGAACGGGTATTATCTAACAGCGAAAATATTCGAGAACGGATACTAAATACGGCAAAAAGTAATCCGGTCAAAAATGTGCTAACCCAACTGGGAATCGCTGAATTATTATCAATCAATGTGACTAATTTTTCCATCCCCAACAAGACACCAATCATTGTTCCTATTTGGAAAATAGTGCCTAGTTTATAAACCAAAACTGCTTTGATATCTATCTCTGGTTTGGTAGATACCGATATCTGAGAATGTTCTTGCTTACCAGTTTTGACTCCCATCACTGTATTGACAAATTGTTCGATTATGCCACTATTGTTAGACTGATTCATCATGAAATACTAGGGTGTAGTTCTTATTTGGTAATAACCGCTTTACCCATAGTTTAATATGAGTAAAAAATAAAATATCCTAGAATTAATAAATATTTTTTATAAAATAAAATTAAATAAATTTGATGGGGACTGCTGGAGTAGAGAGGATCATCTTCAGTTCTGCTTTTTATAATTCAATACGCTTGGGTTAAGACTAAAAACCAATTCTGGCATAGGTTGGGGAGCCAGTGCGTTGGGCGGGTTCCCCGACATGAAGCAACTGGCGTTTGAGGAACGAAACCCAACATCCGAGCATACTTTGTTGGGTTACGCTATCGCTACACCCAACCTACTTTTCTGCTTAACTGCTGTTTTGCCTTGATGAGCATCTACTCTCAGAATGGTATTTATTTAGTAGCGATCGCACCTTGAAAAAAACTGCTATCAGAACATCAAAACCAGTCTAATACCAAAAGAGGGATACATGAAACAGTTAATGTACCCCCAGATAGAAGTAAAAATATATCTAAACATTTAGGATGCCTGTGTGTCTTAAAAAGACATTTATTGCTGAAAAATACAGACATAACTGCAAATTCAAGGAGTATCAAATGTCTAGATTTATTCTATCTTTGAAGCAAATAGTCAGCACAGGTGTGGTAATTGTTGGTTCTATCATTTTTATCATGATATCAGGGGTTTTTCTCAGCATTCAACAGCCAAGTTATGCCACTACCCAAGAAGAGTTAAAGCTAATTCCGCCAGAGTTTAAGCCTAATACTGAAGAAAAAATCAACCGTGCCAATGAATATGATCCAGGTGTGGGAATTCAAGAAGAAGATAGACAAGCAGCTTACGAACAAGCGATAAAAGATTCGCAAAATCTCAACACTTTAGAAAAAGCATATAAAAATAATTTAAAAGAAGAACAAGCCGAAAATTCTCAAAGTTTAGGCAAACAAGCCTCAGAAGTGATTAACAAGGTAATAGGCAAATAAAAATTGTTATAAACTCTAGCATTTTTGAATCATTGGTTAACAATAAGATACCTGATTTGATAAAAAATCGGGTATCTTATTCAGCACAATTTTATTACAACCAATTACCAATTAATACATAAGCAGACCAAAAGCTGGGGGCTTTGTAATTGGGATGATTAAGCATAGTTAGTTGAGCATGACGAAGAGCTTTAGCTTTGCTGATGTTGCCTTTTTTGAGTTCTTGATAAAAGTCACTCACAAACAAAGCTGTTGATTCATCATCGATTTGCCACAAAGAAGCCAATGTACTCCTAGCACCAGCACGAATGGCTGTACCTGCAAGTCCTAAAGCTGCACGGTTGTCACCCATTGCTGTTTGACAAGCACTTAATACTAATAATTCGACTGCTTTTGTTTGGTTGGCGTTCCTATTTCGCAGGAGGTTATCAAGTTGCTTAACATGAATTGGCCCATCAGCAGCTAATATAAAAGTTTGCTCGGCACTGGAACTAAATTGGCCGTGAGTGGCTAAATGGACAACATTAAAAGGAACATTATTCACCTCTTTTGCTAATGCTTGACTGGTGAATTGTTTGTCAATAAGATTAGTTGTAGAAACGCCTGCTTGAGCAATTAAATTAACCTCAGATTTAATCGCAGGTAATGGCGAGAAGTTGGGAAATCCTGGTGGTGGTTCAGATAATCCGGCAATTAAACCTTTAAGTTGCTGCTTGACTAGAGGTTGAGGATTTTGTAATTGTAAACTGACATTTAAGGCGATCGCATATTTTTCAATTAAGAATTTTTCCCCATCAAACAGCGAAGCCATTGGAATGTTACGCAATATTCCATCCAGGACAAACACGAGGGTATCAACTTTAGTGGCTGATAACTCCGACTCAATAGGTTTAATTAACCAGTCGTAAACTATTTGTGATTGGGTTTTAATCGTGCGAGTAGCAGTTGGATTGACTAAAGCTGTACGCAGACTGGAGACGATGTTTTCTACTTCTTTTTGGGGAATTTTGGTACTGTAATTGTGTAGTTTTTGGTCACGTAGTTTGACAATTACCTGAATTTCGTCAGGCAGAATAATCGGATATAAAATTGCTGTGTTGGGATTTTGCTTGTCTACCACTTTATCAAGGGCGACTTTTTTACCTTGCAAACAAGCTTCTTGAAAGAAATTATCTAATTCTGCTAATTGCAAAGCTTCAATCCGTTCCCGTACGCGCTCTAAAATTGTACTATCGGTTTTTGCTTGCAGTAATAATAACTCGACTGATTGGCGATAAACTGGTTCCACACTATCTCGAAAGTTAAATTGAACGTATTGACTAACTGCGGCTAAGTCGCTACGCAAAGATTTTAAAGTATCCACAGCTGCATCATAAGCCGCGATCGCACCTGGAAGTTGATTTTGCTGCCGCAGCAATCGCCCTAACTGCCACTGCAAGTGATAGGCAATATCGGGTGTATTTGTAGACTGTGCTAACACTAAACCTTTTTCGGTGAGGGTTTGGGCATATTTCCATTGCTTAGTTTGCTCGTAGACATTACCCAAAGTCAAAAGTGCGTAAGCTTCAGCCTGCTGATCGCCTAGACTGCTTGATGCGTTTACTGTTGCGGCTAAAAGTTGAACGATTTGTTGGGGCTTGGCGAGCGCAAATTGAGAATCAATCCCCAACTTAATTAAACTTTGAGCAAAATTAATCTGAGCATATATTGCTGCACGGCTAGGAGGAAGTTGGTTAATTTGGGATTGAATCGCAGTTAATAAAGCTGGGACTTGTGCTAATTGGTTAATTTCTATGAGTAAGCTGAGGTAATTCAGTTGTGCTTGAATTTTGCCTAAAGGTGAGGGGGAGATTTCCATCGCTTGTTGATAATAAGCGATCGCTTGTTGGTTGTCTTGTTGTTTGCGCGCGTTATTTGCCAAACTCAACAAACTGGCTCCCATCTCATCCACAGATTTGAGGTTTGTGGCTATCTCCCGACTTTGGGCGAGAACTTTTTGGGATTTTTGTAAATCACCTGATACTAACAGTGCATCACCAAGCGATCGCAATCCCACAGCTTTTTCCAGAGAATCTGGTTGCGCTTCTAACTGCTGCTGTAATGCTGCTAAAATTTGTAATGCACGACGGTAAAAACCTTGAGTCCGCCACGCCTGGGCTTGATTGATTTGCGATCGCACCACGCCACTAGTATTTTTTGCCTGCTGATAAATAGTTGCCGCTTGTTGCCAAGTGACTAAAGCTGCCTCAGCTTTACCCATTGACAGCTGCAAACGACCTTGAATTAAGAGTGATTGGGCGAATATTTGCTGATTTTGACTGCCTTGTAGTAGTTGCAAACTTTCAGCAATGGCTTGCTCTGCTTCTGTCCATGCACCTAGTTGCTGGTAAGCGAGGGATAAATTACTCAGGGTAATGGCTAATTTCAGTGCGTCTTGCTGTTGGCGATATTCTTGTGCTGCTTGTTGCAAAACTTTGACCGCTTCAGCAAAACGTCCACCATCATAAAGCGTCTTGCCTTCTTGCAAAGGCGATACCATCGTATTTGTCGATGAAGCGTTGAGAGGATTAGGCACTAACGCCAGCACAGGTGAACCCAAGACACACAGCAAACTCAGCAAAAAATACAGAAATAAGCGCAACATCCTGCTACTTTGATGAGAACTTAAGCAAAAATCCCTAGTTTTGGTCTTCAGTGACATGGTAAGCAGTAAATGATGGACTTTGCAAAATTGAATACAACAACACCAATCAAAATTATTTCATAGCCTTGGATGAATCTGCTGCTAGCATTTTGACGCAGCAGATTCATGCTAGAAGAAATACAACTAAAGAGAAATTTAATGCTGATTTTCAACTTAATTTGGATAAGCTGTAAAAGCTTACCTTAAAATTTTTTCACCTCTGGCCTTCTGCCTTGCCCAAAGGGCAAAATTTCACCAAGAGCTTCGACAATTTTATATTGTTTGTTGCAGTACCTTTGCCAAAATGGTGTGGCAGTGAAGTCTCTGCTACTCCAAAAACTGGTATGGGGGTGCATCATAGTAAAGGCCAAGCTATGCAAGGAATGTCTATGCACTCAGAAATGATGGGTATAAAGAGGAATCTAGAATCATTAAAAAATGCCTCTGACTTTGATAAAGAATTTGTGCGACAGATGATTCCGCCAGTAATGATGTCCTCCAGGATGGTAGCTAATCATGCAACTCATCGTGAAATTCGCAACTTAGCTGAAGAAATCTTCAAATCACAAACTGCTGAATTTCCGCAAATGTAACAATGGTATCAAGCTTGGTCTAAATAGTCTTATCGTTTAATATCTGACAACTATGACACTGACACTTACAGTTCCCAACATGGCTTGTTCTGCCTGTGCAAACAACATTACTAATGCCGTCAAAACAGTTGATGCCAATGCGGTTGTTGAAGCCGATCCGAAAACTAAGCTTGTAAATGTAGAAACTCACGTTTCTGAGCAAACAATCAAGGAGGCTTTAGCAGAAGCTGGCTATCCCGCAGCCTAATTTTTTCGATTACTGACAAAAAATAGTTGCGGAATTAGGCAGTAGGCAGTAGTTTCTGAGAACCCATTCATGACTGCTATAGACTTATTCTAAAAATAAGAGTTAAAGGAATATTATCCTTTGACTCTTATTTTTAGAAACACTAACTTTTAAATTTATTGAAGAAAATCTAATATTTTAAAATTACAATAGTATTTACCGCAGTCTCATTTTTACAATCATTTATAATAATTAGCTTTTAACTTAATTTGATTTATAAGATATGCCAAAAATATGACATTTGGCTTATATATAAATATAAAAAATTATCAAATTAATCAATTTCCTATTTCTGCCAGTACTGAAAATAACCGTTTTGATGAAATTAACATGATATTCCTAGAGGAACCCCTTCACTTCTAGTGAATCTCGAAAATGAATGTTAACTCGCAGAATTTTACTTCGATGCGTAAACCTAAAACTTTTAATAATCCAGAGCGTTTTGTTGAAGGCTGGTATTGGGTAATGCCATCACAAAATCTGCGAATAGGTGAGGTAAAGCCAGTTACTATTTTAGGGAGAAAGTTAGTAGTTTATCGTGGTCAAGATAAAAGAGTAGTTATTTGTGATGCCTACTGTCCTCATATGGGAGCGCACCTTGCTGAAGGCAGAATAGAAGGCAACGAATTACGCTGTTTTTTCCATCATTGGAAATTTGACAATCAAGGAATCTGTGTAGAAATTCCCTGTTTAGATGAGCCACTGCCGATTAAATTAAAAACTTGGCCCACAAATGAAGGGTACGGCATGATTTGGATTTGGACTGGGGAAACACCACAACAACCCCTACCATTTATTCCAGATTTACAACAACAGCAGTTTGATATTACTTTTGGGTTTCACTTTGTGAAAAACTGTCATCCGAATGTAGTGTTGATTAATGCGATTGATGCTCAACATTTTAATACAGTTCACAAGTTACCATTAGAAGTTATCTTTGACAAAGAAGAATATAATCACAATGTGATTATTTTTACGAATATTACAGATATTCGCAGAGGTCATTCTTTCACTAAGCTGATTCGTTCTCTATTCAAACACCCCATTAACTATAGTATCTGTTACTGGTATGGTAGTACGGGGATAGTTTCACTTGGCCCTGATTTTTTGGGTTTACACATGATGTTTGCCTTACGTCTTTTGGAGTCTGGCAAAACAGAAGGACAAACTATCTTTATGCTCAAAAAACGTAGTCATCTTTTTGGCAGATTATTTAATCAGTTGATATTTTGGGTAACGAAGCTTGTAGGTGAACATTTTATTCAGGATGATGAAAAAGTTTTTCGGACAATTCGTTTTGATTTAAAAACACCGATTAAAGCCGATCAAGCAATTATGCAGTTTATCAATCATATTGAACAGCAAAAGCCACTTTTATGGAGTACTTGGAATTTGGCACGGCGTGAAGTGGAACCGCAAGCTACTCAAAATCAATGGCGCGATGATTTGACTAATGACTAATTAACACCAAAAAGTGAAAAGTTAAACGCGACTTTTTACTTTTTCTTTCATAAGTTAATGCTTAAATAAAAAGAAGTGGCAAAGCCACTTCATCATTCCCAGGTAGAACCTAAAGATAAGTATAGCTATTGTAGAAATCGAAAATGGTATAAATAAACACCAATTAATTTAAGATTCCAATTTTCATTGCTAGAAGCTAAAAAATTATCATTTCCACTCATAGGCAAATTTCAGATTCGATATTGTAACACTATTGGTCTGGGTTTAGTGAAACAATCAACTGTGCTACCTTGATCCCTAGAGGTTTCCAATGGGGATTACTAGAGGAAAATATGCTATCACCTAAGACTGCATTATAGTCTCTAGGGTATTTTTGGGCGGCATTGGCTGTAGCGTCTACGCGCAGAATAAGTTTACCTTGGTAGCGAGAGAGTTTGCTGCTGTCTAGCAAGATAGTCCCGCCATAATCCCAGGCTAATCCATAAAGTTTAAAGTTGCCTAATTTTTGGCATAACTCACTCCAAGGAGTACCAACACCGATACCTTCGCGGGTTTTCCACGCTGTACCTAAGTTCCGTACATCTAGGGGTTTAGTGCGAGTGTTATCACTCCAGACTACCAAAAGCGATCGCTCTCGGCCTAAGTTTAACTGAGTAGCGGCAAAACTCCCGATTCCTTCTGCACCAGAAATAGTTTTATCCACTACGCGAGATTGACCAAATAGCTTGACTAAATCTTTTTTGGTGGTGGTGCGGGTAATAGGGCCAACTCTTTCACCAGGCACAATTAAAGTATCGTTTAAAGGTTTTGATTGAGCAAGGGTGAAATTATGAGAGCTATTTTGTGGTAATGCAATTGCTGGGTTGGCTGAGTAGCTAATTAATAAAGCTAACACAGCCGTTGTGATGTTTTTGATGGGTAGATTCACTGTTTTCTCGTTTAAGTAGTAGTAATTTAACTGACGACTATGATTAGCTACAGTTCCTCATTACTTATTCCTGAATTCTTGCTTATTTCATCACTCTTGTGGCGTTAAAAATCGCCAGCAAGGCTACACCCACATCAGCAAATACAGCTTCCCACATGGTTGCGACACCTAAAATTCCTAAGCCAATAAATGCAATTTTAATTGCTAAGGCGAAACTAATATTTTGCCAAACAATTTGGCGGGTTTTTCTGGCAATTTGAATTGCTGTAGCTACTTTAGAAGGTGCATCTGTCATGATGACGATATCGGCAGTTTCAATGGCTGCATCTGAGCCTAAACCACCCATTGCCATACCAACATCGGCTCTAGCAATTACAGGTGCATCGTTAATGCCATCACCAATAAAAGCGACTTTATCATGTTTAGGATTCGTGCTAATTAACTTTTCCATTGCCGAGACTTTTTCTTCTGGTAATAACTCGGCAATATAAGAGTCTATACCAATTTGTTGAGCAATTCTAGCCGCGATCGCCTGATTATCTCCTGTTAACATGACTGTTCTTTCTACGCCGATTTTTTTGAGTGCTTGTATCGCTGTTTTAGCATCGGCTTTTAACTCATCTGCAATCATAATATATCCAGCGTAAATATTATCTACTGCTAGATGTACAACTGTGCCTTTTACGTCGCAATTGTCATGGGTAATCTGCTCTTGATGGAGTAGGCGATCGCTTCCTGCTAATACTAGTTTATTACCTACATTTGCTTTAATTCCCTGCCCGGCTATTTCTTCATAATTCGACACTTCGGAAATATCAAAATCTTCACCATATTCTGCGCGAATTGATTGAGCGATGGGGTGATTGGAATGAGCTTCTACTTTGGCGGCTAACTCTAGTATTTCTTGTTGGCTATAGCCGTTAAATGGGACAATTTCGACTACTTTAAATACCCCTTTTGTTAAAGTTCCTGTTTTATCAAATACTACTGTTTTAACTGTAGTTAATGTATCCAAAAACATCGAACCTTTAATCAAAATACCGCGTTTGGCAGCACCGCCAATTCCCCCAAAATAACCCAGGGGTATACTGATAACCAATCCACAGGGACAAGAAATTACTAATAATATCAAAGCTCGATAAACCCATTCTGAAGATGTCGCCCCAGGAATTATTAAAGGTGGTAATATGGCGACTGCTAGAGAGATGAAAACAACTATTGGCGTGTAATAACGAGCAAATTTTGTAATGAATTTTTCTGTTTCTGCTTTTTTACTTCTGGCATTTTGTACTAAGTCTAAAATCTTGGCAATAGAAGATTCATTAAATAGTTTGGTGACTTGAATTTTGAGCAATCCAACTTGATTGATGGAACCAGCTAATACGGTATCGCCAATTCTAACGGTTTGTGGTACAGATTCCCCGGTTAAAGCTGATGTATCAACTTGGGAATTTCCGGTAATAATTTCCCCATCTAAAGGAATTTTTTCGCCTGGTTTAATAACTACGATGTCGCCAATTTTTACTGCTTCTGGAGAAACTTTATTGATAGTACCTTCTGTTTCCAGATTGGCATAATCTGGGCGGACTTCTAATAAAGCTTTGATGGAGTTACGCGAACGGCTTACAGCCACATCTTGAAATAATTCGCCTATTTTGTAAAATAACATCACACCTACAGCTTCAGGTAATTTATGAATTGCTAAAGCTCCGAGTGTGGCAATTGTCATTAAAAATGTTTCATCAAAAATTCTCCCTTTGAGGATATTACGTCCGGCTGTTTTTAACACAGTCCAACCACTCAGAAGGTAGGCGGGAATAAAAACTAAATATTCACCAATTGCATAAGGTGTGTTATGTAATTGTTGTTCAAAAATTAGCCCAGATATATACAAAATACCAATCACAATTAGAGAATATATTTCATTTTTGAAACTAAATTCTCCGCCGTGGTCATGGTTATGATTATCATCGTGATGATGCTCATGGTTATGGTTATGATTCTCATGATGATCATGACTGCAACAATCGGAATGTTCTGAATGTATTTTATGTTGCATTTTGGCTAAATCCTTGTTTCTTTAATATATGAGCGTATATTCAAATTTATGAGAAATTGCTATTTTATGCAAGTTGAATTTTTTAAGAAAGAGAATCTTTATCAATCACTAGTTGAATGACTGTAATAAATGATGTGAGAAAGTTTCAGTCAATGTGAATATGGATAAATTCACCTGGCGAAAGATGACAGCATCTCCAACTTTTGGCAGATTATGAGATAATTATGAAAATTAGAGTATACACAAATGCCTTTTTTGGAAAATACGGCGAAAAAGCCAAGCTTACCCGAAGTTTACCGCAGTATAAAAATCCCTCAGACCAAAAGTTTTTGGCGAAAAATATTGGCGTATGCAGGGCCAGGATATCTAGTTTCTGTAGGATATATTGATCCGGGAAACTGGGCGACTGATATAGCTGGTGGAGCTAAATTTGGCTATGCACTGCTAGTGGTGATTATGCTTTCTAACTTGATGGCGATTTTAATGCAATCGCTGTGTGTGCGGTTAGGGGTAGCGACGGGAAAAGATTTAGCCCAAGCTTGTCGAGATTATTTTAGCCCGCGTGTGAGTTTTGGGTTATGGTTGTTGTGTGAAATTGCGATCGCAGCTTGTGATTTAGCCGAAGTTTTAGGAAGTGCGATCGCGCTACAATTACTTTTTGGTATTCCCTTAAGTTGGGGTGTGTGCATTACAGCATTAGATGTATTTGGATTGTTATTACTGCAAAAAAAAGGCTTTCGTTATACAGAAGCCTTAGTAATTATGTTAGTAGGAACTGTCAGTTTATGTTTTGCAGTTGAAATGATGTTTTCGCGTCCTGATTGGGGCGGAATTTTATTAGGTTATACTCCCAAAGTAGAAATTTTACAAAATCCAGGAATGCTATATATTGCTATTGGCATTTTGGGTGCTACAGTTATGCCGCATAATTTATATTTGCACTCTTCAATTGTCCAGACACGCGCTTGGCAACCCACTACCGAAAAGCGATGGGAAGCGATTAAATTTGGTACAATTGACTCGACATTTGCTTTATGTTTTGCACTTTTAATTAATTCGGCAATCTTAATTGTAGCAGCAGCAACATTTCACTTTTCTGGACATCAGGATGTGGCAGAAATTCAAGATGCTTATCAATTACTATCTCCCTTGTTAGGTGTAAATGCGGCTAGTGCAATTTTTGGTTTAGCTTTATTAGCGTCTGGGCAAAGTTCCACCCTCACCGCAACTTTAGCCGGACAAATTGTCATGGAAGGCTTTTTAAATTTACGCCTGAAACCTTGGTTACGCAGATTTTTAACCAGAATAATTGCAATTGTGCCTGCTTTGATTTCTATTATTTATTTTGGCGAAAAAAGTACAAGTAATTTATTGATTTTTAGTCAAGTAATCTTAAGTTTACAACTATCATTTGCTGTAGTGCCGTTAGTCATGTTTACTAGTAATCGCCGCTTGATGGGTGAATTTGTGAATCCTTGGTGGTTAAAAAGCTTATCATGGTTAGTAGCGATCGCCATCATTATTTTAAATGCTTGGTTGTTATTGCAAACTATTTCTGGTTGGTTATCTGGTTAGAATAATCAAAGAAGGAAAATACTGCAAATGTGAAGGGGTAAAATTTGTGAAGTATATCCAGCAAAAAGTTGCAGTTTTGGGAATGACAATTTTGTTTGGTGCAGCACCTACACTTGTCTATGCAAATACACCAAATAATCAAAGAAATTTTCAGGAATCTTATCAACAAGGGGTACAGAAGTTAGAACAAGGCGATTTTCGGGCAGCGATCGCAGATTTTGATAAAGTAGTACAGCAGAATCCCAAATTTTACGAAGGTTTTTGTCTGCGGGGTTTAGCTAAATCACAAATTGGAGACTTAAGTGCCGCAATTACCGACTTTAACCAAGCACTCAAACTCAATCCCCAGCATATAGACGCTTATAATAGTCGGGGAACGGTTTATGCCCAAATGGGAAATTTACCAAAAGCAATTGCCGACTTTAACAGCACAATCAAAATTGATCCGCAGTCTGTAGATGCTTACTATAATCGGGGACTGGCTTACTTTAAACAACAAAATCCCCAAGCTGCAATTGCTGACTTTAATCAAGCAATTAGCTTGAATCCAAATTTAGCAGATGCTTACGGTAATCGCGGACTGGCTAAATATGCTTTAGGAGATCAGCGTAACGCGATCGCGGATTTACAGCAAGCCGCAACACTTTTCCGTCAGCAAGGCGACACCGCAAGCTATCAACAAACACAAAACCTAATTCAACAGGTACAGCCTTAGTGTTGTGGTGTTAATTTGCGTCTTAGCTGCATTCCCACTAACAAACCAATAATGATGATTCCGGTGAGATAAGCCAGCACAATTAAGCGAATTGATACGGGTGGCGCAACTCCTTCTACATCCACATTTTTCTGCACTCGCAGTGGGGAGAACTGACGTGATGCGTTTGGCTGAGGCGAAACTTCTACCAAAACATTGTGGGGTGCGCCATCAAAAAATTGCTGTTCCCAAGATAGTCTCCCGTTTGTATCTGGAATACCTTGATAAGCGAAGGGAACCCAGCCATCTTCCAGCGACTTTGTTTTGATGTTTACCAACACATCAGAAACAGGCTGTTTGGTTTTTTCATCAACAACTTGCACTTGTAATTTATCAGTTTTGCCGACTGTCGCACTTCCATCGCCCAACAGTTGCACTTCTAAACCTTGTTGTTTCACAATGCCATAATTATCGGCTTGTGGTTCAGCCGCAGAACCGTGATGGTGATGTTCTCCTTCCGGTGCAGTTGCAGATGCATGGTGATTATGATGTTCTCCATGAGATGTCTGCGATTGTGCAATTTCCGCACTCAGATTAACCACCAACAAAGCAATAATAGCCACCAAAGTTGCACCACTCAACAATAATCTTACCCGTTGGGGCGCAATTTCTCCTGGTTGAGTTTCTTGCCTTCCTCCAATTACCCAACCGCCACCTAAACCAACCAGCAATAAGATGATAGCGAGAATGGCGAAGTTGCGATATTTCACCCCATTTTCAGGAACTGATAAATTCAGGTTTTGTTGAATGGGAGTAAAAGCATTAGGCGTTATGGGGGTAACATTTACTTGTAGTTGGTAATTACCCCGAATTGGTAAAATTTGCTGGAATTGCAATTGCCCTTGAGGAGCGATCGCTTGTATATCTAATAATTTAGTGCCTTCTACAATGGGGAAATCTGTAGTAAACCAAGGATTTCTCGCAGGAGTAAAGATTTTTAAATTAATATTGGCATTTGTTAATGGTTTACCTGCTGCGTCTACTGCTTGCAGTGTTAATTTGACAGGCAATTGTAGTTTACGAGCTTCAGCCTCAAAAGGGATGATTTGACTAATAGGTGGTTCAGTAGTTAATTGCACTCTTGGTTGAGGCGATTGTGAAAAGCCCACTGAGTGATAAACACCGATACTCATCAAGGCAAAAATCGCACTGATGAGTAAATAAAACTTTAACTTTTTGATTTTCAGCATATCTCCAGAAGCGGCTAGACCAGCGTTTCTAGCCCTAGCGATCGCCATCATTTTGATGGATTTTCTCAATTATGGGTAGAAGAGTTTAAATTTCTTATCTCTCTACCCATCGATTGATCACAAAATGCTACTAATGACAACCTACTAGTAAAGTATGGTGGCGTAACGAGTGGACGCGATCGTGAATGGCTGGGTTAGTCGTAAAATAAACTGTCCAAAGTGTTAAAGCACACAATGAAACAAACAAAGTTGCTTGTACAGGTGTAGACATAGCTACACTTGCTGTTTTTTTCAAAACTGAAGGATGGGTTTGAGTAGACATCAAATACCTCGTACGCAGATGAAACGGTTTAACTCATCGGTCAACTTTTCCCTAGTAATAGCTTTCGCTTTTCAAGTATGGACAAATTTTTCCATGACCATGAGTGGCAGCTAGTCACTAAAACCGATTATTAAGCAGATAACACAAGATATTAAATTTTACCACCGTGCATTTCTTTAATTTATGTTCTGTTGTTGACCAGTAAACAAAGGTCATCTCCAATTCACAATTACCAATGACGCTCGCAGGCTCGCTAACGCAATTCGCAATAGACCATCTTTGTGCATAAGTACTGACAGTATGAAAACCAATTAATTGCACCTTCATCAAAAATTTGTTTCTAATTTACTTATTAATAGGGAACAATAAGTATAATTCTGTTTTTTCTGCAAAAAAAGTAGAATTAGCCTAAAAACATCATCAAACTTTGATATTACTGATTTACACCGACTTGACCAGTAAATGTGAATCGGATAGGCTTGGCATTTATGTAAGTTTCATTAGGAGACCTATGAGCAAGAAATTAATACTTAATTTGCTTTCTAGTTCGGCAATTTTTAGTTCGCTGATGTCTACGTTGGCAATCATCAACCCAGCCCACGCTAGCGTTAACCTAACCCAACGTTTAATTCATACAGACGATGGTCGTACATGTATCACTAATCCCCACGGTCTGAAGGACTTTGTTTGTATTCGAGATTCGGAAAGAGATCCAAAAGCACCACCAGCACCTAAATCTATGGTGGTTTCATCGCAGCCATCTAACGTCAACATTGCAGAACTGAATTTTACAGACGAAGAAAGCGATGCTGCTATTAGAATCTTTAAATGCGATTGTCCTTACTGCATCAATTCTTTGCGACAGTTACGGGGTAGTGGCAACTTAGTTTATTAAGAACAGCTATATTCATTGACTTTATCGTCAATAGCAAACCAAAAGAAGCATTTTTAACCAAAATTAATGACTAATCCTGGAGCAAATACCACTATATTTTTAGGGGGTTTGTAGTTGTGTGGCTACAAACCCCTTAATTTTGCACTATTTACATAAATTGTGTAGAGAGGCGATATAGTCGCCTCATTCAACTACTTCATTCACCGGGAATCGATCAATTAACTGCATCGCCCGGTAGGCATTGCGCTGCAAAACATCTGATAAATGGGGAACGTGAGGAATTTGAGATAATAAATCCAAAGTTCGGCGTAAAATTCTGACGACATCACCCTCATCTAAGCTGGTGTGACCACAGAGTTCTGTCCACTCCATACCTAAAGCCCACTGTTCAACAAGGGCAATTAGCTCAAATTCTAACCAAATCGGTAATGCTACGTTATAGCGGCGTTGCAGTTGGAACATTTGGCGACGGATTCCCCGTAATTGTTTCAAGCGTTCTGCAACTTCTTCACTCAAGTCAAAGTTGACCTTACTATCTGGACGCGGGGTTTCTGTCACTAAGGCGGCGACTGCGGCTGCTAGGTGGTGCGGATCTAATTGGTTGAGTTCACCACTAGCAAAGACTAAACCTAACCACAATTCATTTTCGCCACGAATAGCAGCAGCAATTTGACCTAGTTGGGTTGGCACTAGATTATCCAAACAGCCAAAATGTTGCAAAATCTCAATTAAATTGAGAAATTCTTCCCAATGACGTTGTGATTGTTGTTCAACTTGCCCTTGTAAGTGTTCGAGTTCGGCTTCAAGTTCCACATAGCGTGCTTTGCGTTTGAAAATATTGCCAGCATTGCCAGATTGATGCAGGGGATGATTTTCTAACTGTTCTTGAATTGCGGTCACACGACTGAGTTGTTCGGCGACTTCTGGTGGCAGATTTAACGATTCACTGGGGTTGGGAATCAGTTGGGCTATCGCGGCTGTTTGTTCATTCCCTCGGCGCGACTGTCCCGGCTTAAAGGGCATTTCTGGCGGTGGCAGAATATCTGCTGGCACGTCAATGCGGGGTAATTGAGCATATAAATCTACCACATCCGCAGTTGTCGCCACATACCAACGGTTATCTTGCCCCAAGCAAATTAAATATGGTGCTTGACCAGAACCAGGACTTTTACCCACTAACACTGCTGGTATAGGTGTAGACACTGTGATATTTTTCCCTTTCAGGCTTAACAGTGTCCCAGAAACAGCAAAGCCCAACATCATGAACAATTCTTCTTGACGGTCATCTTGGGCTTGTTCTTGCAGCGTTTTCAATAACTGGCGTTCAACTTTCAGCCGTTGGCGCAATTTCTCATAAACAGCGATTTCGTTTTCGTCTATGGCAGCGATTTGTTCTCTGAGTTGGGCGAGTTGAGCTTGTAATTGGGCAATCTCATCGTATTCTGGTTTGAGGTGCAAGTTGGCTATATACTGCCCAAAACTGCGTTCTACCAGTTCTCTAGCTTGTTCTATGGTGTGAGTTTGCAGCAAGTTCAGCACCATCCCGTAGCTAGGCGTAAACTGGCTGACTAATGGGTCTGGTTTCGAGGTTGCCAGATATGCTGCTTCCTTTGAGCCTTCAAAAGGAGTTTGGACTGTCACCACATGACCTTGTTTATCCATCCCTCGCCGTCCCGCCCGACCTGCCATTTGCAGAAACTCAGAAGCGTTTAAGAGGCGGTGTCCGGTATCAGTACGCTTGGACAGGGTGGAAATAACTGTAGTGCGGGCAGGCATATTAATCCCTGCGGCTAAGGTTTCTGTGGCGAAGACCACTTTAATCAATCCCTGCTGGAATAATTCTTCGACTAGCACTTTCCAAGCAGGTAAAATTCCGGCGTGGTGGGCAGCAATGCCGCGATACAGGGGGGCGATTTGTCCAGAACGCCCAGCTTCGGGGTTTTTTCTTAAAAATTCATCGATTTGCTCGCGCAGTATTTGTGATTCTTCGCCATTTACTAGCCATAAGTCACCCACTTCTGCCACGGCTTTATCGCATCCCCGCCGACTGAAGATAAAGTAAATGGCGGGTAGCATATCCCGTTGTTGTAGCTGGCTCAAGGTGTAGATAATACCAGGAGCTTCTGGTCTGCCATTTTTGCCCTTATCCCCTTGCCCTTTTTTGTATTTTTTAACTAAGCGGGGATTAATCTTATTTTTGCTGTCATTCAGTAAGGGGAAGAGTCCTTTGGGATTGCAATAGTGAAATTCCAAGGGTACTGGGCGAAAATCGGAGTAAATCAAGTCTGTGGGGCCGTGGACGTGATTTAACCAATCTGTGAGTTGTTCGCTGTTGGCAACAGTGGCAGACAGGGCGACTAGTTGCACTTCTCGGGGACAGTAAATAATTGATTCTTCCCAAACTGTACCCCGTTGGCGATCGTTCATGTAGTGGCATTCATCTAATACCACTGCTTCCACATCGACTAAGGAAGTACCGACTTGCCCGATGGGTGTGCCATAAAGCATATTGCGGAAGATTTCTGTGGTCATCACCAGAATTGGTGCATCCCGGTTAATGGAAGCATCTCCTGTTAAAAGTCCCACCAAATCGGGGCCAAATGTCTCACGGAAATCACGTAATTTTTGGTTCGACAACGCTTTGAGGGGCGTGGTGTAGAATACGCGCTTGCCGCGCGATAAGGCACGATAAATGGCATATTCTCCTACCAATGTTTTGCCCGAACCTGTGGGGGCGCACACAACGACACTCCGTCCAGCATTAAGGGACGCGATCGCATCTTTCTGAAACTGATCCAGATCAAAGGGAAATATCAACCCTAAATTAAGTTCTGGAGACGCTGCGGGATAATTCACTCAATCACTTTTGCAACCAGACTGTTTACTATATTAACGGGTCTTTTGTCAACTTCGGCATTTGTCAAGAGAAAGTATGAAGTGTGAAGTATGAAGTGTGAAATTAACCAAACCATCGACAGAACACTTATGTACTGATTTTTTTCATCCTTGATTTTTTAAACTTCTTTAGCCAGTTGTTATTGGTCAATAGTCAAAAGGCAGGAGGATAAAACTTCATACTTCATACTTCATACTTCATACTTTTATTTTCCCAATTCTTGCGATCGCAATGTAGCCGCCTTGACGGCTTCAATTAAAGCAGAACGGAATCCAGCTTTTTCTAATTGACTAATGCCAGCAATGGTTGTGCCGCCAGGACTGGTGACTCTATCTTTGAGTTCTGCAGGGTGCATTTTGCTTTCGTGCAGTAATTGTGCCGTGCCTAAAACTGTTTGCAGAGCGAGTTGATTGGCGATACCTCTGGGTAAACCGGAAGCAACTCCACCATCGGCTAGGGCTTCCACTAAGATAGATACGTAAGCTGGGCCGCTACCCGATAGCCCTGTGACTGCATCCATCAAGCTTTCGGAAACTTCAACTACTTCCCCCACTGCCGAAAATAATTGCCGGGCGATTTGCTGGTGTTTGGCGTGGGTATAAGCTCCTAAACAGATTGCTGTCATTCCCGCCCCGACAGTTGCCGGGGTGTTAGGCATGGCTCGAATGATTGGTAATCCAGGGAATGCTGCTTCTAGCTGCTCTAACGAAACTCCCGCCAAAATGGAGACGACCAAGGGAGAGTGTTCTGTCAGAATTATATCTGCTAATTCTTGTGCGATCGCGCTAAATACCTGCGGTTTCACAGCTAAAAATATGACTTCCTCAGCTTGCTGAAATACCAAGCTGTTATCTGTAGTGATAGTTACATTATATTGCTGCTGTAAAAATGCTTGACGTGCTGGCTGGGGTTCGCTAACTATGACTTCTGAAGGTTGGTAGATAGCACGCGCAATAAGGCGGGATAACAGCGCTTCTCCCATTACCCCACCACCAATTAAACCAAATTTTGTAGTCATTATCTTTATGGTCAATAGTCCATAGTCAATAGCCTAGAGTCAAAAACTTTAGACTCTTGACTTTTGACTCTGGACTATTCACTAGTTTAAATTTATTGTGCCATCCGATTAGGTTCATTTCCCCAGTTTGGTGTAGCAGTTGGGGCAGTACGTACAGGACGCGCTGGTGGTTGTGGTACTTCATGAATAACTCCACCTTGGGTGCTGACTTGCACGCAGCTTGGTGTAAACAAAAAGATACTTTCTCCAATTCGCTCTTGATGTCCATCTAATGCGTAAGTTCCACCAGCAACAAAATCAACTGCTCTTTGAGCTTGATCTGGATCCATGATTGTCAAGTTGAGAACCACTGACTTCCGCTCACGCAAAGCTTGAATAGCCTGGGGCATTTCTTCAAATGTACGAGGCTCAAGTACTAATACTTCTGAAATCCCGTTTACTGCTCCTGGCATACCAATTACGTTCCCCATCGTAGACTTTGATCCTGTTGCTACATCACTACCCATTGTAGACATGGGTTCGCGCCAACGTCGATTCTGTGTAGTGGCTTCAGCGGTTGCAGGTTGAGGATTTTCTTCTTGGTACAGATTTTGGTAGTTATCTGTATCTGGTTCTTCCTCGTAATATTCGTATTCTACCTGCTCGTTTAGCCCTACGAAATCCCGAAGTTTAGAAAATATATTGTTCATTTGGTACGCTCCTGATGCAAATTACCTTTATCGACTTGGCTATAAGTTCATGTAGCCATTAGAAATCGCTACGACAGGCGAACAATTTTGTGACTTTATCGCTGATTGTAGCGTCTATTACAACTAAGGATGATGAACTGACGCTTTTGTAAACGCCTGTACCATAACCTAGATACAATAATGAGTCAAGATTATATCCCAAAGATTTCAGGATATAAAGTTGAAACTACGGTTTTTTTGATGATTTGTGATTTTTTTTAATATTTTTATGAGTGTTTTATGGTACGAGGGAGTTAGGTAAATTGCGTGGATAGCATACCTAGAGCTTCACCTACTGAAATACGGAATAGGGTGTAGTGGATAGTAAGTAGCGTAATAGCCTGTTCCCTATTCCCTATTCCCTGTTACTTGTTGTAATTGCGATCGCCAAATAAAATAGTTCCCAATCTAATCATCGTCGCCCCTGCTTTGACAGCTAGCTGATAATCACCTGACATCCCCATTGACAAATGTTGAATATGAAGGTTTGACCAGTTTTGCAACTGGATTTCTTGAGCTAATTGATTGGTGCTATAAAATACATCATAAATTTCTGTCTCACTTAAACCGAGCGGCGGGATTGTCATCAAACCTTGAATTTGTAAAAATTTACACTGGTTAAGTTCCGTCAAGTCAGCTAGTAATTCGGGGACACTCCACCCGGACTTATTCGCATCGGGGAGAATTTTCACTTGTAGGCACACTTTCGGGCTAATTCCTAGCTGCTGCGCTAATTGATTTAAGCGTTGTGCCAATTTCAAATTATCGACAGAGTGAATCCACTCAAATAACTCTAAGGCTTTTTTGGCTTTATTGCTTTGTAAATGGCCAATCAAATGCCAGGTAATATCAGATAAATCTTGTAACTGCTCTTGTTTAGTAGCAGCTTCTTGGATACGACTCTCGCCAAAATCACGAATTCCGGCGTTATAAGCTAGGCGAATGGCCTCAGCCGGAACTTGCTTACTGACAGCAATTAACCTGACTGAGGCTGGTAAAGAGGAACGAATAGAAGTAATACGTTCGTCAATCGAACTACTCATTGGAAGGTGCGCTGGAAAACACTCTGAAGCTGATCGTACTCCTGAGATGAACCATTACGACGTAGAGTCCGCAAACGATTTTCTAACATCATTCTGGCCTCAGTGCGTCCAATCGGTTGAAATTTAATACCTTTAACGTCGTTTGTGACCAGAAAAAATAAGCGTTGGGCATAAAGTGTAGTGAACAAATCTTGGTTGTCGTCAACCAAGCAAATCCGATAAAGTAAGCCCCAGTTTGGATGGTTTATGTAAATTTCGGAGTTTTCTGAAGTCATTTAGGAGTCAAGGTAGGAGTATGTATATTTTTCTTAGTGCCAGACAAATGTTCAGACGATGATAATACCTTTTCGCCCAAACATTTAGACAATACTAAGCGAACTTGTTTAACATTCTGCCCTTTGTAGCATTGATAAAGTTCTCGCTCTAGTGCTGTATGAGCAGATAAAGCTAAAAGTGGGAAGGATAAACGCAAACAAGACTGGATTTGTCTTAGCAAGATCACAAAGTCTTTGCTTTTTGTGTGGATGAGCCTAAAACCAAGAGATTTACCCTGCAAAGTTCTCACCAACCACAGCTAATACTATTTTGGATTTGAGATTGGGGATTGGGAATTTAATGTCTGTGTCTGGGTTTACCAATCCATCTATCAAAATCATGATTTTAACTGCTATGGCTCTCAAATTGAAATTGATATTGGCTCCTCTCCATGTTGCCATAATTCTTGCCTTGTGGCGCAAAATTGCTAACGATTTAGGGGTTAGGGACTAGCTAATGATTCAGCATTTTCAAGGCTGCTAGTTGTGCCTGAGCTTTGTGCAGAGATTCATACCATTCTCTTTCAGGATCGCTGTCGGCAACAATACCTGCTCCTACTTGTCCCCAAACGGTTTTGATTGGGGTGTAGGGTGTAAGAAATTCTTCCCCTGCACCCTTGCACCCTTGCACCCCTGCACTGGAAACAGGCGCTAACAGTAGGGTACGAATTAAGATATTCAAGTCCAAGTTACCGCGCCAGTCTAAATAGCCGCAGGAACCGTAGAACAGGCTACGTCTTACAGGTTCTAGTTCTTCGATAATTTCCATACACCGGACTTTTGGACAGCCTGTAATTGTGCCGCCAGGAAACATAGCCCGAATTAAATCAACGGCATTCTTGCCAGATTTTAGAGTACCTTTGACGTTACTCACCAGGTGCATAACGTGGCTATATCGTTCAATTGTGAGTAATTCATCAACTGTGACTGTGCCCCATTGGCAAACTCGCCCTAAATCATTACGTTCTAAATCAACTAGCATGATGTGTTCTGCGCGTTCTTTGGTGTTGCTGAGTAGTTCTTGCGCCAGGTGATGATCTTGTTCTGGAGTTGCACCACGAGACCGCGTTCCCGCAATTGGTCGAGTTTGTGCTTGCCCGTTTTGTAACAGTACCAACCTTTCTGGCGAACAACTCACTACTTCACCCCAGGGAGTCCGCCAATAGCTGGCAAAAGGAGAAGGATTGATTTTGTGTAATGCTTGGTAAATTGACCAGCCAGAAGCTTTTGTAGATGCGGAAAATCGCAAAGAAAGATTTGCCTGAAATATGTCTCCAGCCTGAATATATTTTTTGGCACAATTGACGGATGTTTCATAATCTGACTGGGATGTGAAGAACTCAGGGTTAAAACTAATTGGTGTATTCTCTGAGGAGTTAACTTGGTAGAGTGAATTCCCTGAATTTTTTTCTTCTAAAAGAATTTTTAACCTATCTACATGATTAATGTCACTAGCTGCTAGCCAAAGAATTTGTTCGGCATGATCTAAAACCGCAAATGATTCGGGTTCATACCAATATGCTACGGGGAAGGGTAAAGTATCAGATTTGGCAAAAGGTAGCTGTTCAATTTCCCAAGCCACATCATAACCAAGCCATCCTAGCCAGCCGCCGGTGAAGGGGAGGTGGGGGGGAGGCAGGGGGCAGGGGGCAGGGGGCAGGGGGGAAGAGGATGAGTTAACTACACCCCTACTTTGCAGTAATTCTGCTAAAAACGGGAAAATCTTTCCTAAACCCGGTGTCCACATCTGCGGTACGCCGTCGATGATGCGGGGTGCGCCTGCACAGATAGAATAGCGGCTGAGTTGGGGTTGACTAGTTGGTGTGGGGTAAGGACTTTCGAGGAGAGTAGCGATTTGTGATGGTGTGTCTGTAAGAAATAAGGCAGCGAAAATTTCTGAGCCTGTACGATTTTCTAAGGGGATCGATCGCCAATACCAAGGCTTAATCATAATAAATTTAAAGCTTAAATTTGATTACCTAAAACTAGGCGCACTCCCCAGAATAAAGTTAAAGTGGCGATCGCTAACCAATCCCATCGTTTTAGCTTTAATTCATGCCACTGCACTTTATGTTCGTTGGGACTGGTAAAACCGCGCACCATCATGGCATTTGCCATTTGTTCCGCCCGTAATAATAAATTTTCTAACAGTCTTTCTGCGACTATCATCCAAACTTTAACTGCACCTTTTAAGCCTAATTTTTTCCAATTAATCGCCCTGGTCATCACAGAACGAATTAAATTTTGTACTTCTTCTAAAACCAAAGGAATAAACCGCAATGATAATGTCAAAGTTAAAGTAATTTCCGTGACAGGAATTTTTAATCGGCGTAGAGGCTGCATGATGCTTTCAAAGGCAGTGGTGATTTCTTCTGGTGCGGTTGTCAGTAGATATAAGTTAGTGCTGTAAATTACAGTAAATAAAATCGTACTCAGACGCACTGCCAAATCTAAAGAACGGCGAGTAACTTTGACTGGCCCTTGATGAAATAAGACGTAAGAGTATTTTTTAGTGCTGAGTGGGGAGTTGGGAGTTGGTTGTTGGTTGGGCTGGGTTAAAATTTGTTCGTTGGCTGGTAAACGTGGTTGATAGGTGATCCCCAGTCCATCAGGGCTGATAGCAGCAATTAATAATACTAAAAATGACAGTGTTAATAGCCAACCCATTTGTTGTTGCCAGACTCGCCGTGGAATTCTAGCAATTAAAGTAAAAATAATCAGCAGTGAGACTAACAAAATACGCCATTGATTGTTAGCAAAGCTGTAGCTTGTCAAAAAACTCATCAACCAGACAAACTTGACTCGCGGGTCTAATTTATGTAGCCAAGTTTGCGGTTGTTCTAAATATAGTCCTAGTGGTAGCGATCGCAGTAAATCCATTTTGAAGTGCTGAGTGCTGAGTTATGAGTGCTGAGTATTATAGTTTCCATAACACCATAAGTGATGGTTTCTATTTCTTGTCTCTTCTGTTCTGACATTTAACACTTAATACAGTTTACTTCTCCAGACTCAGCACTCAGCACCTAGCACTTTTAAACGCGAGTTGCGCGGTTAACACTACCACTTTCCACATCACGGATTTTTTTACTCCGCCAGAATAAGCGAATAGGTGTACCTTTAAAACCTAGCTGTTGCCGAAATTGCCTTTCGATATAGCGGCGGTAGTTATCGTTAAAGCGTTTGGCATCATTCACAAATAAGGCAATGGTTGGTGGTTGGGTGGTTACTTGAGTACCATAATAAATTTTGCCTTGACGACCACCACGGGAAGTTGGTGGTGAGTGCCATCTCACTGCTTCTTCTAGCACTTCGTTAATTACCGATGTGCTAACGCGGCGTTTGTGTTCTGTGGCGGCTTCCACGACTAATTCTAAAATCTTTTCTACCCTTTGTCCCGTTAAGGCACTAACGAAAATAGTAGATGCCCAATCGGTAAAATGTAACCGTTCTTGCAGATTTCTTTCGTATTCGTAGATAGTGTGGGAGTCTTTTTCAATTGCATCCCATTTATTAACTACAACAATACAAGCCCGACCTTCTTCGATAATGCGCCCAGCTAATTTTTGGTCTTGCTCGGTCACTCCGTCAAGGGCATCGATAACTAATAACACTACATCAGCCCGACGAATTGCTTTAAAAGCGCGGTTAATACTAAAAAATTCTGTGCCGTATTCGATGCTTTTCTTTTTGCGAATACCAGCTGTGTCAATTAATCGATATTGTTGCCCATCCCGTTCAATTGTGGTGTCTATGGCATCGCGGGTTGTCCCAGAAATCGGGCTAACAATGGCTCTTTCTGCACCGACAAAAGCGTTTAATAAACTTGATTTGCCGACGTTTGGACGACCCACAATCGCCACTTTAATTTCGTTGGTTTCTGGTACTTCTGATACTGGGGGAATGTATTTAATTAACTCGTCGAGTAATTCTCCTGTACCGTTGCCATGAATTGCCGAAATCGGGTATGGTTCTCCTAACCCCAATTCCCAAAATTCGGCAGCTTGAATTATGCCTTGTTCTGGTGATTCGCATTTATTCACAGCCAGTAACACTGGTACTGGTTGTTGGCGTAACCACTCAGCAATTTCTTCATCAGCTGAGTTGGGGCCTGTTTGACCATTCACCACAAAAATCGCTGCACTCGCCTCTGCTAACGCGGCTAAAGCTTGTTGGCGAATCAGAGGTAAAAATTCGGTGTCATCGTTAAAGACTAAACCACCTGTATCTACCACTAAATACTCGCGATCATTCCAGTAAGCAGGCAGATAAGTGCGATCGCGTGTTACCCCCGGTTCATCGTGGACAATCGCCGTTTGTTCCCCGGCGAGACGATTAACCAGGGTAGATTTGCCGACATTCGGTCGGCCGATAATTGCAACAATTGGCAGTCCCATAAAACCAGGCGTAGAGAAACAGATACTATATCACATTTCTTCATTTTAACGACGTTAAGTCTTGATTGATTTTTTTTGGACTAATCAAAACTTTCATCAAATCCCCGGAAACATAGCACTCACGCCAAAGGAGATTATGCCTTGAGAAATCGTAAGTGGTTGATAAAAGCCAGCAGATCAGCCTTTCGATGTATAAGATGGTGCTTTTTACTGGGCTTTTTTACGTTACTATACGCCAAATTAATTGAACCAAATTGGATTGAAATTAATTCTTTACAACTGACATTACCAAACCTGGCCTCAGAATTTAACGGTTATCGCATCGTCCAAATTAGCGATATCCACCGCGATAAATGGATGAGTACTCAGCGTTTGCAGCGGATAGTGCGATTAGTTAATCAACAAAAACCCGATTTAGTAGCCATTACAGGTGATTTAGTTACTCGCAACTTACCAAAATTAATCCCATCGCTGACGGTTTCGTTAACTCACCTCACACCCAAAGATCAAACCGTAGCAGTATTAGGCAATCATGACCACGAAAACGACACCCAAAAGATTATCCAAGCATTAGAAAAAAGCAATATTGTCCACCTGGGTAATGCAATTTACACCTTAAAACGAGGTAATGCGATGTTGCATATTGCGGGTGTAGATGATCTCCAGATGGGTAAAGGCCGCCTAGAGGTAGTGATGCAGCAATTACCCAAAGCAGGTGCAGCCGTTTTGTTAGCACACGAACCAGACTTTGCAATTACCAGTGCAGCTACAGGACGGTTTGATTTGCAACTATCAGGACATTCCCACGGAGGACAGGTGCGTTTACCGTTTATCACTCCGCCGATTCTGCCACCCTTAGCCAGAAAATATTACTTGGGAAAATATCAAATCAAAAATATGTTTTTATATACCAACCGAGGCTTAGGAATGACAGGCTTGCATCTGCGGTTGTTTGCTCGTCCTGAAATTACGGTGTTTACTTTGGTTGCACCTGAGAAGAAGGGTTAGGGATGAGAGGCTAGCGGCTAGAAATTGGTTTTTTTAGAGAAATGCTCCACATATTTTCTCCCGTGAAACTGCCTCATCCGTCTAAAATCAAACTGTTGGTTTGGATAGATAGGAAAAACAGGTGACTACCGAAATCTACGTCAGCACAGATATTGAAGCAGATGGGCCGATTCCTGGGCCTCATTCTATGCTGAGTATTGGCTCGGCAGCTTACACCGCAGATAAACAATTAATTGCCACTTTTTCGGCAAACCTAGAAACTTTGCCAGGTGCAGAAGGTCATCCCAAAACTATGAAATGGTGGTCAACACAGCCAGAGGCTTGGGCTGCTTGTCGAGAAAACCCCAAGCCACCAGCAGAGGTGATGCAGTCATATCACGCTTGGTTAAAAGCATTACCTGGTAAGCCAGTGTTTGTTGCTTATCCTGCTGCCTACGATTTTATGTTTGTCTATTGGTATTTGCTCAAATTTGTGGGAGATAGCCCGTTTAAGCATTCAGCATTAGACATTCGCTCCTATGCGATGGCTTTTCTGCAACGAAACTATGGTGATTCCGGCAAGGAAAACTTACCACCAGAGTGGTTAGAGGAGATTCCCTTAAGCCATGTTGCGGTGGATGATGCTATTCAACAGGGTAAGTTGTTTTGTAATCTACTACAAAACAACCTACAGCGTCAAAGTTGATTAGGCTTGCTAACAAGAGAATATCAACTCTTGAGACCGTCAATATAAGCTTTGATTCCAGGTATGGCGGTCATTTTTTCATAGAAGAAATTATTGACAACCTTCATTACCTCTGCTTGGGCTGCTTCTACTTGGGGGCCAAGGGGAACGCCTGCTTGTTGGCGGCTAATGCAGCGAGATAAACGCAGTAAATGGCGCACAATCTCTAACTCTTCTTCTCCTTCCAAGACTTTAATAACTGACATAATCAGTTCATCAGTTTGGTCAAGAATGCTTTCGATGTTAAAAACTGTGGCTTTTTCTGTAGCTTCTTGCACAGTTAATACTAGCGAGTGAACCTGATAAAGTAAAGCAGCTGGTTCGTCAAAAAGTTCGCGCAAAAAAGCTGCTTCTTCGTATTGACCATTTAACCGAAAAATGTTGTAAAGGCGTTTAGCTGCTTTACCGTAGTTGAGGTAGTCGTCTTTGATATATTTCTGAACTTCTTTTTGTAAATTTGCTACATAGTTATCTAATACATCAGCAGAAACTTGCTTTACCAGTTTAGAGAAGATGGGTGCAGATTGGGCATCTAAATAAACTTCTTGGAAGTAGCCATCGAGATAGCCATCTAGGGGTGTGATTGTGCCATCAGGAGCTTCCCAAGTAACGTCTAACATATTGCTAGCGTTGGATAATTGACCGCGCATTGTATCGGCCACTAACCAGTCGAATTTACACCAACCAGGATCTTGAGCTACTGAATCCCAGGTAATGATGAGGGGATTTCCTTGAGTATCCGTTGCTGGAATTTCGCCAGCGACAATTTCGTCAGGAAACCATGTGATGGGTGAGCCTTGATAATACGAGCGCTCGCCCCGCTCCACATCTTGAGGATAATTGCCAAATTTGAGTTCAATTAATTGGAAGTTGGGGCCGGAAATACTGCTGAGTGCTTTCTCGCGCATAATTCGCGCCAGAATCTCACAGGCTTCGGCTCTGGTGGGAGCAATGATATTTACTCGCTCAAAATAGTCGCAGTCACCAGGATGAGTTTGTACTTTTGATTGTGCAGCTGAACCAGAGAGTGCGAGTGCAGTTTCAACAACACCGGGAACATCGTCAAATTCGACAATTTTACCAATTGCCCGAAAACGTTCTAGCTCTTTGGCATCAAAATCTAACATGGAGACTTTGTGACCAAATACACCAGTCTCTTGATCGACGACAATATCACTGTCACCTGTGGCTTCGGTGATTGAGTTCATCCATCGCTCTAATTCTTGCTCGTTGAGTTGAACTCCCAAACGTTTAGCTGATTCAATGATGCGATCGCGTGCATCTATAGTTTGATCTGGTATTGTTGTCATGTCTGATTCTGGGAACTTAGTCAATCAAGGAATGATTCTTGTTAGGTAGACCGGACAGCTTGGTGGAAACTACGCATCAAAAGCTGTCCGTTCTATCGCACAAAAAATGGGTATGTTGTTTGATTTTTTGGTGTTTAATTCCTTTGAATAAGGAGCTTATACAGCGTCGATATAAGCTTTGATTGTGGGTAGTGCAGTCATCTTTTCATAGAAGAAATTGTTCACAATTTTCATCACTTCTGCCTTAGCTGCTTCTACTTCTGGGCCTAAAGGAGTACCCGGTTCTTGACGGCTCAAAATGCGGTTGAGGCGTAGCAAATAACGCACAATTTCTAATTCTTCTTCCCCTTCCAAAACTTTGATGACTGCCATAATCAGTTCATCTGTTTGATTAAGGATGCTATCAATATCAAAAATGCTGTTGTTTTCACTAGCTTGCTGAACAGTTCCCATCAGTGCGTGAACTTGATAAAGTAGTGCAGCAGGTTCGTCAAACAACTCACGTAAAAAAGCCGCTTCCTCATAACGTCCGTTCAGGCGGAAGATATTGTACATCCGCTTTGCTGCTTTGCCGTAGTTAGGATATTTGCCCTTGACACATTTTTTCACTTCCTTTTCCAACCTAGTCACATAATCTTCCATGACATCGGTGGAAGCTTGTTTGATGAGCTTGGCAAAGATAGGTGCAGATTCAGCGTCTAAATATACCTCTTGGAAATAACCATCTAAATAGCCATCTAGCGCAGTAATTGTACCGTCTGGTGCTTCCCAAGTGACATCTACTACATTGCTGGCGTTGGATAATTGACCCCTAATTGTATCAGCAATAATCCATTCCAACTTACACCAAGACCAATTAAGGTCTTGAGCTACAGCATCCCAGTGAATGACTAAAGGATTTCCTTCTAAATCAGTGACTTCGATTTGTCCAGCAACAATATCTTGAGGTAGCCAAGCAATTGGTGAACCTGCTCGGCGATTGCGTTCATCCCGAATTACGTCTTGGGGATAAGCCCCAAACTTGACATCAATTAACTGGTAATTCGGGCCGGACATGGTGTTGAGAGCTTTTTCTCGAATCAGTCGAGAGAGAATTTCTCCAGCTTCATCACGAGTCGGAGCAATGATATTGACACGCTCAAAGTAATCACAATCTCCTGGATAAGTTTGAATCTTAGATTGTGCGGCTGAACCAGAAATAGATAAGGCTGTTTCGACAACGCCGGGAATATCTTCAAATTCCACAATTTTACCAATCGCCCGAAAACGCGCCAATTCTTGGGGATCGAAGTCCAGCATGGTGACTTTGTGACCAAATACACCAGTTTCTTGATCAACAGTAATATCACTGTCTCCTGTGGCTTCGGTAATCGATTTCATCCACCGCTCTAATTCTTGTTCATTGAGTTGAACGCCCAAACGATTAGCAGATTCAATAATGCGAATGCGGGCATCGAGAGTGTTATCTGGAATGGTACTCATGTTTTATCTCTGCCAGTATAAATTGTGTGTCTAGGAATTGCACATTTGAATTTTTAGGTAAGGCAAATTTTCTCACTTGTTGACCAGTAGTTTCAATGTCTTCTTTTTAGCTCATTGATTCATTTTTAATGTGTTGACAATTGTAAATAACCTGGTAAACGAGCGAGAATTAATTATGCTGATTTACTAATACTATAAAACAGTAAATCAATTTACCCAATTGAATTCATAGTTCTCCCTCAAAGCAAAACTAGGGTGTTTGTTTATCGCCCAAGCCTAAACTTAGAGGCAACTGATTTGTTTTCAGCTACGTTTGAGTTGATGAAACTTATGAATTAAAAGAACACTACTGAAAAAAAGATATAGTTGTCAAGATTTTAAAAAATAAAATTTTTGTTTAATTAAATTCAACATTTAAATGTATAGAAATATGTATACATCAAGCAGAATTTTAAGACACTTAAGCTATCTGAATAGACATTTAAGACAGTTAAGACACTTAAGAAGTAGATTAATTTTTTATTATTAATAATGTTTAATTATTGTTTATAATTAGTAGCGATAAAACCAATACTTCCATAAGTAAGAATTGCAAATCAGTCTATTCCAACGCCCCTCAGAGGGTAGCATCCCAATTTAGCAAATTGACCAAAATATAACTAGTCATGGCGAATGGAGCGAAGCGGATATAGATATAGGAAAAGGGGTTCCCTACGAGGAGAGAGGGAACCCCTGTGCGTGTTTGCGTGTAAACTTTGAACTCTGCAATCAAATCAATCCAGTTGATGAATTATCCCCAATTTTCAATGGTGCGACTATGCGATAGGGGTTTTTTGTTTACGTTTTAGCCATAAACCCATAGCACCAGCCACAGCAATACCTGTAGTAGCAAGAGGTTCTGGTACAGGACTAGGTTTGACACCTAATCTTCCTCCACTGAAAACATATCCTAAATCTACTACCTGACTAAATCTTCCATCAGTTATGCCAGTCGCAGGTGAGCCTGTAAATCCAGAAGGGAATGTTAAGCCTAAACTTTCTGTCGATTCGCCGTCACCTGCACCTATGGAGTTGGTAAATTTCAAACTATTTCCTACTACTTGACCTGTATTACCGACAAAGGTGTTAGAAAATTGTCTCAAAATATTGTTGGAAGTATCTCGTAAATTTATGAGCCAACTGGTCAATGGAACTTGTGTAGAAGTAGGTAGTTTATCTATATCTACTGTATAAGTTCCATCAAAAGTACCACCTTGCAAGCTTACAGCTATGCCGGTTGAACCAATAGCAGCTTGAGGTTTAAAGTTTCCAGAAATAGTAAATGTTTTGAAAGTTGCTGCATGAGCAGAGGTACTTCCGACAGAGGCCAACATAGCTACACCTAGAGCAGTAACAGCTGTAGCTTGAGATAATTTCTTGAAGGACTTTGTAAGCATTGATGTCATTTTTCCAAAAATAATATAAGTTGACAAAGTGATGACAAGAATGATGAATATCAATCTTGTGTAAAGTAAGATTTTGCTCTCTATATGCAGAGATACTATGCCTTAAATCTTTGGGGCTGATGGAAGCTTCAAACTTTTAATTTGTTTTGATATTAGCAAGCATCCGAAACTCAATGGGTTTTCTCGATGATTTATTGATTTGCTCAAAACATTTCTAAGGCGTAATGTTTAGATATCAAAGAGTAACGCCTAGATAAATATGCTGAAGCTCACTTATGAGTTTAAGAGTTTTTTCTGCCACTTGCTATATGATGAATAAATAGAGGATTTACACGCTGAATAAAATTGCCATAATTTACATTTCTACTTAACTCCGTAATCACTGCAACTTGTTTTTTCTGTTGCCTTTGCATATTTATATACTGTCAGTAGAAAAATGAAACGGCAACAGAAATAGGTTTGTTTTACGAAAAGATTAAATAAATCACCTCAGTATGATTAGGTAAAAAAGTATGAAATTGGTAGAACTATCAAGCTTTGGAGGCTTTACCAATAAAAGTACTGTTCAGTATTTACGCGATATCAGCTTAGTAGGAAGTTTACAATCACTCAAGGTTGCTTGAGTTTAGAGGTGTAATAACTGTATTACTTGTATTAAGTGCTGAGTGAACGGTTATCCTGTGGATATATATAACTTCTGATAGTAAAACTCTCCCTGCTAGCACCAGCGAAGGTGTAATCTATTTCATTAATGGCGATCGCTCTCCACAACAAAAAACCCCGGCGTTAAATACCGAGGTTTAGGGAATAAGCCTTTTGGGTCGATGGGAAATGCTGATACCGAAATCTACAAATATTAACTAACAGCAAAAGCAACCAAAACTAGAGCAGTAACAAATATAGTTGCAATTGCACCTTGGATAACGTAGTTGCGTTGTTCCCAAACTGCTGGATACTCAGCGCAGTATACTTGGGGTTCAGTTGGGTAGTTGTTAAGAACGCCGTTTTCATTAACTGTGGTGTACATAGTTTTTATTGCTTCTTTATTAACTTATGTAAATAAAGATAACAATATTGTTACAAATAGTCAACATGACTTGACACAAAAAGGCTGATAACGTTAATAACAATCGCTAATCATAATAGTCTGTCAAGAGAACTTTGCGTGGTGGCAGGCTTCGGGAGAGGGAGCAAAGGGGAAAGACTCCTCCTTGCCCCTTGAACCTGCTATGTCTACACAGCAATATTGGGTTGGGAAACTACTAATCAGGAATGGGGTACTCAGGCGAGGCAATAAAGCACCGTGCGAGTACTGTGTTCCAGATTTTGGAATCAGCACAATTTCTTAAAGGAAAAACAGCTGATCAATTTATCAAAAAAAACATCAAGAACTATTACAAAAAATCATCTGCTGCATAAACGCTAGATGAAAGCTTGATAAGTTGAGTAGACAAAATTCCAAATATGGCATTGATAGGTAAATATTTACGACGAGCTTTTGAGTCTTGTTGTTTACATTTTTAGGACTTACGCAAGAAACCTCTCAAATCCTCTTAACTTCGTGTCCTACCCTGTGGGAAACCGTTATCGCGTCTATGCGTCCTACCCTGCGGAAAGCCGCTGACGCGTCTATGTGGTTTGTTTCTTCATAATTTTGCGTAAGTCCTGATTTTATTAGTGCCATTCTTCTCACAAAACATTAAGTACTATTCTGCTTCGAGTTATGTGTGAGATTCCTAGTTTGGAATCTCAAGTACAGAAAACAAGCTGAGGAAACAAATTTAACTATGAAGAAAAATAATCAACTGAGAGTCCGCAGGTCAATTCAGGAATTGCAGGATGATTACATCAATGGCAACAAGAAGCCTTTGGAAGATTTGATGCGAGCCTGGAAAGGTATCAAAGAGCTTCCTCCCGACAATCCACAGTCGTTCTTCATCCTAGGCGGCTATCATGGTGAGCCTTTCAGGGGCGCGGGATGGGGAAACGCCTCTTATTGGGGAGGCTATTGCAATCACGGTAATATTCTGTTTCCTACTTGGCATCGTGTGTATCTTTTGAAGTTAGAACAGGCCTTGCAAAGTATTCCTGGTTGTGAAGACGTGACACTTCCCTATTGGGATGAAACCAGTGAGGACTCCCTAAAACATGGGATTCCTTGGGCTTTGACTAAACAAAACTTTGAACTCGACGGAGAAACAATTCCTAATCCTCTACGTTCGTTTGTGTTCAACAAGGGCATCAAAGACAATATCAATGGCGATAACCCAAACTACAGCAAGCCTAAAGGGTATGAAACGGTACGCTACCCCTTGTCAGGACTAGTCGGCAGTCCAAAAGACCAGGAAGCCACACAGAAGCACAACTCACAGTTTCCCGACTACGAGAAGAACGTCGAGCTTCTTAATCAGAATGTGGTGAACTGGCTGACCACTACCGTTATTGTGGAAGATAAGACGGTCGGTGATAACGTGGCGGACAAATACAAGGCTTCTTTGAACGCTCCTAACTACACTGTTTTCTCAAACACAACCTCAGCCTCTCAATGGAACACGGATCACGCCGATGATGGTACTCAGGTAGTCGTGCCCCTGGAATCTCCACACAACAGTATTCACTTAGCTGTAGGAGGCTTCGACGTGCCGCATGTCTTCGATGCTTCGCCCATTGCAGGAGCCAACGGCGATATGGGTGAAAACGACACAGCTGGTCTAGATCCGATCTTTTACTTCCACCACTGCTTTATAGATCGTGTGTTCTGGCTGTGGCAGAAGAAGCATGGGTACACCAACCATCTCGAGGTCATAGCGGAATATCCTGGAACCAACTCTGTAGACAATCAGGGCCCCACACCAGGCATTGTACCTAACTCGTGGTTGACCTTGGAGTCGCCGCTCAATCCCTTCAAGAAGAAGGAACACGGCAAGGAAAGAGCCTACACTTCTCTTGATTGCATCAACATTGAAGAACAGCTTGGTTATACTTACAGCCGTGGCTCACTAGAAGAAATGCCTGAGCAAGCGGTTTTGCAACAAGGTCAAAGTACCAAGGTGATTCGCGTATCCGGAATCAACCGTGCACCCATCAGGGGTTCCTTCCTGGTTTCAGCCTACGTCAACATCGGAGGGAAGAAATACCATGTAGGAACAGAGGCTGTCTTGAGTCGTTGGAGTGTGCAGTATTGTGCCAATTGTCAGACACACTTGGAGGTTAAGTCCTTCATTGGTCTGCATAAGTTTCGGGAAGATTCGCTCAATAATGCTGAGTACGAGATAGAAATACGAACTCGTGATGGCTTACTCAACCAACACCAAGCTTTATCTACTAGCGGAAAAAAACTCTTCCGCCTAGAGGTGTGGTAGTATCAACTGGATTAACAAATTAAGTCTTTTTTTATAGGATGTCATAAAAGCCAATTAGATGCTTCCTGTAAAGGTTAATAAATGGTTAACACTGATGTGATAGGGTAGCGATCGCCCTCGTACTCAAAAACCCAGTCTTGATGACTGGGCTTTTGTTTGGGTTATATTTTATATAAGTTTTGTATAAGATGCTTTTGTTTCCATAACTACAAAAGCTAGATGGCAAATTCCAGAAATCAGTAGACAAGAAACTTTCAATTACCCTGTTCAATCCACTCCCGCCCTGCTTTCTCCGCAGCTTCAGGCGTATAGTAAAGCTTGCCCTTACCAAACACCACACCACCAGCACTAATCAGCCGGAACTGCCAACAATCAGCCTCTGTGTAAAATACCAACAGAGTCAAGTTATGAGTGCCAACAATTGAATAAATTTTGGTGGTATTCATTAGTGGTAGGTAGCTCAAGCTCTACCCTTGTTTTATCAAATTATTTTCTTGGAAGAAGTAATTGCTGAACACTTAAGCGTATCCAGTAAGCTAGAGGAATCCGGTTTGATTTCTGAATCTAGTGGTGTAGGCAGGGAGTAGGGCTAGGGGAATGGGGAATAGGAAAGAAGATTGATCGAGGTGTAGTGATTTTTTTCATAAATCAAATATGCGTCCTAATATTATGTAAGGTATGCTGCAAATTTCAAATAAAATCATTATCCCTGATAGCGAACTCGAAATTAGCGCGATTCGTTCTCAAGGTGCAGGGGGTCAAAATGTCAACAAAGTTGCTACAGCTATCCACTTACGCTTTGACATTGAAGCTTCATCATTACCAGCTTTCTATAAACAGCAACTTCTCAAGCTAAACGACCGACGTATCACTCAAGAGGGGGTTGTGGTCATCAAAGCCCAAGAACACCGCAGCCAAGAAAAAAATCGGGAAGAAGCTTTGCAACGACTCAAGCAACTCATACTTAGTGCAGTTGTACTGCCCGAAATACGTTTCCCCACTAAACCAACTCGCGGTTCTCAAAAAAAACGTCTTGACAGTAAAACTAAGCGCGGACAAATTAAGTCTATGAGAAGGCAGGTGATTGATGAAAAATAAAGGGATTTTGAAGAGTTAGTGAACACTCAAGACATCGAGATTTGCTAATTGTAATATGGGCATATATACGGAAAGCCTTATACTGAACTCAAATTAATCTATTGTGTCCTTTAGTAACATCAAGGACAGCTAAGACCCCAACTAGTACATCTAGTAGGGGTGATTTTTTTGTGGTAGCGATAGGAATGACTACCACATTAATTAATTCACATCTTGCACCTAGCCCCAGCGAATGGAATTCGTGGCTAAACAAACGAAGTCCGCCTGCGCGGACTAACGAAAAATCAAGGTTTTGAAACCCGCGCAGGCGGGTTTTGCCTCTATTCACATCTCGCACCTAGCCCCAGCGAATAGAATTCGCACGCCAGATGCTTCAAGTCGGGCATTGCCCGCCCAACGCACTGGCTCGGCTATACAAACGAAGTCCGCCTATCGCGCTTGCGCTGCGCTTGGCGCACCACGCGGACTAACGCAATATCAAGGGTTTGGAACCCGCGCAGGCGGTGAGGGGGTCGCAGTCTTGGCGGTTCCCGTCGATTGCGTTAGCGCAGCGTAAAGCCTGACGGCATGGCTTCGCTTAGAGCGACGTTCGCGTAGCGTCTCCCTTTGGGAGAAGGAGCGTCACCCCCGAACCCGTTAGCGCAGCGTTAGCGACGCAGGAGCGTCAGGGGTTTTGTCTGTGTAGCCGCGACTTCAGTCGCAGGCGTACAAGATATGTATCTATGTAGACGATTTTTGTTAGTTATTTGAAGCGCAAGGGCACAAAAAGCTGTTGATAAATGGAGCTAGAAGAATAATTAGATGAAGAAGCTTTCAAACCTGTTGCCTATGCCCTACTGTATTAGCTTTAGTAGTTAAAGCATATTCTTTAAATCTTTCCAAATCAGCTTGAATCGTTGATTCAACTGCCCGTCCTAAAAACAAGTTATCCATGATTTTGCCAAGAATGCCAGGGATAGCATAGGACACAGTTAGCTTGACGATACTACTAGTGTGGCGATCGTAAAACCGAATTGCGCCCTGATTTGGCAACCCATCAATAGATTTCCACTGGATAATTTGGTTGGGAATAATTTTGAGAATCTGCGATTTCCAGGTAAATTCCAACCCGCCAGTGTTGAGTTGCCAAATAGATATCTCTGGGTTGTCGGGAGGGATTTTTACCGAATCAATCCATTTCATCCATCGGGGCATTTGTTCTAAATCAGACCATAGACTCCACACTAAATCAATGGGAGCCTCGACTTCTACTTGTACGCTATGCTCTAGCCAATCTGACATTCTTTTTTATTCCTCTGGGGTTCGCTACTGCTTGATTGTCTCTAAAATCGCTTTTGCTGCCCTTCTTCCAGAAATTGTTGCTCCTTCCATACTATCGATATAATCTTGCTGGGTATAGCTACCTGCAAGAAAGAAGTTGGGGATAGGAGTTTTTTGGTTGGGGCGGTATAAATCCATCCCTGGGGCTTCTCGATAAAGAGATTGGGCAAGTTTCACAACACCATACCAAGTCATGTTGAGTTCCCGCGATGAGGGGAAGAGTTCATGTACTTGCTTGAGGACGTGCTGGGCGATCGCTTCGTTACTTTCCTTAATAAATGGATCTCCTGGGGTGAGTACCAGTTGCAGTAAAGAACCTTGTCCTGGGCGATAGTAATCACTAGGACTAGTCAAGGCCAAGTCAGCAAAACAAGAAAAGTCTGCGTCAGCAGTGTACAGCAAGTTATCTATGCCTACGGCATGGTCAAGTTGTTTGCGTTTTTCTGCATCTTGCAGTTCTGTCACCCAACCATCAAAACGCAACTGGACTGTAGCAACTGGTACTGCCTCTAATTTGTAAATATTGTCAAATTCTGACCATTTTCGCCAATCTTGTGGTATAATACGCTGAATTCCCGGAACATCGCAGGCGCAGACATAGGCATCAGCTGTAATGGTTTCTGTGGTATCACCTTGAGCTACAACTATACCAGTGACGTGGGTTTTACCATTTTCTTCAGCAAATTGAATTTCTCGTACTTGCCGACGAGTGTAAACTTTTGTGCCTCTGGCTGCTAAATATTCCAAGATTGGTTTGTGTAAGTACCCTTCAGGCGAGCCTTCTAGCATCCGCAACACTGAAGCCTCACTTCTAACTGCGAAAAACTGAAAGATGGTTAGCATACAACGGGCAGAAATATTTTCGCAGTCAATGAATCCTAACGCGTAGGCGATAGGATTCCACATCCGTTTAATGCTACCTTCGCTACCACCGTGACGACGAAACCAATCGGCAAAGCTAATTTTATCTAGGTTGCGGATGGTTTTCATTGCCCCGTCAAAGTCTATTAATCCTCTAACTATCGGACTAGTACCGAGCGCGATCGCATTTTGTAATTTATCTTGTAAAGACAGTTGGGAAGTCGTAAAAAATGCTTTTAACCCGTTAAAAGGCGCACCCGTGAAAAAACGAAAATCCAATGCACCGGTGCGCCCGCCTTGATTAATAAAAGTGTGGGTGTGTTCTTTTAATCGTAAATGTGACAACGCCCCCACTTTTTCCATTAACTCAAACAATTGATAGTAGCAGCCAAAAAATACGTGCAAACCCATTTCTACATGGTTGCCATCGCCATCTACCCAACTACCAACTTTACCACCAACAAATGGGCGGGACTCAAAAATCTGGACTTCACAGCCAGCATCGGCTAAATCTACAGCGGTTGCTAGCCCAGCCAATCCCGCACCTACGATTGCAACGCGCATTCCGTCCTACCTCTTCAGTTTCTTTACAAATTGTAACTGGGTTGGTGTCGGAAATTGCTATTCACCTCAAGCCTGTTTGCAAGGTTTTACACTTGCTCTGGTCATAAGTTAATTGCATATAGAGTTATTCAGAGTCCACCAGTATGTAGATGCACTGTAGGTCGAAACCCACGGGTAATAAAACAGATGTGATTACTTTTTTTGATCCTGATAGCTAAATTTACTGGTGGCAAAGCGTTTGTACTAGAATCAACAAACTTGAATTGCAATGGACTAAAAAAAGCATAATAGGTGCTTTTTTTGATTTATACAGTACAAATCTGCAAGCTGTAAAATCATATTCCTATTTATTTGCTTCTTTATTTTCATCGGTGGTTGGTAAACCTCGAATCAGTTCCCGAATTACATCTGTTGCAGGTCTACCTGTTTGCTGACAATACTTTTCTAGTTTCTCAGCTTCCTGTGCTGCTAAATTCACAGTTATACGTTTAACGGCCCATTTTTTATTAGTCATTATCATGCTATCTGCTGTATATTAACACCATCAAAACAACGAATAACGCAAGTTGAAGAGGAATTAAGATTATCAGAGTTTGTGTCTCGAAACAAGCAATGCTATCGACACAAAAATTAGTCAAACTGTCAAATTATTCATTATTTTCCAAAAACATATAAGAATGGATTACTATTTTGGCAGGAAACGTCCCAAGTGTACATTCATTGCTTATGATGTTTTCACCAATAATCTTCTCAAGAAAACTTGACAATTAAATTTTATAAAGCAATTTGAGATATCTTAGCTTGACTGAATCAAAATATCTTTTTTTATTCAGCAAAAGTATTTACGCTTTTCTGCTGTACAACATCAGCTAATACTGCTAGATAGACTATCAACTTTTATGACCTAGACCCTACAAGGTCAGATGTTTATATAGGTGTGCATATTGGGCGGGTAATTACCCAATAACACGCACCTACAAGCGATCGCCCTCATACTTATTAACATTTTGCTGCGAATTGGTACTTTTGATTGTTGATATTGATTAAGTCAGAGATATCGAAAAATTTAGATGCCGATTTAAGTGTTCATTTGCTAACTCCTAGTATTTAAATTGAGTAATATACATACTTTTGTCAATCCTACTTTTAGTAGTATTTGAACTATTTAAGGATGATTAAGTAATTATCATGCTAGTTTGTGTGATTTGTGTAAATACTATTTTGTTCCTGGGGTGGCATTAATACTTTGGACTAGGTAGATTATCTGTTTATTTATCTTATTGATAAATATCTAATGTGTAATATATCCATTAGTTGATTTGGAATACTACGCTAGAAACAAATTGAATTTTTTTCGCCATTGAACCGAAACAAAATATTTATTTCTGCCTCCTGGTATATCAAACAAATTGATTTATTTCATAAGATAATATTTGCTTGACTCACATCTGTACGGCTATTATAACCGCGATTTTAGTGCTTTAAATAATCTTCATTAAATGGTGAATTATGGTTTTTCTGGCAGTTTATAAAAAAAATATAAAGCAAATTCAAGGTGGCTTAAATTTTGATTAACTTGATAGTTTAAAAATAGTATTCCTCTGTAAAAAAAAGAAACTTAAGCAGTAAAGTTTGTGATTCTGGGGATAGAATTTAAAAAAACGGTTAATTTAATATTGAAGCAGTGGCGGAAATGATTGCTGTTAATAATTGAGGATGGTTGCTAAATTACTAAAAAGTCCAAAAATATCTAGCCTTCATGAACAGCCGATAAAGTAAGCAAGGGAAAAAGCGATCGCATCATGGAATTTAATCATCTACAATTACTAGCTGAAATTAAAAGTTGGCGATTTTGACCTCTGGTAATTGCTAGGCATTGAGAGTAGCAGTGCAAATCTGACTATCCAATGCAGACAAATAAATCTACAGTAGTAGCGATAGCAATTTACGAAATTATTCATATAAGAAAAAGTATTTGCTTTTATGCTTTATTGGTTGCATTTAAGCGCAAGGCTGAGGAGTTTTTAATTATTTACCCCTACTCCTCTGCCACGCAGTCGCTTTAAGTCGGGAAACCCGCCCAACGCGCAGGCTCTTCTTGCTGTCTCAACTAACAAATTAAGTGGTTAACAGCTTATTAAATTTGCGGCATAAGTTGAAGCGTCCCAAGTCCTAAGTCTTTTGGGGAAAGAGACTGTGCCTCGAATAGAGCCATCATATCGCGCATTTGCGGATTACCACGGGCAGAGCCTGTGAGTCCTTTAGCAATGATTAACCCACAGTAGCCTTTGGTATTTTTACACCGCTGATTCCATTTTTTCCGAGCTTCTACATGGATAGGGTCATCATCTAAAAATTCGCCAAACAAGAACAATTCCCCATTTTGAGTTTGCAACAAACCTAAATCGTAGCGATCGCCATCGAAGGGATCGGCCCCGGGATTAAAACAAATTGCTTGCAAACCGCCAGCCTCTTCTATACTTTCAATCACAACCTTCGCTTTAGGCCTGGAGGTTTGAATCAAAATCACAGGTAAACCATCACCTACCTGTTGAATTTCGCCAGATGGATGATAATTCACACCTTTGCGAAGGAACTCCAACATCTCCCACGAAACTACTCCCAAACTCAAAAAAGAATCTTCAGGAATTAAATCATCGCGCAAAGACCGGAAACTTTGTAAGTTAGCCAGATCGAGTTCCGATTCCTCTTCATCTAAACCTGCCATTTCTTCTAACTCAGTGGCTAACTTTGGCATTGAAGCAACAGTCACAGATACGGATTTTGTGGCAATATCCGCTTCTGGGAGAGAAATGCGGTAACGGTGGCTGAGTTCTGGGAAGTTAGGGACTTGTAATTGCTTACGGTGGTCACGAATAAAGCGACAAAGACTTTCTAAAGCAACGTAAACTACGAGTGCTTCTTCTTCATATAAAACTGATCTGAGTCCTTCTAAAGGGTGAATATTACCGAAGGTTGGCTCAATTTCTGAGAATACTACCTCGTCGGCTAAATTATCTGCGTCTTCATCTTCAGCATCTGGACGTTCAAAGGTGAGAAATAGGCAATCTTGCTTGAGAAAAGCTTCTTCTAAATGCCCTTGTGATTCATCATCTTGCAAAACTGCAGCCCGGAAACGCTTGAGGGAGTCTTCGGAACGATAAAACAAAATCCCATATTCCATCCCCAACATTCCCATCACCGAGGCGTACAGTGTACCGACATCCCATTTGTTAATTTCTATTGATAATATTTGCTGCTCTTCAATAAATTCCCAAGGGGCTGCTTGCCAAAGCGCAAAGGCTTTTTCTTGCAGAGCTTCGGCATATTGTGGTGGTAAGTCTGGGCTTTGGTTATCAATAATTTCGGCAAAGCCGCGAAACAATTCATCAATTAGAGGCAATTCTGGGGCATAGTCAATGACTATATCCAAGTCCTGTAAGACACCGCGCAAATAAAATTGAATTTCCCGGTCGCGGACAATAATTTTATGCGGTCTAGCGGGTTTAGCGGGACTATGGGGATGCTCCATTGCCCGCATTAAGGTGCGAACAATAGCTTCAGGGCCTGTTTCGGGCGGTACTACATCCATTCCTCTGACAATGCCTTGGGAGCCATCAACCCAAAGAATACAATCACCATTGGCTGATGAGTCTAAATGCTGAATAGGTGATGCCAATGGACGGCGATCGCCCTCCCAAACAGAAGGAATTTGAGATAATTTCTTCAACCGACGACTGGTAGAGCGATTAAAACTTGTCATAGAGTCAGTTAATCAAAGGAAGCAAGTTGGAAGTCAACTGTTGGGGATGGCTAGCTGGGGATGAATTTCCCGGCTGCTGACAGCTGAAGAGGAAGGGCGACTCAGGCGGACACAAGGCTCAAATTCTGTAAAAACCGAATCTATAAATACACCGAGTCTCTCAATTCTAGAATAAAAAGCTTTGGCTACTTTTGACGGAGTGTTTACAATTGGCAATTTGCGGCCTGAATATCGCTAGAATATATAGAAAAATTAGCGATCGCCAAAGCCGCTATCACAAACTTTTATAAGGTTACTGAATATTAGGGAGTTTACAAAATATGACACAAGCAACCCAGCCTCAACAACGTGGCATTCAATTAAGCGAAACCGCTTTACGCCAAGTTAAGCTTCTGCAACAAAGGCAAGGTCAAGATTTGTGCTTGCGGGTAGGAGTACGCCAAGGTGGATGCTCGGGAATGTCTTACATGATGGATTTTGAGGATAAAAGCAAAATTACCACCCACGACGAAGTTTTTGACTATGAAGGCTTCCAAATTGTGTGCGATCGCAAAAGCTTGCTTTATCTGTATGGTTTAATGCTCGACTATAGCGATGCCATGATTGGCGGTGGCTTTCAATTTACTAACCCCAACGCTAACCAAACCTGTGGTTGCGGTAAGTCATTTGGTGTGTAGTCAAAGTCAATAGTCAATATATTGACTATTGACCATTGACAATTGACTATTAACTATTGACCAATGACGAATAACTATTGACTAATGACTGACACCATTGAATCGCTGTTTGATAACGGTTTAGAACGCTATAAAGCGGGTGAAGCAGCGGATTCGTTGATCCCTGTATTTAAAGAGGTGTGCGATCGCTCCCCCAAAACTGCTGCGGCTTGGATTTGTTTATCATGGTTATATTTGCTAGATAACAAGCCAAATGCAGCATATAAAGCTGCCCAAAAAGCAGTCAAACTCAGCCCCCAAGACCCACAAGCCAGAGTAAATCTAGCTTTGTCCATGCTCGAAACAGGTCAAAAGGGTTTACGCCAGCATATTGATGCTGTACAACAGTTATTCTTGGTGAACCCAGAATGGCGTACCGAAATTAAAGACAGCATAGAAGACGGTCTGGGGAGAAAACCAGATTGGCAGAGTTTACTAAAAGTTAAAAATTGGTTGTTTGAAGATTAAACCATAGAGGTGCTTAGGTTAGGGGCTAGAGGCTAGAGGTGACTGTAAAACTTATCTCACTAATATTCTATAGTCTTACTAATTTCTCATCCCTAGTCTCTAATCTCTAATTTCCCATATGAAAGATAAATTTTTGAGTTGGCTGAATTTAATTTTGGTAGCCGATGTGTTTTTGGTGTTCCTTGGTTTTGGCTGGTTTGCGATCGCAGTTGTCGGTGATGCAACAGGAGTCAACTTAGGACTTGACTTGTGGCACAAACTTTGGCAACCAGTGTTTAACCCAGCTATTGGTATCCTCATGGGAGGCGCAATTCTCAGTGGGATTATCAGCTGGGTTTCTCGAAAATTCCAAGCTGATTAGTTATCTGTCAATTTTTAGCACAATTTTGGATTTGGGATTTGCAATTTCGGATTGACGTCTCAGCCAATGGGCAAATCTCAACTCCAAAATCAAAAATTGCTTGACTTTTAATTTAAAATCTGCTTTAAAGCTGGTTGCAAATTAGGATACTGATACTGGAAACCAGAATTTAAAGTACGTTTAGGTAAAACCTGCTGACCTTCTAAAACTACAATCGCTCCATCTCCTAGCAAAGCCTCAATGGCAAAAGCGGGAACAGGCAACCAAGAGGGACGATACAATACTTGTCCTAAAGTTTGGCTGAGATCGTTCATCCGAACAGGATTAGGAGCAGTGGCATTATAAACTCCTTCCATATCCGATTTATTCACAGCTTGCACAATTAGATTTACCAAGTCGTCAATATGAATCCAAGAAAACCACTGACGACCAGTACCAATAGGCCCACCAGCAAATAATTGAAAAGGAGGAATCATCTTTGCTAAGGCTCCTCCATCGCCGAGAACAATACCAAAACGTAAAATTACTAGCCGTACACCAGCATCTTTAACTTTGGTTGCTTCTGCTTCCCAAGCCTGGCAAACTTGAGCCAAAAAATCATTACCAGAGCTACTCGCTTCATCAAAGGTAGCGGTTTCGCTAGTGCCGTAGTAACCGATAGCTGAAGTATTAACTAACACTCTCGGTTTGGCATTTGCTTTAGCTATGGCTTCTACTATTTTCTGTGTGCCTAACTGACGGCTACTGAGAATTTCTCTTTTGCGTTCTGGTGTCCAGCGTCCTTCACCTATAGGTTCGCCTGCTAAGTTAATCACAACTTCGCAACCAGCAATAGCATCTTGCCAACTGCCAGATTGAGTTGGACTATAGGCAACAATTTCTACGTTAGGGAAATTTTCTCGCGGAAATACCTTTTGAGCAACGCTAGTGTTACGAGTGAATATTAACAATTGCTCGCCTTCTTTGTGCAACCGTTTTACTAAACGGCTACCGACTAATCCTGTTGCTCCAGTAATTGCTACTTTCATAATCCACCTCCACCAAAGCCCTATTGTAAAGTTTTTTGGCGATTGGCGATTCACTTATGGGGAGGTCTTGCTGAATCAATATGGGATGAAACTACAGGCAAAAAGTGAGTGTAGTGGCCAAGGGTTGAATAATTTTGCACTTGCTTAAACCCTAGATTTGTTATCTAATCGTGTAATTTTTAACTCAGTAATTAGTGATTTTGTGTAATCAATCTGTAATTATTGACCGTTTATAGCCTTAGGTATTATACGATGGACGGAGTGTTGCAAGCATGGGGCTATTATGGCTCGCTATACGTGTTCATTTACAATTTCTGTTAGTTTTGACGATCTCCGGGCTTTAGTTTTAGAACTTTTACAAGACTGTGATTTGGAAATTCAATATTTCAACCATGAATACATTCTAGCTAGAGAAATTCTGGGCAAAGTTTCTTATGACAAGCTAGTGAAAGTAGAAGCTTTTATTGATAAATCAACTGCTACTGAAAAAGAAACCCGAATGAGTATTGTGATTACAAGTGAAGAACTGCCACTCCAAGTGGATAATCATTGCCGACAAATGTTTGATTTTGTGAGACAGGCGATAGAAGGCAATCGTCGTTGGCATTTAATTGAAAGCATTGCTGGATAATTATTTTGGCTTTGCGTGAAGCTAGCTCTTAAGAATTTGCATAAGAGGCGACGAATCAGTTTTGAAAAATCAATTAATAGATGCGATCGCCTTTATTTGTCATAGTAGCAAATATGATTAATCCAAAGATGCTTTAATGACTGTACCAATCGTCTGCTGCCCTAAAACTGCCTTGGTTAAATTGCCGGGTATATTGCCATCAATTATCCAACAATCAATTCCTAAATGCGCAACAGCCAAAAACTCTTCTACTTTTCCAGCCATACCACCAGTAACATCTACAGATTCGCTTTGACCGATCGCATATTTAATTTGAGCATAGTTACTTGGTGTAATGTAAGGTAGCACTTGCCCAGACTGGTCATAAACACCTGGATAATTACCAGCATTAATTAATCGCACTTGATAACTTTTGTGAAGATGAAAGTATTGGGCTAATTGAGCTAATAAGGTATCGGTAGAAATAATTGTGCCACCAATTGCTTTATCTAAAACTACATCACCAAAAACTAAAGGTATTAATCCAGCTTGCAAACTATTTTCTATAACAGAAAAGTCCGTTTTGACTAGCTTTTTATGTTGAGTAGCCACCATAGTTAGGGGTGGTAAGCTAACTGCTGGCAAACCCGCTTTTAAAAAAAACTTAGCTAATAATAAATTTAAATCTAAAACATCTTGGTGAACTAAGCAAAATCCTAGTTTCTCACCATCTGAGTTAAAGCCTGCGATAGTCTGATATTTATGTGCTGATTGGTGTCCAAAAGAACCAGCACCGTTACCAATGATTAAATTTAAGCTGGGATTTTGCTTTTTTAGCAGATTAATTTCCCCAACCAATTGTTGCATAATTTCGGTTCGAGCCGTATATGGGATGTTCTTATCAGTAATTAAAGAACCTCCCAGCTTTATTAATGCTAGCTCTAGCATGAAATATAGCTATTTTGTTTGTTTGATAAATGACTTGTGGAAGTGGGGAGTAGATTGGTGAGAAACTCCTACACAGATTATGAGCGAATGTTTATCAGCAGCTATTCCAGGTTAAAGAATATTAGTCAACCAAAAATTTTTGTAGAGCAAACAGGCAACAAATTTAGTGCTGTTGCCTATTAGCAAGAATCTTTGTTGAATCTCAAAGTAAAATCTAGCTGCTATATTTCTGAATTTATCAATCGCAGAAATTATCTACTCTGATATCTCGTAAAATTTCAGAAACTTGCCACCCAGAATTGGCTATAGATAAAACTACTGGATTGTCACGTACTGGAATATAGTTGGCTTCTTTAGCTTCTACTATATTGAATACTGGTTTTTCTTCGACTGGAGGTTCCTGGCTCTCAAAATCATCTATTGACAGATTTCCTTCTTCGATCTGTTTTATCTTTTTGAGAATTAATTTTTCAGATTTTTTGATGAGTCTTATATCCATGATGATTTGTTAAGCCCTAAAAAGTGACAAAGAAACAAGTAAACAAGGTTAAATTCTGGGAGAGTTCAAGAACTTCTTCCAGAATCTTGAGTAAAATCCGCAAAAAAGTTTTATGAAGTAGATTGTTGAAAAAATTACCTAGGAAAATCTAGGATACATCAAAATTGAGTGAAAATATGCTGATTGAACTGAAAAATTTAATTACTTCCTGGCTAGAAATTAAAACATCTTATCGGATGAGTCTTGATAACCAGCATTGAACACAAGATTCAAGAATATTTTTTCCTTCTTGCTGAAGTGCAGACATCTTCCATCTGGTAGTGAACATGAGAAATATGCGGTTGTTAATATAACCAGAAAACTAAGTAACTACTTAGTCATTGCTTAGTTTTTAACTAGATTTGTAACTCGTAATAGTACTACATGAGGGACTGTCACGGTGATGCGCAATACGAGAGTTAGCCCTGACTGGCGCTCACGTCAAATTAAGGTTTTGGGGCGGTTAGGCGGTCAAATTGACATTGGGTAACGTAGCCACAGGATAATAGCGATTGCTCATTTGCGATCGCTAACTTCCAACTTCTGGCTTCCGACTTCCATCAACAAGTTAAAAGTCAATATGGTTCAGTTAATGTCTCTTATCAGACTTCTACAAAATAACCGATAAAATTCATCTGATTGCTGTCAGTATTTCAATTACTTTCTGGTAATTTTGTGTTCTCCCTTGTTGCTGAAATAGATCAGCTGCTTTTTGCAAATCCGCGATCGCTCCTTGCTTATCTCTCAACAGAGCGCGGGCAACACCCTGATTTAAGAAGGCTAAAGCATCGTTGGGGTTAATCTGTAGAAATTTCTTGGAATCTGCAATTGTGCCTCTATAATTTTCCTGCCCACCGAGAGCTTGTGTTAAAGAGATTAAGGCAGAGTTATCATTAATCCGCAGAGCTTGGTTATAATCTTCAAATGCTCCTTTATGCTCTTCTAAGCGAGCGCGACTACTACCTCGCAATAAGTAGGTTTCGCTAGAGTCGGAATCGATCTCTAAGGCTTGGTTATAATCTTCAATTGCTCCTTTATGATCTCCTAAGCGCGCGCGGGCATGACCTCGGTTTTTATAAGCTGATGTATATTTGGGATCGATCTCCAGGGCTTGGTTAAAATCTTCAATTGCTCCTTTAGGGTCTCCCAACTCAGAACGAGCAATACCCCTACCATGGTAAGCACTATCATATTTGGGATCGATCTCCAGGGCTTGGCTGTAATCCTTAATTGCCTCCTTATAGTCTCCCAAATAAGTGCGGGCAGAACCACGATTTATGTAAACACCAACATCTTTAGGATTAATTTCCAGAGCTTGGTTACAATCCTCAATTGCCTTCTTATAGTCTCCCAAGCGAATACGGGCAAAAGCCCGGTTATTGTAGGCGTTGACTGATTTAGGATCAATCCGTAGGGCTTCTGTAAAATCCTCAATTGCTCCCTTATAATCTCCAGACAATACGCGAGAGGCGCCCTGATTTAGGTAGGGATTTACTTTCTCTGAGTCGGTATTTGAGATGTCTATATAAAATGATGCTAGCAATATTGAATCTACAGCGATGGCTGATTTAGCTGATAAGAAAACCGGAGTGCAAGCAATTATAGATAAAGCAGAAAATGTGGCTACAGACTTAAGAAAGTGTCGCATAATATCCTGTTGATAACATCCTAAATTTTAAATACAGCAATTTTCACAGCAATTTCGCAAAAAATGCCAAAAAGCTGAATTTATCATCCTAGTAGTCTGGCAAGGCAAGTTTGCCGTGTAGGGTGAAACTGTCTTCGATAAGTTTTCTCGCTCAAAGTACTGTAGCAAGTGACACACTCCCCGCGCCGCCCTCAAGGACGGCGTGGGGCTGCTGACAGTAATAGCTCAATTTAAAACTGTCCAGAGTATTGCTCTAGGAAACTTAACTTGACAATGCCTTCACGACTTGATGAATTCCAGCAAATCGGCATTAATCTGCTCCGCATTCGTTGTTGGCATACCGTGTGGAAAACCCTTGTAGATTTTCAATACTGAGCCTTTCACCAACTTGGCACTCAACAATCCAGAGTTTTCATAAGGAACAATCTGGTCATCATCGCCATGCATTACCAAGGTTGGCACAGAGATTTTCTTTAGATCCTCAGTGAAGTCAGTTTGGGAGAAAGCCACAATGCCATCGTAGTGAGCCTTTGCACCGCCCGTCATGCCCTGTCGCCACCAATTCTGAATCACACCTTGGGCTGCTGTTACACCTGGTCGGTTGTAGCCATAAAAGGGCCCTGCTGGCACATCCCAATAAAATTGGGCGCGGTTAGTAGCCACCTGCACTTGAAAGTCGTCAAATACTTCTTTAGGTAGACCGCCCGGATTCGCAGGGGTCTTTAGCATCAGTGGCGGCACTGCACTGATGAGGACAGCCTTGGCGACACGACTTTCACCGTGGCGGGCGATGTAGCGTGTGACCTCTCCGCCACCAGTCGAGTGACCAACATGGACAGCATCTTGTAGATCAAGATGGGCGGTGAGCGCGGCGAGGTCGTCGGCATAATGATCCATATCGTGTCCATTGCTCGTTTGGCTCGAGCGTCCATGACCACGCCTATCGTGGGCAATGACACGATAGCCATGATTCAAGAAAAACATCATCTGAGCGTCCCAGTCGTCAGCCGACAGGGGCCAGCCGTGCGAAAAAACAATAGGCTGTCCTTTGCCCCAGTCCTTATAGTAAATCTCGGTTCCATCATTGACTGTGATCGTACTCATATAATTTTTAGTATGTTGCTTACGCAGTATGGAATGATTTCATTGATCGGCAAAGTTGTGAAAATGCCGATCGCATAATGGTCTAAAGAAGTTGCTATTAGAACACTTGTAGTCAAACAATTCGCGGGAATTCGCCGAAAGCACGATCGCAGCTATCATACGTCTAACGTTTGTGCTTACCCGACATAGATAACATTGCAACCAATTGGTAAAACTCGAGCCTAGCTATATCTGATAGGGTAAATGTCACAATTGGTGTCAAGTGCTTTCCCTGACTTGCATCAAGAAACTACCATGATTAATTTTGGAAATAATCAGCCTACAGGAATAGATTCAGTCTGTAATTGCTCTACTCTCTGCTTACAAAGTAATGTATCAATTTGTATATATTATTTGCAAAACCACTAGTTAATTACCAGTTTTGGGATTAATAACGCCATCAACTTTGTGATTTTTACCGACAAATGCAGTATCCTCTAGAACTTACATTTAAATTTTGGGCATTAGCACCGCAAATCTCTGTTGTTAATGCTCAAGGTAACTTGGTTTTCTACGTCAAACAAAAGCTTTTTAAACTCAAAGAAGCGATTACAATTTTTGCTGATTCTGAGCAAACCCAACCCTTATACTACATCAAGGCCGATCGCATTATTGACTTCTCGGCTCGCTATGAGTTTACAGATGCTAACGGGACTAATATCGGTGCTGTCAAACGCCGGGGTTTAAAATCAATTTGGCGGGCGCGTTATGACATTTTTGATGGTGACAGCACTTATTTAACCATCCAAGAGAAAAATCCTTGGGTAAAAGTTGCAGATGCTTTATTTGCAGAAATTCCCATTGTGGGTATGTTTACTGGCTATGTATTTAACCCAGTTTATTTAGTCAGTCGGGCTGATGGTAACGTAGTTATGCGTTTGGAGAAAATTCCTTCTTTCTTATCTAGAATATTTACCATCAAAGCTGTAGATCAAGTCAGCGATCGCGAAGAGCAACAGATTTTGTTAAGTTTAATCATGATGCTCCTCTTAGAAAAAAATCGCGGTTAATAAAATTCATCAGAAGAAAATTAGGAATTATTAATTTTCTTCTGATTGAATTGATGAAGCGATCGCTATTCGTAAACAATGTTTAATACCTCTGCGGCTTATGCTGTGTTAATTGCCTTCAGTACCAAGCAACTTAACATCACAAAAATAGAGTTTTTATTTATAAAGTATATAATAATTGACATTTAATGATGACTGATATAAATAAATACAAGCAGCTACTAAAAGAATTCTATGGTAGTAGAACTACTTATGATCATGAGGAAGGTACTCGCCATCCTCTAGAAGCCAAGCTTTTACTTGAATTTGTTCCGCTTCAGCAGGGGCAGAAAATTCTTGATGTGGCGACTGGAACAGGTTTAATAGCAATTCCTGCAGCCCAAAAGGTTGGTTCAGAAGGTTATGTGATTGGGGTTGATATGACTCCTGAAATGTTAAATCAAGCAAAACTTAAGATTGCGGCTGCCAAATTACAAAATATTGAGTTGATTGAGGCAGATGCAGAATATATCAACTTTAGTGATAGTAGTTTTGATGCTGTCTTTTGCTGTGAGGCACTTGTACTTTTTCCTGATATCCCTGCTATTTTGCAAAAGTGGTATCACTTCTTAAAATCAGGAGGATACATTGCATTTACCTCTCCTCCCGAAACTGCTCTTTTGGCATCTCTTCATCGAAGTATTTGCACTAGGGTTTTAGGTGTATCGCTACCGTATATTCTCGAACCACTTGGCACACCAGAAAGATGTCAGAATTTGCTTCATCAAGCAGGTTTTAGAGATGTCGAAATTCATACTGTACCGTCAGGGCGTTATCGCCATCTTAAAGATAAGAAATTATCTTGGATAGCAATCAATATAAATTTTCAAGCTCATCCTCTGTTGTCAAAATTATCACAATCGCAATTAGAACAGTGGCAAGCTGAGTACAGTACAGAAATGGAAAAACTCACAACAGAGCAAGGTGTTTGGGAAGATACTACAAAATTCCTTGTTCGCGCCCGAAAATAAGTGGGTATTCAGTACTTGTTATACTAAATTGTTAGTTAGGAAATTTAAGAAATCAAAATACTTATATTAATGCTGGAATAAAACCTTTGATTTAATTGAGGTATGAAGCATATTTGTTATTAACTTTAAGTACCAAGATTTACGCAAGTGTCACAAACGACGCTACGGCTACGCCGCAGCCCGCGCCAAACAACTAGACAGACAATAAACATTGAGATTAAATCCCCCTTAAAAAGCAGGATTTAAGGGGGACTAAAGTGTTTTACTACCAACCAGCAGACTTTTAAAACAAACTCTTAACCAATTAATTTCTGCCAACTATTTGGCCCAACAATTCCATCAGCAGTTAAACCATTTTGCTGTTGAAATTTTTTAATCGCTGCTTCTGTTTGTGGCCCATAGACACCATCATTGTCTACACCAACCCGATATTGTAAATATCTCACCACTGTTCCACCAGCATGATTTGGGCGAATAATACGTTTGGCCAAAATCAAATTTATCGCATTCCATGTAGCTGTATTAGCAACACCTGATGGTGCAATTCCCACAATTTTTTGAAAGTTTTCTACAGCCGAACTGGTAATTTCTCCCAACATATTATCTTCTACTAAAGGCTTACCATTTTTATCGGTAATTTTTAACCGATTTAAAGCCTTTTGTAATCTGAGTGTTGTTGTATCAACATTTTGCTCTTCGTCAGGAACAGGGTTAACAGGAGACGTAGGTAATTGCCCAGTTAAGCCTTTAACAATTGCATTTGCTAGTGCTTCTGCATTATAAAGATTCATATCTTTTTGAGAATCTACAAAGCAACCCTCTACCAGAATCGCTGGCATATTAGTATTTCTCAGCACAAACAAATGAGAACCACTTTTAACACCGCGATTAAAAAAGCCTAACTTAATAATTTCATCTAATACAGGTTTGGCGTATTTTTTACTTGCATCACTACCTACAAATACTTCTGTACCATTGGCTTGGGCATTGAAAGAATTAAAATGGATTGAGACATAAAGCTCTACTCTATTAGCATTTGCTTTATTGACTCTTTGTGAAAGCGAATCCTTTACAGAATTAGCACTTGAGGGTTTACAAGGTATAACTTCGTGTCCCAAGGCTTTGAGTTTCTCTATCACTCTATTACCTACATCCAAAGTTAAATTATCTTCCACTCTTATTCCTCTAGCACCAGTATCAGGAGGACAATTGTGTCCGATATCAATTCCAAATTTCATGTGCGAATCCTTGACTGTATTTGATAATAATTTAAAGTTGAGGAAAGCTTAAAATTGATAAGTCAATTTTTCTGATTTTATCAACAATATGTTGATCATAAAAGCTCAATTATTTACTATTATTTTAACAAACGTTAATCGTTATTTTACTGATTTTTCAGCTTACATAAAATTATAATAATTTATTAACTTTCTTTAAAGAAAAAAATGACCTCTCGGCTCAAGCTATAGGTATAGTTGTCTTGCTTTGCTCAGGTCGCTTTCCGTATCATTCAATAGAGATATTTACATACCTTTTTCCTAGCAGCTTGCCAATATAGTTTCAGCAAAACAAATCAAGAATAACATGGGATATACACTTCATCCCTAGAGGTCTAATATCGTGTTCAGTAAAACAGGACTAATACTCAGTTGCAGTCAAAGATAGTCACCTAGGGAGGGAGTAGGAGTAGTAGTTTGTCAAGAAAACTTTGCGTGGTGGCTGGCTTCGGGGCAGGGAGCAGGGTTTACAAGAGTGCCATTCCACCTACACCCCTATATCCCTTGACTCTCCCCAAATTCCTGATTTTTCCTAGCACAGCGTCAGTTTTCAGGGCTAAATAGCTGTTAAATTACTCAATCAATCCCAAATGCCGATGAATTATGTCAACAGCATTTGCCACACCATCTTCGCTTCTAATCTTTTCACCTAATTCTTTAGCTTGAGAGCGCATTCTAGAATCGTTGAGAGCAATTTCAATAGCTGCTGCTAAAGCTTCCTCCGAAAATTCTTTGAAAGGAATTGGTTGAGGAGTAACTCCCAGTTGAGCTAGCTTTTCTGCCCAAATTGGCTGGTCAGCAAAAAAGGGCATGACGATTGAAGGTATTGCCGCTCGTAATACTGCCGCACTCGTACCTGCACCACCATGATGAACATTTGCCAAAACTTGAGGTAACAACCAGTCATGAGGAACTGAGTTAATCACGAAGGCGCGTGACGAATCTTTGACTTCATCTGTTGTGCCTACGTTTCCCCAGCCTGAAAGTATAATGCCACGTTGATGAGTTTTCTCTAAAGCTTTCAGTATCGAATTTGTAACTTTCTCTGGATTTCGCATTGCCATACTTCCAAATCCAATAGAGATTGGTGTTGGTTTCTGGCGAAGAAATTCTCTTAGTTCTTCACAAGGCGTATAGTCGTCAGCCTGGTCAATAAACCAATAACCAGTCAAATAAACCCATTCTGGCCAATCGTTGGGTCTGGGAATGACATGAGAACTATATCCATGCAGTACAGGAATTTTTAATAAGTTTTTAGGAGTGTCGTTTCGCCCAATAGTGCCTAAAAACGACAAAGAGGGCAATTTTAAGGTTTGGGTTCGGAAACGATTAATTAAATGTTTGTATCTTTGCCAATACAAGAACTCTAATAACAAGTAAGTTGTATAGTTTATGACTCTACTCAATGGGTTATTAGCAATTTGGTTAAAATTCAGATAAGGAAACATCCCTGTTGCACTAAAAGGTAAGCATGAAGCTATAAAGCAGGGTATTTCTAACTTCTCTACTATGTGATATCCCCAGTTTGTTTGAGGGGTGTAGATGATCACTTCACTTTCTCTACACGCTAACCACGCTGATTCTAACTGTTGCTGAAATAGCGCGTCACTTAATATCTCTACTTTTTCTCCAGCAACAGTTCGAATACCTTCTGACGATTGAAATAACTCTTGACTATTGCCCCCTATAGATGCAAACTCCAAATCAAACTGCTTAATAAATGACTCAAAATTTTCAGTTGTGGCTATTGTTACCTGATGCCCTGCACGTCTTAAACCAATGGCTAAGGCACAATAAGGTTGTAAGTCACCCCTTGATCCCATTGTGAGGAGCGTAATCTTTAGTTTTCGACTTGGATAGTTTGGTAAACTTTGGCTCATTTGCATATGCTCTTGTTGATGAAAAATTTGATTTAGCTTGAGTGGTTTATATCTGATGGAGAGACTCTTGATAAAGTAAAGCTTTACACCATCAGACAACACTGTATGGATAAATAGAGAGTCACAAAATTTGCTAACTAACCTTATTGTCAAAAATTTCGTATTACGGCTAGACAGCCCAAGAATTACGGTATAGCTTCATATTAAAGCCATTGCGATTAACTTAGATGAAATATTTTTTCCTATTATTACTAGTCATCCTGACAAATTTTTTGATATTTCCAGCTTATGCCTCTGTCTGCCGAAGTTATGACGGACACCAGATTTGTATCCTCAGTATTAACCGAAGTGCTAAAAATTATTGGGAATACAGAGCAATAATTAGTGTAGATGGGGTAAAAAGACCTTTGGAGGTATACAACTGTCGCCAAAAAATGAGAATTCAACCAGATGGAACTGTTCTACCCTTTGAAAACAAAGACCCAGGCTATTTAATCTGCAACTTCTTTAAAAAATCCTGACCAAGAAGTATGAAAAACGCACGAAAATATTCTCCCGCTATTTTGACTGACTAACTTACTTCTTCTGTGCGGCAAACACGCACCCAATGATGAATACAGTAAATCCTACATAACTCAGTACAGTGACCCATTCTTGCCAACTACCCGATGTATTCATCTGCTAAAATCACGAACTCTCCTTTATTATTTTGAGACAAAACGAAATTATCCTGACAAAATCTCCGCGTAACTTTGCGCTCACCGCAGCACCACTTTGTCTTAAAAAGCTAGGATTTGGCACAGCTTTACACAAAAACGTTATGATGTATGGGCTATTCGGTTTTGGTGGGGGTCAGCCACCAAAGGTAACGGGGAAAGCACGGTGTAAATCCGTCACTGTCCCGCAACTGTAAAGGTAAAGTAAAAGGTAAATTTCTTTTAAATTTCCAAGTCAGGATGCCCGCCGGATTCTACTTATTGCTCATAAATCTGCGAGGTACAGATGACTGCTGGCCATATAAATATTAATACTAATTCTTCGAGTATTACTGAACACACTCATACTTTATTTGTGTGTAAAACCTGTGCTAGTGTTTGGCAAGATGGCAAGCGTATAGGTGAAAGTGGTGGTCAAAAATTACTAAACCAAATTCAAGAACTAGCGCAAGATTGGCATTTGCGAGAGGAATTTCCTATCCAAGAAGTTGAATGCATGAGTGCTTGCAACCGTTCTTGTGTTGTTGCTTTTGCAGCACAAGGTAAGTTAACTTATCTGTTTGGTGATTTAAATGCTGATAGCAGTGCTGCTATTTTAGAATGTGCGAGTCAATACTACACTAAACCAGAGGGTTTATTGCCTTGGTCAGAACGACCAGAACCTTTAAAAAAAGGAATTTTGGCGAAAATACCACCTGTCAGTTATCAGTAATCAGTTATCAGTAAACAATGAATTTAATTATTTTTAGACTAGAGTCTTTCATAAGATGGAGACATGGATGGCGTTTAGCAGTCATTCACCATACGCTTTGATAATTATTATGGGATGATTTTGCCCTATTTTGAACGCATTATTAATAGTTTTAGTCACTAATCATCCTGCATTTATGCAACGCCTGATAACTGATAACTGATACCTGTTTATATGATGCGTGTTTTGATTCTGGGTGGAACTGGAGAGGCTGCAGCACTAGCAGCTAGAGTGACAACTATACCAGGAATTGAGGCGATCGCATCTTTAGCAGGTCGTACCCGTGAACCTTCAGTGCCATCGGGCAATGTGCGAATTGGGGGTTTTGGCGGTGTGGCAGGACTGGTTGCGTATCTGCGTCAAATGCAGATTGATGTTTTAATTGATGCCACTCACCCCTTTGCTAATCAAATATCCTTCAATGCGGCGGCGGCAGCGAATGAAGTTGGAATCCCAAGATTGATGTTGATTCGTCCGCCTTGGGAGAAAATAGAAGGCGATCGCTGGATAGAAGTAGACAGTAATACTATCGCCGCCGCCGTTTTACCAAACCAAGCCAAACGGGTATTTTTAACCGTTGGTAGACAAGAACTTGCCGCTTTTGCAAGCTTAAAAGAAATTTGGTTTCTGATGCGGATGATTGATCCTCCGGGTGAAGATGCTTTAGTGCCACCAGGGATGATATTGTGCGATCGCGGCCCCTTTGCTTTAGATAACGAAAAAGAAATTCTGCTTCAACATAACATTGATGCGATCGTCAGCAAAAATAGTGGCGGTGATGCCACCTACGCCAAAATTATCGCCGCGCGGGAACTAGGGATACAAGTTTTCATGGTCAACCGTCCAGCAATACCAGCAGGGGAACAAGTCACAGACATTGATAGTGCTGTGGCATGGTTGCGAGAAAAACTGTCTAGTTATTCAGAATAAAATTAAGAAACAAATGTTGAAGGTGGGACAGATGACCCAAACTCCTCAAACTCAGATTTTACCATTGGAAAATGGCGATCGCTTATCTCGCCATGAATTTGAAATCCGCTATGCAGCCAGTCCCCATATCAAAAAAGCAGAATTAATCGAGGGAGTAGTTTACGTGGCATCACCCCTACGTTTTCAACGTCATGCCGAACCACATGGAAAATTAGTGATTTGGTTAGGAAACTACCAAATATCTACACCAGGAGTTAAATTAGGCATTGAGCCAACAATACTGCTAGATCAAGACAATGAACCACAACCGGATGGCGTGTTGTTAATTGATTCAAATTTAGGCGGACAATCGCGTTTAACAGAAGATGATTATATTGAAGGCGCACCAGAGTTAGTCGCAGAAGTCGCTGCCAGCAGTGCCGCCTATGATTTACATGATAAGAAAAAAGCGTATCGTCGCAACGGTGTTCAAGAATATATTGTGTGGCGGATATTAGAAAATAAATTAGATTGGTTCTCTTTAAATGAAAGTGAGTATTTACCTTTAGAACCAGATAGCGATGGTATTATTCGCAGTCGAGTCATGCCTGGATTATGGTTAGCTGTTCCAGCTTTGTTGGCAGGAGATATGGCTAGGGTTTTGGCAGTCTTACAAGATGGATTAAATTCACCAGAACACGCCCAATTTTTGCAACGTTTGTCATAGTTAATGTTATTCAAACGCAACATCTTCGTAAAGTGCTGCCATTGTTCCCTCAAAATCAATACTTTTGAGTTGAAATAATTTTTCTTGGGACTTGTATGTTTGCAAAACCCATAATCCTTCATTATTGCGTCTAAAACATTCTACTCGCTGGCGTTTTGTATTAATCAAAACGTATTCTTGTAAGCTTTCTAGCTCTTGATAATCAGCAAATTTATCACCTCGGTCAAAGGCTTCTGTGGAGTCAGATAAAACTTCAACAATTAAACAGGGAAATCTTTTGTAATTAAGTGTTTCCTGATCCCGTGGGTCGCAAGTAACCATAACATCGGGATAGTAGTATCTATTCAAAGATTCAATTCGCAATTTCATTGCAAGAATATAAACACGGCAATCAGAACCGTGTATATAACTTCGTAATAGTGCGCCAAGATTTCCGGCAATTGTAACGTGAGAATCTATTGAGCAGTCTAACTCATATATACAGCCATTAATATATTCATGTTTAATTGAGCTTGTTTCCTCCATTTGAAGGTATTCTTCTGGAGTAAGGTAGTTGGGTTGAGGGGAAGCAATCATAAGAAGTAAAAAGTTAAAAGGCAAAAGTAAAAAGGAAAAACTTGTAATTAATTTTAATTGCGAATTACGAATTTTTAATTGCTATCCATTGTGTAATAGGAGCCATAGCTTTCCAACCTAAAAATTTGCCAATTGGTTCTGCTCTTTGAATAGCGATGCGAGTAAAATTACCACCTACTTTTTCATACCATTGAAATAAGGTTTGCTCACCTTCTAATGTGACGGCATTCGCAACTAAACGTCCGCCTGGTCTTAATGCTTGCCAACAAATATCAAATAATCCTGCTGCTGTGACTCCACCACCAATAAAGATAGCGTCTGGTGTGGGTAAGTCTGCTAAGGCTGAGGGTGCTTTTCCAGCGATGATTTGCAGATTTGGTGTACCTAAGGCTGCGGCGTTATCGGCAATATATTGTAGTCTAGATGAGTTTTGTTCAATGGCGATCGCCTGACACCTCTGATTCGTCCGCATCCATTCAATTGAAATTGAACCACAACCCGCGCCGACATCCCATAAAAGTTCTCCTGGCAATGGTGCTAGGGTTGATAAAGTAATTGCTCTGACTTCCCGTTTGGTAAGTTGTCCATCGTGATGATAAGCATCATCTGGTAATCCTGGTAATCTGGATAAAGGCGCAACTCCACTATCAGCAATACAATCAACAGCGATGGTATTTAATGCAGCAATTTGGGTTTCATTCCAAGAATTTGCTGTACCCTCTAAAATCCTTTCATGAATCCCACCCATACGTTCCAACACGGTGATTCTACTATTCCCATAACCGCGACTTTTCAGGATTTCAGCAACAATTTTGGGTGTTTCTTTTCCTTCACTTAATATTAGTAACTTGGCTTGAGGATAAATATAAGACTCTATCAGAGAAGGTGGACGGCCGCACAAACTTAAAGTATCAACTTCAGTGAATGACCATCCGAGTCTGGCGCAAGCGAGACTAAAGGCTGAAGGTGCAGGAATAATCGTCATTTCCGAGACAGGAATGCGCCTGGTTAACGTAGCACCAATGCCGTAACACATAGGATCACCACTCGCTAAAATGCAGATTGACTGACCCCGACGATGGATAACTTCTTCAACTGATGTGCTAAAAGGAGAAGTCCAAGCTATTTTTTTTCGCTGGTCATCGCTGGGGAGCATCGCTAAATGGCGATCGCCGCCTACAATAATTTCAGCATAATCTAGTAAAGTACGAGCGATCGCGCTTAATCCTGGTAATCCATCTTCACCGATACCAATAATCGATAGCCATTTTTGTGTCATAGTCAATTTATTATAAAATCATCAATTAAATTCAGTTGTAATTATTAAGATGGCAGAATATGACAACCTATGTAAAATACTTGCAGAAACATATCCCCGGGATTTTATTCGGTGGTTATTAAATCAAGAACCACAAAAAATTGAAATATTAAAAACCGAATTAAGTATCGAACCCATACGCGCTGATTCCGTAACTTTCCTGCAAACAGAAAATCGCATTTTACACATAGAGTTTCAAACCACAACCCAATCGCAACAACCGATTGCTTTACGGATGCTAGATTATTACGTCAGATTAACACGTAAATATCAAGTGCCTGTGACTCAAGTTGTGATTTTCTTGCAAGAAACAACAGATGAAGTCGCTTTTACCGAAGAATATATCAGCGAAGTTACCATCCACCGTTTTCGAGTTATACGGATGTGGGAGCAAGATTCGTCACTATTTCTTGGTAATTTAGGCTTATTGCCTTTCGCACCCTTAACGCGAACCGATTCAGCCCCAACATTGTTATCACAAGTTGCCGAGGAAATTGCTAAAATTTCAGATATTGGAACAAGGCAAAACACGGCTGCTTATACAGAGATTTTAGCAGGATTGAAGTTTGATAAAGATTTGATTCGTCAATTATTGAGCGAGGAGATTATGCAAGAATCCGTAATTTACCAAGATATTTTTCAGAAAGGAGAAAGAAAAGGAGAACAAAAAGGGGAACAAAAGGAAGCCTTTCGTTTCTTACAGCGTCAGTTAAATAGGCGATTTGGCGAAATAGATTCATCAATTATTGAGCGTCTGGGAGTTTTATCTACTGCTCAATTAGAAGAATTGGGAGAAGAGTTTTTAGATTTTGCTGATGTGTCTGATTTAACTGCTTGGCTGGAACAACATATTAGCACTTGAATTAATAGTTAATAAGATGCTATTTCACTAAGTTAATTGAGTGTAAATGCGTGAAAAAACTATTGATTTATTTTTGATTGCTACTAACTCTAATTAACAAAAATTATCGAGTTAATGAAAAATATGAAGCAGTCAAGATTATGACTGGCTCTCATGCTAAATTACTAAAGCTTGGTATTGGGAAACTCCGGTGCGATTCCGGGGCTGTGCCGCAGCTGTAATGTAAAGGCCAAAGAAATTTGCTTTGGACTTTGCGAGTCAGAATGCCAATTCCGAGAGTATACTGTCTACTCCCTGCGTCGCACGGGGAAGGAGTTTTGGTTTTGTTGTCTGTTTCTACACCTTGTCCTGGCTTATTTTATGCTACACCTGCAAAAGATGGCATTTTGTCTCGTATTAGAATACCAGGTGGAATACTCAATAGTAAACAATGTAGGGCGATCGCGTCTATTGCAGATATGTACGGTGGCTATGTAGATGTGACAAATCGTGCTAATCTCCAAATCCGCGAAATTAATCAAGGTATCAATACTGAAGTTCTCCAACAACTGCAAGATTTAGGCTTGGGTTCTCGCAACCCAATGATAGACCATATTCGTAATATCATGACCAGCCCAACGGCAGGTATCGACCCGCAAGAATTAATCGATACGCGTCCTTTTGTTCAGGCTTGGGATGATTATTTAGCAGCACATTCAGAACTTGCAGGACTCTCAGCGAAGTTTAGTGTTTGCTTTGATGGCGGTGGATTAGTTTCGGTATGCGATCGCCTAAATGATATCCTATTTGCTGCCGTCTTAATTGAGAATCATATCTACTTCCGTCTACATCTGGGTTTGGGAGAAAAAAGAAAACCACCCAACGATGTGGGAATTCTTGTTTCACCCGATGAATGCTTATTCGTATTAGCAGCCTTAGCTGATGTTTACCTAGCCCACATTGATACTAGTATTAAACGCAAGCCACGTTTACGAGAAGTAATCAATAATTTGGGTTGTCATCGTTATCTGGAAGAAGTTGAACAGCGTTTACCTTTTGCTGGGAAACGTGATCAAAAACTTGCGGATGTTGTAGAAAAAAAAACAAATTTCTCTCACATTGGCATTCACTCCCAAAGGCAAAAAAATTTATTTTATATTGGCGTTGTATTACCTTTAGGCAGGTTAAAAAGTCAGCAAATACGAGGTTTAGCTGATTTAGCCCAAAAATATGGTAGCGGTACTATTCGACTCACACCTTGGCAAAACTTGTTGATAACTGATATTCCTCAGCAGTGCATTGTTGATGTGCAGAGTGAAATCACAGATTTAGGATTAGATTTCTCAACCAACAATATTAAAAGTGCATTAGTTTCCTGTTCGGGAAAAAGTGGTTGTGCGGCTTCTGCTACAGATACCAAAGCTCACGCCTTAACACTGTCAGACTATATCCAAACTCATGTTAAGCTAGATTCCCCAATTAATATTCACTTTAGCGGTTGTGAAAAATCCTGCGCCCAGCATCATCACAGTGACATCGCCTTAGTAGGTGTAAGCGATCGCAATTTAGAAAGTTATCACATTTACGTTGGTGATGGTAATAGTGATGAAAAATTCGGTCGCCAACTCTATCAAAATGTAACTTTCGAGGAAGTGCCAACGTTAATAGAAACAATGCTCAAAGTATATAAAAGTTACCGATGTCATCCGGAAGAATCCTTTGGACAATTCACCAATAGATATACAATTTCTCAGTTAAAACAATTATTTTTTCAACCTCTTAATCATCTGCGTTTTTCTGCTGTTTGTAATTAAAAATGCCCGAATATATCCGCAACGCCAACGAAATCTACCGTAATTCCTTTGCTATTATCCGTTCAGAAGCGAACTTAGATATACTGCCAGCAGATATAGCTAAAGTTGCTGTACGCCTCATTCATGCCTGTGGAATGACGGATATTGTCACCGACTTGGGATATTCACCCACCGCCGCACAAGCCGGAAGAACAGCATTAGCAGCAGGCGCGCCAATTTTATGTGATTGTCGGATGGTGGCTGATGGAGTGACTAGGCGACGACTTCCAGCCAATAACGAAGTGATTTGTACGCTAAATGAACCAGAAGTGCCAGAACTGGCGCAAAAATTGGGTAATACGCGGTCTGCTGCTGCCTTGGAATTGTGGAAACCGCACCTAGCAGGGGCAGTTGTCGCCATTGGTAATGCGCCCACCGCCTTATTCAGGTTGCTAGAAATGCTAGACGAGGGTGCGCCTAAACCTGCATTAATCTTGGGCTTTCCCGTGGGGTTTGTGGGTGCAGCCGAGTCCAAAGCCGCATTAGCAGAAGATAGCAGAAATGTGCCTTTTATAACATTACATGGTCGGCGGGGTGGAAGTGCGATCGCCGCAGCCGCAGTTAACGCCTTGGCAACGGAGGAAGAATAATTATGACAACCAAAGGCCGTCTTTATGGAGTTGGTGTCGGGCCAGGCGACCCGGAACTGTTGACAATCAAAGCATTGCGGTTAATTCAGGCTGCACCTGTGATTGCCTATCAATCAGCCACAGATAAAGAGAGTATAGCGCGAGCGATCGCTTCTCCATATTTCACAGGCAAACAAATCGAAGTCGCCTATCACCTCCCCCGCGCCTTAGAACCAGAAAAAGCCAAGGAAATTTACGACAAAGAAGTAGAACCAATTGCCCAACACCTCGCCGCCGGACGCGATGTAGTAGTGCTGTGTGAAGGCGACCCGTTTTTTTTCGGTTCATTTATGTATGTATTCACACGCTTATCTGAACAGTATCAAACCGAAGTTGTCCCCGGTGTTTCATCACTGATGGCTTGTCCGGTAGCTTTAGGTGTTCCCTTCACCTACTACAACGATATTATGACTGTTCTCCCCGCCCCACTCCCCGCCGAAGACCTGATTACGCAATTACTCACAACCGACGCAGCCGCAATTATGAAACTCGGTCGTCATTTTAAAAAAGTCCGCGATATTTTGCATCAATTAGGATTAGCATCACGGGCATTGTATATTGAACGGGCAACAATGGCACAGCAGAGAATTGTCCCTTTAGATGAAGTTGATCCGGCTGAAGTACCTTATTTTGCCATGATTGTTATACCTAGTAAAAATCGGTTGTAGACCAATACGGTTCAGTTAGTAATCTTTTTCTTTCTCTTCGTTTCCTTTGTGTCCTACCCTCCGGGAAGCCACTTCGTATCTATGTGTCCTTTGCGGTTCGTTAAAAACAATTGATTTTAACCAAGAGTTTGAGCCTTAACTGAACTGTATTAGTCTATAGTCGCCTGAGATTTTAAACTAAAATATAATTAATAATTATATTACACAAATTACCGTCTAATTCGCTCACTATGACAAACATTACCATTTTTAATATTGACGACAATATGAAAAACATCTTGCAAGACCGAGCTAAAAAAAATGGACGTTCTCTAGAAGAAGAAGTCAAAGAAATTCTCCATCAAGTTTTAATAGAAAATCAAACACCGCCTATAAATATTGTAAATTTGATAGACAAACGCTTTGCTCACTTAGGCGATTTTGAACTAGGAGAAATAAAGAGAGAACCTATACGTCCTGCACCTACTTTTGAATAATGATTGTTCTTGATACTAATGTATTGTCAGAGTTAATCAAACCCCAAGGGTCTACAGTAGTTCGTAATTGGGCTGCTCAACAACCTATAACAAGTTTGTTTATTACAACAATTACACAAGCCGAAATACTCTATGGCATTGCAATTTTACCAGAAGGAAAGCGGAAATATGAACTATATCAAGCCGCTACTTTGATGTTTGCAGAAGACTTTGTAGGACGTATCTTGACCTTTGATGAATCTGCTGCTGTAGCTTTTGCTAATATTTCAGCCCAAAGACGAGCCAATGGAACTCCCATATCTCAGGCTGATGCTCAAATTGCTGCTATTTGTTATTCGCATAACGCAGCTATAGCAACTCGTAATGTTGCTGATTTTGTAGACTGCGGAATTTTTATTATTAATCCTTGGGAATAGAATTTTTTATCAAAACAGTTTAATTCAACCTTGACTTTGTATAACAGTTAAAAATTTCATTTTTTATCCAGTTAGTATAACTATGAGCTTCGTATCATCAAAATGAATTTGTATAACTGAATTATGTAAGAGGTATTCTGCTTTTTCAAACATCTTGTTGCGAGATGTCAACTTAATCTTGTAAACGCTACATTAAAAGTAGCTGAACGAGATAAGTTTGTGAGGCTCAAACAATGAAAAATATTACCGCATTGAGTCTAATCACCTTAGCTACTATTACTGGGCTTTTAGTTAACAGTCAATCTGCCCAAGCTCATCGGCGTTACTATCGCCATTATCCATATTCTAGGCTGTCATTATATGACTGTTATCCAATTACTCAGTGGGCAGTTGATGAAGACCCTGCTTATCATCCCCAGGCTTATGCTGATGGCTATCGTCAAGGACGAGAACAAGCTAAAAGAGGAAATTCATACAAGCCACGCACTGCTGGCGGAGAATTTAGCCGTGGTTTTGATGATGGTTATTATGGCAGAGAATTTGCCGGACAGAAACATATTGTTCCCAATGAAATTACACCATACACTACTACACAGTGCGATTAGTTTTGATTGTTGTGTTGTTAGTTAAATTCAGATGCAAGCAAGTCGAAAACTTGTATACGATTTAAAGATTTGGCTAGGGTTCAGTGCCTAATAAAGTAAAAATATGTGTGTTTAAGTGGGTACATTTATGCTTTGATTTGAAAGATATCACTTTTACGCAATATCTATTCAATTTCAAGAAATCTCATGATAAAGGTTGCGCCTGCTGTTATAATTTTGGGTCAAAATAGTGTGGTAATAGCTCGCAAAATGATGAGCGTCTTGCCAGGGGCAACATTATATGGTTTAGCAGGTCGCACATCTGGGGTTGATGTTAGTTTCACGAATTTTGGTGAAACTTTGCGCGAGTTATTTGCTGCGGGAACACCGTTAATTGGTATTTGTGCGGCGGGTATTTTGATTAGAACCTTAGCACCTCTGATTTCTGATAAGCGTCAAGAACCGCCAGTGTTAGCTGTGGCTGAGGATGGTAGTGCTGTAGTTCCCCTTTTAGGTGGGTTGAGTGGGGTTAATGATTTAGCACGCCGCATTGCTGAGGTACTGGATGTGCAACCAGCAATTACAACTACAGGCGATATCCGTTTCCGCACGGCGTTGTTATCGCCTCCGCCTGGATATTATTTAGCAAACCCAGATGATGCAAAAACTTTTATTTCGGATTTGTTAGCGGGGGCGCAGGTTAAGTTGGAGGGAACTGCGCCGTGGTTAACTAATAGTCAATTGCCTATGGATGCAAATGGAGATGTGACAATTAGAGTTACAGAAAGTTTAATTAGTCCTACTGCTAATTGTCTAGTTTACCATCCTAAAACTATTGCGATCGCCATTACTAACCCCTCCGTCACTTTAACTTCAGTACAGCAACTACTCACAGATGCCGAACTTGCACCCGCATCTGTAGCTGGAATATTTGCACCCCTTTCCATCGCTGCTAGTTCAGTAATTCAATCTGTGGCTGATGCTTTTGGCGTAACTGCCCGCTTTTTTAACGAAACTCAGCTTAAAAGCGCACAAGCCATTGCTCTGGCTGCGACAGGCTTATCTGGTAAACTGATTGTTAATACTTCTGAAATAGCAATTGCGATCGCACCTGATCCAATTGATCCCAACACTATCGGTCAGTCACGCGGTAGGTTAGCAATTATTGGCACTGGCCCTGGCGCATCACAGTGGATGTCTCCAGAAGTTAAGGAAATTCTCAAGTCTGCTACAGATTTAGTAGGTTACAAAACTTATCTCGATTTAGTTGGTTCTTTAACAGAGGGTAAGCAACGCCATGAGTCTGATAACCGCGAAGAAATTGCACGGGCAACAATGGCACTAGATTTGGCAGCCACAGGCAAATATGTAGCTGTGGTATCTTCTGGTGATCCTGGGATATATGCAATGGCGGCGGCAGTGTTTGAAGTCCTGGATAGGTATGCCAAACCGGAATGGGACAGTGTAGAAATTCACGTTGCGCCAGGTATCTCGGCAATGCAAGCGGCGGCGGCGGCAATTGGCGCACCTTTGGGGCATGACTTTTGTACGATTTCACTGTCGGATATTTTGAAGCCTTGGTCAATTATTGAACAACGAATTGCGGCGGCGGCACAAGCGGATTTTGCGATCGCATTTTACAATCCTGTTTCTAAAGAACGTACATGGCAACTCGCCGCCACTAAAGATATTTTGTTACGTTACCGCACACCAGAGACTCCGGTAGTGTTGGGTAGGAATCTTGGTAGACCGGGACAAACAGTTAAGGTAATTTCTCTGGAAGAGTTAACGCCAGATGTAGCTGATATGAGGACTGTGATTATAGTTGGTTCTAGTCAAACGAGAATGATTAAACGTAACGATGGGAGTATCTCGGTTTATACGCCTCGTCGGTATAGTTAAGTTTTTAAACGCAGAGTAACGCTGAGTTAGCGCAAAGTAACGCTGAGTATTTCTAGAGAATCTCTATTTTCAGAAAATTTCTCAATGATTATTTGGTGTAGAACGCTTTTCTGTTGCGACAACCAGCAGCAGAGGTATTGAAAGAAACTAAAATAGGAGCATTAGCAATTGGTCATTACCGTAGCGAAGTCTAAAGCGGTAATTGTGATACCAAATTTGGGGATTATCAAGCTGTAGTTTTGAAGTGTAATTGCGCTTCGCAGTGTCAAAGGCAATCCCATCTTTTCAACCTCACATTTTGATAGGTTGAAAACTCAATATCAAGCTAGGGAAAAAGTCGAGCCTATTTTCTAAACTGTGAATATCAAAAGTTAATTCCCATTTACGTTAAATGGAGATGAAATTATGCCATTCAGTATTGCTTTTTTCCCAGTCGGTGGTGCTATAGCTCTACTTGGTGCTACTAACCCTATTACATGGGTTGTAATTGGTGGAGCAGCTGCGATTTATGCAGCCTCAGAAGTAAATAAGGCAGTAGAAGAACGTAAGAAATCTAAAAACAAAGATTCCTAACAATTCAACAAAGATTTAGTTGTGTGACCTGTGCCATAGCGATGTAAATCACATCTAAATTAACGGTTCAAGAATTTTCCACTTTCTATCTGTTAAATCAGTATCTTATGGTTTTCGGTTCGTATATTCACTCTAGTGTATGAGCTAAAATTGATACTTGTCAGACAGGAATAGAAAATTTGAACTATTAAAAGTGAAAGGAAGTTTCATTTTTATTATTCTCGTGGAAAAAATTTTCTATGATGTTTTTTACATCGTCTTACTTTCATTACTAAAAAGATTAACTAACCTGATGTTCGTCAAATTGATTTTGTAATTTAGGAGATAAAACAAATGTCTTTTGGTGTTTTCTATCAGTTGATGCGTGGTCTTAAAATATCTACAGAAGCATTTTCTGATTATAGGAGAAAATCAAAAAAATGTCCTAAGTGTGATAGTAGTAACGTAACAACCAATAGTATTGGTACACGTTCATGTAATCAGTGTGGGCATTTTTGGATTTAACTATAATTACGGTAACGAAAAGTGCAATTTTTACATTACTCTGATATCTAACATTTTTCAGAGTTGATTGTTTTGTAAGTGGCTTTCCAAAATGAAAGTCACTTTCTTTTTGCATTTGGCTAAAGTCTTAGAGGTTGTTTGAAAAGTCTAATTTATTACTTGTCTTGGCGATTAGAAATCGCGCGCCATTGAGGGAGTCGGGGAACCCGCCCAACGCAATGGCTTGGCTACACAGACAAAACCCCTGACGCTCCTGCGTCGCTAAAGCTGCGCTAACGGGTTCGCCAGTCGCCTGCGGAGGGAAACCCTACCAAGAGCGCTGGTCTCACCACCTGCGTGGGTTCAAAACCATTGATTTTTCATTAGTCCGCGCAGGTGGTCACTGAGCTTGTCGAAGTGCGGACTTTGTTTGTGTAGCCGCGATTTCTAATCGACCAAAACTTTTAAAACATCCTCTTAATGAAGTTTTTTACGTCTACAAAATTAGATTAGAAAACAACTTACATTTCCTAGTAACTAGGATTGCCAAATATTATTATCTAGTCTTAAATCAAATTAATAAATTTACGAATTTTACTACTCAATAAACAAAGGTCTTTCTTGATGTGTAGACAGCAACTTAGCTTCTAAAATCGTCCAATCTTCCTGTTCAATTAAGTTAATTAATTCATCAAGATTTTGACGATATTTTTGCAACGAACCTAACAATGCTTGGCGATTATAACGTGCCATCATTACTCCTAATTCAGGATTGCCGCCACCAACCCGGCTGGTGTCTCGAAAACCAGAACTAGCTAGATTTTGTGCCAACTGCAAAACTTCGGGGTCAGTTTCACCCATACAAGCCGCAATTAATGAAGCACTCACCATAACTGGTAAATGAGAAATCCAACTGACAGCGAGGTCATGTTGTTCTGGTTGACAGTGGTAAATTTTCGCGCCAAGCGATCGCACAATCTCTTCTAAAATAGCGATCGCATCTAGTGGTGTAGTGGCATCTGGTGTAATTACATACGGTCTATCGACAAATAAATTCTTTTGTGCCGCTTCTATGCCACTATCGGCTGTTCCTGCCATTGGATGACCACCGACAAACCTTTCCCACAGTGGCGAAATCGCCTTGACTATCGGTGCTTTCACGGAACCCACATCAGTAATAATCGTTGCGGTATTTAGATGTGTAATTAACTGTTCAACTTGGGGAACAATAAGGGCGATAGGCGTACAAATAAAGATAATGTCTGCGGCTGCTAACAAACTCATCTCCACGGATGCCTCATCCACACTGCCAAGGGCTACGGCTGTTTGACAGGTAGATTCACGGCGACTGACTCCTAAAACATGATGACCTTGCGATCGCAAATCATAACCCAAAGAACCGCCTATTAATCCCAAACCTAAAATCCCAATATTCATAATTGACATTTGATTTTTTATGTACATTTTAGGGTCTAGAAACTTTTAAGAGTCAAGTATGAAGCATGAAACACTTCATACTTCATACTTCATACTTCATACTTTATGGGTAGCATCAATGACTGTAGAGGAATTACTCGAACAATACGCAGCCGGGATTACAGATTTTAGCGGTATCGAACTTTGCGAAGCGAACCTAAGTGGTGTCAAACTCAGTGGAGTCAATCTTAGCGAAGCTAATTTGAGTGTGGTAAACCTGAGTGGGGCAAATCTCAGTGAATCCAATTTGAGCCATGCTAAGTTGAATGTCGCTCGTCTCAGTGGTGTGAACTTTGCCGGGACAATCATGAATTATGCCAGCCTGAATGTGGCAAACTTGATTCGTGCTGACCTCAGCCGCGCCCAACTGCGGGGTGCTTCTCTAGTCCGGACTGAGTTAATTCGCGCCGAATTAAGTCGGGCTGATTTATTTGAAGCTAATCTAAGTAATGCTGATTTACGCGAAGCCACACTCCGCAAAGCAAATCTACGGCGCGCTAACTTACACGAAACCATTTTAAAAGGTTGTTCCTTGGCTGGGGCAAACTTAGAAATGGCGAACTTAAACGCCGCCGATTTGCATCGTGCTGACCTCAGTGGTGCTAACTTACGTGATGCTGAACTGAAACAGGCAAATTTGACCCATACAAATCTGAGCGGTGCAGACTTAAGCGGGGCAAATCTCCGTTGGGCTGATTTAAGCGGGGCAAATTTGAGTTGGGCTGATTTAAGTGGCGCAAAATTGAGTGGTGCGAACTTGATGGGAGCCAATTTAAGCAATGCTAATTTAACGAATACAAGTTTTGTTCATGCTAATTTAACTGAAGCATCATTAATTAGAGCCGAATGGATTGGTGCTGATTTAACAGGCGCAACATTAACAGGGGCAAAACTGCATTCGGCTTCGCGGTTTGGGTTAAAAACCGAAGGGATGATTTGTGAATGGGTTGATCTTAGTCCAAAAGGCGATCGCTCGATCATCCAAAAATTTGAAGCCGATGACCCAGGCGACTTTTTTAACGAAACGCCCCCAACCATTCGCATTATCGTTGATGCAGCCTTAGAACCAGAAGCGAACTTTGCCCTGGCTGGGGCTTATTTCCACGTTGCTCAAGAATATAAAATCCTCAAGCAACCACCCAGCATGGAAATTGGTCGTCGCCGCACTGTGTTTACATTCCGCGTAGATAGCGACGAAGCTTTATTGCCAACCGCCTGTATTGCCATTCTCCCCTTTAGAGATGCTACCAGTACGCAAAAAAGTATTTATCAAGTGGTAGAAATTCTCAATCAAGAAAATATATCCAACCTAGGGACAAAAATACCCCATCGGGTGAAGCAATTAACCGAGGCGATCGAACAAGCTATTAGTCAGGCTCAGACTATTAGGCAAATGAAGAAAAATCTAGAGTTAGCAGCAAAAATCAACTTTTTTAGAGCGCCTAGCCAGACAATCTTAACTAATTCCAGCGGCCAGACATTGACAGTATACGATAACCCCAACTTTGGCAAAAAATTTATTAACCCCTCCCAACTAGATGCAGCCTTCTTAGCTGATAAATCCAGTGAAGCAGCAACAATTACACCACTTTCATTAAATATAGTTGTAGATTTTCTCAAAAGCTTTCACTATATCAGTTAAGACTTACGTAGAAAGCTGGTCTCTTGAGACAGGCTGTCAGGATTTTATCTACCTACACCCTTAAACCCGCTTTCAACAGACCATCTTTGTGCGTAAGTCCTGATGAATCAGCAAATCAAGAATCTTACCAGAAGCGAATTTTTGGAGGTAGCAAATGCGTGATACCTTTAACAGAATGGTCGGACGGACTCGTTATGTAGTTTGTCGGTTATTTCTCCACTTAGGCGGGTCAGATGTTGCACCTATTTTAGGCGTATTAAATCGTGCTGCGAGGGAAGCCATTGACGCTGAAGGCGACTTGCAGGTTTTAGGAGAAGTATTAGTCGACCTCAGCGAAACCTTGTTGCGATATGATCAAGATTGGATGTCTGCTGCCAACGAAGGCAACGTATTTTGGAGTGAAGGCGAAGCTGGTGATTACGTCAATGAGTTATTTACAGACTCAGCCGAAAGATACGGCGCGGATATTGATTGGGAGTCTCCTTCTGACTTTGATGCACCCTTATCATTACCAGCGACACGCAACGTCGTAGTGATGATTACCGTAGCCTATGAAGGTGAAGTTCCCGAGTTAGAAACAGACCTAGCAAATATTCGAGCGTTAAAAGAAGGTTTAAGAGCTTTAATTAACTTGCACCATAAAAACAAACTTCTAGCCATTCAAGTACATTTTTCACCAGCCCAGTTAGGTGATGAACTTACCAACGATGAGCTTTTGCAATATTATCCAGAACTGATACCTTTGTAACTTGTTGGGTTGTCCGCACACCAACCATTTTTGAAGTTGTTAAGCTCGGAGATAAGACAATACTGCAATGATCATGACCATATTACGTAAATTTACAGTTGTTGTTTTAGCATTGAGTTTGTGTATAACAACTGTTGCCTGCGGCGGTGGAGAGCAAACTACTTCCACAGGCCAGAATGTTAGCCAAACTTCTACTGCCACCAAATTAAGTGATGGTCAGTATCAAATACAACAAGCAACCTATGATGATGGCACTGGGGAATACAAACTGTTTTTACTCAACAGCAACCCCCCAACCTTTACAACCGAAAATTTACAAATGGCGCGGCTGACCGATGAAGAAATCAAAGAAGGTAAGAAATCTTATCTCAAGGTAGAAAAAGGACAGCCAGCTTTATACCTGACCGAAGACTTTAAAATTGAGTACGTCCACAACGTGACTCAAACTCAAACTAATTCTCAAACAGGAAAACAAGAAACGGTTGTAGTTCGCCAAGAAAACAGCTTTTGGTCGCCCTTTGCGGGTTCTTTAGCTGGTAGTATCGCAGGTCAAGCAATTGGGAATATGTTGTTTAGACCTCAATATTATGTACCACCTGTTTATCAACCTGGTGGTGCGCTAACTGGTTTTGGTGGTTATGGTTCTAGCTATGACCAAGCAGTTAGCAGTTACCGCAGCCGTTATAACGCACCACCCGCAGCTGTCAGAAATCGTACAGCTTTCCGCACCACAGGCACTATTAGAAACACATATCCTAGTGATAGTGGTTCTACTGTCCGTACTACCACTCCTCCTCGCAGAAATACAGTTAACCGTCCTAGCGGTTCTGGCTTTGGTTCTAGTCAACTTAGACCATCTGGTAGGTCTAGTACCACCCGACGTAATTCCGGTAGTAGTTTTGGTAGTGGTGGCCGCAGTCCCAGCCGTAGCGGTGGTTTCGGTAGCAGACGACGTTAATCTAGTTTGATTTTCAATAATTAATCAAGGGGCAAATTTATGCCCCTTGATTTTTGAGAAAAGTAGGTTGGGTGGAGCGATAGCGTAACCCAACAAAGTATGCTCGGATGTTGGGTTTCGTTCCTCAACCCAAGAGTATTGAAATAGAAGGCAGTATTTCCAAGCTTGTGAAGAAATTTAAGTTAAAGCAACTGCTGGTTGTGGCCAACGTCCGAGTGCTTTGCCAACTACAGCCAGTTCTTGCATTAACTGGTCAAAGCGGGCTGGTGTGAGAGATTGTGGCCCGTCGGAAAGGGCTTTTTTCGGGTTGGGGTGAACCTCAATCATGAGAGAATCAGTACCAGATGCGATCGCTGCCATTGCCATTGATGGCACATATTCTGCCCAGCCAACGCCATGACTAGGGTCAATCATAATCGGTAGGTGTGTCAATTTCCGCAATACTGGCACTACAGATAAATCTAGGGTGTTGCGGGTATACTGGCGGTCAAAGGTGCGAATTCCCCGTTCACATAAAATCACATTGGGATTTCCCGCCGCCAAAATGTATTCAGCCGCCATTAACCACTCTTCAATAGTGGCTGACATTCCCCGCTTTAACAGCACTGGTTTTGGTTGCGCGCCTACTTTTTTGAGTAGGGAGAAATTCTGCATATTTCTCGCGCCTACTTGGACAACATCGGCGACTTCGGCAATTTTATCTAGTTCAGCCGCGTCCATCACTTCTGTGATGATGCCCAACCCACTGACTTCTCGCGCCTTGGCGAGTAAATCTAAAGCACTCTCGCCATGTCCTTGAAACGCATAAGGCGAAGTGCGGGGTTTGTATGCGCCACCACGCAAAAATTTAGCACCAGCAGCCTTGACGCGCTGTGCTGTTTCTACAATCATTTCTTCATTTTCTACCGAACAAGGGCCAGCTACGACTACCAAAGGCTGATTTTCGCCAAATACCACCGGGCCATCAGGCGTATTAACCACTACTTCTGATGCTTCACCGTGGCGATATTGGCGACTAGCACGCTTATATGGTTGTTCTACGCGTAATACTTGCTCAATCCAAGGGCTAACTTCTTGGATTTGTAGGGGATCTAAATCGGCAGTTTCACCAACTAAGCCAATTACTACTTTGTGTTTACCGATAATTTTTTCTGGTGTTAATCCCCAACTAGTTAGTTCCTCATCAATGCGGTTGATTTCCGCTTCTGGGGAACCAATCTTCATGACTACTATCATTGTAAATTTCCTGATGATTAAATAAGTAAATGTAACTGTTGCAGCCCTCAGAGGACTTAAAAATGTACTCCCTATTCCCTATTCCCTATTCCCTCCTTCGACGAATAGTTAATAAATCAAATAGGATTGATACTTATATTTAGTGTAATTTTAATAACTAAAAACTAACCTTGATTAATTGTAAAAAATAAAGCGATCGCCGCTTGAGCGACTGAATATTGGGTTTAATCAAGGACTATATTCAATGTTGAAGTTAGAAGATTTTAACTTCAACATTTACTGTAAATCCCAATACCGCAATCTGAATCCGCGATCGCTATTTATTAAACGTTCTTTTGCCGCGTTTCGCGCCAAACCGCTACCATACGACCCCAATTAGTGCCGAACTCACTTAAACCTAGTAAGCTTCCGGCTTGTGCTTCATCCCAGGAGGCAGACAGAACCCCATAAGTGATTCCTAGCACCCCTAAACCAAATAACCCCATGTTCACCAATAAAACTAATAGGGGTGGTAATTGAATACGCGCTTGAGTAGCCAGCAAATAGCTAACCACTAAGGTGGCAATTCCCAACGCTGTGGGGCCACCACAAAATACTGCTACCCGCCGAATCATTCTTTGGCTCACTACTTTAGGTATCGCCATCTCTTCTTTTCTGAAAGGCGGTTGCTTGCTGGCTGATTTTTCTGTGGTAGTTGTCTTGATAGGGGTTTTTTGAACTTTTACAGGTTTTTGGCGTTTCTTGTTCGGTTCAAAAGGCAAGCGACTGCGTTCAGATTCTTCAGCAGACATAAGCGGTAATTCCTATCCACGAATACCTAGGCGAGCAATTAAAGCTTGATATTTTTCCCGGCTTTCTTGTTGGAGATAAGCAAGCAAGCGCTTACGATGACCAATGAGCTTTAACAAGCCTCTGCGGGAAGAATGGTCTTTTTTATTGGCTTGCAGGTGTTCGCTGAGGCGGTTAATCCGCTCGGTCAGCATAGCGACTTGCACTTCCGTAGAACCAGTATCAGTTTCGTGAACTTGGAAACTGGAGATTATTTCTTGTTTGCGCTGTTGCGTCAGAGCCATGATCGATTAAATTTCTAATTTTTCTAAATATATGCAGCAGTCTCTCATAATATCACAGCCTTTAAGCTGTATGGGGGATTACGGGGAAGAAAGGGTTGTGGGTGTTGGGTGTAAGGGTTCTATTGATAGGACTTACTCAGAAAAACTCTTTGTTGTAACCAAGCCCCGTTGGCGCGGGGTGTAGTCTTTCAAGAGCAGGTTTTTTGAAGTAAGCAGATGTTAAGATAAACCATCGTGACAAAAAGCACGTCATGAGCAAAGATTTGGGATGGCACAGTTGGATTGCGAGCGTTAGCCAAAGACTACCCCAGCTAAGTCAACCACAAGGAAAAGTGTTGGCAATGTCGAGTTTTGGCATTTAATTTCAGACTTCAGACTTCAGACTTTATGCACCTACCCTCTTTTCTCTGGCTATGGAAAATCGCTGCGTGGTCGATGGGCTTATCGCTGTTGGCGTATATCATGTTAGCTGTGACTGGGATATGGATGTGGCAAGTGAAAACTTCCCAGTCTCTGCCTAGTTTGCCTGGGTTTCCGGTAAGTCGTGGGGGAGTGCGATCGCTCCACTATACAATGGGTATCAGTATGGTGAGTTTAGTGTTATTGTTATTAGCGATCGGCATTATCGGCACATTAGGCCACTTTGGCTCCTTAGGACATTCATCACACCTAATTGCCGGGCTAATAGTAGTATTTTTAGTGTTAATATCTGCCCTCAGTGCCACACAAATTAACCCCATAAGACCTTGGGTAAGAAATTTACACATCACTGTAAATATTATTCTCTGCGCCGCCTTTGCTTGGGTATCCTGGACTGGCTGGACTGTGGTACAGAAGTATTTACCTTAGCACTCATCTCTCCGTGAACTCTGTGCCTCTGTGGTTCGTTTAGTGCCTTGTGCGTAAGTCATGCATCTTAAAATTACCTGAAACTGATAGAGAATTAAGGGTTTTGCTTGTATAGCCGCGACTTCAGTCGCCAGGATATGAGCCTTCCAGTTAGGATAAAACTGAAAGCAACAATCATAATGGAACCGTGACAGCCAACTCAGCTAATACCTCTACAACTATATTTCGCCTATCTCCGTTAATTCGGATTACCCTGTTGAGCTTATATGTAGCACTCACAATACCATTGCCATTTTTAGCCCAAGCAACAGCCGCACCAACACCACCATCGTTACTTTGGGTAGGAATTGCCATTGGTTTTATCGGACTGTATGCAGTGTTGACAGAAAGAGTAATTGTCAATGACCAAGAAATTCAAGTCACTTACCCTGTTTGGGTTCCGCGTTTCTTTCGTAAAGGTTGGACTTTACCTTGGTCAGAAGTCAAACAAATCAAACCTCGTTCTACAGGGCAAGGCGGATTAGTTTATTATTTCCTCAGCAAAGATGGTAAAGCTTATTTATTACCGATGCGCGTCGCTGGTTTTGCCCGGTTAGTAAACATCGTCCAAGCCAAAACAGGCATAGACACCACAGATGTCCGTCCCTTAGCACAACCTTGGATGTATGCGATTTTATTTGGATTTACATTACTACTGCTGTTAGTCGATGCTTGGACTATCAATACAGCCTTGACACTATCTTAAATTAAAGACTCACGCCAAAGCTCAAAGGCTCTCTTTGCGCCTCTGCGCCTCTGCGTGAGAAAAAAGGAAAACTCTAACTGTGGATAATTTCACTCCACAAGCCCAACTCAGGCTTGAGCAAGTTAATCTATTTAGCAAACTAAAAAGCAATCACCAGGGATACCCAATCTTACAGAATATTTCCTTTCAAGTATTCCCTGGTGAAAGAATTGCGATTGTTGGCGTAACTGGTGCTGGCAAAACCTCATTACTACGCTTAATAAACCGCTTAACTGAACCAAGTAGCGGTAAAATCTATTTGGAAACCCAAGAATATCAACAAATCCCTGCCGTTCAACTACGGCAAATGGTGACACTGGTGTTGCAAGAGTCAAAGCTACTGGGGATGACAGTGCAGCAAGCTTTGGAATATCCTTTAGTTTTGCGCGGAATGCCCAAACAGACGATTCAGCAACGAGTTAGCGATTGCCTGGAACAACTGCATATTCCTAATGACTGGTTAGCCAAAAATGAGTTACAGTTGTCATCGGGTCAAAGGCAATTAGTTGCGATCGCGCGTGCTTTAATCATCCAACCTAAAATCTTACTATTAGATGAGCCAACATCAGCCTTGGATGCGGGTAAAGCCTCTCATGTGATGCAAATCTTCATTCAACTAGCCCAAACCCAACAAACTACAATTTTGATGGTCAATCACCAGTTAGATTTAGCCCAAATGTTTTGTACAAGGCTGTTACACCTACACCAAGGCCAGTTGTTAGCAGACAAACCAACTTCTGAGGTAGATTTAGCAACTTTACAAGCAAGCTTGACTCAAGCAGAAACTCAAGCTGCAGAAGAATGGATTTAAAAACCTCTTATCTGATAAATCACCCTAAAGTCAACACTTCAACACTTTTCATCTGAATGAAGTACATTAGCCTAGCCTCTGTTTGCTAAAACTTGTACTGCACCAACCAAACAACCCTGTCCAATAGCAGTCGAAGCATAGTTTAAGAAATCAACAGATGATAAAACCCAGGCAAAACCTGTTACCTGTTACCCTAGCCCTATTCCCTGCTATATCATCACCGCTGAGTAGTAAGTGTTGGACGTTGATTGCTAAACCGTTCTTTTGCTAACTTAGTTTGTGATTGGGGAAGATTAGCATTCAAAATTTCCATGTTAAATCTGTATCCCACATTCCGAATAGTTTGAATCAAACTAGGTTGGCGGGGATCGAGTTCTACTTTCTTGCGTAGCGACAAAACATGAGTGTCAATTGTTCGCGGGTTGTCAATTGCATCTGGCCAAGCACGCCGCAGCAATTCTGAGCGAGACAAAGGTACTCCGCCAGCTTGTGCCAACACATACAACAAACTAAATTCCTGGGGTGTTAAATCAATAAATTCCCCTTGGAACCTTACACGACGCTGCACTAAATCAATTTGCAAAGTGCCATAGTCTAAATACGCTGGTGCAGTCGGTGTGCGTTTGCGGCGAATTAACGCCTCAACCCTAGCTAAAAACTCTTGCATTCCAAAAGGTTTGCTGAGGTAATCATCTGCACCCGCCTTTAGTCCAGCAACAACATCCGCCTCATTGCTACGTGCAGACAGCATTAAGATTAACGGTTGCTGTTGACGATGCAACCAACGGCAAAACTCGATACCATCTCCATCGGGCAGATCCGCGTCTAGAATAACTAGAGTAGGTTGATGGGTTAAAAACACTTCTCTTGCTTGATAAATACTGGCAGCTTGATTTACCCTATACTCTAATTGTTGCAAGTGCCAACCCAGCAACGACCTTAGATGGGGATTCCCCTCAACGATTTCAATACAGACCGAACCCACGGCGGTAAGACCCCTTAGCGTTGATGACTTTCAAAGTAACAAGCCCATGCTCAAGGTTTTGTAGTCTTTGCTACTTCTACTCACAATTCATTTGACATTTACTCAAACAAATGGCCAAAATACCTTTACCCTCAGCCTATTTCCCAAGTTAAATACTAATTTTCTTAAATTTTTGTTAGACTTATCAAAAGTTCTTCTTAACCATCATCTTGCTCTTAGCAAAATGTAACTAGACTAAGAACTTATACTCCAACAGACGCTAAGGGCGTTGACTATCGTTGTGCTGTCATAGAGAGTGTGGATAAAAATCTTGTAAAATTTACACTCAACCACAAAAATCAGCCTATTGATAGATAAAATCGTAAGAATAAATTACTAAACAATCACTTTCCCAGTTTTCTGGAATAGGATCTAAATACGCTGTAGCTGCTATGGGAGGCTAACAAAAGTAGGTTTATAGGCATAAGTTAAATGCCAAAAATGTAAAAAAGGCGAAAGTAGCACTTCACATTTCAGCTTTAATCATTTACAATTCTCATTCCAAAGAGATCTAAACAGCAGTTATGCTTCAAGACACACAAACCATCCGCTATTACCAAAGACTCACAGACGCCTTCGTCGAGCTATGGAATCGCGGTTATCGCATGGACGATATGCGGATGTATTTGGATGGATATCTAGCCGCACTGCGACATGGCAACGCTATTGAGCCATATCTGATTCATCGTTTAGAAGAGGAAGCTAGCCGCTACTTGTACGATGCATCAAATTTTGCAATGCCGGAACCACAACCACAGCACGATTACTACTAATGCTCTTGCTTTAGTCTTTGAAAGTAAACGTGGATTGTCGCAGATGATTATAGCATATTATCTGTACCAATCAAGAGTGTAGTGGTGTGAATTTTGGAGAGATAGTTTTGGGAAAAACATCCCCTCACGCTCGTTGTAACTTGGCTAATCCCGCTGAGGGGTGTTTAATATTGTATTTTTAATTAAAAAAGCAGAAAGTTTTTTATTCGCTACTTGCTACTCAGCCATGAAATAATTTTCTGCTTTGGGAAGCGTAGTCCATCAAAAAAGCCCCATTACAGGGGCTTTTTTGTCATATGAGGTAGTTGCTGCTTAGTTAATTTATGAAGCTAGGGCAATAGTCACTTTTTCTTGCAATTGGCCCTTTTGGTACATTTCGATGAGAATATCGGAACCGCCGATAAATTCACCATCAATATAAACTTGAGGGATGGTAGGCCAGTTGGAATACTCTTTAATGCCTTGACGAATTTCGTAGTCATCAAGAACGTTAATTGTCTCAAAGGGAACACCCAACGTATTGAGAATTTGGACAACGTTGTTAGAAAAACCACATTGAGGCATTAACTTAGTTCCCTTCATGAAAACCAAAATTTTGTTTTGTTTGACTAAGTTATCGATTTTCTCTTTGAGTTCTGGCGACATGGTATTTTTGTTTCCTATGTTACTGATATAAAAAATCAATAATCAATGCTCAACGTAGCTTAGAACTATTGATTTTACGAAGTGGCTGTTGTCTGCCAAGTTTCCGGCGTATATGTTTTAACTGCCAAGGCGTGAATTGCTTCAGTTGACATAGCTTGCCGCAACGCACCATAAACTAGCTGATGCTGTTGCACCAGTCCTTTACCTGCAAACTGCGATGATATGACTGTAACTTGATAGTGGTCTCCACCACCTGTCAAGTCTTGCACTTGTATCTGAGCGTCTGGCAGTTCCGCCTTGATCATAGCCTCAATCTGCTGCGGACTAATCATCGCAATTCCTGAAAAAACTTACTTCTCTATTATTAGCAGAAGAGAAGGGGATGAGGGATGAAGTATGAAGTGTGAAGTATGAAGTATGAAAGATGAAATTTTATCCTTTAGCTTTTTGCCTCCTGCCTTGAGACTAATGACCAAGATTTATTTTTGCGAGGTTGAACCACTACCGCCTTGTCTGGGGTAGGGGGTGTCAACAAAACCGAGTTCAAATAGTTGCTGATATGCTTTTTTGCCTAAATCTCTTGTGGGGTTTTGGCTTTTAACAATTTGAATTAATAAGGGTACTGCTAATTCTGGCTGGTTGAGGGCGCGATGTACCAGTGCTAACTGATAGGTGGCTTCGTCGCGTTTTTGGGCTGTTAATAAGGCTTTTTGTCGCTGAGAGTCAGAAACTCTGAGGTCAATACCAGAAAAGCTGGAGTTAAGTTCTTGATAAAAGTTAGATAACTGATTATAAACTTGACGTGCTTCTTGAAGCTTTTTAGCTGCTAAGGTGTAGTTTTGCGCGGAAACAGCTGCTTCTGCCTCTTTCATCAGTCTATCTCCTCCCTCAATGCTTAAAAGGCTATTATTTTGGGTGGCAGGGCGGAGATTATTGGGTGCATTAGGGTCAATGGGCTGGGCTTTTTGGCTGTAAAGTTGTACCTGAGCATTTGTAGGAGATAACAAACTCAAGATGGCAATGACTGTAAAGGAACTGAGGCCAATTAAAGGCGCAGTTGCAGCAATTTTCATGGATTAAACAGGTGCGACAAAATATATACAAATACTAAGGGAAACTTTGGGTATCTTAACTTTGTTTTCGTTTTAAACAAAACACAGCTATATACTTCGTTTCTTTGTTTTAGACTGAAAATCGGTTTAATAGAGTTCCCATTGCCTCTGTATACTAATTACCATCGTCCCTTATGAGCGATCGCATCAATTCCTCTGATTTTCCCACCACAGGTGTACCAGCAAGCAATTTGGGAGTTGTGTTGCAACGCGGTGGTGAAGAACTAGTCTTAGAAAAAGCCCCAGACCGTTTCACCATCCGCCCAGCTACCGATTTTACACCTCAACAATTATCTCAGGTAACTTGGGGTATTTGGCAGCGAAGTATTCCCCAAGCGCAATTAGAATTATTCCAGGTTGCACCTGCCCAATTAGACGCAGCAATGGCTCAAGCACGCGCCGCCGAAAATGTTGCTTTTGCCAGTCATGTTTACACTATTAAAAATAACCCGGCAACTTTTGTTTACTTGGGCGACCAAATTACTATTCAATTTGCCGAGGGCGTAGCAGTCCCTAGAATTAATGCTATAGCCAGCACCTACAGTTTAATTCAAGATAAACCTGTTGTTGGTATACCTAATACTTTCGTATTTTTAGTTAGCAAACAAGCCACAGAAAACCCGATTAAAATTACTAATCAACTGCAAGCACTCAAGGAAGTGGTTGCGGCTGAACCGAATATTCTCATTAACAGCGAGACTCACTACAAACCCCGCGACCCGCTTTATCCACAACAGTGGTATTTAAACCATAATGGCGGTGACGAATTAACGCTAGGTTCTCATATCTCAGTTGAAAAAGCTTGGGATGTTACTCGTGGTGTGCGTTCTGTGGTTGTAGCAGTGGTGGATGATTCTTTTGATTTAAATCATCCTGATTTTCAAGGTTCGGGCAAAGTTATTGCACCAAGAGATTTAAGACAAAATGATTTTTTACCTTTACCTGATGCCAAAGAAACTAGCCACGGGACAGCTTGCGCTGGGGTAGTTATTGCCGAAGAAAATGGAACGGGAATTGTTGGGGTTGCACCAGGTTGTGCATTTATGCCCATCCGCACTACGGGTTATTTGGATGATGAATCAATTGAGCAAATTTTTAACTGGGCAATTGATAAGGGTGCTAGTGTAATTTCTTGCAGTTGGGGAGCTTCGGCTGTGTATTTCCCACTGTCGTTACGACAGAAGGCGGCTATTACTCGTGCCGCAACCAAAGGGCGCAATGGCAAAGGATGTGTGATTTTCTTTGCTGCTGGCAATGCCAACCGTCCAGTTAATGGCACGGTTGTAGAGAAAAACTGGCCAGATAAATTATTACAAGGCAAAACAGATTGGCTCAGTGGTTTTGCGGTACATCCTGATGTGATGGCTGTTGCCGCTTCTACTAGTATGAATAAAAAAGCTGCCTATAGTAATTGGGGCGATAGCATTGCTTTGTGCGCGCCTAGTAATAATGCGCCTCCGGGAATGTCATTTCCAGAGAAGGGTTATGTGTATACACAACCGGCGATCGCATCTTATCTTAGTGGGATAGGTGTGTTCACAACTGACCAATTAGGTGCAGCCGGTTACGACAAAGGTGATTTTACAGCTAACTTTGGCGGGACTTCTAGTGCTACGCCTGTAGTTGCTGGGGTAGCAGCGTTAGTTTTATCAGCAAATCCTAACTTGACAGCCCAACAAGTTAAACGCATCTTACAAGAAACTGCTGATAAGATAGTTGACCCGAATGCTGACCCGCAATTAGGTCTCAAAGGCGGAACTTATGATGGTAATGGTCATTCCCCGTGGTTTGGTTATGGCAAAGTCAATGCAGCTAAGGCAGTACAAGCCGCCAAGCAAATGCAGGACGCTGCATCACCAATTAGCCAGCAATTGCGCGTCAGTAATACCAACTCTGTAGGCATTCCTGATAACTATCGCCAAGGAGTGACAAGTGCGATCGCAATTTCCCAATCTGTTATAGTCAAAGATATTCAAGTAAATGTCAATATCACCCACGATTTTTTAGGCGATTTAGAAATTTACTTAATCGCCCCGAATAACCAGCAAGTTTTGTTACAAAATCGGACTTTAGGCAGACGCACTAACTTGCAAATGAGTTATAGTGTGCGATCGCATCCAGCCCTCAAACAATTGCTATCTTCATCTGGTCAGGGAAGTTGGCAATTATTACTCATAGATTACGCACCCCAAGACATCGGCAGATTAAATAGCTGGGAATTAGTCATTGGTTATTAAAAGCTAGAGACGTGAAATGTCACGTCTCTACTGTTTTATTATTGACCATTAACCATTGACCACTGACATCCAGTCACCTCAGATGCTTGATGATTTAAGTTTTGCAGTGCTTTTGTTAAATCTTCTGTGAGGCGTTTGGCATTTTGCTTAATTGTGCCTTCAGTGTATTCCGCAACATTAATTGGGTTGCCAATGTCAATGTTTACATCTGTACCCCAATTTGGATAGGGCTGGCTGTAGTTGATGCTAAGTGGGACAATTTTAATTTTTAGCTCTGGGTGATTTAATTCTGCACTCAGAGACAAACGAGCAATTCCTGGCTTTAAAGCATGAACTTCGCCATCTCGAAAAATGCCGCCTTCAGGAAAAATCACCAAAGTCTTTCCTTGCTGAAGTAAGGAAACTCCGTGTCGTAAAGTAGAAACTGTTGGGTGTTTTGGATCTACAGGAAAGCCACCTAAGTTACGCACAAACCAGCCTTGTATTCCTTGACATTCGGTGATAGTGACCATGAAGCGCAAATCAGCACCGATAATTTCTGAAGTTGCGTAGGGTACTAGCAAAGCATCCCAACGTGCGCGGTGTGTAGGTGCGATGATTATCGGCCCAGTTTTGGGAAGATTTTCTTGTCCTGTAATTCTAATTCTTCCAAAGAACAAAGGTAGTACTAAATGCCGACCTAATATATGCGCTAAAGGCCCTAAAACAGGTGAAACTCCTGAATTGGTTTGAGCCACCTGAGAATTTGCGACGTTACTCCTTAGGGCTGGTTCGTACGTATCTTTGGAAGAGTAAAATTTCAACATATCGGTAGCTGCGAATTGCCAAGTAAAAAATTAAATAACTCTCGATAGTTCAACCGTAAATTCTCTTCCGTAGATTGTGTAGCACTCATTGGACAGTTTGACCTCTGTCTGTAGCTTTTTGCAGTCGTCGAGTAGCAAACCAAGCTTGTAAATGTTCACGACAGGCTGATTCTAGAATGCCTCCCAAGACTTTCAGCCGATGATTAGACGCAGCACTATCAGGGATATTGATCACGCTACGAATTGCGCCAGTTTTAGTATCGTCCACTCCGTAAACAAGCATTCCTAAACGCGATTGCACGATCGCACCTGCACACATCGGACAAGGTTCTAAAGTTACATACAATGTACACTCATGTAGTCGCCAGCTTTGTAATTTTTGCGACGCTGTTCTGATGGCAATAATTTCTGCGTGGGCTGTTGGGTCTTTGTCCCGTTCTTTTCTATTTTCACCTTCGGCGATGATATTTCCTGTGGAATTAACAATCACTGCACCCACAGGAACCTCACCGACATTTCCTGCTGCTTTTGCTAGTTCTAAAGCATAGGTCATCCATTGTCGGTGTTTGAGATATTCTGGGTATTCGATTAACATATTAGATTCGAGAGGGCAGAGGGAACAGGCAAAATGCATCCCTATTCCCCATTCCCTATTAAGCAGCTTCTAATAAAGGGTTGAGTTGACCTTTGGTATCTAGGGCATAAATGTCATCACAACCGCCTATATGTTGATTGTTGATGAAAATCTGCGGTACTGTGCGACGACCATTAGCCCGTTCTGCCATTTTGTTTCTAGCAGTTTCGTCACCATCAATTTTGTATTCCGTGAAATTTACGCCTTTCCACCACAGCAGCATTTTGGCGCGGATGCAGTAAGGGCAAGTTTGCCAGGTATAAATTTCAACGTTAGCTTTGATGCGTTCTGGATGCCGTCCGAGTATGGGATTGAGAAAGTCCAACATAAGTCTTAAATGTAAAGTTATGCAGTATAAGATTTTATAGCTGTAGTCACTAAGCTACATCTTGCTTGGGAATGTCCACAAATCTTAATCTAATACCATTAAGGTGATGGCGATCGCAGTTTTTCCAAAGCAAATTTCCCCAGCCACATTCTGTAACACTAATGTGTCATTTTGTTACTCAGGCCATTCCACAGGAAATGGTCAACCCAGAAATTTTTGAGTGCGCGTTCATAAACTTTTTATTTTTGGATCTAGGCAATTTTTTCGTAAACTTATACGCATTTTTCTTGACCCTATTTAATCAAATACACACAAAAAAAATGATTGATTTTGTTGAAAAGTTAATTAATGAATCATATTTAAATTTAATGATATTGCTTCAAAGTCTTTTGTAGTAATAACTTTAGACATTTTTCCAATTAGACTCTCCCAAAGCAATATATAGTACAAAAGAACTATATAATTTGACTTACTGGTATTAGTTAACATCAATTAGCAGCAAAACTTAACACTTATGGAAGTGAATACTATTTTCCATAGGTATCCGCCCTTTGGTAGACTTGAAAACTGAAATAGCCAGATGAAATAACGCTATAGCGAGCAGTTGAGAGGGGGACTCTGTGGAAAATACGCTTGGATTAGAGATTATTGAGGTAGTAGAACAAGCCGCGATCGCATCCGCTAAGTGGATGGGTAAAGGCGAAAAAAACACAGCCGACCAAGTAGCAGTAGAAGCAATGCGGGAGCGCATGAATAAAATCTATATGCGCGGTCGCATCGTGATTGGAGAAGGGGAACGTGATGACGCTCCCATGCTGTATATCGGTGAAGAAGTTGGTATCTGTACCCGTGAAGATGCCAAAGAATTGTGTAATCCAGATGAGTTAGTCGAAATTGACATCGCCGTAGACCCCTGCGAAGGTACAAACTTGGTAGCATACGGACAGCCTGGTTCAATGGCTGTGTTGGCAATTTCTGAAAAAGGTGGCTTGTTTGCTGCACCTGACTTCTACATGAAGAAACTCGCAGCACCCCCAGCAGCTAAAGGCAAAGTTGACATTAACAAGTCAGCTACCGAAAACCTCAAAATTCTCTCTGAGTGTCTAGATCGCGCGATTGATGAACTCGTAGTAGTCGTCATGAAACGCGAACGCCACAACGACTTGATTAAAGAAATCCGCGATGCTGGCGCTAGAGTCCAACTCATTTCTGATGGTGACGTAGGCGCTGCAATATCTTGTGGTTTTGCGGGAACAAATATCCATGCCTTAATGGGTATTGGTGCTGCACCCGAAGGTGTGATTTCTGCGGCGGCTATGCGGGCTATGGGTGGACATTTCCAAGGCCAATTGATCTACGATCCAGCTGTAGTCAAAACAGGTCTCATAGGCGAAAGCAAAGAAGCGAACATTGAGCGTTTGCAATCTATGAACATCACTGACCCTGATAAGGTCTACGATGCTCATGAACTCGCATCTGGTGAAAATGTGCTATTTGCTGCTTGCGGTATTACCTCTGGTAACTTGATGAACGGTGTTCGGTTCTTCCACGGTGGTGCAAGAACTCAAAGCTTGGTTATTTCTAGCCAGTCTCAGACAGCTAGATTCGTCGATACAATCCACATGTTCGACCAGCCTAAGACTCTGCAATTGCACTAGAAACTCAGGGAGTAGGGAGAGAGATTCATTAAGTCAAAAGTAAAAAGTAAAAAGTAAAAAATATTTTTGTTTTTTACTTTTGCCTTTTGACTTTTTACTTCCACTCCCCAATTGTTAATAACCCATTATTAATTGTTGATAAGAAATGAATATTGCAGTGGTGGGGTTAAGCCATAAAACAGCCCCAGTCGAAGTTAGAGAAAAGCTGAGTATTCCAGAACCACAAACTGAAAGTGCGATCGCTAATTTAACTAGTTATCCCCACATTGACGAAGTAGCCATACTCAGCACTTGCAACCGTCTGGAAATTTACATTGTCGCCAGCGAAACTGACCAAGGTGTGCGCGAAGTTACTCAATTTCTTTCAGAACACAGCAAATTACCTGTCGCTTCTTTAAGACAACACCTATTTGTCTTGCTGCACGAAGATGCTGTTATGCACGTTATGAGAGTAGCAGCAGGCTTAGATAGTTTGGTGCTAGGAGAAGGACAAATTCTGGCTCAGGTGAAAAATACTCACAAACTGGGACAGCAATACAACGGTATCAAAACAATTTTGAATCGATTATTTAAACAAGCAATTACAGCTGGTAAGCGAGTACGTACCGAAACCAGTATTGGGACTGGTGCTGTCTCTATTAGTTCGGCGGCTGTGGAATTGGCACAAATCAAAGTCGCTAATTTGGCGGCTTGTCGCGTGGCAATTCTCGGTGCTGGCAAAATGTCGCGGTTGCTAGTACAGCATTTAGTTTCTAAAGGTGCAAACCAAATTAGCATTGTCAATCGCTCACGCGATCGCGCCGAAGAATTAGCACAGCAGTTCGCAGAACACCCCATCCGCACCCATCTGCTGGGGGAAATGATGACTGTAATTTCCGAAAGTGATTTAGTATTTACAAGTACATCGGCAACCGAGCCAATACTTGACCGTGCCAAGTTAGAAGTAGTTTTAGAACCTGGCCGTCCTTTAATGTTATTTGACATTTCTGTGCCGCGTAACGTTCACTCAGATGTCAATGAACTGGCAAATGTCCAGGCGTTTAACGTCGATGATTTAAAAGCAGTAGTCGCACAAAACTACGAAAGTCGCCGCAAAATGGCTCAAGAAGCCGAAAAACTTTTAGATGAAGAAGTAGAAGCTTTTGATGTTTGGTGGCGCAGTTTAGAAACTGTCTCTACTATTAGTTGTCTGCGAAACAAAATCGAAACTATCCGCGAGCAAGAATTGGAAAAAGCTTTGTCGCGCTTGGGTTCGGAATTTGGTGACAAACATCAAGAAGTAATTGAGGCTTTAACAAGAGGCATTGTTAACAAAATTTTACACGATCCGATGGTGCAATTGCGAGCGCAACAGGATGTAGAGGCAAGACGACGTTGTATGCAGACGTTACAAATGTTGTTTAATCTGGATGTGGAACAGCAGTTTGGTTAATTGAGATTGTAGGGGTGTGTGATGCGATCGCATCACACACCACTGATAAGTGTTAGAGGTAAAATCCCCTTTTTTCAGCTAGATAATTAGGCTGTTAGTCCTATAGCTGAACCATAGAGAATATTGACTATACCTGCATTGCTAATTGAACCAACATCTTCACCAGGAACACCTATAGCTAAGTCAGCAAAGCCATCGTTATTAAAATCACCAACTGTCAAACTAGATCCAAAGTAATCAGAGGCTTCTGCCACATCCCCAATGCCAGGGCTGTCTTGATGCCAAATTTGGTTACCTATACTAGTTAGCCCAGTGTTTGAGCCGTAGATGACATTCACCGCGCCAGCACCGCTAATTGTACCAACTGTCTCATAAGGTACACCTATAGCCAAGTCATCCTTACCATCACCATTGAAATCACCCACTGCAAGACTGGTTCCAAAGCCATCAAATGCTTCTGCTGCACCCTGAATGCCTGGACTGTCTTGATGCCAAATTTGGTTACCTGTACTAGTCAGACCAGTATTTGAGCCGTAGATCACATTCACTGCACCAGCATTGATGATTGTACCAATATCTTCATAAAGTACACCTATAGCCAAGTCATCCTTACCATCACCATTGAAATCACCTACCGCCAAACTGTTACTAAAGTAATCAGATTTTTCTGCTACACCCTGAATGCCAGGGCTGTCTTGATGCCAAATTTGGTTCCCACTACTAGTTAGACCAGTATTTGAGCCGTAGATGACATTCACCGCACCAGCACCAATGATTGTACCAACTGTCTCAAAAAGGACACCTATAGCCAAGTCATCCTTACCATCACCATTGAAATCACCTACCGCCAAACTGTTACTAAAGTAATCAGATTTTTCTGCTACACCCTGAATTCCAGGGCTGTCTTGATGCCAAATTTGGTTACCTGTACTAGTCAGACCAGTATTTGAGCCGTAGATCACATTCACTGCACCAGCATTGATGATTGTACCAACATCTTCATAAAGGACACCTATAGCCAAGTCATCCTTACCATCACCATTGAAATCACCTACCGCTAAACTTCTACCAAAGCTATCGTATGCTTCTGCTACACCAGCAATGCCAGGGCTGTCTTGATGCCACAATTGGTTCTTAGTACTAGTCAGACCAGTATTTGAACCGTAGATGACATTCACCGCACCAGCATCGATGATTGTACCAACATCTTCATAAAGTACACCTATAGCCAAGTCATCTTTACCATCACCGTTAAAGTCTCCCACCGCTAAACTTTTACTAAAGTAATCAGATGTTTCTGCTACACCCTGAATGCCAGGGCTGTCCTGATGCCAAATTTGGTTCCCACTACTAGTCAGACCAATATTTGAGCCGTAGATCACATTTACTGCACCAGCATTTTTGACCGTACCAACTGTCTCAAAAAGGACACCTATAGCCAAGTCATCCTTACCATCACCATTGAAATCACCTACTGTAAGACTGGTTCCAAATTGATCATATGCTTCTGCTACGCCCTCAATGCCAGTAATGTTTTGATGCCAAATTTGGTTTTTCATCAATAGTCAACCTCTAAAAAATAGTGGTGGGATCTGCAAATTGCTGCTTTATATAGCACACGACTTACGCAAAAATGACGTAACTCCGTCATTACGAGCGATAGCGAAGTAATCCCCCCTGACGTTGGGATAGCTTCACTACAACTCCTTTCCGGTCGCCATGACAATATCGGCATTGCGTAAGTCCCATAGCAGAGTGAATACTTCATGAACACCTTTTGTTTTCTCTTTGTGCCTCCGTATTCACAAAGTTCTGATGCCCACAGCAAGCCAACCGTATTAAACACAGGCACTTACTTCGCTAAAGTAAGTCTCTGTAGCCTCCACGGCTGTAGCCGCATAGGATACTTCTCTGTATGGTTTGTTAAAAAATAAATTTTTACTGTTGAGATAAGATTGCTATGTCAGCAATTCTCTTCTGTAATTGGTAATTTTACGGAATTTTCTAGCTATATCTACGAAATTAACAATTTTTAACTGTAATAACCTGCAAAAAGGTATTTTTTTCGGGAAAATCCTTTATAAAAGAGGTCTAGTTCTTGCCTGATAATCCATTAACGCGCCTTGACTAATTACAGTCCGCCCATTCCTTCTGTAGGTGGGAATTTTTCCTTTTTGCAGAGCCAGATATAAAGTACTTTGGTCTACACCCAAGAATCGCGCAGCTTGTACTAGTGAAGTACCCTGCCTGAGCCTACTCCCTTTCCGTCTCTTTCTGCTTGATAAGGGTCGCATCATGGCTAAATGTAAAGAACAACTTAAGAAATCACGACTTGTTTTGAAACAAATCGCAAAATTAACAATAATTAAAAATGCACAGAAAAGTGACCTCTGCTGCATCACAGGAGGACAGCAATACTAATTTGATTTCGTTCTAATTAGATCGGGGTCGAATTAATTATAACAAATTATGAAAAAAGAGCAATTTCAGACTCTACTGCAATTTTTCAAAGTTTTGGCGGACGAAAGCCGATTGAAGATTGTAGGTATTCTGGCAAATCAGGAGTGTAGCGTGGAAGAATTAGCAGCACTCATGCAACTTAAAGAACCGACGGTATCTCATCATTTAGCGAAACTAAAAGAAGTAAATTTGGTGACTATGCGTCCTGATGGTAACAGCCGATTGTATCAGCTTGATAATAAAGCCTTAGAAAACATGAGCAAGGAGATTTTCACGCCCGAGAAGATAGCTTCGATAATTGAGCATATCGATACTGAAGCTTGGGAAAGCAAAGTTTTGCATAATTATCTAGAAATCAGCCCAAACAGTTTGGAGGTAGTTCCGCGCCTCAAGGAAATCCCCACTAATCGTAAAAAGCGTTTAGTAATTCTCAAATGGTTAGCGAGTAAATTTGAGCCAGGCGTTAAATACTCAGAACAGATGGTAAACGAAATTCTGGGTCGTTATCATCCTGACTACCTGACGTTGCAACGGGAATTAATTAGTTACAAATTAATTCGGCAAGAAGATAGGATTTATTTAAGTAATCGACAGACAGGAGAAAGATAACTTTTATGTCGTGTCTGTTGAGGCTAGGTGTAGGGATAAAAAAAGGTGTATAAACACCCTTTTACTCTTACCTAAACCCGCCGCAAAAATATGCTTATAGGTACTTCACTTTCCTAAATAAGCTTCTAGTACTTGGGAATTGGTTTGAATTTCGCTGGGAGTACCATCAGCTAAATTTTGACCTTCAGCCAGTACCCAAACGCGATCGCACAAGGACATAATCACGTCCATATTGTGTTCAATAATTAAAAAGGTGAGACCTTCTTGACGGTTCCAAGTGATAATGCGATCGCATATATCATCAATTAACCTGGGATTCACCCCGGCTGCTGGTTCATCTAACAAAATTAACTTGGGATTCGTCATCAACGCCCTACCCATTTCCAGCAGCTTGCGCTGTCCACCAGACAAACCCCCAGCGTATTCGTGGGCTTTATGCGCCAACCCCACAGACTCTAACAAAAACATTGCCCGTTCTTGCAATTCTTTTTCTTCTTTAGCGATGATGTGGGGTTGTAATTGCACTTGCCAAAAGCTTTCGCCTGTTTGCTTTTGCGCTGCCAATAGCATATTTTCTAACACCGACAACCGCGAAAGAGTTCGCGCTACTTGAAAAGTGCGGACTAATCCCTGCTGGGCAATTTGGTATGGCTGTAACTGCTGAATTTGTTCCCCGTCAAACATGACTCGTCCTTTATCTGGCCGAATGAAGTTGGAAAGTAAGTTAAATAAAGTCGTTTTACCCGCACCATTGGGGCCAATCAACCCAGTAATGCTACTTTTAGGAACTTCAATTTTTGCCTCATTGACTGCTTTGATACCGCCAAAACTTTTACAAAGTCCAGAGGCTGCTAATAAAGGAAGTGGCGATGATTGGTTATTTACCAAGGGTGAGTTCCTCCTTTTTCCCTAAGATACCTTGAGGTCGCCAAATCATTAGCACCATCAAAATCAAACCAATTACCATAATCCGAAATGCACCTAGACGCGCTGTATCGAGGGGAATAATTCTGGGTAGAACTTCTCTGGTAATAGCATCGTAAGCAAAGTAAATAACTGCACCTAAAATTGTGCCGATATTATTACCAGAACCGCCTAAAATTACCATAATCCAAGCATCGAATGTTAGCTGCGGTTGGAAGTTATCAGGATAAATTGCACTTAATTGCCAAGCAAAGAAAGCACCTGCCACACCTGCGATCGCACCTCCCAACATTAAAGATTGAATTTTGTACCAAAAAACATTTTTACCCAAAGCTTTTGGGATTTCTTCATCTTCGCGGATTGCTTTTAATACTCTTCCCCAAGGCGATCGCACTAATATTTCTAATCGCCAAAAAACAAATGCTAATACTAATAGCGACAACAACATAAAACCAGCTTTTGGGTTGTAATTATACAAACCAATTACGCCAGAAATATAAATAGCTGTCGTTAACAAACCAAAAATAATTCCCACACCAAAGCGTGATGCAAGTTCTTGCTTAGTCCTAGTTTTTTTAGATGTATCAGCAGCTAATAACCTTTGGGCTGTCCGAATCCATCGCCACAGAACGAAAAAAGTTAAAGCCGCCAACAAAGTCAGCAACCCAATCATCACCAAGCGAATTACTAAATTTGGTTCTGATGAAAAAGGAATGGTATAACTTTGTACTCCAAACGCCCCAGATTGCCAAGTATCACCTACAGGTAATTCTTGGTTATTCACCACCAAGCGAATTAGTTCACCTGTACCAATAGTCACGATCGCCAGATAATCTTCGCGGAGGCGTAAAGTAGCAAAACCAATGATCAAACCTAACAAAGCCGCTACCAACGCGCCAATAATGACTGCTATCAGTAACGGAACACCTTTTAAACTTAACAATACTGTTGTGTAAGCTCCCAAGGTCATAAAAGCAATATGACCAAAGTTAATTAACCCCGTAAAGCCCCACTGTAAATTCAGCCCTAAACCAAACAGGGCAAAAATAGCCGTCGAAATTGCCAAAAAAATTAAATAATCAACCATCTTTAATCAATACTCATAAGTCAATAGTCAAACAGCAGCAACTAATAACCTCACACTTCACACTTCATACTTCATACTTCACACTTTTCCCCAAGATACTACCTCTTCCCGTTCACCATTGCCAATTTTTGGGAACAATAGCCTTGACTTTTGGAACATAGTTTACTGATATATGAATTTGCTGCGGATAAGAATCCATCATTTAATCGAACAATTAGCTGATGAACAACTCCAAAGTGTTTGGGATGACATTCACGCTTTACATTGCGACTTTTATATGCTAGATGCCATTAAAAAAGTCAAGCGATCGCAGCAACCTTGGGATATTTTGACCCATGAAGAAGCGATACAAATCTTAATGTTTTACTGATGCAGCGATGGAAAAGGGGCTAGAGGCTAGAGGCTAGTATCTAAGTGACAAGCCTTTGTTTTGCACAAAGGAGTGAGCAATGGCTATCAAAACAACACAAAAATTATCATTTCTTACACCCTACACCCCTACACCCCTACACCCGTCAGCTAGTCCCTTATAGAGGTGATGCTGAGTGAGTTTAGAAATGCGCTATGCCAGGTCTTTTTTGGTAGACCTGAAGAGTTTAGAGCCTGCTGCCTATCAGAAGGTGTACGATTTTGTTTTTTTTGAGTTTGCAGAAAAATTGTCGCTACATCACCTGCCTGAATTGCGACAGCTTGATGGTGATGGCATTTTTCACCGTTTTACCCTCGATGAATATTTAATTGGCATAGAAATTAGAGGAGAAATTGTGAAGTTTCTCCGGGTCATACCTATGCCGGATGTGTAGATTGGGGATTAGTTGAACACTTAAAACTGTATAAGGCTAGGCAGGGATGGGTCTGTCCTTACATTAAACTTGTGTTGGAAGAACAATTTACTTGAGATTTCCCTATGGATGCAAAGGCACTTTGGCAACGATACCAAGATTGGTTATATTTCCACGAGGGATTAGGACTTTACTTAGATGTAAGTCGGATGCGCTTTGATGATGCCTTCGTGGAGACGTTGCAGCCGAAGTTTGACAAAGCGTTTGCGGATATGGCGGAATTGGAGAAGGGTGCGATCGCTAATCCCGACGAAAACCGCATGGTTGGACACTATTGGCTGCGAAACCCTGATTTAGCTCCCACTCCAGAACTGACACAAGAGATTGTCCAAACCCTGGAACAGATTGAAGCCTTTGCAGAAAAAGTCCAAACAGGTGCAATTCATCCTCCCCGAGCCAATCGCTTCACCGATATCATCTCTATTGGTATTGGTGGTTCTGCCCTTGGCCCTGAATTTGTCGCTGAAGCCCTGGCCCCTGACTTCCCTCCTCTCAAAATTCACTTTATTGACAATACCGATCCGGCTGGTATTGACCGCATTCTTAATCACTTACGTAACAACCTTGCCAGCACTTTAGTTGTCGTCATCTCCAAATCTGGAGGTACACCAGAGCCTCGCAATGGCATGATTGAAGTCAAGAAAGCCTACGCCGGGCAAAATCTTGACTTTGCTCAATATGCTGTAGCAATTACCAGCACTGGTAGCAACTTGGATAAAGTCGCCCAATCAGAAGGTTGGTTAGCTAGATTTCCTATGTATGACTGGGTGGGAGGTCGTACCTCAGAAATGTCTGCTGTTGGTTTAGTACCTGCAGCATTGCAAGGCATTGATGTGCGTGCCATGCTAGAAGGCGCAAAAGAAATGGATGATGCCACCCGCATTGCCAATATCAAAAATAACCCTGCCGCATTGTTAGCCTTATCTTGGTACTATGCTGGCAAAGGCAAGGGCGAAAAAGATATGGTTGTTCTGCCCTACAAAGACAGCTTGCTGTTATTCAGCCGCTATTTGCAACAGCTAGTTATGGAGTCTTTAGGTAAAGAACAAGACTTAGACGGCAATACAGTTTATCAAGGCATCGCTGTTTATGGCAACAAAGGTTCCACCGACCAACACGCCTATGTTCAACAGTTGCGTGAAGGTGTGCCGAACTTCTTTGCTACTCTCATCGAAGTTTTAGAAGACCGTCAAGGCCCATCTCCAGAAATCGATCCTGGTGTCACCTCTGGCGATTATCTCTCTGGTTTTCTGCAAGGAACCCGCAAAGCACTGTATGAAAATCAGCGTGACTCAATTACAGTCACTATTCCGCAAGTTAATGCCCGTACTGTCGGCGCGTTAATTGCTTTGTATGAACGTACTGTTGGTTTTTATGCCAGTTTAGTTAACATTAACGCCTACCACCAACCAGGGGTAGAAGCTGGTAAAAAAGCTGCTGCTGCCATTCTAGATTTGCAAACTAAAGTAATTGGTGTTCTGCAAGCAGAAAAAACACCTCTTTCCTTAGAAGAAATCGCTAATAAAGCTGGTGCTGCTGAAGAAGTAGAGTCAATTTACAAGATTTTGCGTCACTTATCTGCCAATCAGCGGGGAGTGATATTGCAAGGTAATCTTGGTCAACCAAGCAGTTTAAAAGTTTCTCTTAGTTGATTTCTTCTGAGTGTTTGTAATTGATCGCAACCAAAAATAAAGCATCCTGAAAATGGCAGGATGCTTTATTTTTAATTAATAAAACTTTTAATGCTGTCACCTGTCACCTATCACTGATTTACACCACACTCATCAATCTTTGGTTGAAGTAGCTTTTAGGTAAAAAGCATTGATCGAGTAAAAATGGATTGCGGATATTTTTGTTGGCTAAATTGCCTGTCTTATTCAAATGACAGAATGGTGGGACAATTCCCCAGTCTTCAGCCAACCAAATCCAATATCCTATTTCAATTCTGCCGTAATGGGATGCGGTGAGGATTTCTCCCACACTATTATTGATAGACACTAATTCTGGAGAAGATTTAACTTCAATCAGTAACCAAGCCAATTCATCTACAGTAAATTCATAGCCATAATCGGCAGCTATTTTAATAAACTGTTGTGGATTTTTAGATGCTAGTAATTTCTCTTTTAAATATGGTATTTTTTGTGCCATATCAAACAAATCCCAAATCTGCTTTCTTGTGACAACAAACCATGCAAATGCTTCTGGGGTTAATTTGTAACCCCTGGCATTGGCTAATTGAAAAAACGGTTCAATACTGTCTGTCTCTTCTAATTGTGCTTTGAGGAAAAAGTTCTGCTCTATTAGTGATAAAAAATCAATAATTTTTTGCCATGTATAATGGTCATATCTTTGGTTAAATTTAACTTTTTCTTGCCAATAGAAATACCTGTCTTCTTTTAAGAAGAAGTTCCAAAGTTGATAATACATAAGTTATGGGTTTTTAATTTTAATATTTGTAAGGATGATCACTAGTTTAGTAAGTATAAATCGAGATCATCGACAGTACAGAAGAGACTAATTAGTGTAAATGAAGTTACACAGTAATTAAGTATAAAATTTTTGTAAATTTTAGAACAAGTAAACTTTACCATTACTTAGCTTGTTAGCATTTTAGGCCAAGCGATCGCCCTAATTTCTGAATTAAAGTAACTTATCAGCAAAATACTGTAACTTCTGTATTTAAAACTTAGTAATTATCTTGACATATTTTTGTATATCAACATACAAGCAAAATAGCCGTATCTTTGCAGACTTACATCAATAGATACACAAAATATTCTTAACTCAGTTAACAGCATATTTCTAGAGAATGAATACTATTTCTCTCAAAGGCAAGATTAAATCTGGCAATGATTACTGCATGATTTTAATCATGAAAATTCCCAATAACACAGCATTTTTCAGATGCAAGGTGATGAGGAAATAAATGAAAACCATATATCAAAAGCATAAAAAAGCTCCATTATCTGTAGCTGTATTTCTTTCGGCTTTATTATCAATTCCTTTTTTAAGTAGCTGTGGCGATAACTCCCGCACAGCATCACCTCCACCGCCTGTAGATGACACTGTTGGTAGAAATGTCAATTATCCCACTGCTACCAACCAACCCCAAGCGAAAAGAGGATTATCAACAGGGCAGAAAGTTGCAATTTTAGCTGGAGCGGCTGCTCTTTATTACCTCTATCAACAGCGAAAAAATGCCCAAGGAGCAGGGCCAAACGGTAAGTATTATCTATCCAAAAATGGGCGGGTTTATTACCGCGATAGTCAAGGCCGCGCCCACTGGGTAACGCCACCCCAAGAAGGAATTCGAGTTCCCGAGTCGGAAGCACAGCAGTATCAAGACTTTCAAGGCTATAACGGGCGTTCTACAGGTCGTGATTTAACAGGTATCTCTCCCCAAGAAGCCCCAGCTTACTAGATTTAACCCAAAAATTTCCGGAGAAGAATTATGGTAGACGGATTTTTTCAAAAAGCAAAAGAGTTTTTCACTGGTTCAAATAATGACGAGTTTGACCAAGATTTAGACCGCGAGGTAAGTCCAGCCAGCGAAGATCCCTACGGCGACCCCGCAGATCAATATTCCGGCGATGTTACCCCCGCTAGTCAAGACCCCTACGGCGACCCTGCTGATGAGTACAGCAACATAGCTTCCGCAGACCAAGATCCTTACGGCGATCCTGCTGATGAATATGGTCGTTAGTAATAAATAATGTCGTGACGATAGATTAAACTGGTGTTGATTTAAGGTGGTGGTAATTTATATCACTGCCTTTTTTTTATTTTTATCGAACCACAGAGGCGCAGAGAAGCGAGTGCGATGGGCGGGTTCCCCAACTTGTAGCAACTGGCGCAACGCAGAGCTATTGGCTTAGGAATTAAGGAGCGATCGCAGCTATCTTTTTATAATAGGAAATGAATACATCTTCCTAATTAACATGGCTGAATCAACCGCAAAACAACCCGCACGCCGAGGCCGAATATTTCCAGAACGAACTTTATCACCGGAAGAACTTGCTAGACGCAAAGCTGAGGATGAAGCATTTTATCAGCGTTGTCTTACAATATTTGAGCGCGTGCGTCCTGAGTTAATCAAGGAACATTATGGTTGGTATATTGCCATTGAGCCAAATAGTGGCGATTACTTTATTGATACTGAAAATATGCAAGCTCACAAAAAAGCATTAGAAAAATATCCAAATACTGACCATTGTGTTTTCTGTATGAATGAAACGGGAACTACAGGCACAATATGATTCACGGTAGCTTTGGAGAAAATGGGCAACTGTTTTTTGCAATTGAATTAATTACTGACTATGGATTAAACTTGCCTGTGGATAGTATGTTAGATACTGGCTTCACAGGCTTTTTAGCTATTAACCAACAAGATATAGAGAGTCTAGGTTGGTCTTATATTGGTAGAGACACTTTGCGAACTGCACAAGGTGAAACCTTGTTCAAAATATATTTAGGAAAGTTAATCTTAAATGAACAAGAGTATGAAATTCCTGTGTATGCAGGGAATGAGATTACAGAAGTTTTGTTAGGTTCGGAGTGGTTAAAAATATTGCCGTTGTTGGTTAATTATGAGGCTGGTATTTTGACTTTGGGCTAATGGGATACTTAAATAAAACTTAAAATTATGCCTCTGTGTAATTAGTAAATAACAACAGAGGCGCAAATATTAAAACCAATAATAAAGACTTAGCTATCTTGAGTATATTTCTAAGTCTCGCAGAAAATAAAAGCGATCGCTCTTCCAATCAGTTCCTTTTTCTCTACCTAAATATCCTGTTAATGGTGAAGAAAGCTCTATCAATAAATCATGCACTACTTCATCAGTTAGTTTAGGATTATATTTGGCGTTATAATGCACACGAGTTTCTGTGACTGTAAACTTTTGATGTATAGCTTTTGAACTTTCATTATCTTGTTCAGCTAGTTCTTTTACTGCTTTGATAATATGCGATCGCAAATTTATGTCCGTATAAATTTGTTCGATATATTTTTCAACTTCTTCATCAGATTGACCAGGTTTTAGATATTGCCTGAGTTTAAATAAGTCTACTGAGTTGCGATAAGTGCTTTGGAGTTTGACAAGTTTTTCTAGTGTTTCTGGATTAATAATAGCCATACCATGTACTTTAGCAGCGTCTTTAAGTTGGTTTGTTGGTTCGCCAGGGCCAATGATTAATTTAACAGCTTGATTAAAAACATCTAAGCGATGTAAGCTGCCTAAGTTTAATAGTTGTACTGCTGTATCATTGGGAATTTTTTTTCCTGCTTTACATTCCCCAAAAAGTGGATATGGTTCAGAACAAAATAAATCTAAACCACCAGCACCACCTTTATGAGTATGATCAACGGTAAACCCTAGAAAATTGAGACTATCGCGCACCACATTTTCAAAATCTGTCCCTGCTTGATAGTTACTTTTACCTTCATCTTCTTGTTTACTACGATTACCCAATGCTGCAATATCATTAATCCATGCTAAAGCTGTTTCAGGTTGATAAATATTCTGAATACTGCTCCAACCTAAAAATACTTTAATATCATCATCTAAATTTTTAGCGTCTTGGTTAGTCATTGCAAGAGAAGCTAACGCATTCTGTAATTCTTGCAATTCAGGATGAAGTGGTGGTTCTAATTTCTCTAGTTGCTGTTTGCGTTGGGTAAAAGTTTGATCGCTTAATACTGCTAAGTCTTCAGTTACAGATATAGAAGGTTGTAAGCTTACAAATTTGCCTATTTTATCTTGAATGTTAGAGTTAGCTGTTAATTCTTGAGAATTAGATAAATTATAGACACGTAAGTAAGCTATAAAAATGTGCTGTTGTCGCTGAATTATTTCCTTTAAAGCTTCTAGTGAAAATATTGTTAGTTTAGACAAAATATCTAATGGTTTAGTTTCATCTAAAATTTGGCAAAGTTCACATTTAGCCCAAGCTTTAATGGTAGATGGTTGACCATTGAGATTTAAACGATAGTATTTATCGAATGGTAATGAACTCTGTAAACTTTGTGCTGGATAAAGAGCAAATCTCTGTCCAGGACGAATAAACATTTTGGGCATAGCTGCAATTGTCTGCCCCTGTATTAAAGCTTCAATCTCAGGGGCAGGTAAACACAATGCTGTCGGAATTGAAAACAGCTGACTCATGTATAGTTAGTGATCAGTTTAATAAAATACTATTCTGCGTTAACCATAGGCTGAGGAATGGCAATAGGGAATTCATTATCAATCCAATGATCATAAGAAGGAGGCTTCAAAATTTCTCTAATAAGAGGATTATTTACAGCTATTTTTTTCTCATCCATAAAATCTAAAACTTGATTTTGAAACTCTAAAATTTCATTTTCGCCTGTGATACCGTAATTCTCACTACCCCAGTAAACCCATGTGATAGCGATAAGGCTTTGAATATCTACACTCTGTAATGCTACCCACTTTCCACCCTTTCTCCTATCTAATAATAGTTTTAATTTCTCTTTAGCTACTGTTGCACCTGGCCTAATAACGTTTGAGCGAACTAAGCAACCACGAGTTAAGTTAAATGTTTCATAGTCAATAAGTCGTTTCAATGCTGCACCTATATTTGCACCGTCTTGCTGGACTACATCTACTCCAATTTTTTCTCTTCTTCTTCTGCCAACTAATTTTCCAATGATTTTGAAATCCATAAAGCCATTATTAGCTGCACTAGGTTCTATATCTTCAATTGATTCAATTGTAAATTCATCTATAGTTTGTCCAATTAAGCTAGAAAAAGATAACCAAAGGGCATTGGAAATTGTTTCTTCATCTTCTAATATTTCGTCAATATCTTCATTCACCTCTGCTAACTCCTGCTGATAGTAGCTTTCAATTTTTGTCTTTGGAGGTGGGGGATCACTAAAATTTTCTGCACACCATTTTAAAACTGACCTAACAGTAGGCCTTTCTTTACCCAGTTCTCGAAGTTGTTTTTCATCAAATGGATATAGAGGATGAGGAGGAGTTTGTTTATGTTCTTGATAAAAATCTTGTAACCATTGACGAGTTATTGCAACTACATCATCAGAGTTTAAAAAATTTAATCGTATAGGTAGTCTATCAACTTGATTACTAGCTAATCTATCCATCACAGCCTCAGCTTGGGGTAATAACTTAATTTGCTCCTCCCAAGTTTCGCGGTACATTGTCAAAACAAAAATTCCTTTTTTCAGACTGTTATACATATCCTTAACTAGGTTTGCTATAACCTGTGCTGTCGTAAAACCAGAGTCTGAAACTTCCAAATTGTCTAATTCATCAAAGCAAATAATAGGTATTTTGTAATCACTAGTTATATCCAAAATTTGGCGAACGAGATTTAATGCCTCAACTTCTCTATTCTCATTTTTATGATTTACTAGACCCATAAATTCAGCTTGTTTTGGATCTAATTCCAATCCTGATAACCAATGACTTGCGTAATTAACATGGTTTGGAGAAAGCGTCCACAAAATTGCTTTAATGATATAAGGATTAGTTATTTGAGGCTTAATTGGTTGAATAAGCTTCGTAAATTGTTCAATTAATTCATTTGAGTATTTGTTTAACCAAGCTGGATATTGGCTGATATAATATTCTGCTGTGTAATTCCATGATTTTAATTCGTTGATTAAAGCGGCTGCGATTTCTTGCCATTGCATTACTTGTTTGCTGCCAAAAGCTCTAAGACTTGAGGCAATACTTAGCAAAAATTGAGATTTAATTATATTTAAGTCATCATATTTACTCATGTAAATAAATAAACTATCATTTTGAGCTTGAAGACGGTGACGAATTCGACTAATAATATGGCTTTTACCAGCACCCCTCTCAGATGCAATTGTGATACCTACAGTTTCGCCTTGTCCCTTACGAATTTTTTCAATTGCGTTAAAAACGGCATCAGAAGCATGAGCATTAATTGAAGGCACATCAGGAAAACTTTTACCCCATATTTGTTGAGTTCTAACAACTATATTCCCAGCAAAAGGGTTGTGATTTCTAATCAGTTCGTCAATGGTAGATGTGTTTGCAAGCATATTTTTATGACATTAATGTTTGAAAGGTCGAAATCAAGTCTAAGCTTATAAACGTATGGCATAGCAGCGTAATCCATTCAGCCTGGTACTGATGGAATCTTCTATTTTGTCAGGTGCGTTATCTTCTATCGTTCCGCCTTGTAGTTGTAAAATATCGTCAGCTTGCATTTCTAGCAGCCAATCATTAAATTCTGTACGGCTTAAGCGATCGCCTACTTGTCTTCTAATCCGATAAATTGGTACTAGATGATTGAAGTTGTATTCATAATTCAATTTGTCGTAGACTTCTAGCATTGTTGACTTAAACTCTTCATAAGAAGCGATCGCACTCTTCCTACCATTATTTGATGCAGATGTACTAGCAACTGTGCCACTGATTCCACTAATCCATTTCACTAGTGCATTTGCAGCCCAAGTTCCAACAATAGTTCCATCAAACCTAAAGTCAGAACTTCTCAAACCTTCACCTAGTACCTCTAAACCTTTGGGATATGCCAGAGAGTACCCAGTTTTGGAAATTGCGATTGCTCCCTGGTTCCGTAATTCCTCAAACACACCCTGGTAATCTGCTGCTTTATTGCCTTTAGAAACTATCCGCTTGGTCAATTGACCTTTTTTAACTTCTTGCTGCGATCCTCCCAAATCCCACAAAGCTAAAAGAAGGCGAGTTTTCGTTTGAGCTAAATTGTTTGTTGGCATATTGAGTATTTTTATTGGCAAAAAACATCGTAGTGACTGTTTATTTTTAAATTATTGCAAGAGTAAAAAATAACCGCGTAATTGCTGAATATTCCAGAAAAATAGCTAATACAAAAAACGCCACTATGAGTACAGTGACGTTTGTATATATGTCAATCAAATTACATTTTGAGAAATGTCATGATTGAAAATTTGTTGATTACTAATATCTGTATAAAGTAAAATCACTTCACCACTAACATTTCTTGCGATCGCTCGATATTTTTCCGCACAGATTTAGCTGAAGTATGCAAAGCTTCTCTTTCGTTATCGCTGAGATTTAACTCTACAATACTTTCAATACCACTGTAACCCAAGCGGCAAGGCACACCAATCACGACATCTTCTAAACCATATTCACCTTGCAAATAAGTTGCAATTGGTAACAGCCGCGATTGATTTAATAATATTGATTCTACCATCACACTTGTCGCAGATGCAGGAGCAAAAAAAGCACCACCTGTCTGCATTAATTCCACAATTTCTGCGCCACCGTTGCGGGTTCTTTCTATTAAGCGATTAATTGTACTTTCATCTAATAATTCAGTAATCGGAACCCCATTAACTGTGGCATAACGAGATAATGGAACCATCAAATCGCCATGACTACCTAATACCATCGCCTTGACATCCGCAGGTAAAACTCCCAATTCTAAAGCAATGAAAGTTTCAAACCTGGCTGAGTCTAACACGCCAGCCATACCCATGATGCGATCGCGTGGTAAACCTGTAGCTTGCCAAGCTAAATAAGTCATCACATCTAAAGGGTTGGTGACAATAATAAAAATTGCATTAGGCGAATATGCGATCGCATTTTTCGCAGCTTCGACTACTATCTTGGCATTGGTTCTCAGCAAATCATCCCGACTCATTCCCGGTTTACGCGGAATTCCGGCGGTAATCACGACAATTTCCGAATTAGCCGTATCAGCATAATCATTCGTACCGATAATCTGACGATTATGCAGTTCAATTCCTCTAGCTTCTAATAAATCCAGTGCCAACCCTTGCGGTATACCCTCGACGATATCGAGTAACACAACATCCGCTAAATTTTTCTCAGCAATACGTTGGGCGAGAGTGCTACCAACTCTACCAGCACCAACAATAGTGACGCGCGGTAAATGGCAAGGTATAAAAGAAGCCATAAATTTAATTCCTAATTCTTAACTTAGGTTGTAGCACTCATTACACCAAAGAGAATTGGGGATCACTACTATATATATAGTGAAAAACTGCGATCGTAACTTTCAAACTAAAAAGGTGGGCATAACCCACCTAAAATTGTGATTTGTCTAAACTGCGTCAACCACAACCTTTCGTCAGAACATGGAAGCGTTACTTAGCTCCTGCTAATTGATCTAAGCGTAGCCAAATATTAGGTGTAGGTACTTGTCCAAACTTCACGAGGGCATAATCACCTTTGATATCTACAACTTCACCCTCAGTTTCAAATAAATAGGCAGGAAAACGAGTATCACTAGCCTTAGCTTCTAAACTATTTTCTAACTTCTCACGTACAGCACGAACTACATCGCCTCTTTTAACTGGCATAAATACCCCTCTCAAGTTTTCAGGTAGTCTCATAGAGGATTTTAGCTTGCTATAAGAAAGGGGTATAGGGGTAAGGGTGTAAGGGTGTAAGTTTTTTAATACCTACACCCTTACACCCTGACACCTAGCCGTAAGGCTGACTAACGCTGACACTGCGGGCAGAAATGACTAGAACGCCCACCTAATCTAATTCGCTGGATAACATTGCTACAAACCCGGCAAGGTTCCCCAGCACGGTTGTAAACCCAGGCGACACCACCATAGTTACCGTTTATCCCCTTAACGTTGAGAAAGTTGCTAAAGGTTGTACCACCAGCAGCAATACTGGTTTCTAATACTTCAATGATGACTTGGCGTAATTGCTGAATTTGCTCTAGTTGCAAATCTGTACACAGAGTTTCTGGTAACACGCCACATTTAAATAATGCTTCATCAGCGTAGATGTTACCTAACCCGGCGACGACAGATTGGTCTAGTAATGCGGTTTTAATCGGACGGCGGCGGTTTTTTAGTTTATCAGCGAGATACTCAACTGTGAACTCTGGTGAAAAGGGATCAGCCGCTAATTTGGCTAAACCAGTCATCACCTTTTCTACTGCAACTTGAGGGGGAACCCACCACATTTGACCAAAGGTGCGTTGGTCTACAAAGCGTAATTCCTGTTGATCCCCAAAAAATATTCTGACTCTTGTGTGCTTGTGCAGTGGTTCATCACGATGCAGCCACAACAATTGGCCTGTCATCCTCAGATGCACTCCAAGGTAGCCAGCAGAAGGGGAAAATTCAGCAAGTAGATATTTACCGCGACGATGCCATGTTGTGATGGCACTGTCTTTAATTCCGTGAATAAACTCATCAACAGAAAACGGGTAGGCGATGGTGCGATTTAGCAACACATCTCCACCCGCGATTGTTTGATTCAGGGTCAATTGATTAAGACCCCGACGGACTGTTTCAACTTCAGGCAGTTCAGGCATTCAAACTGATTAAGCAAGCAATTTATTTAGGGGTCAGGAAAGATGAAAGGAAGTGTTGTACACAACGATCGGTGGATATCTATCCTAAGATAAAGAAACCGTAAATACCCGCAGGGCAGTTTCTTTTACTTAGAGTAGGCTGAGATGAAGTATTGGAGAATCGAATCTTTATGCTTCGTTCTACATACTTAAAGCTTCCCTTCATCATCCCATTAAAGAATCCCCTTTTGGCTTTGCTGCTTATTTTTTAGGTTTAGCCTTGGGTGCTTCTGTTTCGACTAATTCATCTAAGGCAAAGTTATTGGTATTAATACCAGAGTAATTTACCTTTTCAAAACGGACAATTACTGGGTACTTGATGCCGCTTTGATCGATTGAAGCTACAGTTCCAACATCTTGGAACCAGTAGGATTCTGGGCGGAGAATACGAACTTTAGAACCACGTTGAACCATGATTATCTTCCCTTTTAGTTATCAATGGCCGATATATATGGCTAATTGATTTCACTCTACAACCTGAAGGTCGCTGCTAGAAGGTTTGTTAAGTTATTTATCTGATTTGTTATTGGTCAACAGGCAAGAGGCAGCACTCAGCAGGTAGAAGGCAGAAGGTAAAAGGATGAAATTCCATACTTCATCAGTTTTTTTTCCAGCTTGATATCTTCCTCATGTTAGGTTCTCTAAGAAGGGTTCATCTCTAAAATAGGGTTAGACCCTACTTGACAAAGCGCACATGATGGAATAACTTCGTTCGCAAATACACAATTTCACAAAAATGTTATGTTCTTCTCAAAACAAACACACTACCCTCGTTACCCCTGCCAATACGCAGGTTGTCATCTATATACGTAATGTCTAACCAACCTTGTTGGTTTTCGCTGCTGATGGGCAGATCGATTCCCGTAAACTTTTTACCTGATTCAATTTGGTGAATAAAATATTCGGGAGAATTGTAGTCAATTAGACGTTGCAAACTTATAATAGAGCGATTAAATTTTACCTGGACACGCCGACCTGATACTGGCTCAAATTTAGCTGCTACGCTGACTAATCCTTCGAGATAAGGTAAGCCATAAATTTCAGCAATATTGTAAACGCTAGTAGTTTCTGAGCGAATACATTGATAAATTTGACCAAGTTTACAAAAAGGTAAACGATCTAGGTTTAAAAGGGCTTTGCTAGTGGTATAAAGTAATTGCCAATTGCCATCAAGCAAATTAGCAGCCTCCACCGGACGTGGTGTAGGATTGAGGTCTTCTAAATTGGCGATCGCCGCTAAAATGGCTTGTCTTTGTAGCTCATTAGCCAGCAAACCGCGATTTGTTGGAGCGATCGCATCAATTAAAGCCGCCTTTCCCATCATTGTTTATTACCCCCAATCAAGAATGTGTGAAATTCATCCACCCTAGGTTTAATATTGATGCCCTATGTATAAAGCTAGAAAAATTTTTAAGAATTTATTTCTACCTGTATTACCACTATTAAATAAAATATTTTGGCTAGCTTACGGATTTAAGCTGCCACGACTTGAATTGATAAATAACTAAATTATTCCTTTTCAAGTGATAGACTGCTTAATGTCTGGTAACATAAACATTTTGTTTCTCCGTCGATATGTTGAATTCTCCCTTACGTGAAGAACCCCGCAATCAACGCGCTGCTGTTATTCCATTAAAACAAGAGTCCTCCCTTTTAGATTGGTTGCAATCAAATGGTCGTCTGATAGCGCGTGATATTCATGAACCTGATTTTTCTGAAGAAGAAAACGAAGAAATTTCAGATTTTCTCGGTGGAGAAGATGGCATTGCTGACTACCTTGATGATGATGATGACGATATAACTATTGACGAAGATTAGCCCCCTGCGGCTAGGGACTTGGTGATAGCTGTCGTCCCTGTATGGAAATTTATGTAGTGTGGAGTGAAGGGAAGATTCTGTGGACGCTAAAATATCTCCTAACCAAGGATTGAACATTTCTGGTATCGGTCTGGCTTCTACCTTAGCCACCGGGCTAGGTTTAGCAGCAGTGATTTTTGATTGGATGGGCGGTAGATTGCCTTGGCAAGGTACATCACTCACCATGCCTTTGTTGTTGTGTGCGGTGATTTCGGCGGCTGTGGGCTATGTAGTAGTGCCTTTATTACAAGCACTGAAAACTGGACAAATTATCCGCGAAGATGGCCCGCAAGCCCATTTGAAAAAAGCAGGCACACCAACAATGGGTGGAATCTTCTTCATCCCTGTTGCTGCGATCGTTGCTTGTGTAATGTCTAACTTTGCCACAGAGGTTGTTGCTGTCTCCGCATTAACCCTCAGCTACGGTTTTATCGGTTGGATTGATGACTGGCAAATTCTCCGCCGCAAATCAAATAAAGGTATTTCTCCTAAGATGAAGCTAGCTTTGCAAATTGGTTTTGCAGCGATGTTTTGTCTATGGTTAATGTTTAATCAACCTGCTAATGTTACAAGTATTGCTTTGCCTTGGGTGAGCTTTGCACTGCCTTTAAGTTTCCTGTTTTGGCCCTTGGCTGGTTTTGTTCTGGTGGCAGAGAGTAATGCTACTAATTTAACTGATGGTATTGATGGTCTTGCTGGTGGAACTGTAGCGATCGCACTTCTAGCTTTAGGTGCTATAGTTGCCCCAACTTCCCTACCATTGATGGTTTTCTGTGCAGCTTTAAGCGGCAGTTGCTTAGGTTTCTTGGCACACAACCGCAACCCAGCCCGCGTATTTATGGGTGATACTGGTTCCCTGGCTTTGGGTGGTGCGTTAGCGGCGGTGGCACTGTTAACTAACAGCTTGGTAGCGTTATTTATTCTTAGCGGTATCTTCTTTGTGGAAACCCTGTCTGTAATGGCCCAAGTAGCTTATTACAAAGCGACAAAAGGCCCAGATGGTAAAGGCAAGCGCTTGTTTAGAATGGCTCCTCTACATCATCATTTAGAGTTGGGTGGCTGGTCAGAATTACAAGTTGTGGCTGTATTTTATGTAGTAGCTGCGATTTTAGCGGTAATTTGTTTAGCGATCGCACCTTTCTAAATTCTTTAAAAAACTGATTTAACAAAAAGAACCCTCGAAGTTTTGGGGGTTCTTTTTTATTGATTTGAATAACAATCTTTTATCTAGATTTACAATATGATGTTTCTAGAGCCAGAAACTAGAGATTAAAAATGACAGTATATGCTCTAAATCTACCTGACCAATTGAAGTATGAAGTTGAGCAATTAGCGCAAAGTCAGGGCGTTTCCCTTGACCAATTTATTCTTTGGGCTGTAACAGAAAAAGTAAGTACCCTCAAAGCATCTTTTCCACAAATTGCTTATCGCCAGGGGACAGATGGACAACTTGTGCCAATTATTAAAGGAACAGGAATTAGGGTGCAGACTGTAGTCATCGCTTCCCAAAAATGGGGTATGAATCCCAGCGAAATTACTAATGAGTATGAACTTACCGAAGCACAGGTAAGAGAAGCTTTAAGTTTTTATGCAGTAAATAAAGAGCAGATTGACGCGGCGATCGCATCTGAGCAATCCTTAGAAATTGCGAATGGTTAAACTCAAGCTTCATCTAGATGCAGATACCTCAAGTAAATCGCTGCATTCAGCATTAGTAACTAGAGGGCATGATGTCACTCGCACTCCCAATGATTGGATGCCTTTGGATGCTAGTGATGAAACTCAATTATTACGCTCAACTGCTCAGGGAAGATGTATCTTTTAGAAAGAATTTAAGTAATTTTATGTTAAATCTGAGCAGAATTACATTTGACCGTAACATTATGGCAGGACAAGCTTGTATTCGTGGTATGCGGATTCCGGTTTCTCTTGTCGTTAATTTAGTAGCTAATGGCAAACCTGTAGAGGAAATTTTAGAAGAATATCCAGATTTAGAACCAGAGGATATCCGTGAATCTCTACTTTATGCAGCATAGTTGACTCAAGAGCAAGTTTATCCCTTCAAAAGTGCTTAGTAAGTCAGAATGAAGTTTTTAGCAGATATGGGAATTTCACTACGTACTGTATCTTGGTTGTGTAGTGGTGGTTATGATGTTGTGCATTTGCGCGATGAAGGTTTGCAAAGGCTACCAGATAACGAAATTTTAATTAAAGCTCGTGCAGAAGGGAGAATTTTATTAACTGTAGATTTAGATTTTGCCCCTCTAAACTCTTGAAGAGCGATCGCGCATCATTCTATAATTTAAGTTTGGATTTTACTGTTGTAAGTTGAGACGATCGCCCCCAGAACACCACCATTCCACCTGCGAACGAGAAACTTCGAGCTAAAAGGTAGAGAGATCGCCCTCATAACACCATCATTTCACCTCAGAACAAGAATATTCTCGTTTGGAACAAGAAGATTCTCGCTTGAAACAGGAACGTTCTCACTTGAAACAAGAACGTTCTCACTTGAAACAGGAATGTTCTCACTTGGAACAGGAACATTCTTGTTTAAAACATGAAACTTCGAGTTCGGAACGCGAACCTTAGAGATAAAAGCTTGATTGATGAGGCTGAGAACTTGAATTTTACTGTTCTGAGGTGAGGCGAGCGCGCAAATATGCTAAATTTCCACGCACAGCAACAGTATTTGGATGATTTGCGCCTAACCGTCGCTCAAAAATATCTAATGCTTGTATGTACAAAGGTTCGGCTTCGTTGTATTTTCTTTGGGAATCGTAGAGTAACGCGAGGCAGTTGAGGGTTTTTGCGACATCCGGATGTTCTTCGCCCAGAAGTTTGCGCCGCAGTGTCAAAGCTTGGATGTACAAGGGTTCGGCTTCGCTGTATTTGCCTTGGGAACCGTAGAGTCCCGCTAGGTTGTTGAGGCTAAGTGCAACATCAGGATGTTCTTCACCCAGGAGTTTGCGCCACAGTGCCAAAGCTTGGATGTACAAGGGTTCGGCTTCACTGTATTTCCCTTGGGAGTAGTAGAGATAGGCTAGGTTGTTGAGGCTAAGTGCGACAGATGGATGTTCTTCACCCAGGAGTTTGCGCCACAGTGCCAAAGCTTGGATGTACAAGGGTTCGGCTTCACTGTATTTCCCTTGGGAGTAGTAGAGTGTCGCTAGGTTGTTGAAGCTAGTGGCGACAGATGGATGTTCATCTCCCAGCAGCTTGCGCCTGAGTGCTAAAGCTTGGATGTAAAGGGGTTCGGCTTCGCTGTATCTGCCTTGGTAGTTGTAGAGTGCTGCTAGGTTGTTGAAGCTAGTGGCGACATCTGGATGTTCATCTCCCAGCAGCTTGCGCCTGAGTGCTAAAGCTTGGATGTAAAGGGGTTCGGCTTCGCTGTATCTGCCTTGGTAGTTGTAGAGTGCTGCTAGGTTGTTGAAGCTAGTGGCGACATCTGGATGTTCATCTCCCAGCAGTTTGCGCCACAGTGCCAAAGCTTGGATAAAAAGGGGTTCGGCTTCGCTGTATTTGCCTTGGGAACCGTAGAGTCCCGCTAGGTTGTTGAGGCTAAGTGCGACAGATGGATGTTCTTCTCCCAGCAGTTTGCGCCACAGTGCCAAAGCTTGGATAAAAAGGGGTTCGGCTTCGCTGTATTTGCCTTGGGACTTGTAGAGTGCTGCTAGGTGGTTGAGGCTAAGTGCGACAGATGGATGTTCTTCTCCCAGGAGTTTGCGCCTGAGTGCCAAAGCTTGGATGTAAAGGGATTCGGCTTCGCTGTATCTGCCTTGGGACTTGTAGAGTGTCGCTAGGTTGTTGAAGCTAGTGGCGACATCTGGATGTTCATCTCCCAGCAGCTTGCGCCAGAGTGCCAAAGCTTGGATGTAAAGGGATTCGGCTTCGCTGTATCTGCCTTGGTAGTTGTAGAGTAACGCTAGGTTGTTGAAGCTAGTGGCGACATCTGGATGTTCTTCTCCCAGCAGTTTGCGTGAGAGTGCCAAAGCTTGGATAAAAAGGGGTTCGGCTTCGCTGTATCTGCCTTGGGAGTTGTAGAGTAACGCTAGGTTGTTGAAGCTAGTGGCGACATCTGGATGTTCTTCTCCCAAGCGTTTTTTGATAACTTCTAGACACTGCTCATACCAAGGTGCTGCCTGCTCATACAATCCCTGACCACTGTAAAATCGAGCATTACCAATGAATGCCCAAGTTAAATCTTCATCGGCTATATATTGAATGAGATTGTTTGCTACCTCAGCTAAATGAGGTATTGCGAGGGTGGCGGCGGTGATTTGCTCAAGAATGGGAGTTTTAGGAATATCTTTAGCAACCTCTACCATTACGCCGCAGAGCAATCGCTTTAATTCCTCTACTTTATCTAACCCTGTACACTTATATTGGAAAAACTGCCGCAACAGTGGATGCAATTGGTAAACTCCCTCACCTTTGCGCTGGAGTAAATGTAGATTCAGCAAGCTATCGTCTCTAATCTCTTCTAAATCTTCGACATCTTCTTCTGGTAAACACTGTTCTACCAACTTCCAAGGTATGGGTGCGGCGGCAAATAAACTCAATAAACAGCCCAGTTGCTTATCGTCGTCTTCTAATTCTTGCCAACTCAATTCAAAGGCTGCTAACACACCTCGTTGTGCTGTCATATCGGCTTCCGACTTAGATTTAGACAGGGAACGCTCATCTAGTCGCTTGTTCTGCAACCGCCGCAACATTTCTGTTAGAGATAAATCCTGTTTCCGCGCCAGATAGCGCCCCACTAATTCCACACCCAAAGGTAAATATCCTAGCCATTCACACAACTGATTTGCTACAGCTAATTCTCGCTCAATTCGCTCTGGTGTTTCTTTGAGTAAAGACCTCAACAACTCTAGCGCCGCCTCTGGTTGCAGTACATCCAAAGATAACTGTGGGATGCGTCCCAAGTTCTGGCGTGTAGTCATCAACACTTTAAACCGAGAAGGTAGGGACTGAAAGTAAGGCTTAACTTCCTCGTAGTCGCTGACATCATCCAGCACTAGCAGCACATCACCTTCACGCCAACGCCGCCAGCAATATTGCACTTGGGCGAGTATATCAAAATCTTCTGGCGGCTTTAAGTCAAGCTGCGTTCTGGCAAACTGCACAACTTGAATGCCTATATCCCCAGTTTTTGCCAGCAACCAACAAAGCCCACCGTTATATGTTTCGCGTTGCTGAATGGCATATTGCAGGGCGAGTTCTGTTTTCCCAACTCCACCCATACCAGCAACAGTAGCAATGGCTACTTGTTTATTCTCCTGCAAAATTTGGTGGAGTTTTTGCAATTCTGCTTCACGTCCAACAAATTCCACCACCCCACTCAGGGGCAAATTTTGCGGTATTTCAGTAGAAGGATTTGACTTTACCCGTTCCTGTTCGGGCGGCTGTATTCAAATGTTAAAAGTTTGGGTTCGGTTGTCATTAGCAACGTTCCCAACATTCCCGCCATAATTTTTATCAACTGTGTTCGTAAAATTCTGAATAATAGAGGGTTGAGATTTAACAGCATTAGCCACCGTCTCAACAGCTTGAGCAATTTCTGGGTCTTTGTTTGCCGCTTCCTCTACCTGCTGCCCAATAAGATGAGCTTGACTATAATCTAAAGGTTGTGTTTTAGCCTGTTCGATAATCTCCGCCGTGCTAGGTTCCTTGCGTTTCAGCAGAACTAACAACTTTTCGCCTTCGTCCCAAGCCTTTTCGCCGATGATTTCACCAGTTTTTTCAAAAGCTTTAGTAATAACCAAGGTTGCGATCGCTGCTGCTGTCAGTGATACTACAGGCTCCATAGTTTTATCAATAATTGCGCGATTATACTTAGATATTCACCAGTCTAAACTCTATTTCCGCATTTGGCTGACTAAATGAGTCAGTTCAGGCAAAATCAGCTTTTCCATACCTAATCGCACAGCATTGCTGGAACCAGGGAGAGAAAAGATTAATTTATTTTGATAAACACCTGCAACGGCGCGAGATGCGATCGCCCGGGAACCTATTTCTTGATAACTTAAAAATCTAAATATCTCTCCGAATCCCGGTAGAGTTTTTTCTAATAATTTTTCAATAGCATCATAAGTGGTATCTCTTGGTGCAATACCAGTACCACCATTAAAAATTATTGCGTCTAAATTAGCAGTTTTACCCAGCGATTCTATCTGTGCTTGAATCTGCGTTGGTTCATCTTGAATAATTGCGTAGGCGGCAATGCTATGATTTGCTTCTAATAATAATTGCTTAATTAGTTGCCCACTTTTATCTGTTTCTGGGGTGCGTGTGTCGCTGACGGTAACTATAGCGCAAGTTACCGACATTGCATCTGTATCTGGATGGGGTTGTTGGGTCATCCGATTTAAAATTTTGACTTTTAGATGAGTTTTATCGATAAATATGGAATTTTTTACTATTCCCAAATTATGGTTTACGTTGCGAAAAAAAAGAAGGATGAAGGCTAAAGCGTTTATTTCAGACTTCACACTTCACACTTCATACTTCAGTAGTTTGCTTAAGATTTACTCAATCCCAAACCATTTTCTTCAGCATATCGCTCCATGAAGCGCATAAAGCGATCCCACTCATCAGAAGATTTCATAATGTAAGTAGCTTCTAAGGCTTCTGCTCTACCGTTGATGAATTTTACCTTAACTTCGCGGGTAACTATTTCGCCTTCTTCGTCCAGCATATACATCCCGGTGACTTCATCTGTATTGCCTTGGTCTAGAATTTTGGGATTTGTAAAAACAAATGTTGCTGTACCAGTATCTCCACTACGCGATCGAGTTAAACGTACATCTGGTACTACTTCTTCGTTAATACCTCTAGAAAACTGGATTTTTGCCATGATAAAAGAATTTAAAGTTTTGTGATCGTCGATTTAATATTCTCTCATCATTTAGAACTCAGTAGTCTATGAAGTATGAAGTGTGAAGTGTGAAGTCTGAAGTGTGAAGTCTGAAGTGTGAAGTCTGAAGTATGAAGTCTGAAGTATGAAATTTTGTCCTTCTGGCTTCTGCCTTTTGACTGTTGACCATTGACCAAGTTACCTTTCTAGTAATAAGGTTACAGGGCCGTCGTTTTCGATGGAAACTTGCATCGTTGCGCCAAATTTGCCTGTTTCGACTCTTAAACCACTGGCGCGTAACTTATTAACAAAGCTGTTGTATAAATCTTCTGCGGTTTGAGGCGGTGCGGAACGGTCAAAAGACGGACGGCGACCTTTGCGACAGTCACCATAAAGGGTGAATTGACTCACAACCAACAATTCACCGTTAATTTCTTGCACAGATTTTTGCCATCTGTCTCCACCTGCGTCATCGGGAAATAGGCGCAATTCTAAGCATTTACGCGCCATCCAGTCGAGTTCTGCATCTGTATCTGTATCAGCAATACCTACGAGTAAATTTAAGCCTCGGCCGATTTTGCCAATGATTTCACCGTTAACAGTGACTTGGGATGATTTCACTCGCTGGATGATAACGCGCATAAAAGTCTGAAGTATGAAGTATGAAGTCTAAAAACTAATATTTCATACTTCAGACTTCACACTTCATACTTACTTCCCAAAGCCTTTACCACGACTGACGGAAGGTAGACATATGCAGTTTTCTATTTGCTTGGTTAAAGTTTCGCGGTCGAGATTTTGACCAATTAGCACCAGCTGGTTTTTGGGTTCGCCTTTCCACTCGTCATCATCTAAGGTGAAGCGTTTACCGCAGAGGTGGAAAATGTGGCGTTTGGGACTTTCATCAAACCACATCACACCCTTAGCGCGGAAAATGCTGGTGGGTAGTTGGTTATCTAGGAAATATTGGAACTTCCTAATAGAAAATGGCTTGTCGCTTTGGAAGGAGATGGAAGTGAAGCCATCATTTTCTAAATGGTCGGAATGATGGTGGTGATGATGGTCGTGGTCGTGATGGTCGTGACCGCAGGTAGAATGGTCATGGTCATGGTGGTCATGACCGCAGGCTGAATGGTCATGGTCGTGGTCATGGTCGTGATGGTCATGATCATGATGATCATGCTCATCCACGGTGTCAAAATATTTGTCAGTCTCAAATAATCCTACACTGAGAATTAAAGCGAGTGGTACTTGCGATCGCTTGGTACGCAAAATTCTCGCACCTTCTTTGACTTCGTTGATTTTTGCTTCTAACTGAGTCAAAGTGGCTTCATCAACCAAATCTGTTTTATTCAACAAAATCACATCCCCGTAAGCAATTTGGCTATAAGCTGCTTGGGAGTTGAATAAATCTAAGCTGTAATTAGCTGCATCTACAACCGTGATAATCGAATCTAGGCGAGTTAAATCTCGCAGTTCTGTGCCTAAAAATGTTAAGGCTACTGGTAGCGGATCTGCTAGTCCGGTGGTTTCTACGACTAGATAATCTAGTTTTTCTTCCCGTTCTAATACTTTATAAACGGCATCCACTAAATCATTATTAATTGTGCAGCAGATACAACCGTTACTTAATTCCACCATATTGTTATTATCATCGGTGGCAATAATTAACTCGTTGTCAATGCCAATTTCACCAAATTCATTCACCAACACGGCAGTTTTTAAACCTTGTTGGTTTGTGAGAATATGGTTTAGTAAAGTCGTTTTGCCGCTACCAAGAAATCCAGTAATAATTGTGACTGGTAAACCTTGTTTTGGCGCATCCATTGATTGAGATTCAGAATTCACTGCTGATTGCATAACGCGATTATCAAACAAATCAAAAAATATCAAACTTCTCTAAGTTGCGGCTACCCGTTGGGGTCGGGTGTAAGGAAATCAGGGTGTCGGGATGTAGGTGTTTAAAATCATTACACCCTTATACGCCTTATCCAAACTCTTTTCACTCATATTTCTCTAACATTTACAAAAGGTAGCGCAGATAGGCCAGAAAACACTAGCATAGGGATGCTGGATAAACTTTCCAGCGACTTAACCCTATTATTGCGTATCCCTCTATTGCAGCATTACTCTGTTATGACCCTAACTGTTTACAATACCCTCACCCGTCGTCAAGAACCGTTTGAAACAGTCGAACCAGGCAAGGTTAAGATGTATTACTGCGGCGTGACGGTCTATGACTACTGTCATTTGGGTCATGCTAGAGCTTGCATTGTTTGGGATGTTGTGCGCCGCTATCTCCAGTTTATCGGTTATGAAGTGCGCTATGTGCAGAATTTTACTGATGTTGATGACAAAATTCTCAACCGCGCTCGACAAGAACATTCATCAATGGAAGCTGTAGCGGAACGGTTCATCAAGGCATATTTTGAAGATATGGCACGCTTAGGAATTAAAGAAGCTGATGAATATCCCCGCGCGACACATACAATGAACGGGATTCAGCGATTAATTCATGAGTTGGAAAATAAAGGTTTTGCTTACCCTGCTGATGGGGATGTTTACTATGCTGTGCGCCAGTTTGGTGAGTATGGTAAGCTTTCTGGTCGCAAGTTGGAAGATATGCAGGCGGGGAAAAGCGATCGCGTTAATATAGAAGACCCAGAGTATCAAAAGAAAAAAGACCCCTTTGATTTTGCCTTGTGGAAAGCCGCCAAACCCGGAGAACCTGCTTGGGAATCACCTTGGGGCGCTGGCCGTCCGGGATGGCATATTGAATGCTCGGCGATGGTGCGCGATCGCTTGGGTGAGACAATAGATATTCATGCTGGTGGTGCTGACTTAATTTTCCCTCACCACGAAAACGAAATTGCCCAATCAGAAGCCGTCACAGGTAAACCCTTAGCAAATTACTGGTTACACAACGGGATGGTCAAGGTTGATGGTGAAAAAATGTCCAAATCTTTGGGCAACTTTACCACCATCCGCGACTTACTTGATCGTGGTGTTCATCCAATGGCATTACGCCTGTTTGTCCTGATGGCACAATATCGTAAGCCTCTTGATTTTACCGATGATGCGATCGCTGCTGCCACCAACGGCTGGCACACTCTCAAAGAAGGTTTACTGTTTGGTTATCAATACGCCAAACAACTCGGCTGGGAAGATATTTCTATTAATCAACTCAGCACTCAGCACTCAAAACTCAGCACTCAATACATCGAACGTTTCAAAGAAGCTGTCAACGATGACTTTAATTTCCCTGGTGGGGTCTCGGTGTTGTTTGAATTAGCCAAAGAACTCCGTCGTGAAGGAAATATCCTGGTTCATGAAGGCAAAACTGACACACCCGCCGAAGAACTGCAAAAACAATGGCAAACACTCGTTACTCTAGCAGAGGTTTTAGGTTTAACCGCCCAGCCAGAAGCCGAAACTACTGTAAATGATGGTTTAAGTGATGCGGAAATTGAAGATTTAATTCAACAACGCCAAGCTGCTAGGAAAGCGCGGAATTTTGCCGAAGGCGATCGCATCCGCAATGAACTACAAGCCAAAGGTGTTACCTTAATTGATAGTCCTGAAGGTACGCGCTGGCATAGGAGTTAATTTAAGTGCTGAGTGCTGTTAGCGGTAGCGGGGCGTTTAGCCCGTGCTGAGTACTGAGTTGGAACTAGTGATCATCGATGTTTAGATTGCTATACCAATTCAAAAAAGTAGAGACGTTGTATACAAAGTCTCTACTGAGAATGGGAATAGTTTTCACGATGAAGGTTTTAATCTTAAAAAACCCGTACACCCCTACACCCAGTCTCAAGCAATAATTAATCAGCGCAATAGACTAATTAGATAGCAATCTATCTAGTAATTGTCACACAGAATTCAATTCTGAATTCTGACTCGCCAATTCTGTGTGATCAATTACTGTATTTTAGCTTTTATAAACCTCTCATTGCAATTTTTTGAGGAAAAAAATCAAATACAAAAGCTATTCTTTTGGTAAACTGTCATCACTAAAAATTTATGTTTCTGAGTAATGTTATGTTTCTATGACATTACTTACCAACCAATTTTTTATTGAATTTCCTAGTTTCTTAATTAATTACTGGTTTCTGCATTATTGCACTAAATTTATCTTTGAGACTGTATGGTCAGAACAGTCTTGAAAAAGCAGGTCAGGTCTGATAATTTACATCGATTAGGGTAAAAGTTAAAGGATACAAATTAGTATCAAATACAACCAATTTTGTTAAAAAACATCAAAATTTTCCGGCTTTAGAGAAAAGCAGAGTATATTACAGAACTTGCATAATATATGGTTAGTTGATAGCCAATATAGAATTTACAAAGCAGAAAAAGTTCATAAAAAACCGCAATTGTCAATTACAAAATCAGGAAATTTACCTTTAAATTATTATGTGGTCTGAATTAACAAAAGCGATCGCTAGTTTTCATATTCCGGCTGATTGGATTGGTATCAGAGCCGTCAGAGAAACAGCCGCAAACCGTTATGTGCGCGATGGTATACCCCAAGCGAACGGTAAATCTACCACGGAGGGAGCCATGATTGAAGTTTTGGTGAATGGCTGTCTGGGTTATGCGGCTACCAACTCTTTAGAACTAGAATCTTTAGAATCTGCGGCGAAAATCGCCTATAAACAAGCACTCGCCGCTAGTAAATGGTGGATATATCCATTTAAAGAAACCGAACGTCCGAAAGTTGTTGGTGAATACAACTCGCCATTTTTGGAACCCTTAGACACGCTAAGTCCCGGAGAAATCAATGATTTATTGGTGCGGATGTGCCGGACGCTAAAAGTACACGACAAAATTGTGCAAACTACAGCCAGTATCAGCACAAGTGAGCGAGAAAGCTGGTTTGTCAGCAGCAACGGTTCGGAAGTATATCAAAAGTTTATCTCTTTAGGAAACAACTATGGTGCGATCGCTCAAGACGGAGCAATTGTCCAACAACGTACAAACAACGGTTGGCAAGCACACTGCTATCAAGGTGGATGGGAACTTTTAAGACAAGAACATCTATGGCAACGAGTACAGCAAGTAGGAGAACAAGCCCTAGAACTGTTGACAGCAGAAGAATGTCCCAATACCTGCACTAACTTGGTCTTAGCCCCAGACCAAATGATGCTGCAAATTCATGAAAGCGTCGGGCATCCCCTAGAACTTGACCGGATTTTAGGCGATGAGCGCAACTATGCTGGCGGTAGCTTTGTCACCACCCAAGATTTTGGTCAGCTAGTCTACGGTTCGCCATTAATGAACATTACCTTTGACCCCACAGTGCCGGGTGAGTATGCCAGCTATGGTTTTGATGATACTGGCGCAGTTGCCACCAGGGAATATGTGATTAAAGAAGGCATATTACAAAGGGGTTTAGGCAGTTTAGAAAGTCAAGCGAGAGCCGGAGTGCCTGGAGTAGCTTGCGCTCGTGCTTGTTCCTGGAATCGACCAGCAATTGACCGCATGGCAAACTTAAACCTAGAGCCAGGAAACGCCACATTTCCAGAAATCATCAGCGATATAGAACACGGCGTTTACATGGAATCGAATCGTTCTTGGTCAATTGATGACCGACGTTATAAATTCCAATTTGGCTGCGAATATGCCAAATTAATTGAGAATGGCAAACTCACAAAAACCCTCCGCAACCCCAACTATCGTGCCACAACCCCAGAATTTTGGCGCAGCTTAATCAAAATCGGCAATCAAGATAGCTGGCAAATGTACGGCACTCCATACTGTGGTAAAGGTGAACCAAATCAAGCAATTTGGGTAGGACATGGTTCACCCGTTTGTGTATTTGCTAATGTTGAAGTCTTTGGGGGAGGGAGTTGAAGAAGTCAAAAGTTAAAAGTCAAAATTCAAAAGTGTGACTTTTGTAGCTTTATTCCGAATTACGAATTAATAATCTACCAATGAAACAAGAATTAACTGCTTTAGAATCTAGCTTTAATCAGTTGTTAGAAACTCTGCTCATTAAGAAATTAGAGCATGAGGCATTTACCCTGAAACTCAGCAGTGAACAAAGTCAATTTACGCGGTTTAATCATGCGAAAGTTAGACAAACTGGCTGTGTAGCTGATGGGTCGATTGAACTAACATTAATGGCAGAACAACGCAGTAGTTCTAGACAGTTTCCCTTTACCGGAAATTGGGAAAAAGATTGGCAAAAAGCACATCAAGCTTTACAAGAATTACGCGATGAAATAACTATATTACCAATTGACCCTTATTTAGTTTTGCCTTCCGGCAACAATACGAGTCGGGAAGTTCATCATAGTAATTTATTAGCGCAAGATGACGTAGTTTCTAGCATCTTAGCAGAAGTAGCAGAACTAGATTTTACAGGCATTTATGCGGGTGGAATAGTAATTAAAGCCTATGGTGATTCAAGTGGACAAAAACATTGGTTTGCAACTGATACTTTCACACTAGATTATTCCTTGTTTATTAGTTCTGGTAAAGCTGTTAAAGGTACATTTGCTGGTAATAATTGGGATGTAGCAAGTTACGCAACAAAAATCAAAGAAGCCAAAAAACAACTCAATTTGTTGTCGCATCCAGCCAAAGAATTACCTAGAGGGCAATATAAAACCTATTTTGCACCTGCGGCTGTGGCTGATTTATTACAAATGCTTTCTTGGGGTGCTGTTAGTGAAGCAGATATCCAACAAGGAAACAGTGCTTTAGCAGCTTTATCTCGCAAAGAAAAACAGTTATCTGCCAAATTTAGCTTAAAAGAAAACTTTCAATTAGGCTTAGTACCGCGCTTTAATGAACTAGGAGAAATGGCAGCACCAGAGCTAGCAATTATTGAAAATGGCATCTTAGTAAATAGCTTAGTTAGCTCGCGGACTGCCAAAGAATATCAAAAAACTGCTAATGGTGCTAACAGTTGGGAAACCTTACGCACGCCAGAAATCAGTCCCGGAAATTTGAAATTTGAGCAGATTTTATCTAACTTATATACAGGTTTATATGTCTCGAATTTACATTATTTAAATTGGAGCGATCGCCCTACAGGTAGAATTACAGGTATGACTCGTTACGCCTGTTTTTGGGTGGAAAACGGCGAAATCATTGCACCCATCGAAAATCTCCGCTTTGACGACAGCCTCTATCGTTTTTGGGGAGAAAATTTAGTCGATTTCACTAATTTCCAAGAATTTATTCCCGAAGTTGACACTTATGAAACCCGTAAATTAGGCGGAAGTCTAGTTCCTGGGATGTTAGTTAATGATTTCACCTACACTTTGTAGATTAATCATGGTTGAATTTATAAGCGGTTAGTATTAGTAATTATAGTAGGTTGGGTGTAACGTAGACATCCGAAGGGTGGCTTCCCACAGGGTAGTGGAACCCAACAATTACTCTAACAAACAGGTATGATTGACTCATTGTTGAATTTCTAAGCGTTGTTTTACTATTTCAATAAACTCATCAGTATTTACTGTTGTACCATTTTGTTGAATGCGTAAAACAGCTTCGTGTACAGCATCGTCATCATCACGATGTTCTAAAATATACTGTCTTAACTCCTCTGGCGACATTGCTTTATAATCAGGCTTGCTGTTCATAAATACCTCAATTTATAAATTATTTTTGACATATTTAGCTATCTGTAATTCTTGATTTTTCCTTAATCCATAATTTCAATTTGATAACTATAGCCCTGCTCAGTTAAAAATAACTGACGATGACGGGCAAAATCTTCTTCGCAAGTACGCAGCGAAACTAAAGTATAAAATTGCGCGGGACGACCATCAGATTTTGGGCGTAAAACTCTACCTAGACGCTGGGCTTCTTCTTGGCGAGAACCATATTTACCAGATACTTGAATCAGAATATCTGCATCTGGTAAATCAATGGCAAAGTTACCAACTCTGGATAAAACAAGTCCGCCTAATTCCCCTTCTCGAAAGCTTTGATATAGTTTTTCTCGTTCTTTTTCGGGGGTTTTACCAGTAATTAACGGTAGTTGGGTAACTTGGGCGATCGCTTCCAATTGCGACAAAAATTCGCCAATAATTAAAATGCGGTGTCCTGACTCTTTTGCTAACAAGTCTTTGATAACTTGCACCTTGCGCGGATTTTCGGCGGCGACACGAAACTGATTGCGCCTCGGTGCTAAAGCATATTCCATTTGGCGTTCTTTCTCTTGAGAAACGCGAATTTCCGTGCAACTCGCCGTGGCGATAAAACCTTCACCTTCCAATTCTCGCCAGGGAACATCATACCGTTTCGGCCCAATCAGAGCGAAAACATCACCTTCTCTACCATCTTCCCGAATCAAGGTGGCGGTTAGTCCCAAGCGGCGACGGGCTTGCAGTTCAGCAGTGATGCGGAAAACTGGCGCGGGAAGCAGATGAACTTCGTCGTAAATGATTAAACCCCAAGAACGCGCACTAAATAAATCAAAGTGGGGAAAATCACCGTCGCGTTGATGGCGATAGGTCAGTATTTGATAAGTTGATAGGGTAATCGGCCCTGTATTTTTGACTTCACCACTGTATTCTGCGATCGCATCTTCTGGTAAATCTGTTTTATCCAACAATTCCCGCCGCCACTGTCGCACGGATGTTAAACTAGTTGTTAGTACAAGCGTACTCTCTTGCACGGCGGCAATTGCAGTCATACCGACAATTGTCTTACCTGCACCGCAGGGTAGCACAATTACGCCACTGCCACCTTGTACTCTTCCCGACTGATAAAATGCTTCTGCTGCTTGACTTTGGTAGTCCCGCAGCAGAAATTTTTTGCCTGTACGTGTCTCTTCGCGCAATTGAATTGCTAAAGCATCGCCTGTGACATAACCTGCAATATCTTCCGCCGGATAACCAGCCGCTAACAAAGCCTGTTTGAGTACACCGCGCAAACTCGCCGCGACTTGAAAGCAAACTTCAGAAAGACGCTTACCTAATAATGGGGCGACTTGCTTATCCCGTGACAGCAACTCCGCTAAAGGCTGGTCACTCATTCGCAGCAGTAAACTATCTCCATCCCGTTCAATTACCGTTAAGCCATAGCGACTACCCAAAGTGCTGATTTCTTGGGCGACTGCTTCCGGGATAGGATATTTCGCATAGTCTCGCAACGCCCCTACCATCGCCTCAACCTGCATCCCCGCCGCCCGCGCATTCCAAATACTTAGCGGTGTAATTTGGTAAGTGTGGATATGTTCGGGACTTTTGATTAGTTCAGCGAAAGGTGCGATCGCTTCTCTGGCTTTAGCTGCTGTGGGAGAATGTACTTCTAAAAGAATAGTGCGATCGCTCTGCACAATCAGCGCATTTTCTGGGATGTAAGACATGATTTTGTCAGCTAAATCCTACGAAATATAATAAAGTAATAAATGGTAATGAAAAAGTAAAATCATCATAGTTGTTGAGTTTCGCTGGCGCTGCACCCAACCTACAACACCTAAAAGATACAGAAGATGTTTAAAAAGCAGAAGTGAGGTAAACTTGTGCAAATACTAGAACCACAATATTTTACCATCCAAGAATATTTAAACTTAGAAGAAAAAGCTGATTTTAAAAGTGAGTATATTGACGGAAGAATTATTCCAATGGCTGGTGGAACTGCAAACCATAATCGAATTTCTGGTAATTTTTATGCTATTTTGAATTTTGCTTTTAGGCAACAAGATTATGAAGTATTTAACAGTGATATGCGTTTGTGGATAGCTAAACAACGTATTTATACATATCCCGATATTTCTATTGTTGCAGGGAAAATTGAATTTTTGGAAAATCGGACAGATACCATTACGAATCCAAAATTAATTGTTGAGGTATTATCAAAGTCTACCGAAAGTTATGATAAAGAAGGGAAATTTAAAGCATATCGCACCATACCATCCTTTGAAGAATATTTACTAGTTGAGCAGGATAGAATTTTTGTAGAACATTTTTATAAGACTGCTAATAAACGATGGTCTTTGCAAGAATATGATGCCGAAGATGAGTTTATTAATTTAGTTACTATTTCCTTGGAAATTAAATTACAAGATTTATACAACAAGGTCGAATTTGATGTTAAATCTGATGTTGAACAATGATCGCTCAACTTAAACTACCGATTTCTATAACCACCATTAATCACAATATCTTTAATACATAAATAAATAATTAACACAGTGAGTAAGAATTGCATAAATTGTAAAATAGGGTCTAATCGCCAACCTTGAAAAACCAGAATCAACCCAGAAGTTAGCAGAAAAATAGGAATAATTAGGGTTTGAAAAACATAAGTAATTAAAGATAAACTCTCTAGTCTTCTTGCACGTTGAATCAGCAGAATTATCATAGCCAGTATGTAAGCTACAGCAAAAATAATCTGCACAAACCCAATCAAACTGGCTACATTCAAACCGAAATTTACTTGCATTAAAATTAATTCATTCATGAGGAATTTTAACCACTCAACGCAATACTATAACCCAACTTTTTCACGGCATTACGGAATTTAGTTTCTGACTCGCTAGGCACAACTAAATGCTTTTCTCCGGCTAAGAAACACAGCTTTTTCGTGCGCGAATCGTTGGCGATTAATACAGCTAAAGCAGCATCAGTGCATTCTATCAACCGGGCTTGACCGCGATCGCGCAAACTATTGCCTCGCGCTTCAATATCTGCTAAAAATTGATTGACGGTTTCTGGCAATTCATGACCACTGCGGGCTTGCAGAAATTCTCGTAATTGGGTGATGCTTTGCCCTGCTTCTATCGCACCCAATAACTTAGCCGTCTCTAACCGCCACACCGCATCCGAAATTTTTTGGGCGTAAACATCCAGTACCAGAGTATCAGCAGGGGTAAGTGGTTCGCCAGTCGCGGCTATTTCTAAGTTTGGTAATACGCGAAATACCGCCCGTACTTCTAACGGTGGCGGTGTATAGTCGTTTTGCAAACCCAAGCAATATGCACCCAAGGGTGTTAATTGCAAACACATCAAACCATCGTAACGGCTGAGAAACGGTAAGTCATCGGTTCCCCATAAGTCGGTATAATCAGGACGAACGCCGCCGGGGTTAACATAGGCGATATTAATCATTCCCAAGGTGGCAACATATTCAAATAACAGACATAAAGCATATCTGCCTTGCAAAATTTCCCAATCATCGCCACCATTACCTAAGCTACCGTAATGGGAGTCGCTAATATACAAGTTCCAAAGATTGCGGGTAACTTCAAAATTGTAGCCTTTGGCGAGAATGCAGCGAAACAGTTCATTAACGCCCATCCATCGCCCCACAGGACACTCGGCTAAGGCTTTGGTAATGGCTTCGCGGCGTTTGTCTGGGGCGGTTAAACCTTGCTTACCTTTGCCTGTTTGTCCTTTAATAGAATCTATGCGGCGTAATTCGTCTAATACCTTATTTTTTAGCCATTTTTTCCAAATATTGCGGATGGTGGCTGCGGGTGGGTTTGTCAGGGCTTTTTGTCCCGTTTTGGTTAAGACTAGACGTTTGCTAGAAAGTTCGGCTAAACCTGCGGCTTGGACTAGCATTGCCCAGGCGAAGGGCTTAATAAAACCGATTTTTTCGTATGATGGTGTAGATGGGTCGTCGTTGTAATAATCGCCACCAGTCAACACAGAGGCGATCGCACTCATACTACTATTATTTGGATATCCCGTTTTATCGCTAACACTGAGTTTTCCGGCGTTAATTAACCGCAGTACCGCGAGTAAATCTTGTTGTGCAGCAGTTTCCATTTCACACTGCTTGACGACAATTTCTTTTTCATGGGTTTCTCGTTCGCGGGTTTTCCAGTTCCATTGTTGCCACTGCAAACGAAAAACCTCTGGACATTTATCTAAGCTAGTAATCGAAAATTCTGCTGGTGGCGAAACAAATGCTTTTAAGCGTGTTTGTAAATCTTGAGGAATAATATTGCTGTAGATAAATAAACACAATAACGATGGTTGACGCTTGTAACCGTATACGTCAGATGTTCCCCAATTAGGTTCTTCCAGATATTTAGCGTAGAAACTTGTAGCGTTAAACAAACCATCTGTGTTGTAAATTGTTTCCGCTACTGCCTTTTGTTGCAGATGATCTAATTCTCGCCACAATTGTTGCAGATTTTCCCCCACAAGATAACGGTGAATCACTGCAATAATTTCGGCTTTGCGCGTGGGTTTGCTATTAGTATTCAGTAATGCAGCTAGCTTTTTTAGTTCATCAACAGATAACTGTTGTAGAGCTTCATCAACAGTGGTAATGCTTAACTGATCCTGATAGTAAGGCATGGCAATGCACTGGAAATAACCTGTGATTTTCGACCTATAAGCAAGATAGGTTTAGGAAAATCTTACAATATTAAGTGCTGAGTGCTGAGTGCTAAGTGCTGAGTCCAGAAAATATACTAACCTCTAGTCTCTAACCTCTAGTCCCTAACCTCTAACCTCTCACCTCATTTCTTTTTTGAAGAATAATTTTGAGATTGATTTTCTTGGCGTAATTGTTGTCTGCCATTGGTGATAATTCTTAACATATCTTTGAGGTCTTGCTCGATATTTTCGAGGACACTATCGGCATATTGATCAGCACCATCTTCAATTTCTTGAGCTTGAGCGATCGCAGTTTGACGCATTTGTTCTAATTCTTCCATACAAGCTTGCTGCCTGCGTTCAATTTCCGCACGAGTTTCCTGCATCATTGCTTCGCATTCTTGCTGGGTTTTGCGCCGTAGTTGTTCTGCTTCGCGTTCTGCGTGTCTTAATATATCGCTTTCTGCCAAAATTTGCGCTCTTTTGGCTTGGGCTGCGTCAACTATTTGCTGTCCATATTCTTCTGCTTCTAACATCACTTCTTGCTTGTGTTGCAGAATAGCAGCAGCTTCCTGAAATACCGAAGGTAAAGAAACGCGAATAAAATCTAGCTGTTCAAATAATTTTTCTTCGTCTATTAATGTGCGCCCAGTCAGAGGAACTCGCCAACCAGAAAGAATCAAATCTTCTAAGCGGTTGAGTTCCTGCTGAATGTCTACGCTTCCTGGTTGGGAATTGTCCCCGTTGACTGCTCCATTGGGATACTCTGGAGGGGGGTAATTGCCGTTGTGGTTGGGTTCGCTATTGGATAGTTGTGGTTGTAGCATTTGTATATATCTAAAGCAATGTGGGGGGGAACAAGATGATCGACAGAACCACCGAATCTTGCGATCTCTTTTACCACACTACTACTTAAAAAACTATATTCATTTGATGTTGCGAGAAAAACTGTTTCAATTTGAGTAGACAGTGTTTTATTGGTATGTGCCATCTGTAATTCTACTTCAAAATCTGAAATCGCTCGTAAACCTCGTAACAACACTTGCGCTTGGCGTTGTTGAGCATAATTTACAGTTAGTCCGTCAAAACTATCCGCTTCGACATTCGGTAGATGTTGCGTAGCTATGCGAATTTGCTCTAGTCGTTGTTCCACAGTAAATAAAGGAACTTTATTTGGGTTACGCAACACCGCAACAATTACTTTGTTAAACAGCCGACTACCACGTTGGATAATATCGAGGTGGCCTAAGGTGATGGGGTCAAAGCTGCCAGGATAGATAGCAATCACAATATTGGGCGGATCAAAGTTATTGAGGTGATTATACCTAATTACTGTCTGGTGGAGGCAGAAGGCTGGAGGCAGTTGAAAAAGTCAAAAGTCAAAAGTTAAAAGTCAAAAGTATATTTTTTTTATATTTTCCTTAATTCTCAATTACTGCCAATGTTCGGGATATTGTAGATAGTCTGGCAGAATAGTTGTGCGATTATCGCCCTTTGCTTGGTCAATCTGCCGTTGTTCTAAGTTTTTGGTTCCTGTTAAATCTTCTCCTTTCAAGTTGGCATAAGGAATTAATGTGTTTTTGAGATTGGCCTTTATAGAACCCATTTGACATCTAAGAAGATGCTGCAAGTCTTTTAATCATCAGTCGAATAAAACAAAGATTTAATTTTGGCAGTGGCATTAACTAGAGTTCTCTCAAAGTTCTTGACGAGAATTTTGCATCTCTCCATCCAAGCATTGGAACGTTCTCTTCCCCCACCTCGCAGCAACCGGAACAAACCCTGAGTGTCCTAATTCTTTCTTTTGTTGTTCTGAGGCAGTAAGGGTTCGAGGATGATCCACTCTTCATCTGTGAGGCTGCTAGAGTATGGCATAACTGCTGGATACGACTTTTGCCGTCACTTTAATTCAACACAGTAAAAGATGTCAAATTGGTTCTATAAGGATTTTTATAGTAGAATACCTGATGAAATTAAATCTAGCAACTTTACGTAAAAGAGTCTTAACCCCATTTTAGCTACTACAAAACAGTACTGCTATCGGCGTGAATAATTGGCTGGCCAACACTGCTCAGGTAAAAATTATTTCACCGAAATTGGATTTATAAGACCATACAAATATCCCTTAATTATTCGGCTAGAGCGAAATTTTTTGGCGGATGCAACAAAAAATTTCACAGTTAACAATGGGTTAGTAATGCTCTGACCTGAAAAATCGCTAACAGTCAACACTCATCAAAACATGAGCAAAATTTCCATAGGTGTCATCTATAAGGGTTTCAGAGACATACTGAGAAGCATGGCATCGAAAGTATCAAAGAAAATTAAAAGCAGTGTGATTGTTGCACTGATAGCAACTATTGGCATATTAGGCGGACACATCGTTTCAGCGCAGTTAGTAAATCCAGGGCCTTCTCAGCCTTTGGCATCATTAAAAACTGTAGCCATTCCAGAGCCTAGTAATTTGGGAGAATTTGTCAAAGACAAGAAAGCAGCGATCGCTTTAGGAAAAGCACTGTTTTGGGATATGCAGGTTGGTAGCGATGGCATCACATCATGTGCTACTTGCCATTTTCATGCAGGTGCTGACAACAGAGCAAAAAACCAACTTAGTCCTGGTCTTTTGCGTGTAGATGCAAATAGCCTTCCCAATCCTGACACTACCTTTAGTATTGGTCAGCCAAACTACACCCTCAAGCCTGGAGACTTCCCATTCCACAAACTAGCAAATCCAAATGACCGCAACTCTGCCGTTCTATCTGATAGTAACGATGTAGCATCATCTCAAGGGGTGTTCAATTCCGACTTCATCAGTACAAATCCTGGGAATGCTCAAGATAATGTCACTCAACTAGACGATGCCGTATTTAACGTCGGTGGTACAGAAGTCCGGCGAGTTGAGCCACGTAATACACCAACCGTCATCAATGCGGTGTTCAACTTCCGCAACTTCTGGGATGGACGCGCTCAAAACATTTTCAATGGAGTTAACCCATTTGGGTTAAGAGACCCCAACGCTAAACTTTTTAAAGCAACTCCTGGTCTCTTAGTTACCTTATTCCCGCCACAAGCTGTCAGCGTCAAACTCAATAACTCTTCTCTAGCTTCCCAAGCAGTCGGCCCACCACTGAGTTCCTTCGAGATGTCAGCTGACGGGCGCACCTTCCAAGAAGTTGGTGATAAATTCGGGACATCTGGACTACCAAGTCTGAGTGACCTTCTCAAAGGATTAACAAACCTTTCTAGCGGTACAAAGTCCCTGAGAGACCTTGGTAACAAATTAATGGGTCTGAGACCACTAGGAAAGCAAATCGTACGTTCTGATGACAGCGTCTTAGGTAGCTACGCACAATTGTTTGGTAAAGGTCTGACATTTACGAATTATCAGCAGATGATCCAGGCTAGTTTCAAGCAGGAGTGGTGGGATCCTACTTGGTCAATACAAGTTGATAAACGAGATGGTAGCCGTAAAGCCGTACTTTTGGGATTAGCAAGTGTGATTGATCCCAACTATAAGACTTATAGTCTGATGGAGTACAATTTCTCCTTGTTCTTCGGGTTAGCGGTGCAACTGTACGAATCTACATTAGTCTCGAATAATGCCCCCATTGACCAATACTTAGAAGGTAACTCTGGTGCTTTAACCGCCCAACAAATCCGAGGTAAAAACCTATTTGAAGGGAAAGCCAAGTGTATTAACTGTCATGGTGGCGGAGAATTTACCAACGCTTCTGTGAAAAATGTCCAAAACCAACGACTAGAGCGCATGATTATGGGCGATGGTCAAGAAGCTATTTACGACAATGGCTTTTATAACATTGGTGTCAGACCCACTAACGAAGACTTGGGAGTAGGAGGTAAAGACCCCTTTGGTAATCCACTCTCCGAAACCCGACTAGCACAACAAGGAAAATTCCAGCAACTTTTGGGAGTAGCGCCCAATATTACAGTGAGCGCCAACCAAAGAGTAGCTGTAGATGGAGCCTTTAAAACACCAACACTGCGGAACATAGAACTCACTGCTCCCTACTTCCACAACGGCGGACAGTTGACTCTTAGACAAGTAGTTGAGTTTTACAATCGGGGTGGAGATTTTCACGAACAGAATATCAACAACCTAGATGCAGATATTGAAAACCTCAACTTGAGTGAGCCAGAAAAAGATGATTTGGTGGCTTTTCTCAAAGCACTGACAGATGAACGAGTCCGTTACGAAAAAGCACCGTTTGATCACCCGCAGTTGTTCATTCCCAATGGACACCCAATTGATGACAAGTCTGTGGTTAACGATGGTACTGGGAAAGCTAAGGATGCTTTGATCGAGATTCCTGCTGTTGGTCGTAATGGTGGTAATAGCATTGTCAACTTTCTAGCAACTCCCTAAAGCGTAGAAATAACTTCTACACCTTGTATTAAAAGTTCAAGTGAGCTTTCAACGACACGGTTCGTTGGAAGCTCATTTTTCCAGTTTGTTCCCTGTTATTTGATTGGAATTGCTTCTGATAACAAGTTGTGAAAGATAGTATTGTTACATTCTGTTATATTGAACAGAGCTAAGAAAATCCGACTTCTCCCTTAACAGTCATGGGATTATTCATCAACCCGGATTTCTCACAAATAGATAAAAAAAGGGGGCAAAAACTGCGAAAATTTATATATAGTAAGCATTTCAGCAGTTTTAAAGTATGATTCCAGCTTCGACAGATCGTATACCTCACATCTTGCACCTAGCCCCAGCGAATGGAATTCGCGGCTATACAAACGTAGACGCGCAAGCGGCTTCCCGCAGGGTAGTCCGCCTATCGCGCTTGCGCTGCGCTTGGCGCACCACGCGGACTAGTCTAAACTCCAGTAAAGACTCCTGCCATCGCTAACCAAGGGTTTTTCTGATCAAGAGACGGCAATTTTACAGGATTATTTTGGCTACTTGGAGATTTAGCTGAGGAAAAGGAGTTCATCATAATTTTGGATGCTTTTTATCTTTGATTGTAAATGAGTCCAAATCAATCTCGTAGACAATCTCAACTAAAAAATTTCTCTACACAACGAGCAAATATTTCCACACCCATTGGTAAAACAGTTTCATCAAAATCAAATCGCGGGTGATGATGGGGATAAGCTAAATCTTTGTCTGGATTAGCAGAACCAAGAAAGAAGTAACAACCGGGAACTTCTTGTAAGAAGAAAGACATATCTTCGCCGCCCATTGTTTGGCACTCTGGCACAATTCCTACAGGAGTTTCTACCACTTCTTCAGCAATCGATCGCACTAATTCTGCAATTCCAGTATCATTAATTACTGGCGGATATAAGCTTGTATATTCTAATTCATATTTAGCACCGTGACTCTGGCAAATTCCGCCGATGATTTGCTCGATGCGCTGTTGAAAATAGCCGGCAAATGCTGGGTTAAAATACCGGACTGTGCCTTTCATGTTGGCTGTATCAGCAATGACATTATGTGCTGTACCTGCGTGAAGTGCGCCCACAGTCACGACAGCAGAATCGATAGGGTTAACATTCCGGGCGACGATGGTTTGTAAGGCGTTGACAATTTGGGCTGCAACAACAATCGAATCGATTGTTTGATGGGGTATTGCGCCGTGTCCACCTTTGCCTAATATTGTGCAGTTAAATAACTCTACAGCGGCCATTAATGCGCCAGCACGAACACCAACAGTTCCCAAGGGGAGATTATTCCACAGGTGTAAACCAATAATGGCATCGACATCAGGGTTTTTTAATACCCCCGCCTCTATCATCGGTTTTGCGCCTCCTGGCCCTTCTTCAGCTGGCTGGAAGATGATTTTGACTGTACCTGCAAAGTCTTCTCGATGCTGGTGGAGATAGTATGCTGTACCTAGTGCGATCGCAGTATGTCCATCATGACCACAAGCGTGCATGATGCCATCATGTTGCGATTTATAGGGTACTTCGTTCAATTCTTGAATGGGCAACGCATCCATATCTGCCCGAATTGCTAAGACTTTACCGGGTTTTGTTCCCTGAATCGTTGCGACAATACCAGTTTTCGCTATACCAGTTTGATGTTCAATTCCCCATGCTTGCAATTGACTAGAAACAAACTCAGCCGTCAATTTTTCTTGAAAGCCTAATTCTGGATGCTGATGTAACCGCCGCCGCCATTCTACCAATTGTGGTTGCAATGAGCGAATTGAGAGGCGCACACGCGATAAATCAACAGAATAGGAACTGGGGAATGTGGAAACCATTATGAAAATAAACTGGTAGAAGACAACTGAGATGGGGTTCTGTTCTCAGTTTAATATTTTCTTAAATATTTAGTGCCTCTAAATTTAAATTAGATGCAATTTCGGCCAGCTTATCTAAGTCTGCGGGGTTCTCCAAATAAGGCAAGCAGCCTAAAACAGGGATGTGTGTAAATGATTCAATCACTTCTGGTGGAGTCCAGTCGCTAATCTCTGCATCAGTTCTTGGTTGTATGCAATTGAGCACAATGCCTGTGATATCTACCCGTGACTGTCTGGCTAATGCCACATTCGCTACTGCTTGCGATATTGCACCTAATCTGACTGGGACGACTAAAACTGTAGGTAAATGCCATTCGCCAGCGATATCAGCCACTGTTAACTCATTTGTAACTGGTGAACCTAAGCCACCTGCTGATTCTACCAAAAGAAATTCGTAGCGCGATCGCAACTCACACAATGTTTTCCAAACCACAGCCAAATCAACTTGGCGATTTTCTCTGGCGGCGGCGATGGGTGGGGCTAAAGGTGCTTGAAAATATAAAGGTGTAATTTCTTCGGGTGATTGTTTTAAGTTAAACAGATTTTGATACCACTCGCGATCGCCAATTCCCGATTGAATTGGCTTCATAATTCCCCAATGACGCTGCGGATAATATTTTTGCCAATAAGCTGCTAGGGCTGTTGTTAACACAGTTTTGCCAGCTTCGGTATCAGTTCCAGTAATTAGTAGTGTATTCAACAATCTGCTTTGAGATAATTCAATATTGATCAATGGCATCAGGCAGGAGCCAGAAGGTAAGAGAATTTTAGCTTAATTAGTCTTAATTAACATAGTTTTCTGTCCATTAACTTTTAGGGAAATGTAGATACAATTCCTGCTTCTGCTTTATCTACCTGCCTGAATTGCTCAAAGATATTATGGTGTGCTTTGGGTTTCAGGGGTGGCTGGAATTGGACTATCTACAGGTGGTGAATCATTACCGCCTGTAGAAGAGGGAAACGTAGATGTTGGTGTGGGTGTCGGTGTTGGCGTTGGCGTTGGTGTTGGCGTTGGCGTGGGTGTCGGTGTGGGCGTTGGTGTTGGCGTTAGTGTCGGTGTTGATGTCGGTGTAAATGTAGGTGTTGGTTCTAGAGGATTGTCTACTGTAACTATCAGGTTATAGTCACTTGCATTCGCTCCCGGGGCTAATCCTACTTGAATAGTGTATCTACCACTATTTGGCAATACGCCAGTATAGGATGTTACTTGTTGGGCGTTACTATCAATTGGTTGGCGGTTAGGATTTAAGACAGTCAGTGTTACGCCGTTACTTTGTTCTAATGTTGTAGTTAACTTAGCATCAGCTTTCGCAAAAAATGTATATTGAATCACTTGATTAGCTTGCAAAGAATCTTCGACTGTGGCTGTGTTATTTGCTCCCAAGTTGAGACGCTTTCTAGTAATTGTCGGTTCAATATTAGTTGGTGTAGCGAAGGTTGTTCCGCCAGTAATGACTGGTGAAGGAAAAGTTTGCGGTGCTGGTGGTGTAGTTGGCGTTGGTGTAGTTGGCTGACTGCGAATAGAACTCACCAACGCCCAAGAACCAAAGCCCGCTAAAATAACTACAGCACTACCAATTGCACCTAAAGCTAAGGGATTATCTAAAACAGAATTAGCACTGCTGGGTGAAATGACGGGATCAGGTCGATGAGATGGCTGTGGTGGAATTGCATCGGGACGGCGACCAACTGCAATAGTTTGAAAGTTGGAAAGCTCAGGTGCTAAATTAACATTGGGTTGATCGAGTAACTTTAATGCTTGAATGACATCAGCCGCGCTTTGATAGCGATCGCTAGGACTAGGGTGTAACATCCGATTAATTACTTGAGCCAATTGTGGACTTACCCTCACCCATCTTTGCCAGTTCCAAGTTAGTTGCGTTTCATCGAATAATTCAGCAGGTTCTTTGCCAGTTAATAAAACTATAGATGTCACCGCCAAAGCATATAAATCACTGCTAGGATAAGCGCGTCCAGTTTGCATTTGTTCACTAGGAGAGTAACCCAACTTACCCACACTCGTCACATTAATATTGCTATCCGTCGTTTGTAATCGTGTTGCTAATTCTTTAACTACGCCAAAATCAATTAATACAGGTAGGCGATCGCGATCTCGTAAAATAATATTTTCTGGAGAAATATCACGGTGAATAATACCGCGACTGTGAATATGCTCTAATACAGGTAATAATGATGGCAATAATTGTAATATTTCCGGTTCACTGAACGCTTGCCCAACTGCTTGACGTTCAACCAACAAAGCTCGATAAGTCTTACCTGCGACATAATCTTCCACCAAAAACAAGCGGTGTTCTTGCTCAAATCTTTCTCGAAACTTCGGAACCTGGGGATGTTCAATCTGATATAAAGTAGTCGCTTCTCGTTGAAAAAGCTCCTGCGCCTTTTCCCAAGCAGCAGCCCCCGTAGTTATCGGAATTAATTCTTTAATCGCACAAAGCTCATTAAAGCGGCGTTGGTCTTCAGCCAAATAAGTTCTACCAAACCCTCCTTGTCCGAGAACTTGAATGATTCGGTAACGATTTTGCAAGACAGTGCCAATTGTAATTGGTGGTTGCATGACAAATAAATTGAAATGTAAGGATAACTCGAGAAAAAATCTGAAAAAGATGAGTCAGAAGATAACTTAAATATGACTTACACAAAAAATATTCTTTGAGATAGGGTATAGGGGTATGTGAATTGGAAAGTATGATTGGCGTTTAAGCGTTTTGAATAACTAAACGCTTAAATTTATTTACTCTCATAGTCACATACCTGTAAACTCCTAACTTATACCATTGATTTTTCATTTTCATGTCTAAGTTCCTAGCCAGCTACCTGCGGCGATATTCTATCCTAAGAAATGGTGCGATCGTCTTTGATTTAAGACCAATCACAAAAACCATAGAATAGCTTGCAGAGATAGCCAAATATCCCTAAATATATTTCTCACCTGCTAGCTCTGACTAATTTGCCCAAGTTGCAAACCAAAATTTTGCTGATTTGAAAATTTTTTCTTCAATTGATAATCCAAAAATTTAGTTTGTCAGTTTATAATTTTGTAGCTGGTATCATAAAATATTCTTCTACCCCAGAAGAATTTATTTTTGGGTATTTCTACTGTCTGAGTTCCGGTTCGACTTCATTTAAGCTGAAAAGAGTTGGCCTCAGTTATCCATACAATTGGTAGAAGCATTACTCTACCAGACAAAATCTAGAGGAAATTTGGGTTGTTGAGAACAACTCAACTTAGGGGCTAACTTACACACTATATGTCAGTTATAAATTCAATGGTTTGTTTACCACTAAAAACTGAACAATGGACTGATAGTAGCTCTATTGAGAAATGTTGAAAGTCTTTATGAAAGCTTAAATAAAGCTCACAGATGTTTATTTAGCCTATTCCGGTTAAATCTGGTCAATATCTAAATGATAATCTCGCCATGAATGCACTTCGAGGATCTGCTTTGCTCAGTTCTGCCGCTTTAAAAGTGCAGCCAGTTGCAACAGGACTAACTGAAAACCACCGCCTGCGGCTATTTTCTGGCTCTGCCAACATCAAACTGTCTCAAGAAGTCGCTCGTTATCTGGGGATGGACTTGGGGCCGATGATTCGTAAAAGATTCGCGGATGGAGAACTTTATGTTCAAATCCAAGAATCAATTCGAGGATGTGATGTCTATTTAATCCAACCATCTTGTCAACCAGTTAACGACCACTTGATGGAATTGCTGATTATGATTGATGCCTGTCGTCGGGCTTCGGCCAGACAGGTAACAGCAGTAATTCCATACTATGGCTATGCTCGTGCCGATCGCAAAACTGCCGGACGAGAATCAATCACAGCCAAGCTGGTTGCCAACCTCATTACCCAAGCAGGCGCAGACCGTGTTCTGGCAATGGATTTGCACGCCGCTCAGATTCAGGGTTACTTCGATATACCCTTTGATCATGTTTATGGTTCGCCAGTGATACTCGACTATCTTACCAGCAAACAACTGCATGATATTGTTGTTGTTTCTCCTGATGTTGGTGGTGTAGCCCGGGCCAGAGCATTTGCCAAAAAACTGAATGATGCTCCACTTGCCATTATAGACAAACGCCGCCAAGCTCATAATGTAGCGGAAGTTTTGAACGTAATTGGCGATGTCAAAGGCAAAACAGCCGTTTTGGTAGACGACATGATTGATACAGGCGGAACCATCGCCGAAGGTGCGAGGTTGCTGCGTGAAGAAGGTGCGCGTCAAGTATATGCCTGTGCTACTCATGCAGTCTTCTCCCCTCCAGCAGTTGAGCGGCTATCAAGTGGCTTGTTTGAAGAAGTCATCGTCACAAACACCATCCCCCTACCAGAAGACAAACGCTTTCCACAATTAGTAGTGCTTTCCGTGGCAAATCTTTTAGGAGAAACCATCTGGCGGATTCACGAAGATACCTCAGTAAGTAGTATGTTCCGTTAGCCAAAAAAAGACTGTCGCTCAGGTTACAGTCTGGTCTAAATAAACATTAAATTTTGAAGTATGAAGTTAAGAAACTATTCTCCTTCATGCTTCAATTTTTATTTTTAGGGCATTTTTACGAACCGCTCTAGACGCAGAGTGAAGAGAGGAAAAGCTTAAAATGGAAGTGTCCATCCAGCTTACACAGCATCATGAACAGCGAAAAAGCCACAGTGCAGCCTTGGTACACTGTTACTGATGAAGAACTAATGCTCTGGAGTTCGCAAAACCCAGAACTGCGATTTGAACGTAACGCTGATGGAACAATAGAAACTATGCCACCAACTGGGGGAATTTCAGGAAATCGGGTGGCGAAAGCGGTTGCTTATTTGCTGGCTTGGGTAGAAAGTCATGATTTAGGGGAAGTGTTTGGGTCAAGCACAGGGTTTAAATTAGCAAATACAGCCGTGAAATCACCTGATGCTGCTTTCGTTGCGAAAGGACGCTTACCAGAAAATTGGGATCAGCAAGAAGATGCGTTTATTAACCTAGCACCAGACTTTGTAATCGAAATTCGTTCTAAAAATGACAGCTTGCCCAAACTCAAAGCCAAGATGGCAGAATACATTGCCAATAGTGTGCAGTTAGGCTGGTTAATCGACCGTCAAAATCAGCAAGCTTTCGTTTATCGTCGAGACGGTTCAATTACCCAGTACCCAGCGACAGCAATTTTGGATGGTGAAGATGTTGTCCCAGGATTTACATTAGCGTTGGCAAAATTATTGTGATTAATCATGGTTTGGAATTAGACAGGGAGTCATTGCTGATGTCGCTATCAAATCAAATATCTTCCAACCTTTCTTTAGAACAATTTCTCAACTTACCAGAAACTAAACCAGCGAGTGAATATATTGACGGACGCATCTACCAAAAACCAATGCCCCAAGGGAAACATAGTATTCTGCAAACTCGATTATCAACTAATATTAATCAGGTTGGCGAAACTCAACAAAAAGCTTTAGCCTTAACCGAGTTACGCTGTACTTTTGGGGGACATTCCTTAGTTCCAGATATTGCTGTATTTGCATGGTCACGCATTCCCATCGATGAAAACGGAGACATTGCCAATAAATTTGAAAGCTACCCAGATTGGACTATTGAAATCCTATCACCCGATCAATCACCCAACAGAGTAATTAATAAAATTATTTTCTGTATTAACTACGGGACTAAATTAGGTTGGTTTATTGACCCTAATGATAAATCTGTGATGGTATTTCAACCGAACAAATTACCAGAAGTGAAATATGATGCGGATATTTTACCTGTCCTGGATGTGTTAGGTGATTGGCAAGTAACAGCAGCCGATATTTTTAATTTGTTGAAAGTGAAATAATTTTGGCGATCGCAAAATAAATTCAACCATTCATCCCAAAAGTATCTGATTTGATTTTAGGCTATGAGCGATCGCATTATAGTAAGGTTTTTTGAAAAAAGAGCGTAAAACCATAAATAACCTCATAAATTTGCACAATATGGGGATGGCTACATTTAGCTAATTTGAGTGCTTCATTAAGAAAGTCTTGCTGAAACTTGGCAAAGTCTGGGCGACGTTGCACTTGCTTGTTCAGGGTTTTGATCACCACATACCGTCCATGATTATCTTTCGCACGGTAGGTTATACCAAAACCGCCTTCGCCTAATTCTTTCTCAATAGTATATTTGCTACCTTGTAATTGCTGCCCTGACACCCAAGTCATTGTTATTTTGCCACTAAATTCAGTGTTAATCTTGGCACTTTCAATACATAAATGCCCTGAGAGAAATTGACGATCTGTTTTGTGTAAAGCAAAAATTACTGAGTTCTTCAGACGGCCTGATTTTTTGATTGCTGACACATTTACAAAGTCACCCTAGAATTGTGTCAATTACGCTAGAATTGTTAAAGGTTCTTTACAGAATTTGCAGAACATCCCCGATTCTGTTAAAACAGCCTAGCAAACTTAAATGTAAATCTACAAAACCCCTCTAGAGTTAACACTAGCTTCTATGACGCTCCCAATTCGTAACGTCGCCATTATCGCCCACGTAGACCACGGCAAAACCACCTTGGTTGATGCACTCCTGAGACAGTCCGGCATTTTCCGAGAAGGTGAAGACGTTCCGGATTGCGTCATGGACTCCAACGACCTAGAACGGGAACGTGGAATTACGATTCTGGCTAAGAATACAGCCGTTCGCTACAAAGAAACACTCATCAATATTATTGATACCCCCGGACACGCTGACTTCGGTGGCGAAGTCGAACGCGTACTGGGTATGGTGGATGGCTGCATCCTCATTGTTGATGCTAACGAAGGCCCCATGCCACAAACACGCTTTGTGTTGAAAAAGGCATTGGAAAAAGGACTACGCCCCATCGTTGTAGTTAACAAAATCGATCGCCCCCAAGCCGAACCCCACGGTGCTATAGATAAGGTACTGGATCTTTTCTTGGAACTAGGCGCAGATGATGACCAGTGCGACTTCCCTTATCTATTCGCTTCTGGTTTGTCTGGTTATGCGAAAGAAACCTTGGAAGAAGAACCCAAGGATATGCAGCCATTGTTTGATGCCATCTTGCGTCATGTTCCACCCCCAGTAGGTGATGCAACCAAGCCTCTGCAATTGCAAGTCACAACCCTAGATTATTCAGAATATCTAGGACGGATTGTCATTGGCAGAATCCACAACGGTACTATTCGCGGTGGTCAGCAAGCAGCTTTAGTAACAGAAACAGGCTCAATTGTCAAGGCTAAAATTAGCAAATTGCTAGGTTTTGAAGGCTTGAAGCGGGTGGAATTAGAAGAAGCTTCCGCCGGTCATATTGTGGCGGTTGCTGGTTTTGCTGATGCAAACATTGGTGAAACAATTACCGACCCCAACGAACCCCAAGCTTTACCACTAATTAAAGTCGATGAACCCACCTTACAGATGACCTTCTGGGTGAATGATTCACCGTTTGCTGGTCAAGAAGGTAAGCTGGTAACATCAAGACAAGTACGCGATCGCTTATTCCGCGAATTAGAAACCAACGTTGCATTACGTGTGGAAGAAACCGACTCCCCTGATAAATTCCTCGTATCTGGTCGTGGTGAATTGCACTTGGGTATCTTAATCGAAACCATGCGCCGCGAAGGTTATGAGTTCCAAGTGTCTCAGCCACAGGTAATTTACCGCGAAGTTAACGGTCAACCTTGCGAACCTTATGAATTGTTAGTGTTAGACGTTCCCTCTGATGCAGTTGGTAGCTGTATCGAACGCCTCGGACAACGCAAAGGCGAAATGCAAGATATGCAGCCCGGTGTTAGCAACCGTACCCAGCTAGAATTCATTATTCCCGCCCGTGGTTTGATTGGTTTCCGTGGTGAATTCATGCGGATGACCCGTGGCGAAGGCATCATGAACCACAGTTTCTTAGATTATCGTCCTATCTGTGGCGAAATTGAAGCCCGTAACAAAGGTGTATTGATTGCTTTTGAAGAAGGCGTTTCCACCTTCTACGCTATGAAGAACGCCGAAGATAGAGGCTCATTCTTTATCACTCCTGGTACTAAAGTCTACAAGGGCATGATTGTCGGTGAACACAACCGTCCCCAAGACTTAGACTTGAATGTCTGCAAAACCAAGCAGCTAACCAACCACCGTGCTGCGGGTGGCGATGAACTAGTCCAATTGCAAGCACCTATCGATATGAGTTTAGAGCGTGCATTGGAGTACATCGGCCCCGATGAATTGGTGGAAGTTACACCCCAATCTATCCGCCTACGGAAGATGTCGAAGAAGTTAGCGAAAAGATAAGTAAAGTAATAACTGAATTGATTTATTTAGAAAGCCCGCTTGTGCGGGCTTTTTGTTATGGATTTTCGACACACCAGACCCTGATCAGCTTTTACACAAGTTATTCCAAAGACTAATTTCTAGAAAAAAGCTGGATATCAATAAAGTAAACTTGTACTACAGGTTACAATTGGAGTATATATTACAATACTTATATTATCTGTATCACTTTTATGTCTAAAGAAGGGTACGTATATATTTTCATCAATCCACTAATCGATGGTGTTGTGAAAATTGGTAAAACAACTCGTTCATCTGAGAGTCGAGCCGCAGAGATATCAAAAAGCACAGGTGTTCCAGTTGCTTATAAAGTTGTTCATGAGGAATTTGTGTCTGATTGCGTTGCAGTTGAGAAAAGACTCCACAAAATGTTTTCAGACTATCGTATTAACCCTAATCGGGAGTTTTTTCGCATACCATTAAAGGAAGCTGTACGTGCATTACAACAAGTAGCTAACGTTTATCGTGTAGCTAACAATCAACCAATAGAGTATAACTCTGTTCAGGCAGTAGAGATTTTACCGAGACTTCAACATCTTTATCCAAAGTACCTAAAGCCTGAAATAAAATCAGTTCAAATGATACAACGTGATGATATTTGTTTTTTAGAGATCACAAGTCAAGCTCATCCCAATATACGAGACGAAAAGGTAGAACGAATAGATTTGGAATTTATTGCAGAAGAAGATGGAACTATGTTTCCAATTAATCGTTCTGTACAGGAAAATGCTAATAAATTTGTTAACAAACTCGATCCTTATTCAATTATTATGTGTACCCCCTTATTTACAGAAGCAGCGTGTAGGAAAATAGCTGATGAATACGAAAATAATACAGTTTTGCAAGCAGAGGACTTTATCTAATCATAACTGTTTATGAAGTTACTGAGCTTGAGGGCTAGGCTTATGTATGGATATAGATGTGAATATTGTGAAGGAACTGTACAACCTCGAACAGTTAAGCGTGAAGCATTTAAACATAGGGATGGTTTTGTCATTCTTGAAGATGTGACCATAGGCGTTTGTGATACCTGTGGAAATCGCTACTATTCAGCCGATATTCTTCATACGGTTCATGCTGTAGCAACTGGAACAAAACCCCCTGAAAGAACCGAACAAATTCCGGTTGCTCATCTAGAATCAGCATACTCAAGACTGCGTAACTTTAGTGAGTCAAGTTAACAGTAAACATAAAGAAATTGAACCCAAAATGGAAGATGAATTACGTCCTGAGTATGATTTTGCTCAAATGAAAGGAGGGGTTAGAGGTAAATATATTGAGCGATATCGTACCAAAACAAATCTAGTGCGTTTAGATCCTGATGTTGCTGAAGCTTTTCCTAATGATGAAGCGGTGAATAACGCATTAAGATTACTAATTCAGATTACCCAGCGTCAGCAAGCTCAAACTAATGTACAGCCAACAGAATAAAAGTTGTGTTTAGTGAAGTTTTTTGTTGGTGGATTGAGGTTATGATGATGAGCGATCGCTTTCACACATAATTAATGATAAAGCAGGTTTCAGTTTAAGACTTTTAGTGAAGTTTTTTGTTTGCAATGATTAAAAAACCTGCTAACCTTACATCAAGATTAGCAGGATGGGATTTTATCAATCGGAGCGGCGGGATTCGAACCCACGACCTCCACTACCCCAAAGTGGCGCGCTACCAAGCTGCGCTACGCCCCGGTCAGAATTCTTATCTTAGCGCAAAGCTTCTAGAGAATCAAGGGGTAAGTCTAAAAAACTTTGAGTGTCTCAGCAGCTTGCAATAGACCAGGTAAAGCAGGAGCATTCCATTTACCTTCTACACCGCGTCCTGTATTGAGGATAAAGCGCAGACTGTATTCATGGGGATAACCTTCTACTTCCATCCATAATAAATCGCTTTCGGCCTCACAGGCAATCTTTTCTTCATCCATTAATTCGGCGGTGAGTTGTTTCATTGTGTCTGCTAGCTGGGCTAACAAACGGCAAAATTCGTTTAACTCTGCTTCTGTTAACTCAATCGCCCAATCATCCGTACCTACTAAGCCTTTAAATTCATGTGCGTTAGGGTTCCAGCCAATACGCCAGCCAGAACCTGTTTTGATTAGACGTTCCATCTGCTTAGATTTGAATTCAAAATTACTTTAGTAGTTCTGCACCGCCTGTTTGGGGCTGCTGGGGCGTTGTGGAAGTGGGAGGTGTAGGCTGATTTTGTAAATCTGGGCTAAAGATGTTGACTAAGGCTTGAACTAAAGCATCTCTTTGACTGCGGCTGAGGCTAGCAATGGCAGCGCGATCGCCATCTAGAGGATTTTGCCGTAGAATATCACTACCTGGATATGTCGTGTCATACATAGTTTCATTCGCGCCCAGGTAATCAGCCAAAGTTAGCTTCCAGTCAAAACGATAAATCGGCGATCGCTCTTTGATATAAATGTGATAACGGATGAGGCGACTAACTAGGGTGTTAGTTTCCGCAACTTTCCCAGTTTCTTTACTGATATACTTGTTTTCTTTGGGAAAGTCAGGCAATTTTTGATACACTTGCTGCCAAACATCAGATGGACTGACTCTTTGAGCTACAGCGGACGGAATGCCAAATAAAACAGGCTTGGTTTGACTGATATTTAAACTCACAACCAGCCCACTCACTATGCAAGCAATTATAAATACTGACTTAAACTTCACAAGCATCAACTGAAAATTGAATGGTTTTACACATAACATTTAGACAGCTTTTGTTGCTATTTCCTATTTCCCATCCCCGATAAAAAGTCTGAAATGAAAATGCAACACGAATACTCCTTGTGCTTGGCACTTTCATCTCATACCAATTTTTTATAAAGCTGCATAGAATTCTCTCCCCTTGAGCTTCCCCTGAAAAAGGCTACAGTTTACAAGCAAGTCTTACTCAGGTTGTCTATTAGCATTTAGATCCCCCCTAGCCTTAAAAAGGGGGGAATAAGATTCAAAGTCCCCCTTTTTAAGGGGGATTTAGGGGGATCAGGATATGTGCAACTTCACATTAAATTGGTATCAGCAGTAATTTTATAATTCGCCAATAATTTCTGGCTGAGTTAATTCATCAGACATTTCGATGATTGCCCGTAATACAGGCTTCATCATAATATCTTCAGAGCTTTCAAAGTCTTCGTAGCGCCGACGCTTGGCGCGATTTGCCACCTGAACCGTAATGCGATAGCGATTCGAGGCTGCACTAATTAAATCCTCGGCACGGTGCATAATTTGAGTTTGGGTTGTCTCGAACTTGGAACGCTTAAGCATAATTAATGGTTCTTGGGGACATTTCCCAGTTTAGCAGCACTGAACTAGATCAGCCCGTGTATGTAATTGTCAGCTACTAATAACGCTCTCATGGTAAAAACCCCCAGAGATTCCCGAAGTGAAATCAATCCAAAATCCAAATTCTAAAATAAAATTGTTTGACCTCTCCGTTGATAGAGGTAGATAACTTTGTATCAATTTATAACTAATCTGTAATCTACCTCAATATCATCATGGCTAATCTTTTAGAAACTGCGGTGAATGCAGGCAATTTCAACACTCTAATAGAAGCAGCTAAGGCTGCACAAATAGTAGATACTCTTGAAAGCCCGAATTTTTTTACAGTCTTTGCACCTACGGATGAGGCTTTTACCCAACTACCAGAAGGAACATTAGATGAACTGCTGCAAGACACTGCCAAGCTAAAAAAGATTGTGAGCTATCATGTCGCTTATGGTGATGTCAGGTCTGATGACTTGGTGCAAATTGATGAAGCAGAGACTTTGGAAGGATCTGTTTTAGCAATTGAATCTGTTAATGGGGATATTAAAGTGAATGATGCCCATATCTTAAAAACAGATATCCTCGCAGATAATGGCGTAATTCATGTTATTGATGCAGTACTTATGCCTGCAATGGTGGCTGGACATTGAGAAATTAGGGAGTCGGGAGTAGGTTTTTTTAGGGTGTAGGGGTGTATGCAATACATTTCGGTTAACGTTTCTATCTTGTTTAGCTCCCCCCAACCCTTTTGAAGGGGAGCCAGCACCGTGGGCGGGTTTCCCAACTTGAGGCGACTGGCGTGGATTTAGGGGGATCGAAATATGTGCAACTTCACATTAAATTGGTATTAGGAAAGTGTTGATAGCTTAAAAGCATGATATTACTGTGTTTTTACTCAGCACGCTGCTCAACTCCTGCTACTGCTAACAGCACTTTGCTATACAACCTTGCACCCTTAATTAAAGTTCTCTTTTAGGAATTTCTTCGCGGAATTCGATAACCAATTGCATAGTTTCTACAGTCAAATCACGCAAATCTCGATTGAGAAAAACTGCACCTTGCGGCCCGAACCAACGGTCAAAAATTGTGACATATTTACTGTCGCCATTGACAAAGCCTTGCATAAACTTGACCAGCGAATAATTTACGGTGTCCAGAAATTTAGAATTATTCTCTGGAACCATGCAAGCAATACCTTCTCGTGAATAAGGTCTATCAGGTGCGATCGCAAAATTATCAGGATTTTTTGACTTTTGCAACCATCCTTCCAACAAAATACTATCAGATGCAAAAGCATCAATTTTGCCTTGTTCTAAAGCAGTGTAACCTTCTGCACGAGTTTTCAAATAAACCAACTTAGCTTGAGGTTGTACTCGTTTAATTGCCAGTTCATTTGTAGTTTGTGCCAAAACACCAATTCGTTTCCCAATTAACGATTCCGGCGAACCAAGATCACTTCCTGACTTCACCAATAATTGCGTACCAGTGACACCATAACTCACTGAAAAATCAACTTGTTTATCTCGTTCCCAAGTAAAGCTACTAGCATCGCAAACAATATCAACTTCGTGATTTACGATTTTCGGAATTCTCTGTGCAGGAGTTAAACCGACTAATTTTAATTCAATTTTTTTACCTAATTGTTTTTCTAACTGTTGTTTAATCAAATTCAACATATCCACAGAATAACCAGTTAATTTACCTTGGTTATCTGCATAAGCAAAAGGCAAGGCATCCTTACTAGTACCAGCAGTAAGTACCCCTGTACGGGCCACTTTTTGCATCACAGTCTCGGCAGCTACTACGCTAGGCATAATTGCTGCCCAACTCAGACTCAGAACAGGAATTGTAATTTTAGTATATTTAATAATACTTCTAAATGTAGATAAGCAATTTAAATTAGAACTTCTATTCATCACACCCTCACCTTTGACTGTTACAGAAAACTACTTCAGCTATTAACAATAAGTTTTAATATATGACTCCTATTTTTCAGAAATCAAATATGATTCCCATAGCTCAAAATATAGTAATTTTCTCAGGCAAATCCAAACTACTTACATCTGGTAATGATTCTTTACCTTAGCTACAAAGATATACTTTTTATGTTATAAAGCCAATTTCAAGTAAACGAAGTACATAATTTATTTATCAAAGCCAGCTAGAAAACCAATTCAGGAATCTTGAAAGAACCTCTCCCCTTACCCCTCTCCTACGAGGAGAGGGGAGTTTAGCTCCTCCTTCCCTCGTAGGGAAGGGGTCTGGGGGGTTAGGTTTTTGATTACTGAATCGATGCTTTAGAGAGCCTATTTTCACCCCTGAATTATGAATACTTTTCAACTTACCAATAAAAAACAGGACTTACATAAAATAAGTCCTGAAACATTACAGCTTGATAGTAGGTTTAAATTTTATTGGGGGGTTGAACTTTAGCTTCTACTTTTACACCTTTTACGCCTTTGACTTCTTTAACTAATTTTTCGGCTTTCTGCAATTCTGCTTGCGAAGTTGCTGTGCCTTTAATTACCACTTCACCCGATTTAAATTCAAATTCTAGTTTATTGTTGGGTAAGCTTTCTTTGAGTTTTTTGCTGACTTCAGATTTTAAAGCAGCATCAGATTTTGTAGTGACAGTAGTATTTTTTGTTGCTGCTGCTTTTTCAGTTTTACTTGGAATTTGAGTAGTTTGAGTAGCTGGTTTGACTGGTAATGGAGAAGCTGCACTGGGATTTTGAGGAGCTTGAGAAGCATTATTATGAGTTTCTTGACAACCAAAAGCACCAACTACCAAAACGCCACTGATGAGAAGTGGAATTAACTTTTTCATTTCTGTCTCCGAATTGAATACTTGAAGCGGTCAATTGAGATAGATGCTATGCTGAGGAGTCAAACAATTTTAGATTTATGAATGCCAATTCTCGATTAACTGCACTTACAACTGAAATCTAAAATTGGCAAGCAAAATTGCTAGTTTTTGAAGAGGGTAGATGCCAAGCTATTTTTTCATGGCTATGTCGTGCGATTTCACAACAGTTTTACAATGTTATCAAATGAGTTGAATATTTGACTAGCTTTTGTCAAAAATTTATATTATTCAAAATGATTTTTAAACATTACTGATAATATTTTAAGTATAAAAAATACATTTAAAGACCAATAAGTAATATAGATTACAAAATAATCATGTATAAATTCTCAAGGACGCATATTTAATTTAAAAAAAATCAGTATAACCTATTACCTATCTACACAAGTAGATAATGCTCTCCATTTAACAAAGTCGCATATTGTAGAAAAAACCAGATTTAGGATGTTCGGTTAATTAGAATCTATGCTGATAAAAAACCTGATAAATTCAATATAGTTCAGCGTAGTCAAACATCTTTATATGAGTAATCTTTCTCCTCAACAACCAGAGCATTTTGCACCAGAAGAACCAAACAAAAACCAGTTTTTCCAATATATCCAATCTCTCAATCGAGAAACTATTCTCCAACTATCTAAACCAGATTCACCAGATGTCTTACAATTAATTCAGCAGTCTATTGTAGCGATGTTGGGTAATTTACCTGACAACCAATTTAATACTATGATTACGACCAGCCACGAAGAGTTAGGTAGATTATTAGGTGCGGCTATGGTAGATGGCTATTTTTTACGTAATGCAGAACAAAGACTGCAAATAGAAAAAACTTTTCATTTAGCAGATGATAACTCTACAAATCCTGAGTAATTATTCTGTTGCTCAATATTCAAATTTTCCTCAATTAAAACCCTCCCACTATTTGAGAGGGTTATTTTGATCAATTTACCTACAACCTAAAGACTCGCGCGTATCTACACCTGTTTTAGAATTGACACCACTAGCTTTGGCACAGAGTTTTTTCACCTGCGTCCCGTCTAACACAGCATTCGTAAAATCTGCACCTGTAATCTCAACATTATCAAAGGTCGATCGCAGCATCATCGCGTCGGTCAAAATTGCATCAGTCAAATCAGCATTTTTGAACCTAGCTAAGTAAGCTATACCTTCACTAAAATCTATACCATGCAGATTTACACCTTCCAAGACAGTACCGTTAAACACGCCACCGCGTAAGTCAGCATTGCTAAAGTTCGCATTCTCTAAATCAACATTGGTAAATTCTCTACCAATTAAACTTTGTCCAGAAAAATCCTTTGCTATCAATTCATCCCCAGCCGAACGAGTAATACTCGAAGAACTAGCAGCCTCCGCCGATAAGGGGAATAACAATAAAGCCATTGCTAAAACAAAACTCGCCAGTATGCGCCAATATTTCATAACTTATTCTTAACAAATCTCAACACTCCTACAAATAACATTACTAGGTTAAAGTCTGAAGGGTGAAGTATGAAGTCGGAATTTTTATACTTCAGACTTCACACTTCATCCTTGACTTAGGATATATAGAAGTTGAAGAGCATAAATACCTGTGGCTAATCAAGAAAACATCGCCGCATCCTTGGCGCGAACTCCTTTATATCAACTGGGTGTAGAACTCAAAGCCCGCTTCACCAGCTTTGGCGGTTGGGAAATGCCTGTACAATATAGCGGTATTACCAGCGAACATGAAGCTGTAAGAAATGCTGCGGGGATGTTTGATATATCCCACATGGGCAAATTCACCTTGGAAGGAAAAAAAGTTATTGACCAACTCCAGGGTTTAGTCCCTTCTGACTTGAGTCGCTTACAAGCGGGTCAAGCGCAGTATACAGTATTGTTAAATCCCCAAGGGGGAATCATTGACGATATTATTGTTTATTATCAAAGTGAAGAGAAAGTAGCGATCGTTGTTAATGCTGCAACTACAGCCAAAGATAAAACCTGGCTATTGCAAAACCTCAACTTAGATGAAATTCAATTTCAAGACCTCTCACCCGAAAAAGCCTTAATTGCCTTGCAAGGGCCACAAGCCGAGAAATATCTCCAGCCATTTGTAGAACAAGAGCTACAACCAATTAAAGCCTTTGGTCATTTACAAGCGAATATACTCGGTCAACCAGCCTTCATCGCCCGTACAGGTTACACCGGCGAAGATGGCTTTGAAATTATGGTAGACCCAGAAGTAGGGATAGAATTATGGCGTAATTTCTACAACGCTGGTGTCGTTCCCGCAGGACTAGGTGCAAGAGATACCTTGCGCCTCGAAGCCGCGATGGCACTTTACGGCCAAGATATCGACGATAATACCACACCCCTAGAAGCAGGTCTAGGCTGGTTAGTTCACCTCGATACCAAAGGTGACTTTATCGGTCGGTCAGTCTTAGAACAGCAAAAAGCCAACGGAGTGCAACGCCGACTCGTAGGTTTACAAATGCAAGGACGTAACATCGCCCGTCATGGCTACCAAGTGTTATCCGCAGGTCAAGTTGTTGGAGAAGTTACCAGTGGTACGATATCTCCCACACTGGGTTATCCTGTTGCTTTAGCCTACGTTCCCAGCAAACTAGCAAAGGTTGGTCAACAGTTAGAAGTCGAAATTCGCGGTAAAGCCTACCCAGCAGTGGTAGTCAAACGTCCCTTTTATCAGTCAAAAACAAAAAAATGAAGTATAAAGGCTGAAATTTAATACTTCATACTTCACACTTCATACTTCACACTTCACACTTCTTTTAAGGAATAATGTGTTGTGAACTACTCAATCTACAGTAAAGCTCATGATCAATGATGACCAGCATTACTGTTGGGGCAATAATTTTTTTGATATTGGAGGGTAAATGATATGTATGGATATCCTGAAGATTTAAAATACACAGATACTCATGAATACGTACTGCTAGATGATGAAATTGCTACCATTGGTATTACTCAATTTGCCGTAAATCAATTAGGTGATATCGTGTTTTTAGAATTGCCAGAAGTTGGTGCTGATGTTGTCAAGGGTAATGAAATTGGCACAGTTGAATCAGTCAAAGCTGTGGAAACACTATATTCACCTGTAACAGGCAAAGTGGTAGAACGTAATGATGCAGTAATTGATGATCCCGAAGCAGTATCGCAAGACCCCTATGGTGAAGGGTGGTTTTTGAAAGTGCGCGTTGATGACCCCAGTGAACTTGATAATGCTTTAAGTGCAAGTCAGTATAGTGCTTTAGTAGAAGGCAAGTGAGCAGTATGAAGTTTGAAGGGTGAAATGTGAAATTTTATGCTTCATCCTTCAACTTTTGCTTTGGTGTTGGCTTGTTAATAGTATTTTTTGTTGCAAAATATGAAATAGTTGCGTCCGGAGTTCAATTTGTGGTATTTAATGCACCTCAAGCCAAGTCTACCATCCCAGCAAATTTACAGCCGTCCTCTAGTTTTGTTCAACGACATATAGGCCCTAATACCCATGACATTCAGCAAATGTTAGAAGTTCTGGGTTTTGCCAGCCTCGACAACCTGATCGATCGCACAGTACCACAAGCCATCCGATCGCAGCAAACACTACAATTACCCGACGCACAAAGCGAATACGCCGCCTTAGCAAAGTTAAAAAATATTGCGGCTAAAAATCAAGTGTGTCGCTCATACATCGGTATAGGATATTATGACTGCGTTACCCCGCCTGTAATTGGGCGTAATATCTTAGAAAATCCTGGTTGGTACACTGCATACACACCCTATCAGCCAGAAATTGCCCAAGGACGGTTAGAAGCCCTGCTGAATTTCCAAACCATGATTATTGACTTAACAGGTTTGGAAATTGCCAACGCTTCCTTACTTGATGAAGCCACCGCCGCCGCCGAAGCTATGAGTATGAGTTATGGTGTCAGCAAAACCAAAGCCCATAACTATTTTGTTTCCCGTGACTGTCATCCCCAAACCATTGATGTGTTGCAAACACGGGCAAAACCTCTAGGAATTAATATTATTATCGGCGACCATCAAACCTTTGATTTTGCTGAACCGATTTTTGGTGCAGTCTTGCAATACCCCGCCACCGATGGCACTATCTACGACTATCGCGCCTTTATTGAAAAAGCCCATGCAGTCGGCGCGTTAGTCACAGTCGCCGCAGACCCCCTCAGCTTAACTTTACTCACCCCGCCCGGTGAATTTGGTGCGGATATCGCCGTAGGTAGCACTCAACGCTTTGGTATTCCCTTAGGGTTTGGGGGGCCTCATGCAGCGTATTTTGCCACCAAAGAAGAGTATAAACGCCAAGTTCCAGGGCGCATTGTCGGTATATCCAAAGATGTCAACGGTAAGCCTGCATTACGTCTAGCACTGCAAACCCGCGAACAACACATCCGCAGAGAAAAAGCCACCAGTAACATCTGTACCGCCCAGGTACTACTGGCGGTGATGGCGGGTATGTACGCCGTGTATCATGGGCCAGAAGGACTGAAGAATATTGCCGAAAATATTCACCAGTTAACTGTAATTTTGGCAGCAGGCTTAAAGCGTCTGGGTTACAAAATTAGTTCGGAAAATGTCTTTGATACGCTACGCGTAGAGTTAGGTACACAAAACCTCGAAACTATTCTTGCAGGTTGCCAAGGTAGGAATATCAACTTACGAATTTTTGATGAGACTGCTGTTGGTATCTCTTTAGATGAAACAACTACAGCAGCAGATTTAATTGACTTGTGGCAGATTTTCGCACTTAAAGATGAATTACCTTTCACCATAGAAGAATTAACCAATTCCTCTGCCGATATTTTGCCACGCCGTCAAAGCAGCTACCTCACCCATCCTGTATTTAACCGCTATCACTCCGAAACAGAGTTGTTGCGTTATCTGCACAAACTAGAAACCAAGGATTTATCCCTAACAACATCGATGATTCCTTTGGGTTCTTGTACGATGAAACTAAACGCAACCGCCGAAATGATTCCGGTGAGTTGGGAGGAATTTGGCAAGATACACCCCTTTGCACCACCATCACAAACACGCGGTTATCAAATTCTCTTCCAGCAACTTGAAGCGTGGTTAGCGGAAATTACTGGGTTTGCGGGAATTTCTCTACAACCAAATGCCGGTTCCCAAGGGGAATACGCCGGACTGTTGGTCATTCACGAATATCACGCTAGTCGCGGCGAAGCACACCGCAACATCTGTTTAATTCCCACATCCGCGCATGGAACCAACCCAGCCAGTGCGGTAATGTGTGGAATGAAGGTTGTACCAGTTGCCTGCGATGCTGATGGTAATATTGATGTAACAGACCTCAAAGCCAAAGCCGAAAAGTATGGTAGTGAACTGGCGGCGTTGATGGTGACATATCCTTCAACTCACGGTGTATTTGAGGAAGCCATTCAAGAAATTTGTGAAGTGATACACCGTCACGGTGGACAAGTATACATGGATGGGGCAAATATGAACGCCCAAGTCGGGTTGTGTCGTCCCGGCGATATTGGTGCAGATGTTTGTCACTTGAATTTGCACAAAACTTTCTGTATTCCTCACGGTGGCGGCGGCCCTGGGATGGGGCCAATTGGTGTCGCATCCCATCTTGTACCCTTCCTCCCAGGACACGCCGTAGTTCCCATCAATAAAACTCAGCACTCAGCACTCAGCACTCAGCACTCAACAAACGCAGTCGCCGCCGCACCTTGGGGTAGTGCCAGCATCTTGGTAATTTCTTGGATGTATATTGCCATGATGGGGGCGGCTGGGTTGACCCAAGCTACGAAAGTGGCAATTCTCAATGCTAACTACATTGCCAAGCGACTAGAAAACTACTATCCAGTGTTGTACAAAGGCAAAAATAACTTAGTTGCCCATGAATGTATTTTAGATTTGCGATCGCTCAAAAAATCCGCCAACATCGATATCGATGATGTTGCTAAACGGTTAATGGACTATGGTTTCCATGCACCGACAGTCTCTTGGCCTGTGGCGGGAACTATCATGGTAGAACCCACAGAAAGCGAATCAAAAGCAGAATTAGACCGTTTTTGTGATGCCTTGATTGCTATTCGTCAAGAAATTGCCGAAATCGAATCAGGCAAAACAGATATTGAAGATAATCTTTTGAAAAACGCACCCCACACCGCCGAAAGTCTCATCGCTGGTGAATGGACTCATCCCTATTCCCGCGAACAAGCCGCCTACCCCGCACCTTGGACAAGGGACGCAAAATTCTGGCCTAATGTTGGTCGTATTGATGCTGCTTTTGGCGACAGGAATTTCGTCTGTTCTTGTCTCCCAATGGAAGCTTACGCATCTTAGACAAAAGAATTAGGTTTTATAAATAGGGTGTAAGGGTATAGGGGTCTATTTATCCAAAACCCTTACACCCCTAAACTCATTTCTTGCACGAGGGCGACTGAAGTCGCGGCTACACAGACAAAACCCCTGACGCTCCTGCGTCGCTAACGCTGTGCTAACGGGTTCGGGGGTGACGCTCCTTCTCCCAAAGGGAGACACTACGCGAACGTCGCTCTAAGCGAAGCCATGCCGTCAGGCTTTACGCTGCGCTAACGCAATCGACGGGAACCGCCAAGACTGCGACCCCCTCACCGCCTGCGCGGGTTCCAAACCCTTGATTTTGCCTTAGTCCCCGTGGTGCGCCAAGCGGGCGGACGCGCGTTTGTATAGCTACGAATTCCATTCGCTGAGGCTAGGTGCAAGATGTGAATAAACTAGTCTTTACAGATAAACTTTGTGCCTAAGTCCTGAAACCCTAATTATGTATCTCTGCATTTGATATTCTTTCGCATCAAAATGCTATAAGTTTTAGCTATTGTTTAGATAATTGCGTTTAGCTTTTGCAGATTTATTTCATCTTAATATACTATTAATTTATTTTTAGTTAATATTCGACTTATCCTTGCATAAGATTTGTAATTTTAACTACAAATACATATTTCCAAACTGTACAAAACTGCATATACAAATCTTTTCTTATGTGTAATAGCGATAAATAAAAGGTAGATAAGCTACATCATCATAATACTTTTTCTGTTAGCAGCATTAATTTTGCAACTTTAGCTTATTTTCTTTTGACAACTACTAAAAAAATCCTTAAGCTAATAGATAAGGTACAAACATTCAAACTCAAAACTACGATTTTGTGAGGTAAATTCAAAATCGTTGTTCTAAAGTATCAACATGAACAAATGAATTGAACTCAATCATTAACCATAAATAGTAGCTTCAACAAATTTAGCTAGAAAGTACCTAATACCTGAACTAATGGGATTCGCCACGCAGTTTACCATCATCCAGTCAGGTATGAATGCTTGTTGGGATTTTATGTCTTGTCTGTTAATTCTTTAACTTTGACCCAGGTGTAGTAACAATGTCCAGGAGAATAATATGTTTGACATTTTTACCTCATTGAATGACCATAATTTGCCATATCCAGATACGCTACATCCTATCGTTGTTCACTTCGTAATAGCGATGGTATTGTTTGCATTTGCTTGTGATTTAGTAGGTTTTTTGACTGGCAAAACTCGCTTATTTGAAGTGAGTTGGTGGAATATGTTTGTCGCTACGATCGCAATTTTTGTAGCAATCATCTTTGGGCAATTTGAAGCTGGTTTAGCGAAACCTTACGACGTAGCAAAATCAGTGCTAAATGTTCATACATTGATTGGCTGGTCACTTTCGGGCATCATCGCTGCCATTACAGCGTGGCGCTATGTCCTTCGTTCGCGCAACCCCCAAAAATTGCCGATTCATTATATCGCCGCCGGAATTGTTTTAGTCGCAATAGTTGGCGTGCAAGTATTTCTGGGTGATGAATTGGTGTGGATATATGGACTGCATACAGTACCAGTTGTTGAAGCCGTAAAGGATGGGATGTTGCCATGAATTCAGAATTGATTAACCAATTAAACGTGCAATTAGGTGCTAACGGTCTACCTTACACTCTGCCTATTCACCCAAATTTAGTGCATCTCACCATCGGTTTATTTATCATTGGCATCACCTTTGATATTGTTGGTGTTTTGTTCCCCATCCAAAAATGGGTGTTCAAATTTTTGGCAATTACTGTTGAACGAGCCAACTTCTTTGATGTCGGTTGGTACAACATGGTTGGCTCAACAATTATCACTTTTTTCACCGTTGCGGCTGGCTTTTATGAAATGCTGCTAGCAACTCCACCCACCGAAGTCAAAAGTGCTTGGGGAATGCAAGCAATGGAGACAATGCTGTGGCATGGCATTGGTGGTGTAGTTTTACTTGGTTTATTTGTTGGCATGACCATGTGGCGAGGCTGGCAGCGTTACTCCTGGAGTAAAGACGCAGATGTAGAAGTGCAATGGAGCTATTTATTGGCGGGAGTATCAATCATGTTTTTGATGTTCCTCCACGGCACATTAGGAGCGCAACTAGCAGCCGAATTTGGTGTACACAACACCGCAGATAGTTTACTGCGATTGGGTGAAGACCTCAACACCATACTCAAATAACTGTCCAGGGTCAAACGTCCAAAGTAACTAATTTTGACTATTGACTATTGACCATTGACTCTTGACCAAAACCATGAAACTCCAGAAGATTTTAAACATTTTGACATTAATTACTGGTGCGATCGCCATCAGCATCACCAGTATATGGATAGGTAAACAATCCTATTCCTGGCTACCGCCTCAAGCAGCTGCCGAATCTCATTTAATTGATGATTTGATTAGCTTCTTAGTTACATTAGGTGCGTTTATCTTCCTGGGTGTAACTAGCACCATTGTGTATTCTGTGATTTTCCATCGTGCTAAGAAAAACGACCTTAGCGATGGCCCCCATATTGAGGGTAACGTAGCTTTAGAAGTTGTCTGGACAGCTATCCCCATTATGTTAGTACTGTGGATTGCTGGCTATAGCTCCCAAGTTTACGAGCAAATGGGCATTCAAGGCCCCTCCCAGCTAGTGCATTTGCATAATCCAATGGGTATGGAATCAGCTTATGCAGCCTCAAAAGATGAAGCTATGGCTGAACCCGTCGAAAAAATTGATGTCATTGCCAAGCAGTGGGCGTGGGTATTTCATTATCCTGAGAAAAATGTTACCAGTACCGAACTGCATTTACCAAGCGATCGCCGCGTGCGTTTAGCACTGCAATCAGAAGACGTACTGCACGGCTTTTATATCCCTGCATTCCGCCTCAAACAAGACATTATCCCCAGCCACACCATCGACTTTGAATTTACACCTATTCGCCAGGGTGAATATCGCCTCACCGACTCTCAATATAGCGGCACTTACTTTGCCACCATGCAGGCAAACGTAGTTGTTGAATCTCCCGAAGACTATCACCGATGGCTGGCCAAAGTAGCCACCCACAAACCCTTCTTTGCCAAAAACCAAGCTGTTAATGAATACGCCGAAACAGCTAGCGAACCCGTGAAAAATGGCTGGGATACCGTAGTCCCTGCCGCCCCACCCTTAGTTAATTACTCCGGTTGACACCCTGACACCCTACACCCCCACACCCTTATTTCTCATAAGGAAACTCCTCAATGACTAACATCCCTATTGAGAGTCTCAGCCTGCCGGTTGGGCAACCTCAACACGAAACCCCAGGTGGCTGGAAGCAATACTTCAGCTTCAGCACCGACCACAAAGTCATCGGTATTCAATACCTCGTTACCTCATTTATTTTCTTTCTCGTCGGCGGTATCTTTGCCATGATCCTGCGGGGAGAACTCATCACCCCCGAAGCCGACTTAGTAGACCGCACCGTATATAACGGAATGTTCACCATGCACGGCACAGTCATGCTGTTCTTGTGGACATTTCCCTCACTCGTTGGTTTAGCTAACTATCTTGTACCCCTAATGATAGGGGCGCGAGATATGGCTTTCCCCCGCCTTAACGCCGTCGCCTTTTGGATGGTTCCTGTCGTCGGGATTTTGTTAATGGGGAGTTTCTTTGTGCCTGGTGGCCCAGCGCAGGCGGGTTGGTGGGCTTATCCGCCAGTGAGCCTGCAAAACCCCACAGGTAATTTGATTAATGGTCAAGTGCTGTGGTTATTGGCAGTGGCAATTTCTGGTGTCTCCTCAATTATGGGGGCAGTCAACTTTGTTACCACCATCGTCAAAATGCGCGCCCCAGGCATGACCTTCTTTAGAATGCCGTTGTTTGTCTGGGCAGTATTAAGCGCGCAAATCATTCAATTGTTTGGACTCCCGGCATTGACAGCTGGTGCAGTCATGCTGCTACTTGACCTCACCGTTGGCACTGGCTTTTTCAACCCCAGCAACGGCGGCAACCCAGTCATGTTCCAGCATTACTTCTGGTTTTACTCCCACCCTGCTGTTTATGTGATTATTCTGCCAGTTTTTGGCATCTTCTCCGAAATTTTCCCTGTCTACTCCCGCAAACCTTTATTCGGCTACAAAGTAGTGGCAATTTCATCACTATTAATTGCCGTAGTTAGTGCCATTGTCTGGGTACACCATATGTATGTTAGCGGCACTCCTGGTTGGATGCGGTTAATTTTCATGTTGACAACTATGTTTGTGTCTGTACCAACTGGCATTAAGGTGTTTGCTTGGGTAGCAACCATTTGGGGCGGTAAATTGCGGTTGAATACAGCCATGTTATTTGCCCTTGGTGGATTAATTTTGTTTGTATTTGCAGGCATCACAGGCATCATGCTGTCTTCTGTACCTGTGGATGTTCACGTTAACAATACTTATTTTGTCGTGGGACACTTCCACTACGTTTTGTTTGGCACAGTGACAATGGGCTTGTATGCCGCTATTTATCACTGGTTCCCCAAAATGACCGGGCGGATGTACTACGAAGGTTGGGGTAAGTTGCATTTCTGGTTATCTTTCATTGGTACTAACCTCAACTTCTTCCCCATGCACCCCTTAGGCTTGCAAGGTATGTTGCGGCGGGTGTCTTCCTACGCACCAGAATACGAATATTGGAACATCATTGCTAGTCTGGGTGCATTCTTGTTAGGTATGTCTACTTTGCCCTTCATCTTCAACATGGTGATTTCTTGGATGCAAGGTGAAAAAGCACCGGGTAATCCTTGGCGGGCAATTGGTTTAGAGTGGTTGGTTTCTTCTCCACCACCTGTTGAAAACTTTGAAGAAATTCCGGTTGTTATTTCGGAACCTTACGGTTACGGCAAATCAGAACCTCTAGTAGCAGAGACTCACAGCCAACATCCGTAACATTTTAGGCTTTACTCCTGCGCTCTTCTCTGCGTGAGACAAAAAGTAATTCAACGCAGAGGGACGCTAAGGTAAACGCAAAGTTACGCGGAGTATACACAATTCAAAATTTTACCAATGGACAGCTATATCGTTTCAGAAGAGTTGAAAAATCACTCTCATCATTCTGGTGAGCATGGGCATGATGAAGAAGGCAATAAGATGTTTGGCTTCATTGTCTTCTTATTGTCGGAAAGTGTCATTTTCTTGAGCTTTTTCGCTGGTTATATTGTCTACAAGCTCACTATTCCTAATTGGCTACCAGCTGGTGTTGAAGGATTAGAAGTGAAAGATCCTGCTATCAATACCGTTGTTTTGGTTGCTAGTAGCTTTGTGATTTATTTAGCAGAACGCGCTCTGCAACGTCACAACCTGTTTGGTTTTCGCTTGTTTCTCTTAGCCACAATGGCAATGGGTAGCTACTTCTTGGTAGGACAAGCAATTGAATGGAGTCACTTGGCTTTTGGTTTCACCACTGGCACATTTGGCGGGATGTTCTATTTGTTAACAGGTTTCCACGGTTTGCACGTTTTCACTGGTATCTTGTTGCAATTGATTATTTTGATTCGCTCTTTCATTCCTGGTAACTACGACTCAGGACACTTTGGTGTAAATGCCACTTCACTGTTTTGGCACTTTGTCGATGTCATCTGGATTGTTTTGTTTATCTTGATTTACGTTTGGCAGTAAAACTCAGGCTTTGTGCATAAATTAAAGCAAAGTTTTAGGGGAGGTAAGGTAATTTACTTCCCTATTTTTATTAATTATATATTTAGAATAATTTGTCACTATATCCTTGTATAGATGTTTAAAAATTATGCTTAAGGTAAAAATGTTAAGACCGAAAATAAATAAATTTATTTTTTGTGCAAATCCAAAGGGCAAAAAATAAATTCTTAATTGACTAAGATACCTTTTTATTGATTACAAATGTCACTTGAATCTTTTGTTAGCAGCCCGATCATCCAATTTACTATTCTTCTAATAGTAATTTTTACTATACCGCCAATATTTGAACGGATTAAGTTACCAGGATTAGTAGGTTTATTAGTAGCAGGTGTCATCCTAGGACAAAATGGACTCAAACTCCTCAATTCTGAATCGGAAACTATCAGTCTGCTTTCGGAGATTGGCAAAATTTATTTGATGTTTGTTGCAGGGTTAGAAATAGATTTAGACCAATTTCGCAAAACAAAATACCGCTCAATGGGCTTTGGCAGTTTAACTTTTTTAGTCCCGTTAATTGCCGGAATTGCTGTCGGGCGTTTATTTAACTTTGGTTGGAATGCTTCTTTTTTAATTGGCTCTTTACTAGCATCTCATACTCTGTTAGCTTACCCCATTGTCAGCCGTTTAGGAGTTGTGACTAATGAGGCGGTAACGGTTACTATTGGAGCCACAATTTTTACTGATACAGGTGCTTTGCTAGTTTTGGCAATTTGTGTGGGAATTCACAAAGGAGAATTTTCGCCACTTAGTTTAGCTACGTTGTTGGGTGGACTGGCAATTTATTCTGTAGTTGTATTGTTTGGTTTTGACAGGGCTGGTAAAGAATTTTTTAAACGTACTGGGGATGAACAGAGTAATCAATTTTTGTTTATCTTACTGGCATTATTTTTAGCCTCGGTCGGGGCGCAAGTAATTGGGGTTGAAAAAATTGTCGGGGCATTTTTAGCAGGTTTAGCAGTTAATGATGTTTTAGGACGTAGCCCAGTTAAAGAAAAAATCGAGTTTATTGGGAGTGTGTTATTTATCCCATGTTTCTTTGTAGATATGGGATTATTGATTAATATTCCCGCATTTTTAAAGACACTCAGTTCTGTTTGGTTAGCGGTGGCAATTGTAGGGGCTTTGATTGGGAGTAAATTTATAGCTGCATTTTTAGCTAAATTAATTTATCGCTACAACACACCAGAATTGCTAACAATGTGGTCTTTGTCTTTACCACAGGTGGCAGCTACATTAGCAGCAGCATTAGTCGCTTATCAAACTGTTAACCCGGCAGGACAAAGATTAATCAATGAAGGAGTATTAAATAGTATAATTTTGCTGATGCTGGTAACTGCTATTTTAGGGCCTGTAATTACAGCTAGGTTTGCTACTGCTTTACAGCAAACAGAGCCAGATTTTGCCACAGATAGTCTGACAAATTGGTGGGATAATTCTGATATTCAGCATTTAGAGTTACAAGAGCCATTCACTGTTTTGGTTCCAATCTATAATCCCCAAACCCAGCGATATCTAATAGAAATGGCAGCACTTTTAGCACGTCACGAGTCTGGACAAATTGTGCCATTAGCTATTACTAAAGCTTCAATTCAAATGGATGATCCCCAGGTGATTACGGGGCTTGAGCAAAGCCAAAAAAGGTTGAAGTTAGCTCAAGAAATTAGTCAAGAATTTGATGTGGAAGTTGCACCTGCAATTCGCATTGATGATGATGCCGCTTTGGGTATTAGTCGCGCTAGCCGCGAACGCAATGCTAATTTAATTGTCATGGGTTGGTCACAGACTACGGGTTTCCGCGCTCGTGTGTTTGGGAGTGTAATTGATAGTGTTTTTTGGTCTTCCCACTGTCCAGTTGCGGTTACACGACTTTTGAGTAGTCCCACAACAATACAAAGAATTCTTGTACCTGTGGGGGATTTAACAAGGCAAACAATAGGTGCAGTGCGCTTTGCTCAAATTTTAGCTGATGTTAATCAAGCAGAGGTGGTATTGTTACACGTAAGCGATCGCAAAACTCCCCTAGCTTTAGTCCAAAAATTCACCTCACAAATATCTGATATCGCCGCTAAAAGTCAGTTGCAGGTGACAACCAATATCCAAACTGTTAAAGGCGATGATATTGCGAGAACTATTATTAGAGAGTCCCAAGGATTTGATTTAGCGGTGTTGCGTTCTGTCCGCTATCGCACAGCAGGTGGTTTATCAGTTAGTCAAGTTACCACCCAAATACTTAAAGAGTTGAAATGCTCAATTGTGATGTTGGGCGAACCTCATTCTTAAATAAGGGGTGTGAGGGGGTAAGAGTGTAGGGGTGTAAGGGAAAGAATTAAATACCAACTAATCATACTGAAAAATCAACGCTCTTCCCCTACACCCTGTTTCAATAATTCTATTGTTTGCGATCGCTCTACCAAACTATTCGCGCATAAAATAGCAGAAGCGGCAACTGCTGGCACACCAATACCGGGCATAGTGCTATCGCCAACCCGATATAAATCCCTAATTGGTGTGTGTGTACTCGGAAACATCCCCTTACCCGCAGCAATGGCAGGGCCATAAGTTCCTTGATGCCGCCTGAGATAATCAGCATGGGTTAGTGGTGTACCGATAAGTTCCAACACCACCCGTTCTCGAATATCCGGGATAATCTTTTCCAAAGCGCGATATAAAGATTGGGCTTTGGCTTTTTTGTGCTGTTCATAATTATCGTTGCGTTCCCAGCCAGCAAAAGGCTCAAGGGTATAAACATGAACTACATGATGTCCTACTGGTGCGAGCGTTGCATCCCACACGCTAGGTATAGATATCATGCAAGTATTTCCTGGGGTGGTAATATCTTGATTGGAATCATGAACTACTACATGATGCCCTGTTAAATCTTCTAACCCATCGGCTTTAATGCCTAAATGCAAATGTATAAAGCTATCAACAGCAGGTGTCTGCAATGCCGTTTGACGGTAATTTGTCGGTAAATCTTCAGGACGCAAAAGCTGAGTGTAGGTGTCCCAAATTGTCGCGTTAGAAATCACAATAGATGCTGGCAAAATTTCCCCATTTTTCAACCTCACCCCAACAGCTTTACCAGACTCCACCAAAATTTGTTCAACATGACAGCCTAAACGTAACTTGCCACCCCAACGTTCTAAACCCCGCACTAAAGCCTTAACAATTGCCGCACTACCACCCACAGGATATTCAACCCCAGCCCGAGAACGTTCACCCAACATAAAAGCCACTTCAGGCGCAATGGTTCCGTGGGCTTTTAACCCAGACAGCAGAAAACACTCTAAATCTATTAGTCTGCGTACCCAAGGGTCTTTGACTGTGGCATCCATCACACTACCTACAGAAGATTGCACCAAGGGCAGGTAAGGTAGCATTTTTCCTAAAGATGGCAAATAATTCAGCAACATCAACATTACCTGCCAGTCTGAGCGTAAAGCTAGTGTGGGAATACCTTTCATTGCTTCGTATAAACCCAGCAACCGTTGGGCAAAACGTTGAAGTTCTTGCGCGCCTTGAGGTGTAACTTTTGCTATCTCCTGATAGTATTTTGGAGAATTGCTATAAACAGCCACACTAGCTTCGGGAAAATGGTAATGTCCTAAAGGATCGTAAGCTATAACTTGAAGAGATTCCCCTAAAACATCTAGAACTTGTTTGAGAGGGTTTAAACTCAAGCTGCCTGAGAGTCCACAATAAAAAGAGGGGCCAGAATCAAATTCCCATCCTTGTCGTCTAAAACTATGGGCTGCACCTCCAGGAATTGTATGACTTTCACATACAGTTACCTGCTTGCCATAACGCGCAAGTAACGCCGCAGCGCATAAACCACCAATACCGCTACCAATAACTATGACGTTAGAGTGCTGAGTTAAGAGTGATGAGTTCATAATTCTATTGACCCTTGACTATTGACTAATGACCAATGACAGAACCATTAATTGAACTAAAAGGCGTTTCTAAGGCTTTTGGCAGCAATAAGGTTTTAGATAATATCGATTTGACCATTTACCGAGGAGAAGCACTAGGAATTATCGGCCCTTCTGGTACTGGAAAATCAACAATTTTGAGAGTAATAGCGGGGTTAACCAACCCTGACGATGGTGAAATCTATGTACAAGGAATCAGAAGAGAAGGGTTGATAGAAGATGGTGGTGATGCTGTTGGTATTGGTATGGTATTTCAACAAGCAGCGTTATTTGATTCGTTGACAGTAGAAGAGAACGTGGGATTTTTACTGTATCAAAATTCCAAATTACCGCGATCGCAAATTCGAGAACTAGTCAAAGAAAAATTAGACATGGTTGGCTTACCTGGAATTAGCCATCTCTACCCCTCGGAGCTTTCAGGCGGGATGCGTAAACGAGTAAGTTTTGCCCGTGCAATTATGTCTAACCCAGAAAATCCCAAAGAAGGGCCAGAAGTTTTACTATATGATGAACCAACCGCCGGACTTGACCCCATTGCTTCTACTGTCATTGAAGATTTAATTCGTTCCCTCCAATGTACGCAAGGAGTCTGTAGCACCTATGCCATTGTCACCCATCAAGATAGCACCATACGCCGCACAGCTGATAGACTAGTGTTTCTCTATCAAGGTAGAGTGCAGTGGCAAGGTACAGTTGATGAATTGGATAGCACTGACCACCCATTAATTAGACAATTTATGAGTGGGAATGTGCAAGGGCCGATTCAGGTTGTTGGTTAGGTGGTGGATAAAAAATGCGAGATTTTATTACAAACCGCGTCACATCTCGACGAACACTCAGAGAAGGTTCCGTAGGATTATTAATCTTGCTGGGGCTTGGTTCTTTCGCAGTGATTTTGCTGTGGTTGAATGGAGTGAATGCTGGACGCAACTCTTATAAATTCATTGTTGAATTTGCTAATGCTGGCGGAATGCAAAGAGGTGCAACAGTTCGTTATCGTGGCGTAAAAGTTGGTAGAATTTCTGAGATTAGGCCAAGAGCTAATGCGATCGAAGTGGAAGTTGAAATTAGCCCTTCTGACTTAATAATTCCTGGCGATGTTATTGTGGAAGCTAACCAAAGTGGATTGATTAGTGAAAGTATTATTGATATCAGACCGAAAACAACATTAGTTGCCCAAGTCAAAGCTAGACCTTTAGATAAAAATTGCGACCCTAGCATCATCGTTTGTAGTGGTTCGCGGTTAAAAGGTCAAATTGGTATTAGTATTGATGACTTAATTCGCAGCACCACAGAATTATCTAACTTATACAACGACCCAAAATTTTATCAAAGAGTTAATCGACTTTTAGAAAGTTCTTCCGCCGCCGCCACCAGCGTTGCATTACTCAGCCAAGATTTGCGAGGTTTAAGTAAAAGCTTTCAAGGACAAGTAGGGACATTTGCTGCCACAGCTAATTCTGTGCAACGAGCCACTACTCAGTTGACTACAACTACGACAAAAACAGCCAATCAATTAGGAGTAACTGCCAGTCAATTTGGTGCAACAGCACAGCAATTTGGAGCCACCGCTAACACAGCAAATCGCTTATTAACTAACTTAGATGAGCTAGTTACTAATAATCGTTCATCCTTAGTTAGTGCGTTAAATAATATTACTGAAACTAGCAATCAATTACGTGTTGCCTTTAGTACTTTATCACCATCGCTCAATCGTTTAACTCAAGGCGAAGTCATTAAAAATTTAGAAACCCTATCAGCAAATGCCGCCCAAGCTTCAGCTAACTTACGCAACGCTACCCAAACCTTAAGTGACCCGAAAAACGCCTTACTATTACAACAAACTCTAGACTCCGCCCGTGTAACTTTTGAAAATACTCAAAAAATTACCTCCGATTTAGATGAATTAACAGGTGATCCCGCTTTTAGACAAAATCTCCGACAATTAGTCAATGGCTTGAGTGGTTTAGTTTCTTCCACACAACAAATGCAGCAACAAGTAGAATTTGCCGCAACTTTAGATACTCTTAAACTAGCATCTCAAAAACCAAATGTAGTATTTCCTAGCCCTCTTGCAACCGAATCAACTAACACTATTAATCCGGCAACCACTACCATCAAAAGTATCGAAAAAGAACCTCAACCTATTCCTTCACCTACTCTCAATGCTGCACAAGAAAAGCTATTGCAACAATTACGAGAACATAGCCAACAGCAAAAGCAGAATTGACACAAAACCTGTTCAACCCACATTACACCAATTACTACTGCATAGGTGAATGCGGTGTTGCATACATATGGGATGAAATCATAAAATTCTACTCTTAAAACTCTTGCTCTTTGCGTGTTAGCATTAGCGGGGCGTAGCCCGACAAAATTCATCCCATTAATCCAATAAGGTTCAATTAAGAGAATAGTAGGTTGGGTGTAGCGATAGCGTAACCCAACAAAGTATGCGTGAATGTTGGGTTCCGTTCCTCCACCCAACCTACACCAGTCTAAGTTGTTGCCTTAACTGAACTGTATTGCCCATCAATCAGCAACGCCGTGAATGCAATTTATTACCTTGTATTTGCTCACAAGTTCCTCAAAAATTATTGCTAAACTCCATCGTTGGAATCTATCAATAGCTCTGATTTTTCACAGGAACTGGAAAATGCCATTTTGAGTTGTTCTCAAGCCCTGTAAAAAGTCAGATTTAAATAAGTTGAAAATTATTTTAACTATTTGCAGAGGACTTGATTTTATGGCGAAAACTCATCATTACAAAATTACAGTCAAAACTGACAATCACTCGTTTGCTGGGACGCATACAAACGTTGAAATTACGATTTGCTGTGACGAAGAAAAACACGTTAAGCAGCAACTTCAAATCGCTCATAATTCTATCGAATATGAGCGACTCGAAACCTACCCCCCGGATAATGAAGAGCAGGATAATCTTTTTAAAGACCTTGATTCTGATTGGTTTACTGGAGTTGAACCTGTAGTTAAACCTGACCGTAAAATTGCCTTGCAAGCTCATAATGGTCAGTATGTCTGTGCTGAAAATTCTGAGGGAAGGTGGTTAGTTGCTAATGGTAGTCAGATTAATGATTGGGAGACTTTTAAACTGATTGATCTGGGCAATGGCAAGATTGCATTGCAAGCTCATAATGGTCAGTATGTTTGTGCTGAAAATGGTGGGGGAAGGTGGTTAGCTGCCAATCGCGGTAAGATTAATGATTGGGAGACTTTTAAACTGATTGATCTGGGCGATGGCAAGATTGCTTTGAAAGCTCATAATGGTCAGTATGTCTGTGCTGAAAATGGTGGGGGAAGTTGCTTAGTTGCCAATCGCAGTAAGATTGATGATTGGGAGACTTTTAAACTGAGTATGGCGGTTCTCAGTTGGGTGCAATATAGTAACAACCAGTGAACCATCCAATAATGAATGTCTTGTTTAGTAATTGTATTGAGAGCATAGCAGCTTGCGATCGCACTAAGTCAGAGAGCATTCGCTTACTGTTGCTGCATCTCCAGCATTCTGATAAATTAATGCCAAAGTTTGGATATCGCTAGCCTATTAGGAGGTTTCTTGCTTATAAGCAAGATATCCCAAACAGGCACTAATTCCTCTGCGTGAAATAAATTCAAGTTAAAATTGCGCCCCCCATCAACCGTTCATACCGATAATTCAACTCTTGCTTCATCCCATACCAACGCTCTAGCGTCACATCTATCTCTATCACCTTCTCTGCTGCTTGCCGTGCTAACAGCAGAACTTCCTCGTCTTCAACCAAACTGGCTAAAGTAAAATCTGGCACGCCCGACTGTCTGGTTCCCAACACTTCCCCAGGGCCGCGAAAACGCATATCCATCTCCGAAATGAAAAAGCCATCCTGAGACTGTTCTAATACCTTCAGCCGTTGTTGAGCATCAGGACTTCGAGAACTACTCATCAATAGACAGAAAGACTGCGCCGCACCCCGCCCAACACGCCCGCGCAATTGATGGAGTTGCGATAAGCCAAACCGCTCTGCATTTTCAATGAGCATAACTGTAGCATTAGGTACATCAACTCCCACTTCAACCACAGTTGTAGATACTAAAATCTGCGTTTGATTATCCCGGAATTTGGTAATTGCTTCGTCTTTTTCGGCTGAACTCATCCGCCCGTGCAGCAACCCGACTTGAAATTCGGGAAATACGCTTTCTTGTAACTTTTGATGCTCTTCTACAGCCGATCGCAAGTCTAATTTCTCAGATTCTTCTACCAAAGGCAACACTACATAAGTTTGCCGACCTTGAGCAACTTCCCGGCGAATGAGGTCATAAGCATGACTGCGCTGCTGGCTAGTTAATGCCGTGGTTTGAATTTTCTGCCTTCCGGGTGGTAATTCATCAATTTGGCTAACATCCAAATCGCCGTGAATTGTCAATGCTAATGTCCGAGGAATAGGAGTGGCGGTCATCGTTAATACATGGGGTTGTTCGCCTTTTTGTTGTAAGAGCGCTCGTTGCTTCACGCCAAAGCGATGTTGTTCATCTATTACCACCAACCCCAAGCGATGAAAGTTTACGGGGTCTTGAATTAAGGCGTGAGTTCCCACTAATAAAGGCAATTGCCCTGTTTCTAGCAGTGCGTGAATTTCTCGCCGTTTAGCTGTCCTGGTGGAACCTGTGAGTAATTCCACTGGTAAATGTAATAAATTAAACCAGCTAACTAACTTGCGGTAATGTTGTTCTGCCAAGACTTCTGTCGGAGCCATCAATGCTGCTTGGTAGCCAGATTGAATCGCGGCTAAAATTGCTACCACAGCCACGACTGTTTTACCGGAACCGACATCACCCTGTACCAAACGATTCATCGGCGTGGTTTTTTGCAAGTCATTCAAAATATCATTCAGAACTCTTTGCTGTGCGCCAGTTAGTTGAAAAGGTAAAATTTCGGAGAATTTTTCAATTAACTGACCTTTAGGCGCAAGAATAGCACTAGTTTGAATGGCTTTGGCTTGTTGCTGACGTTGGAGTAAACCGAGTTGCAGGTAGAAAAATTCGTCAAAAACAAGACGACGACGGGCAGCTTGTAAAGTATCGCTATCCGAGGGAAAGTGAATATTAGCGATCGCATCTTTCAATTCCATCAAATTATACTTTTCCCGCAAACCTTTGGGTAGAGGGTCTTTAATCGCCGCCGCCGCAGGTAAAGCAGCAATCACCGCTTGACGCACCATATTCGCCATCACACCCTCAGTTAGGGCATAAATCGGCACTACCCGCCCAATAGTCAACGACTCAATAGTATCTCCCGGATGGGCTAAAACTTCTAGTTCTGGGTTATCCAGTGTCAAACCGTATTTACTTTCTTTCACCAACCCACAAGCGGCTACCACACTCCCCACCGGATAGCGGCGTTTCATACTTTCTTGCCAACCACGGCTAGTAAACCGCGCCCCCGCCGAAAAGCGACCAACTTTAATTTGTCCGGTATTATCTTTGAGTATCAGTTCTAAAATCGATAATTTTTGATTTTTTGGACTAGTAAAGCAATTACAACGCTTGACACTAGCCACAATAGTCACTGTCTCACCTGCCTGCAACTCGCGGATATTTACTTGTCGCGCATAGTCAATATGGTCACGAGGATAGTAAAACAGCAAATCCCGTACAGTATACAAACCTAAAGCTGCTAATTTGTCGGCTTTACGGATACCTATTTCTGGTAAATCGCTGAGTTTTTGGTCAATTTTCGGGGCTAATCTCCGGCTGACCTCATTCACAACAGGCGTAGCCTTGGGAACTTTAGATTTATAACTTCTCCCTTGCTCCCCTGCTATCTTACTTTCCTGCTCTTCTGGATCTTCTAGTTGCTTTTGCAGTTGGTCAAGATACCGACGAGTTGTAGCAATTAAATGTTGTCTTTCTTTGACTGCCAAATTGGGATAGCTGGCAAATTTTGATGCTAATTCTTGCCAGCGACGACGCTCCAGCGCAGGCAAAGCCATCGGGAATTTCCCAAAAGTCAAGCTGAGAAATTCACTAAAGCGGTATTGTCTGCCCATCAAGTCTGTAAAGCCATTGTCTGCTTCTATTGCCAAGGCTTTATGTAAGCGTATCCAATCTGGTGTGTCATTAGTCATGGACTAATCCTCATACCAACTTGCGCGCCAAGCTGCTTCGGCTTCGGCAATGGCACGTTCCCGTTGCTTTTTTTGATACTCCCGTCCTAGTTTTTGGAGTTGTACTAAGATATTCCGAATTTGCTTGCGGCTGGAGGCTAGGTTCACATCAGCAAATTCGATTTCTCCCAGTCGCAAGTTAATTGCCATGATTTGTGTCAAGCTCGATTCTTCGTCATCTTGCTCATTTTCAATTTCAATGACCAAGTTTAAAAGATTTGGCGGCCCTGGCATAATTTCGGCGGCGGCTTCTGAGGCGGCGGCGGCGGCTTCTAAAATTGGCTCTGGTATTTTTTTAGGTAAGATGCCGGCTTGCTGTACTATGACATTCGCATCATGAGAAACTTTTTTGAGGGCTTGCTGTGTGATTTCTTCCAAGCGATTTTGCCATTTTGCCAGTTCCAGAGGATTTGATGAATCAGGGTTTTGCAGTCCTGAATCTTCTTGAGCAATGGCTTGTTTGTCTGCTTCCGCTTCTGTGCTTGGGGAAGCTGAGTGAGGTGGTTCTACATCAGCTTTAACTTCTGCTACTTCGCCATTAACCGGAACAAGTAATTGTTGAGATACCTGTTTACCTAGTTTGCGAATGGCTTGTTGTAATTTCTGGCGTTGATTCAGTGACAATTTTAAGAAGCTTTCGGGATACCCCTGAGTACACAGGTGGTAACTTGCTAGAATCAACTGCTTCCGCACAGCTTCACCTAAGAGGGTGAGATAAATAGTATAAGCACTTTGAAGTTCTGCTGCGATCGCCCGTATCGCATCTTCCAGCATTGCCAAATCCCGATCAATTCGCTCAATTGCTCTCGCCATATCTTTTTTTAATTGCCCATCATCCGATTTTAGATTTTAAATTTTGGATTGAGAATCGCTCTTTTCGTCTAGCTTGTTTAAATCAGTTGTGCAATTGGCATCTAACTGATTTTGGTACAAATGTACGCACTTATCTATTAATAATAAAATACAGGTCAGCTGCTTAGTGTAACTGACCTGTCTTCAAAAAGTCATTTGTCATTTGCCCTTAGTCATTAGCCTATGACCAATGACTACCAACCAAATTACTTAGCTCCTATTTGAGCCGCAACTTCTTCAGCAAAGTTACTTTCTTGCTTCTCAATACCTTCGCCTAGGATGTAGCGCACAAAGCGGTTGACTTGAACCTCTTCACCGACTTTCGCCTTAACTTGCTTGACCAGTTCTTCTACAGAAATACTTTGGTCGCGGATATAAGGCTGATCTAGCAAAGTCATTTCTTTGAGACGTTTCTCAATCCGTCCTTGAACAATCTTTTCTCTGATGTTCTCAGGTTTATTTGCCAAATCTTCTTTGCCCATTTCGATGTTCTTTTCTTTTTGGACAACTTCGGCTGGGATTTGGTCTACGCTGACATACTCAACGTTGGGGCAAGCGGCAACTTGCATTGCCGCATTTCGCGCCAAAGCTTGAAATTCTTCATTACCAGCAGCTGCCTCGGAAGCAGATTTGATTTCAACTAGTACACCAACACGACCACCAGTGTGGATGTAGCTGTCTACTAGTCCTGTTGTACCGTCTGCTACGGCAAAGTTGACAAAGCGGCGTACTTGGATGTTTTCACCAAGGTTAGCAATGTTTTGCTTGATGAATTCATCTACTGTAATGCTGTTATCTTCGATATAAGGTTGAGCCAGCAAAGACTCAATAGTATCAGCAGTTGCAGCTTGCTGCGCTAAGTTCTTCACCAGAGATTTAAAAGCCTCATTTCGGGCAACGAAATCAGTTTGGCAGTTAACTTCTATCAGTACGCCTACTTTGCCGCCTGGCTGAATGTAGGTTTCTACTAGACCTTCAGCTGCGATGCGATCGCTTTTTTTACCCGCAGAAGCGATGCCCTTTTTCCGTAACCAATCTATCGCTTGTTCAATGTCGCCATCAGTTTCTTTTAGCGCCTTTTTGCAGTCCATCATGCCGGCACCAGTTTTTTGGCGTAGCTCTTGGACGAGTTTTGCAGATATTTCCGCCATGTTGCCTCAATTCCTAACTTGACCTAGAGTTTTTATCGCTTACGGGCGTTGAGTATTTCTATCTTACTCAGAAGTGAGGAAAGTCTGAAGTCTAAGAAAGTATGAAGTCTGAAGTATGAAGTGTGAAGTTTTATATTTCAGACTTCATACTTCATAACTTCATGCTTTATTCGTCTTCGTCTTCGTCATCGGGAATTAATGAGTCAGAGTAATCACTTTCGTCGTAATCGTAATCTTCCTCAGCACCTTCGTAATCTTCGTATTCTTCTTCTACATCTAGTTGACCATGACGGCCTTCATAAATCGCATCCGCCAATTTGCCAACTATCAGCTTAATGGATCTAATAGCGTCATCATTTGCTGGAATGGGAATATCAACCACATCAGGGTCGCAGTTGGTATCCAACATAGACACAATGGGAATTGACAGTTTTTGGCATTCTTGCACTGCGTTGTATTCCCGGCGTTGGTCAACAATTACTACCACATCAGGAACTTTCCGCATGGTTTTAATCCCACCCAAATACTTTTGCAGCTTGGCCATTTCTCGGCGCAGCATCGAAGCTTCTTTTTTGGGTAATAAATCCAATGCGCCACTTTCTTCGCGGCGTTCTAAGTCTTTGAGGCGGTCTACTCTGGTTTTGATGGTTGCCCAGTTGGTGAGCATTCCACCCAACCAACGCTGGTTAATGTAGTGAGCGCCACAACGAGATGCTTCTTGAGCAATAATTCCGGCTGCTTGGCGTTTTGTGCCGACAAACAAGAATTTTTTCCCTTGCTCCGCTTGGGTTCTCATATAGTTGTACGCATTATCCATCAACTGGGCTGTTTGCACCAAGTCGATAATATGTACACCGTTGCGGGCAGTATAAATGTACGGGGACATTTTTGGGTTCCAGCGACGGGTCTGATGCCCAAAGTGAACCCCTGACTCCATCATTTGAGCCAATGAAACGACTGGCATATATTTTTAACTCCTATTCGGGTTAAACCTCCACCCAGGTGGATTTTCATCAGAAAACACCCGAACTCCTGGATGTGCGGAATTTAGACAACTCTACTAGGTTAACACATAGGGTTGACATCTAGTAAAACTGAAGTAGCCTTGTCGCGCTACTACGATTATTACTTTGAATAAATTAGTGTGTAATTCATTAGACTGGGAAACGCTATCAGAATATTAGTTAGCAAAGTCCTTGAGAAAAGAAAGCAGTGCTGCGCTAACTTTTTCTGGACTTTCTGTGGGAACCCAATGACCAGCATCAGGAACTATCACTTGTGCTTTCAAGTTAGGAACCATCTTGGCCATTCCATCTAGACTCATACCTGGAAACTTTAATACTAAGTCTTTTTCACCACATATAAATAGTGCTGGTTGAGATATCTTTTTCCCTTCTAATTGCGGTGTAATTTCCACATTCCGGTCGAGATTACGATACCAGTTCAGATTGCCACGAAAGCCACTGTTTTTGTATTGTTCATAATAATAGTCTGCATCTTCTTGAGTCATACCTTTTGGTAACTCTTCAGTATCAATCATTCCGTCTAGAAAGCCAGCAGTGGCGGGTTTTGGTTCTAAGAAAAGTCCGTCAGGCGCGGAACCACTGCCACTGTAATGCATCATACGTAGAGAACGGCGGATGTCTTTTTCTAATTCAGCTTCGGCAACTCCCGGCTGTTGAAAATATACCATGTACCAAAATTTGTCGCCAAAATTCTCTTGCTTGGTTAATGCACCTATAGGTACACGGAAGTAAGGTACACTCATACCAACAACAGCATTCACTCGTTCTTCATATAACAGTGCGGTATGCCAAGCTACGATCGCACCCCAATCATGACCCACAACGATAAACTTTTCGTAGCCAAGAGCATCAGCAATTCCGGCAACATCGGCTGTTAAGTTGAGGATGTCGTAAGCTTCAATCTCCTGTGGCGCATCACTACCGTCGTATCCTCTTTGATTTGGCACAGCCACTTGAAAGCCTGCTGCTACAAGGGAATCAATTTGATTCCGCCAGAGATACCAACACTGCGGCCATCCATGCAGCAAAATTACCAAAGGGCCTTGTCCCTCAACTACTATATTTAAACGAACTCCGTTCGTTTCGATAGTACGAAAGTTGCGTTGTTTAATCATAAGTAGCGATCGCTTGACGGTAGATGTTAGGCTTAATCTTCAAAAGACTATAACAACCTAATTCATAACCTTGGCTGTAATCAACAAAAGTGTAATATTACTTACTAATATGTTTTTATTTATTACAAATGTAGTTATACAATTTCACATTTCTCAAGGTACACATAAACAAATTGTGCCAATTATTTAGCCTTGAGACTAATAGTTGACACAATTATGCTGAAAATATGTGTAACTTTTAACCGAAAATCCCTGCAAAAAAGTCAAGAGTTTCCTTCAATGCTTTGATAAAAACATCAATTTCTTCACGAGTATTGTAGAAAGAAAAACTTACCCTTGCAGTTCCTGGCAAATCTAAATAGCGGTGTAATGGTTGGGTGCAATGATGTCCAGAACGGATGGCAACGCCTTCTTGATCTAATAATGTAGATAAGTCGTTCGGGTGGACTTCTGCGGCTGTGAATGCTGCTAACGCGGCTCTCCCTTCTCCATTCGCATCGGGTTTGGGGCCATAAATCCGAATTTGGGGAATTTTCGCTAATTGTTGGAATAAATAAGCGGTTAATTCGGCTTCGTAGGCATGAATTTTATCCATACCAATACTTGATAGATAGTCTATCGCAGCACCGAGGGCGATCGCTTCTCCAATAGCAGGTGTTCCGGCTTCAAATTTATGGGGTAATTCGGCATAAGTAGAATGATCTAAATATACCTCGGCAATCATTTCACCACCGCCAAAAAATGGTGGCATTGCTTCTAACAATTCCAGCTTGCCATATAAAAAGCCGATGCCAGTGGGAGCGCACATTTTATGTCCTGAAGCCACTAACCAATCACAGCCTATTTCCTGCACATCCACAGGCATATGAGGCACACTTTGACAAGCATCAACTAAGAATTTCGCGCCGTATCTGTGAGTAATATCAGCAATTTCTTTCACTGGGTTTATACAACCCAAAGTGTTAGAAACATGAACAATTGACACCAGTTTTGTTTTCTCAGAAATCAGTTGTTTAAACTGTTCTAAATCAAAGGTTTCTTCTGGTGTTAGTCCAACAAATTTGAGAACTGCACCCGTTTTTTGTGCCACAAATTGCCAAGGTACAATATTACTGTGGTGTTCCATCACCGACAGAATAATTTCATCGCCTGGATGTAAATTATTCATTCCCCAACTGTAAGCAACTAAGTTAATTGCTTCGCTGGCGTTGCGGGTGTAAACAATTTCTTGACGAGATGCAGCATTAATAAATTTGGCAATTTTATCGCGTGTTGCTTCGTAGGCATCTGTCGCTTTTGCACTCAAGGTATGAGCGCCACGATGTACATTGGCATTGTACTGCTCATAATAATTTTGCAGAGCATTTAATACCAGCAAAGGTTTTTGCGATGTCGCCGCATTATCGAGATAAACCAAGGGTTTACCGTTGACTTCCTGATGTAATATTGGGAAGTCAGCGCGGACTTTATCGGCGAGGGTTTTGGTAGCTGTAAAAGTCATTGGTTAAGAAAAAGTATGAAGTGTGAAGTATGAAGTATGAAGTATGAAGTATGAAGTGTGAAATGTATAAATTTTGTCCTTAAGTTTTTACCCTTCGGATTTTCAGCTTTCATTGTTCATGCTGCAAATTTTTTCAGACTTCAGACTTCAAAATTCAGACTTTTTTATTCATTTTTTAGGGACTTAAAGCTAGTGACTATGTTTAGCAATATGTCTCTAAGAGAAGAAACAGTAACTTTGTTGATGATTTCGGCGGCAAAGGCGTTAATTAATAAATTACGTGCTGCACTTTCATCAATTCCTCGGCTTTGTAAATAGAAGATTTCATCATCTTCTAACTGACTCACAGTTGCACCGTGAGCGCATTTGACGTTATCGGCGGTAATTTCTAATTGGGGCTTGGTATCTACTCGCGCTTTGGAGGATAGTAGTAAATTGCGATTTAATTGGGCTGCGTCAGTTAACTGGGCAGGCTTAGGTACAAATACTTTACCATTGAAAATTGCATGAGCGCGATCGCCAACAATACATTTGTGTAATTGTTCACTTTTACCATAAGGATAATTCAGAGCGATCGCACTATGAGTATCCGCCACCTGTTTCCCAGAAATCATCGCCAAACCGTTGAGCGTAGTTTCTGTTTGCTCACCAGTTTGCAAAATCTCCAAATTGTGCCGCGATAACTTTGCGCCTAAACTAAAAGCATTACAGGTATAGCGACTATAACGAGCTTGGTTTACCGCAGTCTTACCAATGTGAAACGCCTCAGTGCCTTCTAGCTCAACCCTAGTATGCTTCACCTCAGCATTCTCACCAACCCAAACCTCCGTCACCGCATTGGTAAAATAACTCTTACCCTCCGCGCCCTCTGCGCCCACCGAAGTTTGCTCAACGGGGGGAACCCCCGCACGCAACTTCTCTCTGCGGTTCGTAAACTCTTCTATTACAGTCACCTGAGAACCAGTTTCCGCCACCACCAAACAACGCGGCTGAGAAATAGTCGCCGTCTCACCAGCCACCGAAATAAACAGCAGATGAATAGGTGTGTCAACCACGACATTTTTACCCACCCATACAACTGCTGCATCCGTTAAACCAGCAGTATTGAGAGCCGTGAATACTTCCAAAGCGCCCTCAGCTTGAGCGAGGTATTTGCGGATGCGATCGCTTTCAATTGTTAAACCAGCTAAATTACCAACTACAATACCATCAGGTAAATTAACAGCAGATAACTCCGGCGCATAAACACCGTTCACAAACACCAACCGATTATCAGTCAGCAATTGTACATTTAACTTCTCTACATTATTAACTGACTGCGCCTTGCGAAACTCCACACCCCGCAAATCAGACAAATCAGTAAACCGCCATTCTTCCTCGCGGGTGGTGGGGATAGTTGAGTGACGTACCCAATTTGCAGCTTGCTGACGTAATTCCTCTAACCCATCAGCTTGAGATACAGCGACTTGATTTAACAACTGGGTTAAATAAGCATCTCTATCCAACAGAGAAGACACCAAACTGACTGCATCCGAGTTAGGAATAGCACTAGGAGAAACTTGAATAGACATTACACACCCACCTCAACAGCAGTTTCCTCCAAAATCCAGTCATAACCGCGAGACTCCAATTCCAGAGCCAGTTCCTTACCACCACTGGTGAGAATTTTGCCCCGCGCCATCACATGCACAAAATCCGGCACAATATAATTCAACAAGCGTTGATAGTGAGTAATCATAATCGTCGCATTCTCTGAATTAGTCAGTTGATTCACCCCATTAGCGACAATTTTCAGCGCATCAATATCTAAACCTGAGTCTGTCTCATCCAAAATTGCCAAAGTTGGCTCTAACAAAGCCATTTGCAGAATTTCATTGCGCTTTTTCTCACCACCAGAAAACCCTTCATTGACACTGCGGTTGAGGAAAGCTGCATTCATCTTCACAACTTCCAACTTTTCCTCAATCAAATCATCAAAATCAAATGCGTCTACCTCTTCCAAACCTTGCGCCTTCCGCCGAGAATTGTAAGCTACCCGCAAGAAATCCAAATTACTCACACCAGGAATTTCTAGCGGATATTGAAACGCCAAAAACACCCCAGCCCTAGCGCGTTCTTCCGGTTCCAATTCCAACAAATTTTGTCCTTGGAAAATCACCTCACCGCCAGTCACCGTATACGCCGGATGTCCCGACAACACCTTAGATAAAGTACTCTTACCAGAACCATTCGGCCCCATGATGGCATGAATTTCACCAGCCCGAACTTCCAAATTTACACCCTTAAGAATCGGCGTACCATCAACCTCAGCCGTCAAATCTCTCACCGACAGCACAACTGCACTATTTTCAATAATCATGTTCTCTCTCTTCTCTCTCTTCTCTTTCTTCTCTCTTCTTGGCGTACTTGGCGCACTTTGGCGGTTCGTTTAAAAGCAGTCTTTTCACTCAGCACTCAGCACTCAGCACTCAGCACTTTTAACCAACACTACCTTCCAACTTCAGACTCAACAACTTATCAGCCTCCACCGCAAACTCCATAGGTAGCTGATTAAACACATCCTTACAGAAGCCGCTAATCATCATCGAAATCGCATCTTCCGCAGAAATGCCACGTTGAGCAAAGAAAAATAGCTGATCTTCCCCAATTTTAGAAGTTGAAGCTTCATGCTCCACTTTCGCCGTATTATTTTGTACTTGAATATAAGGGAAAGTATTGGCGTGGGCATTATCCCCAATTAACATCGAGTCGCACTGAGAATAATTTCTTGCGCCTTCAGCCTTGGGATTTACCTTCACCAAACCGCGATAACTGTTACTAGACTTACCTGCGGAGATTCCTTTAGAAATAATCGTACTGCGAGTATTCTTACCGACATGAATCATCTTCGTCCCGGTGTCGGCTTGCTGCATATTGTTGGTTAACGCCACCGAGTAAAATTCACCCACAGAATTATCGCCAACTAATACACAGCTAGGATACTTCCAAGTAATTGCAGAACCAGTTTCTACCTGAGTCCAAGAAATTTTAGAATTTACGCCTTGACACAAACCGCGCTTAGTCACGAAATTGTAAATACCGCCTTTACCGTTAACATCACCGGCGTACCAGTTCTGCACAGTAGAGTATTTAATTTCCGCGTTATCCAAAGCCACAAGTTCGACAACTGCGGCGTGGAGTTGGTTGCTGTCATACATTGGCGCGGTGCAACCTTCCAAGTAGGAAACATAGCTACCTTCTTCAGCCACAATCAAAGTCCGTTCAAATTGTCCCGTATCGCCAGAGTTGATGCGGAAGTAGGTAGACAATTCCATTGGACATTTCACACCTTTGGGAATGTAGACAAAGGAACCATCGCTGAACACAGCAGCGTTTAAAGCCGCAAAATAATTGTCAGCAATGGGGACAACGCTACCCAAATATTTCTTGATTAATTCTGGATGTTCCCGCAGGGCTTCAGAAATGGAACAGAAGATAACGCCATCTTTAGCTAATTTTTCTTTGAAGGTTGTAGCTACAGAAACGCTATCAAAAATCGCATCCACAGCGACATTTGCCAGTCGCTTTTGTTCAGAAAGGGGAATACCCAGTTTCTCGAAGGTTTCCAGGAGGGTAGGATCTACTTCTTCCAAGCTGTTGAGTTTTTCTTTCTTTTGCTTGGGCGCAGAATAGTAAATGATATCCTGATAATTAATTGGTGGATATTTGACGTTCGGCCATGTTGGTTCGGTCATTTTTAGCCACTGGCGATAGGCTCTCAGACGAAATTCCAGCATGAATTCCGGCTCGTTCTTCTTCGCGGAAATCAAGCGGATAACGTCTTCATTGAGTCCACGCGGGATGGTATCGGCTTCAATTTCGGTGACGAAGCCGTACTTGTAAGGTTGGTTAACTAGGGATTTGACAGTGGCACTCATCTGTAATAATCTCTTGTGTTCCGAGGGATCTCTTGAAGGATGGAAGACGGGCTGGGTTTCGCCGATGCCGGTCTTGTTTTACCGAGTGGTTTACACGGCTGTTACAATAAGGATGAAGATTAAAACAACATCCATGTTGTTTAACGTATCTTCATTTTACGCTAGATTAACAACAATGATGTTGTTAAAGTCAAATTTTCTCAAAAAAATTTAGGACGACGATGGCGACTACCCAGCAGTCCTCAACCAAGCAAGAGATCCTCGAATATCTGCTCAAACACTCACAAGCAACTGCTTTTGAGCTTTCTGATGTTTTGAATGTGAGCAAGCAAGCAATTCGTCGCCATCTGAAGGATTTAGAGGCGGAAGAGTTGATTGTCTACGCTTCAACAACGCAGGCGGGAATGGGGCGGCCACAGCATATTTATCAGTTAAGTCGTCAGGGACGCGATCGCCTGCATCGCACAACCAGCGATCGCTTCGGTGATGGTTACGGCGAATTTGCAGTTTCGCTGTTGGATACCCTAGCCGAAACCGTCGGTCATGACAAAATGAAGACGATTTTACAAAAACAATGGGAACGTAAAGCTCAAGAGTACCGCGATCGCGTGGGTAAAGGTTCCTTAAAAGAACGGGTGGAAACTTTAGTTGAGTTACGCAAAGCCGAAGGATTCATGGCAGAGTATCACTCGGTGGAAGCAGATGATTCGCCCTTGGGCAAAATTTCTCAGTATACACCAGGCGATCGCTTTGTTTTAATAGAACATAATTGTGCAATTTCCAACGTCGCCGAGTCCTTTCCCACTGTCTGCGGTCATGAACTAGAAATGTTTGCAGCTGTACTGCCAGACTGTATAGTAGAGCGTACCCATTGGATTATTAACGGTGAACATCGTTGTGGCTATTTAGTTCAAGCTCGCAAGCCAGAACAGAATTAATTTATAAAGTTTGAAGGCTGAAGTCTGAAATATTCAGAAAAATACTGACTCAACACTAATGAAGAGGCTAAAAGATAAAACACACTTAAGCAGATAAAACCAAGAGACTGTAAGTCTAGGGCTTAAAAACAAAGCCTTCCTAGCTTATCAGCAAAGGCAAAACTGAACGCAGGCTAGTTGTATGATGATTTGGTATAAGATGATTCCAAACTTTATACTTCATACTTCATACTTCACACTTCATACTTTTCTATGGATTTACCATCTCAGCAACCATCAACACAATTTTTAACCCTGGAAGAATCAGCACAAGTTGACGCGGCTTTACTATCTTCCCCAGAAAAGTTTTTAACAAGATTGACAATTTCATCACAAAAACTCTTGAAACAAATTGCTCAAGAATACAATATGAGTGTTGAAGATTTAACAACAAAGCAAATAATTAATTGGTTTGAGAAAGACAGCAAAATTAGACGAGAGCAAGGAATTGAAGCTTCATTTTTGAAGTGGTAGTGCAGCTAAAAATAAAGGCATTGCTGATTAGTGGGATGTTTTTTGTTTCGCGCAAAGGCGCAAAGGCGCGAAGAATCAATATTTTATTTTTGTTAAACATCTCAATTCATCCCGCATTTATGCAACGCCAAAATAAAAAAGGGTATAGAAGTGTAAGAGCAAAATTTTATCTACCACTCTCACACCACTACACCCTTAACCCCTAAAGAACACTTAAAAGACTTAACTTAGCTGGCTTTTATTCTTCATAAACAATCGAGTTAAGATACCTTCTATAAATCCTCTAAAATTAAGGTAAAGCTCAGATTTTTCGCGCCAAGGTAATAGATTTAACAATAACTCTTGCATAGGCTCCAGTGGCAAAAGTCTATGGCGATTTGCCCATTTATAACCAACAGTTACAAATCGGCTATCTTCAGAAATTCCCCATTTCTGCTGGAAATAATATATAGAAGATTTATTCCAAGTATCGCTCCAACGTAACAAGAAATAAGATAAGTCATACCATTGTAACGGCACTGGAAATACATAAATTACCCTGCTATCTGGCTCAAAATAAATTGTTCCACCTGCATTCCGGACTGTTAAGCAAAAATCAGATTCTTCAGCCATCCCCATGATGTTTTCATCGAAGTAGCCTATCTGTTGAAAAATAGCCGTACGCGCTAAAACGCAGTGAAATTCTATTAGTTCTGTAGCTTCTCTTTTTAAGAGTGAACTAACTGTAGGTAAAGGATTTTTAGCAAAGCGTCTTTGTTCGTATAAATCTTTTTTACCTTCTTTTTCTTGAAATTCACAATAGCCACCAGCCATGTGAATATTTTGCTTTTCTAGTTTGCCATAGACACCATCTAAATATAGTGGCCCCACAACCCAAGCTTTAGTTTCATCAGCACACTCTACGATTTTGCGTAACCAACCGGGTGTTACTTGTACATCATTATCAATAAATACTACATATTCAGTATCTACCTCAGATAATGCCAAGTTACGTGCTTGATTAGGCGACAAATATTGTTCTGAACGAATTAGGCGAAAACCTTTTGCTTGTGATTGTTCAGCTAAATAACGTTTGATTGGCTGTGGTGAATTGCCATCTACGTAAATTAAATTAAAAGGAATATCAGTATGTTTATAAATACCTTCTAAAGAAAGTTGTGTATAACTAAAACGTTCCCGTGGAACCACTACTACTGTAACCTGAGGCTTTAACATCTATCTTAAGTAGTAAATAATTTATGTGATTCTCCGAGTATATGCCGATTTTCTAATTGAAAATGTGAATTTGTTTTGTAGTTCTACTAGTTTTTATTTAAAAAAAAGATATAGTTTATCTTGATAAAAATTTTACAAATCAAGCATTTTTTAAAGATATATAAAACCAACTAGAGACATTGCATTCTCAAGCCTCTGCTACAAAGGGTTTCTACAGAAAATTTTTTGATATCAACTTTATAAAAAAAGGTGAATACTGACATTCACAAAAAAATGATACAAATTCAGGGGTTTTCATTCTTGACCCTTACACCCTGCGCTCTGCCCCCCCTACGGTCTATTTGTATCAATCTTAAAGTGAAACGGTATGAGGACTTGACAGGCGTTGCAGAGGCTCTCTTTGAGCCAAGCAACCAACTCACCAGAAAGTTACTCATCTACAGAAGTATGTCAATCTAAACATTATTGACTTAACATTAAATTCAGAGACTGAAAGTGTAAAATGTGATGGTTGGCATTTTAATTCCCTTTGTAGATGAATAAAGCATTAGATGAAAAGCTTTCGCTCAAGATTGCTCAAAACATCAAAAGCAAGTCAAATAAACCTTTTGATAATGCTTATAAAGCAGCATTAGCAACAGAGGGAGCATTTTATGTTCAAGGATTTTTAGTTTTTGCTGGTAAGCCTTATCGACCTATCGAACACGGTTGGATTGAGTTAGATAATGTAATTATTGATCCCTCCTTTCCGCAGCTACATAAAACACCCGAAGAAATTTGGTATTTTCCTGCACAAAGTTTGAGTGTGAAAAAACTCAAAGCCATTATTGAAGAATCAAAAGAAGACTATCCCGAAGATGATCCGCTACCAATTTATGGCTCTGCACCTTATGAGTATTATGGTGATGTGATGTTAGGTGGCAAAGAATATCTAGCAGCCTATCAAGCTGCCGAAGCTAAGTGTAAGGAGCTAAAAGAACTAAATTAATAATTACGCAATAATTAACTCTTGACTGAATGAATTTTCATCTTCAGTAAGATTTACCATCGCTACCAAAATATTCGCGGTAGCTACAAATTTTATCGTCACAGACATCAAAAGAAATTGCTATACGATTTTTATAAGGTTCTCCTTGCAATAGTCCTTCATCTCGAAATTCAAAGACAACAGTTGTTTCATTACTCGTAACATGGTCAAGAGAAGTTAGGTTTAGTCCAGAATTAAAAGATTCAGAAACATATTGCAAAAATTCTTTAACTCTTGGTTTGCCAACATTTTGTCCGTGATATTTGCCCATTGGAAACCAAAAAGTGACATCATCGCTCAAGATATCGAGAAATGCTTGCCATTCTCCGGTTGCTAGACCATGTATCAAGTATTCAAATGCTTGATGTGCAACTTTTAAAGTATTTTCTGATGTTTGTGCCATTGCAGTTATTTGTAATTTACACAAGTAACTATATCAGTAATAAAATGCGAGATATGTTTTTTCACATCTCGCATTTTTATTAGCAAATGTTAAACAACTGTAAAATTGTTGTTACTTAATGTCACTCCCGGAGATAGTTGAGCAAATTGTACTTGAGTAAAGGCACTACCACTACCATCTTGGTCAAAGTATAATGCACCTGTACCCAGATTATAGATAAATCTTTGATCGCTGTTGGTTGCAGATGAGCCACTGATAAATTGGCTAGCCGATAGTTCTGGGGCTACAAATTGAATGCCAAATCCCGCAGAAGATATCTGAATGCGATCGCTAGTAGCATTAAAATCTTTTAATAAATCTAGACCTTGATTGTAACTATCAAAAACAAAGGTATCCTTACCCTTACCGCCAACGAGAACATCATCGCCGTTACCACCGTTGAGAATATTATTCCCAGACGCACCAGCAGCAGACAGATAGTCATCGCCTTCGCCACCTTCTAGGCGGTTATTGCCTGATGAATAGTCAACAATTAATTTGTCGTTGCCATTTCCACCTTGGAGCGTGTTGTTACCAGTGACAGAATAAACTCCGTAATAGGTGTAAAAATCTTGCCCAGAAGCAGACAGATAATCATTGCCATCACCACCTTCTAGGCTGTTATCACCTGATGTATAGTTGGCAATTAATTTATCGTTACCAGTGCCACCTTGGAGTGTGTTATTTCCCTCAAGATAACTAATAGAAACTTCGCCGCGATATTCAAAAACATCCCCAGAGGCAGAGAGATTATCATTGCCACTACCGCCGTCGAGGAGGTTATTACCATTGGAATAGTCAGCAATTAAATTATCATCACCTGCACCGCCAAATATCTTGTCACTACCACCACCGCCACCGTTGAGTGTATCGTTGCCATCAGTACCTACGATATTGTCATCGTAGTATGTACCTCTAATATCTAAGCGTTCGATATTTTGATAGTTGGCTAGATATGTACCAGCTTGAATTGTGCCTTGGTTAGTAGCTGCATCAAAAGTGGAAATAACTCCTTGATTACCCTGGTAGTTCAAAAAGGATAATAAGTCGTCACCTGCACCGCCATCTATGGTGTCATGACCATCAGTATCAATTCCACCATCAAAGGAATCATTACCATTGCTACCAATAATTTGGTCGTTGTAGCGTGTACCAGAGATGGACAAGTGTTCAATATTGCTGTAACTAACCTGATAGGAACCAGTTTTAATCGTGCCTTGATTCGTACTGGCATTGAAAGTTGAGGTGATACCTGCGGTAGCCTGGTAATTGTAAAAGGATAATAAGTCGTCACCTGCGCCACCATCTATTGTGTCGTAGCCATCACTGCCACCATCCAACGAATCATCACCACTACTACCGACAATAGAATCATTTTGGGCTGTGCCAGATAGCTCTAATTTTTCAATATTTTTGTAGTTGATGAGAATGTTACCAGCAGTAATTGACCCTTGGTTAGTTGCAGTATCAAAAGTAGCAGTGATTCCGCCAGTGGGATAGGCATATAGCACATTTAAGATGTCTTGCCCATCTCCACCATCTACTGTTTGAGTTTTTAAAGCAGCAGGAGAAGAGTAAAGGACAAAAGAAATAGAATCGTTGCCTTTGCCGCCATAGACGGTGTTATTGCCAAAGCCACCTGCGTTTTGACCTGAGTAGTCGTAGTAACTGGAAAGATGAATATCGTCATTGCCATTACCGCCATTTAACAAATTATCTCCAGTGGTAAAGGCGGCAATTAATTGATCATCCCCATCCCCACCAATGAGGGTGTTATTACCAGAATTGGCAAATCCATAGTAATCAGCATAGCTACCCACAAAGAGATAATCATTGCCCTCGCCGCCATCTAATAAATTATCTCCGGTTGAATAGGTAGCAGTTAATTTATCGTCACCAACACCACCAAGAAGTGTATTATTGCCAGAGATGGCATTAGTAAATCCTGAGTAGTCGTCGTGATAACCAGACGCAGAAAGGCGATCATTACCATAGCCTCCATCCAGTAAATTATCTCCTGTTGAAGAATCTGCACTTAAATTATCGTTGCCAAGACCACCAATAAGGGTATTATTGCCAGTGGAATACTCAACAGTTAAATAATCGTTACCAGCACCACCAATAATTGTGTTATCTCCATTGCCACCGACAATATAATCATCGTAGGCTGTACCGATAATCTTGATTTTTTCAATATTTTGGTATTTTACTTGATTGTTACCAGCAGTAATTACGCTTTCATTAGTGATTGAGTTAAAGGTGGAAGTAATTTTCTTATTAGCTTGGCTGTAATCTACATACAAATAATCGTAATTTTTACCTCCATCTACAGTTTGAGTTTTTAAGGAAGCAGGTGCAGTCTTGGGGGCAAAAATATAAAAAGAATCATTACCTTCTCCACCATTAAAGATGTTAGAGCCTTTAACTTTATAGGCATAAAAAGTATCGTTACCAGCACCGCCAAACAGCTTATTGTTACCAGTTGAGTAATTAATAATTAAGGTGTCATTGCCTGTACCACCTTGCAGTTCGTTGTTACCTTGCCAATCAACGAGTTTGTCATCGCCTGCGCCGCCAATGAGGGTATCATTACCCTGACCACCAAAGAGTAAATCATTTCCTGCTTTACCTTCTAGACGATCACTACCTGCTTTACCATAAATCTGATCTGCATAGTCAGTACCTATTAAAGTTTCGTTATTGTTAGTGCCTATAATCTTTGCCATGACTTTTGCCTTCCTAGAGCTTTTCTGCTGTAATTAAGTCGCAATGAATGTTGTTTTAGACGATAAGACAATAGCCAAAATTAAAGCTTTTTCGTCCGAGAGACATCTACCCACAAAGGGGAATATTCTGAGGAGGGATTAACCCTATTGATGAACTTCTGGCTACACCGAGCTATCAAATCTGTGTAACCGCTGATAGATGACCGAAGTAAATATGAGTGTTTATATTCAGAAATAAAGTACTTAGCTTCATCCTTTTTCAAGTATGCTTTGATGAGTGCAGATGTTTAAGTAGTACTGCCCTCATTGAAAAAGTAGATAAATACTAAGTTTAGGTGGCTGAAATTGCACTTCACATTAGGCTTTTATTAATGGGAGAAATTTACTGTTTTGAAACAAGCAAACAGTTAATAGAAGATAGTAATTTGTGTAACTGCGCTGTAGGCGATCGCCTTTAGCTCTCTAGCTTCAAAATAGGAAACATTTGATAACACAATAATAACTAGATACTAGCTTTTATACGTAGATGTCTATACTTAGACATACATCTTTGCTTACTCTTTACATTATGCAACAACGTATTTATATTGATTTTACTTTACCTACGGAAATTGGCACAATACAGCGATTTTGAAGTTAAACTTTTCACTTCAAAATCGCTAAAATTTTAATTACACCATATTCATAGATTTTGAAGTGAGTTAGATCACTATTGGCAATTTTTTTATCAGAAAACAGCAAATAACAAGCAACTAGTATATTCAATGATTTTCGCAAACAATTGGTAGTGAGAGGATAATTGATTGACTGAAATATTACTGAGTCAGGACTAACGCACAAAGGGTAAAGTAGAGACAAAATAAAAAGCGATCGCAGTTCCATGAAGCAATCGCTTTAGTCAATACCTGATAAAAACCCTAACCTTGGTATTGTTGACTTAAATTGTACTTTGTTTAAGTTAATTGAAATTGCAGTGTTAGACCCCTCATTTTGTATCTAGCAGATTCAACATCTGTGCTTGTGTTCCCTATTCCCTACCTTACGAGTCAGTTCACACATCAAATCGGATGGCTATTTATCATGAAGCAGGATACTGATTAAATATTTTGGCTGTACCTTGGGAATCAAAAGAAACCACGTTAAACGGATCTTTTTGATTACCCATTTCCATTCCTGGAGTTCCTACAGGCATTTGTGGCACAGATAAACCAGCTACGTTTGGTTGTTCTTGCAGCAGCCGTTTGATATCTTGTGCTGGGACGTGGCCTTCAACAACATATCCATTCACAACTGCTGTATGACAAGAAGCTAAATTATCAGGCACATGATAGTTTTGTTTAATTGCTTCAATGTCATTTGTAGAAACATCTGTCACCTGAAATCCTTGGGATTTTAAATGGTCAATCCATCCATGACAACAACTACACTCAGGACTGCGATATACAGTAGCTTTAGGCAGTGAAGTATTAACTGCCACCTCGATAGGTAAACTTTGAGCAGAACTAACAGGTGCTTTACTTCCCAAAATGCCTAAGACACCTACTGTTAGACCAACAATTATCAATACTTTAACAGCAATACGCACTAAGTTAAATTGTAATAATTCTTGCCACCGAGGCATCAACTTTAGTTGTGACATCTAACTACTTCCTATCAATTCGGCAAATAAATAATATTAAGAAACTCCACATTTTCCGAGAATTCAGACAAATTAATCTTTTATTCCATACTCTAACCTCTAGTCGGTGAATAATACTGAAGTCGTAGATTTTAGCAACGGGTGGGATTAATTTAATCCTAACGTGTCTATCTTAAGGCTCTGTTTAATCGTTGAAAAACTTTTTAACCTAATCTTAGAGTTCACGGAAGATTAAGGAAAAGTTTGTATGACAAACGATGTTTCTACTAATATCAATAAGTCTAGCGATATTAACAAGCAAATTAATACTTCAGTTGTAATTGGCACTCTGTTAATTATTTTAGGAATTGTAGCGATCGCTTTACCTGTAGTCTCAACCATATTTGCAGAAACTTGGGTGGCGTTAATTCTCATCTCTGCGGGGTTTGCCAAGTTAGTATATGCTACTCAAACCCGCCATGAAGGAGGTTTCCTCTGGAAAATTCTCTTAAGCGGACTGTATATTGCCACAGGTGTGATGCTATTTGTCTATCCTTTGACAGGCGTTCTCACACTCACCTTGTTACTGGGTAGCTTCTTGTTAACAGAAGGAACATTCGAGTTAATTCTCGCATTCCGCTTACGTCCACAACAAAACTGGACATGGGTGCTAGGTAACGGCATTATCACCCTATTCTTAGGCGCGCTGATTTGGTTCCAATTTCCTACCAATGCACCTTGGCTTCTTGGCACATTAGTTGGTGCTAGCATTGTGGTAACAGGCATTTCTCGCGTCATGCTGTCTTTAAATGCACGTTCTAGCTTGAGTGAATCTAATCAAGCCGTATAAATAGGAATTACAAAGATTGGCTGTTGAAACTGGGTGTAGGGGTTTTGGAGTGATACACCCTGACACTCTTGCCCAAACACTTAATTTTTCGTTTTTGAAGTAGAGACGTTGCATTGCAACGTCTCTACAGATTATATTATCTGAACTGTATTGGTCTTTGGTGTTATTCCTAAAACTATCAGACTGTTCACAGAATAGTTTGAGAATCAGCAGCTTCGACTTTGGCAACTTCTAGCATTGTTTTTAATACCGAATCAGGATTCAAACTGATAGAGTCAATTCCCTGTTCGACTAAAAACTGGGCAAATTCTGGGTAGTCGCTGGGTGCTTGTCCACAAATGCCGATTTTGCGGTGGCGTTTTTTGGCAGCTTCAATAGCCATTTTCACCATTTGTTTAACGGCGGGGCTACGTTCGTCAAATAAACGCGATACTAAAGCTGAGTCTCTGTCTAATCCCAAGGTTAGCTGAGTTAGGTCATTAGAACCGATAGAAAAACCGTCAAAGACATCAGCAAATTCTTCTGCCAAAATCACGTTACTGGGTAACTCGCACATTACATATACTTGCAAGTCGTTAAAACCTTGTTTCAAACCATTTTTTGCCATCTCTGCTAAGACTAAACGCCCTTCATCGGGAGTGCGGCAAAATGGAATCATCGGGATAACGTTTGTTAAACCCATCTCATCCCGGACTCGCTTGATAGCTTGACACTCTAAGGCAAAGGCAGCTTTGTAACCCTCATCATAGTAACGTGCTGCACCTCGCCAACCCAGCATCGGATTTTCTTCACTAGGTTCAAATTGTTTACCACCTAATAAATTGGCGTATTCATTACTCTTAAAATCCGACATTCGTACAATCACAGGTTTGGGATAAAATGCTGCGGCAATTCTGGCTATACCTTGGGCTAATTTATCGACAAAATACTGCGGCTTATCATCATAAAGGGCGGTGATTTCTGCTATTTCTGCTTTGACTTTTTCATTTTGTAATTGGTCATAGTGCAGCAACGCCATTGGATGAATTTGAATTTGATTGGCAATAATAAATTCTGTCCGCGCTAAACCTACGCCATCGTTGGGAATTGCCGATAAACTAAAAGCCTCTTGAGGATTCCCGACATTCATGAGAATTTGCGTATGGGTGCGAGGTAAGTTTTCTAAGGGGACTTCTTTGACTTCAAAAGGTAATAAACCCGGATAAACTTTGCCGTCTTCCCCTTCAGCACAGGAAACGGTGATTTCTTGATTATCTTTGAGAACTTGGGTAGCGTTGCCGCAACCAACGATCGCCGGCACACCCAATTCTCGTGCAATAATCGCTGCATGACAGGTACGCCCACCAGCATTGGTAATAATGGCACTGGCGCGTTTCATAATTGGTTCCCAGTCGGGGTCAGTTCTCTCGGTAACTAACACATCCCCTGGCTGGAATTTGTCAATATTGTGGACATCTAAAATTAGCCGGACTTTGCCTTGAGAGATAGCTTCGCCAATGGCGCGTCCAGTCACAAGGGGCAGTGGGGTGGAATCTTTATGTTTAATCAAACGATAGCTGCGTAAGACATTGCCTTTTTTCTGCGACTGCACAGTTTCTGGACGCGCTTGCACGATAAATAATTGATTGCTGATGCCATCTTTTGCCCACTCAATATCCATAGGGGTGTAATTACCGTGGACTTGAGAGTAATGGTCTTCAATTACGCACGCCCATCGTCCTAGTTGCAAAATTTCTTCATCACTCAGGGCGAATTTGTGGCGATCGCTTTCCGAAACGGGTACATTTTTGGTTAACTTACAATTATCATCTGACCTAACTGTTAATTTCCGATTGCTATCAGCTGCACACGCCACTAAATCGATTTCTGAAACAGGCACATACACCATTTTGATTGCTTTAGTGCCTAATTTCTTATCTATAATTGGGCGATAACCTGTTTTTAATGTTGGTTTAAATACAACATATTCATCAGGATTAACTGCACCTTGCACAACGTTTTCACCTAAACCGTAGGCGGCGGTAATTAAAGCCGCATCTTTAAACCCGGTTTCGGTATCAATCGAAAACATTACTCCCGAAGTTGCTAAATCAGAACGCACCATTTTTTGGACGCCAACAGATAAAGCCACATCAAAGTGATTGAATCCTTTTGTATGACGATAAGAAATAGCGCGGTCAGTAAATATAGAAGCAAAACATTTGTGACAAGCTGTGATTACTTCGTCAACACCAACAATATTTAAATAAGTTTCTTGCTGTCCGGCAAAACTAGCGTCGGGGAGGTCTTCAGCCGTCGCACTAGAACGAACTGCAACATCAGTTTCACCTTGATATATATCACATAAACTTTGATAGGCTTTAGCGATCGCAGCGCGCAAATCTTCAGGGAATGGTGTATGCAATAATAGCGATCGCGCTTTTTCGCCGCAGGCGCGTAAATTGTTCACATCTTCAACATTTAAATCAGCAAAAAGTTGGCGCAACTGCGTTTCTAATCCGGCTGATTGAATAAAGTAACGATAAGCATAAGCGGTAGTTGCAAACCCCGTTGGTACATTCACACCTTTGGGGGTTAATTGTTGAATCATCTCTCCCAAGGAGGCATTTTTTCCACCCACTAGGTGTATATCTTTAATGCCTACCTCATCAAACCAGAGAATCAGCGATCGCTCTTTAGAAAATGAAGACAAAGTTTGATGAGATACTGTAACCATAGATGTTATCTCCCAAATAAATGCTCTAAGAGCTTTAAATTTATTGAATAATTTGCTATCTCGCACCTAACAGCTATTTTGCCGCTCAATGAGCGCGTAAAAATTTGTTATAGGTGTTTAATAATTACTTTAGGATCACGATAACAAATAAATTGAGATTTTGGGGGTAAGATGCAGCATTCCTTAAAATAGTACATTTAATATCTACAATTTCTTAATCATTAAGTAGGTCGCTCAAAATCAAGCTAACTCCATGAAATATATTGTTCTTCATTGGTCATTCGTCTAGGGTCAGTTTTTTTGCTATGTTTACGTTTCTTAACTTGTTTACCTTGATCCCTGCTGACTTACACTAGAAAATAGGTCGTAATGACAACATCTTTAATCTGCTGTGTAATCAAGACGTTGCCCAGCAAATTCTTCAGTTTTAACTAGGGAAAGGTTGGCGAGCGATGAAGGCTACATTGCCTTTTGGGAGATGATAACTGCCGTAACATCGTGTGGTTTGGACGCGAAACCCTGCTTTGGGAACTCTTTGTTTAGCGATCGCAATCATCGAATCGGAAATATCAACACCGAATACTTGATAATTAGCTTGGGTAAGTTTTTCTGCCCATAATCCACTACCGCAACCCAAATCTACAACTAAACCTGAGTTGATTTGATTTTCTGTGAGAATGTTCATCATACCTGGTGCAGATTTAAGCGCAAAATCACGAAAACCCTCATAGTGAATAAAAGCCAGGTCTTGTTTATACCACTCGTTCATATTGATATTAGAACCTCAGTTAGCTCATCGGCAAAAGCTATCTTCCTAAATCGGTGATGAAAATGAGGGATAATTTTTTTAGAGATGCCTAGACGCGTAAGATATTTGTCATCAAACATCACTTCCATGTTTCATAAAATTCAAACTCATCACTAATGTATCGAGATGTACACATCCTCTCTGTATGAAACCGATTTTTACGCTTGGACTCAAGAACAGGTGAGTTTACTGAAAGCCCAGCAGTGGGAGCGACTAGATACAACTAACATTATTGAAGAAATTGAGACTTTGGGTAGGAAAGAACGCCAAGAATTGCGAAATCGTCTAGGAGTATTGTTAGGTCATTTATTAAAATGGCAATATCAATCTCAAAAACGTAGTAGCAGCTGGTTAAGTACAATTCGAGAACAGCGTATTCAGATTAAATTGCTTTTAGAAGATAGCCCAAGTTTAAAATCATATTTCAACGAAATTTTTCTAACTGCTTATCAACTGGGTTTGGCGTTGGCAATTCGAGAAACGCAATTAGGTGAACAAGTTTTTCCTGAAGAATGCCCTTATAATCCAGAACAAATTATGAACTCTGATTTTTTTCCCGAACCAGATGAATTTGAGCCTTAGAGGATGTTTGAAAAGTCTAAATTATGACTCAGGCGATGGGAAATCGCGCGCCACTGAGGGAGTCGGGGAACCAGCCCAACGCAGTGGCTTGGCTACACAGACGAAACCCACCTCCGTGAGTTAAAGTTGTGTTAGTCCACGCAGTTAGACTTTGCTTGTGTAGTAGCGAATTCTCTTCGCCCAATACTTTTCAAACATCCTCTAAATAAAAATATCCCCGACTCCTTAAAAAAGTCAGGGATATGAGGCTTGGGATTGTTAAAAATCAAATAAGATTGCTATACAGCAATACAGTTCAGTTAAGGCAACAACTTAGACTGGTGTAGGTTGGGTGGAGGAACGGAACCCAACATTCACGCATACTTTGTTGGGTTACGCTATCGCTACACCCAACCTACTATTCTCTTAACTCAACCGTATTGTGCTATACAGGACTTACATATAAAAACGAAAAATCAAGGGTGTAGGGGTGTAGGGGTGGATGTATCCAAAACCCATTAACCCGACACCCTCAGCTAACTTAGCAATTTTACTATCCTAAAATTTGCGCTTTTATAGAGTCAATCTCTGCTGTCAATTCCTGGCGAGTAGATGCTTTGATAAGGTAGCGAAATGCAAACCAACTAGAGTAGACAATTCCAATCACTTCAAAAGTAGGTTCTAACAGTGGCAGATCATTAATAGCATCCAGTAATGCTATGACAACTTTTAAAGTGACAACTGCTGCTAAAACTATACCAAGACTAATTAAAGGTAAGGTATATGCTGCTAAAAACCTATTAAAGTAGTCAGGAAATTGCTCTAAAAATTGAGATACTTTATCACTAATTTGCTGCCATTGATTTTCTGGCTGGCTAGCTGGGAGTAACTTTGGTAAGTTTTCAGTATCTACACCTGTAAGAGCAGTTGTATCCTTTGCAGTAGTGACATTCACCGACGCTAATTCTTGTTGTTCGAGTGCCATATTTCTACAATTTTACGAATCACAAAAATTTTACTAAGGGGACACAAAAAACAAAATCTGGAAGCTAGGTCAGTAGTCAGGATGAAAATTTAATCATCCTGACTACTGACTATGATAACTTGTTCTAAGTTGATTTCAGCCCGTTGATTAATTTAGATTTTGTGCGAACTCTACTATTGTTGTGGTTTAGCTACAACTGCTTTGTTGACTACATTTTTCACGCCTTTAATTTCTTTGGCTAAAGGCTGAATTTTATTGTACTGATCTTGATTATTCACCGTACCATTGACGGTTACATTACCTTGTTGGTCAGCTGCAACTGTTAGCTGTCCATCAGGAATGTTGGCTTCTAACTTAGAGCGAACTTCGCTGGCTAGGTCTCCTGTGGCTCTGTCCGCATCACCACCAGTAGTATTGTTGCGTTGTTCGCGGGCGCGAATATCTTGATTGAGTTGTCTTCTGCGAAGTTCACTTTGAGCATCTTGCTTGGCTTCTTGAGTTGTTTGTGCAGCTGGTGATGCTGGATTTTGACTGACATTATCTGGTGCAGACTCAGCAGTTTTAGAAGCGTCGTTACAAGCAGCAGCACCAACTAATAGTAAGCAACTAATAAAGAAGGGAGCTAGTTTTTTCATGTCTTTAATTAATGATAGATAAATGGGCAATGGAGATGAGCAAGGTTTGGATCATCTTGCTCTGATTAATTAACAAAGAGTTGATTAGAGGGTTTCATCCCGACGATCAATGATGGTGACAGCAGGCTCTTCACGATCGCCTAGAGGATAGTTATTGCCACTTTCTATAACTGGAGTTTCTTCGTGTTGTACCCAGTCATTATTGTGGCGGTGTTCGCCAATATCGGTAGCGTCAAAAATATCAAAGTCTTCAATACCGCGACGTTTGAGGATAGTTTCGGCTTGGCGAATTTCGGCTTCTGTACCATCAACGATGACTAGATAATGACCGCGTTGGAAGCGATTGTCATAAACTCTAGCGCGGTCTTCAGGAATGCCTAAACCAACTAATGCACCCACTAAACCACCTGCGGCTGCACCAATCGCGCCACCTGCTACAGTTGTAGCTATTGCTGTTGCTACTGCACCACCCGCAATCACAGGCCCAATACCAGGAATTGCTAAAGCACCAAGACCAACTAATAAACCACCCAAGCCACCTAATGCACCACCTGTAGCGGCTCCAGCTTTAGCTCCTTCATCAGCTTTATTGCCTACACCAGCTACACCATGATTGTCTGTGTCTTTGGCGATGAGAGAGACTCGACTGAGGGGAAAACCAGCGTCACGCAAATCATTGAGTGCGGCTTCTGCATCTCGACGATGGGAAAATACACCTATAGCGCGGCGGTTAGTGTGAACCGCATCAGTCGTATGAGTACCGTGAGCAGCATCGGGATGGTTGTAAATACCATACTCTTCAATTCCCCGACGTTGCAGGATAGCTTCTGCTCTGGCGATTTCGGCATCCGTGCCATCAACGATAATTAAATAGCCACCCCGTTGTACTCGTTCGTTATAAACTCTGGCGCGTTCTTCGGGGATGCCTAAACCAATCAATGCACCTAATAAACTACCAGCAACCGCACCAATCCCCGCACCTGCTAGAGTTGTGGCTAAAGCTGTGGCTGTGGCTCCTGCTAACATAATTGGCCCAATACCAGGAATTGCGAGAGTCCCCAGACCAACCAATAGACCTGTCAAACCACCTAAAGCACCACCTGTAACTGCACCAACTTTGGCTCCTTCGTCAGATTGATCACCAACGCGATCAGTTACTTGAGTGCCAGCAATATCATCTCTACCATCTGATTCTCTGGCAATTACAGAAACTCTATCCATCGGGAAGCCGGAATTTTTTAATTCATGTAATGCTTCTTCAGCATCCCTACGATTAGAAAATACACCTACAGAACGTCTACGTATACCAACTACCATCCTAACTTCTCCTATTAATTAACATTTTGGGTTTACAAATTTATTGAATTCAATAATCCTATTCGTAGCTTTTCTAGGATGGTTTTACATCAATCCCTCGGAATAAATTACAAATATGCCGAGAGATATAGTAGGTATATTTAAGTTATAAATTCCTGGATAATTTTAAGAATAGATTGTTAATTATGATGATAAATATAAATGTAATTAAGTACATAAAAATCAAAAGACGCAGAATTAATATCAAATCTAGCGTCAGATAAAGAAGTATTTAATTAAAAATTAATTGGATTTAATTTGGCGTTATTTGCCAAATTTTAATTGTTTTATCAGAGCTACCACTAACCAGAAACTTAGCATCTGGGCTAAGGGCAAGAGAATTGATTGTATCTGCATGACCAGTTAGTGTGTAGAGTATTTCATTAGAAGAAATACGCCAAATATTAATTGTGCGATCGCCACTACCACTAAATAACATTTGTCCATTAGGACTAATGGCAATTGCTTTTACTTCGTCTGTATGACCGTTGAGAGTATGCAAGAGTTTGCCTGTAATTAAATGCCAAATTTTAATAGTTGTGTCAGTACTACCGCTAAATAGTAGTTGTCCATCAGGACTAATGGCAATTGATTTTACTTCGCCTGTATGACCTGCCAGGGTACGGATCGGATCGCCGTTACGCGGGTTCCACAATCTAATTTTGCTATCGGAACTACCACTAGCGAGAATATTCCCATCAGGGCTGATGGCTACAGCATCAACCGCCGCAGAATGCCAAAGTGTACAAATGCGATCGCCTTTTTGCAAGTTCCATATTTTAATTTTATTACTGCCACTGGCCAAAATCTGGCCATCGGGACTAATATTCACAACGTTGACTGGTTTTTGATGTCCTAAAAGGGTGTGAATTAATTGACCAGTTTTCAAATGCCAAACTGTGACATTACTTTTAGGATGTTGACAACTACCAACCGCTAAAAAATTACCATCAGGACTAATAGCAACTGAGGAAACTTCTCCTAAGTTACCAGAAAGTGTCCGAATATGTTTGCCGTTGGGTAAATCCCAAATATTAATAGTTTGGTCAGCACAACCACTCACTAAAATTTCGCCATTAGGACTAATAGCAACTGATGTCACTTTGCCGGAATGACCTGTTAAATTATGGATGAGTTCAGGTGATTCTAGATTGCGTTTGTGTTTGAGAGTGGCAATAGTTGTTAACAGGTGATCTACAACAAGAATATTTTGGCGATCGCCCACTGCGGTAAAATACTCTTTTAACTTAAAAATATATTCTTCATCTTCAATTTTGATTGCAGATTGCATCGCCTCTAACGGGTGAATAAATTCACTCTTGGCGACTTGACGCAATTCTAACCATGTACTGATGGAATAATTTGCTTGTTCTTGCGCCCACGAGCGATCGCGCAAATGAGTTAAACTCTGTGCTAATTGCAAAGCTAACTCAGGAACCCAGTAGCGACGCTCTTTTTCCAGAGCTTGATAAACTTGTTGATAGCCTGTGGCATATATCCGCAGTAAATTTTCATCAGAAATTTTGTAGGTTGATGATAAATCTAATGTATCTTTTAGCAGACTAGGCAACAATTTTGGTAATAACGGTGCTACATCATGATGAACTAAGTGATAAGCATCGGCTACCCAAGCAGCTACTAAACAGTAACATGTAATTAATACTTGGCAAAATTGAGTAATATCTTGATGATTTATTTGGTATTTTAAGGATAACTTACTAACATCAATACCTTTAGCTTGCCATTTTTCAAACTTTTCTAAAATCGCTAAATTTTGGACATTATCGCCACCTAGCCGATTGATTTCTTCTCGGTCTTCTCCTAAAGTTATTAGTTCATCTCGAATGCTTCGCCACTCCAAGGCACGGCTTTTGGCAAACTCCTGTATAATTTCTTTATAAGGTAGACGCGAGATTGTCTTATAAAAGTAATTTTCTTGTCCTAAACCCCAATAAGCAATGCGAAAATTTAAATAATCACCATCATGTTCGGACTCTAACACTAAAATAGGCTCTGTTTTTAACATACTAAACAAAGCCTTGATACTAGATTCACTATGAAAACGGTTACTATCCCAAGCCCCAGCTAAAAATTCTGTTGGTCGAATTGGATCGTGTAAAGAGTAATTACTATTAATAAATTCACGTAATCCTTCAGCTAAAATTCTCTCGATTTGGGCAACATCTTCTTGATTACATTCAAATTGCTCAAATTTAATTTGTGGTGGAGCTAGAAAAATTTTTAGTGGTGTATGTTTGTGGTATTTGTGAGTCTCTAAAAGTTGTGAAGGATACAATCTTAAAGGCCAACTATCAAGAACTTTATTAATTTCTGGTAATTGTAGAGATGTATTTCTCTGTTGCTGTGCTACTTGTAATTGGGTTTCTCTTTGATAAACTGCTAATTGCTGTTGTAGCAGTTTTTCTTGCTGGAATATTTCTTCAGAACTTTTATTAGTGGCTGTATCACTGACAAATTCAATTACCTCTTCAATAAGTTTCGGAAATTGATAAGTAGTTGTAACTAGTCCTTCTTCCGTTCTTTTTTGTACTAGGCTTACCACTACAGGTGCAAACTCTAGGACTAATTGAATTAATAATTTTAACCCTTGTTCCATAAAGGGGTTCCTGTTAGATAATTAACCTTAAGTGTTGGTAGAAAATACGTTTGTGTAACAGCTTGGTATGAAACACACAGAGAATTCGGCATCTAAATTAATAACTATAGCCACCTAATATGAATTTTATCCTATAGGACTAATATTTGATTTCTGAAATGTACGTAGGATGTGTTAGCGACAGCGTAACGCATCTACCGCAAAGTTTTCGGTGCGTTACGGCTTACGCCTAACACGCCACTACACATACTGAGATTTTTTCAGAAATCAAATCGGATTCCTATATAGATTAAGCTGCTTATAGGAGAAATAGCCACAATAGAGCTAAATCCACAGAATTTTGTAGTCCGAGCTAAATGAATAGTAATCTTTAATCAGTAAACTTATATCTGTGCTTATGCGTGCAATGCTTTTAGATGCAGCGCAGCAACCTCTACGCTTAGTTGAGTTACCGATACCTCAACCCAGTAATGAACAAGTTTTGATTCGGGTTCATGCTTGTGCTGTGTGTCGTACAGATTTACATATAGTAGACGGAGAATTAACCCATCCCAAACTACCTTTAATCCCTGGGCATCAAATTGTGGGTACTATCGCGGCGATGGGTAAAGGTGTTGATAAATTTTATGTCGGTCAACGGGTGGGAGTGCCTTGGTTGGGGCATACTTGCGATCGCTGCCGTTATTGTCGCTCCGGCAGAGAAAATCTCTGCGATTTTGCTGAATTTACTGGCTATAACTTAGATGGCGGCTATGCAGAATATACTGTAGCTGACCATCGCTTTTGCTTTGCTTTAGATCCTAGCTTTGCTGATTTGCAAGCCGCGCCTTTATTATGTGGCGGTTTAATTGGTTATCGCGCCTACAGTATGACAGGCGATGCCGAAAAAATTGGTTTTTATGGATTTGGTTCGGCTGCCCACATTTTAATTCAACTAGCACGCTATCAAGGCCGCCAAGTTTTTGCGTTTACTCGTTCCGGCGACATTCAAGGGCAAGAATTTGCCCGTCAATTAGGTGCAAATTGGGCAGGTGACTCTGACACATTGCCACCAGAACCTTTAGATGCTGCAATCATTTTCGCGCCTATTGGTAAGTTAGTCCCAGCTGCTTTACGTGCAGTTGCTAAAGGTGGAATTGTCGTGTGTGCTGGCATTCATATGAGTGATATTCCCGCATTTCCCTATGAAATTCTTTGGCAAGAAAGAATGTTGCGGTCTGTTGCCAATTTAACTCGCAAAGATGGCGAAGAATTTCTGTCCCTAGCACCTAAAGTTCCTATTCAAACACAAGTCAATCCTTTTGGTCTCACCCAAGCAAATGAAGCTTTGAATGCCCTGCGTAGCGGTGAAATTGAAGGTTCTGCTGTGTTGATTATTGACTCAAAATAATCAACTTGCTAATTAAAAAATTGAGATTTTTAAAGCTATCAATCAACTGACGTTTAAATCAAGCCTAGAGACTGACAAATAAAAAAGCAGAGACTTGGAATTTTCAAGTCTCTGCTTTTTGCTCTGATGATTCTTGCGTTGAGACCAAAGTCATTTAATGCCAAAGGTTCCTTCACTCATACCTAAACATACAACGATCTACCAATTATCGGCTGTACCTTTTTTATAAGGTTCACCTGTAAAAGGTTGCACCCCAATATTCGGATATTGATCGTCATTCGGCCCAAAAATCCGCATTGCGGCTTCAGAAATATACTGGGTAATGCTAGCAAGGATATTGGAGATAGCCATAATTTTAGACTCCTTATTTTTGAGTCCGTCAAATAGTTATTTTTCTACTTTAATTCGATATTCTCCAATCGCTCATACTCTCAATATATTGAGAATTTATGCAATAGTTTTTCAGATAGCTTTGCAATACTTTAGATTGACAAAAAAGTTTAAAGTTTCGCTGCAATTTTTATAATAGCAGAAATTTGAATTAGCCCGTTGATTACATCAACACAGGCATTTTTTTGTGGTTAATTATTAATAAATAAACTATTAAAAAATATTAAATATTAGCGCGAATTATGATTAATATGGCATTTTTGTGTTGATTTAATGAAGTAAACAGGCGAAACTTTTCACCTAGTTGACAATATTTATGGTAAAATCTACCATAATAGAAAGCAGCATTCTTGTAAGGACACTCTTACATGGCAACTATCCCAGACTTGGACAGCGACCAGCACCAAGACCTGACAATCTCTGCGGCTGATTACAGCTTGCTAACAGACCTTTATCAGCTAACAATGGCGGCTTGTTATGTCGGTGAAGGATTAGAACAAAAACAAGCTAGTTTTGAATTATTTGTGAGGCGATCGCCAGAAAATTTTGGCTATCTCATTGCAATGGGTTTAGAGCAAGTTCTGGCATATTTAGAAAAGTTAAGTTTTAATCATTCTCAAATTGCCGCACTCCAGGCGACGGGAATTTTCGCCCACGCCAGCGAGAGCTTTTGGTCGTTATTGGCTAAAGCGAAATTTACTGGTGATGTTTGGGCAGTTCCCGAAGGCACAGCCGTATTTGCTAACGAGCCATTTTTGCGAATTGAAGCACCACTGTGGCAAGCCCAACTAATAGAAACTTACCTCTTAAATACCATCAATTATCAAACTTTAATTGCCACCAGAGCCGCCCGTCTGCGTGATGTGGCCGGGGAAAAAGCCAAACTTTTAGAGTTCGGCACAAGGCGGGCATTTAGTCCCCAAGGGGCATTGTGGGCAGCAAGGGCAGCCTTAGCCGGGGGATTAGATGCGACTTCCAATGTGTTAGCCGCACTACAACTAGGTCAACAGCCAAGTGGTACGATGGCTCACGCCTTGGTCATGGCGTTGTCAGCGATGGAAGGCAGTGAAGCAGAAGCTTTTACCGCATTTCATCGCTATTTTCCCGGTGCGCCCTTGTTAATTGATACTTACGATACCATTGCGGCGGCGGAAAATTTGGCAGCAAAGGTCAATGCAGGGGAAATGGAATTATCAGGAGTCAGGCTAGATTCTGGGGATTTGGTGAATTTATCTAAACAAGTGCGATCGCTGTTACCAAATGTGCCAATTGTTGCCAGTGGTGATTTAGATGAATGGGAAATTGCCAGACTTAAAACAGCTGGGGCGGTAATTGATGGTTATGGTTTAGGAACCCGACTCGTTACAGGTCAGCCTGTAAATGGGGTTTATAAGCTGGTAGAAATTGATGGTATTCCCGTCATGAAGCAGTCCAGTGGTAAGGGGACTTACCCCGGACGCAAGCAGATTTTTCGGTCATTTGTCGGCGGTAAGGTAAAAGCTGATAGGTTGGGTTTAATTACAGAAACACCGCAATCAGAAACACCTTTATTGCAATTAGTCATGAAGCAAGGCGAAAGAGTGCAATTACCAGAAACTTTAGCCGACATTCGCCAACGAACTGCGATAACAGTCGCCAGTTTGCCAGAACAAACAAGGCAAATATCAAACCCTGTGGCTTTGCAGGTGGATATTTCGGCTGGGTTGCAAAAGTTAACTGAAGAGACTAAGGAACGTAGACGCGATAGCGGCTTGCCGCAGGCTACCACAGAGGCGCAGAGGACACAGAGGTAAATCATGAGAATTGCTTTATTTGGTACGAGTGCTGATCCGCCAACGGCTGGGCATCAAGAGATTTTAAGGTGGTTATCGGAACGTTATGATTGGGTGGCAGTTTGGGCAGCAGATAATCCGTTTAAGTCGCATCAAACACAATTAGAACATCGGGCGGCGATGCTGCGGTTATTAATTGCCGATATGGATGCGCCCAGGCATAACGTCGCAGTGACGCAGGATTTAAGTAGCTGGCGCACCCTAGAAACCGTGGAAAAAGCTAAACAGCATTGGGGTGAAGAAGCAGAATATACCTTAGTAATTGGTTCAGATTTGATCAATCAACTACCACGCTGGTATAAAATTGAAGATTTACTACAGCAAGTGCAACTATTGATTGTGCCACGACCAGGATATGCGCTAGAAAAATCTAGCTTAGAGACTATCGAAAAACTGGGAGGGAAAATTGCGATCGCTACCCTCACAGGTTTAAATGTATCCTCAACAGCATATCGTGAGCATGGAGATACTGAAGCCCTCATAGCTCCCATTGTTGCCTATATTCATCAACAGCATTTGTACAAATGCCAGGACGCAACCACAAAAAGATTCCAACTGCGCTAAATCAACAACCTTTGGCTGATTTTAAAGTAGGTGTGGATAATGTAATTTTTTCTGTAGACACTGTTCAAAATCGACTTTTGGTTCTCTTAGTCATGCGACAGCAAGAACCATTTTTAAATTCTTGGAGTCTTCCTGGGACGTTAGTGCGTCAAGGCGAATCTTTAGAAGATGCGGCCTATCGCATCATGGCAGAGAAAATCAGAGTCAACAATCTTTATTTAGAACAGTTGTATACCTTTGGCGGGCCAAATCGTGACCCCAGAGAAGCAACCGATAGTTATGGTGTGCGTTATTTATCAGTGAGTTATTTTGCCCTCGTCAGGTTTGAAGAAGCTGAATTAATTGCTGATAAAGTTGCGGGAATTGCTTGGTATCCCGTCAAGCAAGTACCACAGTTAGCTTTTGACCATAATGAAGTTTTAGCGTATGGTCACAGACGACTGCGGAATAAATTAGAATACAGCCCGGTTGCGTTTGAAGTTTTACCAGAAGTATTTACTTTAAACGACTTGTACCAACTATACACAACCGTTTTAGGAGAAAACTTTTCTGATTACTCTAATTTTCGGGCGCGACTACTCAAGTTAGGTTTTTTGTGCGATACCGGAGTAAAGGTATCCAAAGGTGCAGGCCGCCCAGCGAGTTTGTATAAATTCAACGCTGAGGCTTTTGCACCTTTTAAAGATAAACCTTTAGTGTTTATTTAAAGTGTGTAGACGCGCAGCGGCTTGCCGCAGGCTAGTCTGAAGTCTGAAGTCTGAAAAAAGTTTGCCGGATGAAAGTCCAAAAACTGAACATAAAAAACTAAAGCATAAAATTGCTACTTCACACTTCACACTTCACACTTCATACTTCATACTTCATACTTCTTATGAAAATTGCGATCGCTCAACTTAATCCAACCATTGGTGATATCCCAGGAAACGCCCAGAAGATTTTAGCAGCTGCCCAACAGGCTGTACAATCAGGCGCACGTTTATTATTAACCCCAGAACTTTCTTTATGTGGTTATCCACCACGGGATTTATTATTAAATCCTAGTTTTGTCTCGGCGATGAGTCTGGCATTACAACAATTAGCCAAAGATTTACCACCTAATCTGGCTGTCTTAGTTGGCACTGTTGAACCGAATACCAAATCACATATTACTGGCGGTAAAAGTTTATTTAATAGTATTGCTTTATTAGAAGCTGGCAAAACCCAGCAAATTTTTTATAAGCGGTTGTTGCCTACTTATGATGTATTTGATGAAGACCGCTATTTTGAACCAGGATTACAACCTAATCATTTCACTATCGATGATATTCATATTGGTGTAACTATTTGCGAAGATTTATGGAATGACGAAGAATTTTGGGGCAAACGTAGTTATGCAGTCAATCCCATTGCAGATTTAGCTATTTTAGGCGTAGATTTAATTGTTAATTTGTCGGCTTCACCATACAGCGTCGGCAAACCGCAGTTTCGAGAATCGATGTTAAAACATAGTGCGGTGCGTTTTCAACAGCCGATGATTTATGTCAACCAAGTCGGCAGTAATGATGATTTGATATTTGATGGTTATAGTTTTGCGTTGAATGGTCAAGGCGAAATTATGTGTCGCGCCCGTGGTTTTGCCACTGATTTAGTCAATGTGGAATTTAACAATAAAACACGAGATTTAGAGCTAAGTTCTTTAATAGCTGAAAGCGAATCAGAAGAAGAAGAAGTTTGGCAAGCTTTGGTTTTGGGTGTAAAAGACTATGCCTTAAAATGTCGCTTTTCTAAAGTAGTATTAGGTTTAAGTGGTGGTGTAGATTCGGCATTAGTCGCTGCGATCGCTACAGCAGCATTAGGTAAAGAAAATGTCCTCGGTGTCCTCATGCCTTCACCTTACAGTTCTGAACATTCTGTGAGTGATGCTTTGGCATTAGGTAAAAATTTAGGCATTGAAACCAGAATTTTACCCATAGGCGAATTAATGCAAGGTTTTGATCATAGCCTAGCTGAATTGTTTGCTGGCACAGAATTTGGCATTGCCGAGGAAAATATTCAATCGCGGATTCGCGGTAACTTATTAATGGCGATCGCTAACAAATTTGGCTATCTATTATTATCCACTGGCAACAAATCCGAAATGGCCGTCGGTTACTGTACCCTCTACGGCGACATGAACGGCGGGTTAGCAGTCATCGCCGATGTTCCCAAAACCCGCGTCTATAAAATTTGCCACTGGTTAAACTCCCATCCCTCAGCACTCAAAACTCAGCACTCAGCACTCAGCACTCAGCACTCAGCACTCCCAACTGAAATTATCCCGCAAAATATCCTCACCAAAGCCCCCAGTGCGGAACTAAAACCGGGCCAAGTTGACCAAGATTCCCTCCCAGCATACGAAGTTTTAGACGACATCTTGCAACGCTTCATTCATGACCATGAATCAGCCGCCCAAATTGTTGACGCAGGTCATGAGCCGATGATTGTAGACCGAGTAATTCAAATGGTTGCCCGTGCCGAATTTAAGCGTCGCCAAGCACCCCCAGGTTTGAAAATTACTGACCGCGCCTTTGGTACAGGCTGGCGAATGCCCATTGCTAGTAGCTGGGTAGCCATCAAAAACGCTTATCAAGCCAGACCAATTACTACGTCTACCGTAGCTTCTAATTGATTAAGCACTCAGAGCCTATTTATCAAGTAGCGTGTGTTCCGGCTATGGAAGGATTTGGGAGTTTAAGAAAATCAGGATTAGCCGTAACGCACTCTATAATTTCAGCTTTACTTTATAAATTATCTCTGAGCAGATTAATTTATATGGAAAATTCTTGAAATTAGAGATTCAGTAAATTTACTGTATTTTAATTCAGTTCCATAACGAATTATCATGCATAACTACATCTCGCGTCGGGCGTTCTTCCTTGGCGCTATGAGAGCGGGGGCGGCCGGACTCGCCACTACGGTTCTTTCAAGTACCGGAGTACTACACAACATTGCGGCCGCGCAAAGCCAATCTCGGCGGCTACAGATCAACCTGCCGCCCTACCCGTTCTTTGACAATCTCAAGACCGTCATGAGCGAGGATCAAGAACTCCTGAATCGGCTCGTAAGTGACTACGCGCGTGAAACTCCAGCTGCTTTTCAAAATCCGATTGACTTCCTCTCGCGCTACGTCCCGGTGTACGTATTTGAGAAGACACTCCGGCCGTCGGAACCTGGCGACCCTTCACTCCCGACGTTGCTGTGGCTGATGCACCTTGCTGGGTACTTCGGCGGTGTGTGGTTACGTGACGCATTTATCCGCTTCCCTGTGCCGGGTTCACCAAACCCACGTCCAGGATTTCCACCGACAGAGGCAGGATTCACATCAGTTGTAGCGCGCATCAATGCCGCGCTGACGGCATTCAACGGTAACGATGCTGAGGCGATCGCATATGCCGAGGCCAGCCTTCGGGGGGCGCAACTTCAGGGACTCACCGACAATTACGGGTACAACGCAGGCTACCTCGATCAGATTCTCACCGGTTCAAAGCCGACGAACGCAATAGCGCCTGTAGGCTACTTCATCTACCACGAAACCTTGCTCTTCGATGGCACTTATGCTGTTGAGGAGATCCGAGCGCTCGATAAGTGGCGCAAACACGCCCAGCAAGCCGCCAGCCGTCCGGGTAGTCGCTACGCTGAGATTGTCAACGGTGCTGGTGGTGCTGATGCACTTCCCGCGATTCAGTCGGCCGGGGTTGCACGGGGCAAGGCGACATGGCAGCCTCAGAACGTATTTCTCGCAATCACCAACTTCGACCAACCCACCTATGACCTGCTCTTGGTGACTAGCGCATACTTCCTACAGTGCATCCAGGCCACTGGTCTTGCGGCTCTTGCGGCTTCGGCAGTTGCGAATGCAGACTGGGCGCGGGCTGCCGTCCGTTCAAACGCGATGGCTGTGCCGTACGGAGGTAGCTACGGCATTGGACTCTTCGACAACACTGGTCAGTTGCCAACGTTCACATGGTCTGACGACTGACCGACTGATCTGTTGTAATAAGCTGCGGTTAATCTTACTTATCTAAATCATACTGCCCTATCTACGGTAAGCATGGCTATGCTTTTGATAGCAAAAGCCTTGCTTACCTCTACGAACTTTTGCGGAAACTCACGATCTCAAATTGAATCGTAAATTAATACTAAAAGTATCGACGAAATTTTTAACCGCGAGTATAGTTTCAGACAGCCTACCGTATGAAACTGCAGTTTATACCTAATTATCGCTAAAAGAAGATAGGTGCAATATGAAATTACAAGACTTTCTCGGTAAAGAAGAGAAATGGGGATTTGAGGCGATCGCCAAAGACGAAGACTTAACTCGTCAGATTCAGATATTGTTAATTGGCTTGGGTTTATTAGAACCACCAGCAGATGCCAAATTTGGGCCTATCACAGGTGGAGCTATCAAAAAATTCCAAGAATTAATGAAAATTGATGAACCAGATTATGTAGGTGCAGTTACCGCCAAAGAATTAATTGAAACCAAACCAGATGAATTGCCTAAACCGCCATTAAAACTAGGTAATGATATTGCCAGCAGAATTTTTAAGTATATGTTGGCACAAGATTATCAAGTATTCACCGGGCCTAGAGAATACAACATTGTTTATATTGAAGGTATCGATGGCGACTGGAATCTCAATAGTGATACACCTAATGCCTTTAACGATCGCCGCATTGTCATTGAAGTAGTTAATGGTACTCCTAAAATTGTCGATCACTGGCAAGCTACAACAGAACCAGGCAGATATTACACCTTAAACCCTATGAATCCCGGAGGAGCTGCCAGAATTAAGTTTGGGCAATACAAAGCCTGGGCTGTTGGGATGCACGGTAATGCAGAACGCCACGAAGCCTTAGTACAAGTTGCACCAATTACAGTGTGTCGAGATTTTAACAAAGACTATAAACGTACTGGTGACAAACTAGATACAGGTCTTTTCTTTGTCAATCAACATTGGGGTTATGACGCACCTAGTAATGATATTAAAAATGCTAGTGCAGGTTGCTTAGTAGGTCGAATGCGTGAAGGCCATCGTGAATTTATGGCAATTATCAAGCAAGACCGCCGCTATGTAGCCAATAATGACTATGTATTTTATACAACTGTCATTCCTGGCGATGATTTATTGAATAAGTTTCCTGGATAAAATTTAGCTTGAACAGCAATTCATCCCACGCTGCACTTCGTGTCAGGCGTGGGATGAATTGCGCGTGAGTTGACCTCTCTAGACTTGCTCAAATCCCCGACTTTGCCATAGCAATACAGTTCAGATAATACCAATTCGCAATTAAGAAATCTAGCTCCAGTAAGACTTGCCTAATTTCTATCTGTCGCATTCTTTTCTTAAATTGGTATCAGATAATTGGCATACCGATAACCTTTGTAGAGAAGTTGCATTGCAACCTCTCTACAGATTCACCAAACATCACGACTAACATAGCTAAGGTATAGATTTTATTTTTCAATGTCTCATCCCATAGTTAGAAGCCAAGAGGCTGAAAGTTTATCTACCATACAGAAGTAAGAACGGTAATGTACCTCTAAAAATCTACAGATAATATTGCCATTGTTGAGGAGAGAAAAATGAGGTCATAACCTATTATAGTGGTGGAATTCGTGATGAATGAACTACTGCAAGCTGTACTTAATAGTGACGAAAAATCTGCTCTACAGCAATTGATAGTCTTATTAATTGCTTCAGGTAAACAATACTTATTGAGAAATGAAATTCTGCAATTTTTTGCAGATTATTGCAATAATTATCAAAAGCCTGCTTATTTTTACTACTCTTCTTCTGTTGGTAAACTCATTCACTATACTCATGAAATAATTTTGTCAGAGGGCGATGCTTGGTTTGTCATTCGACCAAAGATTGCTAGTCAAGAAGTATGGCGATTAAATGCTGACTTGAGTAAGTGTGAGTTGATGTCTTTGCAAGCTTTTTTGGATGTGAGCGATCGCTTAATTAATCGCTATCAACCCCATATCCTGGAAATTGACCTTGCCCCATTTTATCAAGATTCTCCTTCTATTGATGACCCGCGCAATATTGGTCAAGGTCTAGCTTTTCTCAACCATTACTTGTGCAATCAGTTATTAAACGACCCCCAACATTGGTTAGAGCTACTATTTCAAGCATTGCGGCGGGTGCAGTATGATGGTAAACAATTATTAATTGGCGATCGCATTTCTTCTGGTAGACAATTCGCTACACAAATTAAAGCAGCAATTAAGTTTCTCAGTAATAGACCAGCTAACGAACCCTTCGAGAAATTTCATTTTCACCTCCAAGACCTGGGTTTAGAACCAGGATGGGGAAATACAGCAGTGCGAGTTAGTGAAACTCTCTCATTACTTGATAGGCTGCTTGATAGTCCTCAGCCTGCTATTTTAGAAGCATTTGTAGCGCGGGTTCCGGCTGTGTTTCGCGTCGTCTTAATTTCGATTCACGGCTGGGTAGGACAAGAAGATGTGATGGGACGCGATGAAACTTTGGGTCAAGTCGCTTATGTTCTGGAACAAGCACGCAGCTTAGAAAATGAACTCCGCGAAGAAATCACACTCGCCGGACTTGACGTATTAGGTATTCAACCCCATGTGGTCATTCTGACTCGACTGATTCCTAATTGTGAAGGTACATCCTGCGGACTGCGCTTAGAAAAAGTTGAAGATACAGAAAACGCTTGGATTTTACGCGTTCCTTTTGCAGAATTTAATCCTGAAATTACTAATAATTGGATTTCTAAATTTGAGATTTGGCCTTATTTAGAAAGCTTTACTAATGATGCGGAAAAAGAATTACTCGCTGTCTTTAAATGTCGTCCAAATTTAATCATCGGTAATTACAGCGATGGTAATTTAGTCGCCTCATTGTTATCTAACCGCCTCAAAGTTACTCAATGTAATATTGCTCATTCTTTAGAAAAGCCGAAATATCTATTTAGTAACTTATATTGGCATAATTTAGAAGAGCAATATCATTTCTCGGCACAATTCACTGCTGATTTAATCAGTATGAATGCCGCAGATTTTATTATCACTTCATCCTACCAAGAAATTGTCGGTACACCCGAGGGTTTAGGACAGTACGAATCCTATAAATTTTTCACGATGCCGCAACTATATCATGTTGTTGATGGCATTGATTTATTTAGTCCAAAGTTTAACTTAGTACCGCCAGGAGTTAATCAAAAAATCTTCTTTCCCTATACTCAAAAAGAAGACCGAGATTTTCATCAAGGCAAACAAATTAATGACTTACTATTTCACTGCCAAGACCAGCAAATTTTAGGTAAGTTAGCTGATAGTAATAAACGCCCTATATTTGCTGTAGCTACCCTATCATCAATTAAAAATTTAGCTGGTTTAGCGGAATGCTTTGGTCAAAGTCAGGAATTAAGACAACGGTGTAATTTAATTTTATTAACCAGTAAATTACACCCAATAGAAGCGACAAATCCAGCAGAAGCGAAAGAAATTCAAAGACTACACGACATTATTAATCAATATCATCTGCACAATCACATTCGCTGGCTAGGAATGCGGCTGGCTAGTGGCGAAATTGGTGAAGCTTACCGCCTAATTGCCGATCGCCAAGGAATTTATATACATTTCGCGCTCTTTGAATCCTTTGGTAGAAGCATTTTAGAAGCGATGATTTCTGGCTTACCAACTTTTGCGACTCAATTTGGAGGTGCTTTAGAAATTATTGAAAGTAAAGAAGATAGTTTTATTATTAATCCTACCGATTTAGCAGGTACAGCTAAGAAAATTTTGCACTTCCTAGATGAGTGTGAAAATTATCCTCACCATTGGTCAGAAATATCTGAATGGATGAGTCAGCGAATTCTTAATAAATATAATTGGTCATCCCATAGTAGCCAATTATTATTATTAGCCAAGATGTTTAGCTTCTGGAATTTTGTTGCTCCCGAAAACAATGTAGCGCGCGATCGCTACATGGAAAGCTTATTTCATCTCATCTTTAAACCTAGGGCAGAAACGATTTTAGAACAACATCTGCACAAACATAATTAGCAATGCCTAAATAAATTTCCTAACCTCTAGCCTATGGATACAAAAAGTATTACTGGCAATTTTATCTATACAGACTGGACATTAACAGAAACCCAGTTTGACCCTGAGCAATTGCATTCTAGAGAAACTATCTTCACAATTGGCAACGGTTATTTAGGAACACGAGGTAGTTTTGAACGAGACTATCCTGGTGCATTGCCAGCTACTTTTATCCACGGTGTCTATGATGATGTGCCTGTGGTGTATACAGAACTCGCCAACTGTCCTGATTGGCTACCTATGGTAGTGACAATTGACGGAGAACGCTTTCGCTTCGACGAAGGCGAAATCACTCAATATCAGCGACGGTTAGATGTGCATCACGGACTCCTTAGCCGTTTTGTGCGGTGGCGCAGTCCCAGTGGCAAAACCATAGATATTAATTTTGAACGTTTTGCGAGCCTTGCTGATCAGCATATTTTGGCACAACGCTGTCAGCTAACACCACTCGATTTTGATGGTGTGATTGAAGTGCAAGGTAGCATTAATGGCTATCCTGAAAACCAAGGATTTAGTCATTGGACAGATTTAGACCAAGGGAAAACTGAACAAGGCATCTGGTTGCATAGCCGCACCCGGTCTTCTCGCATTACCCTTGGCCTAGCCGCTAAGATGGCCGTATCTGGAACAGACGCAGTGATACAAGTTAACACCGCGCCTGGTTATCCTTCCTTAACTGCCACATTTATGGCAAAGTCACATCAAACTGTGACAGTAGAAAAAATAGTTACGGTGTTTACTTCACGGGAAGTTGATACACCAGTCAAGGCAGCACAACAAAAACTTGCCGAAATTACAGACTATGAAAATTTATACAACGCTCATACTCAAGCTTGGGACGCAGCTTGGCAAGAGAGTGATATCTTGCTAGAAGGCGATAATACAGCCGCTTTTGCGATTCGTTACAATATTTTTCAATTGTTAATTGCTGCACCTCGCTATGACGAGAGGGTAAGTATTCCTGCGAAAACTCTGTCTGGTTTTGGCTATCGCGGTCATATTTTTTGGGATACAGAAATTTTTATTCTGCCATTTTTTACATTTACCCAACCTGCGATCGCGCGCAATCTGCTGACTTACCGCTACCATACTTTACCAGGTGCGAGACGCAAAGCTTCGCATTCTGGCTATAAAGGCGCGATGTATGCTTGGGAAAGTGCCGAAACTGGCGATGAAGTTACACCCCGGTGGTCGCTTCCCAATGATTTTTATGGTGAAGATGTCAGAATTTGGTGTCGCGATCGGGAAATTCATATCAGTGCAGATATTACCTACGCAGTTTGGTATTACTGGTTAATCACAGGTGATGATAATTGGCTTCTAGACTACGGTGCAGAGATTGTTTTAGATACCGCTATCTTTTGGGGAAGTCGAGTTGAGTATAATACAGAACATGATTATTACGAAATTCGCGGGGTAATTGGTGCTGATGAGTACCATGAATTGGTGCATAATAACACCTTTACTAACCGTATGGTGCAATGGCATTTAGAAAAAGCCTTAATCATTGATGATTGGCTGCGGCAACATTTCCCAGAACGCGCGACGGAGTTAGCAGAGAAGTTGCAAATTACAGCCGAAGTGCGATCGCATTGGCAAGAAATCATTGATAAAATTTTAATTCCCTACGACCCAAAAACCGGATTAATTGAGCAATGTGAGGGATTTTTCCAACTCCAAGATATTAATTTACAAGACTACGAACCGCGTCAGCGTTCCATCCAAGCGATTTTAGGCATTGAAGAAGGTAATAAGCGACAAATTCTCAAGCAGCCAGATGTATTGATGCTGCTTTATTTAATGCGGGAATCAGCAGATTTCCCTTACAATTCCAAATCCCTACAAGCAAATTGGGACTACTACGCGCCACGCACAGATATTACCTACGGTTCATCCCTTGGCCCGGCAATTCACGCCATCCTGGCATCAGATTTAAGCCAATCAAACATAGCCTACAAACAGTTCATGCAAGCGGCAATGGTGGATTTAGAAGATAGCCGAGGTAACACCCATGAAGGAATTCACGGTGCGAGTGCAGGTGGTGTGTGGCAAGCAGTAGTTTTTGGATTTGGTGGAATTCAGTTAACCCACGACGGCCCTGTAGCTAACCCGCACCTACCTTCTCACTGGACGCGACTGAAATTTAAACTCCACTGGCGCGGAAAATCCCATGAATTTGATTTGCACCAGCAACAGAAAAACGGCAGACAAGGAGGATTAAAAACAATGCCAGATATTCGCGGAGTAATTTTTGACCTTGATGGTGTGCTAACAGATACAGCCGAGTATCACTATCAAGCTTGGCAAAGATTAGCTGATGAAGAGGGAATCCCCTTTAGCCGCCAAGCTAATGAAGCCTTGCGGGGCGTATCTCGGCGCGAATCGTTGATGTTAATTATAGGCGATCGCAAGTATTCGGAAGCACAAATCCAAGAAATGATGGAGCGTAAAAATGGATACTATGTAGAACTAATCCATCATGTTACACCAAAAGATTTATTGCCAGGTGCGATCGCACTTTTGGACGAATTACGGCAAGCTGGAATTAAGACAGCCATCGGTTCGGCAAGTAAAAATGCCCAAACCGTCATCCAACTCTTAGGGATTGCTGATAAAGTAGATGCGATGGCTGATGGTTACAGCGTACAGCAACCCAAACCCGCACCAGATTTATTTTTATACGCCGCCAAAGAATTAGGACTGCAACCAGCACAATGTGTAGTCGTAGAAGATGCCGCCGCCGGAGTTGAAGCCGCCTTAGCCGGGGGTATGTGGGCAGTAGGACTCGGCCCAGTTGAACGCGTCGGTGCTGCCCATGTAGTATTACCTAGCCTAGCAGGGGTGAAGTGGGCAGATATCCAAGCTAAGTTGAGTGAAAAAGTTGTGAGTGCTGAGTAAAAAATTATATTCCTCCTGCCCCCTGCACCCTGCCCCCTGCCCCCTGCCTTCTACCGAGAAACCAACTGCGCGTTTAAGGCTTTCGTAATGCGATCGCCGACAAATTCAAGATGGGCTATTGTGTAAATATCTAGTGTTGTGCCAAATTGTTGCAGCTTGGTGTCAATTGCTTTTTGCAGTTGCCGCAATTCATACCAAGCAAGTGTGCGCCCATCTTCTAATTCATCATGATTATTCAACACCATTTCTAGCAATATATTGAGATGTTCTCTTTGCAAGGAACGGCGAATGCTAGAAATTGATTTTGGTTCTTCTTGGGTGAAAACTTCCTTCCAAATGCCTGTTTGCAGCGTGTCAAATAACTCTGGCATGGAAAGTGCTTGCCCAGCTTGAGTTTTTAATTCTACATCCCGCAGACGATTTAAGCGATCGCTATCTAACAGCGATCGTAATATGGCACTTTGAAAATAGAGAAGGCGATCGTGAATAGGATAATCAAGTCGGCTATGATGTATCGGGCTACCCCAATGTTGCCAACGCGAAGGTGCAAGTTGATTTAACAATTGCGGCGAGAAACTAAAAGCATCGTCAGCAAAAACATATTCTTGCAGCTTGGCTAATGCTTGGCGTTGTTGGGTTAGGGAAACAGGTACAAAAACCCAAGAATTATCATCACCAGCATGAAGCCGCCGGAATGATTGTCCACCAATATATTGAGACAGTAAGCTGGCATTGCGGAAATAATATCTCAGCACTCGATTAAATAAAACCCGCAAGCTGCTATAACTTTCTCCCTTGGGTAAGTAACCCTCATCTAGACGTTGCCACATTACACGGGCGTTATCCATTTGCCATTGCGAATACATCAACACATCACTACTCATATCCCAAAGATTTGCTAGTGGGTTGATGTCGTGAGTATCTTCATCAGTGGCGTAAGATAATTCTGGTTGCGGTGATGCTAAAGCGATTTCTTCTAAAAAGCTTTTTTCTGCTTCCGGCGTGACAATTTCACCTGCTGCATCAGGAATTTTTTGATAACCATATTGAATTGCCCATTCATCATAAGGGCCAACCACACTAGGAAAATACTCACCTTGCGGCACTCCCTGAGGGGCGATATTCACAGGCAAATAATCCATAACCGAACCTGCTAAACCTTTGGTTTGGGTGATTTCAGGGTTATTCAATTCTTGCGGCGTTAACATCGTGCTGCCATGAAAATTATGCCGCAAACCCAGAGTATGTCCAACTTCGTGGGCAATGACAGAACGCAAGTATTGATGCACATACTCCTTCATCGTTTCACTATTGGGTTTATTATTTTGCAGCAGTGATAATGCTAACGCCCCCATAGCGACTTGTTCTGTAGATTCTGCGCCGTAACAAAATTCAGTATTTTGGGAGTGGGGAGTAGGGAGTGGGGTGTAAGGTAAAAAACTTTCTTCCCCCTGCCCCCTGCCCCCTGCCCCCTGCCTCTCAACTCCTGCCTGACACATCGACGAAGCCTCTATCAGTGCGTGATATTCTTGCTGAATTGAACGCACCATATTGGCATCGACAATAATATCTGCATCTAAGATTTCGCCTGTGAGGGGGTTAACACGCATCGGCCCTCTAGCAAAACCAGCGTCTAAAGAATTGAACCAGCGAATGGTGTTGTAGCGCACATCTGCGGGATGCCATTCAGCATCATCGGGCATTTGTCGTACTTCTACTGCATTTTGAAATCCGGCTTTTTCAAAGGCTTTATTCCACATTAAAACGCCTTCACGAATGGCATCTCGGTAGATAGGCGGGACGGCATTTTCAATCCAAAAGACAATCGGCTTTTTGGGTGGCGATAAAGGTACTTTAGGGTTTGATGGTTCTAAATGCCAGCGATTAATATAACGGACAAATGGTTCTTGCAGATTATCCTGAGAAAAGTCTTGAAAAGCAGTAATAAAATAGCCTACTCGGTCATCCGCAATTCTAGGTAGATAACCGTTATTTTCATGTAATTGCGAGAAACTATAATGTACTTTTAAACTTAGGGCGCGACTATCCGGTAACGTCACTAAATTTGCACCTTCTGGTGAAGAGAAACCATAAATTGAATCAATTTCTACGTTTTCCGGAAAGCTGTTAATTTTGCCAAAATAAGATTTGGTTTTTTCTAGGCGGTAATCTGCCTGTAAATAGTATTTTAATAAAGGTGTTAATCCTGGAAAGTCTTGCATGAGCAAGTCTTCGAGGTTGATTAAAATATTTTTACTGCGTGGGTCAATACTATCTATCTCTATTGAATAAAGTACTGAATCGCTAAAGGAACGAGCTAGCGATCGCTGTTCTGCTTCTCCTGATTTTATGCGAAATTTGACATTCTGAATGACAAAATGCAAATTATGATTCACGCGCCGAAAATAAAACAGGAAATCCGCTAAAGGTAAGCCGCTATAAATCCCACTTTCACCTAGTCCTGATTCTAACGTTATTGTTGCTAGATAACTTTTATTTAGCTGTTCTGGTTTAACTTCTAAATAAACCTCACCCGATGCTTCATGAGTATAAAGTGTGAATAGTCCTGTTTGTTTAATTACACCTTTAACTATTTCACGATATCGACGCAGTTCTTCCTTTTTATTCTCACCAAAACTACTAGCACTCGCTAAATTTTCTACTACTGGGATAGGGTTTAATTCCTGAACATAAGGTTCTGACAATTGAGTTGCGATCGCCCAATCATGATTGAGGAAAAAGTTATATAGCAATATCGTACAGATAGCTAATTTTGCGATCCAGTGTCTCATCCTTTAGCTTGTGATTCTGATGTGGTGGTTGTATCTATAAAAAGTAGGAATACGCAGTGAGTAAGTATTTCTGAGACTTCTTCAATACTTAAAGCTGACTTTCTGTGTAAATTCACTCTTGTCAGATAAAGGATTGTTTTACCCAAAAAAGATGAGAAGTCTTGTAATCGATAGTTGGGGCTTTTAAAGAGTTTTCATTGAGCAAATGAAATTAATTGTATCTTAGGGTAGATGTTTTTTACATCTTGAGATATATGTTTTTTGCAATATATATGGTTAACACGATCAAAGAAAGTATTTGCTGTTACCGTTAAGGGTGCAAAAACTCTACAAATGCTCTCAAGTAACAGCAGGTTGTGATTGCAAAGTGCTGAGTCAGTTGATGTGCATTCCAGTTGCAGAATTTGAATTGTTGGTAAAAACTTCCAACCCTCTCCCCTGCACCCCGGCTGACAGGTGTAGGTTTTTTACGTTCTACCCCAAAAACATTGATTGAGGGTGTAAGGGGGATGGAACTCGGATTAAATCGTGATTTTTAGAGTCGCTACTCATCACTGGGTTAAAAACCTACACTTGTGAACTGCTCCCTTGCGGCCTTAATGAGAAGTTTTTAACAGGACACGATATTAGTGGCATTTCCCAGTCAAGGCGAAAATCTTAAAGCCAAAATTGTTATGATGCCAGCGATAGCATATTAAGGAAAATAGATTCAGTGAGCTTATTTTTGGATTCGGCGATTGCGGCGGAAGCAGAAGTTGCGAAACAATTAGGTTGGGTAAAAGGCATCACTACTAACCCAACATTGTTAGCCAAAAGCCCATTACCAGCAGAAACTACCCTCAAACAACTGGCAGAATTAACTACAGGGCCGTTGTTTTATCAGTTGATGGCAGATGAATTCACAGAAATGGTAGCTGAAGGTCGTGCTGCTTTTAACCTGATAGGCAAACAAACTGTACTCAAAATTCCAGCTTCTTTAGTTGGTTTTCAGGTAGTAAATGAACTCGCGCCGGAAATTCCTTGTGCAGTCACAGCCATATATAGTGCAGCGCAAGCAGCTGTAGCTGGTGAAGCAGGCGCGAAATATGCGATCGCTTATGTCAATCGAGCCACTAAACTTTTAGGTGATGGAGTAGCCTTAGTACGAGAAATGGCCAGTGTCTTAGCCAAAAGCAACACAGAAATTATGGCAGCTAGTATTAAATCTCCGGAAGAAGCAGTCGCCTCACTCAACGCTGGCGCACATCATCTAACATTACCTCTGGCAATGTTGCAGGCAATGACTAATCACGAACTCTCACTGCAAACCATTGATGAATTTGCCGAAAATGGACGGGGGATATTACATCTATAGCAGGACTTACGCACAAAGTGTATCTGTAGAGACTGGGGTCAGGAACAGGGATGTAGGGGGCTTTCAAGGGCAGGGGAGAGGGTTTGAACTTGTTACCAACAATTCAAATTCTGCAACTTGAATGCACATCAGCTTGCCACATACGGGTGGTTCGATACTCTCTCTTCTCCTACACCCTTTCCTAAAACCTGAATTTTCCCTTCTCTTGTATAAATCTTATGTACTAATCAAAATCTGTTGGCTGATCTGAATCTCGGTAATATTCAAACAATCGAGTAATTTGGGATGGTACAACACGGGTGAGTGACAAGTTGGGAATTTCTTGTTCTCCAAAAAAGGCCACATCCTCAGTTTCAAAACTGGTTGTTGGTATTCCACCAATCAACTCACACTGAAAAAACAATTTATACACATGGTGTATAAATGGGGGATGAGCATGACGGGTATGATTGCGATCGTAGACTGCGACTAACTTCACAACTCTGGTGTGAAATCCCGACTCTTCATATACTTCTCGGACAACTGCTTCACTGGGCGAATCACCAATATCTGCCCATCCTCCTGGTAATGTCCAGCAACCATCTTCTTTTTCTTTGACTAAAAGAATCTTCTCTGCTTGAAACACTGCCGCGCGGACATCTACTTTTGGTGTGGCGTAACCGATTTCACCACTGAATAAATCAAGAATCTGGCTAGTCTCAACATGAGAATAAGTTGATAAAATTTCAGCAGCAATTTGACGTACTTGCTGATAACGCTCTATGTCATAGGGGATTTGATTATAGGTCAGGCCATTTTGAGCGATCGCTTGTAATCTTTGTCCCCATTCTAGCCATTTTTGGCTTATTTTCGGCGGAATTTTGGTCATAATCTGGCAATTGCGATATGCTACCAAGCCTAATTATTGTAGCGAACTGCCAACAGGAATAAATAAGCTGTTGCACATTTAACTAAAGTAGTGAATTGACAAATTTATAAACTTTAGTCCAATACTATAGCGTTTCCCAGTCTAAGAGGATGTTTGAAAAGTATTGGGCGAATAGAATTCGCTACTACACAAACAAAGTCCACCTACGTGGACTAATGAAAAATCAATGGTTTTGTCTGTGTAGCCGCGATTTCTAATCGCTAAGAAAAGTAATAAATTAAACTTTTAAAACAACCTCTAATGAAGTACACACAAATTTATTCACTGTTTCCTGTTCTCACAAACCTGTTCCCTAAAACGAAAAAACTTTGTACCTCACTAGCATGAGAACAGCTATATTAATATCAAGCAAATTTTATTCAGGTTCAGCAGCATTAATATTTTGATTACTAGACTGCTTCTCTAAGCCCAACCAGTCTTTTATTTCCTGAATTAACCATTCACGCTCTACCGTAGATAGTGATGTAGTATGGTATTGAGCTAAACCTCTTTCTAGCGTTCGCTCACTAGTTTCGATGACTATTCCTCTTGGCTCTGAATTATCACTCACTTCTCTTTCGGAGACATTGATAATCATCGCAGTTTTACTTTGTCCCCATGAGTAACATATCCCAAATAATTGCAATTTAATTTTAAATTTATCACGATCAAAATATAAGTAAGTTTCACCACAAGCTGGAATTACTATAAAAAAAATAGACAAAAATATTAACAATAACAACAAAAAAAATACTATGGTAGTATCAAAATCTAATGTTATTATTGATTGACTAATTGTAAAAAAATTAGGAAAAATATATGAAAAAAATCCACTTGCCAGACCTAACAAATACATATTCTTTAAAGCTTTTCTTCCTCGTCTAGGGATTTTAATCTCTAATGTATTTGCTGATTTATTTACTCTGATTTTACTGCCCATTGGTTTGTGGCTAGTAATCGGGGGACTCAGAGTATTTTTCTGTTCCAATGCTGTAAGCGCTTGCCTAGCCGTGCTGAAGCGTTGACTTACGTTTGGTTCTGTCATTTTGCTAATCCAATTTACAAACCCCAAATCTACATTCACCCGCTCAAAAAACTGAAGACGATAATCTAAATGTGGTAAATCAGCCGGTTCTATTCCTGTCAGTAAATGAATCAAAGTTGCGCCTAGAGCATAAATATCTGATGCCGCAACTGCTCTAAGAGCAAATTGCTCCATTGGTACATAGCCGTAAGTGCCTACGACGGTGAAGGTTGCTCCTTCCAATGCTGCTTGCTCCTGCACTGCACCAAAATCTACTAGATAAACACGCTCATCTTTACCCCAAATTAAATTGCTAGGTTTAATATCTCGATGCAGTATTGGTGGATTAAGCTCATGCAGATAAATCAAAATACTTAAAACTTCCACAGCAATTTTTTCTACTTGTTCAGTAGTAAAGCGTTTTCCCTGATTTAATAGTTGTTGTAGAGATACTCCAGGGATATAACTCTGCACTAATCCAAACCACGGAAATCTCGAATCTGGCAGATGCTCTAACCGAAAATAATCTCGATATTTAGGAATTCGGGGATGGTTGAGACTTTTTAAAACTTGCGCCTCTCGCTCAAACAATTTGCATTCATCCCATTGCATTTGAGGAGTAAGCGTTAACAACTTGACAATAACTTTTTCTTGGGGCTGTTTCTCTTGATCTAGTGCTAACCAGGTTTGACGACTATTACTTTGTCCTATTTTTTCCTTAAGTTGATAGCGTTGTACTAATACATATCCTGTTTCTAACATATTGCATCCTGAGTTACTTCAATCCTAACCACTGCTTAATTTCTGCTATTAGCCAGAGGTATTCTGCATCTGTCAGCCAACCTGTTGAATATTCTTTAATTCCAACACCTAAAAATAACTCATTTTTACTTACAAAAATTTTATCAATATCTAATACTTTGCCTCTTTGCTTACTTAAAGTTATTCCCCATATTTTTAACTCAATTTCAAAATCTTGCTGAGAGAATTTTAAATTGGTTTCTAATAAGAAAAAAATCAGATTTGAAGACTGTATTAGCAGAAGAATAAATATATATACTATATATAACCACCCTATTCCATATACCCACCATTTTAGCCAATACCCTAAAATTATTGATAAAAGAATAAATAATCCAGTGCTCGTAATAAATCTCATACGATTTTCCCATACCATCCTTGAGATTTTAATTTGTAAGTTATTGGGCGTTTTTTTTATTTTTATTCTGTCACTAGGTAACTGTGAATTAACAATTGTCGAGATAGCTTTTTCATTTTCCTCTAAAACCGTTAGTGCTTCCTCTGCACTACTAAATCTTTTTCCCAGATTCGGCTGTGTCATTTGCTCCAACCAGCGAACAAAACCTGGATTCAGATTTACCAAATGGGCAAATCTGAAGCGAGAGTCTAAATTCGGTAAATCAGCAGGCGCAATTCCCGTGAGTAGATGAATTAACGTTGCTCCCAAAGCATAGATATCTGATGCTGCACTCGCTCTTCCACCAAATTGTTCTAATGGCGCATAACCATAAGTTCCGACTACTGTAAATGTTGCGCCTGCTCTAGCTGCATTGTCTTGTACTGCTCCAAAATCAATCAGATATATCTGACCATCTTCACTCAGCAGTAAATTACTCGGTTTTATATCTCGATGTATCACTGGTGGACTTAACCCGTGTAGATAAACCAGGATATTCAATACATCCTTAGCAATTTTCCTGGCTTCTACTTCTGTAAATATTTTTCCTTGTGCTAATAATTCTTTCAGTGACCAAGCTGGTATATATTCTTGGACTAACCCAAACCACAGTAATTGCTCTTCAACACAAAAATAATTTTGGTATTGAGGAATTTGAGGATGCTGAAGCTCCTTCAGAACTTTTCCTTCTCGCTCAAACAGTCTGACATTCTCCCAATGCACTTGATCGTTAAAGCACAACAGTTTGATTACTACTTTCTCTTGTCTGCTTAAATCTCTTGCCAACCAAGTTTGACGACCTGCTGTTTCGCTTAATTTTTGTTCCAGCTGATAGCGATCGCACAGTATCTTTTGTGTTTGCAGCATAAAATTACTCAGTACCTTTCAACTCAGGTGCTTAGATATCATAAAAATGATCAAGCTACAGACAGCAAAAAATGTATAATTATATCACCTGAGTTATAGTATATCTGATTTAATCTTTCAAATTTCTCAACAATATTTGACAGCCACATAAAAATGGATTGGGGTTTTCGATGCGATCATCTGCTATGACCTCAATCGGCAATTGACTGTGATAAATTAATTTGTCGTAATCCATTAAAGCATCCCATTTAATTTTGCCAGTAGGAAAACCTAATTCTAAAGCTGCATCAGCAATTAATTCTTGCCACTTTTGAATTTCTGGGTCACGGGATTTGCAATAATCTAAAATGGCGATTAATGCACCAGGTTTAGTTACACGTAATATTTCTTGAAGGGCGCGGACAGGATCAGCAACAACGCAAAGAGTAAAGCCGGAGGCTGCTGCATCAAAACTGTTATCAGAAAAATCAAGGTTTAACAAATCTGTAACTTTAAAAGAGATATCTGCGGGGACAGATTTTTTCCGGGCTTCATCTAACATATTATGTGAAAGATCCGCCCCTACTACACTTACTCCTTTAGGATAGGCTGGTAGATTTAGCCCAGTTCCTACAGCTGCATCAAGCACGGTTTGTCCTGGTTGCAATTGCAAAGTATCAATCAGCGGTTGGCGCTCTATGTGCCAATAACGTTGCACTATTTGTTCATAATCTACTGCTCCGCGATCGTAAGCTTCAATTATTTGAGTGACTTGCATAATTTTCTCAATCCAATACTAATCGGTTTTTATAGCATTTTTTGTGCAGGTAAGCGCAAAAATATTGAATTTGCATAATAAATTCAACAATAAATATTGTTCTGTGGGAGATAAAACCCACCATAATGATGCAAATTAAATGTGCAACATCCGAGTTAAATTTTGGATTAAGAATTGCTATACAAAAGGTAAAAAACTAATAATCTTTTCCTTCTAACGAATACCTAAAAGATAACTAATTGCTTGAATCACACTCAAATAGAAATTACCTTCTCTTTCTCGAAATAGTTGAAACGGAGAACCAGGTAAACCAAAGAATGGTCGAAGTGTCCAACCAAGTTGACTACCAACAAAAGCGTAAAGAAATAACCAGGATTGTAAGATTCTTTTGCGAGTTTTGCTGCCTTCAGTATCTTGCTCTAATACTGAATTCATGGCTTGATACAAAGCTGAAATCCCAATGAATCCAGTGATAGCAAAAATAACCACATTTAATAATATTATAAACTGGTAATTGTTGGTAGTGAGTAAGAAAAATAAAGTAATGGGTGCAAAACTAAATAAAAGCACACTTGTGACGGCAATTGCTGTTAGGACTAATGCAAAATGCTGCGCAAAGGTGCGCTTAGAACCAAAAATAATATTCGAGAAAAACAGCGTTGGCAAGCAAATAAGCAAGGTAATTAAATAAAGTGCTGGTAGTTTGATTGCCGAGGAAACAGCCTGCATCCAACTATGAGATGCGCCAATAATCCCTCCATAAATAGCAATAAAAATTGAGCTACACACCAATAAGGAAATAATCTTGTTTGGCAATCTAATTCCTTGACGGACTTCTTCTAAAAATCCCTGGCGATCGCGTAATAAACTGATCAATACGGCAAAGTATTTAATCCCTACAGATTTTCGCTCAATCATATTTACCCTCACACAGAGATTAATTGCAAAATCCTTCTATACCTTCCCTAGAGAATGATAGTCGGAACTATGGGGAGTTCAGAAGCCACTTAATCCATTTTTCTAACATTGGATTCAGATAAAACAAGGCAGTATAAACACTTAAGTTCCTGACTTGTGTTGTAAGCAGCCATTACTATTACTATTCAAAGTATTAATTGTTGCATTGGCTACCTGGGGAATTAAGGTGACTTCGCCTTGTTGATTAAATACCCAGCCAGCAGCAGGTACAATCTCAAGTGTCTGAGGTGCGGATGGAAGCTGAGGGAATCTTTGATTTGAGCTATGTGTTTGGCTAGAAATACTATTAAGGCGTGTATCTGACCAGATAATCTCGCTACTGAGTGGCTCATCTGGGCTGGGAGGTAAACCGCCACGTCCAGTCACGGCTATTTCACTGCGTTGATCATCATTAATATTAGAACAGGCTTTGGCGATTGCTTGTGAAGCATCAAAAACTTCTTCAGGTAAAGCTACTATACCTTTACTAGGTTGCACATCGGGCGTATTGATTTGAACTGTGCCGTTAATGCCTATTTCTGAAGCAGCTGTAATGTCATTTTGTGGCGTGAGGCGATCGCGTGGTGCAATATTAAATAAACCATCAGTCGTAATCTTAATATTTCCACCCCGCCCTCTAAAAGCATTAGCAGTGATATCGCTATTGGAACCAGGAGTAGCGACAATTAATTTTGAGTCAATATCAATATTGCCACCCGCCACATCTGCACCTACCCTTGCTGTGTCTGCATTGGTAGTTATTTGACTATTACCTTGCAGTAACAATAAATCTAAATTTTGCAGCGCGATATTGCCACCTTTACCGGATGTAGTTTCAGCAGTGATTTTTCCTTGGTTAGCTAAACGCACAGAACGAGCTTGGATGTTCAGATTACCTGCATTGCCTGAACCTAAACTTTCAACGGTGATTATTGCATTGTCTCGTACTGTTAAATTGTCTGTAAAAATATTTAAGGAACCTGCATTACCACTACCACGCGATCTAGCAAATAAACCACTTGACGATTGACTATTTATGCCTATACCACTCAGTTCTACAGAATCACTGGCACGTACTGTTAAAGTACCTCCATTTCCTTGACTTTGATTTCCAGTACCTGCGGTTACTAATCCATTTTGAACAATTAACCGTCCTGTATTGATACTTATAGAACCAGCATTACCTGTACCTAGCGTTTGAGTAAACAAGCCAGTAGGCAAAGACATTCCACTGACTTTGACAAAATCTGAGGCATTCACTGTCAGATTTCCCCCACTATTTTGCCCACTCTCACTAGTACCAAAAGTACTGGTAGTGATAGTTGCTCCCTCTTCAACAATTAATTTACTTGTATCAATAGTTAAGTTACCAGCCGCACCTTGAGCCAAAGCCAAAGTTTCGGCGCGTAAACTACTAGAGATACCATCTAAATCAGTTCCTGAGACTCGCACAAAATCAGAAGTATTAATTGTGATGTTTCCTCCATTTCCTTCACCCAGGGTAAAAGTTTCGATACGGGAACCACCTTCAACAGTCAAACCTTCTGCTGTTATAGAAATTCCTCTGTCTGTTTTAGCTGCTGTGCTTGCAGTCAATCTCGACCCACTAGTAAGACTGACCTGCCTACCTTGCACTTGAATTTGACCGCTACTATTATTACTTGTTAAATCGCTAACACTAACATCGGCAATGGACATATCTTTAAGTGAGATATCAGCCAGGGGTATGTGATTAGGAAAACTTAAAGCTTGGTTGTTGCTATTGAGATTGAAGTCTATATTTGCCTCTTGCTTTACGCCCCCTAGAGCAATTTGACCGCTTTCAGCAATTAATATTGTTCCTTGATCTAAAGTTACATTGCCACCTACTAAAGCTAAAGTTTTTCCTAAGGGTATCTCTATAAATGAACCTTGAAATAAGATATCTCCCGCTGTTGTCGCCCCAAATTGCAAACCAATTGGTGTACTTACTGTTAGTAATGGTAATGATTGCGGTGCTGTGGCACTAAAAAGAGTCCCATCAGCCAACTTAATTGCGCTGGCTGTGCTACCTAGAAAAGAGCTACCTATATTTAGCTCTGCATTTGGCCCAAATACAATTCCATGAGGATTAATTAGTAATAAATTAGCAGCCGCAACAGAATTACTATTACCTACCTGACGAGTTCCTAGAATACCCAGAATTTGAGAAGCATTATTTCCTGTGACTCTGGCAACTATATTCTGAATATTATCTGGACTAATAAAAAAAACGCTTTGTCCATCACTAACGTTAAATTCTTGAAAACTATGAAACAGATTATTATTTCGTTGCGCCCCACCTGTTATGTTTTGGACAGAATTAACAACCGGGCTGATCAGCGAATTTTCGCTGCCTAAAGTGCCATCAGGGATAATAGTACTTTGAGCATAAACACTTTTAAAACCAATTACGCTCAACCCCAATATTAAAGTATTCACTAATCCTAATTGCCAAGCATAATTTATCCGCTTTGGAGACATTTTAAAACTTTGCATCTTTATTAAAAATCAGAATTTGCTGCTATGATTAAAGTCAATTTAAATTTAAAATTTAGTAACAAATAAGGGTTATCTCTTGATAAGATAACCTATTATTTATCGTCAATATTAAATTTTGCAATTGGCTATTTTGACTGTTCCTGTATTTGATTTTCTGGTGATTCTTTTGTCTTCTGTAAAGTCTGATTAGCTTGAGTTTTGTTTAATTTTAATAATTGTAGTTTGTTGCCAATTACATCATTAACAAAATCAGGATTAAGTTCAACTGGCAAAGGAGTATTAGGAGGATTTGTACAGTTTTGCGGAAATTTTAAACAGTATCGCTCATAGTTAGTCATATTAAAAGATTGTTGCTGAAAGTTTTTTGCATCATCCGCAGCTACAGCATACTCGCTATTAAAAGCAATCATACCCCCAATAATTAAAGTAATTACTAAGGTAAACCTCCATATTGTGGTAATTAGTTTACGAATCATTTTTTTATCCTTCCTTGCAATATAATTAAGATTCTTTACAACTAACTAAACAGAGTGTTATTAGCTAGTTGCTTTGATCTTAAATCTAACACAGTAGTTTTCAGTACAATTCCAGAAATTAGTGTTGTTAATTTTAAAATTTATTCAAAATTAACATACGCACTATCCTCTCACCGCAATAGTCGCAAACCATTAAGGGTAACTAATACTGTAGAGCCTTCATGCCCAATTACACCTATAGGTAGATTAATATTTCCTAAAAAATTACCGAGCATGAGCAGTAGTATTGAGGTTAAGGCTAAGGTAATATTTTGTTTGACTAGAGTTTGCGATCGCTTGCCCAATTCTATCGCTACGACAATTTTTTCTAATCTGTCTGTCATCAAAACAATGTCTGCTGTTTCTAAGGCGACATCGCTACCTGCAATACCCATCGCAACTCCGACGGAGGCTTGGGCTAAAGCTGGTGCATCGTTAATACCATCTCCTACCATCGCTACTGTTTGATATTGTTGTTGCAAACTGCGGATAATTTCTAGCTTATCTTCGGGTAAAAGTTGGGCATAAACTCTATCAATACCAATGGCTTGGGCGACACTTTCGGCGGTGCGTTGATTATCACCGCTAATCATCACGATTTGCTCTACTCCTAATTGACGCAGGCGGCTAATGGTGGCTTTAGCTTCTGGGCGAATCATATCTGCAATTGCGATCGCACCTAATATTGTCTCGTCTTGTGCCACCCAAACAACCGTGTTACCTTCATTTTCTAAAGAAATTGTCAACTCTTGTAATTTTCGCGGTAGTTGGTTGACATCTTTTTGGATGAACGCAGCATTACCCAAGGTTACTTTTTGGTGATTCACCATTCCCACAATACCTTGCCCTGGTATGGCTTGAACATCAACACCACGTACCCAATCTAAATTCTCAGCTGCTTGCACAATTGCTTTGGCGATGGGATGTTCGGAAGATGCTTCTAAGGCTGCGGCTGCTTTGAGTACATCTACTTGTGTAAATCCATCAGCACAGATTATTTGAGATACTTGTACTTGTCCTGTAGTCAGAGTACCAGTTTTATCAAAGGCGAACGCCCGAATTTTGCCGATTTTTTCTAACTGCGCCCCATTTTTAAACAAAATCCCCTGTCTTGCACCGTTAGCAATTCCCGACAATAAGGTGGGCATAATTGCCGCCATCAATGCACAAGGAGAAGCCACCACCAAAAAAGTCAACGCCCGATAAATAGTTGTTTCCCAGTCCCAACCCCAAATAAATGGTGGCAGAATTGCCAGTAATATCCCACCAACAACAATTACCTTGGCATAGCTACGTTCAAATCTGGCGATAAATTCCTGAGAAGGTGGGGCTGACTCTTGTGCTTGTTCTACTAAGCGAATCACCCGTTGAATCACACTACTGCTTGCTGGTTTGTGTAGCTTCAGCCTCAATGCACCATAACCATTGAGTGTACCTGCAAACACTTCCTCACCTACTGTCTTTTCTACAGGTAAAGACTCCCCAGTAATTGCTGCTTGATTGATGGTGCTGAAACCTGAGACAATCAGTGCATCAGTAGGAATTAGCTCTCCAGGTTTAACAATAATTTCATCATTGATTTTTAGCTGACTCACAGGAAGCGTCTTTTCTTGTCCTTGATACCAAACTCTAGCTGTATCAGGTGTCAAACTCATCAAACTGCGGATACTACTTTCAGTTCTCCGCATCGCGTAACCTTCTAGTGCGCCGCTAGTGGCAAAGATGAGAATTAAAACTGCTCCATCAATAATTAAATGATATTCTCTGCGCCATAAACCCAGACTAGCAGCACCAATCGCCGCCACAATCATTAACAAATCAACGTCTAGTTCCTTGTCTTTAATTAATGTAGTTAGCCCTTCACGCGCACTGTCGTAACCACCAATCACATAAGCAGCACTTAACAATAGCATTGACCAACCCAACCAACCTATGTGCAAGGCAAACCATCCGCCAAATAACAATAGTCCACAAACTACAGCGGCAAAGATATCTGTGTGTTCTTTGGTGAATTTGGTTAAATGCTGAGAGTAAAGCATGAGAATAGAATCAGTTACAACTATTCTCACGCTAAACCTTGACATTAATGTTAATGTCAATAGGAATTACGCAGACTCTACGATTTCTTGGCGTTCCATCTCCAATTCGCAATTACCAATTCGCGGCGGACGCTCCTGCGTCGCTACCGCTTGCGCTAACGCAATTATTACCCTATGCCTGTTCGCGCAGCGTCTCCCCTTGGGAGAAGGCAGGGACTTGAACATTGATCAGTATTTCTTATTTTTCCTCAATCAATTGAGGGGCTTGTAACCCTGAATGAATCAATTTCCGATTTTGTTCGCAATTGCGAATTGCGAACTGCGAATTGTTTTGGTCATCCTATGCGCGTCTACGAAAAATTAGACTTTTTGACGATTTTTGCCTCAGTCTTGATTTACACGCCACTAGTAGTCGAATACGCAAATTGATGATGTGTCATAGCTCCCCAACTTTTGAAAAAAGTCGGCTATCTGAACACCTGCGACCTTTCAAAATCAATCGGCTGGAGTGTTAGCTGTTGTGATTCACCTTAAATGTAAGACTGAATCATGAAATTGATAAATTTACCCAAAAAAATCAAAGATTTATACATTTATCACAATTTTTTCACTAGCTAAACCACAGCTAAAGACACAAAAGCTGAACAGACGCTACATTTTGCTGCACCACTCTTAGATTCGAGGACTTGCTACAGCTATAAAAAACTTTATGAATAGTTTATGAACATCACAAGAGAAGCTACTAACGTCATAAATATTTGTGATAACCTTCTGCGAGGAAAATTACTTACGTAGTAATTTTTCACTCAAAATCTTACTTAAGTATATTTAAGCGATTAAGTGCGTCTGACTGTTGCCGTACAAGCAGCAAAATATACAATCAGTCCATTATTATAGTTAATTTCATAATGGAACCAGCAAAACAACCGTCAAATTTAAAACAAAAGGCTCTTGTAGGAGTATTTTGGTCTGCGATAGAAAGTTGGGGAAGACAACTGCTCTCACTTGCTGTTTTCTTCATACTTGCGCGGCTGTTAGGGCCAGAAACTTTTGGTTTAGTGGCCTTAGCCAGTGTATTTTTAGCTTTTTTACAAGTTTTTCTCGATCAAGGATTCACCCAAGCTATAGTTCAACGGCAAAATCTCGAACCTGAGCATTTAGATACTGCTTTTTGGACTAACTTAGGAATCAGCTTCATATTGACAATATTATGTTTTAGTAGCGCAGATTTAGTAGGCCACTTCTTCAAAGAGCCACAGATAATACCAATTCTCAAATGTTTATCTATTAACTTTATCATCACTGCCTTTAATAGCGTTCAAAATGCGCTCTTTGAGCGGAAATTAGCATTTAAAACACTGGCTAAACGTTCACTATTAGCAGTAACTACTGGGGGCATAGTTGGTGTGACTATGGCCTTTATGGGTTTTGGTGTTTGGAGTTTAGTTGGGCAACAATTATTTAATAGTTTGGCAGGAGTCTTAGTTATATGGTGGGCTAGTGATTGGCGACCAAAGTTCAGGTTTTCTCCTAAGCATTTCAAAGAACTTTTTGCTTTTGGCGTAAATGTTGTTGGGATGAATATAGCTTATTTTATTAGCCGTCGCTCAGACGACTTTTTAATTGGTTACTTTTTAGGTTCTTCAGCACTAGGGTATTATAGTGTTGGTTATAGAGTGTTTTCCATTTTAACAGAATTACTAACTAGCGTTCTATCAAAAGTTACTCTGCCAACTTTTGCCAGACTGCAACAAGACCCAGAAAGATTAAGAAATGCACTTTATCAAGCTATTCAGTTATCAAGTTTAATTACATTTCCAGGTTTTTTAATCACATCAGTGTTAGCTCCTGAACTAATTCAGGTAGTGTTCGGTGAAAAATGGCTACCAAGTGTACCAATCATGCAAATTTTGAATCTTTCTGGTATTGCTTACGCTTATTTTTATTTCAATGGTTCTGTACTGATGGCTATTGGAAGACCTTCAGCGAAACTAGCCATAGATTTAATACAAGCAATGAGTAATATTATTGGATTTGCGATCGCAGTAAAATGGGGAATAGTAGCTGTCGCTGCAGCTTTTGTGATTAGACTTTATTTAATGGCGCCTGTGATTATTTGGATTGTTTGGAAATACATCAGAATTAATCTCTTAACTTATTTGCGTCAAGGTGCTACTTCTTTAGCTGCCACTTTAGCTATGGTAGTAGCTATATTATCTATCAAATATTTTCTCAGTTCGTCATTGAGTACGATTGGAATTTTATCCATTTCTTTAATAGTGGGAATTTCTGTATATGTGTTATCAATAGTTTTGATTGCACCAAAACTACTCAGGCAAATCGTAAGCATTGTTCGTCCAATACAACAAACTTAGTATTAATTAATAAAAATGACCGACGATTGGATGCGTCGGTCATCTTAAGTTAAATTCACTCTTGTTGTTCGTTAACTGTTCACAACATTTTCAATTGTTCTTAGTGATGTTGATTGACTGTCATCTGTCATTACATCTTGAAAAATTTCATTCCCAGAATTTTGATAGCGTTGGATACATAAAGCAAGTTCTTGTTTGATTAAATCAGTATTAGCTGCCATCTTGCTTAACCTATCTAATATATTCTCGCTACTAGATATATCTATAACTTGCGGCATTAATCCTGCATCTGAATATATCCCAATAATTTTATCGTGTTTAGCTTTATCTACTACTGCTACTGGGATGGAACCACAAATAGTGCCAAACATAAGTACGTGTAACCTATTACTAAAAATCATGTATGCTTGGGAATATAAGTCATACATTTTCTGAGAGTTAATTCTTTCATTAATAAAGATTACTGGATATTTTTCCTTATATCTATCGCTAATTTCTTGACAAAACTCAAAATCTAAATCCACTTGATAAGAAATCAAGAGTTTTTTCTGCCATTGTATACATACAATATCAACAATTTCATCTAGAACTGAAAAAAGATGATTGCGATATGTATTGGATTTATCAAGTGGATGAGTAGATTCTCTAAAACTGAAGATTACATATTCGTCATTGCTTTTAATTAAGCTGCTACTAGTATTTGGAATTTTCAATAACCAAGCTAAATCAGGAAAAATTTTAACTTTGTTAATACCTATTTTTTGAGCATAATTTTCTGATTTTGTATCTCTGACTGAATAAAAATACATAAACTCAGATTGCAACTTTTCCGCAAATTCATCTATTTTAGAGAATGGGCCAATTGAGACTCCAAATCTGCATATACGAAAATTAAAAGTTTTCAATAAAGCCAAGATAATTAAATCTTTTATTTTCTGAACTAAATAGATGAAATACTCTAAAACATTACTGATACTCTTACTAAATCTATGCCCTGGTGTTAAAACATAATAGATATTATTCTGTTGCCACTGCAATAAATTTTTTATAGCATAATTTAACATTACGGAGATAAACTTTTTGCCGTGTTTGCTAGCTCTTTCACTTTCTTGTATTTCTAATTCTTGGCAAAACCATTGTGGTAAATTTCTATCATTAATCACTAACTTTCCATAGTTTCTTAAGTTTTTTAATAAAACTTTAATAATGATTAAATCACCTAGATTTTCGTATTGGGTTTCTGGGCTAACAAAAATAATAGTTTTTTTGGGTTCGTTAATCATGAGCTAAAATACCTTTTGGGTTGCTGAAATTTTTTTCAAGTACTGTATTACTTAGGACTTGATGCTAAATTATTTTTTAGAAGTAAAATAATTTAGACTATCTTAAAACTGCGTTTAATTTTTTATCATAAACATTTGACATTTTTTATTAGCATTTACTGTGGCATTTTTCAATAAAAAAGAATACCACAAGTTTTTTCATAAAAAATAACTTTTTACGGAATCTTTTGCATTTACATAATATTTACTGAGTCCTTGAGATGCAGCTTAAAATTACTCATTACAGGTGTTTTGAGACTTTGGTTAATATCTTACAGGTATAAGTTTATATTAAGATTAAATAAAATTTTTATTTTCTATTTCTTTAAATAACTTTTGCACTGTATAATCGCATTTTTAAAATGTAATCAAAGTTACACTTTTGTAAAAACAGGAACTAATAATACCAATTTTTTATAAAGCTGCATAGAATTCGATCCCCCCTAGCCCCCCCTTAAAAAAGCTACGGTGTACACACAAGTCTTGAAATCCTACCTAACGTTTGGTTTCGTCTTCTAGCTTTCGGTTTTGCGATGGCGTAACCGCCCGCCGGAGGCACTCGCTCTGGAAACCTGTCCGCAGCGAGGAGGAACGACGTTCGCGCAGCGTGTCGTAGACAAGCAATCGTAAAAACTACAGGATTATGCGATTACTTCACTCCGCTCGTAATGATAGTTCAAGAGGTCTATAACGCCTGAAACCCTTGCCGCTTCAACTTGTGTGTACACCGTAGCATGTCAAGTTGCTAGGATATGCTTTAGTCATTCGCTCACGAGGTGCTGATTCTTATACAAATTTCAGCTTAAGCCTTGTGAGTTTTCTGACAATAGCCCCCCACTGTTAAAACATCCTCTCAAAAATAGTGCGATCGCTGTAGGCATAAATTATGATTAGTTTATGGATTTGTGAAACCTCTTCTCAGTGAAATGAAAGAAGAAATCAGAAATCTAACTAATTATCATTGGCTAAATATCATTTAATTTATTAGGGGTTTATGGAACCCGGATTTGGTATAATTTCCACTCTTGAATTATCGAAGGTAAAGAGATTAAATCATCAATGATAGCATCTACCTCAACAGGCTCACCCCAATAATTATCACGTTTCCAAATAGCCTTCATCCCAATATTTTTCGCCCCTAAAATGTCAACCGTGGGATGATCACCTACAAATACGCTTTGCTCGGCTGTAGTTCCTAATTTTTTCAAAGCCCTATAGAATATTTCTGCATCAGGTTTTCTCACACCCTCAATCTCAGAAATTAATATAGCTTGGAAATAATCTTGAATTCCTAATCCTTGAATTGAACGGGACTGGAATATCCCTAGCCCGTTCGTAATAATGCCTAAAAAATATCCTTCTGTTTTGAGTTTATCTAGGGTTGGCAACAAATTAGGAAAAGGAACGCAAGCATGAATAAATTGAGTTTCATAATCTTGAAGTAAATCTTGCCAAGTTATGTTCTTAATAGAAAATTCTGAGACAAGGCTCTGATAAACTTTATCTTTCCAGACGTAACCGTGACAATCTAATTCAATAAATCTAGCTATATAACTATCTTTTTGAATATTATTTAATTTTTGATAAAATCGCTCATATTGATGAGATATAAAATATTTTATTGAAGCTTCTCTATCAAGTAGAGTTCCATCTAAATCAAAAAGTATTGCTTTAATCATTTATGACTGAAAAAGTTTGCTTTACTCAATAATCTCTAAACGTTCGCTATTAACTAGCGGATAAATGTATCATTAATGTATAAATAACATAGAATTGCGTAGTTATTGCACCATAATTAGGTTTATTTAAGAGGAATTCAGCTATGACTCAAGCATTACGCAAGGTAGTTACATTCGATGAATTCGTTGCGAACTATCCAGATGATTCAGGTAAACATTATGAACTACACGATGGAGTGATTGTTGAAATGCCACAACCTACAGGCGACCATGAAGCTATTATCGTTTTTTTAGTCCAGCAATTTACTTTAGAATATAGTCGCCTTAGTCTACCCTATGGCATTCCTAAAACTGTAATAATCAAACCAAGTGAAAGTGAATCTGCTTACTCTCCAGATGTGCTATTACTAAATCTCCCAAATTTAGTAAATGAACCACTCTGGAAAAAGCAATCTACTGTTAGTCAAGCAGCATCTATTCCCTTAGTGGTTGAAGTTGTCAGTACAAATTGGCGTGATGATTATCATAAAAAATATGCTGACTATGAGGAAATGGGAATTCCTGAATATTGGATTGTAGACTATGCCGCGTTAGGTGGTAGAGAATACATTGGCAAGCCCAAACAGCCTACTATCTTAGTGTGTTGCTTGGAAGATGGTGAATATCAAATTAACAAATTTCGCCAAGGCGAATCTATTCAATCACCCACTTTCCCTGACTTGAATTTAACAGTTGAACAGATTTTTCAAGCAGGAGGCACAATATAACCTAAAACTCATCGGCACTATTTACTTCTTCATTACGTCAGTTGCCATAATCAGCTAAATCTGCATCAATTTTATTGGTGTAGCGATTTGTTATAAATTAACCTTATATTTTCTAGATAAAAACTGATTAATGGCAACTAAGAAAAGTCAATCAATTAATACTTGGGTAATTAAATTATCAAATATATTTAAGCAATTTCCTTTCATCCGCATCAGCTGGCGTGTAATTCGGCGTTTGCTCCCAGTGTTGTTTGCTGCTTCATTTACTGCTGTGGTGCTGCTAGGCAATTTCACTCCTGTAACTGCTCAAATACCTACCCCACTTCGTCAAGAAATTCGCGGTGTTTGGTTGACTAATAATGACTTCGACATTATGAGACATCAAGCCAAAGTGCAAGACACAATGGCTAAATTGCGGCAGTTAAACTTTAACACTGTATATCCAGTTGTTTGGAATGATGGTTATACAAAATATCCCAGCGCAGTAGCACAACAGCAAGGCATACCTTTTTTCTTCAAGGGTGCAGAAGGACAAGATGTAATTGCTGACATCATTAGTCAAAGCCGTCGTCAAGGGTTACTAACTATACCTTGGTTTGAATTTGGGTTCATGGCTCCCTTAACTTCAGAACTCGCCTCAGCGCATCCAAATTGGCTAACACAAAAGCAGGATGGGACTCAAACTTCAATTACAGCAGCAGGGGAAGTAGCATGGCTAAATCCTTTTCACCCAGAAGTGCAAAAATTTATTACTGACTTGGTAGTAGAAATTATCACCAAGTACAATGCTGATGGGATTCAATTTGATGACCATACAAGTTTACCTGTGGATTTTGGTTACGACAGTTATACAGTCAAACTATATACAGAAGAAACTGGCAACCCACCTCCGCCTAACCCCCAAGCTCAAGCATGGGTGCAATGGCGAGCCGATAAAATCACTGCATTCATGCTGCAACTTAATCAAGCAGTAAAAGAGCGAAAGCCTAATGCAATTATCTCTGTTTCGCCTAATTACTATGACTTTGCTTATAAATTTCAACTGCAAGACTGGCTGAACTGGGTACGTTTGGGTATTGTTGATGAGCTTGTGATGCAAGTTTATCGTAACGATTTAGAAGCTTTTACAAGTCAAATTATTCGCCCAGAAATTGTCGAAACACAACAATATATACCTACTGGTATCGGTATTATGACGGGGTTACGAAATCGCCCTGTTTCTATGCAACAAATTCAATCTCAAGTTCGTACAGCACAACAACGCGGTTTAGGTGTGGTGTTTTTCTACTACGAAAGTCTTTGGGATATTGCACCAGAACCAGTGGAGCAGCGTCAGGCTGGGTTTTTAGAAGTTTTTGCTAACGCTGCTTTGCGAGATACTTCGCAATTTACTCGCCGAAATCCGACATTTGATACATTAACAGTACCTTTATATCCAAAAGGTTCCATTGCTCAACCAGGGCGCGGCTATTTTTTAGAGATGTCTGTGGCTGGTGGCAAGCCAAGACGTGTGTTATTAGATACAGGTTCAGCAGGTTTAAGAGTTCCCAAGGAGTTTTTAGGGAATGCTCCTGTGCAGAAAACTGGTCAAGTTGTTAAGGAAGTTTTGAGTGACGGGACTATTTTAGAGGGTGAGTTAGTTTATACCAACTTTAGGATAGGTTTTATTACCACTCAAGAACCTATTCCCGTGCAGGTTGTAACTAGCCGTAAATGTACTCCCCAAAAACCGAATTGTTCTGCAAAAGGTGGGGCGGCTTTTTCTGGTATTATCGGTGTCAATTATTCGGAAAAGGCACTGCCTTACAACCCGTTGAGAAAATTACCGGGAAATTTAAGTAATGGGTTGATTGTGGCGGGTAATGGTAGTTTAACTCTTGGCTTAACCCAACAGAATACAGCAGGTTTTAAGATGGCTGCTTGGAAACAACAACCTGCGATCGCTAGTATACCTGGCAATAGATGGGATTCTCGCATCAGTGGAGTTTGTTTAACTATCGCTGGTAGTGCTGTGAAAAATAACTGTAACAGCAAAATGCTTACTGATACTAGAGCGAGAAATGGTTTTGTTGAATTTAAATCGGCGGCTGTTGCGGGTAAACTCAAATCAGGCCAATTAAGCTCTGGAAATGCACTGAAATTATCTATACCTAGCGTTTTGGATTATAGTTTAGTGCCAGGAAACCGGGATGGGTTTAATTTATGGAGTGTGATTATTTCTCCGCAAGCTGAAAATCCGGTGTTGGTGAATAGTGGTCTGGGATTTTTTGATAAGTATGATGTATTGTTTGATGGTGTTAATGGACAAGAGGGTTTTCGGGTGAGGAGTTAAACGCAGAGGAGCGCGGAGAGAAGTTGCGTGCGGGGGTTCCCCCCGTTGAGCAAACTTCGGTGGGGAAGCGCAAAGTGACGCGGAGTTTTTAGAGCCATTTTTTGGGGTTTAGTTGATAGTAATTTTGTAATAAGTCATAGAGGGTTGGATGATGGGAGGATAATTGCTGAGGTTTTTCAAAGAAGGTTTCAGTAGCTACTGCAAAAAATTCTGCGGGGTTTGTTGCACCGTAACTATCAATTATGGTGATGGCATTTTGTTCAATATCATGACAAAGTTTTTGATATTCTGCTGTCATGACTTTAGACCAAATTGGATAGTCTGATTTTTGCGCTAAGATGGGTACTCCTTCGGCTTTTCCATCTTCTTGATCTAATTGGTGGGCGAATTCATGTAAAACAACGTTATGCCCATCTTGCCAATTTTTTGTATCTCGTTGCACCTGTTCCCACGATAAGATTAGTTGGTCTCTACTCCATGATTCGCCTAACCTGATATCTTTTCTTTCTTCAACAATGTAATCACTAATGGCAACAGTTTGATTGACAAAATAGGCACTGGGATAAATTAAAATTGAACGTAGTTTAGGAAAGTATTCTCCTCGCTCGTTGAGTAAGAGTAAGCAGGCGAAAGAAGCAATAATTAGTTTCATTTCTTCGGTGACTTGCAACCCTTGACAACCAATGAATTGTTTTTCTGTGAGGAAGACTTGAATATGTCCTTGCAGCCTTCTACGTTCATCAGGGGAAAGATGCAGGTAAATTGGCAGATTATTTTCGATAATTGCACTCCATAGAGGCGGAAAAGTCCGTTTTTTGATTTGATTGCGGCGTTGTTTAATAAGGATGGGACTGATGAAAATAGCAATAACAATCAGCCCCAGAATGAGAAAGATAAGAATTACTGCACCCATTGATTTTTCATGACATTAGTCAGGAATATTGCTACTGGGAGTTAGTATAGCGATCGCCGCTATCATGTTGTTGAATCTCAGGTACACAAGTACCGTAAAATTATCACTTATCCGGCATCTGCTACCTTTTAACACCCATGCTTTGCGACTATTTGGTACAAATATTGACTGCCCGTGTATATGATGTTGCCCAGGAATCACCACTGGAATATGCCCCAAATCTTTCTGCCAGACTAAATAATCAGCTGCTACTGAAGCGGGAAGATATGCAGTCAGTATTTTCTTTTAAGTTGCGGGGTGCTTATAACAAAATGGCTAATTTACCGCCAGATTTGCTCGCCCAAGGTGTGATTGCGGCATCGGCGGGAAATCATGCTCAAGGTGTGGCTTTATCAGCTAGCCGCTTGGGTACGAGGGCAATTATTGTCATGCCTGTGACTACACCCCAGGTAAAGGTGGATGCTGTTAAAGCTAGAGGTGGCGAGGTGGTGCTGCATGGTAATACCTATGATGATGCTTATGCTTATGCGCGGCAACTAGAAGCAGAAAAAGGCTTAACCTTTATTCATCCCTTTGATGACCCGGATGTGATTGCTGGACAGGGAACCATCGGTATGGAAATTTTACGGCAATACCAACAGCCGATTCAGGCAATTTTTGTGGCTATTGGTGGCGGTGGCTTGATTTCGGGCATTGGGGCGTATGTGAAGCGGTTGCGTCCAGAAATCAAGATTATTGGTGTGGAACCTGTAGATGCTGATGCGATGCACCAATCTTTAAAAGCTGGAAAGAGAGTGCGTTTGTCCCAGGTGGGGTTATTTGCTGATGGTGTGGCAGTTCGGGAAGTGGGAGAAGAAACCTTCCGTCTGTGCCAGGAATATGTGGATGACATTATTTTGGTAGATACGGATGCCACCTGTGCGGCGATTAAAGATGTATTTGAAGATACCCGTTCTATTTTAGAACCTGCGGGGGCATTGGCGATCGCAGGTGCGAAAGCCTACGTCGAACGTGAGCAAATCGCAGGGCAAACTTTAGTAGCCGTTGCTTGCGGTGCTAATATGAACTTTGACCGACTGCGGTTTGTGGCTGAACGCGCCGAGTTAGGCGAACGCCGCGAAGCCATCTTTGCAGTTGCAATACCTGAAGAAAGGGGTAGTCTGCGTAAATTTTGCGAGTGTATTGGCAACCGCAATTTGACTGAGTTTAACTATCGCATTGCTGACGAACAAGAAGCTCATATTTTTGTCGGTGTGCAAATTCAAAACCGCGCTGACAGAGCCAAAATGGTAGAAGCTTTTGAAAATTGCGGTTTTAAAACTATCGATTTGACCGATGACGAACTTACTAAATTACACCTACGTCACATGGTTGGGGGACATTCTGCCCTCGCCCACAACGAATTACTTTACCGCTTTGAGTTTCCTGAACGGCCGGGGGCGTTAATGAAGTTTGTCGCTTCTATGAGTCCTAACTGGAATATTAGTATGTTCCATTACCGCAATAACGGTTCAGACTACGGGCGCATTGTGGTAGGTATGCAAGTACCACCCCACGAAATGGAGGAATGGCAAGCATTCCTCGATACTCTGGGCTATCAATATTGGGATGAAAGCAATAACCCTGCTTATAAACTATTTTTGGGTTAGCTGTATTTAAACATTCGCCTGTTGACGCTGATAGAGAGACCAATACAAACCTTGGAGTTGCAACAGCTGTGTATGAGTACCGCGTTCTGCAATTACGCCTTGCTGCATCACCAAAATCATATCAGCCCGCTTCAAGGGAGCGAAACGGTGAGCAATTAAAAATACTGTGCGATTTTCCGAGACTCGTTGCAAGTTTTGGAGTACTTGCTGTTCTGTCTCACTATCTAAGGCAGAAGTCGCTTCATCTAATATCAAAATTGGCGCATTAGACAAAAACAACCTCGCTAAAGCAATGCGTTGTCTTTGTCCCCCCGACAAAGCCGTACCCCGTTCACCGACATTGGTTTCGTAACCGTAGGGTAACTGACTAATAAAGTCATGGGCGACAGCTAACCGCGCCGCTTCTACTACTTGTTCGGCAGTAATATTGGGATTTCCGAGGGTAATATTTTCTAAAATCGAGCCGTTAAAGAGAAAATCCTCTTGCAGTACTACCGCAATTTGTTGGCGCAACGAAGCTAAATCAGCACTCTTAATATCAAAACCATCAATTAATATCCGCCCTGATTCAATTTGATACAAGCGTTGCAACAGCTTTGAAAGGGTACTTTTACCAGAACCGCTACGTCCAACTATGCCAACAAACTGTCCTGGTTGCACATCAAAAGTAATCCCTCGCAACACTGGTTCGGTATTGGCTTGGTAGCGGAAAAATACTTGCTCAAAACTAACTTGTCCTTTCAGTGGTGGTAAAACTAACCCGGTTCCGGCTTCGGCTTCTGGGGCTGTGTTGAGAATATCACCAATTCTATCTACCGACAGCAAAACTTGTTGTAAGTTCTGCCACAACTGCACTAAGCGCAATAATGGGGCTGTGACCCTGCCAGATAGCATTTGAAATGCTACTAACTGTCCAATAGTCAGTTTTTGTTCAATTACTAATTTTGCCCCTACCCACAAAATTAGTAAGGTAGAAAAATTAGTGAGAAAATCGCCAATATTACTACTAATATTTGATGTGGTGGAAGCTTTGAAGCCTGTACGAATAAATCGGGCAAATAATCCTTCCCAACGTTCTCGCGCTACAGGTTCGGCTGCATGGGCTTTGACAGAATGAATACCTGTAACTGTTTCTACCAAAAACGATTGACTATCCGCATTGCGGTTAAAGGTTTCATTTAACCAGTTGCGTAAAATTGGCGTGGCGACAATTGTTAAGGTAGCAAATAACGGCAATACCGCCAAAGCCACAAAGGTTAAGGGGATATTGTAATAAAACATCAATGCCAGATAAACTACGGCAAAGATGCTGTCGAGAATCACAGTTAAAGCTGTACCTGTGAGGAATTGCCGAATTTGTTCTAGTTCTTGCACACGGGCAATGGTATCACCGACGCGCCGCGATTCAAAATAAGCTAAAGGCAAGCGCATCAAGTGACGAAATAACTGTGCCGATAAACTTAAATCTAAGCGTCTGGCGGTGTGGGTAAAGATAAATAGGCGCAAAGTCCCCAGTATCGCTTCAAAGCAAGCAATGAACAATAAAGCGATCGCCATCACATCCAATGTGGGCAAACTTTCCTGTACCATTACTTTATCGATGACGACTTGGGTAATCAGTGGCGTACCTAAACCCAACAGCTGTAACGTCAAAGAAGCAAGTAAAACTTCTCCTAATAATTTCTTATATTTCCAAACCGCCGGAATAAACCAACTCAGATTAAATTTTTCTTGCTGAGAAATTAATTCTACTTGCCAAAATTGCCCATCCCAGGCGATTTCCACTAATGACTGCGGCAGGCTTTCACAAGTTGCTTGGGGATGATAAGGGTTAGCAATAATTAGGCGTGAACCTTTTAAGGCATAAGCAACTACCCACGTTGGTTGGAGTTGATTTTCACTTTGCCACAACAACAAGGCCGGGAATGAAAGGCGTGGGAGTTCTTCCCAAGTTACTTGCAGTCTGCGTAAGACTAATCCTAGTTTTTCGCCCGCTTCCACAATATGCTTCGGGCTTTGTCCGCGCAGTTGTCGCTGTACCCACTCTAATTGCACCGGGTTGTCTAGGTATTGCGCCACCATTGCCAAACAAGCTACGGCGGTGTTGCTGTGGGCAATAAAAGGATAGTTGAAGGTTTCTGGGGCAGGCTTGAGGAGTTCTTGTAGTGTAGGTTGGGAAAGTTCAGTCTCAATTGTAACTGATGGTAGCGGTATTTGTGGTTCTAAGGTTAGGGGTGCTGAATTTGATGCGGCTGGATGTTCTGTGTTTGCGCCCAAGAAAAATTGTTCAATTTCTGGGGTACTAAATTCTGCCCATAAGGCACTATTCCAACAAGCAACGATAACTTCTTTACTGGCGGCTACGGCTTTATAATCTACAGGAATTTTGGCGAGATCGCCAAACCAATCTCCAGTTTGCAAGGCGGCTAGAGCCAGGCTATCTTCTTCTTGTCTGAGTCTGACTTTGCCTGTGATGATGTAATATTGATAGCCCCGATTTTGCGTTGACCAGATTTTTTCTCCTAGTTGATAATTCTGGACGCTTAGTTGCTGTTGGAGTTGGGCTTTTTGTTCGTTACTCAGCCAACAGAATGGTGCTTGATGCCACGGAATTTCTACTTGGGCGTGATGATGTGTATTGTCGCTTACAGTTTGACCGTCAGCTTTTGAATTTTCTCTGCTAGCCATTGTTCAAACAACTCGTTTTGTAGTGCAAGTTTTAGTTGAGTATCTTCTAAAGAAGCTGGGAGGAATTTTTCGACTCGAAACAAACCATAACGCGCTTCTAATTCAATCGGCCCGACTATTTGTCCGGGGCTGGTGATATCGATGACGGCTCTAACTTTATCTGGCATACTGCCACGACTAATGGCTCCCATCATGCCGTTCATCCAGCGTTCTTCGGATTGCGAATATTCTTTGGCTAGTTGTTCAAAACTGGCTCCTTCTTCAATTTGGGTTTTGAGTTCTTCACCCAGTTCTTGGGTATCAACAATGATCCGGGAAAGAATTACACGGTCTAAATATATTTTTCTCTCAATAAAGTATTCGTAAATTCTTGGTTCTGTAACTATATTTTTAAGTTTTTCTATTTTGAATCCCAAGCTAATTGATGCTTGAAATGAAAGATAATCTGTGCCGTTTGCTTGTAACCATTGTTGAAATATTTGTGGTTGGGTAAGTTGGTTTTGTAGGCGAAAGTCGATAATTGCTTGTTCTGTTAAACCGGGGTTGATGTCTAAATCATTTCTGGTTTTGATTTCTTGTTCAATAATGTACTGACGCAGGATTTCACCAATAAATTGTGAAAGTTTGCCTGCGGCTTGCAGATATTTTACTGCCTCTTGTTTTGTTATTGCCTGTTCATTTACTATCAGTAATGGTAAAGATTCCATGAATTAACCTAAGAAAAACGGACAAAATTTCATAATCTAGAGCAATGTTACTTGATTCAAGATTAAGATTTATTTAAGCTTAATCAGAGCATTAAGCTATGGCAACTCCACGCCTGGGTGCTGCCTGAAAAGATTTGTAAATTGACGCATGAAGGTTAAGCAACAAAGATTGTACAGAGCCAAGCAAACAATATTGCGGCGATCGCACCAATTAAGGTATTTAAAATATTGACTAATTCATTCGTTAGCCAAGTATATTTAGTTTGCAGTGTTGCTCCAATTACACTTTCTAAATTTGTCGCAATTAAAGCCGCTAAGATACACCACACAATTCCAAGTAAGTCTATCAATCCTACCGCCCAGCCAACGCAAGCGAGAGCAATTGAGGCAACTACACCAGCTAAAGTGCCTTCTAAACTGACTGCGCCTTCTGTACCACGCGGTACTGGTTGCAGTGTCGTAATTAAATAAGTGGTTTTACCGTAGGCTTTACCAACTTCGCTAGCCGAGGTGTCAGACAATTTGGTGCTAAAACTCGCTACATAGCCTAACAACAACAAATACACAGGACTGGGAACTATAGACTGGAAATTGGCTCCTGCAAATCCTAACTTTATCACTCCTACACCTAAAGCACACAACGCTCCTGTTAACGCCGAACCCCAGACATTTTCCGGGCCTCTTGCGCCAGAACGTTTTTCTGCTATACCTTCTGCTTCTTTCTGTGCCATCCCAACGCGAGTTACTCCTGAACCAACCAGGAAGTAAAACATAACTACTAGGTATCCTTGCCAACCTAATGTTCCCCAAATCAATACACCCAGCACCCAAGCGTGAAATAGTCCGGCGGGGGTGAGCAGTTTTTTAGGAGCAAACCAAGCTAAACCCAATAAAGTTGAGTTTAATCCTACTCCCACTAACCAAGGATTTGCAGAGTCGATTGCAGGTAACATCAGCAGTGAATCACCAGTAGTGTCGTCATTGCCAGCATATCAACAGAATAACCAATTTTAGACCCTGGATGTTTAATCTCTGCCATTCTAAGATTGCATAGATCCTATTACTTTTACTGGCAATCAGGGCAGAAACAGGCAAGACCAAGCATAAATTTTTTGCTGCGATCGCCACCAAACTATCAGCTACAGCATAATAAAACTGTGTTCTACTTAACTCAAAAGGGTTTTTAGTGCCTAAATTGGAGATATGACAGGGAATACTTGATCAATCATCTAAATCCTTCTACTCCCGACTCCCCATTCCCTGCCCCCACGATTACTTTAAAAATCAAATAGGATTGCTATAACAACTATAAAATCTCGTCAAAACAATATATGAGTCAACCTATATTTCATTTGGCTTTCCCTGTCAGTGATATCCAACAGACGAAAGCATATTATGTGCATGGTTTAGGCTGTATTCCTGGCCGAGAAAGTCCTCATGCTTTAATTCTGAATCTCTACGGTCATCAACTAGTAGCGCATACTACTAAAGAGCCGTTAACAAAACAACGAACTATTTATCCTCGGCACTTTGGTTTAATTTTTACTCAAGAAAGTCAATGGGAAGAATTATTAACTAAAGCCCAAAAGCATCAACTTTTATTTAGAGACGAAGCCAAAGACCGTTTTGTTGGTTCGCCTTTAGAGCATCGGACTTTCTTTCTAGAAGATCCTTTTTATAATTTGATGGAATTTAAATATTATCGCTACCCAGAAGCTATTTTTGGTAGTTATGAGTATACCCAAATTGGCGATCGCTAATCCCTTTTATGGGTTCTGCTAAAGCAGTGGCTACTGCGGCTATACTTCTAGAATCAGTTAACATCCAAGGGTGCGAGGCGACAGGAATAATTACTTGTGTACCTAAGGGCATTTGCGAACTCTTAGCTGGCACAATCATTAAATCGTAAGGTGTCCAAATTGATGTAAAGTTTAGTTGCTTTAACATCACAGCATCAGCATTTAAATCTTTGAGAAAATCACTGTTAGGACGCATTTGCAAACAACCAGGCCGCCAAGAACCATAAGCAATTACAGTTCCATAATGTGGCGATGCAATAGTTATAAATCGCTGCACGCGCTCAATTCCGCCCAGTCGCTGAACATAGTAACGACTGACAATTCCTCCCATACTGAAGCCGACTATATCTATAGTCTGTTCTGGGTCAAAGTGAGTGGCAACATAATCAGCTACTTGCTGTGCCAATACATCTAGACCAACATCACCATTATTGGGTACTAAATTTAGCGCATATACAGGCCAGCCCTTCTGTGTGAGATAATTCCTCATCTTGCGAAAGACAAATTCTGTGTCGCTAATACCATGCACTAATAAAACCGGGTTGTACTGTTGACTGATAGAGTTCATTGCTTGAATTTGCTTGTATACGTCTGTCAAAAATCTAGCTAAGATATGTTGCGCTCTGCCAAACCGCTATGACACTGAAGCCACTGGCTCAGAATTTATGCACAAAGTTGGTCTGTGGAGACTGGGTTTAGGGGTGATGTAAGTACCACTTTTAAAAACCTACACTGTTGAGGTAGGGGTGTAAGAGTACAGGGAACTTCCAGAAAATATTTATCTAAAGAGATTTATTAATTTTTGTTAAGCAAACTTTCATAATCTTGCTTATAGTAACAGTAAAATTTAATAATGAATCTTGATTATGTATGGGCGGCAAGTGCCTGAAAAATCACAGATATTTGCTCTGTAGTTTCACTAAAGCGTTGTCATAGTACTAAACTATAAAGCTAGTCACGGTAATAGTACGGCGCAAAAAAATGTAGCATTAAGCTGCAATTTTTAACAATAGGTTCAAATTTACAAATATAGAAGGCAGGAGAAATTCTAATGTCCGGGTTGATCAAACTTATCAAAAATTTAATTGGTGGGATTTTAGGCTTTGTTACAGGGTTGTTACCTGGTAAGAAAAAAGATGGCGGTTACTACTTACAACTAGATGAAAGTGGAGAAGTCGTCGAACCTACACCAAAGGCAGTAGAAGCAGCGCAACCAGCAGCTGCGACAAATGGCACAAAAGCGACAGCACAACCAGCAGAAGAAACACCTGCACCTGTAGCTCAAACTGAGCCACAACCAGAGAAGAAACCTGCGCTGGCGACCAAAGCAGTCAAAGCTAAGGCATCTAAAAATGGCAAAGTTGAGCCAGCAGAACCCGCAAAAGCTCCTGCTGCTGTTGCTGCGGTGAAAAAAGAACCAACTGAAACTACATTTGCACCAAAATATTTAATTCCTACTTCTACGAATGGCCGTCGCCGTCCTGGAGCAAATATGAGTTCTTTCTTAGACATGGCAAGTCAAGTAAAAACTCCTAGCCAAGCTCAGTAATTCAATTTTCATTGTTAGCGATCGCCTAGCATTTATTAAACACCAATCCGCTATACAAATGAAAAGCTGCATCCCAGTTAGTCTGCTCTCTCCGAAACAGATGAATATGGGGTGTAATGTTGTTTAAAAGCTCGGTTTCATCCACAATTGTCTCGGCAAAAGGTGTGAAATCTGACCAAATTTTAACTTGTGGTAGCTGCTGTTCTAGCCAGTTAAGTACCTGATTCCAGTTAATTCTGATGGTATTGTGACTTGCTTGAACAGCTATTTCTAATCCTTGCTGAAATTGATAACTGTTGTCGGAAAGTCTGAGAATACAACGCCGCTCAGGAATGTGTAAATCACAAAACTGGGCATAGTCTTGAGTTTGGGTTTTGCGTTCAAGTTGGTGTCGCGCATTCACATCTACCACTTGTTCAAAAATTGGTAACAAACCCACCACTCTTGCTTGCACTTCTGACCAACTAAAGGAGAGAGAACCAAGTTGATTTTCTTGGTTGCGACAAATAACTGTAGCTTGTTGAGTAGATTCAGAAAAATACTCGACTTGAAAAACTTGGATTTGCTCAATTGCGGCTATTGATACCCAAAAACAGGGAATTTCAGCTTGCTGTAGTTGCTCACCATAATATTTTAGTTCACCTATTGCCCCAGAACGGTAGAGTTTCCAATGCCGAGTTGGGAGTAATAACCTGGCTGTGTAAGCATCTAGCTGCATGATTTGAGCTAATTTTGGTGCAGCGATGGCTTTGAGTTCGTTAGGTATTGGCTCTAAAAGTAATATGCCTGGTTCTGTGCTGTTAGGTTCGGCTGTAGCTTTAGCTATCGCTCTTTGTCTGGTTTCTTGCTCAATTTCTTGCAGACGTTGTAAGCCTTGACGTGTTTGTGTGACTATTTTGCTATTAGTTGTACTCTGCAACAACTGACGATAGATTTTTTCTGCATCTTGGTGTTTGGCAGATACTTCATAAAGTCTGCCGACATAAAATTGCACCCAAGGATTGTCTGGTGATTCTTTGACTAGTTGTTGCAGCAATTTGGCAGCAGTGTGATAATCTTTACGCTCAAAAGCGATCGCAACCTGCTCAATCATGGTTTTTTCCTGCATCCCCGCGTGTGTGTTTTGGTTGGAGCGATATATATCATTTATACTTCATAGACTGCGGTAACTATGGATAAAGCCACAATGGGAGCAGTCACAGCGCGGAGAATGCGACGACCGAGGGATACAGCTTGAAAGCCAGAAGCGATCGCAATTTCTACTTCTTTTTCTGTCCAGCCGCCTTCGGGGCCTGTAGCAATAATTAGTTCTTGGTCAGTGGTTATTTGTGCTTTGTGGGATAAGCAATTAATTAGATGAGGATAGTTACCCCGCGCCTCACATATATACTTTTGACCATTGACCGTTGACTCTTGACCCTTGACCATTGAAATAAAGTCCACTGGTTCTAAAATTGTGGGGACAAAAGCCCGTTCTGATTGTTCGGCGGCTTCGGCGGCGATGCGTCGCCAGCGTTCCAGTTTTTGGGGGCTGGGATGGAGGAGAGTGCGATCGCTAATTACCGGAGCAATACAAGTTACACCTAATTCCGTACAGTAGCGCACCACTTCATCGAATCCATTGCCTTTGGGCAAAGCTGCAACCAACGTAATTGATACTGGTAATTCTGTTTCTACGGAGAGCGTTTCTAAAATCTGAGCTTGTTCTGTGGCTAACTGCGCCAACCACCATTTACCCAAACCATCCATTGCAATAAAACGATCGCCTTCACGCAAACGCAACACACGCCCTAGATAATGTAGTTGCTGGGGTGTAAGTATAATTTGGTCTTGTTGAAATTGAGCAGGGGCGATCGCAATTCGTTGGAGTTGAGTCATGAGTCATGCTATATCAAGTGTATTAACACGATAAATGGTGCGATCGCATTTACCCAGGACTTACGCACAAAGATTATCTATGGAGATTGGGTGTCAGGGTGAAAGGGTATGGGGTGTAAGGATTTTGAATTAGTACACCCCTATACCCCTACACCCTAAATCAAGGTTTTTGGGTCATAACGTAAAAAACCTACCCCTGTCAGCACCCCACCCCTTTGGGCTGCTCAGATTCTCATGATAATGCCGCATCAGCAAGATACTGACACGGCAGCTAGGCAGTGGATGAATAGTTATGCTTTGGCTGGAGATTTTTTATGTTTTTTGGCAAACGAAACTGTACTTAAACCTGCCAAAGTTAAAATTCCTAAAACAGAAGTGGGTTCAGGAACCTGAGCCGCCGTTACGCTAATTGCGTCGATGTAAGTACCCAAACTATTGGATAATTCACCAAAGTTGTTGAAGCTTAGACGGGTTGTGGTACTGGTTGCCACCAACTCATAAGTGTATAGTCGCCAATTAGTATCGCTCAACCCAACACCACTAGCACTGAGACTATCTACTAAAGTGCCGCCCCAGTTAATGTTGAGCAAGTTTTGAGATACACCAGGACGAGGAGAAAAAGCAAACTGTAACTGATACTTTTTACCTATTTCCGTTGTTAAGTCTTGGAAAATCCCTGATACGGCTCTGCTATCCAATTCTACAAGTTGCGACCCATCATAAGCCTTACCAGCAGCATTATGCTGAATTTCGATAGGGCCTGGAGAACCAGTTAGTAAACTCCATCCTGGAATAGACGAAAAAAACTGGAAATCACCCGAAGGAATGACAGGTTCTTCAAAACTAGAATTAGTTACTAGATTGACTGCCGTAGCTGGTTTAGTCGCCAGTGTTAAGGGTAATAAACCCAAAGTAAATGCAGCACCGATCTGGGAAAATAAGATTTTGGGTGATGCAGTTATCTGACTAAAAAATTTATGCCCCGGAAAATTATTGTTTGACATTTTTTACTATTAAGTCTGAGTAATAGTAACTGTGCTTACGTATTTTTATACAAACATTACCTTGTTTCCTGGGTAATTTCATAGTCTATTTACCAATTCTTTATATTTAACTGGCAAAAACTCCATAAAGTATCTTTAGTTCTCGTGGAGAATAACTAGTCTGCTAATAACACAACGCTTCTATATTTCGTACACTTTTTTCAATGTATGCTGACTAGTACAACAAGGCAAAAGTAAAAAGGCAAAAGTAAAAAGAAAGAATAGCGATACCACAAGCCTTTTAGCAATTTTTTATGGTCTGTTTATTTACGCCGACTTGTACTAGTACAACGCGGTGGAAATTAAAGATACCATTTCAAGTTAGTGAAAAACTTGTGATATAAGCTTTTTTACTTTTTACTTTTGCCTTTTCACTTTTTACTTTTGCCTTTTTACTTTTTACTTTTGCCTTTTCCTCGGTTTAAAGCATGAGTTAGAAGTCAATTTTCCTCATACTTCCTAACTCATGCCGTCAAAGAGCAACTATAAATCTTGAGATAAAGGACGACCAGATATCACCATAAATCCCATAGAATCAAGTTGAATTTCTGGTTGGATAATTCCTTTAACAATAGCAGCTTTTAAAACACCTTCTATTTTCAGTTCTTCTGCTAAAGTATGATCCCAAGTTTGGCTATTTAAGCGTAGACGTAATTGCTCAACTCTTTGGCCTAATTTCTTGTCGGCAATTTGAGCATACTGCTGACATAATTGCCTAAAATCTGGACGTTCGGTGAGTAATTGTTTAGATATATTACCTGCTTGATAGCAAACATTCTGCCAATTATCAGGAGGAATAAAATTATCAATTACCTCTAAACGCTCTTTAGCGAGATTGTAATCTTGCACCCCATGATGATTTTTGTCTTTCTGATATGGGTGTTGTAAGATATTCAAAATTAATTCATCTTGAACATCACACAGTGCTTCAGAACTAGCATCAACAAAAATTGTTTTGATAAATGGGGGAAATAGAGCATCAACTCGCCTTTTTAAGATGTTGTATTGGGAATTATCGAGTTGATAATCTGTAATAACTTGCTTGATATGTTTGAGATCAACTTCAACCAAATAATTACAACGAAAACCAAACCACTCTTTTTTTGGTTCACTTTCCCAAGATGAGTAATGTCGCCAAAGTGCAAAGGCTTGACCTCTATCATCCCATTCTATATAGCTAGAGACTGTATCTATTAATGCCTCTCCAATGCGGAAAAGTTTGATACCTGAATTTTGGTTTGCGACTCGACGATTATAAGTGCCAAATTGGTTGATATTGCTGCTAGCAAAGCGAGTTTTTAATTCATTTGCCGAAACTAAAGTATATTTACTCGCTTGATAGTGCTTCACATCTGCTAAATCTGGATGATAAACTGATTTAAATTTTAAGGCGTTATCAATCCAGCCTTCTATCGAACGCTTAATTTCATTATGATTGCTATCATAATTATCTAGCTCTTGAAAATAGGTATTCTCCTTTTCTGACTCGTTAATTGGGGTGGGGGAATTCTCAGTTTTGATATTTGACTGGGCTTGAGCCAGTTCTTGTTGAATTGAGGGAATTAAGTTTAATAAACCACTAGCACCTGACTTAAATAAGGCATTTTCTAAGTCTGATAATTTCTGATGCAATTGGGAACCTGCTATTGATTGAGTGAAAATTGAACATCCATCTTTTAATAGCTGATACCAAGCAGCATGAAGACTATCTTCTAAATCAACCCCCACTAACACAGTAAAATCAACATCTTTGACTCGCCCAATTCTATCAAACCTGCCAATTCTTTGTTCGAGGTTATGGGGTAGCCAAGGAATATCAAAGTTAATGAACCAATCCACAAATTGGAAGTTATGCCCTTCTTGGGCTGAAGCATCACAAACTAAAATAAAGCACTGAGAATTACTTTGAAACTGCTTTAAATTCTTTTCAGTTTCTATCCAAGGTTGTTCTGAATGATGAATGGCAATGCTTTGTGCGCCTAGAGTTGCTGATAAAAGACGAGCTATTTCTTGGCAAGTTTGTTTAAAGTCAGTAAATATGATGATTTTTGGTAAATAATCACCAGGAATAGGTCTTTGAATTCTTTGTTTGATTCTTTCGGCTAGTTGGTTAATGTTGCTGCGGAATGATTGCAAACCAAAAATTTCTGACAGGCGATAGAGCAAAATAATTTTGAGTAATTCCAGGCGATCTCCATCTTCTGAAGGTTGATTTATCATCTGGCGTAGGGATGTTAAAATCTCTTCTTCTCCAGTAAATTTAGGAGCTTGAGTTAAGAAATTGACATCATCATTGCTAAATTCTTTAGTCAATGCGGGATGACGAATTCCACTCAGACGCGCTGCAATTACTTGCTCTAAAATGCCTAACCACGTACCCGAGGCTAAGAACAAAAGCAGAAAAATTCGCTGATAATCTTCTTGTTGAGGAGCAGCATTACGCCATTTTTCAATTAGTTCGTGAATATCAGGCGATCGCTCATCTAAATCATATTCTTCTTTAGGGACAATATTCCGACTAAATATTGCATCTTCTACGGCAGCACGGCGATTACAAAGTACTCGATGGCTGGATGGATTTAAACTTGTCAAATCATCCAACTTATAAATTGTTGGCTCTAGTAGATGTAGCATTACTAGCAAATCTTGGTCATTTTGGAGAATTTGACTAGCAGATAATAATAGTAACCTTTCACTTTTTTGAGCTAAATGTTTATAAGATGCAAATCGCTGGCGCAATTCCAAGTCTGGAGAATTAGCCATTGCCGCAATATGATGAGCTTCATCTAAAATTAGTAACCCAATACTTGCTTTTGGGTTGATTTTATGCACATCATCATAAGCCAACACAACTACGCGTTTCGGAAAATGCGAAAGATAAAATTTATCTTCTAATTCTTGTTTCCATTGTTGTAATATTTTTCCTGGGACTACAACTACTGCACCTTTTTTTGGTTCATCGAGCAAATATTGACGCAAAATTACGCCAGCTTCAATTGTTTTCCCCAGTCCAACTTCATCTGCTAATAAATAACGTTGAATGGGGTCTTCTAATACGCGCCGAATAACTTCAACTTGATGAGGATAAAGATTAATATTAGCCGAAAGTAGTCCGGTCATCCCTAAACTCACAGCCCGTTGCTTGACTAAACATTGGACTAAAGCTAACCTTCGATCATGCAAATAAGGTGACTCATGACCTTTGATAGCTAAAGTTTCAATAGGGTCTTTGATTGCTAAATTACAACGGACGTAAATATCTTGTTCCGCTATATTGATTGAATTCTTATTTGGCAAATCAACTTGATATTTTTGAATATCTTCATCCCAAATAAAAATTCTGCCAACTATCCATTGATCTTTGTCTTTTAATTTGATGTAGCATCGAGTCTGTTGCTTCAGCATAACTGAAGATAAAGACTGTAATGGTAAAGTTTTTTGCAAGCGTTGTCCTATGGAGCATAAATACTCAACAACGACATTGCTATAAGAGATTTCCACAACTTTACCTATCCCCAAAGTATTATTCGAGGACTCTACTAGTGAGCCGAGCTTAATCATAGTTTTAGTCCCCTAAATACTCCTTCCTAAACCTTGTAAAACTTCTCTAAAAATTTTGCAGAATTTCAATTGTAGCTGTTTTTGTGAGACTGTAGCAGCTAAGGGATGCAAACCTGGTAAATTAGCACGGCTAAACCAAGATTTTGTTGAATTACAGTTTCGGTTTGACGAGCGATCGCTTATAGGTTAACCTGATGTGGGTTGTTAGTACGCTATTTTATCAAGTTGCCAGGTGATTGGGGTTGAATTCAAGCATGAACTACAGCAAATCAGTCAGGGAAAATTGCCGTAGACGATCAAGTTCTTGCAACTTAATTTTTTCAGCGTAAAATGCTTCATAATAAGAGCGCTCGCGTTCTGGTTCTGCATCTGCGTCAGTGGCTTGCCAAAGTTCTAAAAAGTGACGATAGCGTTTTTCGCGCAATACTCTTTCCATACAAGCAATTGCCGCTTGCACAACTTGAGGAGTCCGCAATATTTCTTTTTTACTAGTCTCGTTTAAATGAAATAAATGAGAGATTAATTCAATTTCGTCTGATAATTCTAAATATATATCTTGCAAATTTGAGATTAAATTAATTTGCTCATTTTCTAATTCTAAAATCTGTCGCCACAATAAACGATGGTGCGACAAACTAAAATCTAAATTGCGTTGTTCGAGTTCGTCAATAATTGCTTGTCGCTGTTCGGGACAATGCAAGTAAATCCGCAGTAATAAAGCTTCCGCCTGTTCTAAAAGACTGCGTTCTGTTTTATTAGCTGCAGATGAAGTTGATTTTTTACTCCCCCATTCTTTTCTGACAGGTGTTGGTTGAGAATACGCAGTTGTCGTTGGGGAAATTTGCGTTAGCAGATTTTCAACTCTTAAAGGTATAAGTCTTGTATCTCCTAAACTGAGAATTTCGGCGCAGTGAGAAACGTAATAGTTACGCGTATCATTATTAGCTATATTTTTCAGTAATTTTACTATCTGTTGCGTTACTTGCTGAAAATCTGTTGCCTGTTTTAAGTCGCTGTCTTTGGTGATTTGTTGAATCTGCCAATCTAACCAAAGCGGCGCATTCTTCAACAATTGTTGGTATTCTTCTGTACTGTGGCTATGCAAATATTCATCCGCATCTTTGCCATCGGGGATATTCAGAATTTTAAGTTGGACTTCACCTTTGTAGGCTAAATCTGCAATTTCGCCGATCGCCCGTTCCGCGGCATTTGTCCCAGCTTTATCGGCATCAAAATTGAGAACTAACTGTTTTGAGTCGGTATAGCGTAATACTAACCTGACTTGATCTAAGCTGAGGGCAGTACCCAGAGAAGCAACAGCGTTGTTAATCCCCGCCGCATGAAGAGCGATCGCATCAAAATAGCCTTCTACCACCACAGCTTGGTCAAGTTGGGAAATCCCGGTTTTGGCTTGGTCGATGGCAAATAAGGTTTTCCCTTTATTAAATAATTCAGTTTCCGGTGAATTGAGATATTTTGGCTGTTCGTCAGTCAGAGTTCTGCCACCAAAGGCAATCACCCGCCCTTGGATATCACGGATGGGAATCATCAAGCGATCGCGGAATACATCATAATAACCGCCGCCTTCTTTGCGGGGCTTAATTAAACCCGCCTTTTCCACCAACTGCACTGGATAATGCTTATTTTCCACCAAATATCTATACAGCGTTTCCCAACCTGCGGGGGCGTAACCTAAACCAAACTGCCCAATTGTTTCGGTTTTTAGCTGGCGATCGGATAATAAATACTGCATCGCCTTTTGTCCTTGGCTTTGTCGCAGTGCGTGTTGATAAAAATTGGTAGTCGCCGCCAGCACCTCATATAATTGTTCGCGCAAAGACAACTGCTGCTGTAATTGTTGTCTTTGTTCAGGCTCTAGGGTTTGCACAGAAACTTGATAACGCCGCGCTAAGTCCAACACGACTTCTGTAAACGACTGCTTACCCAAGTCCATCAAGAACTTAATCGCATTTCCCCCAGCTTGACAGCCAAAGCAATAATACATTTGCTTAGTCTGGCTGACTGTAAAACTAGGACTCTTCTCACTATGAAACGGACACAACCCGACAAAATCTTTACCGCGCTTGCGTAAAACTACGTGTTCTGATATGACATCCACAATATCAGCACGCTGTTTAATTTCCTCAATTGTATCTGGGTGCAAGCGGGGGGTTTGCATATCAGTTAACAGTTAACAGTTAACAGTTAACAGTCAATAGTCAATACAATGGACTATTGACCATTGACTGCTCATAACTATTATATTCTTGTTGCTAAACGAAGAATTATGTATAGAATTGCTTACGCTTAATTTTATAAGAGGAAACACTGAAAATGGGGCGTATTTTTATCTCAGCAGCTCACGGAGGCAAAGAAGCCGGAGGCATCGATCCCGGTTCCATCGCAGGTGGCACTACAGAAGCCAGAGAAATGATTTTATTGCGGGATTTGATTGTCACAGAACTGCGGGCGCGCACCTTTGAAGTTTTGGCTGTGCCTGACGATTTGAGTGCGGCTGACACCATTGCTTGGATCAATTCTCGTGGCCGTCAAGGTGATGTCGCCCTAGAAATTCATGCTGACTCTGCTAGTAGTCCCACAGTACGTGGGGCGAGTGTATACTATATTGCTAACAATAACGAGCGTAAAAGTAATGCGGAATTGCTGCTAGTCGGACTTTTACGCCGTTTTCCCCAGCTACCTAATCGTGGAGTCAAAGCAGATACAGATAGTGGTTTGGGTCGTTTAGCATTTTGTCGCCAGACTACACTGCCATCTTTATTAATGCAGGTAGCTTTTCTTAGCAGTCCAGATGACCGCGCTTTGCTGCAAAACCGTCGTCGAGATTTTGCTTTAGGTATTGCGGATGGTTTAGCTTCTTGGAGTCGTATGATTGACCCCACACCAGGCACACCCACTGAACCAACTTATCCATCTATCAAAATTAATATTAACGGTCAAAACTATGCAGAGCAAGGAATACTTGTCAATGGTAATGCTTATATTCCCGTTGATTTAATAGACCGCCTGCGGATTGATTTAACCAAAGCACCCAATGTCAACCGCATCACCTACCGCCGAGTAGTCTATGTCAAAGCGGTGGAATTACGAGATTTTAATATTTCTATTGCTTGGGATAGCACCACCCGCACTGTTAACTTACGTTCGATTTTAGTCATTTGTCCTGGTCAAATTGATCAAATTATCTCTCGTGGTAATACTTCGGAAGTGCAACTACAACTATTTCTGCGAAATAACAACGAAAATGCTTTGGTAAAATTTCCTGACCTTCCCAAACTCTATCGAGAAGAAGGCACAATTGAAGGTGTGAATTATGATATTGCTTTTTGTCAAATGTGTGTAGAAACTGGGTTTTTACGCTTTGGCGGTGATATTAAACCAGAACAAAATAATTTTGCCGGACTAGGTAGTGTTGGCGGAAGTGCAGAGGTAGCAACTTTTGAAAGTGCCAGAATAGGAGTCAGGGCGCATATTCAACATTTAAAAGCCTATGCCAGTTTAGAACCGTTGGTAAATGAAGTGGTTGACCCGAGATTTCGCTTTGTGACTCGGGGAATTGCACCTTTAGTTGGTCAACTTTCTGGTCGTTGGTCAGCCGATTTAGACTATGGGGCCAAAATTACTGCCATGATGCAGAGGTTATACGAATCAGCCGGATTAATGTAAATGTAATACAGCATTTTTGATATGGATGAGGTACATTTTCTAGTGTCTAGTCCCTAGCCCCTAGTACAGGTTGACGGAAATAAACAGACCATAAGAAATTGCTAAAAGGCTTGTGGTATCAGTATTCTTTCTTTTTACTTTTGCCTTTTTACTTTTGCCTTGTTGTACTAGTCTCTCTCCCCCTTGAAAGGTTTACTGCGCCAAACTGAAAAACGCTGTATATCTTCTGTCTGTGCTATGCAATAGCGATCGCGTCCCTGTTCTTTGGCATGATACAATGCTTGATCCGCTAAGGCGATGAGTGTATCTGGCTTGATGTCTAATGTAGGGACAACAGAAGCAATACCTAAACTCACAGTGACGATATTCTTGACATTAGATTGGATATGAGAAATAGCTAAATCGTGAATTGCTTGCTGAATTCGTTGTGCTACATTTATCGCTCCTGCTAAATCAGTATGGGGTAGTAATACTAAAAATTCTTCGCCACCATAACGCGCTACGAGATCAGCAGGACGATAAAGAATATTTTTAATAGTTTGTGCGACTTTAATCAGGCAATTATCACCTGCTAGATGACCATAATAATCGTTATAGAGTTTGAACTGATCAACATCAAATAAAATTAGTGATAGGGGTTTTTGTTCTCGTGCCAGGCGCTGACATTCTGTTTGGAGTTGGATATTTAAACAACGACGGTTAGCTATATGAGTCAAACCATCGAGATTGATCAGCTGTTCTAGTTTTTGATTTGCATCCTCGGCTTTTTCTTTAGCAATTAATAACTCGGCTGTTCTCTCTTGGACTCGTTGTTCTAAAGTTAAGAATGATGTTTGTAACTGCAATGCCATATTATTAAAAGATGTCGCCAATTGGCCAATTTCGTCTTTAGAGTTAATTTTGGCGCGGATATCTAAGTTACCTGCGGTAAACTGAGCCACAATATTAGTCAGATAAATAATTGGCTTGGTGAGTAGTTGACTAATCGCAAAAGCAATAATTGTTACAATTGAAGCAATTAACGCAAAAAGCAGCATTGCATAAGTAAGTTGCCGTTCTACAGGGGCTAGAGCTACTACCAAAGGTCGGGCGAATAATACAGACCAAGTTTGATATTTTAAATGGGCGATCGCAATCAGATTTACTTGATTATTGGTGTCTGATAAAGGGGCAATTAAATATGACTGTTTTTGCTCTAATGCTTGCTTGAGTTGAAACTCATGCGTAGCTAATTCTGGATTCACTGAATTAGGTAAACGATGTTCTTTTTGGAGTTTAGTGATAACATTTTGAGGCAGAGGCACAAGGGATTTAAATAACAGTTTTTGTGTTGTACTATGGGCTAGGTAAATATGATTTTCATCTAACAAAATAGCAAAAGATTTAGCACCTGCTCGTTCAGTTTCTTTAGTAACTAACTGTTGTACAACAGTAGCATTGTAACCAACACGCAATATACCCAATATTTCCCCATTGGCATTACGCACCGGACTGCTAAAAAATAGAGTAATCAAATCGGGAACGTTTGGCGATCTCTGCATACTAGAAACAAAAGAAAAACCAGTTTGCAGTGGTCTTTGAAAATAATCTGCGGCTGATTCATCTTTGTCTATATTTGCTATATTTGTATCCAAGACATTTTTACCGTTTAAGTCAAGCAACCCATAGGAAAAAACATTGAGCATATCTTTGCGACTTAACCGAGTTAATGTTTCTTTCGCTAATTTCATTTCGGGACTATTATGTCGCTGTTGCGGAGTGAGGCTTAGGTAATGTGCTAAACCTGGTAAAATCGCTTCTACGCGCACAGCATTCACATTAGCATCAATAAAAGCATCGATTCTGTTAGCTGTTTCGTTAGCCGCCGCAGATAAAGCCTGTTTTGCATTGTCTGTAAGTGCGTTTTGTGTTGTTTGTTTGTTAATAAATGCTAATAACAGCAACGGAATCAATGCCACAATCAAAAACGAGACAATCAACTTACTCCGAATACCACCCAAAAAATTCTGCTGCATAGCTTTAAATTATGAGGGAGGGTTTAAAAAAGAAGAATTGAATAAACTTTTTAGCTCTGGCAGACGGGCTAAATTGCCAGAACTAATAAAAAAATCTGCGTATATCTTGGCTGTTTTGTAGACAGAAGTAGGATTATCTAATTGAAACAATCTTTGGTTTTCAGCTAAATCATGTAGGGTAATTCCTGCTAGAGAAATAGTATTAATAGGAATATTTAATGCTTTACTAATGATAGCATTTCCTTCTTGAATATTTTCTTGCCAATAGCTGACGGCTTGCAACCAGGCGCGCACAAATGCCCTAACATCTTCGGGGCGATCTTGGATGATATCTTTGCGAAAAATAACCAAATCCAAAACCAAGCCAGGGGTTTCTTTACTAGAAAATAGGATATTTCCCCCTGATTTCATAGCTTCTGAAAGATAAGGTTGCCAAGTGTGCCCGGCTTGAATCACATTATTTTTCAGACGTTGAGGAATTTCTAAAGCTTCTGATTGTACTAAGCTGACATCATCGCTGGTTAAATTTGCACTTTTCAACATTTCAGTCACAAAAACTTCACTAAAACCGCCAAGATTTGCCCCTAACTTTTTCCCTTTCAAATCAGCAACAGTTTTAATTTGTGATTGGGCGACTACCACATCTGCACCCATTGATTCATCTATAACTAGCACACCTTGGACATCAGGATTTGTCGCACTCAAGATAATAAAACTTCCTAAAGATATTGAGCCACCATCATATTTACCTGCACCAAAATTTGCTTGTTCTAATTTAACGTATGTTCTATAAATTATTTCTACATCTACCCCTTGAGCTTTGAATAATCCTTTTTCTTGAGCAATGATCATTGGATACTCCCCCACAAAAGATCCAAATTGCACTCTCAAAGGAGGACGTTTCAATTCAGTTGGTGTAGAACTATGACAAGCAAATAGAAAATAAACAGTAATCAGAAAAATACTTACATATCTAAGTACTTTCAAAATCGCAGTTGGAACTAAGTCCATAAATGATGGCTATCACAATGATAATTTCTACAATTAAAAACCATAAAATTCTTTCAGTCTACATCCAAAGATAGATGACAACCAGTTTTTGGAAATGCTTGACTTTCCTTTTTAAAGATTAAAGTAGCCACACCTAAAAAATTGGCTCTCCCAGACTTGGGCTGATAAATTAACCCTAAAAAACGGCTAAAACAATTGATATAACAAGGTTTTTCCAAAATGAAATTAAAGATTTAATAAAAATTTACTTTATTAATCTTGAATCCCAGATTATGTAAGGATTTAACCTAGTATCAAGTATTAATTTGTGATAGCTAGTCTAGGAGAGCCAAAAAATTTTTTTAGGTTTTGATATATTGCAAATTCTATCCGATATTGTGTCTGGCTTCAGACATAATTCTCGATACCGGATCTGATAGAACAGAATGTAGGCGTCAGAAGTCAGAATTCAGTATGAATTGGAGTACAACTGGGGTGGATGAATAAGAGGGTTTAAGAACCCCGTTAAATCTAAAATTTAGCGGTCTACAATGGTGTCTGTGGTCTTTTTCTCCACTAATTGATGCTGACGAATGTATTCTGAATTCTTCTGCAAATTCCTGTCTCTGACAGCACCTACATTAATGGCGGCAAAATACCGAGTTGTTGCATTAAAGTAATAATATCTGCCTGTCCCCAATGTTCGACGACTTTACCATCAACAATCCGGTCTATATGCATAACTGAAAATTTGACTTGCTCTCCTGTAGGGGGAAAACCTAGTAATTCTCCTTGATGAGTACCGCTAAATGTGCCGCGAGTGACTACTTTATCTCCCTCAACAATCACATCTTCAAATGTATGCTTACCATCGGGAAAAGCAGAACGCATCATTAACCCATAATCGATAAAACCTTGTAAATCTAGCGGTTCAGATGTACCTGTTGTATAAGCAATGAGATTTGCTGCTGTGACTTTTTTTGCAGCTTCGACATCTCCATTATCAAAAGCGGTGTAAAGTTCCAAGGTAATAGCTTTGTTCTGTTCGGTGGGCATGAGTCAGATTGATTACAGTGTATTAAGTCATTTAAATACCGTGATATTAGTTCAGAGTCAAGAGTAATTTGATACCATGTTTTACACTCAATCATCTATTATATTTACGTATAATTAGTGCTAAACTAATCACAATAATGTAATATATCAAAAAATAAAATTTGAGGTAATTATGTACTCTGCCTTAAGCTTTCCGCGTCAACAAAATCCGTGGAATCAAGCGTTTTATCGGTTAATTAATCTATTTGGGGTGCTACTGCCTTATATTTTATTATCTTTGGCTATATCTCTGCTTGGTTCACTTATTCTGACGAGTTTTTCTTATGGATTAAGCGCAATATTTGGGTGGCCGGCTGTGCCTTTTTTCCTAATTATTGTTTAAGATCATCTCGGATTAATTTAGTGATGCTGCGGTAAATCTGTGCAAAAAGGGAAAAACTCTTTTTTACCGTGAGCAGAAGCACCCTGCTCTTTTGTGGTCTTGATGATCAGTCTTTTACTGGATAGGCAAAGTCAGAGTAAAGGCTGTTTGCGCTTCATTGGATAGAGAATTGAGAGTCAAATCGCCATGATGAGCGCGAGCAATTTCCCGCGCCAAGCTCAATCCTAACCCAATACCTTCAACTTGGCGGGTACGTGCCGGATCACCACGATAAAAGCGATCAAATAGCCGAGTACGATCGCTATGATGAATTTCTTTAGAAGCATTGGCAACCGTAATGTAGAGGTTGTTAGCTCTTTTTTGGGCATAAATCATAATCCAGCCGTCAGCCAGATTATATTTAATCGCATTACTCAACAGGTTTTGTAGAACTTGCATGAGCAAATCGCGATCGCCTTTTACCTTAAGTCCAGCAGGAATGTCAGTTTGCACACTCAAACCAGGAGCTAGTAGTTCTACATCCTCTACCATCTCCATTAACAATTCAGACATATCTAGCTCAACCAAATACAAGCTCATCTGTCCTGCATCTGCCAAAGAGAGCAGCAAAAGTTTACGCATAATTCCACTCAACCGCCGGACTTCATCTAAAAGATTACTCAGGCGTTGTTGTACCTCACTACCAGAATCCACTTGTTGCAGAGTTCTTTCCAATTCACCTTGCAAAATTGTCAGGGGAGTTTTGAGTTCGTGAGCAGCATCAGCACTAAAGCGCGAAGCTTGGGTAAAACTGCGTTCTAGGCGTTCTAGCATTTGGTTAAACACCTGAATTAATTCCACAAACTCAACATCTGTTGTCCCAATTGGAATTCTTTGATCTAATCCTTTGACTGTCACTTGTTGAATCACAGTTGTTAATTGATCAATTGGACGTAACGCCCCACCAGAAATTAGCCATGCACCAACCGCAACCATAAATAACGCCACAGGAATCGAAACCAAGAAGATATTTTGAATTGTCGCCATCTCTTGATTTACCGTTTGTTGATTGACAGCAATAGCAACTTGAGAGTTGGGAAATTTAGCGGCTCCAATGCGCCAAGATGCTTTTGTTGTTTGTATCGTCACAAATTTTGGGGCAACAGGACGAGGTGGTAATTCGGTAACGGGATTTGAATTGAATGGTTCTCTGGGTGGAAAGGGTGCAGTAGGTGTTAATTGAAGATGCTGAATTAATCGACTTTGTAATTCACCTTCAGTTAATAAAGATTCAGATTGAAAAATCGTCTTGTTTTGTGGATCAAGAATTAATAAGGCAGTCGGGATTTTATTATTTGTTCTCAAACCAAAAGAGGGTGGTTCTGGCGGCGGAGGCGAGAAATTTCGCCCTCGCTCTCTGTCTGGTGAACGACTAGCTCGCATCAACTGATTTAACAATTCTGCATCAAGTCGGCTAATTTTGGCATTGTAAATTTGCCACCAAGAAACTCCACCAAATCCTACCAAGGTTGTACCAGCTAGAGCCGCAGACAACAAAGCAATCCGCAGTCGAAACGATCGCAATTGTTTCATGATGAAGAGTCTGGTTTGCGAAACCGATAACCAACACCGCGAATACTTTCAATCCAACTAGCTTCATCAATCGAGTCAATTTTTTTGCGAATTCGCTGGATACAAACATCTACAACATTAGTGTTGGGGTTAAAGTCATAGCCCCAAACATGTTCTAAGATTTGGGTACGGGTAAAAACTCGTCCAGGAGAACGCATCAGATATTCCAATAGATTAAACTCGCGGCTGGTGAGTTCAATGGCCTTTTGATGACAAGTAACTTCTCGCATAATGCGATCGAGTTTGATTGGCCCCACCGCCAAAAGATTTTGGCGCTCGCCTGCACTGCGACGCACAACTGCATGAATACGAGCCGCTAATTCTTCTACAAAAAACGGTTTGGCAATGTAATCATCGGCTCCTAAGTTTAAACCTGCCAAGCGATCGTCTAATTCATTGCGAGCCGTCAATAAAATAACAGGTACATTGACTCCTTCTCGGCGTAGTTGTTTGAGAATCGACAGTCCATCTTTTCCTGGAACCATAATGTCAAGAATAATTGCATCATATTCGTTATCTAATGCCCGCAGATATCCATCATCACCGTTGTCGCAGTAGTCTACGACAAACCCTTGCTCCTTCAGTCCAGCCCGGACGAAGTTAGCAATTTTGGCTTCATCTTCGACAAACAAAACGTTCACAAGTATTTATCACTTTATTGATTGCTCTATTTTAATTTGATTACTCAATAGCTGAAATTACAAAACTGTAATTGAGAAATTAGGCAAGCTGTCATGTTGGCGTGGATTAATCATAGATGTCAGCAAAAAACATTTGTGAGGTTAATTGATCATGACTATTCGCCGAGTTTTAGCTCTAGCTGCAATTCCTTTTGTGATGGGGACATTTGGTTTTGTTGCACCTTCTCAAGCCAATGCCGCTAATCCATCTGAGCATCATACCCAGATTGCCCAACAGCCCCGTAAACCTGTTCAGGAATTACAAAAACCTGATAAAAAAGCAGAAATTAAGCATCGCCAACAACGCTTAGACAAAAAACCGCGTCATCCCCAACCCCATCATCGCGGTACTGAGCGCAATCAGCGCGGAAATATCAATGAATTGTGATTGGGATTACTCATCAAGCATTCCCAAATCTCAATTCCCGAATGGTGTAAGTTCTGTGTCTGTAATGTGTCATCAGCATCATCATGAATAACTACAAGCATTCATTACGCCGTATGTTGAGCCGCCGAGAAATGTTAACTTTGTCTAGGGCTGCGGGAACGGCAATATTTGTGGTTGGATGTATGCCCAAAAGGTCTAATGTCGCTGTTCTTGTATCCTCTGTACCTGCCTGTATTGTCAGTCCAGAGCAAACTGAAGGGCCGTATTTTGTCGATGAAAAGCTGAAGCGTGCTGATATTCGTACCGATCCGAATGATGGTTCGGTGAAACAAGGTGTACCACTAGAATTAACACTGCATATTTCTCAAGTTAGTAGTAATGGTTGCACACCATTAGCCAGTGTTATTACTGATATTTGGCACTGTGACGCTTTAGGTGTTTATTCTGATGTCACAGATAGAAATTTTGATACTGTTGGTAAAAAATTCTTGCGCGGTTATCAAATAACAGACGCGTTGGGAAATGTGCAGTTCACAACTATTTACCCTGGTTGGTATGAAGGGCGAACTGTGCATATTCACATAAAAATCCGCACGAATGTGTCAGGGAAAAATTACGAGTTTACGTCTCAGTTGTATTTTGATGACGCAATTAGCGATCGCGTTTATACCCAAGCACCATACGCCAGCAAGGGAGAACGCACCCTGAAAAATACTGATGACGGCATTTTTCGTGATGGGGGTGAGCAAATGCTACTCAAACTTAAGCCGCAGGGACAAGGCTATGCAGCTAGCTTGGATATCGGATTAAATCTGACGTAATTTGAGCCTTGTACTATGCACAAAAATTACAAAAATGTAATTTAGAAGCAAGGCAAACTGTAATTTTGGGTTAGTTAAATAAAAAACATCAGCGAAGGATTTACGGAGGTTATTATGAAGTTGAACAAAGTATTAGTAGTAACAACAATTTCGATTTTAGCTAGTACAGTTGGTATAGTTTCTCTCAATCAGGTCAGTGCGGCCAAGCCATCTTACCAAATCGCCCAAGATTTACAACAGCCTGACCAACAACCAGATGGTCAAGGCCAAAGACGACCACCCCGCCCTGACTTTGCCGCCGCCGCCAAAAAACTCGGTGTCAGTGAACAAAAATTAAAAGATGCTTTGGGCGTTCCCGCTAATCCACCCAGCCAAGGACAGGGAAATCAGCAGCGTCCACCCCGTCCTGATTTTAAAGCCGCCGCCGCCAAACTCGGTGTCAGTGAACAAAAATTAAAAGATGCTTTGGGCGTTCCCGCTAATCCTCCAGGTGAGGGCGGCAATGACCGCCAACGACCACCCCGCCCTGATTTTAAAGCTGCTGCCGCCAAACTCGGTGTCAGTGAACAAAAATTAAAAGATGCTTTGGGCGTTCCCGCTAATCCACCCAGCCAAGAACAGGGAAATCAGCAGCGTCCACCCCGTCCTGATTTTAAAGCTGCTGCCGCCAAACTCGGTGTCAGTGAACAAAAATTAAAAGATGCTTTAGGCGTTCCGGCTAATCCTCCAGGCGAGGGCGGCAATGACCGCCAACAACCACCCGCAGACAGATAGTTGATACTTCCAAGTACCGCTGATTTAGCACAAGTTAATTCTGCGGTACTTGTTCTATTTTGGTGGTGATCAATCCAGAGAAACCAAATGCTGTAGCTTAATGTCCATCGTTTGACCAATGAGGGCGATCGCTAGTTAATTTTATCACTCCAAAAGATTGTCCTACCTGCCATAAATCAGAATTTTCATAGCTAGTTAATGGCTCATTAATACTGACAATATTTCCCTTAGCATTTTTGATTTGCAAAGTTCCTTCCCAAGTTATTTCCCAATCAATAGCTAGTCCTTGAGTATGTCGAGAAACTAAAGCAGGACGAAAAGCAATATTATAAGCTTCTACCATTTGTTCGGCAGCTTGCACAGAAGCAGCATTGGTATAATGTTGCCAAATAATATCTACATTTGGGAGGGGGGGAACATCTTTAGCAGCAATTTCATTTTTACTAATTATAAAAGCATAATGCATCAAATAAGCCCGTTCTGGAGGGCGTAATACCGACGCAATATTAATAGTCGCGCCAGCATCGTTTAAAGCTCTGGCAAAGGCTTGAACTTTTTGACGAAAAGGAGCAGCTAAATCATCAATTGAATCACTTTCGGGAAAAGCATTAACCCAGTGTTCACCGCTCAGTCTTTGTCTTAATTTTTGAGCGTATTCGTTAATATTATCTAAAGCTAAATCAAAATCACTACCAAGTTTAGCCTTTGTTGCCAAAGAAAGTTGTTGGGCTAACTCAGTGCGAAAATGGATATCTCTTTTTTTATAAGCTTCCGCTAACCCTCTGATACTGTTGGGGCCAAAATCGCCATCAACCACTAAGGCAGGATTTAGAGAGGCGATCGCTGTTAAACTTTTCTGTAAATCTTTGACTAGCTCATCTGTAAAATTTAGATAGGCTAGTAATTTTTTAGCTGCATTAGCATAAATTGCAAAATAAATGGCAAAACCTTGTGTTAAGGCTTTTTGATATGTATTAGTATCTACAATTCCTGTGGCTGTTAAACCATTACTTGTTTGATATTTACGAGTAGCTTCATAGGTAATATTGCCAAAATCACCATCAACAGCAGCGACAGGAAAATCATGCTCTAACAAAAATTTTTGCCAAGCAATTACAGCTTGACCTTCTGAGCGTTTTTGCAGAGTGGGCAGTTGCAAAGCTGGAAATTGAAAGCTCATATATAAGAATCCAGTTTGATGATTTAAATTAATTGGATGGAAGGCAACAGAAACTACTGATTTCCTATTCCATACTATCTGAATAAACAACTAGATTCGGAAATCTATAAATTTTTTCTCATCACCAAAAATTCTCATTTTAGAGATTTATACTGATATCGCCGAAAAATTAATTTTAAATCATATTTAATAGCCGTAAATTTGATTTTGTTGCAGGCGATCGCCCTAATTAAGTATGAAGAAAAATGACAGTAATACCAATAACCTGCAAAACTCAAACTTAATTTTACGTATTACCGTAATATCTGAGATAAATCAGGTAGTTTAAATTATTGTTTGCTGGTAGATGGTAAGCAACGATGAATAAATCGCATCTATTATATCTAATCGAAAGTATCAATTGCACTCTATTGCCTAGTTTAAAAATTGAGAGCGTCCATCCTGGCGATCCCGTCAAAGTTCACTATCTTCCCCAACCTTGGCAATTACTTGGTACAGGTAATTATGCCGCAGTTTTCTATCACCCTGAATACCCTGAGTGTGTAGTCAAAATTTATGCTCCTGGAAGGCCAGGTTATGAACAAGAAGTCGAAGTCTATCGTCGTTTAGGTTCTCATCCTGCATTTTCTGAATGCTTTTATGCTGCTGATGGCGTTTTAGTATTAAAACGGCTTTATGGCAAAACCCTCTATGATTGTATGCACTTGGGTTTACCAATTCCCAAACAGGTGATCCGAGATATTGACAGAGCTTTAGTTTATGCCAAAAGTCGCGGACTCTACCCTCACGATGTCCACGGAAAAAACGTCATGATGCACCAAGGTAGAGGACTAGTCGTAGACATCTCTGATTTTCTTGATCAAGAAACTTGCTCAAAATGGCAGGATTTAAAAAGGGCTTATTACTGGTTATATCTGCCGATTCTTTGCCCATTACGGCTACGAGTACCTTACTCTGCTTTAAATATGCTACGTAAATGTTATCGTTTAATCACTTCTGCCAAAACTTTTTGTGATTCGCTCATCCTGAGACTAACTCATTTTAAATAATATATTTTTTAACTCTGACTAGCACAAAAATTATAGTTTTCTTACTAATGAAAGATAAATTAATTATCTTGATGTTCTATAGTAAACTCTCAGCATTGTTAAAGACGAAATAGTTGTTACTTTGTCGGGGCAAGTATTGTATTCCGATCAAGTGCAGCTTGTTAATGCATAGTTAAAAAGGTAGAGGTATTCGTTGATGGATGCATTTATCGGAAAATATTCGCCCTATATTTATGCACATTGGTGCATGAATATAGGTTTATTGTTTGTCGTCCATAGTAGCCCGAAACTCTACTTATTTTGCTTAGGGAGTTGAAGGTTAAACTCATGGAAACTCCTAAAATTAGTAATTCAGCTTTTAAAAAACTTTCAGGGCAGCAAGGGCTATTTGTAGGTGTAGGGCTAGGGCTAGTTTTGGCTATTGTTGGTATGACTGTGTTTTCGCGTTTTGCTGACAATGGCCGTTCAACGGCTCCTGCCCAAACTTCTCCTGCGGCCAATGCGAGAAATGCGGCTTTACCTGTGAAAGTTCAGCCAATAGGTACTAGCACAACCCAAGAAAGTTCCGATTTTGTCGGAGCCTTAGAAGCACAGCAAAAAGTTACACTCCAACCGCAAATTCAAGGACGAATTGAAGCAATTCTGGTTTCTAGTGGTCAACGAGTGCAGAAAGGAACACCAATCGCCTCTTTGAGTTTAGATCAGACTCAAGCCAATGTTGCCAGTTCTATTGCTGCTGCCAATGCTGCACAAGCAGGTTTAAAAACAGCCCAGGCGCAACTACAACAAGCACAAGCCCAACGGAGCAAAGCCGCAGCTAATGTTCAGCTTCAAAGAACTCAATTCAACCGCACCCAACAATTAGTTACGCAAGGAGCGCAAGCTAGACAAGAGTTAGATATAGCCAATAATAATTTACAAGCGGGCATTGCAGATTTACAAGCTGCCGATAAAGAAGTAGCAGCGGCCAATGCAGCAGTACGCCAAGCCGAGGCTAATATCCGGCAAGCCCAAGCTAGTACAGCAGCGGCCCAAGTCAATGTCAATCAAAAAAGAGTCGTAGCACCCATCACGGGCATAGTGGGGGAATTTCCCGTAAAAATTGGAGATTATGTCAACACTGGGCAAACAATCACGACCATTACGCAAAACGATGCGCTAGATTTAAATATTTCTGTACCGTCAAATCGGTTGAAGCAACTGCGCGTCGGACTACCAGTGCAGTTAATTGACCCCACCACTCAAAAAGCGATTGGCCAAGGTGCAATCAATTATCTTTCTCCTACAGTCAGTTCTGATCAGCAGTCGATTTTGAGTAAAGCCCGCTTTAATAATGCTCAAGGAAGATTGCGCGATGGTCAATACGTGAAAGCGCGGGTGATTTGGAATCGAAAACCAGGGATACTGATTCCCACTGTAGCAATTTCGCGGATTGGGGGACAAAGTTTTGTCTTTGTGACAGAAGACACCATTGTTAACGGCCAACCGCAGCAAATTGTACATCAGCGTTTAGTTCGTCTTGGTGATATTCAAGGGGACAGTTATCAAGTTCTAGACGGACTCAAAGTCGGTGAAAGCATTGTTACCTCTGGCATTCTCAAACTCAGAGAAGGCACACCCATTCAACCGCAATCCTAAATCGTAGGAGACTCGATCGTGTCGATCGCCAACACATTTATTAAACGTCCGGTATTAACTACTGTTTGTAGTTTAGTGATTCTGATTGTGGGGTGCGTGTGTATTCCGCTACTACCACTAAACTATTTACCGGATATTGCGCCTATTCGGGTGCAGATATCAGCTAGCTACACTGGGGCAGATGCCGCTACTGTGGAAAGTGCTGTAACCACAACCCTAGAACGCCAGATTAACGGTGTCGAGGGTATGCAGTATATGACCTCAAATAGTGCCGCAGGCAGTAGCCAAATTTCCGTATATTTTGGGGCGCAAACAGATAAAAATATTGACCAAGTAAATGTCCAAAATCGCATTGCCAGGGCAACACCACGCTTACCCACGAGTGTGCAACAACTTGGGGTGACAGCACAAACAGCTTCTACCAGTATTTTGTTAGTGTATACGTTTTATGCCGAAAATAATGAGTACGATCCGCTATTTATCAGTAACTATATTGATTTAAATTTGCGCGATCAAATCCTCAGAACTCCGGGAGTCGGGGATTTGACAATTTTTGGCGAAAAGCGGTATGCGATGCGGTTGTGGCTTGACCCGAATGCTTTAGCAAGTCGGCAATTAACTGTCACAGATGTAGCAACGGCACTGCGATCGCAAAATATTCTCGCCGGAGCCGGAACCATTGGTCAAGCACCTATACCTTCTGGTCAAAGTTATGAAATTCCCTTGCGGGTTAACGGTCAGTTTCAAAATGCCTCAGAGTTTGAAAACTTAGTCATCAAAGTCGGGAGTAATGGCAATTTAATCAAACTGCGGGATGTCGGGCGGGCGGAACTCGGTTCAGAAACTTACGCCAGCAACGCGAGAAATAATGGCAAACCAGCTATTGGGATGGCGATTTATCAGTCGCCAGGGAGTAACGCGCTAGATGTCGCCAGAAACATCGAGGCGCAGATGAACGAACTCAGCAAAGAATTTCCGCCAGGATTAAAAACCCAGGTAGTTTACGATACCGTGGGGTTTGTGCAAGCTTCCCTAGAAGAAGTAGTCAAAACCCTAGTAGAAGCGATTCTCTTAGTTGTGTTGGTGATATTTCTCTTTCTCCAAGACTGGCGCGCCACCATTATTCCGATTGTGGCAATTCCTGTATCTCTAATTGGGGCTTTAGCCTTTGCTTACATATTTAAATTTTCCCTCAACAATTTAACTTTATTTGGATTAATTTTAGCCACAGGGTTGGTAGTTGATGATGCGATTATTGTAGTCGAAGCGATCGCTAGTAAAATTGAACAGGGAGTTAGACCGCTGCAAGCCTCCTTTGAAGCAATGGAGGAACTTACGGGTGCTGTAGTTGCCACATCCTTGGTGTTGATGGCGGTATTTATTCCCGTGGCATTTTTCCCAGGTTCTACTGGGAAAATGTATCAGCAGTTCGCCTTAGTCATTGCCTTTTCCATTGCTATTTCCACCTTTAACGCGCTTTCTTTTAGTCCTAGTATGGCGGCGATTTTGCTGCGTCCACCACAACCCAAACGCGGCCCATTAGGTTGGTTTTTTCACAAGTTTAATCAAGTTTTAGGATGGATTATTGATAGGTTTCTGGCAATTGTTAAATTTTTGATTCGTCTGCGTTATGCTGTGGTGGCTTTGTTTGTTGTGGGTTTAGCCGCGACTTATTTGATGTTCACCCAAGTACCCACAGGGTTTGTGCCGAATGAAGATCAAGGCATTGTCTTAGGCATTATTCAAGCACCCGATGGGGTTTCTCTGGGTTATACAGATGGTGTGATTATCCAACTAGAAAAAATTCTCCAGAACGAACCAGAAATTGATAACGTTTTTGCTACCTCTGGCTTTGGTTTTGCGGGTAGTGGCTCAAATCGGGGTGTATTTTTTGCCAAGCTCAAACCTTGGGAAGAGCGCACCCAAGCCAATCAAAGCGCGACGGCAATTTTAGGACGCATCAATGGGGCATTTCAAAAAATTCCCGATGCGATTATTACCGCAGTCAATCCTCCACCAATTCAAGGTTTTAGTACCTTAGGCGGATTTGAGTTACAGCTAGAAGACCGCACCAACGGCAGATTAACCATTGATGACTTTTTTGCCAATGCCCAAGCGGTGATTGCTCAAGCTAATCAGCAACCAGCCTTGACAGGCGGTGTATTTACGCAGTTTACCGCCAGCACACCCCAATTTCAAATTGACTTCGATCGCGATCGCCTGGAAGCTTTGAATGTCGATTTTCAGCAAGCTGTGAATACCTTATCAGCGGCCGTTGGCTCGCAATATGTCAACGATTTTACTTTAGGACAGCAGAGTTATCGGGTGTATGTCCAAGCTGAAGGTAACTTTCGGCGATCGCCTGATGATATAAATCAGCTATATGTGCGTTCTAACAACAACCAAATGGTGCGATTGAGTGAAGTAGCAAAACTTACACCCATCACAGCCCCAGCCGTCATTTCTCACTACAACGGCTTTCGTTCTATCAGCATTCAAGGTAGAGAAGCACAAGGCTACAGTAGCGGTCAAGCAATTCAAGCTATGCAGCAAGCCGTCAGTGCCACTGCTATTCCTGGCGTTGGTAGCGATTGGACAGGAACCGCCCGCGAAGAATTAGCCGCAGGTAACTTGGGGATTCTCATTTTTGGCTTCGGGATTATTATGGTGTTTCTGACACTGGCGGCTCAGTATGAAAGTTATATTGACCCAACAATTATCTTGTTAACAGTACCGTTGGCACTGTTGGGTGCGTTGAGTGCTTTGGCGTTGCGTGGTTTGGTAAATGATGTTTACGCCAACGTAGCTTTAGTCATGTTGATTGGGCTGGCTTCTAAAAATGCCATTTTGATTGTTGAGTTTGCAAATCAAGCCTTTGAACAAGGTATGAGCATTCCCAAAGCCGCCTTAACAGCCGCCCAAGAGCGATTTCGACCAATTGTTATGACATCTTCAGCATCACTACTGGGATTTTTCCCTTTAGTAGTGGCTTCAGGAGCCGGTTCTGCCTCGCGCTGGTCTTTGGGGACGGCGTTATTTGGCGGACTATTAGTAGCCACAGTTCTGAGTTTGCTAATTGTTCCAGTGTTGTATGTCATCATCAAGAATTTGGAAGAACGCTTTTTAAAACGCAAGTCTGCGCATCAACAGCCCTCTACCTCAGATAGACCAGAAGCAGAGCTAGCAAACACCCCTAAACCAGAATCGGCAGCAGTGGCTACACCAACGGGCGAAGAGCGGCCATCTGATGAGTAAAATGTTTTGATTTATCGCTCAATACGCTTGGGTTAAGACTAAAAACCAATTCTGGCGTAGGTTGGGGAGCCAGTGCCTTGGGCGGGTTCCCCGACATGAAGCAACTGGCGTTTGAGGAACGAAACCCAACATCCGAGCATACTTTGTTGGGTTAGGCTATCGCTACACCCAACCTTGTATCTTAAGAGAAGTAGTAGACCGTCCCAACCTTGGTCATCATAGACCGCTTCGTAGCATGGGTCACTACAACAATCTCTTTGACAGAACTCGAA
>NZ_JACJRU010000040.1 GCF_014697425.1 Nostoc sp. FACHB-110
GAATTAGTTGGAAGAAAACTACATCTTTGAACCCAAAGGCTGACGAGGAGGCTGTTGCGGCAAAAAAAAACAGATTGAAACATTGTTGGCAAGCAACAGAGAAGAAATAGAAGCCCGAAGGCTGAGAGTATTACTAATAGATGAGTGTCATCTGCTATGGGGAGACTTAACTGGTTATGTTTGGGGAAAAACTGACCAAGAAATAGCAGTTGAAGTAGTTAACGAACGAGATAAACAGACATACTACGGGGCGGTTGACTATCTCACTGGCAAATTACTTCTTAAAGCTTACAACGCTGGTAATTCAGACAATACAATTGATTATTTACGTTATTTATTAGACCAGTCACCTAATCAACGATTACTTCTTTTTTGGGATGGTGCTTCTTACCATCGTTCACATCTGGTTCAAAACTTTTTAGGCGAAATAAATCAAGGTTTATCTCAAGAGCAATGGAAAATTCACTGTGTGCGCTTTGCTCCTAATTGTCCATCACAAAATCCTATAGAAGATATTTGGTTACAAGCAAAAACCTGGGTTAGACGTTTTTGTGCTTTAATTCCAACATTCTCTCATTTAAAGTGGATGTTTGAGTGGTTTATCCGAAACACTACCTTTGATTTTCTATCTCTCCAGATGTACGGAGTTCTTTCAGAAATCAAATACTAGTCCTATATACCTAAAAACTCATCTTCGGCTATGCCTACCACACGCAAATTTTGCCGTGCATACTCAACACTTGGCTTTTCTGCAAGTTGTGTTAATTGCAAAATTGAATTATTTTCTTGCCACACTCCAGTAACACACCCAGCTTTGTGAATTATATTCGCTGGCATGGTTGTTAAACTGACAACACTTTGATGCACTTTTTCGTAAATCCGCAGCATTTGAGCAGCACAAGATTGTTCAATCTCAGATTGATAAACATGGTCTCCTAACATCAACAAAAATGGCTCATCTTGCACCCAATCTTTAGCACAAAAAACTGCATGACCATAGCCTTCTTGCTGATGTTGAGTAATTATAGTAATTTTATTACCAATTTCTTCTAGATATAAACTATATTCTTGATTTTCTGGTGACAGCTTTTGCCAAAGTTCAGGTTTTGGTGGCTTTTTAAATAAATCTGTGAAAATTTCTACATCATCTGGTTGGACGACAATTCCAATTTCTGTAATCCCTGCACTAATCGCCTCTTCAACAATAGCCAAAATAACAGGTTTCGCCCTACCATCTTTGTCAATTATCGGAAACAATTCTTTTTTGACAACTTTAGTCGCTGGAAACAAGCGAGTACCAAAACCAGCCGCCGGAATCACAGCTTTTCTAACTGTATTTTGTAGCATATAGAGGACTCATATTTGATTTTTAAAATACACGTATAAGGATGTGTTAATGACAGCCTAACATATCTAATGCAAAGCTTTTGACGTGTTATGGCTTACGCCTAACACACCCTACACATACTACTGGAATTCTCTAAATGAGAGCCAAAAAAATCTATTCCCTGTTCTGTGTCTATGTTAAGTATGTTCAATAATTCAATCGGATTTTTGTATTACTTAATAGTGTCAGTTGATAAAGTGTCACTCGCTAGATGTTTGCTTTTGCAACATAAACGATACCCTTATTCATTGCAAGGAGTGATACCACTTCACTAAATTGTGAGTACAATTGATGTTTACAATACATCTATCCTATGAAGTATTGTAATTGGCAAATGTAGCTGAAATTCAGTGAAATGGTGAAGAGTTATACGAGAATGCACTTAAGAGATTAAAATACTTAAGTGCTTTTTCGTGTGACAGAAATACCAATTAATTTTATGGATTATTTTAGGTTTGGGGATGAAGCGATCGCCTAAAACATCTCTAAATTTTATTTTTTAAATAAACACAACAACCAGGCGCAACCTGATTGTTGTGTGGGGTGTGTCACTTAAATTGATACTCTGAAAGCAGTTTCAGAGCAGAGTTCTACTTGTAGAGTTCTGTTGATAAACGCCAAGCCAGAACGCCTGGAATCAGCGCAACAACCAGAGCAATGTACACTTGGGTATCAGAAATAGAGGTCACACCAAGCATTAGAGCGTTTGAGATCAGCATGGTTGAGAATCTCCTGACGTAAATGGATTATGAATACGTTTACTACTTTTCACTGTTTTGCCAAGTTAGTGGAATATCTTGTTACAAGATGCAACATAAGCTGGTCTTAGTCAGTAGCCATTAGTTACTTTTCATAAGAAAAATTTATAAAAATATGGATTTGTATTTGGGAATTGACTACGGTACGTCTGGTTCGCGGGCGGTGGTAATTGACAATGAGGGGAATGTGCAAGCAGAAGTACGCTATCCTTGGCAACAGCAAGAAGTAAACTACTGGCGGGCTGCATTATGGAGCCTATTAGCCCAGATTCCTGAGCAATTGCGGCGCGAAATTCAAGCTATTGCTATTAATGGTACTTCTTCTACCGTCTTGTTGTGTAACGCTGCTGGAGAGCCTGTAGATGCGGCTCTACTCTACAACGATGCGCGGGGTGCAGGGGTGCTAGAACAGCTAAAAAAAGTCGCTCCGCCGAACCATACTGTATTAAGTGCTACTTCCAGCCTTGCCAAACTTCTGTGGATGTCACAGCAACCATTCTTTGTAGAAGCACGATTTTTTCTTCATCAAGCTGATTGGTTAGCTTTTTTGCTGCATGGGAAATTGGGTATTAGCGACTACCACAACGCTTTAAAGTTGGGTTACGACGTAGAAAATTTGCAATATCCAGCATGGTTGGAGAAATTAGAAATACCTATTGCGTTACCGAAAGTTTTATCGCCTGGGACACCCATCGCCGAAATTCGCCAGGATATTGCGATTAAATTTGGTTTTCGCCATGATTGCTTAGTGTGTGCGGGGACAACAGATAGTATTGCGGCTTTTTTTGCTAGTGGGGCAAATTCTCCCGGGGAAGCGGTGACATCTTTAGGTTCGACTTTGGTATTGAAATTATTAAGTCGTACCCGTGTAGAAGATGCACGCTACGGAATTTATAGCCATCGCCTGGGTGATTTGTGGCTGACTGGTGGTGCTTCTAATACTGGCGGTGCTGTGTTGCAAGAATTTTTTACAAATGCAGAGTTAGCCAGTTTAAGTCGGGAAATTGATGCAGATAAAGCGAGCAATTTAGATTATTATCCCTTGTTGAAGCCAGGCGATCGCTTTCCAATTAACGACCCTAATTTAGCCCCACGACTCACACCCCGCCCAGATTCACCAAGAGAATTTTTACACGGTTTGCTAGAAAGTATTGCCCGTATAGAAACACGCGGCTATGAATTACTGCAAAATTTAGGTGCAGATAAATTACAACGCGTGTATACAGCAGGTGGAGGTGCAGCAAATTCCACTTGGACTGCTATTCGTCAACGATGTTTAAAAGTGCCTGTAGTTGCATCAAGATATACAGAAGCCGCCTACGGGACAGCACTTTTGGCTAAATCAAAACTGAATAATTAAATTACTAATTACGGAATTAACAGTTTAGCAATCTCATGGGGAGAATGGGCAATAAAATCTGCACCGTGAGCTTTTAATTCTGCTGCTGTTCCATAGCCGTAGGTAACACCAATTGTCGTTAAATTATGGTGCTTGGCTCCAATCATATCATGTAGGCGATCGCCTACCATCACCGCAGTTTGTGGTTCAATCTTTTCTTTCGCTAAAATATAGTGAATCAAATCTCGTTTGGCACTTCGGCTTCCATCAAGTTCACTACCATAAACCCCATCAAAAAGTGGTGACAACCCAAAATATTCAATAATCCGTGTTGCATAAATATAAGGTTTTGATGTTGCCACAAAAGTTTTATACCCAGCAACACGAATTTCTTTAAGAGTTTCTCTTATCTCAGGATAAAGAGTATTTTCAAATAATCCAATTGTGGAGAAACGGTGACGATAAAATGATATCGCTTGCTCCAAAATAGCATCATCTGAAGTATTGAGTAGCTGAGAAAAACTATCTTTAATTGGCGGGCCAATACACCAATTTAATTCATCAGCTTCTGGGGGTTTGTAACCTAATTCAGATAAAGCAAACTGAATACAACGAGTAATTCCAGGTTGAGGATCTGTCAGTGTGCCATCTAAATCGAAAAAGATAGAGTTAGCAGTCATAAATTTACTAATTTGCAACTTAAGATTTAGGTAATGCCAAATTTACGCCGAACTGCGTTTTTCGCCACTCAGCAAAGCAATACCTAATGTGACAATACCAATCCCCAAACTCTGAATCAAATTTAAATGTTCGCTAATCGTTGCCCATGCAATTAAGGCTGTCAAGGCTGGACTGCTTGCACCAATGATTGAGGCTTTAGTTGCACTAATCATCCGAATGCCTAAATTATTCAGTGTGTGTCCAGCAAAGCTAACTAGACCTGACAAAATACTACAAATCCACATCGGAGTCCAATCTAGTTGGGTACTATGAAGCGGCCAGAATATCAAACTAATACCCGAAAGTACCAGGGTAGAAGCAAAACTAATCCAAGTGAAAAGAATTGGATGGAATTTTTCTAAACATTTTTGAGCAATGACGCAATAGAAAGCGTAAACTATGCCTGCGCCAACACTAGCAAAAATACCAATTGCAATGGCCGAACTGTTGAAGCTACTAGAAGATTGAGGAACGGTGAGAACACTACCCACTAAAATAATACCCATCACTAACCAGCGAAAAAGTGTAGGCCTATCGCCAAAAAATTTCCAAGCCAGCAGTGCTGTAAATATTGGATACGAAAAAAACAAAGTCACAGCAATTCCTGTAGGAATCAAACCAATTGCGATGTAGAGTAACGCCACATATACAAACATCAGCACCCCACAGCCAAATGCTTGTAACAAAACATTTGTGCGATCTCGTTGCGTACTTGAGGTATCGCGCTGAAATAAATCCCGCAATTGTTTGCCAGCCGATGGATATAATTTGAATGCTAACGCAGCCATCAAGGGAACTACTACTAGCATTCGCATAAACATTAACAAAAATGAATTTTGCAAATCTGGTTTAACGTATCCACCCAGCAAAAATAAACCCAGCACAAAATGTTCAGAAAACAGAACTCGCACAATAATATTGTGAAATGCCAAGACTAGGGAAGATAAAAGAACCGTCAGGATACCTAACACGTTCAAAGGGTTCTGAAAGGACAACCTGATTGTATGGTTAAAACCACTATTACTCAGCGCAACCTTCCAAAACTTTGTTCCCCAAAATTAAAATAGCTGAGTAAGGATACTGTTTATCAGACATTCCATCACTACAAGCATTGTCTTTTTTGAGAATTAATGTGTTATTGCCTCTTAGCCGATAGACTCTGACAAAATCAGCCGAACGGCCTTGTGCTGTTAGAGGTGCAACGTAAGGAAAGGTTTGTTTTTTCACCTCTGGAGAAGAATAAACAATGCCGCTTTTGCTGACAGTAACGCTCCAAAAAGGTTCTGTACCCCTAGCCACAAATTTTTCCCTGTTAGCTATTTGGGCAGAAACACTAGAACTATGAGCTAATAAACTACCACTCAATCCCAACAGCGCAATATAACAGATAAAAGCTTTCATTGGTCAAGTCTGAATTTGATGAATATTTGATCAATACACCTAAATATTGTGGGAAAGGTGGTAGCCACGAAGTAGATAGTTCAAGAAATTAAATGAATTGAACTATCTACGTTATTTATATCGTGGCGGAAACCTGACTCATGCGGATTTATCCGCAGTAGTTATTTATAGTGATGTGGGTCATTGATGTATTGTTCGATAATTGCGGATGAAATTTTCCCCGTTGAATCATAGTAATACGAATGAGTCCACAAAGTAGGAAGTTTAAGCAGTTGTGGAAACTCTTGTCTTAAGTATCTGGATGACCGACCTTTAAAAGCCTTAACAATTGAATTAATTGGTGTACTGGGGTCATATTCTATCAATGTGTGAACATGGTCAGGTACAATCTCTAAGCATTTAATTATCCATCCTTTTTCACTTGCAACCTCAGTCATTATTTGACATTGATGATTTACATTCCGCAGATACCAATAAAAAACCCCAGTAAAACCGGGGTTTAAGAGAGAGTTTCAACAAAGATTTAATCCACGATTAGATACAGAAATACTTTTTAGCTCACGCCTAAAGCGACCAAAATAATTGCAGTCATAAACAAGGTAGCAATTGCGCCTTGAAGAGCATAGTTACGTTGCTCTTCGGCAGAAGGATACTCAGCGTAATACATTTTGGGTTCAGTAGCGTAGTTATTTAAAATACCTTCTTCGTTAATAGTTGTATACATAATGTTTTCCTGTGTTTGTTAACTTATGTAAATAAATTTAACAGTTTTGTTACGAACTGTCAACTACGCTTGACAAAAAAAGTTAATGGCAGTAAAAAGATATGCTAATCAAGTAGCTAGAAGTAAAAGCGATCGCCCCCAAGCAAGTTAAGAAACTCAAAGCTCATAAAAAATCGCGCTCCTATCCTCAGCCAACCGTTGCCGAGCAGGCTAAATAGAGAGCGATAATCGCAGTATTTACTTGTTTATATGGCTCAAAACTGAGTTACAGTCAAGCGCACGCCAGAATCTAGGCGGGGAATCTTTAAATAGTCCACTGGTTCGCCGTTACGTTGAGGAGTTTGGTTGTTGCTGGGTTTTTCGCATTCCTTAATCGCTGCTTCGGGATCGTTGAGTAAATCTAGAGGCTTAATATTTTTACATCCTTTTTCTTCGCTGACTTTGCCAATAGAATTAGCAATTTGTCTTAAGCGTTCGGCGCGAGTGAGGGCGTTATCAGTATCACTGTTAATTGTGACTGGTTCAGTGATTAAGGATGCAGCTTCGTGGCGTTCAATAAGGATAGGGTGATCATTCTCTTGTTGGGCGTAGACAGGACTAGCCAACGCTATCGCACTAACCACAACAGCTAAAGCTACAAGTGGGCGTTTCATAATTCAACCCCTGAGTGTAAGTTACCTAAAATACCTACAACGGCAATTCTATGTTATCCGTAAGTGAGGAAAACGCGATCGGGACATATATCGAAAAATCAAGTCTATCAAGCGGAAGCAGCACTGGTAAAATATATCGTCAGTAAGTTGAACAAACTTACACCTAATCAAGCACTAAAGTATTTTTTCTTCACCTTGTTATACATATTTTTCACTACTAAACTGACTAAGCGTGTTTGTGTTAAATCGGGAATGTTGCCTGGATGATGCTGTTTATGGTCAAAAAACTCATTTAATTCATTGAGAATGACTTGCAGCCGATGAATAATATTTTCATAGCGATATTCTGCCAGCACTTGTTCTGATAATTTTAAACTTACCGGAGAGTGAATGACTTGGAGAATACGCTGAATATCATACTCTTGAGAATAACCAGCGATTTTATAACAATTAAACCCCGGATCTAAATAATCAGAAAGCCCACCATTGACGCTAGAAAATACCTGACAACCACAAGCTAAAGCTTCCATTGGTTGCAGCCCAAAACCTTCACTCACACCTGTTTGCGCCCAATATTCCGCAGAATCATAGAGGTAAACTTTAGCGCGATTAAATAACCCCGGTAAATCTTCTACATAAGAGTTAACCAAAAATACCTTGCATTTTTTTTCCAACGTGGGAATTAACTCTTTTAATAAATATGCCGATGATTTTCTTGCCTGAACTAAAACATCAATGTCCCGTTCTAAAGATAAATTTTTAAATTCTGGACTAATTTCATTAGGCAAATAATAAATCAACGTATTAGGTGACTTCTGCCCCCAATAACCCAAGGTATTCCGACTGACTGTCACAATGGGGATATTTGCAGGTAAAGTAAATTTGTAACCTGCACTATGGGCATGATAAATAACATGATAAGACTGGAGCTTTTTAGCTAATTGAGCGATATCGAAACCCCAACTAATCACAAAAATCACATCATTTAAATTAGGTTCTTTGAGTAGGTCATCTAAAAATAACTTCCCGGTTTCTTTTTGGCGGTAAGTAACCACATCCGCATGACAAACCTGTTGAGCTAGTTTTAATGTTTTTAATTCTGCCCAAAGACCACCACAGGCAAATTTGCCGCTAGTTCCTGGCAATAAAAAATAAAGTTTTCGCATTATCAATTACAAATTAAAAATCATAAATAAATTATTAAATCAATCTATTTACTATTCTCCATTTCCGCATATTAATCTCGCCATTTTATCTTGACAAAATGCCCTTCTCTACCCCACATATCACGACTTATCGTAATATTTTCTATTACCAGATTAAAGGGAATAGCAGTTGTGAGATATCGCTGTGCCACTGAACCTAAATCAGGGGCGAGTTCTGCTGCTGTTGTTGCTGCTAAACCTAAACCAATCAATTGTTCAATTGGCCGAAATGGGAGCAGTAAATTTACACCTACAACTAGTCCAGCAGTTAACAGGATTGCCACTGACGAATTTGTGCCGCAACGGGGATGTACTGCTAAATCCCATTCACCATGTGTGAGTCTTTGGTGTGCTTGAGTAACTGCACGCCGCAAATTGCTGATATTGACTTCACCATAAAGATAAAAGCCTTGGTCTGTAGATAACCCACCCAGTAACTCGTTATCAATTTGAATTGTATTGGGTTTTCCTGGGGAAGTATGAAGGTTTTTTGTTTCGCTAAGAACCCAGACAGTGGCGTGTTCTAAAGCGTGAACTTGCCGCAGCATCAAAATTTCTTTTAAACCTGGAACAAATGATAGTTGTTTAAGTAAATCAGTATCTTGTTTCGGTTGAGGTGTAATCAAGTCGAAGCTAAAAAAATCAAAGGGAGACGAGCCACTTTGAATAGAACCAGAAGTTTCCATAGTAACGCTGCTCCCCCAGCTGATGGAGCAATCTAGATTTCTTACAAATGTAACGCTTGTAGCCAGGGATTATTGCTAATTTTTATTGATGATGAGTCAGCAGCCTTTGGCATATTTAGGAATTAATTACGCACAAAGATTGTCTGTGGAGGCTGAGTTAATGGGTTTTGGATACATACACCCCTAAACCCTTGCCCCCTTCTCCAAACCCTTGATTGTTCGTTTTCATCCGTAAGTCCTGATATTGATGAATGCCTCAATCAAGATGAATGGGTGTAAAGGATATGGGCTGTAAGTCTGACATCCCATACCCTCATACCCTTACACCCAATCTTGACAAGTCCTGTGAGTACTCTGTTGTGCTTTGATGCTAGGTTCAAGCTGAAATAGATGCGTGAGGAGTAACACAAGCTGTGAACCAAAATGTCGATTTATCGTTCGCTGTCCTAGACACGATTAATAGCATCTGCCAAACGCTATTGACCGTGCCACCTTGAGATTGGGGATTTTGGAATGAGTCTTGTGTACAAGCCCCGTTCCGCACAATTTGAGATTTTGGGTTGCTGATTTTGGATTACTCCAAAATCGCAAATCTCAAATCCAAAATTGATTGACCGCATTTCGGATTTAGTCGATCAGCAAGGAATTCATTCGTACTGATTAGGCAGAGGGCAGCAATTGACATCATTTAAACAGACTTTACCCCACTGTAACGCCCAACGGACGAGAGCCACTCGGTTTTCCGTTTGAGTTTTCGTGAGAATGTTGCTGATGTGGTTATCAACTGTGCGCTTGCTAATTTCCAGTTTTGCTGCAATCTCTTGGTTAGTTAAGCCAGCGGCCACTAAGTCGATAATTTGCAGTTCTCTGTCTGACAGAGTAACAGGGGTCTGAGACTCGCCACTAGCCATGACTGGTTCTATCCTCCCTTGGTATATGTACTTAATCACTCTATTTAATTCTAGAAGATTCTTTTGTTGGTAGGGATTTGAAGTGTTAGCTGCAATACGATTGACAATAATTTTTTTCAAGTTCAGCTTGATGATAATCTTATGCTTCATTAAACTTAGGTGACTGTTAATACTAATTAACAATATTTTTTTCCTGATTTACCGCAATACTCAAAACTGAAATCGGGTGCTTATACATCTGATAAGAGTAATAAAAATTGCTCTAGAATTCTTTACAGGACTGGCGACAGATGATGAAGATTGTTGTAGATTTTATACTGACCAAGGGAGAATTTAGAACTTTGAATTCAAAATTTAGGGGGAAAATATTTTAATTTATGTACTCTAAGTTCTGAATTCTTATCTACTTTCTGTAGTCAAATCGAAATTCTAAAATGAGATGAGCAATCCCCGTGTTTTGTGTCTCGGTGAAATTCTGTTCGATTGTTTAGCCGATCAATTAGGGCTAAAGTTGGAAGAGGTAAAATCCTGGACTCCTTATCCAGGAGGTGCGCCAGCAAATGTGGCCTGTGCTTTGGTAAAACTGGGAACTTCTGCCGGATTTATTGGTGCGGTAGGGGAAGATGAACCAGGAAATGCACTGGTACAGTTATTAAAAGAAGTAGGCGTAGATACATCAGGTGTACAGCGTCATTCTAGTGCGCCAACGCGTCAGGTATATGTAGTGCGGGATTTGGCAGGCGATCGCACTTTCGCTGGCTTTGGTAAATATGACACATCTGAATTTGCAGACACGCGCTTACAAGCGGAAAAATTGCCTATTTCGTTGTTTGAAGATGCAGATTTTTTGGTTTTGGGGACTCTGGAATTAGCCTATCCTGAAAGCGAAAAGGCTGTTTATCGGGCTTTAGAATTAGCCGAGCAGTTTGACCTGAAGATTGTGCTAGATGTTAACTGGCGACCAGTTTTTTGGCAAGACGAAAATATCGCGCGGCAAAAAATTCAAAATATATTTAAGCGCGTTGATTTTCTCAAACTCTCCAAAGAAGAAGCGGAATGGCTATTTGATACCGCCGATGCAGGGGCCATTACTTACCGTCTAAATTCTGTGGAAGGAGTGCTAGTGACAGATGGGGACAAAGGTTGTGCCTATTGCTTAGGTGGTAGCGAAGGCATATTACCCGCTTTTCCTGTGAAGGTGGCTGACACAACTGGTGCGGGAGATAGCTTTTTGGCAGGGTTTATCCATCAGCTAAGTCAGCATAGTATTCAGAAATTAGAAGATGCAGACACAGCAAAACACATTATTACCTATGCCAGTGCTGTAGGAGCTTTGACTACTATTAAACCAGGTGCGATCGCTTCTCAACCCACGGCAGCAGAAGTTGAAGCTTTCCTGACTTCTGGGCAAGTTTAAGCCGTAGCATAACTATTTGGGATATCAGCAATAATTGGCTGATATTCCTAACTAAAAATATTTAGCTAAATTTTTATTTTGGCCAAACCTAAATAAAGGATACCTTCGGGAGAAATATCAAACCGACAAGGTAGCACTTCCACACCAAGGGCGATCGCTTGTCGCAGTAACTCACCATATACTGGATCTTGACAATCCCCAGGGGCAAACTCTGTACAATCACCCCGGTTGATAAAATACAGCATGACACTACGCGCTAAAGGTCGCAACGCCATTAATTCTCGCAGGTGTTTTTGTCCTCTGGTGGTTTCTGTGTCAGGAAATAATGCTAATGTTCCTTGCGCCCAGGTTGTGTTTTTGACTTCTAAATATATGGGGAGTTCTGTCTCACTACCTGTCAAAAAAAAATCAACACGGCTTTTTTTATCTAAGCCATAAACCACTTCACTTTTAATTTGGCTGTAGTTACCTAATTCTGGGAATAAATATTTTGCTAAAGCTAGCTTAACTATGCGATTCGGTAAAGCAGTATTTACACCTACCCAAGTGGGTTCGTTATCGTGGACTTGAATTAGTTCTAGTGTGTAAGCAAGTTTACGCTTCGGGTTATCACTTTGAGAAAGCTGTACCAAACTACCAGGACTGGAAACTCCAGTCATAGGGCCTGTATTGGGACAGTGGGCGGTGACTATTTCACCATTAGCTAGCTGCACATCAGCAAAAAAACGCTTGTAGCGTTTGAGCAAAATGCCAGGGTAGAGAGTAGGGTAACGATAAAGCCAATCAAGCATTTTTTTGCAAAACCAACCACAGATGCACAGAGCATCATATCGTGGTTTGCGTTGGAATCAAAAATAGAGTGCTTGCTCAAGCATAAATTACATTTTTTTAAGAAAATATACGTATTACTGCAAATGGGGAAGTATAAATTTACTAGCTCATAGGGGAATATATGACTAATAAGTTTGACTCACCGCTACATTGTTCATTGACTGTCGATTTTCCAGACTCTACTGACCAAGAATATTTACGGGCAATGGAGAGTCTGTTGATAGTAGTGCAATATTTGTCACTAGCTCGTAATTTAGAGCGAATTATGGAAATTGTTAGGGTAGCGGCCCGACAAATCACTGGGTCAGATGGAGCTAGTTTTGTTTTACGAGACAATGGTTATTGCTATTATGCCGATGAAGATGCGATCGCTCCTTTATGGAAGGGTCAAAGATTTCCGATGAGTATTTGCATCGGCGGCTGGTCTATGTTGCATCGTCAGCCTGCGATTATCGGTGATGTCTATAGTGATTTGAGAGTTCCCCATGTAGCTTATCAACCAACTTTTGTAAAAAGTATGGTGATGGTTCCGATTCGCACATTTGATCCGATTGGTGCAATTGGGATTTATTGGGCAAAGCTTCATCACCCCACAACTGAAGAAGTCAAGTTATTGCAGGCTTTGGCAGATACTACAGCAGTCGCAATGGAAAATGTGCAGGTATATGCAGAACTAGAACAACGAGTTAGCGATCGTACTGCGGCTTTATTAGCAACTAATACCTACTTACAGCAAGAAATCCGCGATCGTCAAGCGGCAGAAGCTGAAGTCCGTCGTCTTTCGATTACTGACGAGTTAACAGGACTGTACAATCGGCGGGGATTTTTTATTTTGGCACAACAGCAACTTAAACAAATTCAGCGATCTCAGGTTGCTGCTAGCCTAATGTTTATCGATTTAGATGGTCTCAAGCTCATCAACGATTCTTTAGGACATGAAATTGGTGATGCCGCAATTTTGGCAGCCGCAGAATTGCTGAAGCAAACATTCCGCACATCTGATATTTTAGCCAGACTCGGCGGTGATGAATTTGTTGTGCTGATGCAAGGAAAAAATTATCAGTTTGAGGTTACACAACAACGACTGCAAACTGCAATTGCCCAATTCAATCAAAATCAACACCAATCTTTTCAACTGTCAATGAGTGTTGGTCTGCAATCTTACAATCCCAGTCAACCTATTTCTTTAGATCAATTAATCACCTTGGCAGATATGAAAATGTATGAATGTAAGCGATGCAAAAAATTAAGTAATTAGGCAATCAAACTTGTCAATCAGAAGGGTGTGGGGTGTGGGGAAGATGGGGTGGTGACGAAGGTGGTTGTTAGGGCTGTATTTTCCTTTACACCCTGCCCCATTGGGGCAGGGTCAAGCCTAGAAATTAAGTTTATTTTGGTAATTGAATTCTGGCTTGACGAGAACCATAAAGTTCGATAAACCGATTAAACAACAACATGGTTTCGTGTTGAGAAGCCAAATTTAAGTTAAATAAACGCTCAACATTCTTTTCGGCTAAGGCTTGCAAATAAGGTAAATCTTCAAAGAGTGTTAAACAAGTAGCACAATGCAAAATTATCTGTAATATCGGTTTGGGCCATTCTAAATCACTATAAATATCGATAAATAATTGATGTTCACACTCACTAATGGGAAAAGCGTGAAATATCACCACAATTCTTTTGTCGTTATATGCAGGAATACTCAATTCAATGGTGTAGGGAGTGTGTAAAATTAAATCTACTTCGACAATTGGTTGCCGCCAAAATCTGAGGATGTTGATATTTGGTTGCAACATAGTGGTGAATTTAATAGCTCCACCTATATTAGTGGGCTGAAATTGACTAATATTCAAAACCTTTAAGTTGTTCAAACTAAATTTGTGAACAGACTCTAAGTGCTTTAAGTTTAATAAATGATAGATTTGACAATAATAAGGGAACGGCAAAATATAATCTTGGCTAATCATGTGCCGCTTTTTTAACCTCAACTTATTAGCTTGAGTCCGCGATAAATATTCTGCGTATTCATTTGGTTCGACATCGTTACTACTTAAACTTCCTTCTGGTTTTAAATAAATCCAACTAACAAAAAACACGCAAGTCATTAATATCTGCAATATCTCTACAGGAGATAAGTAGCTATCAGATAATACAGCAAAGCTTCTATCAGATATAGCAAACAACCATGATGGAATGCCAATTAACCAAACACTACTTTTAATTTGATCCATCAACAAGGCAAATTCTACTTTGATAGATGCCTGAGTATGATTTGTGTCATTGTTATGATTGTGATTTTGTTGCTGCCAGCAATTAATAGTCATAATATCTACACTAAAGTTGTAGTTTATTTGTTTGGTATACGTAGCTATAACAGTGGACGGATAATAAATAGCCGAGCAGAAATAATTTTGCTTGGGGATTGTGAGTATTTATAAATGTCCTGAATGCCTATAAACTTGCTATTACCAATTTCATTCTAAGTAAGCAAACTACGAATGTACTCTATCAATGGCTGTAGACCGAAATTACATATATTTTATCTCTTCAATTACGAGAGATGCCCTGTAAATTACTCAAAGATAGAGAAAAAATATTTAAATTTTGCTAAAAATGTATCTAATAACTACATTAAATCTAACTATAAGTAGAAGGCAATATATATCAAGTTATCAGTATACTGTTATTGAAATAAAGTTTTGCTTACGTAGCGATCGCCCAACTAAAAAGCATACAATACTTACAAAGTTTACTGTTAGTTTGAAGCTGCAAGTATGATGTTATACTGTTTCCCTGAAAAAATGATTCAGATAAGCGAGTATTGAGAGCAGAAGAAGCCGATAGAGCCGAGAAAGTGATTGGTATTAGTCATTTTCTAAAACAGTATTACACTCTTAATTTTTAATCATTGCAAATAAAACTCCGTGATTGCACTTCCAATCACGGAGTTTTATGTTCTAGACTTGGAGTTTTATGTTTTTACCACAGAGTTTTGTGTTCGGAACTCGGAGCTTCATGTTTTTATCACGGAGTTTCGAGTTCTGAACTCGAAGTTTCGAGATAAAAGCACGAAACTTTTAGTTTTTAGCCGCAACGTTGCAGATTATAACTTAATCGTTCCTGTTATTTGCTTCTGAGTCGCTGTTCATATCTGCTTTTTTACCTTGAAATAGGAAATGTTTCATAAAAGTGACTAAAATTGTTTGTTGATAAACACATATCTTGCACGCCTGCGACTGAAGTCGCGGCTACACAGACAAAACCCGCACTTCGACAAGCTCAGTGACCACCTGCGCGGGTTCCAAACCCTTGATATTGCGTTAGTCCGCGTGGTGCGCCAAGCGCAGCGCAAGCGCGATAGGCGGACTTCGTTTGTATAGCCGCGAATTCTATTCGCTGGGGCTAGGTGCAAGATGTGAATAAATAAATCAACTTCAAAATCCCAAGACTTGCATTGATTTCTCCAATACTTCTTTAGGTCGGAATGGTTTAGTGAGATATAAATCAGCCCCAACATCCATACCTTTTTGTTTATCAAACTCTTGTCCTTTAGCAGTCAACATAACAATATAAACATCTGTCATTTGCAACTCATGTTTAACTATCTGACAAACTTCTAGACCACTCATTTTAGGCATCATCACATCGAGAAATACTAAATTTGGTTTCTCGGTTTGAATAGTTTCCAGAGCTTCTTGTCCATTTCTGGCAGTTATCAGTTCGACACCTTCATCTTCTAAGGCTTCTAAGGCTTGTTCCATCAAAGTTACAATATTAGGTTCATCATCTACAATTAAAATTTTTTGGGTCATAATAATTTGATATTTTAGATTTTTGGCTAAAATTGCTTACTCATTTGATACTATATTGATTTCCATCTAGACAGAGAAACCGAAGTGAAAAGTAAATAATTATTTACTTTTCACTGCTCATATTCAGTCAGCAAAATTAGCTATCAGATAGCATAATAAAGAAGACATTTTCTAACTCCTTTTCAAACCTGAGAGTTTTAACTAAATCAGTTTCATGCGAAAAAATAGAGTCGAGGATAATCATATCTGGTTTAACCGTCAAAGCTTTATTTATACATTCTTGGGGATTAGATGCTTCAATCACACTGTATCCTTGAGTTTGCAGGACATCAGAGATGATTTTTAAAGTTGAGGCATTTTTATCAACAACTAACACCTTTTTACTAGAAGTACCTTGAGAAAGCAGTAAACCAATTTCATTTAGCAATTGCTCAGAATTAATGGGTTTGGTGAGATAGCGATCAATACCAATGTGATAGCCGCGTTCTTTGTTTTCAATAATTGACAAGATGATGATGGGAATGTCTGCTGTTAAGGGGTCATTTTTCAGAACAGCGGCCACATCAAAGCCATTAATTTGCGGCATCATCACATCTAAAAGAATTAAATCGGGATGGGCTGTTTTAATTTGGTGAATTGCGTCCATACCGTCTTTGGCTTCTCGTACTTTGTAGCCTTCGTTTTCTAATTGTTGGCGCAATAATTCCCGAATATTGGCATCATCATCTACTACCAAAATAGTTTTGCGTTTTTCATTTAACACAGGGTTAGTAGTGATGACGTGTTCTTTGAGTTGTTTGACTAGTGCATCTAGATTGAGTTTGGCATTAGCTTTGTGATCTACCATATAGCTGGGGATGAGGAAAGAGAAACTGCTACCTTGGCCTGGTTCACTTTCAACCCAGATTCTGCCCCCGTGATGTTCGACGATTTGTTTACAGATGGGCAGCCCCAAGCCTGTACCTTTGGGTTTATCGGTCAGGGTATCACCAACTTGGCGGAATTTCTCAAACACTTTCGGTTGGTCTTCTGGTGCAATACCTATACCTGTGTCGATGACGCTGATACAAACACCGTCGTGATGTTGCTTAATGCGACAGGTAATAGAACCAGAATCGGTAAATTTGACAGCATTAGAAATCAAGTTAATTAAAACTTGCAATAAACGGTTGCGATCGCCTATGATTTGCGGCAAACCAGATTCCATCTCACAAATTAATTCCAAGCCGTTGGTTTCAAATAACGCTGCTGTGGAAGTAGTTGCCCAATCGACTAATTCAGTAGGATCAAGCGGTTGCATTTGCCATTCCACTTTTCCTGCTTCCATTTTGGCAATATCTAACACATCGTTAATTAACGATGTCAGCCGTTCAGCTTCAGAAACAATAATATTGAGATTGTCAGCTACGCGCTTAATGGTTTTTTGCAGCTTGCGGTCTTCTGTAGTCAAGACAGGAAAGACATCTGTTTCTAGCTTTTCTTTAATGATGGAAGCAAAACCTAAAACCGAAGTCAGTGGTGTGCGCAATTCGTGGGAAACTGTAGAGATGAAGTCAGTTTTCATTTGATCGACTTCTTTTTCTGCTGTGACATCCCGAATCAGTAAAGCCGAACCAAAGCAAGTATCGGGTTCGTTGGCAATTGTCCTTTTAAAGATAGCGGTGGCTACTGCTTGTCCAATGCGTTCTTTTGCTAGTGCGACTTCAGCCGCAAATACCTCTTTAGGATGGGTTTGAGTTTGTTCTACCAAATTTGCTAAACCAAAGATGGGCAATTCTCGATAGTGGCCTTTGATGGCGGTGGCTGATAATCCGTGCATAGTTACAAAAGCAGGATTAAAGTGAGTAATTAGCCCTTCGGTATCTACTACCAATAAACCATCAGCTAAGTTATCTAAAATTGCATTTAGACCTTGGGCTTCTGCAAGGGTGTTTTGGAGTTCGGCTGTGCGTTCGGCGACTCTGGCTTCTAATTCTTGATTCAATTGCCGTAAAGCGACTTCAGCTTGTTTGCGGGCGGTAATATCAGTATTAATTTCTAATACCGCACAAGGAAGGTCATCAGCATCGCGCTGCAAAGTCCAACGGCTTTGGACGGTAATGAGTTTGCCATCATGGGTAACGTGTTGCACTTCTCCTTCCCAATGGCCTTGTTCTAATAACTCAGCAGTAATTTCTTGTTTGGGTTTAGGAAAGATTTTTTTTAAGAATGTGTAAATAAACTGGTCTTTAACTTCTGCGCGTGTCCAATGGTAGAGCCTCTCCGCCCCTTGATTCCAGTACAAAATTTTGTCGCTCATGTCCCGCACAATAATGGCATCGCTGGAATGATTCAACATATCTAATAATCGTTGATTTTCCGCTTCTGCTAACTTGCGATCGTGAATATTGGTGCAAGTTCCAATCCATTCTCGAATACTACCGTCTGCTTCCAAGACAGGCGCACCACAAACAGAAAAATAGCGATAGATGCCATCTTTGCCACGCAATCGATATTCAGTTTGGTAAAGACTGCGATTGGCCACAGCCTGATTCCAATTATTTGTCGAGCGGGTACGGTCATCAGGATGAATCGGATCAATCCAGCCCCAACCAGCGACTTCGGCTTCAGTCTGTCCTGTGTATTCTATCCAAGTCAGCATTTCACTGCTGATTCCTAGCCCTTCGGCTGTAGCTCCCCAAACAATTTGCGAGCTAGCAGTTACTAAAGTACGATATCGTTCTTTTAACCGTTGATTTTCGGCTTCTGCGAGTTTGCGATCGTGAATATCCGTACAAGTGCCAATCCACTCACGCACACTACCGTCTTCTTCGATGACAGGCGCGCCCCAGACCCAAAAGTAGCGATACTTACCATTTTTACCGCGAATGCGATATTCAATTTGATACATACTCCGGTTGGCTACAGCAATACCCCAAGCTTCGCCAGTGTAGCCGCGATCATCGGGATGAACAGCATCAATCCAACCACCATTTTCAGCTTCTGCTAAAGTTTGCCCTGTGTAAGCTATCCAATCTGTGAGTTCAAAGCAAATACCTTCTGGGGTGCTGACCCAGATAATTTGGGTGTTAGTTTTAATCAAAGAGCGATAACGGGCTTCGCTCTGTTTCAAGATTTTTTCTGATTGTAAGCGTTCTTTTTGCGCTTGTTTGAGGTCAGTAATATCTTCCACAGTTGACCAAATTAGCTGCTCGCCATCTTGCTCAATTAGTTGACCAGAGATACGGACTGGCACAAAATACCCGTCTTTGTGAATGTATTCTTTTTCATAGGGGCCGTAGTGACCATTACGGATAACATTATCTATAAAAGCTTGGTCACTAACGGTATATTGTTTTGGCGTAAATTGTTGGTAGTTGAGATTTAAAGTTTCGGCAACAGTGCGACCCAGAATCTGAGCATAGGCAGGATTGATGTTAATCAATGTTCCATCCATCCGGTACAAGGCTAAACCAAGAGGACATTGCTCGAAGAACAAATAACAATTGTCTGGATGAATCTGGTTAGGCATGGCGGAATTTCCTATGGGGCTTAATGGGTAGTTTGGTGGGATGTATAGCTGTAGTCACTTAGGCTTAGGTTTGGACAGTTTTGATAGCTTAAAGGTATGATGATACTATTTTTTTACTCAGCACTTTGCTGTATTTTGGATGAACAACTGCTGGCAGTTTCTAGAAATGTACACCAAGTTGAAAAATGATGGCGACAAATGGATTGCCTAAAAGCTCACCAGTAAGTAATTCCCCCATGCTTTTTAGAAAGTTGGCAGAGAGTCTAGCCAGCACTTTGCGGTGAGCAGTCCTACGTACTGGCTCAACTTGCCGCAAAATCCAAAATCTATGTATCGCATTCTGTTTTTAAATTGGCATCAGATGTACAAAACCAGGACAATAACGTAGCGTAAAGCTTTAAAGAAATTGGGTGGCGTTGGAACATCTGATAAATTTGGTCAGGTGATGTCGTACTAATTTCCGGACTATGTTGTTCCAACCGCCGGATGAGTTGGGTATGGCGAGTCAATAGATCGGCTGGTTTGAGCATAGGAGTTTTGGCGGCGATGAAGCCTTGAGCATCAGCATCAGTAGTCACTATTGCGGTGGTGATGTTTGCCACTGGTAAGGTCGATGCTATTTTGGCAGGAGGATGACTATGCGTTTCTGGCGTTGTACAACTGACGGGAATCTGAATCCAGAATTCTGTTCCTTCTCCTGGTTGAGAACGGCATTTGAGGATTCCTTGGTGTCCATCGACAACAATTTGGTGGCTGATGGCCATCCCTAACCCTGTGCCTTTACCTATTTCTTTGGTGGTGAAGAAGGGGTCGTAAATGCGGCGGAGGACTTCTTCTTTCATCCCAGGGCCGTTGTCAGCAATGCGAATGACCACCCAGTTTTCATCAAGGGCTTCGGTGCGAATGCTGATTTGGGGAGCAGTTTTGTTTTCTTTATTTGCCAGTGTTTCTTCTAAAGCATCGATAGCATTCGCCAGAATGTTCATGAACACCTGATTTAACTGTCCGGGATAGCACTCAATTAAGGGAAGTTCAGCATAGTCTTTGACGATTTCAATGGCTGGGCGATGGTTACTGGCTTTGAGACGATGGCGCAAAATCATGAGTGTACCGTCGATACCATCGTGGATGTTGACGGTTTTCATTTGGGTTTCGTCATGGCGAGAAAAGTTTTTCAAAGATTTGACAATTTCCACGATGCGATCGCTACCCAATTTCATCGAATCCAGCAATTTGGGTAAATCCTGCATAATAAATTCCAAATCGATGGTGTCTAAATCTGATTCCAAATCTGGTGGCGTTACAGGCAAAAATCTTTGATATTCTTGCAGTAAATACAACAAATCCTGCGAATATTCGGCAATATGCTTTAAATTGCCGCAAATAAAGTTAACAGGATTGTTGATTTCGTGGGCAACTCCAGCGATTAGTTGTCCCAAACTGGACATTTTTTCGCTTTGGATGAGTTGGGTTTGGGCTAATTGCAAATCCTCAAGAGCTTGCTGAAGTTTCTGTGACTGGGCTTTGGCTTGGGCAGTTGCTAGGGTGCTTTGTTCGTAAAGTAATGCTTTTTCAATGGCGACTGCTGTTTGTGATGCAAAAATACTCACCAATTTTAGGTGTTCAGCTTTGTAAGCATCAATTTTATTTGTGCCAATTGCGATCGCTCCAATTATTTGCTCTTTAGTTCGCAATGGTACGCAAATGAGGGCGTTGACGTTTTTTTGTCCCTGCAATCGCGGATCTGCTTGCACATCATTCACCAGTTCTGCCCGGCCACTCTGCACAATACTGCCAATGATTCCTTTCCCTGGTTCTGGTAGACTGCGATCGCAAAAACCACCAAATTCGGCAATCATCTCAAAAGCAGTTGCATCAGCATTCAACAACAAAATTACACCCGCAGATGATTCAATTAATTGACTGACTTCCTGTAGTACCAGCTGGGAAATTTCTCGCTTATCTAAACTTGTGGTGAGTTGCGTGGAAATATCTTCAAATAAATCAATTTCTTGGTATCTTTCTAATAATTCTTTGGCAAGTTCTTTTTTTTCCGCTTCTTGTTTGGCTAGCAAAGCCAACAAAGTTGCCACTGTGATTGTCTGTGTTTCCCCAACCACCCAACCGATAATTTCGCCTGAGATTTCAATGGGATATCGGTTGTCAGCAGTTTGTGTGCCAATTTTGACTAAAGTTGTCCCATCTGGCAAATCAACCTCAATCGCACTATTGAGATGACAGGCTAAATCTTGAAGTAAAGACAGTAACTCTTTTCTTTGGAGAATTTTTCTGAGGCTAACTGTAGACATAAAACACCTCTTTGAAAATGTATTGGCAATTGCCAGCAATTACACCAACCAAGAGATGTTTACGTTCCATCCTGACTACAGATTTACTACTTTGCAGCAACTCTAGCAGTAAATTTTTACCGGAATTGGCCTGATTGCCGCGATCGCTTGTAAATACTTCCATGAGATGTTTAATGACAATGGGGAATTGGTCAGCATAGTAAAATACCCAATAAACTAACGTATGACCCCCAGAATCAGTCCTCTAGCGATGAAATAGCTAGGAATTTTGACAATTGCCCAACTTTTTCCCAACACCAAGGAATAGCCATCACAGTCTAGGGATCTAAATCTAGACTAATAAGACTAGCTTTCCCAAAAATCTTGGCGGCGTAACGGCAAAATACTATTGAAAACGAAAAATCAAGAGTTTGTGACAAATAGAACTGACGCAACAATGGCATGAGTCTTAATTAAGCAACTCTATGTTAAATTTATCTGTCCACTTGCGATTAGCTTGATTACACTTAGAAATTAGCAACCGCATTGCTGTCCTTAAGCGTAATTATTATGAATTTATCTGTGAAACAACTGGCTATTTATTTATCTTTACTGGTAGTTGGCGGTGGTGCAGGTTTATTTGGCAGTCGCTATCTCCTGCCACAAAATCGCTCATTTCAAGAGTTAAGAAATGTGACAGCAGCTTTACCGCCGGAATCTGTAACGCCTTATGCCAGTGGCGGCAATACTGGTAATAGTAACAGCGATAATGTGAATTTTATTGCTACAGCCGTGCAGAAGGTAGGCCCTGCTGTAGTCAGGATTAATGCGACACGCAAAGTCGCAAATCCAATTTCTGAAGCTCTGAAAAATCCCCTATTACGTCGCTTTTTTGGCGAAGAAGAACAAGCAATTCCGCAAGAGCGTATCGAGCGCGGTACAGGCTCAGGATTCATCTTGAGTCAAAATGGAGAATTGCTGACAAATGCTCATGTGGTGGCGGACACAGATACAGTCCAAGTCACCCTCAAAGATGGTCGGAGTTTTGAAGGGAAGGTTATAGGTATTGACACTGTGACAGATGTGGCAGTTGTCAAAATTCCTGGCGATAAATTACCCACTGTGAAACTGGGTAATTCCCAAAATTTAATTCCTGGGCAATGGGCGATCGCTATTGGCAATCCTTTAGGTTTAGATAACACTGTCACTATTGGGATTATCAGCGCTACTGACCGCACCAGCGCGCAAGTAGGTGTCCCAGATAAGCGCGTTAGCTTTATCCAAACTGATGCGGCGATTAATCCAGGTAATTCTGGGGGCCCTTTATTAAATGCCCAAGGAGAAGTTATTGGCGTAAACACGGCAATTCGGGCTGACGCTCAAGGGTTAGGTTTCGCTATCCCCATTGAAATTGCCGCCCGTGTAGCCAACGAATTATTTACTAAAGGACACGTAGAACATCCCTTCTTGGGAATTGAAATGGCTGATTTATCTCCCACGAAAAAACAGCAAATTAATCAAGAAAATAAACTCAATATTAAGCAGGATAGTGGCGTTGTCATTAAAGGGGTCTTAGATGACTCACCTGCAAAACGCTCAGGTCTGCTACCTGGGGACATAATTCAAAAAGTTAACGGTAAGCCCGTGAAAACAGCCGCACAAGTGCAGAAACTAGTGGAGTCCAGCACAGTCGGGGATATTTTGGTACTTGAAATCAACCGCAGTGGCAAAATTCAGACTTGGAAAGTGCAGTCAGGCGTTTATCCTAAAAAATAGGTAACGGTCAAACAATTTTAGATTTTGGATTTTGGATTTTGGACTAAAAAATTATTCAATTTTAAATTGATTGTCCCTTGTGGATGCAGTCAATCTCAAATCTAAAATCCAAAATTGCTTGACTATTGACCATCAGATAAATAATCTAACTGCATTCTTTGTTCCATCTGACGGAGAAAATACCCAGTCATCATGGCTGATGCTAATAGCCCAGCTAAGTTTTCTCGGTCTGTGGTAATCTGCACGTTGAAATTTTCCGCAGGAAGCATCCCCACTAACCCCTGGACGTTTTGGGAAATGATTTGTTTAATTTCGGGGCTGACAGACTGGGCGACACGAGCTAGAACATCAGGCGACTGATGTTGCAAGTACTGGAGTAACTGATTGGGGTTTTCCTCAAAGTTCTCGCTTAGAAGTTGGTTCGGGTGTTCCTCAGAGTTGTCATTCAGAAAATTAGGATCAAACACCATTGGCAGTCTTTTTTAGCTTAGTTGCTAATTCTACTCTAAACCATAGTACAAGGGTAGGGCCTTTTCCACAGGTATGGGTTTTGGATCTACCTGGGGGTAAGGGGCTAGTACAACAAGGCAAAAGTAAAAAGGCAAAAGTAAAAAGAAAAAATAGTCATACCACAAGCCTTTTAGCAATTTCAGATGGTCTGTTTATTTCCGCCAACCTGTACTAGGGAGTGGGGAGTGGGGATTAGTTGAAAAAATGTTTTCTCATCCTAGCCTCTAGCCTCTAGTCCCGCTTCACTATCCTCAATTGCTAGGTCTAGCTCAAGTTGCTGTTCTTGGGTATCTAGTGGTTGGGGAAGTTGCTCAATTTGAAAATATTGATGAAATTTTGGTGTTATTTGTAAAGAATAGGAACGAGATTCGTTATCTCGCCGTTTTTTGACAAAACCTAATTCGACTAATTCAGGAACGTGTTGATAAACGCCTGAGCCGCGTAAATTAATTAAGTCGCTTTGCAGAATGGGACTATTGAGGGCGATCGCAGCTAAGGTTCGCAATGCACCTAGTCCCAATTCTACCGGAATCAGGGTTTGCACTAAGTCCTGAAAATCAGACCTAAGTTGGAGACTATAGCCATCTTTTGTCTCCACAACTTCTAAGGCACTATCTCTGCGGGCATAATTATCAATCAGTTCAATTATCCCTTCTTCCGCAGTAGCGCGATCGCAACCTGCATACTCGGCGATTTCACTCAAAGATAAGGGTTTGCCTTTTAAGTAGAGAATCGCTTCTATTTTTGTTGCTGTCTTAGTTGCGGTAGCTGTTTTCATGAGCGTTAATCACTAGTCAAAAGTCATTAGTCATTAGTCATTAGTCACTGAGAACAGATGACTCAATAACTGACGATTAACAAATGTGTGGGATTATAGTTTTTTTTGATACATAAGTCAAAAAGTACCTTAATAATTCTCAATATTGAGAATTTTTACCTTGATCCTCGATGATTGAGGATAAATTCCGCGATCGCTAAATCTTGGGGAGTGGTCACTTTTAAATTCGTCTCCTCACCCTCAACAATTCGGACTTCAATGCCGCATCTTTCAAATAAAGCCGCATCGTCAGTTACTTCCCAACCTTGACGAATACCTTCAGCGTGGCACTGCTTCAACAAATTCACATTGAATCCTTGGGGGGTTTGGGCAGCCCAGAGATTTCGTCGGTCGGGTGTACTCTGAATTATGCCACTTTCATCAACAACTTTAATCGTGTCTTTTACTGGGACAGCCGCAATCAAACCAGCACAGTGAAGAATTGCATCAGCACAAGCATTAAATAAATTGGGTGTAGCCAAGCATCTAGCACCATCATGAATTAACACTTGCTTGGCATTTGCTGGTAGTGCTTGTAAGCCGTTATAAACTGATTCCTGACGTGTAGCCCCACCGAGAATAAATTCCACAGGTTTAGTCAAGTTTAAATCGGCGATAATGGCTTTCAAGTCTTGCCAATCAACAGGTTGAGAAATAATTCCTACCCAACTAATCGAACTTGCCGCCTCAGCAGCTAGCAAAGTCCAAGCGATAATCGGTTTTGACTTGACCTCAAGTAAAAGTTTATTACGGTTACTACCCATTCTTTTGCCGACTCCGGCAGCAGGAATTAATAAATGCACAGGCTTCCTCGATCACTACACTAGGGGTTAGGGGTTAGAGGTTAGTATTTTTACGTAGCTAGTATGGAATTTTCTACTTCATACTTCACACTTCATACTTCAGACTTTTTCCCCACTCCCCATTCCCTAATCTTTCATACCTATATTCCCCTAAAATAGGGAGCGAGTACGCGTCAATAATTATTATGCGAGTAGTAGCCCTTGTACCTGGCGGAATTGGCGACCAAATTCTCTTGTTTCCGACTCTAGATGATCTGAACCGCTATTATCCCACAGCTCAGATAGATGTCGTTACCGAACCCCGGTCAAAGGCTGCCTACCGGGTGAGCAAATCTGTTCACGAGGTATTGACCTTTGATTTTAAAGATCGTAACAGTTTGGCAGATTGGGGAAACTTGGTAGGCTCAATTCGCGATCGCGAGTATGATATTGCCATTAGTTTTGGACAAAGCTGGTTAGTGGGACTGATGCTTTGGTTAACGGGGATTCCCCAACGTATTGGGTTTGAAGGCAAAGGAGCAAATTTTCTCACTAATACAGTGCCTTTTAACTCCTCTCAATACGTAGCAGCAGCGTTTCATGATTTGCTAAAACCATTAGGCATTAAAACACCTTGCCCAGAGTTAGCTGTAAATGTGCCTAAACCCGATATTGAATGGTCACAATATGAGCAAAAACGCTTGGGAGCAAATGACACTGGTTATGTGTTGATTTATGGTGGTGCAGATCCTATCCCACGAGGTAAAAGTACCGAGAAAATTTATCCTGTAGATAAATGGCAACCGATTATTCAAGAATTTCACAGTAAACAGCCAGATTTACCGATAGTTGTCATTCAAGGTGCTGATGATGAAGCCTTTGTGCGATCGCTGCGAGAATCTTGTCCAGAAATTAAGGTAACATCACCAGATAATATCGGTAAGTTGACAGCGATGATTGCCGGGGCAAACTTAATGCTGTCTACTGAAAGTGCGCCTTTACAGTTGAGTGTGGCAGTTCAAACCTACACCATCGGCTTAATTGGTTCCGCAGATCCGGCACAGTTGTTACCAAACAGCGAAAAATTCCTCGCTATTCAATCCCCGACTGGGAAAGTGGCAGATATTTCGCCAGCAACAGTTTCAGCAAAAATTTGGGGCGGCTAATTCAAGATGGCAGGTGACAGGTGGCGTTTCCCTATTCCTGTCACCTATCTTTTGCGAGTCATAGTTATGACCGCATTAACTGTGAGTTCAGGGATAATACCTAAAGTTGGCAAAAGGTCTTCTCCTGCAAAGGTTATCGGTAGGTCATCTCCTTGCCAAACCCATATTTGCTGACGAGCGATATCAATTAACCAAGCTAGTTGTGTTCCGTTACTGAGGCAGTGAAGAATTTTATTTTGTAAGTCTAGGGTGCTTTGGTCGGGTGAGCGAATTTCAATTAACCAATCTGGTGCGCCATTAAATGGGCCATCCTCATCAGCAAGGCGGTTGCAAGCAATAATCGCAATATCTGGCACTGGTGAGTAAGGGGGTATAATGCAGCGTAGCTCTTGCACGGCTTCAAATTGATCGGTGCGATCGTTAATATAATTGACTAGGTTACGTTGTAGGCGTGAGTGAAACAGGGTTGGCATTGTTTTTTGGACAACTCGCCCATCAATTAATTCCCAGGCAGGGGAAGCCTCAATATTGGGTTGAGTCAGAAACTCTGCCAGCGAAACTTGTGTGATTGATTGAGGCATATCTGTTAACAAAATCTTACTATGCTTGCTTGTACAGACTTTGGTGATATTTCATATTTTATTGGCTTTTTAGGCGATCGCTTTATTCAGCTTTTTTCATAGAGTCAACTTTCCACAACACAGGTCTTTCTTTTAATCCTTGAGGAAATCTAATTGAAATGGGTTCAAATTTATAATTTTGCTGTTTTGCTAATTCATTCAGCCAGTCTTTACTAGGATTATAGCGGTACAAAAATACATCACTAAATTGCTCCAATTTCTCCACGACTGGCATTTGAATTCTAAATGTATCGGCAGATTGAATTGGACAGGTAGCACAGCGAGGCTGAAGGAGAACTTTTACAGTTGGATTCAGTGAGTAACTTAAAGATAAAAGACGGCCTACCGAGGCATCACTAATTAAAAGCGGATGAGTAGCCTGATTAATTATTTTGGCAACAGCCATATTTTCGCCGTTGTGGCCTTTGTTATACCAAACTGTTGCTTGAGAGGTAACGACACAAGACAAAATACTTCCCGTAACTAAGATAACTAAGAATAATCGCCAAAACTTTTCATACCAAGATTTTAATGAAGGACTAGTTAAATTTTTTCCTAACAAATAAGTAATAGCTAGTTGGACTGCTAATAAACCTGGAATCATATACCGTGCCAGTGTTGAGCGTATTCCACCTGAAATTAAGTCGGGTATCATCAACGGTAATGTGCTAGCAAAAGTTAAAAGAACAATCAGTAACCAAACTGATATGGGTGTTTGACGACACAGGCGATAAAAGGCATATAAGGTCAAGACTATCAACACTCTATGCACATAAAAATCCCAGGGTGCTTGATTTACATCAAAAAAGATCCTGCCAAGGTGCTGAATCCATATATCCCTAAGTTCTGAGTTTTTCAGACTGTAACGGGATGCCCAACTGAGTCCTTTGTTAGCTTGAGATTGATTAACGATGAGAATCCAAGCATAAGGAAGAAAAACTACAATACTTAATACAGAGGCTAGAAAGTAACTTCTGATAGTTTTTTGATTACGAAACCCACAGATGATCATGACATAAAGAGCGTGAGCAATCATTACCCATCCAGTCAGAAGAAATGTATAAAAACTGATTACCAGAGTGAATATATAAAGACCCCAGCTAGCCCTACTATTTAATCTGATTGCGCGTAATAAAGCTGCTGTTGTTAGTAAAGTAGTTACAGCCCATAAACTGTATTGTCTCGATTCCTGAGCAAAAAGCACATGAAATGGTGAGACAGCAATTAATCCCATCATTAAATACGTAGGCAACGTAGAAGTGAAAACTCCTGTTTCAATAAAAAGTTCTTGACACAGCCAATAAGCACAGGGAAATGCTATCAGGCTAAGTAATGCAGGTAAAAACCTAGCCAATGCGGGTGAACTACCAACAATGCGGAACCAAATATTTGCCAAACTGTAATATAAAGGAGGATGTTGCGGATCTTCCTTAATCAAGCTTTTAGCTGTATCAACAAGGTTTCTTGTGCCATCAGGGTGCTGATATCGTTGGAGTTCAGTTACACTAACTACTGAATTTGGGGAAAATTTTTCCACAACTTCTTGTTCAGTGTAGCCAGAAGCCCTTAAAGAGGTTATGGCTTCGTCATACCAGTAAACTTTATGGTCAAGATTAGTAAAACGGAAAAATATACCCAATAACAGGACAATCAAAAAGAAAAAATGCAAGACAAACTTACCATTTGATTGGTATTTTTTGATGATTTGCATGAGTCAGTTATCCAGAAGTAGATTTGTGTCTATATTTAGACTTATTGGCAGAATACAACATAATATTTTGATTTCTGCCAAATTTTTTGAAATCTTACTGAGACAATTTCTGCTTCTGTTTGATGATTGAATCTGTATGAGGTAGGGAGCAAATTAACAGAACAATATTAATAAAAACTGCCAGATTTGCGATGTTCAATAGCGGTTATCCCATCATTGGTTAGCATTTCTCCTTTATCTACTACTTAAATCAACCATCGATCGCCACCTTCGAGTTGATTTTGTACAGTGCATTCTAAATAGGCTAATGCGTCATCCAAAATCAAACAACCATTAGCAGCAGTTAACGCCATTTTGAATTAATCCTTGAGCGATCGCATTTGCTACAATTGCTTTATTCCCCTAGTTATGATTTGACACATCTGTGCAGAAACGACAAAACCCTCTCCCTTGCACCGATGCAACAGCAAGGTCGGAAGATTGTCGTCAACTAGCCTGTCATTCATCTCGTCGTCCTATCGGACTGAGTGAGAGGCTTCTGCCAGTTCAAGCTAAATCTAGATGTTAAATAAGAATGTTATCCTCTTCATAAGAAATACTGAAAATTTAATCCACTAAATTAAGCTTTAATTTAAATGGGTACTCTTTGGCTGCAATTGCTGTTTCAGCCATAATAAATGCTTAAAAATAAACAAGTTATTCAAAAATTATGCCAGATACTAAACCGCGTGACGTACAAATACTACCCATTGCGACCGATACAACTGTCATGCGATCGCGCAGTTGGACAAGGTTAAGATTTGAAATTGAATATGCCCTAGCTAAAGGAACTACAGCTAACTCTTATTTAATTCAAGCAGATAAAATCGCTTTAATTGACCCGCCTGGAGAAACTTTCACGCAAATTTATCTGGATGCGTTGCAAAAGCGTATTGATGTCACAGCCATTGATTATGTCATTCTTGGTCACATCAACCCTAACCGCGCCGCCACTTTAAAAGCTTTATTAGAAATTGCACCCCAAATTACCTTTGTTTGTTCTAACCCAGGGGCGATAAATTTACGCGGTGCTTTAGAAAACCCCGACTTACCAATTATCGTGATGCGGGGAGACGAAACCCTCGATTTGGGTAAGGGACATAACCTGCAATTCATCCCTACACCAAACCCCCGCTACGCTGATGAACTCTGCACCTATGACCCGCAAACCGAAATTCTCTACACAGATAAGTTATTTGGGGCGCATATCTGCGGCGACCAAGTTTTAGATGAAGGCTGGGAAATTATCAACGAAGACCGCCGTTATTATTATGACTGCCTGATGGCTCCCCACGCGCGGCAGGTGGAAACAGCACTAGAAAAACTCGCAGATTTTCCCGCACGTTTGTATGCGACGGGACACGGGCCTTTAGTACGTTACGGCTTAATTGAGCTAACTAAAGCTTATCGCCAATGGAGTCAACAGCAAACCTCGGCTGACTTGACAGTTGCATTAATTTATGCTTCGGCGTATGGCAATACTGCCACCTTAGCCCAAGCGATCGCGCGTGGCATTACAAAAGCTGGTGTGGCGGTAGAATCAATTAACTGCGAATTTACTGAACCAGAAGAAATCCGCGCGGCGGTGGAAAAATCTGATGGTTTTGTCATGGGTTCACCCACGTTAGGCGGTCATGCACCCACACCAGTGCAAACAGCTTTAGGGATTGTATTATCCACCGCCACGAATAATAAACTGGCGGGTGTATTTGGTTCCTTTGGTTGGAGTGGTGAAGCCGTCGATTTAATTGAAAGCCGACTCAAAGATGCTGGTTATCGCTTTGGTTTTGATGCCATCCGTGTAAAATTTAAACCCGATGATGCCACCTTACAATTGTGTGAAGAAGCCGGAACAGACTTTGCCCAAGCCTTGAAGAAAGCCAAAAAAGTGCGATCGCAAGGTGTCCCCGCGACCAATGTCGAACAAGCAGTAGGGCGTATTGTTGGCTCTCTGTGCGTGCTGACAGCCAAACAAGAAGATAGAGCCAGCGCCATGTTAGCCTCATGGGTAGCCCAAGCCAGCTTTAATCCGCCGGGGTTAACTATCGCCGTTGCCAAAGAAAGAGCAGTAGAATCACTAACCCACTCAGGTAACGAATTTGTCTTGAATATTCTTAAAGAAGGCAGTCACATCGGGTTGATGAAACATTTCCTCAAACCCTTCGGCCCTGGAGAAGACCGATTTGCAGGTGTCGCCACGGAAGAAGGTGCAAATGGCTCTCCGATTTTGGCTGATGCTTTAGCTTACTTGGAGTGTAAAGTTCAGCACCGGATGGAATCGGGCGACCACTGGTTAGTTTATGCCACTGTGGAAAATGGTAAGGTGTTGAATCAGGATGGTGTGACGGCGGTGCATCATCGCAAGTCGGCTACGCATTATTAATGTGTTTTAACGCAGAGGGGCGCTGAGGTTGGCGCAGAGTTACGCGGAGTATATACTCTCTGTGTACTCTGCGTCTGGAGTGGTTTGTTATTTAGTAAGAATGACATGGGTAAACTTCATCACATCGAGTATAAAGAGTGATTACGATTTACTTTTGTGATGTTGGGGTGTCTGTGTTCAAATTTCTCACTAAACTCGACTATTTACTCAAAGAAACTTTTTTAGGATTATTGCGTGGCGGCTGGATGAATTGGGCTGCTGTTAGCACTGTGGCGGTATTATTATTTTTGTTCGGCTTGAGTTTGCAAACTTCTTGGCAGGTAGAAAAACTCCTCAATCAATTCGGTAGCCAGTTGGAGGTTTCCGTATATTTAGAACCGGGAGTTCCAGCCAAAAGTATCGAGCATTTGGTAGTAAAAATGCCGGAAGTTGTAGAGATGCAAAGCATTTCTAAAGAAGAAGCTTGGCCAAAATTAGTCAAAGATTTGGGAATTGCGGATATTGATGGTGCAACTCAGCAACTAGGGGAAAATCCTTTAGTGGATGAGATGAAGGTCAAAGCGCGTAACTCTCAAACAGTACCAGTTTTAGCTACAAATCTGGCGAAATTGCGCGGTGTTGATACTGTTGAATATGTAGATGAAGCTGTCAAACGAATTGCTCAGTTGCATCGCGGGTTAAACTGGTTTACTGTGACAATTACCTGTATTTTGACTTTAACTGCGATCGCTGTTACTACTACTACCATTCGTCTAATTGTGCTGGCGCGAAAGCAGGAAATTGAAATTATGCAGCTAGTCGGCGCAACTTCGGCGTGGATTTATCTACCGTTTATTTTACAAGGAATTTCCTTTGGTTTAGTTGGTGGTGCGATCGCTTGGAGTTTTATTTCGGTAATTGAACAGTTTTTAGGTAAACTCTTAGCTAATCAACCAGAGTTTATTCAATTCATTGCCAATGGTGTGCAACTTGCACCCTCACAAATCTTATTATTACCGTTGATTCTCTTAAGTTTCGGTGCAACGGTAGGATTAATAGGTAGCTTATTTGCAGTACATCGGTTTGCTAAGGCTTAGTCTATGTTCCAGAGTTCTCTATTATATTGATCAAATGACGAATGACCAATGACAAAGGACAAATAACATGACATCTCAATGGGAATCTTTATTAAAAAATCTTGGTGAGTGGCAAGGTTCATTCACCCGATTTTCGCCTCAAGGTGCGCTGTTGAACAATGTTAAAAGCGTAGTTTCTTTAGAAGGGTTGAATGATAATAAAACTATTCACCAAGTTGTTAGCCGTGAAGGGCAAGAAGATTTAGTTTTAGAATATAGTTCACTATCGAAGGCAACACTTTTTTTTGACAATGGTGCATTTTCTCAAGGTTCGATTCAGTTAGCACCATTTACCGAATTTGGTGCAGAACTAAGTTTAATTTATGAAAATCGCCGCGTACGTTTAGTGCAATTATTTGATAAAAATGGTCAGCTAGATAAACTAACTTTAATCCGAGAACATTTAGCCGGAACCGAAGCAGTAGAAAACCCTCCCTTAACGGTAAATGATTTGTTGGGGGAATGGCGTGGTGAGGCGGTTACAATATATCCTGACTGGCGATCGCCTGATAAATACTCTTCAACTTTAAAATTACATTTAGATGATACTGGACGTTTAGTGCAAAGTTTGACTTTTGGCGAAAGAACCATCACTTCAACAGGCACTATCAAAGATTCTCTAATTCACTTTGACCAAAATCCCCAAAATCAGGTGCAAGTTTTACTATTACCTAATGGTGCTTCTGCTACATCGCCATTACAAGTGAAGTTACGTCAACCTTTATTTTTAGAAGTGGGTTGGTTAATTCACCCTAATTTACGTCAGCGTATGGTTCGTAGTTATAACGATAAAGGTGAATGGGTGAGTCTTACATTGGTAACTGAACAAAAGGTGTAAAAGTGATTATGAAAGTAAGTCCTGATTAATAATTCCATTGATTAAGAATAATAAATTGATTCTCCAGATAATAGCTTGCGGCTTCTAGATTAGCAATTGCCTTGACAATAGTTTGATAGGTCATATTCTTAGATACTACAAAATCTTGATAAACCGCCAAAATGCCTGGATGAGATGGATTTGTTTGATGTAATTCTTGAAAATCATTACAGTTACGGGTAAGCAGCACACGTCCATCTTGTCTTGCATAATCTAACACAACTACATCAGGACAATTCATTAAACCTACTAAATTAACAGTCACTACATCATGACCTACTGCTTGAAGAAGATGAACCAAGTATTTTGCTTGAGAATCCTCATCAAGCAGCATTCGTAGACTCAATTGATACTCCTTTTACTTGTAGGCGATAGCGTTCCTCATCCGCTTCTAGTTTTAGTAGTTCTTGGTGACTCTCGCAGTAATTAATCACTTCTTCAATAGCACATAGGGGTAAATCCCAATTTTCGGCGGCTTCCTCTGAAGACATCTGATTAGCCATCATATCCTGCCAAATAGTTGATGCCAGAAGTTTGCGTCCTTTAATATAAAGTTGTTTACGCCAGGGATGAGAACGAGCTACTAAATATTGCCAGTTTTCAGTTTGAGGTATATCTTGTAGAGATTGAATAATAGCATTGACAAGGGCGAGGCGATCGCTTACAGAAAGTTTACGAACTTGCTCTTTCAGTTCTTGTAGGGACATCAAGCTACTCCAAAGTATTTTTTTCACAACTTAGATAGAATTACTATATATATCCTAAATATAAGGGAACGAACCGCCAAGTGCGCCAAGTACGCCAAGAAAAATAAGAATAATTACCTCTGCGTGACTTTGCGCTTGACTCTGCGTAACTTTGCGTTAAAAAACATTCGCCTCACCTAAATATTGTGGTAATATCTTCAGCAAAGGTTGTGGATATTTGCAACTCAGATTTACAGAAATTCAAATATATTTTTGCAACTTTATCTAAGGGATTTTGTTGCAAACATTCTTGAAAATATTGGGAAGCAACAGCAAATTTTTGTTGTTCATAAAATGCTAATCCTTGGGCAAATAATTCTTTTGTTGCTAGTTTACCTTGTCTCACTTCTAAGGCATCAGCAGCAAACACTTCATGCACAGTGACGGCAATCATTTTACCTTTTACTTTCACCTGTCCGACTACGCGGATATAATTGCGATCGCATTTTTTCAACCTTTGATAAGTTTGGTCGGTAATTAATAGTGGTGTGCTGAATGTTTTGGTTAAGCCTTCAATGCGAGAAGCTAAGTTAACTGCATCACTAATTACTGTGCCATCCATCCGATTTAAGCCGCCAACTGTGCCTAAAATTAACGAACCTGTATTAATGCCAATGCCAATTTCAATTGGTGAGTAACCATTAATTTGGCGTTCTTGGTTGTAAGTTACTAAGGTTTTTAACATAGCGATTCCGGCTTGCACTGCGTCATCTGCATCTTTAGCAAATAACGCCATAATTGCATCGCCAATATATTTATCAATGAAACCGTTGTGTTGAATAATTATCGGTTCCATGCAACTAAGATAAGAGTTGATAAATTGAAAGTTTTCGGCGGGAGTTAAGGTTTCCGAAAGGGTAGTAAAGGAGCGAATATCAGTAAATAAAACTGACATTTCTCTTTGCACTTGATCCCCCAACTGCACATCGACAATACTTTCTTTGTTCAAGACTTGGAGAAATTGGCGCGGGACAAAACGTTCGTAGGCTTGGTTGAGGGCGGCTAAATTTGTGTATAAACGGGCATTTTCAATGGAAATCGCCGCCTGTGTCGAAAGTAAGTTGAGTAATTCTAGGCGGTCTGGGGTAAAGGCTCCTGTTGTTAAGTTATTCTCTAAATAGACAATTCCGGCTAATTTGCCTTGATTAATTAACGGCGCGCATAAAAGCGATCGCGGTTGGGATTGGCGAATATAAGCATCGCGGATAAATTCGCCTTTGCGTGTAGCATCATTCAACACAACGCTAGTTTTAGTGCGGATAACGTAGTTAACAATGGCGACGGAAAGCAACTGGCTATCTTCAATTGAGAGAGATTCTAATACCTTGACGCTATTTTGTTCAACAATTGCTTGGGCTTCAATTAAAAATTTTCCTTTGGTTTCTAATAGCAGAAAACCGCGTTGCGCCCCGGCATTTTCCATTAAAATTCTCATCAAGTTAGCCAGCAATTTATCTAGCTGAATTTCCCCTGACAAAGCTTGAGAGGCTTTCATGACTGTCATCAAGTCGAGGGAGGCGGAGCCGCTACTACTAGTAATACTGCTGGCGTTAGTACTTTTGGTTGTGAGATGCGGTAAAATCACCCTTTCTAACTTGCGGGCTAACAGTTGGGGATATTGAGTTTCTAAATATTTCACCTTAGCAGTTGCGCCCCATTGCAAATAAAGATAGCAAGCGTCTTGCATATATCCTTGGGCTACCTTTAACTTATTTTGGGCGAGGTAAAATTTAGCTGCTAACTCATTGGCTAAAGCCGCTTCGTTAGGATATTGATTTTCTTGGGCTAAGGTTATAGCACGATCATAACACGCGATCGCCTCTGCTGCTTCCCCTTGTACCCGATGCCATTCTGCTTCGACTAATGCCAATTTATGGGCGTAGTTACTAGGGGCAAATTGCGCCCAAGTTTTCAATTTTTTTTGATTGGCGGCTACTTGTTTAATTAGGGTTTGGCGTTCTGGTAAATTTTTGGTAGTTGCTGCGGCTAATCTGGCTAAAGAATCATAAAAATAGAACCAGCCAACCACAAATAATGCCACCACCGCATCTAAATAAGGAATTGCCAAATCAGCATTTTGGCAAGCCGTAGCGTAGTCTTCAAACAGGTAATTTAGCGTCAACAGGTGAGTATAAACAGTAAAAATTGCTGTGCGATAGTTCGTTTCGATGTGTAGCGGTAACATCTTGGTTGCATCGTAGAACTCTCCTACCAATTCACAGGGATTGGCATTTTTACCTTGTAAATTTGCGATCGCTTGACGGTACATTTGAATTAAGTCAAAAACTGGCTTTTTCTTAAATTTTTGAATTGCTTCTACATAAATACCTAGCTGTGCATCTACACCAGTTAATTCTTGTCCACAAAAGTAGCAATGACTACTGCAAGCATTAGCAGCAAAGGAAGCATATTCTGTATCCCCTGTATCTCGCCCTATTTGGAAGGCGGCTTGTAATGCTGGAATAGTATTTAATATCGGTTCTCGCCAGTGACGCACAAAGCAATTCACTACCAACAGGGTTCTAGCTTGGATATTTTTGGCGTTGAAGCGTTCTATTAGTTGTAATGCCAATTCCCCAAACTCGTATCCTCCTGCTAAATCTCCGACTACACCACAGAGAATCAAGCCATACGTAGCGTAAGCAAAGGCTGATTCTGGGGCGTTACCATGTATCGCTGAGAGTTCCACCTGTTTAAATACAGTTAGGGGGAAAACGTTAGGGGCGGCGAGATAAGTTGGCGAAGCAATACTAGCCAGGATGCGAATTGCGGCTAATTTATTCGGGTTGGTAAGTTGCGGTAAATCAGCTAAAGCTTGTACCTGTCTACCTGCTAAAGCAAGTTTAGTTTTTAACAATCCCAAAATAATCTGCACTTGTCCGGGGTTAGCCGCGATGGGAATTCCCAGTAGTTTGAGAACTTGTAGCCCTAATTTGGAAGCTGCTAAAAGTTCATCACGGGCAATCAAAGATTGAATTTTAACAGCATATACCTGCACTTGATCGAGGGTAGTTTGGGTATGGCGTAACACCTCCTCAATTAATTCATCCATGCCTTCAAACGCGCCAGTTAGATATGCAGCTTCAACAGCAGCTTCGTGCAGTGCCAAGGTTAAAGGATACTGCTGTTGCCAACGGTTAGCTTGGAGAAAGTTAATTCCGGTGGTGAGATACTCTAAAGCAGGTTCGTAGGCGGCGGAGGCTTGAGCTTTTTTCCCGGCTGTTAAGTTCAACTGCGCGAGTTCTTGCCGTTGTTGAGCGTCTGTAATTAAACTCAAGCCAAAGTTTAATTGATTAACAATGTCAAAAATCTTGTCTTCTTGCTCTTGGGGACTGATACTTTGTAATAATAATTGCCCGATTTGCAAATGAACTGCTTGTTTTTCTTTGGTGGGAATAAGAGAATGGGCGGCTTGCTGGACGCGATCGTGCAAAAATTTGTAGACTACATCTAAGTTTGTCAGGTTGGCGGCAATTTCGCGATCGCCTACTTGCAATAATTGGTAATTGTTACCTTGGGGTAATATCAGCCCCATTTCCACTGCTTCCCATAAATTGGTGGCTGTCTCTGGTAAGGATTTTTTTTGAACGATGGCTAAGGTTTTTAAGTCAAATTGATTACCAATACAAGATGCTAATTTCAATGCCTGTTGAGTTGCATCTGGTAGCTTTTGAATTTTGCCCGCCATCAATTCAACGACGTTATCGGTAATTTGCGCCGCCTGAATTTTGGTTAATTGCCAGTCCCATTCTCGTTTTTGCACATCAAATTGCAACAATCCTTCTGTATACAACGACTTCAAAAACTCGTTCATAAAGAAGGGGTTGCCGTTGGTTTTTTGCTGTAGGAGTTGGGCTAGGGGTGCTAACCTCCCAGAATTACGACTATTAAAGGTATCGCCCAAAAGTTCTTGAATTTGGGGTAGTTCTAAAGGTGTTAAGGTGAGTTCGTGAATTTTTACCCCTGCTTGTTCTAAAGATGCGATCGCACTGCGTAAAGGATGGGTAGAATCTACTTCATGATCTCGATACGCGCCAATTAGCAACAAATATTCACTATCTGGCTGGCTAGTTAACATCTCAATTAACTGCAAAGATGCACTATCCGCCCATTGCAAATCATCCAAGAAAATTACTAAAGGATGTTCTTTTTGGGTAAAAACAGTAATAAAGTTTTGCAGAACTAAATTAAAGCGGTTTTGCGCTTCCTGTGGTGGTAATTCAATTACAGGTGGCTGTTTGCCAATAATTAGTTCAACTTCGGAAATGACATCAATAATTATCTGCGCGTTCACCCCCAACGCATTTAATAGCTTTTCCCGCCAGAGGTTAATTTCTGCTTCCGTGGTGGTTAAAAGTTGACGAATTAAACCTGTAAATGCCTGAATTAGCGCGCTATAGGGAATATTACGTTGAAATTGATCAAACTTGCCAGCAATGAAATAACCCCGTTTTTGGGTGATGGGTTTATAAATTTCCTGCACTAAGGCTGATTTCCCAATTCCCGAATAACCCGCAATCAGCATGACTTCACTACTGCCCTGACTAGCCCTGTCAAAGGCTGTTAGTAGGTTGGCAACTTCTGGTTCTCGTCCGTAAAGTTTTTGCGGAATTTGAAATCTGCCGGAAATATCCTGCTGTCCTAATTCAAATGTGGCGATTTCGCCTGTATTGCGGAGTAGTTCTAAACATTGTTCTAAATCTGCTTGTAAGCCAAAGGCACTTTGATAACGCGCTTCAGCCGTCTTTTCCAGCAACTTCATCACTAAGTTAGAGACAACCAAAGGAATGGCCGAATTTAGTTGATGCGGGGGAAGGGGTTGTTTAGCAATGTGGCTGTGAACTAATTCCACCGGATCATCACTAATAAACGGTAATTGCTGTGTTAGCAGTTCGTAAAAAGTCACCCCCAAGGAATAGAAATCAGTACGATAATCAATAGTGCGATTCATTCTCCCTGTTTGTTCAGGAGAAATATAAGATAAAGTGCCTTCTAAAACATTAAGGTTACGTAAGGTGGGATCTTCTTTGGATAACAAAGTAGCAATGCCAAAGTCGATAATCTTGGCTTGTTGCGTGTTGGGGTTGAGGAGAATATTGCCAGGATTAATATCTTTATGAATAATTTGCTGCTGATGAATTGCACCTAAAGCTGCTGCTACTTGAATCGCTAGGTGTAAAAAATTTTCTATTAGTATGGGTGGTTGATGGAGTAAATTACGTAGAGGTTGCCCACCAAAATCTTCTAAGACTAAGACTAAAGTATTTTCGTATTTTTCTAAGCTGTAGGCTTGAATAATGCCAGGTACTTGAAAGCGACGAGTCAGTTCATATTCCAGTTTAAACCGAGCGATCGCTTCTGGAGGCGGATATTCCCATCGCAGCAATTTTAATACTACCAGCTGGCGATCAGACTCGCGGTAGCCTTGATACACCTGAGAATGGGGGCTTTCGTACAGTTCCCTTAAAATTTTGTACCCTTCTAGTGTGATCATAGATGGCTAAAGCGTCAGCTCTATTTTTAGCAGCCTACTCAGTATAATTTGCAAGGTTTTAAAACTGCCAAGAATAGACGCGTAAGTTAGCAAAACCCTGACATCTAATTTCAACAATTAAATTTTCTACATCAGTCCGAAAATCATCCCTACTGCCTTCGCGGAATTTGTCAAAACCTTCTATATTAGCGATCGCTACTTTATATTACCGATTATTCTTGGTTTAACCGCAGGTTATGAAAAAATTCCTGAAATATCTCAGTTTAGGGCTATTATCCACCGCTTTATCAGCCTCTCCTAGCTTGGGAGCCGAGCGCATTAGCTTTTTTTATGCTCCCTTTGGAGAATTTTCTATATCTACTAAATCTTTAGAAACTTTTGCCAAAGAAGGCAAAGTATCAGGCGATTTAGAATTATATGCCAAAAGAGCTACGCCTGAGCAATTAGCGCAACTGCGAGAATTATTACAACAACGTTTTAATGTTACGCCTACTCTTGTATCTCAATTTACTTATTCCCCTATAGGCGAACAAGTAGTACAGCGTTTAGGAGAATTATTATTAACAGAATCTCGCCAAAATGGTTTCTATGCTTTGCGAAGTGCGTTGATTTTAGCTGCTAACGACCCTCAAGGATTAAATGTTGTCAATATTATCCGTAGGTTTCCTTCGGGAACTATTCGTCTCAATTTTACCGAGGGAGTCAAAATAGTTAATAACTTATCAGAATTACTCAAAACTAGAGATGCAGTTGTTGGATATTTACAACAACAATCCCTTGTAGGAACTTTAAATGCAAACACTGATTTTTCGCAAAAGCCAGATTTACGTAAACCAGGCGCATTTAGTTTCCAAAAAGTCTATTTGGAACTCAATGATGTCAACCGAAATCGTCGTTTACCTGTAGATGTTTATCTACCAAAAGCAAAGTCCCAAAACGCAAATCAGCCTACACCTCCTTATCCTTTAGTGGTGATTTCTCACGGCCTAGCTTCAGACCGCTATGCTTTGGTGTATCTAGCGCAACATTTGGCTTCCTATGGCTTTGCAGTTGTCGCCTTAGACCATCCTGGTAGTAATTCCCAACGCTTTCAACAATACTTTGCAGGTTTAGCTGGCCCCCCTGAACCTCGAGAATTTATCGACAGACCTTTAGATGTTAAATATGTACTTGATGAACTTCAACGTTTAGAAACAGTTAATGCTGATCTCAAAGGTAAAATCAATTTTCAGCAAGTAGGAGCCATTGGTCATTCTTTTGGTGGTTACACTGTTTTAACGTTAGCCGGAGCCACATTAAACTTTCCCCAACTACAACAAGATTGTTATCCCAATAGATCCTTAAATTTGTCTCTATTGTTGCAATGTCAAGCTGCTGAATTAGCACCTAAAAATTATTTACTCCAAGACAGTCGCATTAAGGCTGTTATGGCGATTAATCCTATTAACAGTTCCGTATTAGGTCAAAGTGGTATCAGCCAAATCAAAGTTCCGGTAATGTTAGTTTCAGGTAGTCAAGATATTTTTGCACCAACTCTTGCAGAGCAAGTTCGCCCTTTTACTTGGCTTGCTGAACCTAATAAATATCTGTTGTTAATTGCCAATGCTACCCACTTTACAGCAATCGAAGAATCTACGCCTACAGGTAATGTCTTACCCGTACCATCTGGATTAATTGGCCCTGACCCAAAAGCCGCTTATTCTTATTTAAAAGCTTTCAGTGTGGCTTTTTTAGAAAGTAATTTACTTAACAAGCCGGAATATCGCGCTTATTTACAACCTGCCTATGCCCAATATATTAGCCAAACACCTTTAAATTTGAGTTTAATTAACTCTTTGACAACAGACCAATTAGCGCAAGCATCTCAAGATGAACCTAATCAAAAATCAAATAAATTTTAGCAATTTAAGGGTAATAAAAAAGTATGGCTAGCTACTTACCCTTAATTTAAGGCATATCTGGGTCTAGCTTTTAATTCTTGAAAATTATGTTGCTCGGCAAACTGCATCAGCCCATTTATACATTCTGTAAAACTGTCAAAAACTTGGTCAACTAAAACCAATGCTTTAGCTTTTTGTGCTGGAGATAATTCAATACTGTATAAGAAATTCTCTATCTCGTTATATTCCATCCCAGATTGAATATGTCCGGTTTCTACTTTCACATGATGGGAGCTAAAGTAATAGTATCTTTTATTCGTATTTGCGCGCAATTCTTCACTAACTTGTGCCATTGCACTGAGGGCTGGGCTTCCTGTAGCTTCAATCGCTTCAATGATGACTATTTTGAGTAAAATATCAGTTTCATAGCGACACATCGCTGATAAATTATTAGAAAGACGACGAGTTTTTAGGGTTTTATCACTCCACATAAATTTGAGAAAATCACTAAAGCGCATTACTTGGTCAATCTCTAGTGTTTCTAAATCTTTGAGATACCATTTCCAGTGGCTACCGTCTTCTAGTGCATGGCGATTTACCATTTTTTGCAGTGGGTGTTCGCTATGCTCATCTCTAAGAATGTCATTATTTAAATCTTTAAAGCTCATGGCGAAATGTGCCAAGCAAGGAAACCAAGTTAATCGCTGGTAAGGGTCAATACTGCTATCTTTTAAAAATTGAAAGAATGGTAATTGAGCAAATTTGTTTTCTTGGGTTTTAATATAATCTAAAACGTCTTTCATTTTGATATCCTGATTAAATGAAATACAAAATATTGGACATATATTAGCCAAATTTATCAGCAATATTTTTCCACTTGGATATTGCTAAACTCTCTAAAAAATGAGATTTCAGCCATCATTATTAACCATTCAATGAATGGCCAGAGGGAAAATATATTGATGCGTTTTGATACTATGTTGATTGCTGGTTGGGAATACTTAAGTATTCGCTGTTCTCTTATGGTCAGTCTAAACCTCTATCAGGGAAAATAACAACTGTGTTTTAGGAACTTTATCTACTTTTTACACTGTTACTTAAGTAAATTACTTAAGTAACAGTGCCTGCAATTATCACAGTCTCAATCTTAGCCAATATTCATATCCCCGCCTTCTATGACAAGTTGGAGATCGGAGTAAACCTAATTTTTTCAAAATTAATTGTTCTATAATCACTACTAAGTAATTTTTCTAGGGAGTTACTTTATGAACTTTTAAATAAAACCAGAAATATCCCACCCAATAAAATATATTGACGGTTATTAACAACACTTTAGTTAAAAGCGATCGCATTGTCGAAAATAGCGATATACTAGCTATGAACACCAACAAAATCTCTACGAAAGCCACAATCTTGCCATAATGGTTGGTGTCCCAGTAAGAAATCGGACTGATAAAGCGATAATTACTAAAAGGAAACAAGTGTCTATGGGCATCGTGGTTATGAACTGGTAAATCTAAAAGGTCGTGTAATACCATACTCATAAACCCTACTTCTATCAGTCGCCAACTACAAAAATGGGCAATTAAAACTCCAATCAACGCTAAAGGCAACGAGTGAAAGGTACTAATAATAGTCTGCCAAAACGGTTGGTAGTAAACTTCTGACCAAATCTGACGCGATGGTAAACGATAGACAAATTTCATCACAAAATAAAACAGAAATATTGGTATATCTGGCAAAATTGCGCCAATACAGATGGCGTTGTTGACCTGTGTTCCTATCTGTCGATTCAAAATAAACAGATTTAAAATTGCATGGCTAGGAGTGTTCATGAGGCAAATTCAGTAATTGCACTGAGGACAATCTAGCAGAAAATCTTTTTTAACCCAGAAGATTTTTACAAATCAGATATAGCTGGTTATTGTCAAGAAAAACAGATATTTGTCCAGTCGTATTCGTAAAACTTATTTCTCTAAAAATTCGCATATATATAAACTTTGTTAAGGAATATTAAGAAATTCTTATTAAAAAATATTGCAGCTACTTGTTTTAATTGTTAACGTGTGTAAGTCAAGCTACTGAATCTCAAAGAGGTAAAAGTATGAACCATTCTAGAAGGCGAAATATCTAATTACTCAAGTCTTAATTTCCCTTTGAGTTCAACGAGGGATAAATGATTTGTTTTACCTGCGGTAACAACCAGAAAAAACCTGGGTAAGACTAAAATTTTAGAGGTGAAAACCGATGAAGATTCAAGGTAGCATTGCTCTAATTACAGGGGCATCTCGTGGGATTGGTAAAGCGATCGCTTTAGCCCTAGCGCAACAAGGGATGAAACGCCTGATTTTAATAGCGCGCGATCGCGACAAACTAGCCCAAGTCGCCCAAGAAATCGAAGCGATGGGAACAGAAGCCGTAATCATGTCAGTCGATTTAACTCACTCCACGGAAGTAAATATTGCTGTAGCGCAACTATGGCGCAATCATGGACCTATTCATCTACTCGTTAACTGTGCAGGAGTCGCATATCAAACTTCATTCTTGCGTTCTAAACTTCCCCAAGTGCAAGAAGAAATCTCGGTGAATTTATTGGGAATGTACACCCTCACCAGTCTCATCGCCCGGCGGATGGCTAGCCAAAGACAAGGAACAATTGTCAACGTCTCTAGCTTAATGGGCAAAGTCGCCGCACCGACGATGGCAACATATTCAGCCACAAAGTTTGCCATCTTAGGGTTTACCCAAGCCTTACGCCAAGAACTAGCTGAGTACAATATTCAAGTCCAAGCCTTATTACCTTCCCTTACAGACACAGACATGGTGCGCGACTTGCAACTATTCCGTTGGGTGATCCCGATGACACCGCAACAAGTAGCGCAAGCATTCATTGTTGGATTGCAGAATGATACACCAGAAATTTTAGTCGGATGGCAAAGTCATTTAGCTGTGTGGTGTCAACGCCTCGCACCTTGGTTGTTAGAGTTAATTTTGAAAATTGCCACACCACCAAAAAAGCAGCAGCTTGAAGAAAAACCCGGTTTATTGAGTAAAATCAATCGTTTCTTTGATGTTTTGCTATCAAGAAACGTGACTACGTTGGTATCTGCACGTAAGTCTTAAGAGATTCTGCTACGCGATCGCCTATCGCAACAATAAAGATACAGTATGAGGGATGAAAAGTTTTCTTCCTCATACTTTATGCTTGCCATACCTACTACTCTTCCCCCAGAAATCATTGATGGCTTACCAAGTATTTCTGGCTGGGAAAAAGAGGTTCTTGCTGTTGTCAACCACAACGAACCTGTGTTTTTACCCTCCACTAATATTAGGTTAGAGGATATTAATGCGGTATTTGCGATCGCCTTACATATGCACCAGCCAACTATCCCCGCAGGCTATGGTGGCGAACTAATTAGCAATCTGCAATATATGTTTGAACATCCCCACGAAGGTGATAACCACAACGCCGGGCCTTTTGCTTATTGCTATAGCCGGATGGGAGATTTCATTCCCGAACTTGTCAGCCAAGGTTGCAATCCCCGCGTCATGTTAGATTACTCTGGCAATTTGTTGTGGGGATTGCGCCAAATGAAACGCAACGATATCCTCGACAACCTCAAACGAATTACTTGCGATACTACTTATCAACCTTATGTCGAGTGGTTGGGAACAATGTGGAGTCATGCTGTTGTTCCTTCTACACCCATACCCGATATAAAATTGCACATTATTGCTTGGCAACAACATTTTGCTGCTATTTTTGGCTGGGAAGCATTGGCACGCGTCAAAGGTTTTTCGCCACCAGAAATGCACCTCCCCAATCATCCCGATACCCTATTTGAATTTATCAAATCACTCAAAGAATGCGGCTATCGTTGGTTACTTGTCCAAGAACATTCTGTAGAGACAATTAACGGCGAACCTTTAACTGATAGACATTTACCACACCGTTTAATTGCTCGCAATTCCCAAGGCGAAACCATTAGTATCACCGCCTTAATTAAAACTCAAGGTTCTGATACAAAATTAGTTGCCCAAATGCAACCATACTACGAAGCGAAAACCTTATCAAAACAACAAATAGGCAATATATTAGTACCGCCAATCGTCAGTCAAATTGGTGATGGTGAAAATGGCGGTGTGATGATGAATGAATTCCCCAGTGCTTTCAAACAAGCATGGTGGGATATGGTAAATCATGGCGGTGGTAAATCAGGTGTGGTTGGGGTGTGTGGTACAGAATATTTAGAGTTAATTGAAGCCGCAGGTTGTCAACCCCAAGATTATCTCCCTTGCCAACCAATAGGACAACATCAAATTTGGCAAAGAGTTTCTCCAAATAATTGCACACCTGAAGCTGTGGAAAATGCCATCCAAGAATTAAAGCAAATTAATCCTAATTTTCATGTTGATGGTGCTTCTTGGACGAATCATATCAGTTGGGTAAAAGGATATGAGAATGTATTATCACCTATGAACAAACTCAGCAGTTTATTTCATGAAAAAATAGAGAAATCGCTATTAAATCATGAATCCGAAAATATTACTCAACAATCTCCCTATCGTCAGGCACTACTATATAACTTATTACTCCAAACTAGTTGCTTTCGTTATTGGGGACAAGGTACTTGGACAAACTATGCTAGAGAAATTTATCAACGAGGTGAAAGTTTATTGCACGCAAATTTATAACTTGTAATACAAGCATAGGCATTTCAATTCCCCTTCTCTACCTTGTAAACTTAGTTAAATAGAAATTTAAATTATGATTCAATGTGAATTAAAATCTATTTGAGATAATTAAAATTTATCAAAATCTTGAGTGAGAAGTAACAAAATGTTGTGGCCAATCAAGCAACTATCGTTAGGAACTGCGGCACTATTGTTGCCATTAACGTTTAGTTTTGCTCACATCAAGATAGGAAACAATATAGCGATGTCTAACGCCAAGCTTTTTGGTTTTGGCAGTTGGCAACCGACCCAAACCGCCCAAACTGCCGCATCATTGCTGCACATCTACGCCCAAAATCCTCTCCCAGCACAACATCAACGTCGCTCTGCATTAATTATTGGTAATTCTAATTACCAATCAGCCGATAAATTACCTAATCCTGTTAACGATGCCACAGATATCGCTAATTCGTTACGGCAACTGGGCTTTGAAGTTACATTACTCAAAGATGCAGACTTGCGACAGATGGAAGAAGCACTCGATAACTTCAATCGTCAATTGCGTCGCGGCGGAGTGGGACTATTTTACTTTTCCGGCCACGGATTACAAGTAGACGGAGAAAACTACTTAATCCCCATAACGGCAAAACTAGAAAGAGAACAAGATGTGCGTTATGAAGCAATGGCAATTGGCAAAGTTTTAAATGTCATGGAAGACGCAGATAATGATGCCAACTTTATTATTTTAGATGCCTGTCGCAATAATCCTTTCGCTCGGCAATGGCGTTCTCTACAACGTGGTTTAGCTGCACCAATACAAGCTGTTAAAGGGACATTAATTGCTTATGCTACCGCCCCCGGAAAAGTTGCTTTTGATGGTGATGGGCGCAACAGTCCCTACACAACGGCTTTGTTAAGTCAGATGAAAATTCCTCGCCTAGACGTAGAGCAAATGTTTAAACAAGTACGATCTGAAGTACTCAAAACAACAAATGGTAAACAAACACCTTGGGAATCTTCATCTTTGGTTGGTTCTTTTGCCTTTAATCCGACGCAAGATATAGCATCTTCCGTGGCCACAACACCATCGCCTCAAACTCCATCACCAACATCCTTACAATCTACTGCACCTCGAACAACATATTTCGTCCAACAGCCGCGCTTAGTTGAAACTACTACTAGTTACAATCAGGCTAAAGCTCTAGGCGCAATCTATTACTTTACAATTCAAGTCCCTGAAGATGCTGGTACTTCACTACAACAAATTACAATTAACCAGCGTGAAGGTGCAGAATATATTCGCTTTCATCTCAAAGACAGTGTTGCTTTTCAAGGTACACGTTCTCACAAAGGCGAAAAAATAGAGTTGAAAGATGTTAGTAGTGACAAAAAAAATCAAACTGTATCTTTGACTTTTGATCCGCCAGTCTCTCCTGGTACAAAAATCACGATTGCTTTAAAAGCTGTGCAGAATCCTCAAAGAAATGGTGTATATCTCTTTGGCGTGACAGCATTTCCAATGGGAGACAATACCCGTGGTCAATTTTTGGGCTTTGGCAGATTGAGTTTTTATCAGAATATTTGAGCTAAATGGGGCACGGAGAATCAGCAAGAGATAAAAGAGTTTCCCCAAAAGATAAAAAGTCCGCCTAGGCGGACTTTTGTATTTCAGATTTGAATCTAGAGAAATAAGCGTTGGTTAGTACATTCAAAGATTGTTAACTCTGCAACCTGTAATCTATCCAACTGACTTCTTGTTGGATGTGTAATATACCTTCCCACCTGTATCGGGAACAAAAAGACAGCTATTAGCAGAACGCCATAAAGCTTTCCAAATAGGTTCTTCCGACTGACGATAGTGTTCACCCATTACAGGTTTAATTGCTTGTGTTGCTTTTAACAAATTGTAGTGAGGGATATTCAAGAAGATGTGATGGGCAACGTGAGTACCGATATCGTGGTGGATGTGATTGAACCAACCATAATTGCGATCGATACTAGAAATTGCACCTTTAAGAAAAGTCCAATCTTCGCCACGATACCAAGGAATATCAGACTCAGTGTGATGTAGGAAAGTTACCAAATCCAACCAAATCACAAATACGATGTATGGTGCTGCGTAGTATTTCAACAACCACATCCAACCCCATTGATAGGTGAGAAAACCCAACAAACCTACCATCCCTATCCAAAGTACTGTACTAGTAATGACATCCCATTTCTCTGATGCTTTGAAGAGTGGGCTATTAGGTAAGAAGTGGGAACCTTTTTTATTAGGAGAGCGCTTAAACAAATAGATTGGATAAGCAAATAAAAATAAATAGTATCGAACTATCTTCTGCTCCAAGGGCATTTGTTTGTAGTCCGATTCTGTCAAAGGATACCAGCTTTCATCGTTATCGATATGGCCAGTATTTTTATGATGTGTCCTATGGCTGATGCGCCAACCATGATAAGGAACTAATATTGGAGTATGAGAGATATGCCCAATTAAATCATTGAGCCATTTGTGCTTAGAGAAAGATTGGTGTCCGCAGTCATGCCCAACAACAAATAAAGCCCAAAACATTGTGCCTTGCAGTAACCAAAACACTGGCCAAAAATACCAAGAATCAAGGTAATGAGCTACTGCATAAAGAGAACTAATAATCACGATGTCACGAAAGAAGTAAAACAGTGACTTGCCTACACTAGGCTGAAAACATTCTTCTGGGATAGCAGCTTTTAAATCCTGAAGAGTAAAAGGCAGTTTAGTTGTATCCTCAGAAACTTGACTGACACGAGAACTGTCGAAAGGAATGGTAGGTGCTTGCACGTTATTCTTTGATGAAATATAAATCGGACTGAGTTTGAGGTTTCAATTTACCTCTGCAAATACTTGCAATGTTTATATACACGCAAGACAAAAATATCTGGCAACTTCTTGAGCAATAAATCTTGAGTCAAGAATTTGCCAGAGTTATGTGATTTGCAGACGAATCATCTGAATCGTATGAGCAAAAAAAATAGCTCATAGTGATTTTATTAGCATTTTGACTTATTTGCCTGCGTAATATTGATTAAAAGTTTGATAGCCAACATTGGTAACATAAAGTTGGCATTGGTCTGTAATTTGTTTCATTAAAGACCAAGAAAACTTAAATTCATCATGTAAATAATGACCCCAATTTTCTTTAATGCTGCTGTAAGCTAATCGCAAATTATAAGAGGGAATAGCAGTAGAAATATGATGGGGTACGTGGACGTTAATATCGTGGCAAAGAAATTCTACCCAACGAGGATAATCACAATGAATCGTACCATGTAGCTGTGCCATTGCTTCGTTCCACTTGCTAGCTTCCTCAAAAGGAACATCAGAGAAGGTGTGGTGAACAATGGTAAAGGTACTCATCCAGAAGTGATACACCAGCCAAGGCACAAGCCAGAATTTGACAAATCCCCAAATACCAGTTGTAGCGATGAGGGTGGGAAATACGACTGCTGCAAAAATCGCCACGACAGCCACAGAAAGTTTAATACTTCCTTGGTCTTTAACTTTAAATTTGCGCCAGTCGAAATGCACAACAGCCCAATGTCCGATGGAACCTACCCACCATAGCCGCTTTTTCATAAATAATTCAAAAGCAGACTGACGAGTTTGATCCCACTTGGCAAAAACTTCTGGACGGATGGGATGCCAAGCATTATCCTCATCTAACTTATTGGTGTGTTTGTGGTGATGATTATGCTTGATTCGCCAACTATGAAAAGGATAGATTAACGGCATCATAAATATATGCCCTACTAAATCATTAACCCACCGCTTTTTAGCAAATGAACGATGACCGCAGTCATGGCCGATAACAAAAAAACCTGTTAAAGCTGTTCCTGTAAAAATCCATGCCAGGGGCAAAAGAAACCAGGGAGAAATCGCCAAACTATAGTATCCTAAGCCTACCATCAAAACATTGATGAAAGCTTGTGTCCAAGCTTTGCGACTATTCTGCTGAAAACATTCTTTTGGCAGAGTTTTGATAATATCTCTGAGCCTTAGTTGAGAATCACTAAGGTCTTTGCTTATTTTTTGTGTGTTAATTATTGATGTAGTCATGAAAACCCGAGAAACAACAAACTCCTCCACCAAGTCACTCAAAAAGTAACTGGCCGCAAAACTTCTTTACATTACCGCTCTGGATTATAGCAACTTTAGCTACCTCAGCACACACATAAGTAGCTTTTAAAGACTATTTTTAGAATTGATCAATAGTTTTTAATGGTACAAGTAACCCAGATATATTTGTAGAATCAATCAAAAATTCAAAACTCTCAAGCTCCTAAACTTATCTGTGTGCCAATCGAAAATATCAGAATTCAAAATTGTTTGAATAATTGATATTGTGCTCACTCAGAAATTCCTTTGTCATTAATCATTGTAAGACCAATGACTAATGACAAATGATAGACGAATTATTGTTTTTTGTCTGCAAGTTTGACGTTTGTAGCCAGACCAAATAATTGCAAAAGTTGAATTGTCATCCAAGTTAAATCAATTTCCCACCATTGCAGACCGTGACGGGCTGAGTATTGAAAAGCGTGGTGGTTATTGTGCCAACCTTCACCAAAAACTAGTAGGGCTACCCACCAGCAGTTAGTTGAGTTATCGCCAGATTCATGGCTGCGATAGCCAAATTTATGGGTAGCACTGTTCACTAACCAGGTGCAATGATAAACCCAGACAATGCGAACAAAAATTCCCCAGATGACAAATGGCCAACCGCCTAGAAACAACAAGAGAAAACCTAGAGCAAATTGGATGAGAATAAAATATTTTTCTAAAAACTGATAAACTGGGTCTTCGGCAATATCTTTGGTAAAGCGAGGAACATCAGCATGAGCAGGGCATTTGTGAATTAGCCAACCCATATGGCTCCACCAAAAGCCTTTATTGGAATCATGGGGATCTGGGTCAGTATCAGAATATAAATGATGAATGCGGTGTGTCCCTACCCATTCTATTGGCCCTCCTTGACAGGCTAATGTCCCGAAGAATACCAAGAGATATTCCAACCATTTGGGCGTTTGGAAACTGCGGTGAGTAACAAGGCGGTGAAAACCTAGGGTGATTCCTAAACCACCTGTTATCCAGTAAAGTAATAAACCCACACCAACTGCCGTCCAGCTAAAGTTGCTAGGAACAAGGGCAAATAACGCGCCGATGTGTAGACCAACGAAAAATAGGGTATTCACCCAATTGATTTGAGGTTTAGTTGAAGTAGCAATTGTCATGCAGTAACCTGTGTTGAAATTGTTCAGCCTTATCTGCGCGATCGCACAATCCGCACATTTATAATTTTTTATTTAATGGGGACATTAATGAACAGCTTGGAACAGCTGCGGCAAGCAGAACAGGCACTGTTAGAGATTTTTTCTGGAATTGACGCTCAGGTCAAGCATAATCTAAAAAGAGTTCTGGATGCCTTTCGTAATCAGCGCGTAGGAGCGCACCACTTTGCCGGTGTGAGTGGCTATGGTCATGATGATTTAGGACGAGAAACTTTAGATAAAGTTTTTGCGGAAGTAATGGGTGCAGAAGCCGCAGCCGTGCGAGTGCAGTTTGTATCGGGAACTCACGCGATCGCTTGCGCCCTTTATGGTGTACTCCGTCCTTGTGATGAAATGTTAGCAGTGGTCGGCTCTCCCTACGATACGCTCGAAGAAGTTATTGGTTTGCGGGGACAAGGCCAAGGCTCCCTTATTGAGTTTGGCATAAAATACCGCCAATTGGAGCTAACTTTAGGAGGAACTATTGATTGGCAAGCTTTAAGCAGCAGTATTACTTCTAACACTCGTTTAGTGTTAATTCAGCGTTCTTGCGGTTATTCTTGGCGGCCTAGTTTAGCGATTGCGGATATCGCCAAGATTGTGCATATCGTCAAACAGCAAAATCCCCATACGGTTTGCTTCGTTGATAATTGCTATGGCGAATTTATCGAAACTCAAGAACCCACGCACGTTGGTGTGGATTTAATGGCGGGTTCCTTAATTAAAAATCCTGGTGGGACTATCGTCACCGCCGGCGGTTATGTAGCTGGCCGGGCTGACTTGGTAGAAGCTGCCGCCTGTCGCCTCACCGCCCCCGGTATAGGTAGTTATGGTGGTGCTACTTTTGACCAAAATCGCTTGTTATTCCAAGGCTTATTTTTATCGCCGCAGATGGTTGGTGAGGCGATGAAGGGAACTTTTTTGACTGGTTATGTGTTTGACAAGCTTGGTTATCCGGTAAATCCTGCGCCCCTTGCACCCCGTGGTGATGTGATTCAAGCAATTAAACTTGGTTCTGCGAAAAAGTTAATCGCTTTTTGTAAGGCGGTGCAGCAAAATTCACCTGTGGGTTCTTATCTTGACCCTATACCTGATGCTATGCCGGGGTATGAGAGTAAAGTTGTGATGGCTGGGGGAACGTTTATTGAGGGGAGTACCTTGGAATTTTCGGCGGATGGGCCTTTGCGGGAGCCTTATATAGTTTATTGCCAAGGGGGGACTCATTGGACTCATGTAGCGATCGCCCTAGAGGCGGCGATTGAAGCAGTAGGCCAAGCTTAGAATTGTTTCGCGCAAAGGCGCAAAGGCGCAAAGTTTATGAATGAGAATGAGATTGCTAAGGTGATTGTTGATGCTGCGTATAAGATTCACACAAAGTTGGGGCCTGGCTTATTTGAATCTGTATATGAGACGGTTTTAGCTTATGAGTTAGGAAGTCAGGGTTTTTGGATAGCAAGGCAGCAGGCTATTCCTGTGGTTTACGAAGGCATACGCTTGGAAGAAGGTTTCCGAGCAGACTTGATTGTTGAAGACAAAGTTATTATCGAAATCAAGTCTTTGGAAACATTACACCCAGTACACAAGAAACAACTACTTACTTACCTTCGCCTAACTAACAAACGTCTTGGACTACTGATTAACTTCGGTGAAGAATTGATTAAAAACGGTATTACACGTCTCGTCAACGGACTGTAAAAGAACTTCGCACAAAGACGCAAAAACCTCTTTGCGCCTTTGCGCCTTTGCGCGAAACATCATTCCGGTAACTTATACTGTCCAACAATCCGTTTAGCATACTCCGGCACATGCGCCTCTAACTTCTCAGGATGATTCCGCTTCACATACAAGTAATTTCTGGTAAAGTGCGAATCAATCGAGAACCGCGCATATTCCAAACCTTTGGGGCCGATTTTATCAATCACCACGCCCATCATTTTCGCTACCCACATCGGTAAGGTTACGCCTTTGTCATAAGCCGGAATCCCTTGTTGTACAGCTTCTTTGCGGTTTCCTTGCGACATTACAGGTTGGGTGTCTATCTGGTCTTTTACCAAGTCCAGCATTTCTTTGCCTGTATCATTTCTCACTAAAATCCATTGCCAGCCGAAGGGTGCGCCCATATAACCAACGACTAAATCGGCTAGGGAGTTGACGTAATCAAAGCAACTCATACAGGAAGGGGCAAAGACATCTTTGAGTTGGTTGGTTTTTAAGCCAAAGAAGGGGACTTTCTCGATTGAGCCGTCTTCGTGTTTGAAGTGAATACGGAAGTCTTGCATGAATTCGTAGTGTACTACTGTCTCAGGCGATCGGCTGGTGGTTTCTAGGAATTTTTTCAGTCCGGCGCGGGTGACGTTATCTACGCAGGGTGTACCTAAGACGTATAATTTTTCTAGGCCGAGTTGCTTTTCTACTGCCCGGAGTGCTTGAATTTGGCAACCAACGCCAATCACTAATAGTCGCTTCATCCCGGATTTTTCTACTTGTTCCAAAATAGAAAGGTTGGGGGAAAGTGTTGGTTTATTTACCCGTGCTGCCAGTATTTCTTCTGGGGTGCGAGCAATGACGGGCATGGGTTGGAAGCGGTCTTCTTTGGTATTTTGAACGCAGACTACGCCTTCCACTAAGCCACGATTTAGCATTTCTATGGCAATACTGCTAACTATCCCTGTCCATTGTGCGCCTTCGATGGGCTGTTGTTTCCGCGCTGCCATCATTTCTTGATGCACGCCAAAGTACAGTTCATCCGGGTTGTCGAGATGCCGCGAACGACTGTGGGCTTGGGTTTCGAGGGTGTCTATCTGCTGGGTAATAAACGCACAAGCTTCCTTGACATAGTGAATATAGTATGTGTCACATAGTCCACATTCGCTGCACAGTTCTTTGGCTGGGCGACGGCTACCGGGTTTTAGGGCTTTGGCTTTTTGGTGAGGAGAAACTGAAGTCATATTAAGCGAAATTTTGTTATCTCAAAACTTAAGATAGCGGAAGGCTGCACATTCCACAAAACTTAAGGGTCAAAAAATCAGATTTCATTGATAATTCTGAGGCTATCAAAGCTGGGGTTGTTTAGTCTGTAAGTAATTAAAGCCACTTAAAACATACTTATGGATATCTACGGACAAAATGATGCCGCGCAGAATGCTCTGAACAAGTTACGTGAAGGCACAACTCACGCCAGTGCAGCCCAGAAAATCGCTCAACGAGATTACGCGCAAGCGCAAGCACAAGCAGATAAATGGGAAGCACGGTATCAACTTGCTTTAAAGGAAGGTCGTGAAGATTTAATTCCTCAAGCAAAGTTTCAAAAAGAACGCTATCAAGCAATAGCTAGTAGGCTGAAAAATCTTGTAGAAGAACAACAACCAAAAGTTGAAAATATTAAAAGTAGCTTTAAATCTTGGGAAATAAATATTTCTGAATCAGAGAACAACAAAAAGAAAGTTTTACCGATTGAAGCTAATTCAGAAGTGGTTTCAAGCTCGGATGGTCTTATTTTCATAAACTTTGAAGATGTTGATCAGGAACTACAGAGGCTTAAAGAAGAATTATTACAACCATCAAAACAGCTAAATAAAGCCACAGATAAAAATAATCCTAAAACACTTTTGGCAGTAGCTCTTAGCGAGTTAAGACAAACTCTAAACATTGCTGTTGCTAATCTAGAAGGTATTCAGAAAGATTATGACAAAGCGCAAGGCGAAGTTAAATTATGGAAAAGTAAGGCTCAGATAGCACTGAATAATAATGACGATAATCTAGCAGTTAAAGCTGTACTCAAAAACAAAGTTAACAGCAAAATTGCATTGACTCTAAAAACACAGCTTCAGAAGCAGGAAATAACAGTAGGGTTACTTAAACAAAATCTTACGGCTTTAGAAAATGTTCTGGAATTATTAGACCCATAAATATAGAACAAAAAATAAGATTTATTAGCAAACTCTATTCAAAAAACTTCTGATAGCAACAAAAAATGATACAAAACTCTAAAACGGGTGCAGCATTTATCGCTGGAGGAAGCCTAGCGGGTGTAGGCGTTTCTGCTGCCGTTGGCGGAATGGGGTTAGCAGGTGGGTTTGGTGCTGTGGGTATTGGAACTGCCCCTGTAGTTGGTGCTGGTGCTGTGGTTGGTGCGGCTGTTTATGGTGCTTTCAAGGCGGTAGCTGTAGGAGATGCGGCGGCTTTTGGTGCAATGGGAATTGGCGCGGTTGGTGGTGTTGGCTTTTCTAGTGTTGTTGGTGGTATGGGTTTAGTTGCACCGAAAATCGGTCTGGCGTTTGGTATTGGAACTCTACCAATGGCTGGTGTTGGTGCAGTTTTAGGACTGGCGGCTTATGGTTTTGCTAAGTTATTAGATGAATCTGAGGTTAAAGAAAGTCCTGCACAACTTTTTGAACGGATGGAAGCAAAAGTTTTGCAGATGGATGACTATAATGCGGCTGTTATAGAGTTAGGTTTATTTTTATCGGGTGAGGATCTCAAGCAAAAATTTGCAGCTTTAGAGGTTGAGGAAGAGTTACAGGCGCTGAAAACTGAATTTTCTACTGTCAATAATGAATCAAAAACTGTAACTTCAAATCTGGAAATACCTGAAACTTGGAAATGTGTCAAAACTCTTCAGGGACATTTAGCAAGAGTTAATGCGATCGCTATCACTCCTGATGGTAAGACTTTAGTTAGTGGCAGTGATGATCGACAAATAAATCTCTGGAATCTGCAAACAGGAAAATGGCTTTATACTTTCTCTGGTCAAGCAGAGGCGGTTTTATCTCTGGCTATCAGTCCTGATAGCAAAATTTTAGCTAGTAGTACTCACAAAACTATCAAACTCTGGCATATCCCAACTGGGAATTTATTACAAACTCTACCTGGCTGTAGCCCTATCACCTTCACTCCTGATGGCAAGATGTTGGTAAGTGGTGGTAACGGCGGTAGTATTAACATCTGGAGTCTGCAAGGTCTGAAGGAATTGAATCTCGATTCTTTACTGCATCAGGAATGGTGGGAAGTTTTAGGTGTAGATTCAACGGCACATTCTCAAGATGTCAAGCTTGCTTACTTGCAATTAGCTAGACAATATCATCCTGATATTAATAGTTCTGCAAACGCTAAAGCGGCAATGCAACGAATTAACGAGGCTTATCGACAATTTCAAGCACAACTAAAGTTTTGATGAAGGCGCGATCGCCTTTGCGCTCTACTCTGATAAATATGTGTAATAATTGACAGCTATTTTTGTTTAAAAATTGCCATTATTGTAAATATATCCGCCAAAAGAACGGTACAGATAAAATTAAATTAGCCTATATATGTACAAGCTACAGCCAATTTAAATTTTCTGTAAATATTGAGTATTTTTACTCGATTTATTTAAGCTTTTGTACCTACTCTTTCCTAAAATCTAACTAGAGTATATTACACCTACATCTTCAGGCATATTGACATTTCAGGCTTTCCAGATACTTATGTTGCACATTCTTAAAAAACGTTATAAATTATTAATTTATAGGGGAATAAATACTTTTATAGTTGCCAAAAATAAATCCTCATACGTAAATATACTGAAAGCTATTTAATCTTTACATCAACATTAAATAGGCTATGAGATATATTGGATTTTGGTAAAAGAAGTTCCCGGCTGAACGACGGAGCCACCAATAATCTAAAAATATATTTCATATAGCTATTTTAAAAAGTTATTTATTGCTGGAGGTGAATAATAGATGATAGAAATTCACCACAATAATAGTTGAGTAAAGCAGATGATTTTACGTTTAGACTGCTGATTTTGAGGCAGTTGATCATAAACTGTTGAAAAATTTATTGCCTGATAAATGCAATATTTTCTCTTTGTTATGATGAGGATGGCAGAAATAAAAAGAAGGAGCATCTACCACAAACCGATAACCTTAATGGAGCTTTTTTAGCGATGCAAATAGAGAATTTATTAATTGATGAAAGTATAGAAAAAGCGGCTTTGGAAGCATTAGAAAAATCGATTCTTTATTATCGAGGGCGACCAATTGGTACAGTAGCAGCCTATGATAATTCTGTAGAGGCTCTCAATTACGATCAGTGTTTTGTTCGAGATTTTGTTTCTTCTGCCTTAATTTTTCTGGCTAAAGGTAGAACCGATATCGTTCGGAATTTTTTGGAAGAAACTTTAAAGTTACAACCTAAAGAAAGGCAACTAGATGCTTATAAACCAGGTAGAGGTTTAATTCCGGCTAGCTTTAAAGTTGTCAATGATAATGGTGAAGAATATTTAGAAGCAGATTTCGGCGAACACGCTATCGCCAGAGTTACGCCTGTTGATTCTTGTTTGTGGTGGATTATTTTATTACGGGCTTACGTTGTCGCTACAAAAGATTTTTCTATAGCTTATCAGCCAGAATTCCAAAACGGTATTCGGCTGATTATGGAAATTTGTTTGGCGAATCGTTTTGATATGTATCCTACTTTATTAGTTCCTGACGGTGCTTGTATGATTGACCGTCGTATGGGTATATATGGTCATCCTCTAGAAATTCAAGTTTTATTTTACACGGCAATGCGGGCGGCCCGAGAACTATTAATTTGTAGTGGCAATCAAGATGTTGTCGCCGCAATTGATAATCGTTTGCCCCTTTTATGCGCTCATATTCGTCAACATTATTGGATAGATATTAATCGTCTAAATGCCATTTATCGTTTTAAAAGTGAAGAGTATGGCAAAGCAGCAGTTAATCTATTTAACATCTATGTAGACTCTATTCCCTATTACGAATTAGATAAATGGCTACCGAGAAAAGGTGGTTATTTAGCTGGTAATGTCGGCCCTTCACAGCTAGATACGCGATTTTTTGCTTTGGGTAACTTGATGGCAGTTATTTCAGATTTAGCGACTGAAGAACAGTCACAAGCAATCATGACTTTGATTGAAGAAAGATGGGACGATTTAGTAGGAGATATGCCGATGAAAATCTGTTTCCCAGCTTTGGAAGATGAAGAGTACAGAATTGTCACTGGATGTGACCCTAAAAATATACCTTGGTCTTATCATAATGCTGGCAGCTGGCCTGTTTTGATGTGGATGTTGGCAGCCGCCGCTATTAAAACTGATAGAACAAGTTTAGCCAGAAAAGCTGTAGAAATTGCTCAATCTCGGATTTGTGACGATGAATGGCCCGAATATTATGATGGCAAAAAAGGCCGATTAATCGGCAAACAAGCTAGGAAATATCAAACTTGGACTATTGCTGGTTTCTTATTAGCTAAAGAATTACTTAGTGATTCTTCTCACTTACCTTTGGTAAGTTTTGACAAGTTACCTCCAGAGTTAGTTTCTAGAGCCTGTGAGTTTGAAATTGGCAGTGTAAATCCTTATGTATCTTGATAGAGATTATAGGGAAAAATAGATTTTATTTTGTTCAGAATGAACAATTTTTGCCAAGACCTTTGTAACTAATAAAGGTCTTTTTCATTTTTCACAGACAGAGTTTAAAAAATAAATGCCATAAATTTTGTCTTGATGCGTCACTCTGAATATTTTATGATTATTTAGTTTTGAGAAATTTGATATGGAAAATTCTCTTGATTGAGCGGCGATCGCTAGTAAATCTCATCTAGATTTAGTATATTTTTTTACTTTAAACTTACGCTAACTCTAAAAACTGAACAGCAGTACAATAGTTGTTTGTCTTCAATCAAATATAATACATTCAACAAACTTTACATTTTTAGTTGTAAAAGTTACGAACAATGGTGCTGTGCTTTTTAATTATTGTGTGTACTTGTTTAATCACTGGCTATTTTTTATTAAAAGACAGTCAGCGCGACATTGCCCATTTACTAGGCATATTTGGAACTCTTAGCCTGATTTTGGCTTTAGTTTTAGCTCCTTGGCAGATTTTGATTGTACTATTGCTATCAGGATTGATTAGTACAAATTTTAAATATCGCACAAACAATCTCAACCATATACAAGTCGAATTTACCCAACAGCCTGTTAACAAAATTAAAGCCGATCATCATTTAATTTATCGTGGTGTTACCTATTTAACTCACTCAAATGGAGTATCCCAATTACAAGAAAGCCATCAACTAAGTTATCGAGGAAGTACTTATTTAAGTGGCATAGATTCTCAAGTCCTAACCCCTGAAACAATTCCACCAGAAGCAACCTGTCAATTGAGATTTAGAGGAAATCCTTATTACATAAATAAAACTACAGTTATCCAAGAAAAAATTACGACAACTTCTTTACCTGTAGCACATTAATCAGGTCGCAAATTATTAATAATAATCTAGTTTTTTAGAAACTCAAAAGTCACCATTATTATGGTTGTTACTGGGAGATATTCTAAAAAATTTGTCAGAATGTAGGTAAATAATTTTAAAATTTCCCAATCAGATTTTATACATCCCCAAAGACAGGGGAAATGTTTTCATGACTAACGCCCGTCAAATAGCTTTTATGGCCCTGCGAGATGTTCATAAAGGTGCTTATGCTGATGTTGCTGTCGATAGAGTGTTGCAAAAAGTAAAATTGCCAGATAGCGATCGCCGTTTAGCGACAGAATTAATTTATGGCAGTGTGAGAAGGCAACGGACTTTAGATGCATTAATTGACCAACTCGCCACAAAAAAATCTCAGCAGCAACCACCCGAACTCCGCACTATCTTACATATAGGTTTGTATCAACTACGTTTTCACGAGCGCATTCCCGCTTCGGCGGCGGTGAACACTACTGTGGAACTCGCTAAACAAAATGGTTTTTCGGGACTCACAGGTTTTGTCAATGGTTTGCTACGCCAATATCTGCGGCTAGTTGACAATTGTGTTGAACCCCTGAAATTACCAGATAACCCAGTGGAACGTTTGGGAATTTTACATAGTTTTCCTGACTGGATTATTCAGATGTGGTTAGACCAAATTGGTGTGGTTGAGACGGAAAAACTCTGTGAGTGGATGAATCAAACACCAACAATCGACCTCCGGATCAATCCCCTCCGCACTAATTTAGAGGAAGTAGAAGCAGCTTTAACATCAGCCGGGATTTTAGTGAGGCGGATTCCTCATTTACCCCAAGCTTTGCGCTTAATTAGTAGCCCTGGGCCAATTCAAAATTTACCTGGGTTTAGCGAAGGTTGGTGGGTAGTACAAGATAGTAGCGCGCAATTAGTCAGCCATTTTCTTGACCCCCAACAGGGTGAAGTGGTGATTGATGTTTGTGCTGCACCCGGGGGAAAAACGACCCATATTGCCGAATTAATCCAAGATAACGGAAAAATTTGGGCTTGCGATCGCACTGCGTCTCGACTGCGGAAACTGCAAGCAAATGCTAAACGCCTCAATTTACACTCCATTCAAATTTGTACTGGTGACAGCCGCAATCTGCCGCAATTTTACAATACAGCTGACCGCGTTTTGCTTGACGCACCATGCTCTGGTTTAGGCACTTTGCATCGCCATGCTGATGCACGTTGGCGACAAACGCCCCAAACTATCCAAGAGCTTTCACTACTGCAACAGCAATTAATATCGCATACGTCAAACTTTATCAAACAGGATGGTGTGCTTGTCTATGCTACCTGTACACTGCATCCTGTAGAAAATGAAAATGTGATTTCTCTGTTTTTGGCGGAAAATCCTGGGTGGCAAATTGAGCCTCCTCAGAATGGTACGCCTGACTCGATTTATTCTGCACCGCAAGGTTGGCTCAAACTTTGGCCTCATCTGCATGACATGGATGGTTTTTTTATGGTGCGCTTAAGAAAAACCAATGATTCCGGGTGATTACTAACTGGGATTGTACGATTTGATGGAAGCCCCAATCTACCACAGGAGGCAGCAATGGTTACTGATTCCAACGTAAAGAACTTAGTTAAAATCTTGATTGGAGCCGCTTGGATCGATGGCCAAATTCAGCCTGAAGAACGGCAATATCTCCGTGAAATTGCCCAAGCAAAGGGACTGTCTACCGATCCTGAGATTAAGCCTTGGCTTTACGAATTGGTTCCTGTGCAAACAAAAGAATGCTATGCATGGGTAAAGGAATATTTAGGCGATCGCCCTAGCCTAGAAGATTGTGAAAATCTGATCGAAGCTATCAGTGGCTTAATTTATAGCGATGGTGACGTAGCAATTGAAGAAGCAAGACTCCTGAATAAATTACAGGAGTTAGCACAAGAGGATGCGACTCAACCCGTTTACAATTCGTTGCTCAAACAAATTCAAACGCTTTATCGTCGTTGGGTTGAAGTGCAAAATTAAACTTAATAGTCCACAGTCAAAAGTCTAGATTTGCTATTTTTGACAATTGACCCTTGACTATCAACTAATTATGACTTCGGTTCACCCAGACCCGGAGTTTCTTCTTTCTCAACTTTTGGTACGAAGTCTGGACGTTCTTTGCTTTCCCAACCTACTGGACGTTTAGAATTGTACCAAGCAATGGAACCGATGGTAACAGCAGCAATAAAGCCAACTACATACACTGCTGTGAAAGCTACAGGAAATTGACCGCCTGTTGCCACTGAATCTGCTGCTTGCATTAATATATGCATGAGTATATGCTCCTAATTTATGTAACACTACTTAAGACACTATAAAATAAGCGTATCACTTACATCTCCCTCAAGTTTGAATTGCTTGGTATTTCAGTGGATACAGGACAGAGGGAATAGGGCACTAAGCAAGAGAAAAAAATCAGGTTTTAAAAAAGGGTACAGGGGTATATGTATCCAAAACCCATTATCCCTATACCCTGACACCCAGTCCAGATTTTTACGTCCAGGCGCGATCGTATTGTACTGGCCAGAGTTTTTCGTGTCCTAGTTGTTTGGCTGCGAAGTGTGGCCAGTAAGGGTTGCGCAGAAGTTCGCGTCCTAACAAAACTATGTCTGCTGCTTCGGTGCGAATTAGTTTGTCGGCTTGTTCTGGAGAAGTAATTAAACCAACTGCACCTGTAGAGATATTGGCTTCTCGACGGATACGTTCGGCAAATTGGGTTTGATAACCAGGTTTAACTGGAATACTAATCCCTGGAATAATCCCTCCAGAGGAACAATCAATTAGGTCTACACCAAAGGTTTTGAGTTTGTCACACAGTGTAATACTTTGTTCAATGTCCCAGCCTTTATCTACCCAGTCGGTGGCGGAGATGCGAACAAATAAGGGATATCCTTCTGGTAAGACTTGTTTTACGCCTTGTACAACTTCTAATAAAAGACGAGTCCGATTTTCAAAGCTACCGCCATAATGATCTTGACGATGGTTAGCTAGGGGTGAGAGAAATTGATGTAGTAGGTAGCCGTGGGCGGCATGAATTTCGATGACTTTGAAGCCTGCTTGTAATGAGCGCTTGGTTGCGGTAATAAAGGCTTGAATAATTTCTTGTATCCCTTCTAAACTCAAGGCTTCTGGTACTGGGCTATCTTTACTAAATGCGATCGCACTACTCGACACCACAGGCCGCCAACCTTCTTGAGATTCATCTAGGGCTTTTCCGCCTCGGCTGGGTTTAGCTGTACTGGCTTTTCTCCCGGCATGGGCGAGTTGAATTCCTGCCACTGCACCAAAGTTATGAATTAAGGCAACTATTTTCGCTAAAGCTTCTATGTGTTCGTCTGACCAAATACCTAAATCTTGCGGACTAATTCGCCCGCGTGCTTCTATAGCTGCGGCTTCTGTCAACACTAAACCCGCACCGCCAACTGCACGGGAAGTTAAATGTACTAAATGCCAATCATTTGCATACCCATTTGTACTAGAGTATTGACACATGGGTGAAACAGCAATGCGATTGCGAAAGGTGACTTCACGAATACTAAAGGCCTCAAACAGGTGTGCCATTGGAATAATTTCCTTGACTTGTTAGATTAGAGAAACTTTTGTTTGGCGTCAATGCTTGAGACTTCAACCTCAAGGGAATGTCCAAAAGCACCAACGCTGTTTTAATTTAATAAATTAACTATTAATTTTTGTAAAAATACGGGATGTATTAGCAAATCTATAGCGGTTGAGGGAGTGAATTTGTTTACGTTTCCTCAGTGGACTGCGACATTCCCTAGTGCCTTTTTGGGAATAGTTTATTTTTAGCAATTGTCTACTCGATCTGACTGAAATTTTTACTCAAATTTTAGCTTTTTTGGCAATTTTCGATCAGCGATCGCCACTAATTTCCACCCCGACAGTTAGCCAATTTAATAATATAGCTAAATTACTGATCAATAATGCTGCTGATTGCCTAAGAAAGTCTATAGAAATATCAAATAATCATGCTAGCAGAAAATCAAGAGTAGACTTATCTGTGACTCCTCAACGGACTACTATATATTATTAGTGAATAGTTAATTATTGTACAGATGGTTCAGTTTCAAAAGTTACTGAGAGTTTCTACTACTGGTAAATCATTTCACAATATCACTGCAAAAATAGAAGCGATCGTCGCCGAATCAGGTGTAGAAACTGGTCTTTGCACTTTATTTTTACGTCATACTTCCGCTAGTTTAGTCATCCAAGAAAATGCCGACCCTGATGTATTGGTAGATTTAGCTAATTTTATGGCCAAACTTGTTCCCGAATCAGGTGGTTATATCCACGATGCCGAAGGGCCGGATGATATGCCGGCACATATCCGTTCTGCGTTAACTCATACTTCTGAACATATACCTATTAATCGTGGTCATTTAGTATTAGGCACTTGGCAAGGAATTTATGTTTGGGAACACCGACAACGTAGCCATACACGGGAGTTAGTTGTTCATATTTCGGGCTAACAAGAAAATGAAAATTGCTGATTTAATTACATGGTTTGAAGAGTGGGCGAATCCAGCTTGGTGTGAAAGTTGGGATAATTGTGGTTGGCAAGTTGAGCCTGGTATTTTGCAGGAGTCGGCGCGAGTTTTGGTGTGTTTGACACCAACTTTGGCCGTGATGGAAGAAGCAATATGGCAAAATGCTAATTTAATTTTTGCCCATCATCCGTTAATTTTTCATCCTCCTAAATCTTTTCGCCGTGGTGAAGCGATCGCGGAAATGGTGCGGTTAGCTTTTACTCATAATATTGGGATATACACTGCCCACACTAATTTCGATCAAGTACAAGATGGTACGGCTGATGTTTTGGCCCAAATTCTGGAACTGCAAGAAGTTAAGCCGATAGTACCAACTGTTGCTGATTTGGGTTACGGACGTGTGGGGGTATTAGCACCATCACTGACATTACAAGATTTACTGACGGTAATTCAAAAACGCCTTAACCCTCCCGATTTGATTTTTTACCCAACTAATTACTTACAACAAAAAATTTCTCGTGTGGCTGTTTTAGGCGGTTCGGGAGCTAGTTACATTTCGGCGGTAGTTAAAACAGGGGCGCAAGTTTACTTAACTGCTGATTGTAAATTTCATCAATTTCAAGAAAGCCGCGATCGCGGTTTGATTTTAGTTGATGCGGGTCATTATGCAACGGAACGTCCGGCTTGCGATCGCTTGGCACAAAAATTCATATCCTTAAATCTTGACTGGGTACAGTTAAGTCAACAAGATGAAGATTTTCGGCAGTTTGTGGCGGCTAGATAAGCACCTCAGACCATTGAAAATGGTGCTATTTCAAGGATGGTTAGCTTAATCACTTTGTTTCTGAGAAAGTTCAAATATTTAGGTATATATCAATACTTTTTTATTTAACTACTTACGTGATTATATTTTTGATACCCACAGTATCAAAGTATTTTGAAGCATCATCACTATTAAATAACAGTGATATAAATCACGATAATTTGTAACATTAATCACTGGTAATTGCTGTTTAACATCAATCAGGATGACAACTTAATGTTCCACACTAGAGATATTAAATTGCTTATTATGCCTAATTAAAATGATTCGCGTACTCGTTGAATCTGCTTTTCAAACTGGATATCTTAGTGTTGAATCTGAGGGGCTGCTCCATCAAATGCTGGCGACTAAATCCTATCAGGTTGATGACTTGACGGCTCTAGCAAATCTATACGATGCAGTTATGGCAGGTAAAATCAAGCGAGAGGGAGCTTCAGAGCGATTGATCGAATGTCTCAATCAGTATAAATCTAGCTGGCTGAGTCAAGATGACAAGGGCGTAAAGGTGTGAGAGCCTAGCAATTGTACAGATAATCATTATTTACCAGTCAATCACTTATCCTAATTCGAGTCTTGATGTCAAAATCAGCAAATAACCACCCAAAATCTAAAACTCATGAGATGTTGTTGTTGAAAACCATGAAGGTCAGCAAAATAATGAGTTAAGATCAAATACATAGGGGTAAAAGTACAGCAGAGTCCCCAGACTTCCCAGTAATGCCCATGAATACAAGTAGGCAAATTACACAACCGCAATCACCACTTGTTTTGGAGTATTTGTTATTACATAATGATAGTCAAAACTCACCAGCAGCTATTGACCTGGTTAGGAAGATTCCCGAATTGTATGACTTCTATGAAGTAAACATTCGCTCTTAACAATTCTCAAACAGACCGAGTTTCTCTGGAGCAGTAAATAGTTGATGACCCAAATTTACCCTAAATTAAAATATGATCACTTAACTCTTGGGGCTGGGTCAGTAGACTTACTTTATTCTGAACTGTGAAACTAATCTCTGTTGAGATGTTATCTTATGGTGGGGTAAAACCCAATTTTTTCAGGTTTAACGTAAGTTGTTTAAAAAGGCAGAAGCAGTACATGCTACACCGCAAGATTTATCAACTGTGTTGCGATGGGCGGGAGGTATGTGTATTCTTGCGGGACCAGCAACGCTGGATAGAACGCGCCCGCATCATCGACATAGAAGGAGATTTGGTGACGCTACGCTATGAAACCGAAGAGGAAGACGAAGTTTGTTCTTGGGAAGAAATGGTTCGCCTCGAAAGTATTGGCGCAGTCACTCAAAAATTAGCTTCCGTACCACGGGGTAATGTCGAACCTCTTCTCACTGAAGATTGTCCTGAGGCTGAACGCATTCGTAACCGTTTTACCGATTCCAATCCCGATTAACTAACGATGCTCAGTACTGAGTTCTGGGTGAGGCAGATGAATTTCTCTTGACTCAGGACTCGGTAGTTGATGTGCGTTCAAAGGCTGGACAATAACCTTCTAAGGTGACTTTAAAGTTATATAAGGGTGAAGCAGGGTTCCAACAACGCTGTCCTCTTTGATGTCGGCAAGTACCGCAACAGTCAACGTCAGATAAAGTATAGCGATCGCTGCTTTGATTGAGCAACTCTCTTTGTGACAATCCCCGCAAAACAATTTCTTCTCCTTGCCAGCGTGCTTCTATTAACCCGGTATCAGCAAACTGCCGCCAACGCGGATCGTCTGTAATCGCTTCAGGTAGGGTAATAGTAATGACTGTGGCTAATTCTGTCAGTTCGCCTTCGTAGTTTGTTTCTGGGGCGGCTGGTTGGACAAATGTTTCGCCTATAGGTAGTTCTACTAAGGTGCTAGCGAGGGGCGAATGGACGTGATAGCGGTTTTGCAGTTCTTCTAAGCTAGTCAGGTCTGCTAAATAAGCTGGAGAACCATGAACAAAGAGAACGTGCTGGGGACGCAAGTTATGAATTAGCTGAGTTGTGCCAGGGCCATCACTGTGTTGAGCTAGCAGATAACTTTCTAGAACAGTGGGGACTTGATATTGTTTATTAACTTTTATGTCAATTTTTTCGGGCATGAGGATCAGCCAAGGCCCTGTGTTGGGTTGACAATACAGATTTAAGTCCGTTGTAGAGTCAGTCAGAACAATACAAGGTGACTGGCCAACAACACCACGTTTATCTGGATGCAGCCGCCTAACTCTTGGACGCACCCGTTCATCCCAAAATAAGGGTTGATGGCGGGCGAAGTTTTGTACGGATGGGGGAAGGTAAGCCAGCAGTTCTAAGTAAGCGTCGCAGCCTCGAGCGACATTACCATCGACCCAAATATCTAAATCCCGCCCGGTGAAGTGATGATGACTCCGCAGCAACATTAGTAATTCTTGTCCTAACCCTAATGCTGGTGTGGGTAAGAGTACAGAATAATTATCGGCGATCGCGCGATTAATCCGTTCTGCTAGTTGGTTTTCTTGGTTGCGGCGGTGGGGATGGCGGGATGTGCCGTAGGTTCCTTCGATAATTAGTACATTGACATCTAAGCCGCGCAATTCTTCTAGGCGCAAACCTTCGACTAGCCGAGAATTAGACAGGAAAAAGTCTCCTGTGTAGAGTATTTTGTAAGCGCGCTGCTCTGTTGTATATGTCAGTAAGATAACTACTGCCCCTGGTAGGTGTCCGGCGGGAAATAGCTCTACTACTAGACCCTCGCATAATTCCACAGGCGATCGCAACGGCAGGGCATGACACAATTGCGGAATGTCTTTGGTATCTTTATCTGACCAATTTAGCGGCAATAGCTTTGTGGTAACTTCACTGGCGTAGATAGGTAACAGTGGGAAAGCTTTGTGTAGAGCTAGCACGCCTCTAGCATGGTCTGGGTGAGCATGACTAACCAACACAACATCGGCTGGTAACGGTGAACTACCCCGACGAGCCGATTTGATTAGTCCCTTTTGCAACTGAGATATATTTCCCAGACCACAATCTAGCAAAATGCGGTGTGGCCCCATTTTGACTAGTAAACACACACCCTCATCATTATGCTGGACACTGTAAGGAAAACAGTTTAATTCAACTCCTGTTTCTTCAGTGTCAAAGCGAGAGGATGCGGATAGATTATCCCTCATGCTTTCCCCCCTCCAACCCGGTCTTCATTGATGTATCCCAAAAGCTAAGAATTCTGGCAATTTTGCTTTTGTGACCTAGGGTTAAGCTTCATAGTGCGCTCATACACCCCAAGACATGGATTTTGATTGGAGAGAACGACTTTTGCAAACCCGCACTGGTTCTCAAAAGCTAGAATTTGCTTATTTTTTTGCTGTTGCACTATTTTTAGTGTGCAGAGCCATTGCCGTGATAGTTCTCTGAATCATAAAATCCATTTTTTGTCCCAAAAAATAGACAGGCTACAGAAAATACGACTGTTAACCCTACTAGAATCAGCTTTACATCCATTTTTTACCACCTCTACTCAAGACTTTCTTATCTTAATAGACTGCTTTCCCACTCGAGCGGAATCACCAGAAAATCTTTACTATGCTTGGGTTGATGCACGAATAAGTAGATTTACTTCTCTGAATTCAGATTTTAGGGCTTTTCGGTAAACCTGTCTATCTATCCAAATTCAGAGAGTTATACCATTTCACGAAAAATATGATACAGATGTAAACCCCCAAAGCTTTGCTGTATCTCAGTTTTTTAATTGCGTTAGCGACGTACTCCTTCGGAGAAGCAAGCTACGCGTAGCTTCTCCCAAAGGGAGAAGTCCTGGCTGAAATTCCCTAGGGAAACAGCCAGCGATTTTTGCTATCTGTAAATTTAATTTACAATTAATCAATGAGTAATATTTAATACTTTTATCCCACATATTACATAGTAAATTTAGTATATGAATATTTTAATTACAAAATTTATTTATACTAAACATCTAAAAATTTAAACTTTTAGATGTTTAAAAGTTTAAACATCTAAGCATATGATAAAATTCTCACATTTTCTATTCGGACAAAAATGATCGTTACCGTCGCCGCATTTAAAGGGGGAGTTGGCAAGTCTACGACAGCATTGCACTTGGCTGCGTACTTTCAGAACAAAGCTGACACTCTATTAGTAGATGGGGATTTAAACCGCAGTGCTTTAGATTGGTCTAACCGTGGTTGTTTGCCTTTTAAAGTTGCCGATGAAGCACAAGGTGTGAGTTTAGCAAAACTGTATGAGCATATAGTGATTGACACGCCAGCCCGCCCGGCAACTAATGAATTAAAAACTATTGCCAAAGGATGCGATTTATTAGTGATACCGACTACACCAGATGCGATCGCAATTGCCGCTACACTGCAAATGGTTGAGTTATTACAACAGTTCAAAACCAACTATAAAATTTTGCTGACTCTGATTCCACCCCATCCTAATAAGGCGGGTGAAGAAGCCAGAAGTGCCTTATTAAGTGCTGGTTTACCGACATTTCAAACAGGAATTCGCCGACTGGCTGTCTTTCAACGTGCTGCTTTAGAAGGGGTTCCTGTAAATGCTGTAAAAGACCCTTACGCGCAAATTGCTTGGCGGTGTTACGCTGAAGTCGCAAAGGAGATATTGAATTAAGTTAAAAGTTAGAAGAATCAAATTATTTATTATAGGGAAGAGATTGCTTTGAATAAGAAAAAAACGAGCCGTTTTGATGATTTAATTGATGCTGCGCGTAGTCGTCAACTCAGAGATAAACTACCATCTATTGATGAGAAACCAACGGCTAGCAGCAAAAGTACTAATCCAGATTATACGCGGACAACTATTTATTTACCTAAACAATTACATCGTCAACTCAAGGCAGCAGCAGCTTCTCAAGACCGACAAATGAGCGATATTGTCACGGAATTAATTGAGCAATGGTTTTTAAATCAATCGGATTAAGTATTTTTTTGGATATTAAGCATCTTAGTTGATATGTTTCACGCAGAGGCGCAGGGGGAGAGGAACAAGCGTTTTGGATGTCGAGAAAGCCCGTTCTGTATGCGGATATGATTCAAATAGCTAGAATAACCGATACAATCGTTTAAAAAGACTGTAATTATATCAATACCGTTGCCAATTTACGAGGCTTTAAAGCCTGTAGAAACGGCATGAATACGTCCCAAAGAAGTAAGCTTGGCAAAAATCTGATTTAATAAAATAGGCTCAGGA
>NZ_JACJRU010000041.1 GCF_014697425.1 Nostoc sp. FACHB-110
ATAAATCTGCATCCACTAGGGTATCGATGCCTGCACCACCATTGACTGTATCGTTGCCTGCTCCCTGAGTAATAATGTCGTTCCCCGCGCCACCATCGATAAAATCACTGCCTGCACCACCGTTGAGGATGTCGTCGAATCCTTCACCAATGAGTTGGTCGTTCCCCGCACCACCTGTGATTTGGAAGCGTTCAATGTTGCTGTAGAATGTCCGGTTATCTGTGGTTTGATAGGAATTGCCAAATTTGCTGATGTTGGTTCCCAGACTGGAGTAATCAATGACTAAGGTGTCTGTACCGCTACCACCATCTACTTGGTCTGTGAAGCCTAACCCCGCGTTGAGGGTGTCGTCTCCGGCTCCTCCGTTGAGTTGGTTATCGTCGTTTTCGTCAGGAATTGACGTGCCGTAGCTGATGTTGTCATTGCTACTGCCTGCCGTGATGTTGCGTAAATATTCCAAGCCTCGGTAGGTATTGCCGCCAGAAAATATGGTGGCGATGGTGTTGCCGTTAATCACGAGGGTTCTACCTGTGGTATCCGCCGATAAATCCGCATCCACTAAGGTATCGATGCCTGCACCACCATCGACTGTATCGTTGCCTGCTCCTTTGGTAATGATGTCTTTGCCATCTCCACCTTGGAGGTTGTCGTTCCCCGCACCCCCATCGATGACATCATTCCCTGCACCACCGTTGAGGATGTCGTCGAATCCTTCACCAATGAGTTGGTCGTTCCCCGCACCACCTGTGATTTGGAAGCGTTCAATGTTGCTGTAGAATGTCCGGTTATCTGTGGTTTGATAGGAATTGCCAAATTTGCTGATGTTGGTTCCCAGACTGGAGTAATCAATGACTAAGGTGTCTGTACCGCTACCACCATCTACTTGGTCTGTGAAGCCTAACCCCGCGTTGAGGGTGTCGTCTCCGGCTCCTCCGTTGAGTTGGTCATTGCCACCAAGACCATTTATAATGTCATTGCCTGTAGTCCCTATAAGGATATTATCACCAGAATCACCTGTAATGACAGCCATAAATCTCTCCAGTTTCCGAATTAAAATTGTTAAAAAAGTTTGAGTCAAACTTAATTATTTTCTGTTATCAAGCAATGAGTTTTTGATAAAAAGCAGCTTAATTCAACTGTTTTTAATAGGCTAAACTAACAGTATGATCGGGCTGTTTACTTGATTGATAGAAAATGTTTGAATGCGTGAGTATCTTATCCTTAATCTCGGATAATTTACAAGCGATTATGAGATTTTAATTAATACATTATTCAGATAAAAACTATTATTTTATTCTTGTTAAGAGAATAAAATAATAGTTTAAAATCTATTGTTTTGATAAGCGTTTTACTTGTTCACCGCCCAACATTTGGTGGGCTTGGGCGAGAATTTGGGGAATTTTTACGCTGTAGGGGCTGTGGCTAAGACACTGGCGTAAATCTACTTCGGTGAGTTTATCGGCTCTGTTACCGGGGAACCAATGATTACCATTACCCAGGAGGTTGTATCGGGTTTTGGCATACTCTACTAAATCGTAAGCAGTAGCTAAATTCCAGAGCAACAAAATCATGGGAATATTTACACCACCTGGGGTATTTTCCCATTTAGGTAGGTTAGTATGCCAAGTTTTTACCCAATCTTCTCCTAAAATTGCGATCGCTTCTGCTTCTAATCTCGCCAAAATTGGGGGCAGAATTTCGGAAGATTCATCTAACAACGCTAATGTCTTCAAGTGTTCATCAAAATCTTGCGGTTTGGCTGCGCCTATACTCAATGTATGCACTTGCGAATGACTCAGGCAAAACAAATCATTAAACACCATCGGACTCAAAGGCGCGCAAAGATTTACTAATTTTGGCGGTGGGTTATACAATTGACCGCCTTTATTAGACGGGCTAATAATAAATACGCCCATATCTAAGCGGTTAGCCGCTAAAATCGCCGGCCAATTCCACTGATTAATGTAATACCAATGCAGATTTACATAATCAAATTGATTGGTGTTAATTGTTTGCAAAATTAAATCTGTATCCCCGTGGGTGGAAAAGCCAATAAACCTGACTTTGCCTTCGGCTTGCAATTGTTTTGCTACTTCTAAACAACCGCCAGGACGAAGACTATATTCTAGTAATTCTGCATTATTAATGCCATGTAAACCTAATAAGTCTACATAATCTAATCGAAGATTATGCAGCGATGTTTCAAATGTCCGACGAAATTCTTTGGCATCAGCAACAGGTGAAACTTTTGTTTGAACAATCAATTGTTCTCGTGGAAATTTGGGTAGGATTTTTCCCAATTGCATTTCCGATGTACCATAGGCACGGGCAGTTTCAATATGATTAATTCCCAGTTCAACGGCTCGATGAATGGTTGCTTCGAGATTTTTTTGGTTATCATCAGGAATTTCTGCCCAAGAAAGATCCTGCCATTTGAACTGATATCTCATACCACCGCAAGAAAACACGGGTATCTGTAATTCTGTGCGCCCAAATCGTCTGTATAGCATTCGTAGATTGTAGATTTTGGTATCAAGTCTTAGTTGAGCGATCGCTATAGTCGCCTCTTTTTAATTTCTGACACTGTTAGCATTCATCGAGTCGTCAAGTTAGTCAGTTTCTTAATTGTCAGATAGCGATTTTTTTCAGTCCTAACAGACTAATTACCATATCCTACCCACGACTAGCAAGTGAGTTTAAAAATTATCCTCAAGAATTTAGACTAACAAATCTGTTGGATCTGTTAGCCTAAAGTTTATATGACCAACTATTTCAGCAATTGCTTATTGTTTATCAAAGGTAGTTTTACACTATCAAGTTCAGTAGTTGCACCCAGTATATATCTGTTATCTAGTTAAAGACTGTAGTGGCATTGCCAAATACAGCTATTTGCTTAATATCTTTGATAGTGACCAGGAACCCAGTGTCGTCCGCGTGGAGTCCTTTCCCAATGTCCCGGAACCCACCTCTGGCGGACAACTTTACGTACTACCACATTTCTATGGTTGTTAGGTCTGACGACAATCACTTGTGCGGCTGATGCTTGCGTTTGCACCGCAGCTATGGAAAGGGGGAGTGCTAGCAGAGTTCCAGCAAGAATACGTTTGAGCATTTTCTTATTTCCTTTACTTTCTGTGAGGTGAGTTATTCAGTCATTTTTTCAAGAATTTGCCTGTTCACTGAGCAAAAAATACTTCGTAATCTTCCGATTTAAGTACGAAATGACAGTGGTATTTAGGTATAAATAATTTTCCAATTCTCAATGATATTGCTGAACAACTTACATATTCAGTTTAGGAAACTCCGCAAAAATCAGGATGTGAATAAAGTTGTAATCTTTAGATGACTTCAGCCATAAATTCATACTTGACTAAAGTCATGATCTACATCTGGCAAAAATCAGAAAAAATATAGGGGTAGGCTTTAACCTACCCCCAAGTTTACAAATTTAATTGCTCAGTACTTACGAAGTCGCATTTTGCAACTCAGCAGTGCGTATTGATAGCTGTTGTGTTTGATTACCCCGTTGGACTTTAACTTGCAAAGCTTGACCAAGGTTAGTATTTTCCACTAGGTTCTGCAACTGTTCAGCATTAGCAATTGCTAGACCATCCACTTGAACAATCACATCACCACGGCGAATACCTGCTTTAGCGGCTGGTGAGTTGGGTACAACTCGCATAACTAAAACACCGTTAACTTCAGGAATCTCAAATGTAGAGTTGGGGTCTGTGTTATTTTGTTTGGCAAGTTCGGGGGTTAAAGTAACCATTTGCACGCCTAAATAGGGGTGAGCGACTTTACCATTCCGTTCTAATTGTGTAGCGATCGCTTTAGCTTTATCAATAGGAATGGCAAAACCAATACCCATTGCATCAGCACGAATCGCAGTGTTAATTCCAATCACCTCACCACGGTCATTTAACAGCGGCCCGCCAGAGTTACCAGGGTTAATGGCTGCGTCAGTTTGAATAAAATCTAGGCGTTTGTCAGAAATCCCCACTTGCGCGCTAGAACGCTTGAGGGTGCTAACGATCCCTAATGTAACTGTATTATCAAAGCCTAACGGATTACCAACTGCGATCGCCCAGTCTCCCACTTGTACAGCATTAGAAGAACCCAAAGACGCAACGGGTAAATCTCTACCAGCGTTAATTTTTACAACTGCTAGGTCTGTTACTTCGTCAATACCTTGAACTTTGCCCTCAAAGTTACGTCCATCCTTGAGGCGAACTGTAACTTTGTCGGCTTTATCGACTACGTGGGCATTAGTCAAAATCAAACCACTTTTATCAATGATGAACCCAGAACCTAAACCGCGCAATTGTTCTGAGGGTAATTGTTGCGGAAAACTATCGCCAAAAAAGCGCCGGAAAAATGGATCTTCCATAAAAGGATCAACACGGCGAGTAATTGTACGTTCCGTATCAATTCTCACAACGGCTGGCCCCACACGATTTACCGCTGCGGTGACAAAACTACTATTACCTATAGCCACCGCCGCAGACGATTGTTTTTGAGCAATCAGTTCTGGTGCATCCCCAATTTTGTCAGAAATGGGTGCAGGTTCGGCTTGAGAAGGTAACACCCGCAGAGTGCTAACAGTGAGCAAGACTCCCAAAAATATGGCGAAAACGTGAGTAGTAAGTTGACGTATAGAACGGGGTACTTTGGAAAATCGCATAATCACAACCTAATTTTAGAAGCCTAATAGTTGTTTAGTCGTGACAAATCTATCTACAGTTATTTTTACAGCTAGGATGAAACTCTTGCGTAGTGACGTTTGCTCACTGCTTCGGGTTTCACTTTCTCCTTAATGCTGGAACTGAGGAGTGGTATCAGCTACCTATAATTCAAATTAATTGAAAATTTTACTGAATAGCTATTATGGAGATTTACCCTGATCAGGTTCGGGTATCACCCATTGAAGTAGTGTAGAGTTGACCAAAATAGCTCTACTTGCGATCGCGCATATTTGGTCAAAATGCTGCTAGTGTAGCTGTTGTGTAACCTAACATCGAGTTAGGTAAAGCTATAATTTTAAGATGAGTGATTTTAAGCGAGAAGCATGACTACAGTAGCAATTTTGCCAATCTCTGATGCTAACGGTGATAAATTTTATCGTGCGATCGCAGGAGATAAACATTCTGTCGGCAAAACTGCGGGGCAAGCTCTGGATGCATTAACTGAGCAATTGGATGAGATTGAATTCAGTGCGCTACTTATTATTCAAAGCTTTCGTTCAGACTCACTTTTCAGTGCTGAACAACAAGAACGTCTATCAGAGTTAATGAGTCTGTGGCGGTTAGCACGGGATCAAGGACAGAAATTGCTGCCAGAAAAACAAGCAGAATTAGATAGCTTGGTTGAAGCAGAACTCAAAGCAGCCACAGCCCGTACTGCTGTATGGATGCAGCAAGGGAATTCATGAATCCTTACTATACGCTGAATTTGTTTCCGTAGTTACTTAACACAATAGGAATGTTAAAACTGACCTAAGCTAAGTTATTTGTTTTAGATCAAGATGGCAGTCCACATATTCGTAGTAAATTCAACCAATTTTTTAACTTGTATTAGAAGAGGTGTAGCTGCTATCCCAAGTGCAGTTCGTCCAGATATTAATGATCAACTAATATCTAGACTTGCGTTGATAAGACGACATGACAAAATCTTGTTTTACATCACTGCTATGAAGCAGATTCATGGAGTTTATAAAGTTATAGATAAACCGTTCTATGATGAAACTCCTGTTTGGGATTCTACAGATTCTCAACTATATCCACTTCGAGGTAGTTGATAATTTTCTACATCTTGAACCGTATATATAGAAGCCGCAACAGACAACAGCCTAACAATTCAAATGCAGTGGACAGTCAATAACCGTTGATGTTGAGTTCAAAGTGCTGGCTGTAACTAATTTAAGTAGTTACCAAAAGTTTGCCAAAATTACTCTATTTGCGATCGCATTTCTCAAACAGTTATTAATCCCCATACTCTAATCCTTACTGTAGGCTAGGATTTTAGTACTACCAGTGCTTGAATAACCCATGAATGGATCAAACCGATTAACGCCAGAATCTTTGCCTATCTCTCAGCCAGCCGAAAACATTCATACTCACGACACAAATCATCATCATGGGCATGGAGAGTCTGGTCATTCTCACGTTCATAGTGAAGAGTCCTTACGAAAAATTGTGAATCGGCTGTCACGCATAGAAGGGCATATTCGCGGCATTAAAACAATGGTGCAACAAGGTAGTCCTTGTCCTGATGTGTTGTTACAGATTGCCGCAGTTCGAGGTGCTTTAGATAGGGTAGCGCGAATTGTTTTAGATGAACACTTGACTGAGTGTATTGCTAGAGCCGCCCAAGACGGCAATATAGATGTGGAAATTGAACAACTCAAGGCTGCTTTAGATAGATTTATGCCTTAACTACAGTTCAGTTAAGTAGGACTGACGTACAAAGATTTTCTGTTGCAACTGGGTGTAATGACTCTAAAAATCACAATTGAATCAGAGTTCCATCACCCCCACACCCTTACACCCTAAATCAATATTTTTGGGGCAGCAGGTAAAAAACTTCCACCTGTTAGCCACTCTCTACTCTGCCCTAACGGGGCTTGGTCGGTAATAGTACATAGTACAGCTGATAGCCGCTTAGTTAGTCTCAGTAATATTACGATATTGTTACAAAGACGATTATGTTATCACCTGATATATTTACTGGCAGTACAAATGAGTGTTTCACTGAGAATTCATAATTCCGTACTCAGAAATTTCACTAGTCTGGAGTTGGGAAAGCGATGTAGGGTTAGAAATTCCCTGAAAATTTTGTGCCTGATTTATAAGTGTTACTCTCCGCAAATTCTGAGATTTACTGTGCTGCAAATAACACAGTAGTTTTTACTTAGGTTTAATAAATTCTTAATATGTAATGCTGTACAAGTTCTGTTAATGTACGTTAACCATAAAATTTTGCAACAGTTTATACTCATAGGCTGAATGCGATTTTTAGGTTGTATGGCTATGCACATATACCAACCATTGGAAATAAGGATGAAACATGATTAGATAAATCCTGAATTTTGAGGTGAATATTTTTTCCCGCCAATTTATGCTTTAAGGCAGTTACTACGAGTCTGGAAAACTCTTTTAATGGAGGAAGCATAATCCAGAACAAAAGTAAACTCAGCTACCGCAGGATTTTTAGCTTCCTGGAGGATTTAGCAAATGTCAGAAAATGTTGACTTTCTCAACATTTCTTTAGATAATTTGAGTGGGTGTAGCGTCAAAATGAAATTAGTTCCGTATAGCAAAATACAAAACCCTAACCACAAGTTAAATGTCTGTCATGTTCGTTCCCCGTTATAAGTGGGAATACTATCTACGTATAAATGTGTGAGTACAAATCATGAGTGTGAATACGGTGCCCTCTATCAATTACTACTCTCTAGATGTAATCCAAGACGAAGCACGCCGACTGGTGCAGAAGGGGATGGTTAGCAGACAACAGCCAATATATACACTCTGCCAATACATCCCAGCGAGAGAGTGGGTTTGTGTTGAATGTGAATTAGAGAAATGCGACTTTTTATTGCGCGATCGCATTGGCGACCTCATTGGTCGTGAACAATGGGACAACGACTAACTAATCCGGCTGTGATTCCAGATTTTGGATTGGGAGTATATTTTTGGATGTTTAGAATTGACAAAGAATAATTGACCGCCCAACCTTTTGAGGTACAGTCTCTGCTTTTGAGAAATATTACCCGATCCAGAGTCTCATATATTTTCCTTCCCAAATTAAGCATTAAAGTTTGAGTTAAGCAACTTTCCTTATCAGCGTTTGCGAATTTATCGAAAAAAGTTGTTGCGTAAGTCTAGTTTCATAATTTGTAAATTTAGCCCACCGGAGCAGTAAAATTTAAAACACTGCTCCGGTAATTTTTTATATTATTTCTGCAAAAGCAACTTCTGAATGTTTGTGACCAATATTGCTAGAGACGCTGTAATGCAACGTCTCTTCAAGATAATAATTACTCTACTTGTTCTAAATACTGATTCACATCTTCAATCAATCGCGTGAGTTCAGCTTCAGTTGTTAAGCGAATGCTGACATCACGGACTGTCAGTAAGACTTTAGCCGCAAAGGGAGTAGGCCAAATATTGGGATTGCAGAATATTTCTAAAAATACTTCACCAGTGTAGCGATATTCTAGTGGCGGTTGGGGATTGATTTTAGCACCACTAGCAGCAGGTTTAGCGGAGATCGCTTTTAGACGCTCCATTAATTGAGCGATAGCCGCCTGTAATTCCCGTGCAGCTTGAGGTGAAAAACTGAAGGAGACTGAACCTTCAACTAAGTTCAATGTCAAAGGAGTAGAAGACATGAGCTTGATTACATTTTTTTGATACTTACTTATGTTACAGGAAGCTGTCCACCTGCGGCCTTTATGTGATGTCTCATAGGTGTAATAGCTTGGTTGTCTGAAATTGCTCAATAATTTATAAAAAAATTAATGAAAAATTTCTATTAATTAATGATAAAAATCTCTGGCTATTTACTTCATGATTTCTGATAAATAACTAGCTTTGTGATGCAATTAATTAGAAAAAATCTCAATAGGTTTCAATAAAATCTTGAATGGGTATAGAGAATAATTCTAATTAAGGAAAAATTGGCTCTATCACAGTTGAGTTTTAAGTTTTACACTTAGAAGTCATAGAAGGTGCTGTAAAAAATATTTATGATTGAAGATAATCGCGCTACTGTTAGAAGAGTTTTAGTTATTACCCTACTACTGAATTTATTTGTCATGGCCTTAAAAGCAGTTGTAGGTTATTGGACAGGTTCTTTAAGTTTGTTAGCTGATGCTTTACATAGTGTTACTGATAGTGCCAATAATGTTTTAGGATTATTTGCAAGTAAGTTTTCTTCTCCACATCCTGACCGCGAGCATCCTTACGGACACCAAAAATTTGAAGCTGTTGGTGCTTTAGGGATAGCAGCTTTTTTAGGTATAGCTTGCTTTGAAATTTTACAAGGAGCAATTGAGCGAATTATTAAAGGTGGTGAACCTGTGAATATTTCACCGCCTGAATTGTGGTTATTGCTCATTGTTTTAGGTGTGAATATTTTTGTGGCTTTTTACGAACGCAGAGTAGGTCGGCGTGTAGGTAGCCCAATTTTAATTGCTGATGCTACCCATACAATGAGTGATGTTTGGGTGACAATTTCTGTTATCGGTGGATTGATTGGGGTTTGGTTAGGCTATCAATGGCTCGATGTCTTTTTAGCTTTTCCTGTGGCTTTGTTGGTATTTTGGAGTGGTTGGTCAGTTTTACAAGCTAATTTGCCTTGGTTGGTAGATCAAATGGCAATTACTCCAGAAAGCATTCATACGATCGCAACTTCTGTACCTGGAGTGATCAACTGTCATGATATTGCCTCTAGAGGTCTTTTAGGTCGGCAAGTTTTTATTGAAATGCATTTGATAGTGGATGCAGCAGATGTTGCTACTGCACACCACATCACTGAAGAAGTTGAAAAAAGGCTCGAAGAACGCTTTCGTCCTGTGAGAATTATGATTCATGTCGAGCCACCAGAGTATAAATCTGAGCAGATTAGTTTTAATTAGTTTTGGTCAATAGTCATTTGTTATCGTCTCCCTCGTTGTTCTTTGCACCTGACATACACCCACAACTATGACTAATTGCGGCAGGTAGCAATTAAATTGGCAATGATTTCTACTAGTTCGGTTGGGTCAACTGGTTTAGCTACATGGGTCTGAAAACCAGCTTCTAAAGCACGGATACGATCTTCGCTATCAGCATAGGCTGTTAAAGCAACGGCTGGGACTTCTCCACCTAAATCTGGTTTAAGCGATCGCACTTTGCGGATCAGTGTGTAACCATCTTCATCAGGCATGGCGATATCACATACCAAAACTTCTGGCTGTAGCTGGCTCAGTGCTTCTAGTGCGGCGGCGGCTGATGCTACTGCTACAACATTCGCTCCATCTGCTTCTAAGACGGTAGTTACATAAAAGCGACTATCATCATCATCATCAACTACCAAGACATTTAAACCTGCCAGAAGTGGAGGAGCTTCCATACAATCTCCGTTAACTGTGAAAAAAATAGAATTTCTCAACTTTACTTGTTGTTTTTCCTCGGCAACCATACTATCTCTAATTTTACTGCGATCGCACCTGTTTTCAGGCAAAATATATTTATTTACTTGACTATTTTGGCAATTTACCATTTCCTACTAGCTGGCAACTTCAATTACTAGCTTAATTGAATTTTGTCAATATTTATATCCATACAAAATAAATTACACTGTAGTTAATAATATGTCTAATGGGTCATCATTATACAGTTGATTATTCTCTAACTAAAGGTGTATTTCTGAAGATATAACTCTATGTCTTAGTGGGGAAAAACTTGTAATTTATTTAAATGCTATTTTAAGACATATAGCAATCCTATCTGAGTTGTGAAACAATATTCTTTTTAACGAACCACAAAGAACGCAAAGAACACAAAGAAGGAGAAAAAACCGAAGAAAGAGAATTTCACAAATGATTTAGGATTGCTCTAAATTTGTTGCCATAACTCTATGTTTATCTTTTGACGAATAAGCTTTTCAATCAAAGAAAATTGATTATCATACTTTTGATATATAAAATATTACTTATGAATTAACATTGAAATCAAATATTTATTGTTCGACAAATTTATCATCTTCAATAATTAAATTCTGCATGAGAGTGACACTATTTGATGATAGAGGCTAGTAATTGCTTTAGGGGCATTTTTTGATAAATTCATCTATCTTAATGTTTTTGTAAATTCATATTAATATTTTGAGATTTAAATTAAAATATAATTTTATAAAAGATAATATCTTTTTAAGTTTTATCAGAAAAAGTTAGGTTCAAAACCTCGCCCCTAGTGGGCGCAAAAATCCTTATTTCCCAAGGTAGGTAAAAACCCCACCCCTTGTGGGTGGCTTAGTTTAATTGCGAATTGCGTTAGCGAGCCTGCGATAGCGAAGCGTTAGCGAATCTTTGAGCGTCGGAACGAGCGTCGCGTCATTGCGAATTGCGAATTGCGAATTGGTTTTATGTGGTGCTGATCCTGATATTGCCTGAGATTATTTCGAGGATACCGAGCCTCAATGATATAGCAGCCCTGAATCCTACCCCAAAACATCTATTTCTTTTCCTCGCTACCTGTTCCCTAGCTTGATGAATAAATTTGTCAATCAAATAAGTTTGCCACCGATATACAGTGAAATGAGTTTCTCAAATATATTCCTTTAGGGGTATTGACAAACTATTATCACCCAAAAGATATAAAAATATGTTATCTATCGGTATTGTGTGGCTAGTTATATTTTGAAACCAATCACTATTACTGATTGGTAGAAACAATTTAAAGCTTCATCACTGGTTAGCTAGATATTGTGATTTTTCCTGATGCTGTAACTAATTAGTCATGGTGCAACCGCCGACCCTATTAATTATCGACGATTCCCCGGAAGACCGCGAGCTTTATCGTCGTTATCTAATGCAAAATCAGGTATACAACTATACGATTTTAGAATCGGAGTTAGGAAACAAAGGTTTAGAGATATATCATCAATTTCGACCGGATTGTATTTTATTAGATTTTTTACTGCCAGATATGAATGGATTAGAATTTCTGGCAGAATTACAGACATTAGCACCATCACTTATGCCGGCTGTCGTCATGGTAACTGGGTATGGCAATGAAACTGTAGCTGTTCAGGCAATGAAAAGTGGAGCTTATGACTATTTGGTAAAGGAACAGACAACGGCTGAACGTTTGCAATCTACGATTAATTCAGCAGTTGCTCAAGTGAAGTTACGCCAAGAACTGCAAAAAAGTGAAGCACGCTTACAACAAACGCAAAAGTTTGTTGAACGTATAGCCGAAACAATACCTGGGATTATATATGTCTACGATGTGTTAGAACAGCGCAGTATCTATCTCAATGGTCAAGTTCAGAGTTTGCTTGGTTACACTGTCGAGCAAATTCAAGATTCAGAAGGGAAGTTATTAATCCAGTTAATCCATCCAGAAGATTTACCGCTTTTTTATACACACCTAACAGAATTCACCAATGTTCAAGATGGTGAAATTCGAGAGTTGGAGTATAGAGTGCAGAATGCCGATGGCCAATGGCGTTGGTTTTTTAGTCGAGATACTATATTCATGAGGGATGATGATGGTTCGCCGCGTCAGATAGTGGGAACTAGCTACGATATTACTACCCGCAAACAAACTGAAGAACAGTTACGCCTCAGCAATGAGCGTTTTCAATTAGCTGCGGCCGCAGTGAACTGTCTGATATATGATTGGGACATTCAATCAGGTGTGGTTGAACGGACGGAAGGATTAACTCGACTTTTTGGTTACACTCCTCAAGAAGCAGACGCAACTTTTGATTGGTGGAAAGAAAAGATTCATCCTGAAGATATTGAACGTATGGCTCGTGAATTCGAGAATATAGCTGCTGACAATAACTACTATACTTTTGAATATAGAGTCAGGGATAAAAATAATGAATATCGGTATGTGCTAGACCAAGGAGTGATTACACGCGATCGCAACGGGCAGATGATTAGAGCAGTCGGCAGTACCACAGATATCAGCGATCGCAAACATCAAGAAGCGGCTCTGCGTCAAACCGATACCAAGTTTCGCAGAATCATAGAATCTAATATAGTGGGCGTTTATTTTGGTGACTTTAGTGGTCGCATTTATGAAGCCAATGACGCTTTTTTAGAAATGTTAGGTTACACCCCCACAGACCTAGAAGCAGGAAATGTGCGTTGGGATTTGATGTCGCCGCCAGAATACCAATCTCTTGATGAGCAAAAAATCTACGAATTGCAGCTGCATGGGGCTTGTACTCCCTTTGAAAAAGAATATATTCGCAAAGATGGTACACGCGTACCAGTTCTCTTAGCCATTGCACGGATTGATAATACAGATCAAGAAGGTTATAGCGTCTGCTTTGTATTGGATCTGACTCAAAGCAAACTCATAGAAGCAGAACGTCAGCAGCTGTTACAACTAGAAAAAACAGCCCGTGCAGAAGCAGAAGCAGCAAATCGCACCAAAGATGAGTTTGTGGCGATGGTATCTCATGATTTGCGATCGCCTCTCAATGCAATTTTAGGCTGGACACAACTGTTACGGACTAGAGAATTTGATCAACAAAGCATTCACCGCGCCCTGGAAACGATTGAACGCAACGCTCAATCTCAGGCAAAACTTCTAGAAGACTTGCTGAATATGTCAAAGATTCTGCGCGGAAAGTTGCAGTTAGATTTGAGACAAATTAGTTTAGCCGCGATTGTGGGAGCAGCCATCCAAGCTGTTTACCCAGAAGCGAATACTAAAAATATTCGTCTGATCTCTGCAATTGATCAAGCTAGACCACTCATGATAGGTGATAGCGATCGCCTGCTACAAATTTTGGGCAATTTACTTTCCAATGCCATCAAATTTACCCCAGCAGGCGGGCAAATCGAAGTGAAACTTCTGCACTATGAAAATACTGCTGAAATCAGCGTCAGTGATACAGGTATTGGCATTACTCCAGAATTTCTACCTTACGTATTTGAACGCTACCGTCAAGATGATCGCATTCCCACAAAAGGTGGCTTGGGATTGGGTTTAGCAATTACTCAGCATTTAGTAGAACTACATGGAGGGACAATTCAAGCTACTAGTCGCGGTGAAAATCAAGGTGCTACTTTTACTATCAAATTACCATTACTGCCAAATTTGCTCAAAACCCCGATAAATTAGTCAATTTTAGTTGCCTTACCCTGCTTCATTTTCAGGTTGATACATTTAGGGATGCAGAAGCAGCAAGAAAAATGATTTGGCTCAAGAATTGAGTGAAATAACATTACAACTCTAATTTACTCATCGACAAATACATCTATCAAAAGTATCTATCCATAGCATAGTAAACATTAAGTAAAGTTTAAGGCTGCAATTTTGTTACCAAAGATACAGTAATCATTGGCAATTGACTTTTGAATACATAAAGACCTTTGTTATGGTTTAGGTTGACTCTAAATAAAGCTCTTTCAAAGTTTTAAGCATAGGGATCATCCCATTTCTAAGTTAAACCTACTTTATAGTAAATTTATATATCCAAAGTGGGATGGTAAGATCACATATAAATTAGGATAATTAATCAAGCCATAGCAAAAGTTTATTAGCTAAAGTTTTCGTTAAGAATATCAGCCAATATTCCGGCTGTTTGTTACGTTGGTGAGAGCCAAAATTTTAGGTTAAACTAACAGTCCTACCAAAATAAACATCAATTAAATCCAGGGGATTAACAATGCAGACAGTACACAAGATTTACTGCCCAAATTGTGGTAGTAATGCAGAGCGTTATTATATTTTGGACAGCGAATTAACACGTACCCAATGCTCAAGTTGTGATTACTTGATGATTAGTTGCACGCGCACTGGTAAAGTAGTTGAAGCTTATGCCCCAGGAATTCAACTAAGTAAAAGATAAAAAGTAAAAAGGCAAAAATGATGAAGTATGTGTAAGTTAATTTCAGACTTCAGAATTCAATTTACTTTTTATTCATTCTCAATTGTCCACAAGCAGCATCAGCTTCTAAACCGCGAGAATAACGCACACTCACAGCAATGTTTTTTTGTTGAAGAATGTTGACAAAAGCTTGAATGCGATCGCGGCTAGGGCGTTGATAATCCACTTCTTCAATTGGATTATAAGGAATCAAGTTAACATGACTTTGGAAGCCGCGCAGATGTTGTGCTAATTCTAAGGCGTGTTCTGGCAAATCGTTCACACCAGCCAGCAAGATATATTCAAAAGTTACACGGCGGCCTGTAATTGCTACATATTCCCGACATTCCGCCAGTAAATCTTCTAAAGGATAGGGGCGCGCACTAGGGATGAGTTGTTCTCTGAGGGCTTGATTTGGGGCGTGGAGACTGACTGCTAGAGTAACTTGCAAATGATGTTGGGCAAATTGACGAATACGATCGCGGATTCCGACTGTAGAAACCGTTAGCATCCTCTGTCCGATACCCACATCTTGATTTAAGGATGTGAGGGCGGCTAAGACATTATCTGTATTTAGCAACGGTTCACCCATACCCATGAACACAACATTGCTAACTCGTTCTTGAAAATCCTCTTGTACAGTTAATACCTGATCGACAATTTCGTGACGGTCGAGGTTGCGTTTATAGCCACCTTTCCCTGTGGCGCAGAAATCGCAAGCCATCGGACAACCCACCTGGGTAGAAACACAGACAGTTAATCGCTTATCGGCGGGAATACCTACAGTTTCGATAATCTGCCCATCAGCTAGTTGCAGCAGATATTTGACTGTACCATCTGGTGCAACTTTGCGGTAATGGATGGTAGAACGACCAATGGGGATATCTGCGATTTCTGCACGCCATTGTTTTGGAAAAACGGAAATATCAGCAAGCGATCGCACTTGCTGATGATAAATCCAATCATGTAACTGTTTACCTCGGTAAGCTGGTTGTCCCTGCTGCTTTACCCAAGCAGTTAACTCGCTAACCGAAGCACCGAGTAAAGGAGGAATTGCTAAATTTTGCGTAGCGGGTGAGTCAACTTGAGAAATTGATGGCGTAGCAGACATAGAAAAAGACTTACGAGTTGAGATATGGATCTCTATCCTAAGCTTTTACGCCCAGAAATTACATAGAGGAATCTGATTTGATTAATGAATATATTTTAGGAAGGAAACAGGAAACAGGGAAGCAGCCAGTTTGAGGGGGTACTGAGTTTTTTCCCAAATCAAATATGAGTCCTAATATTTACTTTTTAGTAACCACTGACATACTTAACTACTCGGTCTGTTTGAATAACCCGACCATTTTTGACAATCTCAAGGTTTGCACCATTAACTACATATTCATAGTTTTTATTCGGGGCCACGTATCCCGTACCTTCTTCTGAGTAAGCAGGAAGAGAACGGATACCTTTACCAGTTGATTTAGAAATTCCCGTATAAAATAAATTGCCGTTTTTATTACAAATATGGATGTAAAAATTAGTAGTTTCAAAATAAGCTTCTAACCTTCCTCCACCTGCATAGCGAGGACAAACAGAAGTTTTGGCAATTATTTGACTATTGACTGCTGAAACTGGAGTAGATTCTAGTTGTGCCGCACTCGCAGATGAAGTTCCGGCAATTCCAGTTAATAGTGAAGCTGCGCCACAAGTTGCAGCTAAAATTAAGGAAAATGATTTATTTTGGATCTGTTGAAAGTTGGTCATAGTAGAACTCTGAAGTTTGATTATTCTAAGCTTCAAACTCAACGGACAATTTTTCGGAATGGAAGAAAAAAATTTTTGATGGCGATCGCCCAGGATAGAATCATTCATCATAGAGATACCACACGAGATACGTTATAAGTAGTATTCCCGTGGGTATCGGTAATCTTACATCTGTCAACAACTCAAAAACTAACCAAATGTTGTGCTGTTCCAGCCCCACATTGCACCTTTCGCATCGGCAAATTCTATGTAAATGCGATTTTGGGGTACGCCTAAAGCTTGATTAATTTGTTGACAAAAATCCTGACTCATTGCTTGGGTTTGGTCTGCCTTCATGGAACCAATACTTTTAATTTCGATATAACAAACTGGGTCTGTCGTCCCGGCAAAAGTCATAGGAACATCTGCTTCAAACGCTGTCATTACATAAGATTCTGGCTTACCTAAATGTTTGGCTAACTTCCCTGACAAACTTTTTAGCATTGTCTCAACTTCAGCTTTTGCAGGCGCAGATACAGAAGTTTGTACTTTAATTAATGGCATAGCACTGAATTAGAGATTTACATTGTTCAGTTTATCGAAGTAGGTTGTCGTTGGTCATTTGTGATTCGTTTGACTAACCACGAAATAAATGATGATATTCAGGATTATATAAATGCGATCGCCCGTTTGTTGCCTTCAGTGCCGGACTAATTATATAAAGTGTGGTACGAATGAGATTTTCTTGCTGGGTGCATTCCGCCATTTGGTTAAGGGGGACAACGCGAATTTTTTCATCAGGCCAACCTATGCGGAAGCAAATAGCCACAGGCGTATCACTCGGGTAATGTTCGAGTAATTTAGCTTGGGCATTTTCGATGTGCCGCGCACTCAGGTATAAGCATAAACTAGCTTGATGGGCTGCGAGGCTAGTTAACTCTTCTGTGGCGGGGACTTCGGTACGTCCACTGATGCGCGTCAGGATGATAGTTTGGACTAAATCGGGAACTGTTAACTCTACCTTGAGTTTGGCGGCGGCTGCTTGAAACGCGCTAATTCCGGGGACGACTTCAAAAGGAATATCCGCCTCAGCTAACATTTGCATTTGTTCGTGAACTGCACTGTAGAGACTAGGATCGCCAGAGTGGAGACGCACAAGAGATTTTTGTTGCGATCGCACCCGTTCCACCATCAACGCTACAATCTCTTCTAAAGTCTGATTTGCAGTCGGAATAATTTCCGCATCCACTCGGCACAAACTTAAAATTTGTTCAGGCACTAAAGAATCTGCAAATAAAATTACATCTGCCTGAGATAACAACTTTTGCGCCTTAACCGTTAATAAATCTGGGTCTCCCGGCCCTGCCCCCACAATATAAACTGCTGTTTTGATAGAATTTGGATGAGTTTCCATACAAACACTTAAATATTTTTTACGTATTTACCCGTAAATCAAAAAATCTCAAAAAAAATTTTGGGCATTTTCTCAGTAACCTTCCGGATTAACCCCCTAACTAGAGAAGAATGGAATGGTAGATGCACCCTGGTTAAGCCCTAGAGTAAAATCTGGGGCATTTTTTATTATTTAAAAGTGCTGAGTCAAAATACCAGGTTTTATCAAGACTCCCCATTCCCTACTCTCTGCCTAATCAGTAGTTGCAACCACATCAGGCAATGGGCGTTTACGATAATACAACCAAGCTAACCCAGATAACCCAGCAATAATACCCGTTAAACTCACCACTTGGGCAATTCTCAACGGCCCCAGCATTAAACTATCAGTGCGTAAACCTTCAATCCAAAAGCGACCTGTGCTGTAGGCGGTTAAATAAACCATAATTAAAGTGCCGATTTTGAGGCGTATTTTCCCCATCACGCCTCGGAAAAATAAATTTAGTAGCAAAGCAAACACCATCAAATCCCACAAAGATTCATACAAAAAAGTGGGATGGAAGTATTCAAAATTCACCAATTCTGGAGGGCGGCGTTCTAGGGGAATAAATAGCTTCCAAGGTAAATTTGTCGGACGACCAAACGCTTCCGAGTTAAAGAAATTGCCCCACCGCCCGATCGCTTGTCCTAAAATCAACGAAGGTGCAACTAAATCTGCAAGTTGCCAAAAAGAAACCCGCTTGAGTCTGGCAAAAATTAAAGCGGCTAAAGTTCCACCAATAATTGCACCGTGAATAGCAATACCGCCTTCCCAAATAGCGATAATCTTCTCTGGACGTTTGGCATATTCCGCCCATTCAAACAAAACATAATATAGTCGTGCTGCGGGAATTGCCCCAAGCACCAGCCAAATTGACAAATCACTCAGCAACTCTGGATTAACATTTCGGCGTTTTGCCAAATACTGAGACAGGCTGACACCAATTAACACCGCCGAAGCAATCAATAAGCCATACCAGCGAATAGTTAATGGGCCAATTTTCACCAAAATCGGGCCTGGGGAAGTAAATTGAAATGCCAACGGCAAAGAAGAAATATCTAGTACCATGCAGAAGTACCTAGTTAACTACAGTATTTAGCTTGGGCAGCTAACATCCTATAAATAATAGGGGAGTTTTGTACATAAACCATTAGAGCAGGTTTTGTTTGTCAAGAAAAATCTCATCCTATTCTGGCGCAAAGTCATCAGTCACAGAATTTTATTGTTTTTTTTGGTAAAAAGTGCCATCACTTCACCTTAGAACACAAAACTTCGACTTCCGAACACGAAATTTCGAGTAAAAAGCCTGACAATTTGACTCCCGAACACGAAATTTCAACTTCCGAACACGAAACTTCGAGTAAAAAGCCTGACAATTTGACTTCAAAACACGAATGTTCGAGTAAAAAGCCTGACAATTTAACATCAAAACACCAAACTCCACCTTCCGAACACAAATATTTAGTACAAATTACACAAAAACCCTCTGCAACTCTTCTTCCTCCGCGTCCTCTGCGTCCTCTGCGGTTCGTTCTTTTCCTTTCCTACACTAAAATACCCGCAAAATCTCGACTATTTCCGCGACTCAAGCCATGATTAAGTCGAGCTAGTCAAGATAAATCACAATGAAAATTTACCCTGAAGATTTAGACTGGGCAGTTTCCCAAGGCTTAATGATTTTGGGGCTAAAAACTGTTTAATTAAGTTAGCTAATTGCTTCAGTTTTACAGGCTTGGAGAGATAAGCATTAGCCCCAACTGCTAAACATTTTTCGAGATCGCCTGGCATGGCTAAAGCTGTCAGCGCAATAATCGGAATCTTCAGGAGGTTTTGGTCTAATCGAATTTGCTTAGTAGCTTCGAGTCCATCTATTCCTGGCATTTGGATATCCATTAAAATTAGGTCGGGAAGATGTTTTTTAGTAAGTGTAATTGCTTCAAAACCATTTTTTGCTACGATAATTTGGTATCCTAATACCTCTAAATAATTCGAGATTGTAAAAATATTATCTTCATTATCTTCTGCCAGTAAAATTTGAGGAGAATACTCTAAACTTGGATTCACACAAGAATTAATCTCAGATAAGACTGGATTTGTTTCTCTAAAGGAAATTTCACAAAATTGTCCCAAAGGAAGGTTGATTCTAAAACAACTTCCAACTCCAACTTCACTGTTGACTTCTATCTGCCCACCATGTAAATCTACCAGTCGCTTCACAAGAGCCAGCCCTAAGCCAGTACCATCATATTGACGGTTCAAGGCACTATCAATTTGAACGAAAGGTTGAAATAGTTTGTGAAGGTTTTCTGGGGCAATACCAATACCTGTATCAATCACGGCAATCCGAAGATAATCTGGTAAAGATTGCATCTGCTGTTCAATTACAGGGCGTTGATGAGTAACTTCTAAGGTAATGTGTCCATCTTCTGGAGTAAACTTTACAGCATTATTAAGTAGGTTAATCAAAACCTGACGTATCCGGCGTTCATCAAGCAGTAGTTTTGGTAGTTGTGGTGGAATTTTTAATTCTAACTGGATGCGTTTTTGGAAAGCTTGCTGTTGAATAAATGCTAAACTTGATTGACAGAGTTGATTAATATTAATCGGGACGTAATTTAGTTCTATTTGTCCTGCTTCAATTTTAGATAAGTCAAGTATGTCGTTAATTAAGCTCAACAGATGATTACCGCTACGCTCAATAATTTGCAAACTCTGTTTTTGTTTCTCACTAAGTACACCATATATCCCCTCTTGCAATGCTTCGGAAATGCCGATAATTGCATTGAGTGGAGTGCGTAATTCATGACTCATAGTTGCCAGAAATTCATCTTTGAGGCGGGTGGCACGAGCAAGTTCAACATTAGATGCAGCTAGTTGTTCATTTATCTGTTGTAATTGGGCTTCTGCTTGTTTACGCGCTGTGATATCTGTCAGACTGCCAATATAACCAATTTTCTGACCATGAGAATCAATTTCTGGCACTGCTTGACAGTAAAACCAAATAGTAGTGCCATCTGGACGCAGAATTCTGCCTTCATTTTGGTAATATCCTGTTCCTTGTAATGCTGGAAGCCATTCTTGCTGGATGCGATTTCGGTCGTCTGGATGTACAGCTTCTATCCAGCCATATCCTAATGCTAATTGTAAATCTGTACCCGTCATTTCACGCCAGCAATGATTGACATAAATACACTGACTATCTGTGTTGAGACGGAAAATTACTACTGGAACTGCTGCTGCTAACGATGCAAAGCGTTGTTCGCTCTGACGTAAAGCAAGTGTTCGTTGCTCTACTCTGTTCTCTAGTTCTTGGTTGAGTTTTTTTAAGGCTTGTTTTGCTTGTTTACGTTGGGTAATATCATTGGAACAACCTATTAACCGCGTAATCTCCCCCTGCTCATCCTTGATGGCTGAAAGCCTTAAGCTAATATAAATTTCCTTTCCTGATTTTGTCAGATTGCGTAACTCAGTTTCACAAAAACCGTTCTTAAATACAGGTTCAAACACTAATGCTTGTAGTTTTGACGAGTCTTCAGGGCAGTAGAGTAAACTAATGTGCTGTCCAATAACTTCAACATCTGTATAGCCAAAAAGTCTTTGTGAGCCATGATTCCAAGTTTGAATAATGCCATCGACATCTGTACAAAAAACAGAATCATGAATTTCATGCAGCATCTGTGCTTGCAGTTGCAATTTTGCTTCAGCGATTTTGCGTTCGCTGATATCTCTTCCTTCTGGGATAAGTAACACCACTTTTCCCGATTCGTCTTTGAGAGGACGAATCGAAAAATCTATTGTGATTATTTCATTTGCAGAATTGAAAATTTCTACTTCATAGCGAATAAATTCACCTTTAGCAGCTTGAGAAATTGCTTGTTTTAATTTTGCTTGAGTTGCTGGAGAATTTGCCCACCAATCCGTTTCCCAAAAAGGTTTATGTATGACATCTTCTAGTTTTAGTCCGCGCAAGTTTAAAGCTGTTTGATTTACCTCTAATAAAATTCCTTGGGCTGTTAACAATCCTGTTAACTGAAAACTGTTATCGAAAATGCCACGAAAACGCTGTTCGCTAGCTTCTAATTGCTGAGTTCTTTGCTGTACTTTTTCTTCTAAAGAAGCATTAAGAGTTTGGAGATTTTCATATAGTTCTGCTTGCTTGATAGCCAAAGCCATCTGTACAGATATTTGCTGAAGTAAATCGATTTCACTTGTTTCCCATTCACGCGGAGAACTGCATTGATGGGCAATCAGTAATCCCCAAAGTTGGTGAGGAGAGGAATCTGATGCTTCTGTATCTGCATTTAGTAAAATTGGTACAACCAAATTAGCTCTAACTTCAAATTGTTCTAATAATTTGATGTGGCATTCTTGTAATCCAGCACTATAAATATCAGCACTAGCGAAAATTTTGCCATGACGATAGGCCATTCCATAATTCTGTTGAAAGCAAGTATCTTTAATTTGTCGAGACAGAGAACTTGTCCACTGGGGTAGTCTTGACTCAGCTACAATTGTCCCGTGCATTTGAGCATCAAACTGATAAACTATCACACGATCTACTTTAAATAGCTTCCTAACTTCTTCAACTGCGGTTTGAAGAATTGCTTCTAAATCTAAAAACTGACGAATGCGAACAGAGATACTAGATAATAAATTTTGTTTTTGTTCTTGTATCTGAATCTGCTGCTTTAAATGAGTCCTTTCTAATATGGAATTAATCGCTTGAGAAAGCTTAGAAGGTGAAAGTTTATTTTTTACTAAATAGTCCTGTGCGCCAGCTTTTAAGGACTGAACTGCAATCACTTCATCTCCTTGTCCAGTTAGCATAATTACTGGAAGCTGCATCATTTCAGTATGTAATAACAACTTTTCCAGCAATTCAATCCCATCCATATCCGGCAAACGATAGTCTAATAACACAACATCTGGTTGATGTTTCTGCCACAGTTCTAGACCTTGCTTTGCTAGCCTTGCTTCTAAAATCGTATAAGAATACTCTAGATTACTTAACAAGTATCTTTTATACAATTCACAATCTTCTGGTGAGTCATCAATAATTAGAACGCAGCAGGGTTTTAGGTTCATAATTTTAAATTTATCTCCTGAAGTATATCTATTAAATCAATCTCACAATTTATGATGTTTTTTCTTAATTTTTTATCAAAACAGATCCCCCATTACAGACAGGCTCTGTTCTCTATTCCCACTTAACTAATAAAAAGTCTTCTTCAAAAATTTATTTTCAAACGAGGCGGCATTTTTAATAACGCTTGAATTTTCTCTATCAAAATAATTGAAGAAAAAGGTTTTACTAAAAAATCTTGTTGTTCCTGAAAAATCGGAAATTCTTTTATGCTCACTGGTTGATACGGAAACATAAATAGTAAAGGAATGTTTTGTCTTGCTACTTCCGAGCAAATTTTTGAGAAAACATTTAATCTCGGAAAATTAATCGCCGGATAATTACATAAAATTAAATCAGGTTCTTCTACTTGTAATAAGTCATACCCTTCTTCATATGTAATAGCGGTGACAGCCCAAAAATCATTGATAGTTAGTAATTCTGTAATCAGGTCTAATAACAAAACACTATCTTCAATGATTAAGATTTTAGACATGATGCTTTTAAGAGATATTCATTGCTCTGCTATCCCACAATCTAAAAAAAATTTGTGAATTATTTGTGAATGTAAATAAAAATTAAGTTTTTTCGTGCCAACCCAACAAAGAGCGCATCTGTTTTACCAAATCAGGGGCTTTAAAGGGCTTCGTAATCACACCCGCAATTTCTAACTTAGAAAATTGGACTTGTTCGCTAGTTTGCGCTTTAGCAGTCAGTAGAATCACTGGGATGGATGCAATAGAACCAATTGCTTGTATTCTTTGCAAAGTCTCAATTCCATCCATACCTGGCATCATTACATCCAAAATAATCGCGTCAGGAGTTTCTAATTGAGCAATGGCTAATCCTTCTTGTCCAGAACTGGCTAACAACACTTCCCATCCGGCGATGGCTTGCAGTGAGATTTTGACAATTTGGCGAATACCTGGTTCATCATCAATAATTAAAATTCGCTTATTACTCACCAATGTTTCCTCCGAGTGGCAGTATAAAGTAAAATGTACTGCCTTGTCCGAAAACACTTTCAGCCCAAATGTTTCCTCCGTGTTGTTGAATAATCTTACGGCAGATACTCAATCCTAAACCAGTCCCACCTTTAGTTCGAGAGTCTGTGGCATCCACTTGGGAGAACGGCTCAAAGATACTATCTAAATACTCGCTAGGTATTCCGCGTCCGCTATCTTTAATTGAAAAGACTAAAGATGAGCAATTATCACCAGTCACATCAATCACATCACAAGGGCTTGAATTTAACGGGCAAATCAATCTTTTAGAAAAACAAGGCTTTTCTACATCTAAGTTAATCCAAATCGTTGAACTTATTTCCGAAAATTTAATTGCATTACTTAGTAGATTAATCACTACTTGTAATATGCGGTCTGAATCAGCTATAACTTCTACCAATGATACGCCTGTGGTATCAATATAAATTTGAGCTTGATTCGCAATACTCTGCATCTGTGCTACAGCAATATTAATTAAATCACTAAGATTGCAAAGAGATTTTTGTAAGTAAATTTTGCCAGACTCTAACCTTTCTAAATCAAGAATATCGTTCACTAAACGTACTAAACGGTCTACACCAGTGTTAGCAATTTCAATAGTAGCTTCACCTTCAGGAGAAATCGGATCGATAATCTTTTCATGCAGCAAGCTGAGTGCGGCTTGCATAGATGTAAGTGGCGTTCGCAACTCATGGCTCACAGTAGATATAAATTCTGCTTTCATCCGCTCCAATTTATGACTTTCAGTAATATCTTGACCAATACTAATTGAGCCAATTGGATTACCATTAACATCTTGTAAAATAGTATTATTCCAGTTTATTAACCGAAACTCACCAGATTTAGTGATAATTTCATTTTGATAATGTTCGGGTAGCGTTTGTGCTATCAATTCCTGCAAATAAATATCTATCAAACTTTGTTGGTTTAATGGAAGAAAATTCTCAAACCAATTTTTGCCTAACACCTCTGCTTGTACATACCCAGTAAGTTTTAAGAAGAATGGATTAGCATAATCAACCTGCCCTTGATCATCTAAACAAACAACGATTAACTGAACATTATCTTGCAGAAAACGCCATCTTCGCTCCGATTCTTTTAACTCTGATTCTATTCTTTTTTGTTCGGTGATATCACGAGCTATTGTAGAAATAGCCTGAACTTGTTGGCTACCAAAGGTATGAGCAATAATTAATTGGGAAACAGGCACTTCTTGACCATCACGGCGGATAAAAGCTGTTTCTCCTAACCAATTACCATGCTTGATTGCCTGAGGAATAGCTTGCTCTTGAATAAGTTTTAAAGCCCACTGTGGATGAACATCACTAATAGGAATTTTCTCACTTTCTCTATCTTTTATTCCAAAAAATATTCGGGCAGTTTTATTTAAATATTCTGGTTTTTGTGTATCTAATCTAGCTGTGACAATAATATCTGTAGTTGCTTCTAAAATCGCGATCTGTTTTTCTTTTTCTATTTCTAAACGTTTACTTTCGCTCACGTCTAACACCACTGAACCTACAGCTATTGATTCAGAATTTTCACCGACAATCGGAAAATAAGAAACTAGCCAATAACCTACTACTTCTGGCTGGCTAGGAACAATCCCACTCACCTCCATCTGGGAAATAGGCTGTTGAGTCTCAATTACATTTTGCAATAATGGTAACAGCGTTGATACTAGTTCTGGCAGCAAGTCCAAAATTGAATTCCCCAAATGTGCTGCCATCGGATAACCATTAATATTTGCTAATCCTTGATTAATTTTTAGGTAACATAAGTTCTTATCTAATATGCTTAATCCAATATTAACTTGACTCGCAGCCTGAAAAAATCCATCTAATAATTGTTCGCTTTGTCTCAGTTTTTTTTCTACTTTCTCTCGCTTGAATAATTCCTGTTGCAACTGATTGTTCGACAGAACTAGTTGTGCTGTACGTTCTACCACCCGTAATTCTAGTTCCTTATTTAATTGTTGTAATGATTCTTGGGCCTGTTTGCGTTCTCGAATATCACGTACAACAGCAGCAATCCCCTGTGCTTGACCTGTTATTGGCTCTTTCAGCGTAAAAATATTGCACCAGACAGGAATTAACTCCGATGTTTGAAAATTTCGCATTTGAAATTCTCCTTCCCATTTTCCTGTAGAAGTCACAGTCGGAATAACTTGTTGTTCAAATCTCTGATTATCTTCTGGAGTTTGATATTCCCAGATGCTTGTCTGCTGTACTTGGGTTTCTTTTAGCCCGATTAAATTCCTTCCTGCTAAATTAATATATTGCACTTGTCCATCAAGATTTGCCATTGCCATAAAATCAGAACTATTTTCGACTATTGAAACTAGTTTTTGATTTTTTATTAATTGAGCTTGTAATTTCTCAAATAATGTTGCTTGGTGAATAGCTATTTCTAAATGGATAGCTATTTGATTCATTAATTCACATTCAGCCAACGTCCATTCACGCGCCCTATGACATTGATGGGCTATTAGCAATCCCCATAAATTATCATTCTCAATGATGGGAATAATCAAATTTGCTCTGATTTGTAGATGTCCTAGGAAATCTCGATGGCATTGAGTTAAATTTACATCTTTCTCAATATCGTTAATTACTCTGATACGTCCTTGTCGGTATAAATCTACTAAAGTATCGTCAAAGCATTTATCTTGAATTATTTGCCCCAAAATTGATAATTCGGGGTTACTCACCGACTCTTTTACTACGCTACCACTCCAGTCTGGCTGAAATTTATAAATAATGACGCGCTCACTTTGTAAAATCTCTCTAACTTGTGTTACTGCTGTGTTGAGAATCTCATCTATTTTCAAAGAATTCCGGATAGATAAGGCAGTTTCTGTTACTAATTGTCGTTGCTGTTGCTGCCATTTTTGTTCCTCTAGTAATTTCTTCTGTCGCAAAACCTTTGCAATTGCTTGTTGTAGAGATATAGGCGTAATTTGATTTTTCGCTAAATAATCCTGTGCGCCATTCTTTAGTAATTCCACTGCTAACTTTGTATTTTCATGCCCAGTAATAATAATTGCTGGAATCCAGCGAAGCTTTGTTTGCTGGTATAGTTGCTGCAAAAACTCTAATCCATCAATATCGGGCAGCCCAAAGTCAATTAATAATATATCTGGCATTGATTTTTGACACCATGCTAAGGCATCTTTACCTTTATCAAATTCAATAATTCGGTATTGACCTTGACTATTATGACTGAGATACCTTCGGTAAATTGAACGGTCTACTTCGGAATCTTCTATGACAACAACCGTATATTCTTTTGTTTTATCAAATAGAGAATTTGACCTAGTTGATGGAGAATTTAAGATATTACTCTCGCTCACCCAAATCTGTGAATGCCTTAATTGCTTTAAAGCTGTTATTTCTTGCTGTAATTCCTCTACTTCAATTATTAACTCTTCTCTAGTTTTGCTTAGATTCATTGCTTTATTTCTTAATTATAAAATTCTGGAAGAATGGGCTAATACTCCTACTTCCTACTTCCTACTTCCGACTTCTAAAGGGGTAAATCTTCACCTTTGCCTTTGTTCTAGCCTTTTTCTCACACGGGTTTGCAATTGGCTTGCTACAATTGGTTTGCTTAAAAAATCATTAGCCCCTACAGCAAAACTATGCTCAATAGTTTCTCTATCAGTATGAGCCGATAAAAATAATACAGGTAATTGATGCCATCGCCAGTCACTCCGAATTACTTGGCATAAATCAAACCCATTTAATATAAGTTTTTCGGTATTATTTATCTTCTCCTTATTCAACAGTTCTATATCTAAAATTAATAAATCTGGCTTTGTCTGTTCTAAAGTCTCCCAGAATTTCTCCGCATTTTCTAATAAAACTATTTGATAACCATCAGCCGATAATAGTTGATATACAACTTGTAATATGCCAGGATCATCATCTACCACTAGTAATCGATATGATGATAGATGTGTGCGTTGGATTATTTGTTTGAGCGATGCCCATATCTCACTCGTGGCGATTGGTTTTAGCAAAAAGCTTGAAATATTTAATTTAGCCACCTCTAACCTAGTTGCAAAAGAACTTTCTTGAGTGACAATTAATATTGGTACTTTTGGATTCTGCTTTCGTAACTTTGCCAGAACATTCAGCCCTAATTCCAGATTATTTTGATAATTTACATCAAATAAAATAGCATCAACACCATTATCAGTTAAAATATCTTCTGCTTGCTTTAAATCATTTGTAATTTGTGCTATAAATCCATAATTAATTGCTTCTCTAGCAATCTCTCCCACTAGTTCTATTTCGTTATCTATAATAAGTAACCTATGTGCAATAGAGAAATCATTTGCTGTTACTAATTCTTCACCTTCTATATATTTCTGCAATTGTAATACTAACAGCTTGAGTTGTTCAGCTTTGTGTTCCTTTAGTAATTCTTGCTGACAAAAAATCTGCTGAATTTGGCGAGAAATTTCACTAGCTTTCTCTAAACTAAAACTACCTAATGAACCGATTAGAGTATGTGCTTCTGTTTGGGCTTCATACTGCTGTTCTAGTGTCAGTTTTCCTTGCTCTAATGCCATCACCGCATCTTGAATTATCAATAGACGTTTTAAGTACGATTGACGTGAATGTTGCCAGAGTTCTAATAGCTCAGGTAATACTCTATGAGAATTTAAAAGGGAAATAGTTTCATCTTCGATTCTTTGTACTGTTTTTCCTATTTGCTGATTTACACTTGCAGCACTTTTGTCTGTTAGCGGAGGTAATTTTAATTTATATCCTAATTTATAAATCGTTTCAAATATATCCCCTGCACCGGATAATTTTAGTTTATTCCTCAAACTCTTAATATGCGCTCTTAATGCACCTTGAGTAGGCATTTCTTCTACTGTCCATAATGATTCTAGTATGTAATTGTGGCTAAATATCTGCTGAGGATTTTGCAGGAACATCTGCAAAATCTCATATTCCTTTTTGGATAAGTTTATTATTTCTCCACTATAACTGACTTCACAATTATGAGAATTTAGATTTAATTCTCCCCAGGTTAAGTATTGTAATGCTTGCTGCTGATTTTGATTTCTTCTTAATAAAGCTCTGATCCGTGCTAATAACTCTTCTATATCAAATGGTTTGACTATATAATCATCCGCTCCTGCATCTAACCCAGTAACTTTATTCGTTATTGCTTCTAAAGCTGTCATTAATATAACTGGTGTATCTCTATTTTTTTGTTTATTTAACCCTTGCTCAGAACGGAGTATTTTGCATAAATCTATCCCGCTCATTTTAGGTAAAACTAAATCTAAGAGGATTAAATCATAAACATTATCCTGTGCTAATTCCCATCCTCTTGCTCCATCTTCTGCTAAATCAACTTCGTAGTTCTGTCTCAACAGGACTGTCTGTAGCAGTTTTCTTAAATTTATATCATCTTCTATACAAAGAATTTTCACTTTTTATTTTTAACTCTTTCAAAAAGTATAAGCAATTAACTGTTTGGCTCAATGATAAGATTAGTTTATAAATAAGCCCCAAAAATCAAGCAAAATCAGCCAGACGGCAAGTAAACTTCACAGGCGACTCCATATTTGCGGTCTACTGCTTGACGTAAAAACTCAAGCATTTGTTTGAGAGTAAATTAAGTGATAATCGCTGCCTTACAGACGCTTCTTGCCGAGAGAGTAATATTCGCTGGCTGTCAACCAGCGATACAATTCACTCAACACTCATCCAACATCGCATCACAGCCTATTCTTATATGAATATTCTCCAAAACCAATCCGCAACACATCCGGTCACAGAAAAACCCGTCAACAAAGTTTACGATGTTGTCATAGTTGGTGCTGGGCCAGTTGGTTTAGCTACTGCTATTGGTTTACGCAAACGTGGTATTGAAAATATTCTGGTCATAGACCAAGCTCGTGCTTTTCGTCAGGTAGGTCAGGTTGTGGATCTTCTGCCTAACGGATTAAAAGCATTAAAATCTGTAGATCCTGATGCTTACGAAGCAGTCAAAACAGCAAGTTTTACCTTCGTTAATTCGCCTCAGTCTGGTGACGCAAAAACATCTGATGTCACTGAGAAAAATTTGCCAAAAGCTTCTCAAGAATGGGTTTATAAAAACTTGCAAGGAGAAAAAATTAGGTCAATTTCTTTGAGTTTCGATACTTGGTTGAAAAATTATGGTGAAGGTCGAGTTTCAATTTCTTGGTATAATTTGCAGGCGGCTCTCAAAAAACTGCTTCCTGAAGACCAAGTTAAACCTAATCATCGTTGCATCAATGTTGTGGATGAACCAGAATTAGGATGCGTCCGCTTAGATTGTATTAGTAACGTAGGTGCAGAAGCCAACCCATACGCACATTGGGCAGATGGACAAAAAAATAGTGAGATATCCCAAAATTTAGACACCACCTCTGAACAATCAATTACAAAATCATTCCACGCTAAACTAGTTGTGGCAGCCGACGGGATTAACTCTACAGTTCGCAGGGTGCTTTATACAGATAGCCCTTACCAAGCTGTTGCTAAACCCGAATATTCTGGGTTTGCCGCCATATTTTGCCCAGAAATACCAAACATACCAGACGAACTGCGATCGCGTCTAGAAAAGAAATTTTTTGCAGACTCAGCAATTTTAACCGTAAGTAATTATGAGCTAGCTGGCGATACCGCTTTTAGTGAATGCCCGAGAATGATGCTAATTCATAGACAAAAGATTGGCTATCTATTACATATATCCGTACCTTTACAATCATTGCAAAATAAATCTGGTAATGAGTTGCTGGAATTAGCCGTACAAGCATTAGAAAAAGCAAGTTATCCCGATGAACTTAAACAATTAGTCCGGCTATCTCCTGTAGAGAATATGCTGCAACGTCCATATTACATTCATCGTGCTGTTGTGACTGACAATAACCCCCCAGCCTGGAGTTTAGGACGAGTTATTTTAGTAGGTGATGCCGCACATGGTATGCCGCCTTTCATGGCTCAAGGAGCTAACCAAGGTTTTGAAGATGCAATCATCGTCACAACATTAATTAATAAGATTGCCAAAGAAAATAATTGGCATAACCAGCAAGCTATAAGCACAGCCTTCGATAAATACGAGCGTATTCGTCGCCCCTTTATGGAATATATTCAACAAGCAACATTGACACAGTTTCCTAGCTCATCAAACGAACAGTGGCAAGCATATAGCCAAAAAGTCTACACTCGCAACTTTGACCAACTCATAGCAGAATTATCTTAGTCAAAACCTTGCTGGACTAAGCAAAATAAATATTTTTGGCATTGCTGATTAGTGGGATGTTTTTTGTTTCGCGCAAAGGCGCAAAGGCGCGAAGAATCAATATTTTATTTTTGTTAAACATCTCAATTCATCCCGCATTTATGCAACGCCATATTTTTAACCTTCTTCGCCCTAAAAGGCGAAGAAAAAGCCATGAGAAATAAGTATCTACAGGGTACACACAAATAGTATTTGAAAAAACACCCAGCACTCCTACAAAGAACTCGGATAAAATACAGAAGTCTAATCGGCAGCAGCAGATAATCAATGATTAACCAACTTCAAGACTATAACCCCAGCGGCGTAGGTGAAATTAATGGCAACCTCTTAGGTTTACCCTTTGATTATGATTCAGCCAACTTAATTGTCTTTGCCGTCCCTTGGGAAGTCACTGTTTCTTACGGTGCAGGTACAGCCAACGCCCCACAAAGAATTTTAGATGCTTCAATTCAACTAGATTTATTTGACTTTGATAACCCAGATGGTTGGCAGCAAGGAATTTATTTAGTAGAAATTTCCCAAGATATTTTAGAAAAAAATCATTACTACCGCACTTTAGCCTCCCAAATTATTGAAAGACTGGCACAAGGTAAATCATTAACAGATACGCCAGATTTAACACCTGTTTTGAGTGAAATTAATCAAGCTTCTCAACAAGTAAATCAATGGCTTTTTACCCAATCTCAAGCAGCAATAAATCAAGGTAAACAAGTTGCTGTGATTGGTGGAGACCACAGTTCACCTTTAGGTTATTTTCAAGCATTAGCCGCGAAATATAATAATTACGGCATTTTACATATTGATGCCCATGCAGATTTACGCGATGCCTATGAGGGATTTGAATTTTCTCACGCATCGATTATGTTTAATGCCTTAAAACTACCGCAAATCTCCAAATTAGTGCAGGTAGGTTTGCGCGACATTAGCCATGATGAAGTGCAAATGATTAACCAATCTCATGGTCGCATTGTGGCTTATTACGACCCAGCAATTAAACAAAAACTATATGCTGGAACTACCTGGATTGATGTTTGCCGCGAAATTATCAATCATTTACCAGAAAATGTTTATATTAGCTTTGATGTTGATGGTTTAGATCCCAAACTCTGCCCAAATACAGGTACACCTGTTGCCGGAGGATTAGAATTAGAACAAACTTATTGCCTATTTCGTGAATTAGTCAATAGTGGCAGAAAAATTATTGGCTTTGATGTGTGTGAAGTTGGTGATGCTGAGTGGGATGGTAACGTTGGGGCGCGCATTGTGTACAAGTTAGCAAATTTAATGGATTTATCGCAAAAAGAAAGTAGGGAATAGGGAATGGGGAGTAGGGAATCTCACAAGTGTAGGTTTTTAACCCAGTGATGAGTAGCGACTCTAAAAATCACCATTTAATCAGAGTTCCATCCCCCTTACACCCCTACACCCTAAATCAAGGTTTTTGGGTCATAACGTAAAAAACCTACAGCTGTCAGCGAACCCGTTAGCGTAGCTTTAGCGATGCAAGAGCGTCAGGGGTTTTGTCTGTTAGCCGCGACTTCAGTCGCCCTTGTACTATTGCTATTAACCAAGCATTCTCGATAAAAATTCTCTGGATTTGGGAAAAATAATTTTAAGGTTATTCAGAGATTTGCAGGTATGGTCAGCATATTAAATATTCATCTACCAGGTTATAGTATTCAAGAGCAAATTTACTCAGGCACGCGAACACTAGTTTACCGAGGTGTGAGGGAGCAAGACCAAAAACCTGTAGTGATTAAGCTGATGCGTTTAGAATATCCCAGCTTTCACGAACTCCTACAATTTCGTAACCAATATGTAATTACTAAAAATCTTCAGTTAACAGGTGTAATTCAACCCTACAGTTTAGAAACTTATCATAATGGTTACGCTTTAGTGATGGAGGATTTCGGGGGAATTTCTCTCAAACAATGGGGGATAGAACAAGGAAATACCCAATCTCTGATAAATTTTTTGCAGGTTGCCATTGCCATTGCAGATATCTTAAATCAGTTACATAGCGATGCTGGTAATGGGCAACGCCTAAGGGTTATTCATAAAGATATTAAACCAGCCAATATTTTAATTAATCCACAAACAAAACAAGTCAAACTCATAGATTTTAGTATCGCCTCATTGTTACAGCGAGAAATTCAAGAAGTCCAAAGTCCTAATGTTTTAGAAGGAACTCTCGCTTATCTATCTCCTGAACAAACTGGACGGATGAACCGGGGAGTTGACTATCGTACAGATTTTTACTCGCTGGGCGTAACTTTGTATGAAATGTTAACGGGAGAATTACCATTTCATTCAGAAGATCCAATGGAGTTAGTGCATGGACATTTAGCAAAGCAAGTCACGCCACCGCATCAAATTAATCCTGATATCCCAGTAGTAATTTCGCAAATTATTACTAAACTGATGGCGAAAAATGCTGAAGAACGTTATCAAAGTGCGTCTGGGTTAAAACATGATTTAGAAACTTGTTTGCACTACTGCAAAAAAACAGGAGAAATCCCATTTTTTGCAATCTGCCAACGAGATATTCAAGACCATTTTATGATTCCCGAAAAGCTCTATGGCAGGGAAAAAGAAGTTCAAACCTTACTAGAAGCTTTTGACCGGGTTGCTAATGGTGCATCAGAATTAATGTTAGTGTCTGGGTTTTCTGGCATCGGTAAAACCGCAGTTGTTAACGAAGTGCATAAACCAATCGTCAAACAACGGGGTTACTTTATTAAAGGAAAATTTGACCAATTTAATCGGAATATTCCTTTTTCAGCATTTGTGCAAGCATTTCGCAGTTTAATGCGGCAATTATTAACAGAGTCGGATGTAGCCATTAAACAATGGAAAAGCAAAATTATTGCTGCTTTGGGTGAAGATGCCCAGGTCATTGTGGAAGTGATTCCCGAATTAGAACTAATTATTGGTCAGCAAGCACCAGTTCCAGAATTATCAGGTAGTGCGGCTCAAAATCGGTTTAATTTATTATTGCAAAATTTTATTCAAGTATTCACTAACAAAGAATATCCGTTGGTGGTATTTTTAGATGATTTACAATGGGCTGATTCTGCTTCTTTAAGCCTTATTCAATTATTAATTAATGAATCTAATAATTCCTATTTATTATTAATTGGTGCATACAGAGATAATGAAGTTATACCAGCCCATCCTTTAATGGTGACTTTAGAGGAAATTATTAATTCTGGTGCAATAATTAATACAATTAATCTGCAAAAACTGAGCTATTTAAAATTGAATCAATTAGTTGCTGATACTTTAAGTTGTACAGAAGAGTTGGCTTGGTCTTTGTCGCAACTAGTTTATCAAAAAACTCAAGGCAACCCATTTTTCACTACTCAATTTTTAAAGGCATTACATCAAGACGGTCTAATTGAGTTTAATTATGTTGAGAGGTGTTGGCAATGTGATATTACCCAAATCAACCAACAAGCGTTGACAGATGATGTGCTGGAATTTATGGCATTTCAGTTGCAAAAATTACCGCAATCTACTCAACAAGTGCTGAAGCTAGCTGCTTGTATTGGCAATCAATTTGATTTAAAAATATTAGCTATTGTTGCTCAACAATCAGAAATAGAAACTGCTGTTTGTTTGTGGAATGCTTTGCAAGAGGGGCTAATTTTACCTCAAAGTGATATTTATAAATTTTACCTTGGTGAGATTAATCAAGCAGTTCAGCAAGACACTTCTGAGGTTGTTACATATAAATTTTTGCATGACCGCGTTCAACAAGCGGCTTATTCTTTAATTCCCGAAGTTGATCGCGCGATCGCTCATTATCAAATCGGCCAACTGCTGCTACAACAAATGTCACCAGATGTCAGGGAAGAGCGTATTTTTGAATTAGTTAATCAGTTAAACTATGGCATTGATTTAGTCGTTGACCAACAAGAACGAGATGATTTAGCGCAACTCAACCTCAGCGCAGGTCGCAAAGCCAGAAGTGCGACAGCTTTTCAAGCTGCTAATGAATATGCCAGAGTCGGACTCAGATTATTAGGCGCAGAAGCTTGGCAGCGACAATACCAAATAACATTAGCATTACATGAATTAGCTGCGGAAATTGCTTTTTTATGTAGTGATTTTGAGCAGATGCAGCAGCGAATCACCGCCGTCATTGATTGTGCCAAAACACCTCTAGAAAAAGTACAAGTTTATCAAGTACAAATTCAGGCATTTAATTCGCGCAATCAATTTGGAGAAGCGATCGCCACAGGTAAATCTGTGTTGCAATTACTAGGAGTCAGCTTGCCCGATTGCCCTACATCCGATGATATTGAACAAGCTAGACAAGAAATCAACAGCTTAATTGGCGATCGCACCATTGCCGAATTATTTGATTTGCCAACTATGACCAATGTCGAAAAACTGGCTGTGATGCAAATTGCTGCCAGCATTTTACCTGCCTGCTACATGACCAATTCGCCAATTTATCCTTTGGTCGTTGCTTTACAGGTAAAACTTTCGATTCAATTTGGCAATAATCTTTTTTCGCCTTTTAGCTATGCTAGTTACGCCTTTCAAGTCAAAATTATTTGGCAAGATATGGCCCAAGTGCAGCAATTTGGACAACTTGCTTATCGCCTAGTCTTAGAACCAAATGCCAAAAGCCAAAGACCTACAACCTTTGTAGTTTTTGCTGGCTACGTCCACCACTGTAGCGCCCCGCTCAAAGAAACACTCCCGATGTTTCAAGCAGGCTACCAAGCCGGATTAGAAACAGGAAATTGGGAATTTTTGGTCTACAATGTTCAAGTTTTTGCCTTGAATGCCTTTTGGTCTGGTCAACCACTAACAGAACTCGAAGGGCAAATTCGGGCTTATGATCAGCATTTACACGACCTCAAGCAAGTCACCACAGGCAAACATTATTTAATTTATTGGGAAGCCGCCCGGATTCTTTTAGGTGAATCAGAAGATGAAGTGACTTTGCGCCAAGAGACTTATGAAGCCGACTTGTTGTCTGATGTGCAGACCTCCAATGATTTGTTTCGCTTATGTATTTTTTATCTGCACAGATTCTTTTTGAATTTTTTATTGGGAGACATCAACCAAGCCCAACAAGATAGCGATCGCACCAGACAGCATTTAGCTGCCTGTGTTGGGACAGTTATCGAACCTGTCTTTTATTTCTTCGATTCTTTAACCGCACTAGCCAAAGATGCAAAATCTACATTAGCGCGAGTACAAGCCAATCAAGCCCAGCTAAAGCAATGGTCAGATTACGCCCCTATGAACCACCTACACAAATATCAGCTAGTTGAAGCCGAACGTTACCGCGTTCGCGGTGATTATCAGCAAGCAATGGACTTGTACGATCTTGCCATTGCTGGTGCTAAAGAAAACGGATATCTCCAAGAAGAAAGCCTCGCCAACGAACTTGCAGCCCAACTTTATCTAGATTGGGGTAAAGAAAAAGTCGCCCAAGCATATATGCAAGAAGCTTACTACTGCTATGCCCGTTGGGGAGCTTTAGCCAAAATTCATGATTTAGAACAACGCTACCCTCAACTATTGCAACCTATTTTCCAACAGCGACAATTCAGCCTGCATCCCTTAGAAACGATGACAAATATGGGCTTGACGTTGAGTGCTTCTTCTCATCGTACTTCTAGTAGTCGCAACAATAGTATTTCTGATGCGCTCGATTTTACTTCTATCCTCAAAACCGCTCAAGCCATCTCCCGGACTATCGAATTAGACCAACTAATTGTGATTCTCACCCGCATTATTTTAGAAAACTCAGGAGCCAAAAAAACTGTATTAATTTTGCCCCAAGGCGAAACTTGGCTCATAAGAGCAATTACTTATATTAATCATGAAGCTATTTCTCGCTGTGAAATTAAAACTATCCTGGAAAAACAACCAGTAGAAACTTGCCCAGAAATCCCCAAACAAATCATCTATTACGTCAAAAATACCAAAGAAACGGTAATCATTGATAACTTGCAAACTAACATCCCTGGGTTGATTGGAGAATATATGCAATCTGTCCAACCCAAGAGTGTGTTATGTTTGCCAATTCTCAATCAAGGGCATTTAGTCGGGATTTTGTATCTAGAAAATAGATTAACTCAAGGCGTATTTAATAGCGATCGCTTAATCATTTTAGATTTTCTCTGCATCCAAGCGGGAATTGCCTTAGAAAATGCTCAACTTTATACTGATTTACAAGCAAGTAAAGTTCTATTGCAAAAGTTAGCTAATAATATTCCCGGCGTTATCTATCAACTCCATTTGACTACTGATGGTACTGCTTCCATACCTTATGTTAGTTCTGGTTGCTACCATTTGTACGGCATCACCGCCGAAGAACTCATGTATGGAAAATACAGCTTGCGTACTTTAGAACATCCTGATGATGTAGCCACAATTGATCAACTAATGTTGGAATCAGCGCAAAATCTTTCAACTTTTGAGCATGAATGGCGAATCATTACACCCAAAGGTCAATTAAAATGGATTCAAGCTGTATCGCAACCAGAAGCTCAAACTGATGGTTCTATCATTTGGGATGGGGTAGTTTTAGATATCACTGAACGCAAGCAAGCTGAAGCTGCTGTACAACAAAAATCCCAGGAATTAGAACAAGCACTGCACAATCTACAACAGGCACAATTAAAAATAGTCCAAAGTGAAAAAATGTCGGCTTTAGGTAATCTTGTCGCTGGTGTCGCTCACGAAATTAATAATCCAACTGGGTTTATTAGTGGCAATATTCAACCAGCTTATGAAGGCGTACAAGATTTGTTTAATTTGCTGCAACTTTATCAAGAAAAATTCCCCGAACCTGGGGAAGAGATAGAAGCAGAAATTGAAACTATAGATTTAGAATACTTACAATCAGATTTACCAAAATTGATTAGTTCTATGAAAGAAGGAGTACAGCGCATCCAAGATATTAGTAATAGTTTGCGTACCTTCTCTCGCGCTGATACCCAGAATAAAGTATCTTTTAACATTCATGAAGGCTTAGACAGCACTATCTTAATTCTGAAACACCGTCTCAAAGCTAACGAACAGCATCCAGCTATTGAGATTAGGAAAAACTACAGCCATGTCCCAGCAATTGAATGTTTTCCCGGACAGTTAAATCAGGTGTTTATGAATTTATTAGCTAACGCTATTGATGCACTTGAAGAGTCAAATATTGGACGTAGTTTTGCCGAAATTAAAGCTAACCCCAATTTAATTACTATTAGTACTAAACTAACTGAAGATGGCAAACACGTAAGTATTAGTATCAAAGATAATGGTAAGGGAATGACCCAGGAAGTTAAAGCCAAAATATTTGACCATCTTTATACTACAAAAATGGTGGGCAAAGGTACAGGCTTAGGATTAGCGATCGCTCAAGCTATTGTCGTCGAAAAGCACGGTGGAACTATCGAAGTCAATTCTGCACCAATGCAAGGCGCAGAGTTTATCATTACCCTACCCAGGTAAACTTACATATGGCGGGTGTAGGCTGTGGGGTGTAGGGGAAGAAACAAACAGTCTATTTTGACAAATGACCAATAACTCATATCTCTGGTTTTCCGTAATATAAAGTAGTAGAAGCTCTATGTGTCACACCTATTTAATTTGAGCTATGATTATTCTTATGCGAAAAGAGTCTAACCAAGTAACTTTGATGACGGTGTATAGGAAGAGGCTACTTAATTTTCAACATTAGTTGATTGCCGTCGGCCTTTGCTGACCTTAGTTAGATAATCTTTCATTGTTGGTAAATCAATGCAATTGTTAATTATCCATAGCAGAAATTTTGCCAATTATTAAAAATATTCCCACGGGAGGATAAATTAAATTGACCTCTAACACACTCTCACAACGAATCAATCAGCATCAATATTTACGAGATTTGCGAAATAAATTGCTGAACTTGCATCGGATGTTATTGGAAACAGAACGCATTACCTACGAACAAGTCAAAGGGCGCGTATCAAATGGAGAACTTCTCAAATTAGTCATCGCTGATGAACAATTTGCTTGGTTACATCAAATTTCTCATTTAGTAGTGCAAATTGATGAAACACTGTCATCTGATCAACCCATAATATCAGAAGACGTGCAGAATTTGATTGCGAATGCGCGCAGCTTAATTGTACCGTCAGACGTTGGCAGTGAGTTTGCCAGAAAATACTACGCCGCCCTCCAGCGAGAACCTAGCGTAGTGATGGCACACGCTGATGTTTCTGGTTTTTTAGCTAGCAAGTAATTTCCGTAAAGTTAAGATATGCACTCTCAAGTATTTGAGGGTGCATATTTTTTTGGGGTGCGATCGCAATTTATTGATTAAAGTGTACGATACCCAAAAGCAGGAGATTGCTGATGTTAGGGGTAAATCATGTTTGGGTACTTTAGATGAAGATATCGAATGAATCTTGAATCTATTGATGAGGTCTGAAAATGAACCGCATGAAATATAACCCAACGGAAATGTTTGCCAGAATTACGATAATTATTCTCTTAATTTCGGTTGTCGGTGCTGTTATATTCAGTTGGCCAGATAATATTAAAAAAGCCCTAATGGCATTTTGGATTGTGATTCCTCCACTGTGGTTATGGTTTGAATTTTGTTACTTATATGAGCGCGGTATTACTCCATTTTCTAAAGATTTTGAGAAGTATAAATATAGCCAGGAACTCTCAAAAAATCTCTGGTTAGCTATCTCCGCAATTTTATTACTCGTCTATTTTGGGAAAGTTCCTGGTCTTTAGCAGTCCATTATGAATTTCTAGAACTAACCTTTTTGATAATAATATTAATAGCATTTAAGATTAAATCAGGTTGATCAATCCAAACAAAATATTATCTTTTTTCTCTTTCTTTGTGAACTTTGCGCCCTACCCTGCGGGAAGCCGCTACCGCGTCTATGCGGTTCGTTTTTTATTTTTTATAAAACACTAGTTTGATGGATACTTACTGGGAAGCAGCACTGGTAAAGTTTTAAGATTTGGCTGAATATTCTTTGTCGATTCATTCAGGAGTAGCGGCCACAATGCACTACCAATAATGACGGCAGTATCAACAAAATTAACGGGGGAAATCTTCAAGAGATGGCGTAGAGGTGGCAAGGCGATCGCTAAAATTTGGATTGCAAAGGAACCAATTATGGCAGCATTTAAATAGGAATTTCTTGGCAGTTTTTCTCTACTAAATACGCTGTGATGTTCGGAACGACAGCTAATTGTATGTAGCAGTTGAGATGAGGTTAAGGTGAAAAAGGCAATGGTACTGGCTTGGGGGCCGAAACCATATCTGCGAATGCCGTAGGCGTAAGCGGCTAGGGTACTGATAGATAAACCAGCAGACTCAAATACAATTCTGCCAAAGTCGGATTTTTTAATAATTGGTTCATCGGGGTTGCGCGGTGGTTGACTCAAAACTTCTGGTTCTGGGGCTTCCATTGCTAAAGATAAACCAGGGAAAATATCGGTAACTAAGTTCAGCCATAATAATTGAATGGCATTTAGGGGTTCGCCAATACCAACGGCGGTGGCGGTAGTCATGACTATGATTTCGCTGAGGTTGGTGGCGAGGAGAAAATGCACAGATTTTCGGATGTTATTATATATTGTCCGTCCGCGACTGACAGCCACAATCATGGTTTCGAGTTGGTCGTCTTCCAGGACGATATCTGCAATTTCTCGGGCGACATCTGTACCGCCTTTACCCATTGCCACACCGACTTGGGCAGCTTTTAAGGCGGGTGCATCGTTAATGCCATCGCCTGTCATTGCCACAACTTTCCCGGCGGCTTGCAAGGCTTGGACTATTTGCAGTTTGTTGCTGGGACTGATACGGGCGAATACATCTACTTTGTCGCTGAGGGCGGTTAAGGCTTCGGGGGTGAGGTTATTTATGTTGGTAGAATCGAGAATTTCTAATTGCGGTTCTCGACTTAATTCTAATTCTTTAGCGATCGCATATGCTGTTGGGCTTTGGTCTCCAGTAATCATCACGGTGGCTATCCCCGCTTGGTGAAAGTCCCCAATAAGTTCTTTAGCACCTTTACGGATGGGGTCTGCCATACCCACTAAACCCAACCAAATTAAGTCTGATTCAGGATGATTATTTTCTGCTGCGTGAATGTAGTTGTATGCTATCCCTAATACTCGTAAAGCTTTCCCGGCCATGCGATCATTTTCAATAGCGATCGCTCGTTTATCTTCTTGGGTTAATGTTACTATTTGCCCTTCTTGTACCCAGGTTTGGCAAAGTTCTACAACTTCACTGGGGCTACCTTTAACTGCAACTAACTTTTTACCATCATGAGTTTGATGAATTGTACTCATAATGTTACGATTTTCTGAGCGCAAGTTGGTTTGCACTAGGGGATATTTCTCTCTCAGGTCGATAATATCAACCCCAGAACTAATAGCCATGTAAATTAGCGCGTTTTCTGTCGCCGAACCGATGACTTCATACTTACCATTCCCCTCACGCTTAACTAAGCTTTCGTTGCAGAGAACCGATACATGAATTAGCTTTAATAGTTCATCGTTGTTATAGGGATTAATTTTTTGTTCGCCTCTAATAAATTCGCCGTCCGCAACTTTGATGTGATGGGTGTTGTTTTGAATTTCTACAACTGACATTTTGTTTTCTGTCAGTGTCCCGGTTTTATCCATACAAATTGTTTGGACGGAACCCAAGGCTTCAACGGCACTTAAACTACGCACCAATACCCGGTTACGGCGCATATCACGAATACCAAGGGCCAGGGTAGTAGTCGCCACGGTGGGTAAACCTTCGGGAACCGCAGCCACGGCGAGGGAAATAGATGATTTTAGCATCTGCACTAAACCGTATCCGCGCCACACGCCCAAACCAAAAACCAGACTGCAAATACCCATGCTGATTAATACTAGTTGGCTACCTACTTGGTCTAGTTGTTTGGCTAAGGGGGTTTCCATCGCGGTAGCTTCACCCACGAGTTGCTGGATATGCCCCATTTCGGTGTATTGGCCTGTGGCGACAACTACAGCTAGTCCTTGTCCACCTGTGACAAAGGTTCCTTTATAGGCCATGTTCAAGCGATCGCCTAATGCGATATCTTCACCTTTAATAATGTCGTTAGTTTTACTAACAGGGATACTTTCACCAGTTAAAGCAGATTCATCAATACTCAGGTTCTCTGCTTCAATTAATCGCGCATCAGCAGCTACATAAGTGCCAGGTTTGAGAGTTAAAACATCTCCTAAAACGACATTTTCTGTAGGAATTTCTTTGATTTTCCCTTCTCTAATTACCCAAGTTGTTGCGGCTTCTCGATTTTTTAAGGAGTGAATAATTTTTTCCGATTGACTTTCTGTGGTGTAACCAATTGCAGCGTTTAAAACAACAACACCTAAAATCACCGCCGCATCAATTACGCCGCCAGTGAACAGAGAAACCCCAGCAGCAACTCCGAGTAATGCCACTGGTAAAGATTTAAATTGCTCAACAATAATATTTAAATTTGAACGCTTTTCTATATGCGAGAGGATATTCTGCCCATACTTATGCAGATTTGCTGAGGCTACCTCACTTGATAATCCCCAAGTTTGAGAGGTATTTAACTGGTGAATAACTTTTTCGGCTGGGATTGAATACCAATCTTGCTGTTGGTTATTTGTGGCTGCTAGCTTGTTTGATTTTGCTGTTTTTTCTTTTTTATTAGCTGGCAGTAACTGACCATTTTTTTGGTATACAAACAAAACATTCTCAATGATATTAGCTATATCTTTATAGCTTTTATTTTTAGAGAAATAAACCAAAATTTTGCTAGTTAATGTACTTGCAGAAACAAAACTTATTTCTGGGTAATTTACTAGCGATCGCTCTAAATATTCCTTAAGATATGGTGAGTTATGAAGTCCTGTTACTTTATATCTGGCTCTACCTTTAACCTTGGTGTGTATTGCTTGAATCACTGCAAATTTTTGCCCCCGTAACTATCTTGCAAAACTGCAATTGTGTAAATTATCTCTATTTGCAAATTATAGTAGATAACACTGATATTTTTTGATTTGGCAATGTTAAGTGTTTCAAAGTTTATAACTATAATTTATCCGCTCAAGCTTGCTATATTATTAGCAATGTTTAAGCAGGCAATTAACCTTTAATATTAAGTTTTATAAAAATAATCTATACAAAGTTAGATGTTATTTTTAAAGTCTAATTTATTACTTTAATTAGCGATTAAAAACCGCAGCTACACAGACAAAAGCATTGATTTTTCTTAGTCCGTGCAGGTGGTCACTGAGCTTGTCGAAGTGCAGACTTTGTTTATGTAGTAGCAAATTATATTCGCCCAAAACTTTTAAAACATCCTCTTGACTTAATTCATCTGTTTAATTATTTAATAGCCAAGCCATAAATCTACACATGTATTATATTTTTCAATTTTCTAGCTCACTGGCATCAGTCAAAAGTGACAGAGATGTTTAAAAAATTATGTCTTTAGCTAGTAGTCGCAATCTGCTACATAAATTTAAATATTCAACTTGTAAAACAATTGCCATAAATAATCAGAGTCCTATTTAATTTTGGTAACAGCCTCTTAATTTAACTTACAAAAAAATCAAAAAATTCCACCTATAGACTCACGTAATTATAAAAAGCAAGTGTTACTAATAATCAATAGGTTATACCAATTTTAAATATCGGTTGTAATCAGAAAACTGTCTTTAAAAAGTTAATCGAGGAAGATACAATAATGGCAACATCTACAGATAATACACAAGTTCAACAACTGCAAGACTTAATTCAAGGGATTGACTATGGAATGTTAACTACAGTCAATGAAGATGGCAGCTTACATAGTTGTCCCATGTATTCCAATGATGAAATAGAAGCCGATGGAACTCTTTGGTTTTTTACCTATAGTAATACCCAAAGAGTCAGAGACATTGAACACAATCAGCAAGTGAATGTTAATTTTACATCTTCTCAAAAACAGCGTTATGTTTCCATCGCTGGCACGGCACAACTAGTAAAAGACAAAAATAAAATGGCAGAATTATGGAAACCAGAACTAAAAACTTGGTTTTCGCAAGGATTAGATGAACCAAATCTAGCATTACTCAAAGTCAATATTAAATGTGCCGATTATTGGGATAGCCGTTCTAGCTATCATCCCCAAAGCATAAAATTCTCATCTTAGAGGTTGTTGGAAAAGACTTACCGGGCGATTGGAAATCGCGCGCCATTGAGCGAGTCGGGGAACCCGCCCAACGCAATGGCTTGGCTACACAGACAAAACCTACCTGCGTGGGTTCAATACCATTGATTTTTCATTAGTCCGCGCAGGTGGTCACTGAGCTTGTCGAAGTGCGGACTTTGTTTGTATAGTAGCGAATTATATTCGCCCAAAACTTTTAACGAAGAAAGTGCCTTCCGTGTGGCTTGGAGTGCTGTAAAACGGGATTATGAAAAAGGTGAAGATGGGCAGTGGCACAAAAAACCAGCCACTTAATAAGTTGTGTTACATTTTACGGCAAGTAAGATCAAGAACTAAAAAGTTATTTCTTTGGTTAGACGCTATGAGAAATAGTAAAAGTTATTTTTCTTACTGGCAGTAGTAGTAAACATCCGTCCTGGGGATTTCACAAAACAAAGGTTAGTGTCTGAATAATTCAGACCCTTGATTTAAACTTTTGTGAGTATTCCCGGGTTATTTCTTGTTATCCTAATCGTTAGCCTGGCTTTGAGGATGAATCACTCCTGAATAACAATCTATCTTACAGGCGATGCGGTTTTCCCTATCTATAAGGCGAAAATTTGCGACTCGGCAATTTAGCTTGGCAAGATAAGTTGATAATAGATATATGAATAAACGCTATTTTTTAGAGGCCAGTGCTGTATTAGTAGGCACAGCCTTGTTCTCATACGTGATTAATCAGAGGTCAGGAATTGTGGCAAGTTCTAACACTGAATTTGAAATTACTAAATCTGAAGAGGAATGGCGCAAAACTTTAACGCCAGAACAGTTTTCTGTTTTGCGGAAGCACGGAACAGAACGGGCTTTTACCAGTCCCCTTGATAAGGAATATGCTCAGGGTGTTTACGAGTGTGCTGGTTGTGGATTACCACTATTTACATCAGACGCTAAGTTTAATAGTGGGACTGGCTGGCCTAGCTTTTTTACTCCGATTGATGGAGCGATCGCTACTAGTGTAGATCGGTCTTTGTTTATGACACGCGTCGAAGTTCATTGTAGTCGTTGTGGTGGACATTTAGGCCATGTATTTAATGATGGCCCTGCACCCACCGGACAACGTTATTGTATGAATGGTGTAGCGTTGAAATTTTTACCTGCTTAATTAAGCTGTAGGGGTGTCAGGATATAGGGTGCAAGGCAAACAATTAAAATCGACAATTAAATACTGACAAAGTAAAACCCATCACCTACACCCCACACCCTTAAACCCTGACACCCCTTTTCTACAACGTTGCGGCTAACTCTTTTAACCGCAAGTGTCCATCCCAAAACACAGACCAGCCATCACCTACCAATACAGTTTCCACTTTGCTGAGTTGCGCTAGTCTGTGTACAGATGCGATCGCCGCTTTTGCATCTAATAGCTTTTCTTGTGCCAAAATATTTAAACTTCCGGCTCTATGCGCGCGAATTAAATCTCCAGTAATTAAGGTAGTCTCTTCTAGTAGCAATGCTAATTCTCCAGGTGTTTTAGAACCTTGGAGTTCAATTGTCTTTAATCCTGGCGCTAACTCATCACCATCAGATAACCAGCGATCGCATTCTATCGGAAAAGTGTCTTGCTCGGCTAATGGCCCCGCTATCTTGGCGTAGGTCTGACAAACAATTTCTTTTGCTGCTCTGATGTGGTCAGAGTTCGTTAAAATAATCCAAGCCACACCTCCCAACGATTCTAAATGATTCCAATCGTGGTTTGATAAAGCTACTGGGTCAATTAAGATATTGCCTTCTGGACGAATCCAAGCAATCCCATTGAAGTCTATATTTCTTGCCGGATTAAAACTAGACCAAGTATATAGATCAGGACGGTGCAGACATTTCATGATGGTTTCGCTTCTGTACCTTCAAGGAATCATGGTTTGAGAGAGCCGCATCAATAATGTATCAGTAATTTAGCTGACAGTCCAAAGTTTACACGAGATATGGTTTTTTTGTAGTCCAGATGACAAATACTGACGAGTTCGTGATCTAATCAATACATTCATATTTTTCGCTTAACACAAAATAAATATCATAGACAAAAAGTGTAAAATAAAGTTACATAATATTAATGGTCAAGTCCCGCGAAGTTACACAAAAAACTTCGTGAGCAGTTTTCTGTTGTAAGTAGTTTTACTCAAGCAAGTTTCAGATAAGTTTTTCTCCTTTGTTCCCCGTTCCCCGTTCACTTTGAGGAGAAAATAGCTTAACTGAACAGTATTGAGTATGCACATACATTCAATAGAGTCCCGCAAAATTTTCCTAATCAAGGTCAATCTACATGAATCAAATTCAAGCGTCATTTGCAGCAACAGAAACTGCCTTTCATGTCCAAGGTTACGAAAAAATCGATTTTAGTCTTGTCTATGTCAATGGTGTATTTGACATTAAAAATCGAGAACTGGCAGATAATTATGCAAAATTTGGTCGTTGTTTGACTGTGATTGATGCTAATGTCTACGAAATTTATGGTGAGCAAATAAGAGCATATTTCCGACATTATGACATTGATTTAACAGTCTTTCCCATCATCATTACTGAGCCAGATAAAACCCTGGCAAGTTTTGAAAAAATAGTTGACGCTTTTTCAGACTTTGGTTTAGTGCGTAAAGAACCAGTCTTAGTTGTGGGCGGTGGTTTGATTACTGATGTAGCTGGGTTTGCTTGTGCGGCTTATCGTCGTAAGAGTAACTATATTCGCATTCCAACGACATTAATTGGCTTAATTGATGCAGGTGTAGCTATTAAAGTAGCAGTGAATCATCGCAAATTAAAAAATCGTTTGGGAGCTTATCATGCTCCTTTGAAAGTAATATTAGATTTTTCCTTTTTGAAAACATTACCAACGGCTCAGGTTCGTAATGGTATGGCAGAGTTAGTCAAAATTGCTGTAGTTGCTAACTCCCAAGTATTTGAATTGCTATACAAATACGGACAAGAACTGCTGTACACACACTTTGGCCACATCGACAGCACACCAGAAATTAGAGAGATTGCCCATAAAATTAACTACGAAGCAATCAAAACTATGTTGGAGTTAGAGACTCCCAACCTCCATGAAATTGACCTCGATCGCGTCATTGCCTACGGTCACACTTGGAGTCCTACCCTAGAATTAGCACCCCACGTCCCTCTTTATCATGGTCATGCGGTCAATATCGATATGGCCTTGTCTGCTACCATTGCCGCGAAAAGAGGCTATATTCCCACCACAGAACGCGATCGCATCCTGGATTTGATGAGTCGTATTGGCTTATCCCTCGACCACCCCTTACTAGATAGTGAGTTACTTTGGTATGCTACCGAGTCTATTAGTTTGACCAGAGATGGCAAACAACGCGCTGCCATGCCTCGTCCTATTGGAGAGTGCTTCTTTGTCAATGATTTGACTCGAGAAGAACTAGATCAAGCCTTAGCTGAACATAAACATCTGTGTACGCAATACCCTCGTGGCGGAGAAGGCGTTGATGCTTACATCGAAACTCAAGAAGCTCAACTAGTGGGAGTGTAAACCTATGACAAATGTTGTAGAACTCCCCCCAGCTAGACCCATCACCCCGCACAGCATCTTAGTAGACCAGCTACAGCAGACTCTAAAATTAGCACAAGCCAAAAACATTCCCGTCGAAATACTAGACTCTCTGACGCAAGCGGTGGAATTAGCCGCAGGTTTAGATCCTTATCTAGATCAATACACCACCCCAGAATCAAACGCATTAAAAGCTTTAGCGCAAAAAACCAGCCAAGAAGACTGGAGTCAACGCTTTAGTGATGGGGAAACAGTGCGCCAACTAGAACAGGAAATGCTGTCTGGACATCTAGAAGGACAGACATTAAAGATGTTTGTGCATCTAACCAAGGCCAAGCGCATTCTAGAAATAGGCATGTTTACAGGCTATTCAGCTTTGGCAATGGCAGAAGCATTACCCAATGATGGACAACTCATCGCTTGTGAGGTCGATTCTTATGTGGCGCAATTTGCTCAAGCTTGCTTCAACTCCTCCCCTGACGGTCACAAAATCATCATCGAAGTAGCGCCTGCTTTAGAGACACTCTATAAGCTAGCAGCAGCCAAAGAATCTTTTGATTTAATCTTCATTGATGCCGATAAAAAAGAGTATGTAGATTACTTCCAAATTATTTTGGATAGTGGCTTACTCACTACCGACGGATTAATCTGTGTGGACAATACTTTGTTGCAAGGACAAGTTTACCTGTCACCACAACAACGTACCACAAATGGTGAGGCGATCGCTCATTTTAACTCTGTTGTCGCCGCCGATCCTCGCGTTGAACAAGTTATATTACCAATCCGCGATGGTGTGACTTTAATTAGACGATTAGCATAACCAAAATTTGCAGATGAATAACGGCTGAAATACCCCACCAAATCTAAGATTTGGTGGTATTCATTCAGTGGGGAAAAAAACCCTGCTGAGTGCATTCTCAAAAAATTGAATTCTGACAAATTTCAGCTTCAAGATAAGTCTTTTGCCGGACATGATATAAGTCCTTTCCAAAAACACATAACAAGACTGATGACACAATCAATCTCTGTATCTGTACCAGAAGCGACAACACCTTTAACAAGTGGGAGGTTAAAAGTAGTCGCATTATTTAAGACTATCGGTACATTGACATTATTACTCATTGCTTTGCCGTTTAATGCTTTGATAGTATTGATAACTTTGTTATTGAGTAGAGTGCGCCGCCTATTTACCAAAAATGTTGTAGCGGCCCATCCTCAAACTATCTTGGTAAGTGGAGCCAAGATGACCAAAGCCTTGCAACTGGCTCGGTCTTTTCATGCTGCTGGACACAGAGTTATTCTGATTGAAAGTCACAAATATTGGTTATCGGGACATAGATTTTCTCAAGCTGTGAGCCGTTTTTATACAGTCCCGGCTCCGCACAAAGATCCAGAAGGTTATATTCAAGCATTAATAGAAATCGTCAAACAAGAACAAGTTGACGTTTATGTGCCTGTGTGCAGTCCTGTTGCTAGTTACTACGACTCTTTAGCCAAGCCAGCACTATCAAAATACTGCGAAGTTTTTCACTTTGATGCAGATATCACCAAAATGCTGGATGATAAATTTGCCTTTACTGATCAAGCGCGATCGCTTGGTTTGTCTGTTCCCAAATCGTTTAAAATCACAGACCCACAACAAGTGATCAATTTTGATTTTAGTCAAGAAAAGCGCAAATATATTTTAAAAAGTATTGCTTACGATTCGGTGCGGCGCTTAAATTTAACCAAACTTCCCGGCGATACTCTAGAAGAAACCGCCGCCTTTGTTAACAGTTTACCCATCAGTCCGCAAAACCCTTGGATTATGCAAGAGTTTATCCCCGGTGCGGAGTTTTGTACCCATAGTACAGTCCGGGATGGAGAATTAAGATTGCATTGCTGTTGTCAATCTTCGGCGTTTCAAATCAACTATGAAAACGTCGAAAATACCCAAATTCGTACATGGGTACAACACTTTGTTAAAAGTTTGCGCCTCACAGGACAAGTTTCTCTTGACTTTATCCAAGCCGAAGACGGTACAGTTTACGCTATTGAATGCAATCCCCGTACCCATTCAGCAATCACCATGTTTTACAATCATCCTGGTGTAGCAGAGGCTTATCTGGAAAAAACTCCCCTACCTGCACCTTTAGAACCTTTAGCCAATAGCAAACCAACTTACTGGATATATCACGAAATCTGGCGCTTAACTGGTATCCGTTCGGCGAAACAATTGCCAACAGCAATTAAAACTATAGTGCGGGGGACTGATGCGATTTATTGCTTTGATGATCCTCTACCTTTTTTGACTTTGCATCATTGGCAAATTCCCTTACTGTTATTGCAGAATTTACAAAAACTTAAAGGTTGGGTAAAAATCGACTTCAACATTGGCAAATTGGTCGAATTAGATGGTGATTAGGGACTTACAAATACAATAATTGGGTAAAAATGTCATTATTGAAAATTTTGCATTTAGTTGGCTCTGCCGAAAATGATTTTTACTGTGATTTGTCACGCCTTTATGCTCAAGATTGTTTAACAGCAACAGCAGAGCGCGAGCGCTACGAATTTCAGATTGCATACATCACACCCGATGGCCTGTGGCGATTTCCTACCTCCCTCAGTCCAGAAGATATTGCTGTCGCCCAGCCAATGAGTTTGTTTGCGGCAATCGAGTTTATAACTACACAAAACATTGACTTGGTGTTACCGCAAATGTTTTGTATTTCTGGGATGACTCACTACCGTGGTTTATTCGACCTGCTGAAAATTCCCTACATTGGGAATACACCAGATGTAATGGCGATAGCCGCTCACAAAGCTAAAGCCAAATCTATTGTCGCTGCTGCTGGGGTGAAAGTCCCGCCTGGTCAACTCCTCCGTCGAGGAGAAAAACCCACAATTTCACCGCCAGCAGTTGTTAAACCTGCAACTTCCGATAACTCTATGGGACTCACTTTAGTCAAAGATGTGGGTGAATATGACACAGCTTTAAAAACAGCCTTTGAATACGCAGATGAAGTCATTGTCGAAAAATTCATTGAACTCGGCCGCGAAGTTAGATGTGGTGTCATCGTTAACAACGGGGAACTAGTCGGTTTACCTTTAGAAGAGTATCTTGTAGACCCCGAGCAAAAACCCATCCGTAACTATAGTGACAAACTCAGCAAAACTGAGGATGGTAACTTGTATTTGACTGCTAAAGACAATTTCGCCGCTTGGATTGTCGATACTAACGACCCAATCACGGCAAAAGTTCAACAAGTGGCAAAGAAATGCCATCAAGCTTTAGGTTGTCGCCACTACAGTTTATTTGATTTCCGCATCGACTCTATGGGAGAACCTTGGTTTTTAGAAGCAGGTTTATATTGTTCTTTTGCCTCTAAAAGCGTGATTCCCTGTATGGCAAAAGCCGCCGGCATTTCTCTAGATGAGTTATTGACAACAGCAATCAATGAAACCTTAGGGAATTGCACCTAAAAAATCTGGCGTAGTCCTAGAGGATAGGGAGTCAGGGAGAGAATCTTTCCCTTACTCCCTTTTTGACAGCTAAATTAACAGAAATTAATATTATTATTTTAATTTTCCATTTGTTAAAGAATTATTACATGATTTGTCATCTGTAGGTGGTGGTAAATGCTGATTTTGATAGTTCAAATTGACGAGGTTGATAATCTACAGTTACTTAATAGAGATTAAAAAGCTTAAGCAGTAAGATGTTGGAGAAAAATATCACTAAATCATGGGTAATTACCGCATAAAATCCGGTAATCTTATCAAGATAATTGATTTACTAAATCTCGCTAAAAAGGCATATTGACCACTTAAAAATATCAGATTAATGTTTTAAGTAGTCCCCAAAAGGACACATTCAAAGCATCAAAAAATCAGGAGGTTTTCTTATGATGATGATGATGGCTGAATCCATGACAATGGAAATGCAAACTTGCATGAACGCTTGCATGGAATGTCATAAAATGTGCATGGAAACTATGGCTTACTGCATGAGCAAAGGCAGTATGCACATGGATATGAGCATGATGAGCATGATGCGTGATTGCTCGGAAATGTGCATGATGTGTATGAACATGATGATGGGTGGTTCGGAATTTATGGGACGCACTTGTATGCTGTGTGCAGAAATGTGCGATCGCTGTGCAATGAATTGCGAACAAATGAGCGACGATGCCAAAATGATGGAATGCGCTGCTGCTTGTCGTCAGTGTGCAGAAGCCTGCCGTGCAATGGAAATGATGCCTGCTTAATTTAATTACTTCGCAGAAGTTAATCTGCAACCTATGATTCAAGCGCCCAGGCTGTATACAGTCTGGGCGCTTGAAGTTGTGTAAATAGTTTGGGGAATAGGGTTTGGGGAATAGGGAGTAAGGAAAAGAATAGAGAATAACTATTTCAGACAGAAATTTTATCTGTTAATAACGTATAATTCAAAACTCTCAACTTCAGACATAATTCATTCCCGACTCCCTATCTCCGAATTACAAGACAGATGAAACACTTAAAATCGCGATCGCAAGATTTGCGGAGTTTATTTGAAAATAACATCACAATTGAGTATGTGGCAGAACCACTAAAATCGGTGTCATCGCAAGCAGATGTATTAGAGGTGTTTGAATGGATGCGAAAGCAAGATTTTGATGTGGTGGGTATCGAGTCGGCAGAGACTATTACTGGTTATATTGAACGCTCTAATTTAATCTCAGCTAAATCTGGTCAGTGCGGTGATTATCAAAAATTGTTTCATTCCCAAGAACTCATCGCCATTTCTACACCACTCATGAAACTACTGCCCATTTTGCGCCAAACTCCGCGATTATTTGTTTTAGACTGCAATCAAGTTAGTGGAATTGTCACTTGTGGCGACTTGCAAAAAGCACCAGTGAGAATGCTATTGTTTGGTTTAGTAACATTATTAGAAATGAATCTGCTGCGGCTAGTAAGATTATATTATCCGCAAGATTCTTGGCAAAAATTTCTCAAAGCGGAACGTCTGGAAATTGCTAAACGTTTGTGGCGTGAAAGCCAAGAAAGAAATGAAGCCACAGATTTATTAGATTATTTGCAATTTTGTGACAAACGAGAATTAGTTTTACATCAACCAGCACTGCTAGAGCAACTCGAATTAAAATCAAAACGATCTGGTGAAAAATTTCTGAAATCTGCTGAACAATTGCGCAACAGATTAGCTCATGCTCAAAATTTAGTGACTGGTTCTTCTTGGCAAGATTTAATTTCGCTAGCTGAAGCGATGGAAACACTGCTCATTCGTTGTGAAGAAATCGAGTAGCCAGCGCAACAATAAACGCGTCAAGCAAACTAAGCGTGTACTTAAAAATTTTCTATAATTTTTATAAAAAATTTCTAAGCAAATTGATTCTGAATATCGTATACGGTTAATCAATAGTGAATTGGAAAATTTCTCCATCCGCAAAACTTTCTTCCTAACTGTCTATACGGTCTTAATAACAAGTTTTGTCACAGCGATATGACTATCCAGCATCCCCCATTAATTTAAATTTTCGTCATTTACGATCCAAGTACTGAATCTCTCAAGGTAACATGAGTTGCATAAACGCTTGAGTTTCCCTAATTTTGTTTTCTGTTGCAGAAAACACTACTGAGATGGATATTGCTAAACTGTGTCATTTGGATGAAAATTATCAAAAATCATTGCTAACAGTTGCTCATAGCACATCTGTAATTGAGGTAATCCAGCAGATGAATCAAGCACAAACCAGTTGTGCTGTGGTTCTAGAGCAAGAAAAATTAATAGGTATTTTTACAGAACGAGATGTAGTGCGATCGCTAGCTAATAACATCTGTTTTGTGGATATGACGATTGCTCAACTCATGTCTGAGCCTGTAGTTACCGTTAGCCAAGCAGATACAGAAAATGTGGCGATCATTGAGCAACTATTTCAGCAAAATTGTATTCGTCACTTACCTGTAATTAATAGCCAAGAACAAGTCATAGATGTGATCACGCCCACTGACTTGAGTAGACTTATGGCCATTCAATGCTCCACTGTGATTAATCATCTTCAGTCCACAATTGATGCTAAAACCACAGAACTAGAACTGGAAATAGCTCTGTGTCGAGAAATGACGGAATTATTATTAGAAAGGGAAGCTCGATTAAATGATATTCTTAACAGTGCGATCGCCACATCTATTGTCAGTTTTCGCCTATTTCCCAATCGCTATGCGGAGTATATCTATCAATCTGTAGGTTGTGAAGCTATTTTTGGTTACACTAGGGCAGAAATTCTGGCCGATACTAATTTATGGATGTCGCGGATACATCCCCAAGATTTGGAGACTGTAATATTACCATTATTTGATCATATTTTTGCTGGACGTACAACTAAAATCGAGTATCGATTTGCTCACAAAGACAATTCCTGGCGATGGATTTGCGCTACTTACACTTCCCGCCAAGATTGCCAGGCTAAATGCTGGATTGTAACGGGTACTAGCATTGATATTACCGAAAAGCAAGCCGCATTCAGCGATCGCCAACAAGTAGAAGAAACTTTGCGCCGTAACGAAGAACGTTGGCAATTAGCAATTGCGGGTACAGATGAAGCCATTTGGGATTGGGATATCTTGACTAATCAAACCTTCCGGTCTGAGCGCTGGTATGAGATGTTGGGATATGCACGCCATGAACTGAGTGAACAAGACGACGAGTGGAGTATCCGCATTCATCCTGATGACTTAGAAAGAGTATTATCTCAACAAAGAGCTTATCTGTTACGACAAACACCCGATTATCATGTGGAGTATCGGCTGCGTCGTCAAGATGGCAGCTATGGTTGGTTTCGTTCACGCGCAAAAGCTATCTGGAATCAGGAAGGTAAAGCCATCCGCCTCATCGGCTCCCTAGGTGATATTACTGAACGTAAACAGATAGAAACTACATTGCAAGAACGAGAAGCGATGTTGCGGCGAATTGGAGATAATTTGCCCAATGGCGCAATTTATAAGGTCAGCCGCGAATTAGATGGCAGCGATCGCTTTTATTATCTCAGTGCTGGGATCGAAAACTTGATGGAAGTGAGTGCAGAAGCGGCCCTCCAAGATTCTAGTTTGTTATATCGCCAATTTCTCGGAGAGGATGTCCCGAACTTTCAAATCGCCGTCGAGCAATCCAGGCAAAATTTTTCGGTATTTGATTATCAACTGCGAATCTGCACGCCTAGTGGCAAAATCAAATGGCTACATTTTCGTTCTTCACCCCGGGCATTAGAAGATGGTCGTGTGATTTGGGATGGGTTAGTTGTAGATGTGACAGACCTCAAACTCACTGAAGAAACTCTCCGCCAAAGTGAAGCTAGATTAGAAGAATCACAACAAATAGCTCGCTTAGGTAATTGGGATTACAACCTGGCTACGGGGAAAATTACTTGGTCAAAAGGGTTGTTTGAATCGTTTAACCGAGATTTTTGTCAACCAGAGCCAACTTATGCAGAAAATTTAGAGTTATATCACCCTGAAGATCGTGACAAATTAGCACAAGCTGTGGCCTGTGCCATCTCAACTGGCGAACCGTACAAACTAGTTCTGCGTTCTCTTCGCGCTGACGGCTCGATCATGTATGTTGAGGGCATTGGCAAGGCAGAATTTGGTGTTGATGGTCAAGTAATTCGTCTCTACGGTACAGCCCAAGATATCACAGATCGCAAAACAGCAGAAGAAGCTTTAGTAGAAAGCGAGCGTAAGTTTCGCGCCATTTTCAACAACACATTTCAGTTTACCGGACTGCTGAGTGTGGAAGGCATTTTGTTAGAAGCAAATGAAACTGCCTTGATTTTTGCAGGACTCACACCAGCAGATGTGATGAATAAACCATTTTGGGAAACACACTGGTGGCAAATTTCCCCGCAAACTCAAGCCGAACTTCAACAAGCAATTGCACGCGCCGCCCAAGGAAATTTTGTCCGCTATGAAGTTGATATTCTCGGTGCAAATAATCGAGTCGCAACTATTGATTTTTCCTTGCGTCCACTGCATGACGAGAATGGCAAAGTTGTGTTGTTGATTCCCGAAGGTCGAGACATCAGCGAAAGACAAGCAGCTTTGCGCGATCGCCTCAAAACTGAAGAAAAATTGCGTCGCAGTGAAGCACAATTGGCAACTGCTCAAAAAATTGCCCATGTTGGTAGTTGGGAATGGAATTTAGGCGATGCACAGCAAACTTGGTCAACAGAAACTTTTCGCATTTTTGGCTTAAGTCCGATGCAGCCAGCACCAACCCAAGCGGAATTTTTTCAAATGGTGCATCCAGAGGATCGCCAAACTTTACAATCTCTGTTTTTGTGGGCGGTGATTGAAGGAACTCCTTTTAATGTGGAATATCGCATTATTCGGCCGAATGGTTTAGTGCGCTATGTTGAATCGAAAGCCGAGGTGGCTTATAACTCCCAAGGCAGAACCATCAAATTATTTGGGGCAATTCTTGATATTACAGAACGTAAACAAATTGAACTAGAAATTATTTTGAGTCGAGACTTGCGGGAAGCCATCTTTGATGAATCGGCTGACGCGCTATTTTTAGTAGATACAGAAACTTTACTCACCATAGACTGTAATCAACGAGCCGTAGAACTGTTTGAAGCTGCTAGTAAAACTGAATTAATTGGCATTGATGGTCACAGTCTGCAAACACAACAGTTTTCTGCCATAGAGATATCGGCTATGGTCGCAGAAGTTAGCCAGCATGGCTTCTGGAGTCAGGAAATTGAATATGTCACCAAACGCGGTAATTTATTTTGGGGAAATATTGCCGTCAAGCAACTTAAAATTGCCGACAAAGTGGTGAATTTAGTCAGGGTGAGTGATATTAGCGATCGCAAGCGCGCCGAACAAGCACTGCTAGAAAAAGAAAATTTTTTACGCAGCATTTACGATGGCGTAGCTCATTCAATTTTTGTAGTCGATTTTGTAGATCATGATTTTCGCTTTGTGGGTTTAAACTACGCTCACGAACAACTAACAGGCTTTTACTCAGATGAAGTCCAAGGTAAAACCCCCGAAGCAGTATTTCCGAGTGCTATTGCTACTGCTGTGAGAAAGCATTATCAAGATTGTGTCAACGCGCAAACCACCATTACTTACGAAGAATCTATCCCTTTTAAAGGCCAAGAAACTTGGTGGATTACCAGTCTTACTCCCCTCAAAGACGAAAATGGGCGCATTTACCGCATTGTCGCCAGTAGCCTGAATATTACCGAACAAAAACGCACCCAAAAAATGTTGGAAATGCAAGCAGTAATTACCCGCAACATGGCTGAGGGTCTGTGCTTGGTGCGAGCTAAAGATGGCATCTTGGTATATACCAATCCCAAATTTGAGCAGATGTTTGGCTACGAGGCTGGGGAATTAATTGGTCGTCATGTCTCAATTATTAACTATGGCGATGAAAGTACCAATCCGGAAGCTCTCAGCCAAAAAATTATCACGGCTGTTTTGGAAAATGGTACAGCCAACTACGAAGTTCACAATGTCAAAAAAGATGGTACAGCTTTTTGGAGTCAAGCAAATGCCTCGGTTTTTGACCATCCAGAATACGGCACAGTTTTAGTCGCAGTGCAGCAAGACATCACCGAACACAAACTAGCCGAAGAACAAGTAAAAACATCTCTGCGCGAAAAAGAGGTTTTACTCAAAGAAATTCACCATCGAGTCAAAAATAATTTGGGTATTGTCAGCAGCTTACTACAAATGCAGTGTCGCCGCATCCAAGACTCGCAAGCGATCGCCATTTTGCGTGACAGCCAAAACCGCATTGCTTCTATTGCCTTGGTGCATGAAAAACTCTATCGTTCAGCCGATTTAGCCAACATTGATTTTGCTCAATATATCCCCGACTTAACCACGCATTTATTTGACTCTTATAATGTGAGTTCTAATTATATTAAACTAAATATCCAAGTTGATGCGAGCTTGGATATTGAAACTGCCATTCCTTGTGGGTTGATCATCAATGAAATCGTTTCTAATGCTTTAAAATACGCTTTTCCCGATAACCGAACTGGGGAAATCCAGGTAGGCTTAACCCAAGAAAACCAGCACGATTTCATATTGACAATCCGAGACAATGGCATTGGTTTACCGGCTGACTTTGAAAGTAAAAAAGTAACTACACTCGGCATAACGCTTGTGCAGGGATTGGTCAAGCAGTTAAAAGGCACAATGGAAATCCATGCACAACAGGGCACAGAATTTAAAATCAAATTTACTAAAAGTAGAGCTTGAATATGAATAACATCTCTTCTAACACCAATAAAAACAATATTCAAGTCTTAATTGTAGAAGACGAGTATATTCTTGCTATTAACTTACAAGAGTCTCTAGAATCCTTGGGATACATCGTTGTTGATATTGCAGATTCCGGAGAAGCGGCAATTGCTAAAGCTCATGAACTATATCCAAACTTAATTTTGATGGATATCAGATTACGGGGCGAAATAGATGGAATTGAGGCCGCAGAAAAAATTTGGCATCAATTACAAATCCCGGTAATTTATGTCACAGGACACTCTGATAAAAGTACTGTAGAGCGTGCCACGTTAACATTTCCCTTTGGCTATATTCTCAAACCAGTCCGAGAGCAAGAACTTTATGTAGCAATTCAAACGGCTCTCAATCGCTACGAGCGCGAGCAATTTTTGAGTACAGTCCTCAAAGGGATGGGTGATGGGGTAATTGTAGTTGATTTACAGTTACGGATTAAGTATTTGAATGTGATTGCCGAAAAACTCACAGGTTGGCAATTAGATGAAGCCAGAAATCTAGATTTAGGTCAAATCTTGCCCCTGATTGACGAAAAAACCCAACTGCGCGTGATTCATCCGATTGTTTCAGCATTGAATCAGCAAACAACTGTATATTTAGGCGATCGCACCTTACTGCGAACTAAAGATGGTGCAACTATTCCCGTAGCGGACAGTGCTGCGCCACTACGCGACAACAACGGTAAAATTACAGGCGCAGTTATGGTATTTCGAGATGATACCCAACGCAGATTAACCGAAGAACGCAATCTCGCCTCCGAACGCAACCGCCAACTAGAAATTCAAATGGTAGAACTGCAACGGCTCAACCAATTAAAAGAAGATTTTTTAGCAGCAACTTCCCACGAAATGCGAACACCCTTGTCCAATATTAAAATGGCAATCACCATGCTCGAAAGTATTTTGGATCGGCGGCGCATTATTAAATCAGGTAAACCCCTAGAGGTGCAATCTGTAGCCCAATATATCAGTATCTTGCGTTACGAATGCGAACGCGAGCTAAATTTAATCGACGATTTATTAAATATGCGCTTCATCGATGCAGATATCTATCCTTTAGAATTAACTTCTATTCATCTTCAAGATTGGCTACTACATATTACAGAAAATTTTCAAACAACTTTGCAAACTCAACAGCAAACTTTAACAGTTGAGATGTCCCCAGAGTTACCAAATTTAGTGACAGATTTAGCGATGTTAACCAGGATTGTCTCAGAATTACTGAACAATGCTTGTAAATACACTCCTGCTGGGGAAAAAATTACAATGCAAGTTGAGCTTACTTCCTTACCTAATGTTCCTACTACGGAAAGTGAAACACCTGGAGCGGAAATTCCACATATCAAAATTACAGTTAAGAATTTTGGGATTGAAATTCCTACTAAAGAACAACAAAGGATATTTGAACCTTTTTACCGCATACCTCTACCTAAAAATCAAGATAAATCCTCAATTTTTGATGCCAATCAACAAATTCCACCGCCGAAATTTGTTCAAGATAGTGGTACAGGATTAGGTTTGGCTTTAGTAAAAAAGTTAGTAGAATACTTACGCGGAACGATCGCTGTAAATAGCACTCAAGGCTGGACAAGTTTTACAGTCGAGCTACCATTAAAATTACCAGACAATTAATTTAACCCTAAATGATGCCGCAGTGCTTGGCGCATCACATCTACAGGCACATTTTCCTGTTGTAACCAAATTTTTAAGGCCGCTGCACCTTGCTGGACAAGCATTTCTAGCCCATCAATAGCAATTGCGCCTTGTGTTATGGCTTGTTTGAGAAATTGGGTAGGTTGAGGAATATAAATTAAATCGTAAGCGATCGCACCTTTTGGTAAACCTGCCATTTCTGCTGCACTCAACGGCGAATCATCCACTTTGGGATACATCCCAATTGGAGTTGTATTCACCAGTAAATTCGCTTGAGGAATGAGTTTTGCTAACTTGTCCCATGTGTGGACTTGTAAATTATCGGCGAGTGGCGAATGTTCCCAACTATCACGAAACTGGGTTAATCGTTGTTGGTTGCGTCCCACAACATGAATTTCGGCAAAACCTAGTTGATGACAACCTGCAACTACAGCCCTCGCCGCACCGCCATTACCTAAAATTACTGCTACTTTTTGACCCCAATCTTGGTGATAGGTAGTTTGCAACGGTGAAATAAATCCGACAATATCCGTGTTTGTCCCTACCCATTGGTGATTTTGGCGCGTGACAGTATTAACTGCACCTATAGCTTCAGCTAGCGGTGTAATTTCTGACAGTAGGGGGATGATAGCTTGTTTGTGGGGGATAGTCACACTAAAGCCTGTTACCCCAAGGGCGACAAAACCTGCAAGTGCCACTTGCAAATTTTCTGGTGCGATAGGAAAAGGAAGATAAGCGTAATCTAATCCTAATTGAGCGATCGCCGCATTGTGCATAATCGGCGACAGCGAATGTTCCACCGGATGCCCAATTACGCCTAAAAGTTTAGTTGTGCCTGTGATTTTTGTCATTAGTCAATGGTCAATTAAAAATTCACAAAGGAAAAGCAAAAGTAAAAATTTTTACTTTTTACTTAATATCTATTTTCCCCTGTCTTGGTTACTAGATTGAAAAACTTGTTCAGCCGTTAAGTTTAATTCGGGAAAAGTTGGCGAAATAATACGTTCATTACTTTTAAACTGACTAACTTGATATTCTCCCTCAACTAAGGCGTGTACAGAGATAGTTGGTTGTTTAGGATTACCAATAAACTTACGACCACCGAGGGCAAGATAATCTACAATCCAATATTCAGGAATACCAATTTCTTCGTATTGGCCTAATTTTGTAAAATAATCATCGCGCCAGTTAGTACTAACGACTTCAATAACTAATGGAATTGATGCAGCTTGAATTACTGTTGATGACTTTTGCCATAATGGTTCATTGATTAAGTTGTTTTGATTTAATATCAGCACATCTGGTAAATAACCAGATTCATTTTCCGATGGTTTAACTAATGCTTGTTTAGGAATAAAGAAAGGAAGTTTTAATTGTCTAATTTCAACAGAAAATTCTAAAGTTAAAAATCCTGTAACTTCTTCATGTCCTCCCAATGGCTGTGGCATTTCAATAATTACTCCATCATGTAGTTCGTAACGTCCATTCTCAGGTTTCCAATCGACAAATTCTTGAAATGTTGTGACTTTCCTTAAAGCTTGAGTCATGGCTTTATCCCTCAAACAGTCAATGATCATTTGTCATTAGTCAAAAGGCAGAAGGCTAAAAGATCGAATTTCATACTTCATACTTCATACTTCATACTTCATACTTCATACTTCATACTTCATACTTTCCCTGCTCTACAATTATTAAAGTTACTTAACATTTCTTTGAATCATGCAGGTAAGTACAGCCCCCTCTACAAATTCAATTCCTGGGCAATACTGGCAATGGCGAGGGCATAAAGTTTACTATGTGCGCGCGGGAGAAAGACAATCGCAACGTCCTCCTTTATTGTTGGTGCATGGGTTTGGTGCTTCGACAGACCACTGGCGGAAGAATATCAGTGGATTGTATCAAGATTTTGAAGTTTATGCGATCGACTTGTTGGGATTCGGGCGATCGCAAAAGCCTAAATTGCAATACAGTGGTGATTTATGGTGCGATCAACTCCATGATTTTATCAGTGAAGTGATTGGTCAAAAAGCTGTCTTAGCTGGGAACTCTCTTGGTGGTTATGCTAGCTTGAGTGTTGCAGCTAAATATCCTGATAGTGCAGCTGGCGTAGTTTTACTTAATAGTGCTGGCCCCTTTAACGACAACCCACCCACATCAGAACCAGAAGCATTACAATCACAAATTCAACCGCCCAAACAACCTTCACCCATCCAAAAACTCTTGGGTGATAGTGTGAAATGGATTTTTCAACAACCATTATCCCAACTTTTATTATTTCAATATGTGCGTCAGCGCTGGGTAATTCGCCAAACCTTAGAAAAAGTTTATTTAGACAAAACAGCAATCACAGACCAATTAATAGATGAAATTGCGCGCCCTGCTTACGATGAAGGAGCATTTGATGTCTTTGTTTCCGTTTTTAGTACTCCTCAAGGAGAGAAAGTTGATGTACTTTTAAAGCAATTAACTTGTCCCTTATTACTGTTATGGGGTGAGGGCGATCCTTGGATGAATGCTAAAGAACGTTCGCAAAAGTTTCGTCAATATTACCCTCAGCTTACCGAATATTTCCTCCAAGCCGGTCATTGTCCCCACGATGAAATTCCAGAACAGATAAATAAACTGTTGCGTGATTGGGTTTTATCTATGAAGTGAGAGTCTAGAGATCAATACGCTTGGGTTAAGACTAAAAACCAATTCTGGCGTAGGTTGGGGAGCCAGTGCGTTGGGCGGGTTCCCCGACATGAAGCAACTGGCGTTTGAGGAAAGAAACTCAACATCCGAGCATACTTTGTTGGGTTACGCTATCGCTACACCCAACCTACTTTTCTGCTTAACTGAACTGTATTGGCCTAGAGATTAGTATTTGATTTAAAAGTTAGTATGATTTAGATTCCCGACTTTTTTTAAAAGTCGGGAATCTTATTATTTGTGAATAATTCTATTGTTCTACGTAGGATTTAATTTGTTTTTCTAATGGCTCACTAATAATTTCATTGCCGACATTTGGTTTGTCAAGACTAACTCTTACAAAATTTGTTTGGTCTTCAGCAGTAAATTTATTATCATTATTAGAATCTTTGAGTATTTTAATGAAAATGGCATTTTGACTAGGAATAACTACCCAATTCAACATTTGTGTTTTATTGGGTGTAATTGGTTGAAAATTCTTACCGGATAAATCAGAAATATAGCCAACAATGGCATCTTCTGAGTTTAGTTTGTTATCTTGATTTGTATCTTGGTCAATAATTCTATATATCCAATACCTGAGAGGTGGTTTATCTGCTGTCTTTGATTCTAAAAACTCGTAGGTATTAATAATTGCTTTTTTATTCAGCAAAAGATGATTTTCGCCATCTTGTTTACGATAAAAGATTATGTTATTTAACCTACCATTGTCTTTCTCATAAGAGGAACGCGATCCTAAATTCAATCCACCTTCTTCCGCTCGATTTTTATCAATAACATTTACAGGAATCATCAAATAATCTGATTCTGTTTTAATAATTAAGTCACCATAAATAATATTTGCTTGAGAATTTGATTGTGCAGATGCTTTTGCTCTAGATTCTTCTGTTTTCCGAACGTTATTATCACAAGATAAACTCAGCAATGCGACAATAATCGCTGTTGTGATTGTTCGCATAAATCTATAATTTTTCATGACAATTTTGCAGTAGGAGCTATAGTTTTCCTATTTTATTCGCTGCTGCAAAATTGCCCGTATAATTACAGGGACATAAATAATTTTAATTAAGACGAAGTTTATTTGTGTCTGCTTACTTGGGAATCTTGTTTAACTTATCAACTGCTAATTGGGATGAGTAAACTTGTTTGTCAATTTTCCACAGACTGCTAAATTAGCAAACACTGTAAAACCTGGTTCGGGGGAACCAGGTTTTTGGGAATTCACAGGTTTCAAATTTTTAACTTAACTAACTAATCGAGAGAATAAATAACTAAGGTGGACTTCGTAACTAGCAAACTCAGCAATCTTTGTTTTTCCGCGTTGGGATCTGGCTTTGCCTCTTCATCTGGTCGGCTTTTGCCACTTTTTCATTAAGGTTTGCTGAATATTTGCTTGGGCTTTTGACAGGAGACATCAAGTCATTTGCCCTTTTGATTTGGTTGTAACTTGTCTGATGTCTTGTGATTTAATTTAGCACTCGTTTAGTCAGGATCAAGTATTACTTTACTAAAGTTGACATTTTGTTTCCTTCTGCAATTTTTGTCATTAGTTATTTGCATTGTCAAAAAAATATTGTAGAGACGTAGCCATGCTACGTCTCTACAATATTTACCAACTCCACATAACTGGGTTGTCATCTAAATGATCTGTGACAATTCGCCCAATAGAATCAATTTCGGCAATTTCCTCGGCGGAGAGTTTGACATCGGCGGCTTTGGCGTTGTCTTGTGCTTGTTCGGCATAACGCGCACCTGCTATTGCATTGGCTTGGGGTTGGGCAATTAACCAAGCTAATGCTAACTGTGCCAAGGTACAATTATGGCGTTCGGCTATGGGGCGGAGTTTATCTAAAGCTTGTTGAGCGCGTTCAAAGTTTTCGCCTTGAAATAATTTGTTAGCGGATCTATTGTCTTCTGGGGCAAATTTCTGTCCACGCTGAAATTTACCAGTTAACAATCCTTGGGCTAGCGGTGAATAAGCCAAGATAGAAATTTGATTTTCGATACAATAGGGCAAAGCATCTTTTTCAACCACCCGCCAAAATAATGAATATGGGGGTTGCAAGCTATCAATTTGTCCATATTGTGATGCTTCGGCCAATTGTGCGCCAGAAAAGTTAGAAACCCCAATTGCTCGAATTTTTCCTTGCTGTTTTAGCTCATTTAAAGCCTTCATCGTTTCTTCAATGGGAACGATTTCACTATTAAACGAGCCGGAGGGCCAATGAATTTGATAAAGGTCGATATAATCGGTTTTGAGGTTTTTTAGAGAGCGATCGCAAGCCTCAAGCACTTGATTATATTTAAGATGGTTAGCAAAAACTTTTGTGGCATACTGTACTTGGTCGCGCACATCTGATAAAGCTTCAGCGATGACGCGCTCAGAGTGACCTTCACCATAAGCTTCGGCTGTGTCTATAGTGGTAATTCCAGCTTCGTAAGCGGCGCGAATGGCTTTAATTGAGTCTGCATCTTCAATTCCCACCCACATCCTTTTGCCAGCTTGCCAAGTTCCAATAATGATGGGTGTGATTTCTACTTCCGATTTACCTAGTTTCCGTTTTTCCATGATGCTTCCTTAATTAATTTCCCTGGATAGTTTCATACTCTAATGGTCTTCGCTTGAAATTAAATCAGAGTTAAAGTAGATGCTGATGGATTTAACTACGATATCTGCCCTTAAAGAATGGTCTGTGGCGATAAATGCTTTAGAAAGTGGCAAAACCATCATGTTGCTGCGTAAAGGCGGTATTCATGAGCAAAATGGCCGCTTCCATGTTGCCCATGAGCAGGTTTTACTTTACCCAACTTATGAACATCAACAGCCGTTCCTGCTAAAATCAGAATATGCAAATCTCGTCTGCCCAGTCACACCTGGTTGGCATCCAGAAAAAGTTCGCATTGGCAGTTGGGCAGAAATTACAGATATTTTGCCGATTAGTGAGGAGTCCACTGTTAACGCTTTACTCCCGTTTCATATCTGGAATGAGTATTTTATTAGCGATCGCTTAAAATGGAAACCGCGTCAGCCTTTGTATGTTTTGTTATTACGCACTTATAAACTACCCGCAGTGCCAGAAATTCCCTATCTGCCACAATACGGTGGTTGCAAGTCCTGGATTGATTTAGCGCAACCAATTAACATTGCAGATGCAACACCCGTTTTGTCTGATGCTGAATACTCGGCAATAGTTAGCGAAATTCGCACGATTATTTAGTGATTTTATTCAGTGCTGAGTCAAGATAGCGCCTGCGGCACAGTAACCTGTAACCTATCACCCCTAATTTCAAGACTCAGCACTCAGCACTTTCAACTCAGCACTGATAAATATATCTTACTAGTGTAACCAGCAAAACAAATCTTTAATTATCTAGCCATTCACCAAAATAGTAACTCTTGTTACATACACTTGCTAAAACCGCAGATAACATGGGAAAAATCTTGCTCTCATAACCAGCGACATATTGCTGAGAGGCGTTATTTTGTTGCGCCTGTTAGCGATTTTTGAACATTACCAGTCACGGAGTGAAAAATATTGAGTCATTCTCAGCTTTTCAGTACAAAATCTCCAAAAAATGATGCTTTAAGCAGATTTCAAAATTTGGGGATGGAGTGATTTTGTCATACTGCATTCTTAATGTGATTCCTAAAAATCTATCTTTTGGCTTACGTAATTTTACTAAACCGATTTGTAGGTAGATGGACACATACTAGGGAAATTAAAAATTATCCCACAAGGGTGATGCAGTGCTTGACAAAAGTCTGCGATTATGCAATTTTAGCTAAACACTAAGGAGTTTGTCATGAATCGACAAATGTGCTGGTTATCTAAGTCTAGTGGTGACGGTGAGAAGATTTTGTATTTGCAGGTTGAGTCCCATAAAGGTTGGCGGCCCTACACAGCTTATCCGCAATTTGCAGTGCCAGATTATCAAATTCCCGGTGGCTCTAAAGGTTGGGCAACTTATCAAAAACTGCTGAAGGCAGGTTGGACATTAGTACCCAGTGCGAGAGCAAATGAATTTAGCACTCAAGTAGAGTACTCAGAATCAATGGTGCAAAATCAATAGTTGCAGTTAGTATTTCAGAATTTTAACTATCTCGAACAACGGCAGTGTTGCGTTATTCTGTAATGACTGTCTACCAGCCTCTAGGCGAACCTTCACCGCGAGGATCGGCGGCTGCTTCTAGGCTGCCATCTGCTTGAATCGCGATCGCGTTAACATTACCCCAAGGAGTTTTTGCTTCCTTGATGTTGTGTCCACGGCGGCGTAAGTCTTGCAGAGTTAAAGCATCCAAACCCCAAGGTTCGACGCGCAACTCATCAGGAAGCCATTGGTGATGTATGCGTGGTACGGAGACAGCTGCACCAACGTCCATATTGTATTCCAGCACATTGAGAATCACTTGCAATACCTGAGTGATAATTGTGCTGCCACCAGGGGCCCCCACTGCCATTCGGAGGTGATTATTTTCTGTGACTATTGTCGGAGTCATACTCGACAGTGGTGTTTTTCGGGGTGCGATCGCATTTGCTGAGTTGCCAATTAAACCAAAGGCGTTAGGTACTCCTGGCGCAATTGCAAAATCATCCATCTCGTTATTGAGTAATATTCCTGTTCCTGGGCTGACTACACCCGCACCAAAACCAAGATTTATTGTAAAAGTCAGGCTGACAGCGTTGCGTTGTTCATCCACAACGCAAAGATGGCTGGTTTCTGTAGATTCGTAGCGCGTGGCTAGCAATCTTAATGATTTGTTGGGTAGAGGGACAATTTGATTGCTAACGGGGCCAAAACGTTGAAGAATTTCTGGTGCTACTGGTGTGATTTGGGATGCAGGTTTCGCCACATCCATATTGATTTGTTGACGACGCTGTTGGGCATAAGCTGGACTAATGAGAGCTTGTACAGGAACGTTGACAAAATCAGGATCACCTAAATATTGTGAGCGATCGGCGTAGGCTATCTTCATCGCTTCCGCCATTAAATGTAAACTGTTGGGATGATGCCATCCCCAAGCTTTTAAATCACTGTCACCGATAATGTTTAAAATCTGCAATAGATGAACGCCGCCTGATGAAGGTGGTGGCATAGAACAAACTTTAGCTTGACGAAAACTACCGCAAAGCGGAGTTCGCCAGATGGGTTTGTATGCCTTGAGGTTGTCTAAAGTAATTAAACCACCATTTTTTGCCATATCTGAAGCGATCGCCCGGGCAATTTTACCAGTATAAAAACTTTGGGGATTGTCGGCAATGGTTTCTAAAGTGCGTGCTAAATCACGTTGCACTAATCTTTCTCCAGGCTGATAAAATTCGCCATTTCGCGTAAATATGGCTCTAGCGGCGGAATTATAAAGAATGGCGGGCTTGCGGTTTTCGTAAACTGGAATTGATCGCCAAGTTAGCTTTTTACTTAAGATAAAGCCATTTTTCGCTAGAGCGATCGCAGGTTTTATAACTTCTTTCCACGGCAACTTACCATAACGGCGATGCACCTCATACATCCCCGCCACCGTTCCTGGTGTCGCCACCGCCAAATAACCATTCACACTGGCATTCGGACGCACCTTGCCATCTGCATCTAAATACATATTTCTTGTCGCTTTGATAGGTGCGCGTTCTCGAAAATCCAACGCTTTCATCTGGCCTGTTTTCTCAGAATGCAGCAGCAAAAATCCCCCACCACCAATTCCCGCCGAAAAAGGTTCAACTACAGATATCGCAAAAGTTGTGGCGACGGCTGCATCAACAGCATTCCCTCCTTTGCGTAACATCAAAAGTCCCGCCTCACTCGCCAGGGGATGTGCAGATACAACCATCCCCTTTTTGCTACGTAGGGGTAAAGTGGTAGTGGCTGACACAACTTGGCTGTAACACAGAACACTAAGGGAAAAGACTGTAAATACAACCTGTTTGGGTTTAGCAAAGATTTGCATTTTGACACTGTTGTATATTGCTATGTCTTAGCCTATCGTTTGATATTGAGATTTGCGATTGTATATTAGATTAAAGTAGAAAAGAGAGAGTTTAATGTAGATACAGCATTATTGACATAGTTAGAACTTACTTTTTCACATGAATTGGCGTTGGGCGAAGTCTCTACCTTTGGCATCACGTCTGTTTTTCTCCCATTTGGTAGTGATGATGGTGGGAGTAATTAGTCTTGTCATTATTAGTAAGGTGTCTTCTCCTCGTTTTTTTGTGTTGCACTTAGAACGGCTAGAAAGTGAAAGGCTGGAATTAATCAATATTCGTGCTGACTTAGTGCAAGGATTTGAAACAGCTTGGCGCAGCAGTACAATTTGGTCTGTTTTGGTGGGTACAACGGCGGCGGGCGGTTTAAGTTACTGGGTATCGAAACGAATTATGCTGCGGTTGACGCAGATGGAACAAATTACGCAAAAATTTGCGGCGGGTGAGTTAACAGCGCGGTTGCCTATTTCAGAAATTCCCGAACTGAACAGTTTGGGTACTAGTTTTAATCGTATGGCTGCTAGTTTAGAAGGTGTGGAAGCGCGGCGACGAGAATTAATTGGTGATATGACTCACGAATTAAGAACACCTCTAACAGTTGTGCGCGGTTATTTAGAAGAGTTAGCAGATGGTGTTATAGAACCTTCGCCAGAAATTTATCGGCGTTTGGCAAAAGAAACAAGACGCTTAGAAAGATTAGTGAATGATTTGCAAGAACTTTCTAAGGCGGAAGCGGGTTATTTACCAATTAATGTGCAACCTGTAAATTTGCGTCCTTTATTAGAGTCTTTAGTCGAAAGATTTAGCGAACAACTTTTAGAAGATGGGCCTGTACTGTGCTTGGAATGTCCATCACCACTACCTATGGTGTTGGCAGATATTGACCGCACTGAACAAGTTTTAGTTAATTTGGTAGGCAATGCTATCCGTTACACCCCCAAAGGGACAATTACTGTGCAAGCTTGGACAGAAGCATCGAACCTCTGGATTTCTGTAATCGATACAGGAATTGGCATTGCTGCTGAAAGTTTACCACAAGTATTTGAGCGTTTTTGGCGAGCCGATCAATCACGCGATCGCCACTCGGGAGGAACAGGTATTGGTTTAACTATTTCTCAGCGTTTGGTGGAATTACAAGGTGGTCAGATTAATGTAGAAAGCGAATTGGGTGTTGGCAGTCAATTTAGCTTTTGTTTGCCTTTAGCTTAATCTACAAAGGGGGCCAGGGGCGGAATGTAGGTTTAAATTTGTCGAACTCACACCAAGTTACAAGGATTTGTCACAAGCTAGTCGCATCAAAGTCATACTCAATTGATAGCTTAAAGATATTCAATATGGGGTGTTTAATTAATTTTTGATATGACTACTTTTATTTTGGCTTCGTTTTTAGTCAGCTTACTGACTGTATCAGGTTGGGCGGCGATCGCCTATTTGTTTCCTAATCATTCCCAAGACTAACTCAGCTACTTAGTAAAATACTTCCAAGTAACCACTAATGTCATCAGTAGAGTATGAATCAGTTTACTGAATTTATTTGGTTCTTCGGTTAATTTTATGGAGAGTTAATAGTAAAGTGCCAGTTTAATAAACTGCGTAATCTGAAATTACTAAAGTTACGAAAGCCATATCCAAGCCTTTTAAT
>NZ_JACJRU010000042.1 GCF_014697425.1 Nostoc sp. FACHB-110
GTGCGCCTAGAGGCCGCAAACATCTGCTTTCACATCATCGATACAGGTATAGGTATTGCCCCAGAAGCGATAGGTAAGTTATTTCAGCCGTTTGTACAGCTTGACAGTAGCCTGAACCGCCAATACAATGGCACGGGTTTAGGCTTGGCATTAGTCCATCGAATTGTCACTTTGCATGGTGGTACTGTCTCCGTTAATAGTCAAGTTGGCCAGGGCAGTTGTTTTAGTGTTTGCATTCCCTATTGTCCTATTGAGGGTGAAGCCAAAACACCAGTCAATTCTTCATCACCTAGCTATCGTTTACTATCTGACAATGCTCAAGTTTTAATTATCGAAGATTCTGTAGCTGCGGCAGAACAGATTAGTCGTTATTTCAGTGATATGGGAATTCAACCTATTGTCTACCCGCAAGGCGAAGGAGCCTTAAAAGAAGTGCTACGTCTGCAACCGGCACTGATTGTTTTAGATTTACAATTACCCCATCTATCAGGTTGGGATTTGCTAGAGCAGTTCAAGTCAAATTCCGCAACCAAAGATATTCCCGTAATTATCATTTCTGTGGTTGATGAGCAGGATCAAGGCTTGGCCCAAGGAGCATTTGAATATTTGGTTAAACCCATTATCCGCGCCCAACTTCAAGCCGCTATAGATAAATTGCAAACTGCTGCTCCTTCGCCAGCGCAAAATCTCAATGGATTACCTAAAACCCCGGTGATTTTGTTAGCAGAAGATAACCAAGCCAATATTGATACTATGTCTGGTTATCTTGAAAGTCGGGGATATCATTTGATTATGGCTCACGATGGTCAACAAGCGATTGACCAAGTTCAAGCTCAACACCCCGATTTAATTGTTATGGATATTCAAATGCCAGGGATGGATGGGTTAGAGGCGATACGCCACATCCGTAAAGAGCCGGAGTTTGGGCATTTACCGATTATTGCCTTGACAGCTTTAGCTATGCCCGGAGATCGGGAAACTTGTTTAGCGGCTGGTGCTAATGAATATCTCACCAAACCTGTCAAACTCAAACACCTTGTCACCACTATTCAACAACTTTTACTCAGGTAAAAACATTTACACTTAGCATTAATTAACGAAAAATCAAAGCGATAGCAGCAGGTATTAAAACTAGTATTTTACATTGGCTCAGTGAAGTTTGACGTTGAAGACAAATTGCGATCGCTTGTTTGTGTGGTGAGCGATCGCATTCGTCAATCATATCATCTCTAGTTAATCAGTCATGATTTGCTAAATACTCTTTTTCCCCACCCCTGTAGGCTTGATGATAACTCGATATCACACGCTACGATTCTAAAATCGTACCCTCCAAATTAGCTTGATTCAAATTAATATTGTTTAATTCGGCTTGGCTGAGATCGGCTTGACTCAGATCAGCTTTGGCTAAATCAGCGTTACTCAAATCAGCTTCATTCAAGGAAACACCTTTGAGTTTAGCTTCTTTTAGTTCAGCTTCACTCAAAGAAGCACCAATTAATTTAGCTATTGTTAAGTCTGCTTGATTTAAATTAGCACCATCTAGAGTTGCTGCTTCAAGAATTGCACCATCTAAAATAGCTCCACTCAAATTTGCATCCGTTAAATTAGCTTGTGTCAAATTTGCGCCGTTCAAATCTGCTTCAATCAAGCTAGCTTGACTGAGATTAACGTGATTGAGTTCTGCTCCATCCAGAATTGCTCTATCTAAAATTATTCCACTCAAGTTAGCCCCTACAAAAGATGCTTCACTCAGATCCACTCCTGTAAAATCTCTTTTCCCTTTTTCGTATTGTGCTAATAACTCATCTGCTTTCATGCTTTTGTCTCCTATAAATTTTCAACAGCACAGGTTATTCCAGCAGAGCAGCACTCTACCATCTAGAAATCAAAAATTGAATGCTATGAGACTTTATTTCCGATTAAAAATTCCACATCTTCTGGCGTAAGTTGAGCATAGAGATTTTTACCTTGAAGTGGAAAATGAACATCAAAACTACCCGGATGACAATGTAAAACTATGCCTAATAAACCTTGATGCAATTCATTATTCACCTGGCGAGTCAGTCTCACTATGTCTTTTTCTCGGATATTGTTCATAGTTATGACCTCGTTTTTTTATTATTTAAGTCAGCTACATTTACATTGAATTGTATTTTGTTAGCATGATACATTCTTTGTTCAATCAACTTCCTACTTAAGCAATAAATCAATTACTAGTTTTGCAACTATGGACGTAGATAAATAGTTTGACTCTAAACGTATATCTTGTACATAGCCCCAACAAATCGAATTTGCGACTTCACTTGCACGAGGGCAAGATGAGAATAACTGCTAATTCAATACTGTATTAATGGAAATTCTGATCAGAACACTTCCCCTAATTGCCTAGTTTAAGTATAGAAATTTAATTTAGTTATAAATACTCGTTTAAAATGTTATTTTTAATACATTTTTGCTGTTGCTATTAAATTACGCAGAATTACAGTTATCTTTTTCTATCAGTCTGAAGCAATACTAAAGATATATAAGTCTTGAGTATTAAATTTAACTCAAGATATTATAGATTGACTTGAAGTTTAATGGTATCCACAAAACTAAAAATCCCGCAAAATATGCAAAGTAGTACCAGTAGCAACAGTATTTTTCATAAATATCACAGTACTATTACACAGTAAATAGCATCTAAGAATAAAAAATTATACTTTATGCTAAGTTTATGGAAACTATGCAGACATCAAAGCATATCTTCAAAAATAATTGCGGAAATTTGTAAATCTTTTGTTATTATTTTTTTAGTAACGAAAAAAATAAAGTATTAATCATAATACTTTTGTGGCGACTCAATTAAGACTCAAAGCCTATAAGAATTTTGTCAATTTTTGCCAAAATTCCACATATACAAACTTTTGGCTGATCGGAAATCTTAGACTGTCAAATAATTCCTGCTGTGGATAAAACTCTCAAAAATTACTTGTGCTAAAGCTCAAAGTAATCTAATTGTTTTTGCCATATTGCAGACAACAGTGAATTGATATTTAAGGCATGATCAATTCACAAAAAAGTGTAGTAATCAACCTAATAACTATCAGCAACTTCAGAGATTTAGCATTTACTAAAATTGCAGAGGCGTTGTATGGAAAATTTCATTTTCCCAGATTTATACTGTCCATTTCCATCTCAAATCAATAGGTATGCTAATCTTCTAGAAAGTAATGCTATCGAATGGCTAATTCAGTTCAATCTCTTAGCCAATGAATCATCTTATAAACGTTTTTGTAAATCGAATTTCTTTTTACTCGTTGCAGGCGCATATCCTTTTTGTCCAATTGAAGAATTAAACATTGCCAATGATTTATTTAGCTGGCTGTTTATTTGGGATGATCAATGTGATATGTCTGATTTAGGAGAGAAACCTGAAGTTTTAGCAGCAATTCAACAGAGGTTTATCGAAATCTTAAAAGGGGATGAACCTACAAGGAATGATATATCACTGAGTTATGCTCTAGCTGACTTAAGAAAGCGAATGCTCAAAACAGCAAGCACAGAATGGTTTAGTCACTTTATCAATAGTTTTCAAGGATATTTTGACGGATGTGTTCAGGAAGCGGCTAATCGCGCACAAGGTATTACACCTGATATTGAAAGTTATATCAAGACACGCAGTCTTAGTTCGGCTGGAGATATGACTGTTGAATTGATTGAATTTTGCAATCATTTGACGATTCCTGATGTTTTACGAAAACATGAAATTGTGCAGAAACTCAAACAGAGGACAATTAATATTCTGGCTTGGTGTAATGACATATTTTCAGTACCTAGGGAAATGGCAAGTAATGATGTTCATAATTTAGTAATTGTATTACATCGACAACAACAAATTCCGCTGGATATAGCGATGCAACGTGCTGCTGATATCCATAATCAAGAAGTAAAAAGCATGATGAATTTAGAACTGTCTCTTCCTTCATTTGGGGAAGAGTTAGATGCTGAGTTAGCAGCTTATATATTAGGAATGCGTAGTTGGATACGTGGAAACCTTGATTGGTATTTTAAATCTGAACGCTATCAAACTCAAGAAAAATTAGATTTGGTGACATCGTAATTTCTCAAAATATAATTCAGAAGTCAGAAGCCAGAATTACGTTGTGTATTTTGTGCTGCTGGGAGATGAATAAGTGGGTTTAAGACTCCCGCAAAATTTAAAATTTAGTGGACTAAAATTAGTGGTGGATCTTTTTCCACCACTGATTTAGTCTAATTCCTGAATTCTGCTGTATTGACTAATTTTAATTGATAAAATTATCTATTTATAATGTCATTAATACCAATATAATAATTTCAGATGAAATTATCTTTTAGATATATAGCGATTCCCAGTTAAGTGAGGTACAGGTAATATTTTGAAACGCAGAGGGTGGCAGAGTTAAGCGCAGAGGTACGCAGAAATTTGTACTTCAGCAGACTAGGAAACGCTATATATTTATTGATGCGTTTTATCGGTAAGCATACATTAGTTGTAATTAAATATTTTCTAGAAAAACTTATTTTAAAAAAACTAAATTAATTGAGCAGCATAAGACAAAAAATTCAGGAGTGAAGCTTAGATGCCTTTACCTAATTATCTGCCAATGCCATCTTTTATACAAAAGTATCAATGGATTGTTGACCCCATAGCTTATATGGAAAATGCAGCCCAGAAATATCCAGATATTTTTACTGGCGAAATAGTTAGTTTTGGCAATACTGTAGTGTTTGTCAATCATCCCAAGGGAATTCAGGAAGTTTTAAATAATGATAGAAAAAAGTTCGTAGCTGCTGGCGAACTCAACAAAATTTTGCAGCCTTTAGCTGGGGAAAATTCAATTCTGATGTTAGATGGAAATCGTCACAAGTGGCGGCGACAATTGGTGATGCCTTCTTTTCATGGAGATCGCCTCAAAGCTTACGGTCAACAAATCTCTAATATCACTGAAAAAATATTTGCTCAGTTACCTGTAAATCAAACATTTTTAGCGCGTACTGTCTTCCAAGAAATTTCCTTACAAGTGATTTTACAAACTGTATTTGGCTTGTATGAAGGTGAGCGTTTTCAAATACTTAGGCATTTGCTGGGTTTGCTGATGGATGTATTTAATTCTGCAATGTCTTCTAGTTTGTTGTTATTTCCTGTTCTACAACAAAATTTGGGTGCTTGGAGTCCTTGGGGAAAGTTTATACGCCTCAGACAGCAAATTGATGAATTTTTGTATGCTGAAATTGCTAAGTCCAGAAAACAATCTAATCCAGACCGGATTGATATTCTCTCATTGCTGATCTCAGCTAAGGATGAAACAGGGGAACAAATGACAGATGCTGAATTGCGTGATGAATTAATCACGCTTTTGCTGGCTGGACATGAAACTACCGCAACATCAATGGCTTGGGCTTTATATTGGATTCATCGTCAGCCTGAAGTTTTAGAGAAATTGCTCCAAGAATTGGATGCTGTTGGTGATTCACCCGATGTGACAATCATTGCTCGGTTGCCTTATCTGACAGCTGTGTGCAATGAAACTTTAAGGATGTGTCCTCCTGTGATGTTAACTTTCCCCAGAATAGTACAAGAACCTGTGGATTTACTGGGACATCGCCTAGAAACTGGTACGGTGGTAGCAGGCTGTATTTATTTAGCTCATCATCGAGAAGATTTATATCCAGAACCTCAGAAATTTAAGCCAGAACGGTTTTTAGAACGTCAGTTTTCTCCTTTTGAATTTATGCCATTTGGTGGTGGTGTGCGTGTTTGTATTGGTCAAGCTTTGGCTTTATTTGAAATGAAGTTGGTCTTGGCAAAAGTTTTATCCAGCTATCAACTTACGTTAGGCACTCGCCGACCAGAAAAAGCCGGACGCAGAACTATCAGTCTTGCTCCAGCCCGTGGAGTCAAAATGTTAATTACAGGAATACGAGAACATAGAAAGTTAGTTTGCCAAAGTTAAGGCAGTAGTCAAGATGCTTAAGATATCAATAAAAGACTTTAACTGTATTCTCTGTTCCTGTTACCTATTTAGTGGATAGGTATTTCAATCACAAGTTCAGTTCCTTGGCCAACAGTAGAATTACAAGTTAACTGACCCTTGTGTTTATCTACAATTACCTGATAACTAATAGATAAACCTAAACCTGTACCACTCCCTACGGGTTTAGTCGTAAAAAATGGATCAAATATTTTTTGCTTGACTGATTCTGGCATTCCCACACCATTATCCGCAATGCAAATTCGCAGATGATTTGTGCTGATTAGTTCAGTAGAAATGCGAATCTGTGGTTTAACTACGTGCTGGCTGACAATTGACTCATCCAAAGCATCGATCGCATTACTCAAAATATTCATAAATACCTGATTTAGTTGGCCGGGATAACAACTCACTGCGGGAATCTGTGCATAGTTTTTGATAACTTCTATCTCAGAGTAATCATTCTTACCTTTAAGTCTGTGACGCAAAATCATTAAAGTGTTGTCAATACCTTCATGGATATTAACTACTTTCATATCTGACTCATCTAAGCGGGAGAAGTTACGCAAACTCAAAACTATATTGCGAATTCGGGAACTCCCAAGCTTCATCGAATCAAGAATTTTTCGCAAATCTTCGGCTAAAAAATCGATATCAATTTCTGCTGCTTTTTCTTGAACTAAATCTGAAGGATGGGGATATTCTTCCTGATAAATAGTTAATAAATCTAGTAAGTCTTGGACATATTCAGTCGTATGAGCGATATTACCATGAATAAAGTTGATGGGATTATTAATTTCATGAGCAATTCCCGCCACCATTTGACCCAAGGAAGACATTTTTTCGCTTTGAATGAGTTGTGCTTGGGTACGTTGCAGTTCTTGGAGAGTTTGTTGCAGATGTTGATTTTTATGGTAAAGTTCTTGGGTTCTTGTTTCTACTTTTTCTTCTAAGCTATGGCTGTATTCTGCTAAACTTTGGTTTGCTTTAGCTAGATTTTCATAGAGGATGGCATTTTCTAAAGAAATGGCTGCTTGAGTAGTCAGGAGTTTGATCACTTCGATGCGATCGCGGGTAAATGCGCCAGTAGTCAGATTATTTTCTAGATAAAGAATTCCCAATAATTTACCTTGATTAACAATTGGGATACACAACAGGCTTTTAGGTTGGTTATGAATAATGTAGCGATCGCTTGCTAAAAATGCAATAGTCTTAACATCATCCGCTACGAAAACTTCTCCTGTACGTTTCACATATTTCATCAATGTTATCGGAATATCATTGCTAGGTTCGACACTAATTGATGGAAATTGTGTAGTAATAGGTGCTAAGTTTATATCAGAACTAGTGGCAGTCACTCTTAATTCTAAGTTATCTGCTTCACTCAAAATCAATGCAGATTTAGAAGCTCCAGCATTTTCCATAACAACTTGCATTAATTTAGAAAGCAATTGCTCCATCTCAATTTCTCCCGAAAGAGCTTGAGAAGCTTTGATGACAGTTGCTAAATCTAGCGAGTCTGAAATACTTGTTTTAGAACTATTAACTATTTGATTACTAGTTTGGTGAGATAGAGATTGAGAAGTAGAAACAGCAATTTTTTCAGCTAGTTGGATGCTAATTTTTTCTCGCTGAAGTATGGGCATTAATAGTTGAGGGTAGCATTTTTCTAAATCATCAACTTTGGCTTTGGCTTCCCAGCGAACATAGCAATAATAAGCATCGGTAAGATAAGTTTTGGCAATTTTTTCTTTACCCCATTCCAGATAAAATTTAGCTGCAAGTTCATTAGCTAAAGCTTCTTCATTAATGTAATGATTTTCTTTGGCTAACACAATGGCACGCTCGTAATAGTCTATGGCTTCTAGATATTTACCTGTAACGCGATATTGTTCTGCTTCCACTAAATAAAATTTATGGAGATAATTCATGGAGGCATGATCCGCCCATTTTTGAATTTTTTCTTGATTAGCTCTTACTTTATCCAAAATCGAGCTTTGCTCAGTTGTCGTGCTTGTGTTATACACGGCTAACCTGGCTAATGAATCATAAAAATAGAAAAGCGGAACGTGTAATTGTCCTGTACCACTATCTAAATATTTTTCTGCTATGTTGGCATTTTCAATGGCTTGTGGGTACTGCTGAAATAAATAGCATAGATATAATTTATTGACGTATAAATGTAAAAGCCCGATGCCATCTTGATTTGCTAAATGAATTGGGAGCATTTTTTCTTCATCGTATGCTTCACCAATTAAAATCCAAGGATATTCCCCATTTCCTAATAAATTTAAAATACTTTGACGATAAATTTCATTCCATTTAAAGGCGCGTTCTTGGTTAGTTTCACTAATAGCCTGACTGTAAGAGGCTATTTCTCGTTCTAGCCAGATTAATTCTTTGCCAACAAAATAACATGAGAGACAATAAGATTGAATAGATAAAGCGGCAAATTCTAAATCTCCTGTTTCTAACCCAATAGCATAGCTTTCTAGTAAAGGTTTTAAAATTTCTTGAGGATGTTGTTTCCAATGGTGGATACCAGCATTAAATACTTGCTTAACTCTTGATTCAACTTCCCTGGCATTATACTTAGTTAATAAGCTCAAAGCTAGCTTGCCAAATTGATAACCAGATTCAATATCTTTAACTACATTGCACAAAATCATGCCATAGAGAACATAGGCGAAAGCTGACAAGGGAGCATTACCATTTTGGCGTGAGATATTAATTTGTTTGATGACAATCAAAGGAAATAATTCAGGGCTGACTGAATAAGCAAAAAACAGTGCATTCGATAAAATCCGCATCACTGCTAATGAACAAGCTGCTGTCATCTCTGGTAAGTTGATTAGTTCTTCAATACCTTTTTGAGTGAGATTTGACATTGCTTCTGTCATGGCTAACTGAACATCATATTGGGTAGGATTTTCGGGAAAATCTACACCCAATTGTTTCAATACAATTAGTGCCGTTTGAATTGCTTCTAATGCTTTGTTTTGCGCGCCGTAGGCTTTAATTTTGAGTTCGTAGACTTTGACTTTTTCTAGTAATGTTGTAGCTTTGGCTAACACAACATCAACTAGTTGCTCCATTTGCTTAAATTTACCAGCTAGATATGCTGCTTCTGCTGCTGTTTCATATAAAGATAAAGTCAATTCATATTGTGTTTCCCAACTATCAGAAGAAAGCAGTGCGATCGCGGTTATTAAGTATTTAATTGCTGCTGTATAAGCTGTTGATGATAAAGCTTTACGTCCAGCGATAAAATTCATTTGTGCTATTTCATTACGCTGGTCTTGAGAAGTTAGTAATTCTAAGGCTGTATTAAATTGATTAACCAGCTGAAAAATATTTTCTTCTCTTTGGTTTTCGGGAATATTTTCAAACAGTAATGTGCCGATGTTTAAATGAATTTGTTTTTTCTGTTTTTCTGAAATTAAAGAATAAGCAGCTTGTTGTACTCTGTCATGAATAAATTTATATTTAGGTACTTGATTACTAATATTTAAATTTTCTGGATTATGATAATTGTTGAGATTTTCTGGTAAATTATTACCAATTTGAAATAATTTATACAGGTCAGTTTGCGGTAAAATTATCCCTTCATGTAAAGCATTCCATAAATCAGTTGCCGTATCGACTACAGATTTTTCATAGACGATCGCCAAGGTTTTTAAATCAAATTCATTACCAATACAGGCGGCTAACTTTAAAACATTTTGTGTAGCAATAGGCAATTTTTTTATTTGCTGTGCCATAAAATCTACTACATCATCTGTCAGGGCAAATGCCTGTATTTCTTGCAAATTATATTGCCAATAACCTAAATCAAAATTAATTTTGATTGTGCCATCTTGATGTAAACATTTTAAAAACTGAGTTGCAAAAAAAGGATTTCCCTTGGTTTTGGCGAAAACCATTTGAGACAAAGGAATAGCAACTTCTTCCTGACAACCAAGGGTATCACTAATCAAAAGATTTAAATTTTCTTGAGTAAGCGGTGTTAAAGTAATTTGATTAATATTAATTCCGGCTGCGGCAATTTCTTTTAAAGTTAAATAAAGTGGGTGTGCTTGAGAAACTTCGTTATCTCGATATGCACCAATTAATAAAAGACTGTCATTATCTTGATTATTATTTGCTGCTGTTTCAAATTCCCAAGCTTCACCTTCAAATATAGGAATCCAAGCATTTTCTTGAGTTGCTAATGAACCAAGAGCAGAATTTCTATTGTTAACATTAGCTTGACTCATCAATAGTTGAATAAACTGCAAAGAAGCTGAGTCTGCCCATTGCAAATCATCTACAAAAATTACTAAAGGATGCTCTTGATTACTAAATACTTGAATAAATCTTTGAAATAATAAATTAAATCGATTTTGAGCAGCACTACCAGATAGTGTAGGAATCGCTGGCTGTTTACCAATAATTTGTTCGAGATGAGGAATTACATCAATAATTACTTGCGCTTGTTCTCCTAAAGCGGCAAGAATTTTGTCTTTCCATTGTTGAATTTGAGCATCGGTTTCTACTAAAATTTGTCCGATCAAATCCTGAAAAGCCTGCACTAATGCTGATAAGGGAATATCACGTTGAAATTGGTCAAATTTACCTTTGATGAAATAACTGTGCTGTCTAGCAATTGGTTTATGTACTTCATTAACTATAGCGGTTTTGCCAATTCCAGAACAGCCTGCAACGAGGATCATTTCTGTATTACCTCTGGCTACACGCTCAAAGGCTGCAAGTAAAGTAGCGACTTCTTGTTGACGACCATAAAGTTTTTCTGATATGAGAAAACGGTCGGAAATATCTTTAGTTGCTAACTCAAAGTTTTGAACGTTACCATCTACTTGCAATTGATGATAACAAGTTTCTAAATCATATTTTAGTCCGTAGGCACTTTGATAGCGGTCTTCAGCATTTTTAGCCATCAACTTACTAATAATTGCCGATAATATTGATGGATGATTTGGATTAATTTGGTGTAGGCTTGGTGGTTGTTTGGCAATGTGAGCGTGGACTAATTCAATCGGTTCAGTTGCGCTAAAGGGTAACTGGCCCGTTAGGAGTTCAAAAAAGCTTACACCTAGAGAATAGAAATCACTGCGATAATCAATACCACGGTTCATCCTCCCTGTTTGTTCTGGTGATATGTAAGCTAGCGTTCCTTCTAAGATGTTAGGATTTTTCAGGTATTGAATTTCTCTGGGTAGAAGAGTTGCAATGCTAAAGTCGATGATTCTAACTTCTAAAGTATCAGGATTAATTAAAATATTTGCTGGTTTAATATCTTTATGAATGATACGATTATGATGCAGTTCTCCTAAAATAGAGGCGATCGCTATAGCGATCGGAAAAAATTCTTTGAGTGTAATCTCTGATTCTGCTGCAATTTTGCGATGTCTTACCCATTCTTTGAGAGATATCCCACCAAAGTCCTCCATGATTAAGGCATAGCCATTGCGATGGTTTTCTAAGCACAGAGGTTGAATGATTCCAGGTACGTTGAGGTTTTTGGTAATTGTATATTGATTGCGGAATTGAGCAATTTCACTGAAGGTAGGATATTCATTGCGTATCAATTTAATTACCACAGGCATTTGGTCTTGTTCTCGAATGCCTCGGTAAACTAATGTTTTGCTGCCATAATAAATTTGTTCGAGAATTTGATAGCCAATCAGGGAAAACACTTTATCAGAGGAGATTAACATTGCAGCAATGTAAATAATATTTTTACTAGATTTAGTATTCCCCTGAATTTAGATTGGTTAACGTCAAAAATTTTTTTACTGTATTAGACTGATAAGGTATTTATACCTTTTAATCGTGAGTATTGTAACCATTTGTTAAGTGTATTTAATCAATGTACACTAAATTTCTTGACACTGAGGAAAAGCAGATTTTCTCATAAAACTTACTAATGTTCTTTTTTCTTGGGAATTTAGTAAGGTAATATCATCGTTATTAATTCTATTTCTCTCAATGAGAGCTACATCTTTATTAATATTTGGACAAGTAACATAAGCATACTTAGATTTATAGGTTGGGCTTAAATACTGGGTAAGATTATTTGATTTATTGTTGGGTATATAAATCTTCAAAAAAACTTCTTTTTTCTGTTGAGAACCTGTATATGTTCTAGCTTCTGTCTTGATTGCTAAACCAGTATTTATAGCATTAACTAGAGTACTCCAAGTAGCAGTATTTTCTCTAGTTTGTTTTCGTGTTCTGCTTCTACTATAAGAACTTCTTGATAACCTTGGTTGAGTTTTATGCACAATATTTGTCTTTTTTAAGGTGTTTCTTCTTGTATATCCTTTACTAGATTTACAACCAAATTGAGTTAATAGTAACGCTGTTAATAAAACTATTAAAATTGAGTTTTTGGTAAAATTTAAACGCATATATAGCAATCTGATTTGATTTCTGAACTTACTTGTGAAAGTAGGTAACAGGGTTTGGAAACTGTACTGAGTTTTTTGCCAAATCAAATACGAGTCATAGATAAATTAAAAAACTGGAGCTTGCCTGAGTATAAGTAAACCACTTTGACTCGATACTTGATATATTTTAGCTACACTTTTGCTGTTACGTTTTGCGTAATAACTCGGAAAACTTGCCCAGATGGATTGGAAATTATTGTCTAAGTCTGGCTTCTACTAATCCATCTGTCTCAATCATTTTTTTAATTGGTCAGCTTTTCCATATTTAATTTGCATAATATGGGCGGACAAGATGTCCACCCCACAAGAGTGTGATGTAATTGCAATATGCAAAATAGATGTTTTTTAGTTTATTAATCTTTAGTTTTGCTTTTATCTGAGCGATGAGGCAATGATAATTCGCCAAATTTTGGACTCCACCAACCTTTAGCTGTATTAAAATAAGCAACATCTTTATGCTTTTTATCTTGACGAGATTGAGGATGAGAACACCGCAACATCGTCTTTTCTTGTCCATCTTTTGTGTAGCTGTACTCTTCTAAAGGCTGTTGACATACAGGGCAAGGATGGGTGGTTAACTTATTAGGAGCCTTTTGTTTAACGTTACTTTCTTGGTTGTGAGGTGCTGACCAAGATTTAGTACGATCGCTCCAAAATAGCACCACATTATCACAGCCGCTTGTACACTTGAGAAAGTATTTTTTCTTGAGCTTTGTACTTGGAATTTTAGACAGGGAATGACTGCACGTAGGGCATTTAGTACGGGAAGTTTCATACTTGCGTTCAACTGTGGTTTTATTCACAGATGCAGGTGCAATTAAAGTTTTGGCTTGAGAAAGTGCAGGGACAAAATAATCTTGATTCCAAGTAGTCAGATATTGCTGCCAAGAGTGTTTACCAAGTGCGATCGCATCTAAAGCATCTTCCATTTTCGCAGTAAATTCGGCTTCTAATAAATCTGGTAATGCTTTTTGTAAAAAAGCGTCTACTTCTAAACCCAAAGCTGTCGGCTGGAGGCTGTCTTTAGTTAACTGCACATAATCACGCTTTTTGAGTGTAGCCACTGTGGGAGCATAGGTACTAGGACGACCAATACCTTTGCGTTCCATCAGTTGGACTAACTTCGGTTCGCTATAACGTGGTGGCGGTTGGGTTTGTTTTTTCTCTGATGCGGCTTTTTCGAGAGTTAGTGCTTGTCCCTGTTGCAGTGGCGGTAAAACTGAGTCTTTACTGAGATTATTCCAATACTTTGCATAGCCGTAGAATTCAATTACCTGCCCTCTAGCTAGCCATAATAGATTACCAGAAGCAGTAATTACTTGCGTTTTCCGAAGTTGGGCAGATTTACACTGAGAAGCGATCGCCCGTTTCCAAATCATCACATATAAGTTAAACTCATCGTCTGGGATTTCTTGCCTTAACTGGACACTGGGTCGAAAAATATCTGTAGGGCGAATTGCTTCATGGGCTTCTTGGGCGGTTTTACTGCTGCGATGTTTAGCAAGTTGCTGCGGTACATTTGTCGGGTCATTTTGCTCTAACCACTGACGCGCATTTTGACAAAATTCAGGACTCAACATTACTGAGTCTGTTCGCATATAAGTAATTAGCCCCGCTTCATACAACTTTTGCGCCAACAGCATCGTTTTATCGGGGGAAAATCTCAGCTTAGAACCTGCGGCTTGCTGAAGGGTGGAAGTGGTAAATGGTGGCGGTGGCTGGCGATAAACAGTTTTGCCCTCGACTTGCATCACTTGATGGGGATATTTTTGTGCTTCTTCTACTAACCTTGTGGCTTCCGCTTCAGATAAAACCCGCTTACTCTCTTTGACTTGCTCTTTATTAGCTGCTGCATCATCATTAGTATCTGCTTCTTGCGGTTGTGCTTCTTGATGTGAGTCAGTTGTGCCGTTGTAAAAAGCCCGGAATCCTTGGGCGTAATCAACCCAAACGTTCCAATAATCTTGCGGAACAAACGTTTGAATTTCGCGTTCTCGCTGACAGATAAGATGTAGTGTGGCACTTTGGACTCTGCCAACGCTTTTGGCTCCGTTGTTTAATGCCCAAACTAAAGGACTACCTTTGTAGCCTACCAACTTGTCTAGACAATCTCGGCATAACCCTGCACCGACTAAGTTGAAATCAAGTTTTCTGGCTTGAGCGATCGCACTTTTGACTGCTGATGCTGTAATCTCTGTATAGACTACCCGCTTGGGTTCTTTCAATCCCAACACTTGCGCTAAATGCCAAGCGATGGTTTCCCCTTCTCGGTCTGGGTCAGTTGCCAAAACGACTTCCGAAACTTGTTTGGCGGCTGCTTTAAGTTGTTGAATGGTTTCTTTAGCACGCTGATCCCGCGCTACATAGTCACATTTCACGCTCTGCCCTTCCATCCTAAAACCCAGCGAATCATCGCCAGAGTTACTTAATTCCCGAATGTGACCACAACTAGCACGGACAATCCAATCTGCACCCAGAATTTGGCTAAGTTTTTTGACTTTACCCGGTGATTCCACAACAAGAAGCCGCTTCGACATGACACTGTTTTGAAGACTCAAAGATGAAAGGGATAATACCAATTTAATATGAAGCGCAGATATACGAATGGTTGCGATCGCTCAATCTCCCCATAGAAGTGAAATTCAGAGGCGTTTTCCCAATGCCAAGATTTTATATTGGACTTAGGGACTTCCAAGTAAAAAAATCTCCAAAATTTTCTTGTGGGATGGGTGTCCTCACCCGTCAAATCCTGAGGGCGGGCAAGACTTGTACTGAGCTTGCCGAAGTATGCTCACCCCACAAGATGAATAACTTAAGTAAGTCGGTGTAAATAAGTATTGTTGGAATAAGGCAGGGGGCAGGGGGCAGGGAGCAGGGGGGAAAAAGCGTTTGAGCCTTATTTACTTTTCTTCACATAGTTTGGTTTTATTGCATCGACTTACTTATTTCTTGGAAATCCCTTAGCAAAACTCTGTGTCATTTTGCCTTTACTTGAGCAAGCCTTGGCGTTTTAGGTAATATCAGCTTTTTTTCGGCTTGCGTAATCTTTGCGAACCAATTGGGACGAGAACTTGGTTAAGACTCCGCAACTGTTCAGCTGTACCCATACAAATGAGCGTGTCTCCTGGCATTAAAACAGTTTCGCCAGTGGGGCCGCCAATGAGATTACCATCTATACGGCGAATAGCTAAGACTAATGCCCCAGTTTGCGATCGCAACTTCGCTTTTTGCAATGTTTGACCCACAAACGGACAGTAAGCCGGATCAAGTAAAAATTCTTCCATATATAGCTGACGGTCTGCACCTGAAAGAATCCCATCTACAAAGTCTAAAACCTGTGGTCTGAGGGCAGCCGCCGCCATCCGCTTTCCCCCCGTGATATACGGTGAAATTACGGCATCTGCACCACCTCGCTGTAGTTTTTGTAACGCTTCTTCTGTACTGGCGCGAGCGATCGCCCGAATACTCGGATTTAAAGTTTTTGCTGATAACACTGTGTATAAATTTTCTGCATCTGAAGGTAGTGCTGCGACTATACAAATTGCTCTTTCAATCCCCACATGAAACAGCGTATCATCTAGGGTTGCATCACCCTGGTATACTATATAACCTTCTCCTTGCGCTCGTTGCACAGATTCAAACTCCGAATCTATGACTACAAAAGGTACACTCTCAGCCCGAAATTCCCTGGCAATTTGCCGACCAGTACGACTAAATCCACAAATTATATAGTGTCCTGTCAAGGATTCCATTAACCGCCTCTGTTGTCGTAGCCGAATTCCTTCTTGAAAGTAGCCTTCAATGATTGCTTCTGTAAATCTATTGACAATGTAACCAATATTGATCACACCCAACAAAATCAGGGCAATGGTAAACAAGCGTCCTCGGCTGCCTAGTGGATGCGTTTCGCCATATCCTACCGTAGCCAAAGTAATCACTGTCATGTAAGCAGCATCTTCCCATGACCACCCCTCTACAACTCTGTACCATAAAGTGCCAATGAAGAACACACCGCCCAGGGCTAATGCTCCTACCATCAACTCTTTTTGAATACGTTGATATTTTCTCTCAAGTGTGGAATACAAGGTTATTTTTCACCAGTGTTTCTCGTTTAAGGATAGTAACAAGGGAACAGGCTTAGGGGAACTCTTAACAGGGGTTTTTACTTAAACCTACCAGTCAGAAGAAACGAACAGGCTATAAACCTTCTCATATAATCTAGGACTTACGCAAGAACTCTCTCAAACTCTCATTCCTCAGTGACCTCTGCGCCGACCGAAGTTTGCTCAACGGAGGGAACCTCCGCACGCAACTTCTCTCTGTGGTTCGTTTTTCCATAACTTGTGCGTAAATCCTATAATCTTCTAATCTCTCTTTTGCCTATTACCTATTTCCTCTCCCGAAGAAAGATAAATCACAAGAAATTTTTAACAATTTCGAGGAAACTAGTAAGTGAGTGTAAGATTAAAAATTTTTCAGGAGGAGCGGTAGTGAGCTTACAAACTCTAGTTGAACAAGCCAGCATCCCCCCATCAGGTACAGTGTCATCTATCCCCTTTGATCCGGATAGCTTTAACGAAGCTGTAATGTCTACCTATGGCAGGTTTCCTTTAGCCCTAGAAAAGGGTGCAGGTTGCCGGGTTTGGGATACACAGGGGCGGGAGTACCTAGATTTTGTGGCGGGGATTGCCACTTGCACACTAGGACACGCCCACCCAGCTATGGTTGAAGCTGTGACACGTCAAATTCAGAAGTTGCATCACGTTTCTAATTTGTACTATATTCCCGAACAAGGTGAATTAGCCAAATGGATTATCCAGCATTCCTGTGCCGATCGCGTATTTTTCTGTAATTCTGGTGCGGAAGCTAATGAAGCGGCGATTAAACTCGCACGCAAATATGCCCATACAGTTCTAGAAATAGAAAAGCCCATTATTCTTACAGCTAATGCTAGTTTCCACGGGCGGACTTTGGCAACAATTACTGCTACTGGGCAAGCAAAGTATCAAAAATATTTTGATCCCCTAGTGCCTGGGTTCCATTACGTACCTTACAACGATATTTCTGCTATAGAAGTTGCTATTAGCGAATTAGATGAAGGTGACTATCAAGTAGCTGCGATTTTAATAGAACCATTGCAGGGAGAAGGTGGTGTGCGCCCTGGTGATGTGGCTTATTTCCAAAAGCTGCGGCAGATTTGTAATGAAACGGGCATTTTATTAATTTTTGATGAGGTGCAAGTTGGGATGGGACGTAGTGGTAAGTTATGGGGTTATGAACATCTCGGTGTAGAACCAGATATCTTTACCAGTGCGAAAGGCTTAGGCGGCGGTATCCCCATCGGCGCAATGATGAGCAAAAAATTCTGCGATGTTTTCCAACCAGGAGAACACGCCAGCACCTTTGGTGGTAATCCTTTTGTTTGTGGTGTGGCGTTGAGTGTGTGCCAAACCTTAGAACAGGAGAATATTTTGCAGAATGTCCAAGAACGGGGTGAACAGTTGCGTGTAGGATTAAATGCGATCGCAGCTAAATATCCCAATCACATCTCTGAGGTTCGGGGTTGGGGTTTAATCAATGGTATGGAATTGCAAGCAGACATCCCGTTAACTGCGGCTGATGTCGTCAATGCAGCTATTCAAGAAGGTTTATTACTTGTACCCGCAGGCCCCAAGGTTGTACGGTTTGTCCCACCTTTGATTGTTAGCGAAGCAGAAATCGATTTAGCATTACAAATGCTAGAAAAAGCTTTGGCGAAAATCACAGGTTAATCAGGTAAAGATGAGGGTGTTAGGGTGTAGGGTTGACTCACTTATACCCCACATCCCTTTTTTTAACCTTGATTTTGAGGAATTTTTTTGGGTGCGATCGCTAAAAGCAATTTAAAGTTGCCTATTTTTTGAAAAGAATATTTTAAATAATTTATCTCTCTATTTTTAAATATATAAATATTCAATCATTGATTAATCAAAAAATACCCGATGTCTTAGAGAAATCGGGTATCTGATTGCGCTTGATTTGCCCATAGCAGCAGAGTTGGCAACATTCATATTGATGCTAATGATAGATTCATTCTCTATTTTTTTAGTGTAGTTGTTAATTAAGTAGATTTACTAAAATCAATTTTGGAACATGACTAAAGCAATAGTCAAAAGTGAATTTTACTCAAGGAGGTGTTAGAGTGCATTTGCGATTTTTGGCGATTTTTTGCTCAATCACTGTCTCTACTGTGGCATTACCTGTGACAGCCCAGATTCCGCTTTTACCACTGTTGCAAACTCCTAACAGTCCCAGTAATGAATCAGATAATCGCATTGTTTCTGGCTGGGTTTATTTAGACGGTCGCCGTTTATTTCAGATAGGTGCAAATAGAAGCAATTTTCCAGAGCGTTTACAAAATATTCAACGCAATTTGAACCAAATTAGCCAGAATTATTTTCAATCATCTGCACAAAAAGTCAATGTAGAAGTCCGTTCAGTTAATGCAATACCAGTAATTCAGGTTAATGGCGAATACTTAATGAGTGTGACTGCTGACGATGCCAAACTCAGACAGGAAGAACAGTCAATATCAGCAGATCAACTTGCCGAATTACTGCAAGAAGAATTACCACGAGCAAAACAAGAACGCCAAACTCAATATCTAATCAGTCAAGGTAAAATCGCTGCGGGTATCGGCATTTTCATGATGCTTGCGAGTGGTGGCGTTTATTACTACCAACGTCGTTCTCGAAGAGATTTTGTACACTCTATTCCTTTAACCACTCCCACAGCTCAACCAATTGCTACTCAACTTACACAACAGCAACATCAACACATTAAAGAAGCCAAAAAAAGATTATTTCAGCTAACACAAGCTGGAATTTGGGGCGGTGGAAGTTACATTATTTTAGGTTTATTTCCTTACAGCCGACCGCTTCAGGTAGTATTTTTGACGGCTGCTCAAATTCCTGTGCGGTTAGCTGTGGTGGGGCTAGGCATTTATGTAGCTGCACGTTTGAGTTATGCGCTGATTGATCGTTTTGCTTCAACACTTATCAGTAGTGGGGCTTTATTAAGCTCAGATACTTCTGAACGCCTCAGATTACGAGTTTCGACATTTTCGGGTGTCACAAAAAGTATTATCACTATTATTTTGATGGTCGTTGGTATCTTACTAGGACTAATTTCTCTTGGTGTAGATATCGTGCCATTACTTGCAGGTGTAAGTTTAGTGGGGGTTGCTGTTTCTCTGGCTTCTCAAAACCTGATTAAAGATGCAATTAATGGTTTCTTGATTATCTTAGAAGACCAGTATGCTTTAGGTGATGTGATTAATGTCGGCAATGTTGGCGGTTTAGTAGAAAATCTCAACTTGCGAATGACACAGTTGCGAGATTCGGAGGGACGCTTGATTACTATTCCTAATAGTGAGATTAAAGTTGTAGCTAACCTTTCGAGTCGTTGGTCAAGGGCTGATTTAACAGTGCCAATTGCTTATGAGGCTGATGTTGACCATGCTTTAAAATTGATTGAAAAAGTAGCCTTAGAAATGGATCAAGATCCAAAATGGCAGCAACAAATTGTGGAAACTCCGCAAGTTTTAGGAATTGATAATTTTGGCGATCGCGGTTTAATCATCCGTGTCTGGATTAAAACCCAACCCCTCAAGCAATGGGATGTCGCCCGCGAATACCGCCGCCGCCTCAAAATTACCCTCGACCAAGCCGGAATTGCTATCCCCGTACCACAACAAGCAATTTGGGTAAACGATGCACAGTTGTTGAATGCACAGACGAATGGTAAGGGCGATTAGTCATTTGTGATTTGTATGTCTTGTGGTGCGGGCATACTTCGGCAAGCTCAGTACAAGTCTTGCCTGCCGCTTGGCACAATCAGTACAAATGTACTATAATATGTACAGCGTCCACAAATCCTAGTGCAGTGCAATTATGATCAAGCATTACATTCTCAATCTCAATCCAACTGCCAAGCACGAATGGGATCGCTGTATTTTACGTGACCCACTGACTGCAAAACGTCCAGATTTACCCCGCTTAATTGCTGAAGCGGTTGGTGCGGATACGGGGAGTTATTTAGTTAGTGTGAATATCGAAGTTCAGGTGTTAGAACAAGCTGCTGTCCCGCAAGCGGAACAATTGTCGCTTTCTTTTCCCGAAGTATCTGTGCAGTCGCCAATGAGGGAAGCGGCTTAGTTAGGGGAATTATCACCATTCAGAAAATTGAAAAGTAAAAGGTGCGATCGCACAAAACCCCGACTTTTGAGAAAAGTTGGGGTTCTTAAATTTATGACTGATTACTCAAAGCCTGAAACTGCTGCCAGCATAAATACAACGCGCGCGGTACGTGAAAACACCCCTTCCACTTGCCGCCTTTGAGATTTAACAGCACTTCTCCACGCCGATTTAGATAACCAAACCACTCACCATATTCGGCATCTGCAAAATGATTCCAGGCGTAATCGTGCATTTTTTGATACCACTCCCAACAAGCTGCACGTCCTGTCAGACGATACCCCATCGCCAATGCAACTAAAGATTCTAGATGTACCCACCACAATTTTTGATCCCATTCAAGTTGTTGTGGTGGATGCCCTGCTGCATCCATAAAGTAATACAAACCGCCATACTCTTGATCCCAAGCAAAGTTGAGAATATTCAACACCACATCAACAGCTTGGTGAATAGTTTGATGGTCGTTTTTGCGTCGGGCAATGTCCATAATAAACCACATAGCTTCGATGCCATGACCAGGATTAATCAACCGCCCTTCAAAACAATCCATGTGGGAACCATCAGGGGCAACATTTTCATACATTAACCCTCGTTCTTGGTCGAGGAAATCAGTCATTACTTCCTTAACAGTTTCAGCCAAAACACTCTCTAGGGTTTCGCTGGGTAACAGCCATGCCATTTCTAGTGTCAGGTTAGCTAAAATCATTGGCACAGCTAGAGATTTCATTGGGCGTGTGCCCGGATAAGTTTTAGTATATTTACCCTTGGGGTTATCTTTGCGACGCAAAACGTTATTGTAAGCTTGCAATGCCACATCCTTAGCCCACTCTTGGCCAGAGGCCAAAGCGTATTGACTAAATGCCATCGCGGCAAAACAATCAGAAAATATATTGTAAGGCTGTACTAAAGGCTGACCTTCACGAGTCAGAGAAAAATACCAATTTCCGTCGGCATCTCTGCCTTGTTGGGCCAGAAATTCCGCACCGTTACTAGCAATTTTGAGCCAGTTTTCGCGTTTTTCTAGCTGATTACACAACATCGAAAAAGTCCAGACTTGACGGTTTTGCAACCAAATAAATTTATCGGTGTCGTAAACTTGACCTTGACGGTTTAAGCAGGTGAAATAACCGCCGTGTTCCCAATCTATTGAATGTTGTTCCCAAAATGGAAGTACATCATGGAAAAGTGCGTTCTGATAAAGTTCCGCCAGTGCTGGAAAATCTTGCCCCATATATTTTTCCCCTTTTATGCCAACAGCAACAGCGTCAATTATCACCTTGACGGGAATGGACTACAAGTTTTTCAGAAAGTTGCGGCAATCTGATGAAATTAATCAACTACTAGGGAAAATCGCAAGTATCACAATAATTTCATACTTCAAACTTTCGTCGCTTTTTTGATAGGATGAAGGCTCTGACTCGTTACATAACGATAGACGTATGAGTAAAGGTACTTTATTTGATAAAGTTTGGGACTTACATACAGTTGGAACGCTTCCTTCTGGACTGACACAACTATTTATTGGGCTGCATCTGATTCATGAAGTCACCAGTCCCCAAGCCTTTGCTATGTTACGGGAACGAGGTTTAAAAGTTTTGTTTCCGCAACGCACTGTTGCTACGGTAGATCACATTGTGCCAACAGATAATCAGGCGCGTCCGTTTGCTGATACGGTGGCGGAAGCCATGATTCAAGCATTGGAACAAAACTGTCAAGAAAATAATTTAACTTTTTATAATATAGGTTCTGGCAATCAAGGTATTGTTCACGTCATTGCGCCAGAATTAGGCTTAACACAACCAGGAATGACTATAGCTTGTGGTGATAGTCACACCTCTAGTCATGGGGCCTTTGGTGCGATCGCATTTGGGATTGGTACTAGCCAAGTACGCGACGTTCTTGCCTCTCAAACCCTGGCTTTAGCTAAACTCAAAGTCCGTAAAATTGAAATCAACGGTACACTCAACCCCGGTGTCTACGCTAAAGATGTGATTCTGCATATCATCCGTACCCTCGGTGTTAAAGGTGGTGTAGGCTACGCCTACGAATTTGCCGGAACTACCTTTGAACAAATGAGTATGGAAGAACGGATGACCGTTTGCAATATGGCAATTGAAGGTGGTGCAAGATGCGGTTACGTCAACCCCGATCGCGTCACCTATGATTATCTCAATGGGAGAGATTTCGCCCCTAAAGGTGAAGATTGGAATCAAGCAGTCACTTGGTGGGAATCTATCAAGAGTGATGCTAATGCCGAATATGATGATGTAGTCGTCTTTGACGCAGCCGAAATTCCCCCCACAGTTACCTGGGGTATTACACCCGGTCAAGGTATTGGGATCAATCAATTCATCCCCAAACCCGAAGAATTACCCGAAGAAGACCGCTTCGTTGCCGAGGAAGCATATCGCTACATGGATTTGTTACCTGGACAACCCATCAAAGGTACAAAAATCGATGTCTGCTTTATCGGTAGCTGCACTAACGGCCGCATCAGCGACTTGCGAGAAGCAGCCAAAATTGCCCAAGGTCGCCACATTGCCGAAGGAGTCAAAGCCTTTGTCGTCCCTGGTTCCGAACGAGTCAAGCAAGAAGCCGAAGCCGAAGGATTAGACAAAATCTTTGAAGCAGCTGGCTTTGAATGGCGCGAACCAGGCTGTTCGATGTGTCTAGCGATGAACCCCGACAAACTCCAAGGTAGACAAATCAGTGCTTCCTCCTCAAACCGCAACTTCAAAGGCCGACAAGGTTCATCTTCCGGTCGCACCTTACTTATGAGTCCAGCAATGGTGGCAACTGCGGCCATTAAAGGCGAAGTAGCAGACGTGCGGGAATTGCTGTAGGAGGCAAAAGGCAGGAGGTAGAAAATCATACTCAGCGTACCTCCGCGCTTACCTCCGCGCTACTCTGCGTTTAAAAAAATTACGAATTAGAGAAACCTATGGTCAGCGAAATTAAACAAGTATCCGGTAGCGGTATACCCTTAGTTGGTAATGATATCGATACAGACCGCATCATTCCAGCGCGTTTTTTAAAAGCCATCACCTTTGACGGCTTAGGCGAAGGTGCTTTTATTGATGACCGCACAGCTTTAAAAGGTGAGCATCCCTTCGATCAACCCCAATACCAAGGGGCAAAGGTATTAATTGTCAACCGTAATTTTGGCTGCGGTTCATCGCGGGAACACGCACCTCAAGCTCTTTCAAAATGGGGTATTCAAGCTTTAATCGGCGAAAGCTTTGCGGAAATTTTCTTTGGTAACTGCGTCGCCATTGGTGTACCTTGTGTAACTGCTGAGACGGAGACGATTAAAAAACTCCAAGAATTAGTAGCAGCGAATCCCCAAGCAGCAATCACAGTTAATTTAGAAACCTTACAAGTACAAATCGGTGACTTCACCGCCTCTGTTTTCATTGGCGAAGGTTCCAGAAATATGTTTGTTTCTGGCAGTTGGGATGCTTGCGGCCAGTTAGTCGCTAACGCGGAAAAAATTCGAGAAACAGCTGCAAAGCTGCCTTATATCGGTTGGGGTAAGTTAGCCAGTTAGATTCACCTAATGGCTTGATGATGTTCCCCCTTTATTTAAAGGTGAAGGGGGAGAATGGTTTCAAGCTTCCGTGCGTTAGTACTAGGTATTACAAATTAATTAGCTTCACGTCGTTCAGAATTATTTAGTATCAGTTTTTTCTGATTCCTTTTTCTCTTGTTGTATTTCACTAGCTTGTTGTACTTGTTGAATGTGAATATTATTCACTTGCAAAATAAATTGTTCAATTGCTTGGCTGGCTTTTTGTTGCTGCTCGCTTGTATCAGACAAGTCATAGCAACGATAAGCTGGAGTCACACCCAAAATAAATTTTTCTTGTTCAGCCTCTAATAATTCTAAAGTTGTGTTAGCTGCTACCCATTTTTTTTGAAAAGGAAATGAGGTGACAATACTAGCAACTATTGAGGCAATAGCTGGACAAATTACTGGTAACCATTTCAGCCAAACTTGTCCTACTTCTAATTTATCCACCAAAACTAAAATTGGTGTAACTCCAGATAAAATAACAGTAGAAATTTGCAGAATATAGTAAAGATTTCTAGAGAGATTACGAGCTTTTTTATAATCATCAATTAAATCTTGGCAATACTGCAAAGCTTTCTCTCTGGCAGGAATCATCGGGTTGTTTTCTAAAAAACCGTTATTATTGCCTAGTAAATAACTATATATTTCAGCTTTTTTGGTAAGATATTGACGATTAGCAGCATTCTGCGAGTCCTGAAATAAATATCTGTTAAACAGAAACAGGAAAATCAGAATAGTTAAAGTAATGACTCCAGTAATTACCAGATTTTTGTTATTTGCATAAACAGTTAGTAATATCCCACAGCAGACAAAAGCAGCAGCCAATAAATATTCCAATAGTTTTAATATGAATAATGTTTTCCGCTCTGCTAGTAGGGATAAATCTAAATTAGGAGAAATCTCTCTGTGTGGTTGCTGTTCAAAGGTAGAAATGTCGGAAGTAATCATGATAGTGTACGCAATAAATTGTTGTGTAAAATAAAATACTTTACGTCTGGACTAGAAATTGCTCGTTTCGTCTGTAAAGCTTAATAAATAAATGCTTTTAGAAAAACAATTTCAAGGCTCTATTAGCAGAAAGTGCTTTAAAACACTTTCTGCGTAAAGATTTAGTATGTTATAACACAGCAATTCTGCATACGTGTAGACACATCGCTCAATATTAAGCTGCCCCTATCCTGTTAATTCACTACCTGACTCCCATGAGTCCGGGGGTCAACTTGAGTCGTTGGTGCAACAGAGTTAGAAACTTTAGAAGTTTTACCACTAGCTTGGGCATAGGGTAAGGATGAACCAGTTACTAACGCTTCTATATTACTAGCCATGATAGTACGAGGTACATCACCGATCGCTTGGGCTATATCTTTGCCATCTTTAGATAAAAATACAAAATGGGGAATGCCATCGACGCGATATTTCAGCATTTCTGGCAGCCATTTAGTATTATCTACATTCAGCATGACAAAATTAGCTTTGTCGGCATACTGCTGTTCTAGTTGGGCAATATCAGGAGCCATTTTTTGACAGACAGTACACCAGTCAGCATAAAACTCTACTATTGACGGTTTGCCGTTACTTAAAGCAACGTCTAGGGGTAGAGAATTTTTGCCTAATTCAGCAACAGAGATAGAATTTGTTTCCGTGCGTAACCCTAAGAAGAGGGCAACGCTCAAGGCGATCGCTACAATTACAATTAAGAAGTTTCTCACTCGCGCCCCAAATGTCGATTCTGGCTTGGCGGAAGAATTAACAGGTGCTTCTTGTGACATAGCAAATTTATTAAAACTTATTAAGTATTGCCAATATTTAGTTTATCGTTTTCCTTCTTTGACACATCTATCTGCAAACACTTAGAAAAATATCTGCTAAATCTGTGAAAAAACGAGTTACTCTCACCTTTCCCAAACGCGCTATCCAAATGCCCGTAACTTACGTACTGGCGAAAGATTTTAATGTGGCTGCAAATATTATCCGCGCCCAAGTTGCCCCCAATCAAATCGGGAAATTGGTTGTGGAACTCTCAGGAGACATAGATCAGTTAGACGCAGCAATTGAGTGGATGCGATCGCGTCATATTAATGTTTCTTCTAGCTTAGGCGAAATTGTGATTGATGAAGATATCTGTGTGGACTGTGGTTTGTGTACTGGGGTATGTCCGACAGAAGCACTCAGTCTCAACCCGGAAACATTCAAGCTGACATTCACGCGATCGCGTTGTATTGTCTGCGAACAGTGTATTCCTACTTGTCCGGTACAAGCAATTTCCACCAATCTTTAGAGGATGTTTGAAAAGTATTGGGCGAATAGAATTCGCTACTAAACAAGCAAAGTCCACCTGCGTGGACTGATGAAAAAACTGGGATTTGAAACCCGCGCAGGCGGTGAGGGGGTCGCACGCAGTCTTGGCGGTTCCCTTCGTTAGCCAGCCTGCGAGCGTCTTGCGTAAAGCCTGACGGTATGGCTTCGCTTAGAGCGACGTACTCCTTCGGAGAAGCAAGCTACGCGTAGCGTCTCCCTTTGGAGAAGGAGCGTCAGGGGTTTTGTCTGTGTAGCTGCGACTTCAGTCGCCCAGTGCAAGATATGAATAAAACTCAATACAGTTCAGATCAGTATTTTTTCTTTTGCTATTTCCATTTCCCTATTTACTTGCCTCAATCGAGAAGCTTTCTTAACTGAACCACATGACTTTAAAAGTATCTAGGACTTACGCAAGAACTCTCTCAAGCTCTTATCACTTCGTGTCCTTTGCGTCCTTTGTGGTTCGTTTCTTCATAATTTTGCGTAAGTCCTGGTATCTCTAAAATTGAGAGAAACTTGCCTACATAAATATTTGTTGGAAATATTTATTTACAAAAATAAAAATCATAACATTATTGTGTTCAATTTAATACCTAGACAAAAGATATATCTAAAAATTTTTCTCAATTACCCCAAAGAAAGAGCCATTTATGGTTAATTTTATATATCTTTTTAAAAGTACTAAGTTGAAAGATTAATACTAATACATAGGAACATATTTAGGAGGTTTAAAAAAATATCAAAAGATAGATGAAAATTTTTAACTAGTGCTATTATGCAAGAACATTACTAAGTATGTAATTGTTATCAATCATGAAATTAGATACAAAAATCACAATAAAAACCCTAGGAGAATACGCCTACCAAGCTATTCAAAAGCACTTTCATAAAAGCCTCAAGTGGGAAAAAACTGTTAAGAAAGATGAAGACCCCGAAGCACTTCATCAAATGCGTGTCGGAATGCGTCGTCTGCGTACAGCCGTAAGTAGGTTTGGTTTAGCTCTAGATTTACCAAAATCAGCTAGTGATAAAAATATTGGGAAAATCGCTCGTCGTCTTGGGAGTCTGCGCGACTTAGATGTATTAAAAGAAAGTTTAGAAACAGATTATCAACCAAAATTACCAGATAAAGAACAGAAAAATCTCCAAAAAGCTTTTCATGTGTTAGCCAAACAACGAGAAGATGCCTTTTCTCATGTCCAGAAAACTCTCAAAGATGAACTGTATAAATCGTTTAAACAAACATTAGAAGATTGGTTAGAAGAACCTAGCTATTACTCTTTAGCATCTATTCCGATTCAGCAAGTACTACCTGATTTATTATTACCGGAAGTTAGTATTTTTTTCTTACATCCGGGTTGGCTAGTTGGGACTCAAAGTAGTAAATCTGAATTGAAAATTTCTACAGACTGGCAATCTCAAGATGTAGAAAAACATTTAACTAATGAAGGTGAAAGCATTCATGATTTACGCAAACAAGCTAAACGTGTACGTTATCAAATGGACTTATTTACAGACTTATATGGAGAATCTTACGCAAGTTATATTGCAGATGTAAAAAATATCCAAGACATCTTAGGCAGTATCCAAGATAGTGTAGTGATGGGACAGTGGTTAATGGATGTTTTCAAATCAGAACTTGACACTCATTTGCCAACTCTTAGCAATTTATTAGCAGATAATCGTTATCAATTATGGCAACAGTGGCAACCTTTACAAGAACGTTATTTACAGGTTGAACATAGGCAGAATTTTCATTTAGCAATACTGAAGTGCGAAGTCTAAAATTAATCTACCAAGTGACGAATACTATCGAGAAGACAAACTAATTGGAGCTTCTAGAGATAATACATAAACACTGCTTTGGGGAATTTGGACAACACGAGTATTTTCAGCCGAGCGCAATCCTGTCAGCAATCCTACAGCACTTCCTAGCATCGCTCCTCGGTCAAATTGATCTGGATCTCCTTGACTTAAAAAGCCAAAAGTACTGCCGCCGATTCTACCCCAAACAGAGCCATTTTCCACAGCTTTTTCATTAGCTCGCTTGTGGGTAATAGTAGTACCAGGAATAACTTGGCTAGATGCTTGAATTGTCACAATTCGACCGTTAATAACTAAAGACTGGGCGATAATTTTTGCACCACCTTCTTTTGGTTTTAACACTATACTTACTGGGGTATTTTCTGGGGCGATAACATTACCTTGAGCATCTTTAATCGCACTAGCTAAAGGAACAGTCAACGGATAATCTTTCTTTTGTCCAACATCAACGGTAACAGGCGCGGGAAAAGAAACGATAATTGCGGTGTCTTGAGGTATAGCAATTTCTGAACTGACTGCTTGTGGTTGAGATGGTTGTGGGGGCGTTGGTTGAGCATGAGCAGGTAATGTAACTGCACCTAACAAGGAGATAGAGCAAGCCAAGCTGAATAATGTTTGGGTTTTCATAACCGTTTACCTTTGAATTTGAGTGTTTACTAGGGGTTTAAGTCCCTTCACTTAATCAATAGGTTTGGGGTTGTTGGTTTATGCAGTTTGGCTTGGGGGATGTGAGGTAAGTTTGTCAGAGTTGATGCACAGACAAGAAACTAACCACAGAGGCGCAGAGGACGCAGAGAGTTATAGTTTATTTTCGGCTCAACTCACGCAGACGCAGTTTGACTAAAATTTTGACTCGCCGCTTAAACTGTTCAAAGTCTTCTGGGCTAATCTTTGTCTTTTCCCAGACTGGACGTTGCATAAGGCGTTCAGACCATTCATATATTTTGGGATAATCGCTCAAATTGACACCTAAGTTAGGCAAGTAAAGTACAGCAGTACCCGCAACAATGTCTGCTAAGGTTAACTCGTCACTACCAAAATATTGAGAAGTACTCAAGATTTCTGTGAAAAATTGCAGCACTGTATCTATATGTTCTCTAGCTTTTAAAAATTGTGGTGAGTCTGCACTTTCACTAATCAATGTGACTATTTTGGGAAATAACTCATTAGCTGTGATGTGTTGTACCATCCTGACTTTAGCTAAGGCTTGCGGCTCACTAGGTAGCATGGCTGGTTGGGGATACTTCGCTTCTAAATAGTCCAAAATTGCCAGCGATTCTACTATTCGCAATCCATCATTTACTACAACTGGAATGTGATGAAATGGGTTAATTTTTAAGAAATTTTCTTGCAATTGATCGCCATCTAAGTTCATCAATATTGGCTCAAAATCAATTCCTTTTTCTAATAGAGTTAACCAGACACGCCGAGCATTAGGCGAGATGGGATTATAGTAAAACTGCAACATCGCTAATTCCTCCTAAATAAAAAACCAATCGGTCTGTAAATTTGCAAAAAAAAATTAGTTGAGATTTTGCATTTAAAAATTAATTTTTATAACTGTATATGTACTGTTTGAGATGATTTGTAACTCTTTGCATATAAATTGCATCACCATATAACTTACTCATCATGATGGCTCCTTCTAAGGTGGCAATAATAATAGTGGCGATTTCATCAGCATCAACTCCAGAACGAATTTCTCCTTTTGTAATTCCCTTTTGAATAATTTGGGAAATCAGGTTACGCCAGGCGTTCATGGCTTTTTGAGCGCGATCGCGTAGTGCAGGATGAGCATCATCACTCTCAACCGCAGTATTCAATAACGGACAGCCACCTTGAATAGGTGGATTATCGACAAAGCCAGCAAATACTTCAATCATTGCTTCTAGGCGTTCAATTGCATGATGTTTACTGCGAATTGCGGCTGTAGTGTGTTGAGTCACACGCGCGATCGCAAAATCAAACGCTTGCAAAGCTAAGTCATCTTTACTAGGAAAATGGTTGTAAATACCGCCTTTGTGCAATCCCGTTACACGCATAATGTCGGATATCGAAGCACCTGCATATCCCTGTTGATTAAACAGTTCCGCCGCTTGTTGGATAATTCGCGTTTTTGTTTCTTCGCCTTTAGACATAGCTTTACGAGATGGCAGACCGAACGGTTTGTTTTAAATTAGCATCATTTTCAGCCGAGGTCAAACAATAATGATTTTTAGCTATAACTATCTTATTTATTACCAAAAGTATTAGTAAAGATACGGAATTATGACTTGCGATCGCGCAGCCAATTATTGCCAAAAATATAACGACAAAATCATAGTTAATTCTACTTTGAAAGCAGAAATATAATCCATAACTTATCTTTCTATCACAGGATAATTGAACCTAATAAATTTTATTTATATATCTAAGAAAATAAGCCAAAAGTAACAGTAGCTCACCTAAAAATGACAAATTATTACTCCTTACGGTACAAGACTAATTAATTACAAAAGTGGAATTAATAAAGTAGGGTAAATTTCGTCAATTATGGATGTTGCTAAACGTCTTGTTACTGACCAATTTAAAATTTAATATAGGAGATAAATAGCCATGACCAAGCAAAACGCCGCAGAGTTGTTTAAAGCTGTCAAACAAGACCAAGCATTACAGCAAAAACTAAAAGCTACAGCAGATCCCGCAGCATTTCTCAAGATTGCTAAAGAACGCGGCTATGATTTTACCCCCGAAGAACTAGACGCAGAAATAGATAGATTATCGCCAGAAGATTTAGCAGCCATTATTAATCCTGGTTGGGGGCCAAGACGACACATTAATCCAAGATAGTTTTTTAAAAAATCACTGACTGGGGCTAGGGGTTAGAGACTAGAAGAATGTACCTCATGCAGATGAAAAGTGCTGTAATAGTTTTGGTAAATGTTCACCTACTTATTTATTAATAGGTAGGTGAACATTTATCTAGATTATGTGTCAAGGTGAGAATTTTTATCAGAATTTAAAATTAGTCGAGCAAGTAAAAGCCATCGCTACCGAAAAAGGTGTAACCCCCAGTCAGCTAGCTCTAGCATGGCTTTTAGCCCAAGGTGACGATATTGTTCCTATCCCTGGAACAAAACGCCGCGTTTATTTAGAAGAAAATATCGCCGCCGCCCAAATTGTGCTGACACCAGAAGATTTGAGTCGTATCACCGCAACTGCACCCAAAGGTTTCACCGCCGGGGAACGTTATTCAGATATGAGTACGGTGAACCGTTAAGGGAGTAGGGGATAGGGAACAGAGTGAGAAATCTGGGTGACGCAAAGTTCTGATTCCCCTACTCCCCACTCCCTTTTGCAATTAAACTTGACAGGAAGAACTGTAAAGCCTACATTAAGAAGTGTATACAAGTATAAAATTGCAAATTACAACTAATAACCTTCTCAACACTGAGAAACTGTTTAGGTCAACAGCAAAGTAATAGCTAAACAACGCTGAATCTAGGCATTTTGCTGATTTTGATGGTGTATTTATTTGTCTCTTGACTGCTTGCCTATTTTGAGCGTAAGTTATAAATAACGAACGTTCGATATAAATAAATTCCGACTATGCCCAAAATCGTTGACCATGACCAATATCGCAAGGAGTTACTCAGCAAATGTTTTGATTTATTTGCTCAAAAAGGCTACGGCTCTGTGACTATGCGGCAAATTGCCCAAGAAATGAGGGTTTCTACCGGAACTTTGTATCACTACTTTCCGAGCAAAGAAGCTTTATTTGAGCAATTAGTCGAAGAGATTTCGCAACAGGATGTGAGTGCAGCATTGGCAGAGTTAGAAGGAGCCGAAACACTGCAAGAAGCAATGTTAGCACTAGGAAAATATCTAGTAAAAAATGAGGATTACTTTATTAAATGGACGTTTGTTTGGGTTGATTTCTGTCAACATCAAGATGCGGATATTAAAAATAACAATGTTTTTAAACGTGCTAATAAGCGGTATCAGCAAGCAGCTTGCGAGTTTTTGGGAATTCAGGATGAAGTTTTAGCTTCTTTTGTATTGAGCTTTGTGAATGGTTTGATTTTAGAAAAATTGTGGGGTGATGAATCGATTGATTTTGTTGAGCAATGCGTCTTATTAGGCAAAATGTTAACGGCTTACTTACAGAATAATTCAAATAATTCTGTTAACTAATCTTTTCGGGGCGGAGATTTTTTAGGGGGGAATATGGGACACAATCTGCTATTTAAACCTGACAATAAAAAATTATTTGGATTAGTAATTGCTGCAACTGCAATTACAGGTGGGATTGTGGTTTATGGCGTTTCTCAGTTTGGACAAATTGGTCGAACCGCCTCACCAGAAGCGATAACAGTTCAATCAAAACCAAAGGTCACAGCTTTAGGCAGATTAGAACCAGAAGCAGAAGTGATTAGTTTATCTGCGCCGTTGGTGTTGGATGGCGATCGCGTTATGGAAATGCGCGTCCAAGAAGGTGATATTGTCAAAGCTGGGCAGATAGTAGCTATTTTAGATGCACACGATCGCTTAGAAACTGCCGTTCTGCAAGCCCAAAAACAAGTGCGAGTCGCTCAAGCAAAACTCGATCAAGTCAAAGCTGGGGCGAAAGTTGGAGAGATTCAAGCACAACAAGCCAATATTGAACGCCTCCAAGCTCAATCTCAAGGTGATGCAATTGGGCAACAAGAAGCGATCGCCCGTATAGCCGCCCAGTGGGAAGGTGATAGAATTGCGCAATCGGCAACAATTAAAAAACTAGAAGCCGAATTAAATAACGCCCAAGCCGAATACGAACGCTATCAAAAACTCTATGCTGAAGGCGCAATTTCTAACTCGCTGTTTGACACTAAGCGATTAAGTGTAGAAACTGCTAAACAACAATTAGACGAAGCAAAAGCAGTTTTAGCCAGAATTAACTCTACAGCCAGTAGACAACTAGCCGAAGCGAAAGTTTCCTTAACGCGAATCAACACTACTGGTACTAAACAAGTCAGTGAAGCTAAAGCCACACTAACTAGTATTGCTGAAGTGCGGCCTGTAGATGTGCAAGCTGCAAGAATGGAAGTTGAAAATGCGATCGCTGCACTTAAACGCGCCCAAACCGACCTACAAGCAGCTTATATCAAAGCCCCAATCACCGGACAAATACTCAAAATTCATACCAGAGTGGGCGAAAAAATTAGCAATCAAGGTATTGCAGATATGGCGCAAACCGAACAGATGATTGCAGTTGCAGAAGTTTATCAAAGTGACATTGGCAAAATTAAACTAGGACAATCAGCCATGATTACTAGTCAAGCCTTTAATGGGGAACTGCGCGGAGAAGTTTACTACATTGGTTTGCAAGTAAACAGACAAAACGTATTTAGCAACGAACCAGGTGAGAACTTAGATAGCCGAGTTGTTGAAGTCAAAATTCGCCTCAATCCTGAAGACAGCAAAAAAGTTACAGGATTCACTAATTTGCAAGTGCAAACAGCAATTGAAATTTAGGAGTAGGGGAAAAGATTTTTAACCATTGACTATTAATCAAATATGAAACTATTACGTAAAACTCCGTTAGCATGGCGGCAGTTATTAAAAGAAAGAACGCGTCTATTAATAGCAGTCGCAGGTATTACCTTTGCCGATATGCTGATATTTATTCAGATGGGATTTGAGGGAGCATTATTTGATGCGGCTGTGAAACCTCATCGCAGTTTGGATGCGGATTTAGTATTAATTAATCCGCAATTTCAAACCTTATTTTCTGTGAAAAACTTCTCCAGAGAAAGACTGTATCAAGCTTTGGGTTATGATGGCGTAAAGTCTGTGAATGCAGTTTATATCGGCACAGGACAGTGGCGTAACCCCGAAACACGTCTAGAACGCGCCATCTTAGTTTGGGGTATCGACCCGGCGAAATCGGCATTTAACTTTCCCGAAATTCAACAAAATTTAGACTCTATTAAACAGTTAAATCAAGTTTTGTTTGACCAAGCAGGTCGTCCAGAATATGGGGCTGTAGGAGAGATTTTTCAAAAAACTGGCCAATTCAATACAGAATTAAATAATAAAGCAATTAGCGTTAAGGGCATTTTTAGTAACGGTGCTTCCTTTGCGGCTGATGGTAATGTTATCGCCAGTGATTCTACATTTTTACAAATTTTTCCCGAACGCAAAGCAGACCGCATTGAAGTGGGGTTAATTACTCTCAAACCAGATGCAAATCTTGAACAAGTGCGATCGCAACTTGTAGCCGGACTACCCAATGATATCAAAGTTCTGACGATAGAAGAATTTGCTCAAATTGAAAAAAGTTACTGGGCTAGTGGTACAGGTATCGGCTTTATTTTTGGTTTAGGTGTGGGAGTTGGTTTTATTGTTGGTATAGTCATTGTCTATCAAATTTTGTATTCCGATGTTTCCGAACATTTACCAGAATACGCAACTTTAAAAGCAATGGGTTACACAGATAGCTACTTATTGGTAGTCTTACTGCAAGAAGCATTACTATTAGCTATTTTAGGTTTTATCCCGGCATTTTTCTTTTCTTTTGGATTGTATCAACTCACCTATGCCGCTACGATGCTGCCTATATTTATGAAGGTAGAGCGAGCAGTGAATGTGTTGATTATGACCATCATTATGTGTAGCGTCTCAGGGGCGATCGCTATGCGAAAATTGCGCTCTGCTGACCCTGCGGATATTTTTTAGAACCATAAAATACTATGTTGCCAGAATCTCTGTCAGTAAACAACTCTGCTTCATTTGCTAATCTTGAACCTGTAATTACTATCAATAACTTGAACCATTATTTTGGTGTAGGTACGCTGAAAAAACAAGTTTTATTTGATATTAATTTAGCCATATATCCAGGAGAAATAGTCATTATGACCGGGCCTTCAGGTTCCGGTAAAACTACTTTATTGACCTTATTAGGGGGATTACGCTCTGCCCAAGCAGGAAGCTTAAAAATTTTAGGCGAAGAAATTTGTGGAGCGAGTAAACAAAAATTGACAGTGCTGCGTCGTCAGATTGGCTACATTTTTCAGGCGCATAACTTGATGACATTTTTAACAGCTAAAGAAAACGTGCGGATGTCATTAGAATTACACGATGAATATCTCAATCAAGATATCGATGCAAAAGCGATCGCTATGTTAGAGACAGTCGGCTTGGGAGAGCGTGTAAACTATTATCCAGAGAAACTATCTGGCGGACAAAAACAACGAGTTGCGATCGCTCGCGCCTTAGCCAGTCATCCTAAAATAGTCTTAGCCGACGAACCCACAGCCGCACTCGACAAAAAATCTGGGCGTGATGTAGTGGAATTAATGCAGAAACTCGCCAAAGAACAAGGCTGTACAATTTTACTAGTTACCCACGACAACCGAATTTTAGATATCGCCGATCGCATCATTTATATGGAAGATGGAATACTTAAAAGTGACGGCGTAGATATAGCCACAACCATGCACTGAGTTATCTTGCTTCAGTTTCCGGCTCATACATTTGGGCAAGCAGAGGCAGCGCAGAAAAAAACTAATGACAATTGACCATTAACCATTGACAATTGACTATTGACCATTGACTCTCAACAAAGATGCAGATTAGTAATTTATTCGCAGCTGGTGGCGTAGTCATGTGGCCCCTGTTGGGGTTTTCTTTGTTAGCAGTGGCGTTGATTATTGAACGAATTTTGTTTTGGGTGAAAATTCATAATCGGCAAAATCGCGTGGTGAAAGAAGTGCTAAAGCTTTATCGCCTAGACAATGTGGTTGGTGCTTTAGATATGTTGCAGCAAAATCCAGATTTACCCATCGCCCGCATCTTTTTAGCCGCTTTAGAATTAGAACAACCAACCCCAGAAGAATTTCGCTTGGCGTTAGAAAGTGAAGCTCAAGCCGAAATACCTTTACTCAAACGCTTTCAAAACATCTTCGAGACAATCATTGGTCTTGCACCACTGTTAGGTCTTTTGGGTACAGTTTTAGGGTTAATTGCTTCCTTTGCTTCCTTGAATATTGGCGATGTGGGCGGGACGCAAACAGCAGGTGTGACAGCAGGGATTAGTGAAGCCTTAGTTTCCACCGCATCGGGATTAGTTGTAGCTATTTTTACACTGTTGTTTGCCAATACCTTTCGCGGACTTTATCAGCGACAAATCGCGTGGATTCAAGAATATGGAGGACAGTTAGAATTACTTTACCGCCATCGCTATGAAAGAGGGGATAAATAAAACTATGCGCCTGCCAGATGAGCCAGATATCCCAGCCCAGATTAACATTGTGCCGATGATTGACGTGATATTTGCCATTTTGACCTTTTTTATCATGTCAACACTGTATTTAACGCGTTCAGAAGGGCTACCAGTGAATTTACCAAAAGCGGCGATGGCAAAACAGCAAGCATCCAGCGCGCCAATTACCGTCACCATCGACCAAACAGGCACAGTTAGCTTAAACCGCAAATCTGTAGACCTCAATTCTTTAGCTGAAGAAGTACGTATATTAAAAGGACAGAAGGCTGAAGCGTTAGTCATTATTAATGCTGATGAGCGAGTCCATCATGGTCAAGTTGTAGCAGTAATGGATCGCTTGCGTCAGGTGCAAGGTGCTAAATTAGCGATCGCTACTCAAAAACCGTAACTGGGTAATTGAACAACAAAAGAATTGAGGAATGAAGAATTCTTTAGGGCTGCAATTAAGTCTTTTTGAGCTTTGGTAGTATTCTAAAATGACTGTTCGAGGGAATAATCCATGACTATTTGGGTAAATGAGCAAATTGATCCATCTGGGATGATTTATGCCTGCATTGCCTGTTGTAACGAGTCTCAGGCCAAAGATTGTCATGAATCCTTTGATAAAAATTTGACTGAGAAACAAAAATCAGACGGTTGGACAGCAACATTGCGGACTGTGAAATCTTGGGATGAAGTACCAGTTAATGCCTTAAAACTTGATTAATCTAGTGAGCGATCGCACTATATTCCAATACAGAAAAGTAGGTTGGGTGTAGCGATAGCGTAACCCAACAAAGTACTAGAAAAGTAGGTTGGGTGTAGCGATAGCGTAACCCAACAAAGTATGCTCGGATGTTGGGTTTCGTTCCTCAAACGCCAGTTGCTTCATGTCGGGGAACCCGCCCAACGCACTGGCTCCCCAACCTACGCCAGAATTGGTTTTTAGTCTTAACCCAAGCGTATTGTCTTCTAAATAACTATTCTAAGTTCTAAAAACTAGAAACTTGTATTTTGACTCAGCACTCAGCACTTTGCTCTTAACCTCGCTTCAGTGCTAAAGTTAGCCCATCACCTATAGGAATAAGTGAGAGGTTGACGCGTTCATCATCGCGTAACTTTTGATTAATACCACGAATAGCCTGAGTGCTTTCATCTTGGATTTGCGGGTTTGCTACATCTCCAGACCATAAAACATTATCAATTGCAATCAATCCACCCGGACGAATCAATTGCAGACATCTTTCGTAATAACCATCATAATTTTCTTTATCGGCATCGATAAAAGCAAAATCAAAGGTTCCGGCTTGTCCTGTTGCTAACAGATGGTCTAAAGTTTCTATGGCTGGTGCTATCCGCAGGTCAATTTTATCGGCAACGCCAGCTAAGTGCCAATATTTCCCGGCGATCGCGGTATATTCTTCACTGACATCGCAAGCCACCACCTTACCATCAGCAGGCAGTGTTAAAGCAACAGAGAGCGAACTATAACCAGTAAACACACCAACTTCTAGAGTTTTCTTTGCACCCAAAAGCTGGATCAATAAACGCATGAATTGTCCCTGTTCTGGGGAAATCTGCATATTGCCTCTTGGATGGTTGGCAGTTTCATAGCGTAACTTTTGGAGCACCTCTGGTTCGCGTAACGAAACAGATAATAAATAGTTGTACAGTTGGCTATCAAGTCCAATAGTCTGTTTTGACATGGTAGATGACAGAATTTAAAGCATATACAGCTATACTATCGCTGGAGAGTGAAATATCAAATATGGTGCGGCTGGTTATCATAACGATTTTGCTAGTGCTGTTAACAGCTTGTGGTAGTATTGGGCTACTGCCAACTAAAGAGTTAGTGCAAAAAGCGATCGCAGTTGCCCTAGAACAAACTCAACAAGAACTAAGTCAAAAAGTTGATTTAGACTTTCAAGGCTGGGAAGTCAAAAAGCTAAAAATTATTGAAGAAAAGCCGTTAACAATTCAAAATTTACCAGCCTTCCGCGTTAAGGGCAAATACGATTTAACAATCAAATTACCGCAGCGACAGTTGACGCAACCGGAACAACCTTTTGAATTTTACTTGCAAATTCAGCAAGAAGGCAAAACTTGGCGACTACTATTACCAGATAAGAATAGCAAACAGGAGCAACCACTTTGGCGTAGTTATCTTATCCCGTAATTAATATGTGTAAGTAATCAAACCAGCACATCTATTCAGTGTAAATGCCCAGTCAAAGTAATGATGAATGTTATCTTTCTACTAGAGAATGGGCAAAATGTATATTAACTTTTTTATCAGTTCTATTGTCGGAATTGTCACCATCGTATTCGTATCTTTTGGACTGCTGCAATGGTTACATATTCCGGCGGGTAGCTTTCTTGATTGGGTGATTGGTGGTGCAAGTTTTTGGTGGTTGTTGGTAATTGTCACCGTACCTTGGAACGTGCATTTTCAAGCTAAAGAAGTATTAGCCGAAGCCGCGCAATCTGCGGAAAAAGGCATTACCGTAGATGGAAAACAAGTAAGATACGTGCAAATTTTAGCCAAGCGATCGCTTTGGGTGGCACTAGCTTTACACTTATTCTCAGCTATTGGACTTTATACTCTGGCGGCAACTGGGATTAGCACTGTGGGTTATGTTAGTTCTGGTGCAGCTTTGCTATTAACAATTCTGCGTCCGGCTATTCGTGCTTATGAATATTGGTACGCCAGACTAACTATGATTAGCCAAGAGTTGAAATATCCCCGCGAAGATATTTTTGAACTACGAAATCGCTTTTATGAATTAGAACAAAAAGTCCAATCTTTAGAACATCAACTTAATCCAGAAGAGGCTTATTCACTACCAGCAAGCCAACAACGTTTTGCTGAAGAAACCCGCAAAGAATTAGCCAGAATTCTCGCTAATTTAGAAGAACTCCGGGCGACAAATCAAACAGAACATGAGCGTTTAAGCCGAGAAGCCAGAAATGCGATCGCGCAACTTTCCACTGATGGACAATTTCTCGATCATGTGCGTGAAATTATCCGATTTTTTAAGACCGCTTAAATTCAGCAGACCCTATATAAATATAAAACAGCAAACAGCATGATTTTAACATGCTGTTTTTTTTACAGAATCAAGGATGGCTGTTATTTCATATCATATCCGGCAAATCAGTTATGATTCAACACATCTATCTGTGCAGAAACGACAAAACCATCTCCCATACGCCCTTAATGATAAGTCTTTAATAGGACATGATATCAGAGCGATCGCCACGCTGAAAATATTGATACAAAGGGTTAGTGTAGCGATCGCTCTTGCCTCTAACTAAAGAATGAGAAATATTTCATTTTAATTTCATTATTCTTTGAAATCATGAGAGCATCTACTTAATAATAGTTAATAAAAATAACGGCGTAAATCAAAAACTAGATAGTAAAGCCAAATTTATAAATTTATAAGAAATCATCCCTAAGATAGTGTCTAAAAATCATGTATTTAGAAACTATTTAATAACTAGAATGACTAGATTTAAAAACTAGTAAAAATCTACCATTTTATTTATTTTGCTAAACAAGTAAGTAATTAAACCATGCTTGCTCTGCCTCTCAACAGCCAAAATCTCCCGTATCCCGACCCTCTACATCCAATCATCGTTCATTTTGTCATTGCGATGGTATTATTTTCTTTTGTCTTTGATGTAGTCGGTTATTTTACTCACAATTCTCGTTTATTTGAAGTCAGCTTTTGGAATCTTTTAGTGGCTTCAGCAGCTATTTTTCTCGCAGTGATTTTTGGTCAGTTTGAAGCAGGACTGGCACAAATTTATACAGCAGTTCAATCAACATTGAACTTTCATACAATTATCGGTTGGTCATTAGCTGTGCTAGTTGTGGCTATTGCTGCTTGGCGATTTGTCATTCGTAACCGCAACCCCCGAAAAGTACCACCTGCTTACCTTGGCGTAGCCACATTTTTAGTTTGTCTGGTTTTGTTGCAAGTATATCTAGGCAGCAAATTATTTTGGGTATACGGACTGCACGTCGAGCCTTTAGTTCAAGCAATGAAGCAAGGAGTTTGATTGTGAACTCCCAATTAATTGACTCTTTAAAATTGCAATTAGGCGCAAATGGACTACCTTATGAAATTCCTATACATCCGCAGTTAGTACATCTCACACTAGGCTTATTTATCATCGCTATTTTGTTTGATATAGCAGGAGTATTTTTTCCTCTAGAAAAACCAATCTTCAAATTTTTGGGTCTAACGGCTATCCGTGCTGGCTTTTTTGATGTTGGTTGGTACAACTTATTAGGCACAGCTATTGTGACTTTTTTCACAGTTGCATTTGGTTTTTTTGAATTACTACTAGCAAATCCCTCAGTTAATGAAAAAAGTGATTGGGGTTTGAGTGCTGCTTGGACAATGCTGTTGCATGGTTTAGGCGGTATTTTTTTGTTAGCAGTTATTGTGGCTATGACTGTATGGCGAGGATTACAACGTTATCGCTGGCGTAAGAATAATGCTCAACAAGTGCAGTGGAGTTACTTATTAGCAGGTATAGCAATGTTAGGTATTTTGTATGTCCACGGAACTTTAGGAGCGCATCTAGGAGAACAGTTTGGGATTCATGTGACTGCGGCTCAGTTAATTAAAAACGGCACTAACCCAAATTTATTATTCAAATAACTCAACGCAAATTTATCGAGTTTATGTTTAGATTTTTAGAGTATTTATTAATAGCTGTTTATATTGCAGTATTGCTCGTTGTGAGTCACTGGGTGGGGCAGTTAGCCTATGCTTGGATGCCATTAGAAGCTACAACAGAAGCACAAAAAGTAGATAGTTTATTTAGCTTTTTAGTCTCCGTGGGAACTTTCATATTCCTGGGGTTGGTGGGCATGATGCTGTATTCGGTAATTTTTTTTCGCGCCGCCAAAGAAGATTACAGCGAAGGGCATCCTGCTAGAGGTGATGTCAGACTAGAAATTTTGTGGACAGCAACCCCAACCTTATTAGTCCTATGGATTGCTTTGCAAAGCTTTAATATTTATCAGCAATTAAATATTTTAGGTTTGCAACAAATAGTCCATTTACATACGCCTTTAGAAGCAGCTGCCTATGCCACAGAGATTAGCGATTTACCTAAAACAGCAGATGAAACTATCGAGGTTTTCGTTAAACAATGGGATTGGACTTTCCATTATCCGAATAATATCAATAGTAATGAATTACATCTGCCTGTAAATCGGCGTACTCGGTTAAATATGCACGCTAAAGATGTACTGCATAGTTTTTACGTGCCGGAATTCCGGTTGCAGCAGTATATAGTGCCTGGACGCAATATCGATTTAGTTTTAACACCCATGCGCACAGGCAAATATCATTTAAAAGATTCTTTATTTAGTGGCACTTACTTTTCTTTAATGGATGCCAATGTATATGTCGAATCTCCAGAGGCATACAATCAATGGCTGACTCACACCGCTACGGAAAAATCAACCACAAGTCAAGCATTTGTTGAACATAATCAACCACCAAAGACATTTTTTCAGACTAGCTGGTACACCGTCACACCAGCACCAACTTCAGTTATTACAGATGCAAAAAAAGTGAGTAAAGACACATGAGTACAGAAAATATTACTAATGTCAGTGACTCTGAAACTGCTCACAATAAATCTCCCAATAACTGGCGGCAATATTTCAGCTTTAACACCGACCATAAAGTTATCGGTGTTCAATACATGGTGACAACCTTTGTTTTCTTTTTGATTGGTGGGTTGTTAGCCATGCTAATTCGTGGCGAACTGATTACTCCTGAATCTAATTTAGTTGACCGTCCGCTTTATAATGCTTTGTTTACTATCCACGGAACAATCATGATTTTCTTGTGGATTATCCCTTTTAATGCGGGTCTGGCTAACTACTTAGTACCACTGATGATTGGCGCGCGGGATATGGCGTTTCCCCTGCTCAATGCGATTTCGTTTTGGATGATTCCCCCTGCGGGAATTTTGCTAATATCTAGCTTTTTGCTGCCTAATGGGCCTGCACAGTCTGGTTGGTGGTCTTATCCACCAGTCAGTCTGCAAATTCCGCCTGGTCAGATGATTAACGGTGAGTTGTTTTGGATAGTCAGTTTGTTACTCATCGGTATTTCTTCGATTATGGGTGCGGTCAACTTTGTCACTACTATCTTTTGGATGCGCGCCCCTGGGATGACATTTTTCCGAATGCCTGTTTTTGTGTGGTCAGTTTTTAGCGCCCAGTTATTACAGTTAATTAATTTACCTTCTTTAACAGGTGCATTGGTCTTGTTGTTATTTGATTTGAATTTTGGGACAAATTTCTTCAAACCATTAGAACATGGCGACCCAATAATTTATCAACACTTGTTTTGGTTTTACTCTCACCCAGCAGTTTATATTATGGCGTTACCAGCCTTTGGGATTTTTGCCGAGGTTTTGCCTGCTTTTTCTCGTAACCCCTTATTTGGCTATCGCTCCCTAGCTATTGCTACTTTGGGTATTGCTTTAGTTAGCATCTTTGTCTGGGTACATCATATGTTCACCAGTGCTACGCCTGGTTGGATGCGGATGACTTTTATGGCGACATCAATGTTGGTGGCTGTACCCACTGGGGTGAAGGCGTTTGGTTGGACTGCTACGATTTGGAAAAGTAAGCTGCATCTGGAAACACCAATGCTATTTGCAATGGGAGGTGCGGCAATGTTTATTTTTGCTGGAATTACTGGAGTGATGCTGGCCGCAACTCCGTTTGATATTCACGTCCACAATACTTACTTTGTAGTGGGACATTTTCACTACGTTGTTTTCAATACAATTACGATGGCTATTTATGCAGCCATTTACTTTTGGTTTCCCAAAATAACAGGCAGGATGTACGCCGAAGGCTGGGGAAAATTGCATTTCTGGTTAACTTTTTTGGGTGCTAATCTGACATTTTTACCGATGCATCCACTCGGTTTACAAGGGATGGTGCGTCGCATTTCTTCCTATGACCCTCAGTTTCAAGGATGGAATGTGATTGCTAGTCTTGGGGGGTTTTTGTTGGGAGTATCTACATTGCCTTTTATCGCCAATGTTGTTGGTTCTTGGCTATACGGAACCAGAGCAGTTAATAATCCTTGGCACGCTACGGGATTAGAATGGACGACTACCTCGCCACCACCACAAGATAATTTTACAGAAATTCCAGTTGTGAAAAGACCCCCATACGATTACGGCGATCCTAAATACTCGGTGATTGAACATTCTGATAGAGAAGACCCTGTATAAGTAGGTTGTGCCTGAGAAAAAATGACTCACGAAAATTATGAACCGTAGTACTATCCATATAGATGAAAGTCCAATTCGGTTTGAGAAGTGGCGAAGAAATTTACCAAATTGGTTGCAGCGTTTTTTGCCAAGTGGTGGTGGTAATACTGAAGACCATCATGGTAAAGGAATGTTTGGTTTCACCGTATTTCTGTTGTCAGAAAGCTTAATTTTTTTGAGTTTTATTTTGACATATATTGCTTTGCGATTAACTAACTCCAAAGATTGGCTACCTGCTGGTATAACTGGCCCAGAATTATCTACATTTGTGATAATTAATACGGTGGTTTTGCTTTCCAGTAGCTTTGTAATTCAACCAGCCGAAGATGCACTTAAACGTGGAAATCTCAATAAATTTCGTTGGCTTTGGTTAATGGCGATCGCAATGGGAAGTTACTTTTTAATTGCTCAAGTCATCGAATGGCATAATCTCAATTTTGGCTTAAGTACGGGATTAGTTGGTTCAACATTCTACTTATTAACGGGGTTTCATGGTCTTCATGTTCTAGCTGGGGTGACGCTTCAGCTAATTATGCTGGGGCGCTCTTTTATTCCCGATAATTACAATCACGGACATTTTGGGGCAAGTGCAACTACTTTGTTTTGGCATTTTGTTGATGTTGTTTGGATATTTTTGTTCTCATTACTTTACTTATGGCGAGCTTAAAAGTTTTAATGTTTAAGGGTAAATTTATGAAATTATTAGCTCAAGAATTACCATCACCAAGAGCAATTCAAGAAACTCCAGCATCAGGGGGAAACCAAGACCCATTGATTGCACGTAACTTACAAAAAGGGCAATATGTCGGGATTATTGGCTTGGCGATCACTTTAGTTGCGGCTGTTGGATTTTTTAGCCGAAGATTTGAATATGCACTGATGTTTGCTATTGCTTTGAGTGCAGTTTTAATTGCTTTCTTTTTCTTTATATAGACATTTATCATCAATTAACATTTTTAGAGTTTTTATGAACACTCCAGTTTATCAAACGGTAATTGTCGGTGGTGGTTTTACCGGATTATTTACAGCCTTACATTTAGCTCACGAACATTATCCGCGATCGGTAATTTTAATCGATCAAAATGAGCGATTTTGCTTTAAGCCGTTGCTGTATGAATATTTTGATGGTGAGATGGATTCTGTACAAGTTGTACCGCGTTTTTCCGAGTTACTGCGAGGTAGTGGAGTCATCTTTGTCCAAGATACAGTACAGTCTATAGACTTACATCAAAAAGAAGTTAAATTAGTTTCTGGTAGCTCTTACAACTACAGCAATTTAGTCTTAGCTTTAGGCAGTGTTTCTGGTTTTCATCGGGTTACAGGTGCTAAAGAAAATGCCTTTGGTTTTTGGACACAAGCAGATGCAATTGCCCTAGATAAACATTTACGTGATTGTTTGCAAAAAGCCATCCAAACAGAAGATATAGAACAACGTCGCCAACTATTAACAGTGGTGATAGTTGGCGGTGGTGCGTCGGGTGTAGAAATGGCAGCCACTTTAGCAGATTTTCTGCCACATTGGTACGATGCTTTAGGCGGAAATGCGGCGGAAATTCGGATTATAATTCTCAATCATGGTCAAAAAATTCTCGATGGCGATATTAACGATCCGTTACGTCCAATCGCTGAGAAAGAATTACAAAAACGTGCTATTAGAGTTGAGATTATCACCGCAGCAGAAGCTACGGCTGTTCATCCAAACGCCGTTGAATATCAAAGCAATAATGAAACTAAAATACTGCCAACCTATACGACAATCTGGAATGCCGGCACTTCGATTCATCCTTTAATTCAAGAGTTGCCAATTCCTCCAGAACATCGAGATCATCATCATCGACCTTTAGTTACTCCTACTTTACAATTGCTCGACTTTCCAGAAGTATTTGCTGGTGGTGATTGTGCCGCAATTGAAGATATTTCTCTACCCCCAACTGCCCAAGTAGCTTATCAACAAGGAGCAAATATCGCACACAATTTGAAAGCACAGGCTCTCGGAGAAGACCTCAAACCCGCTCAAGTTAATATCCGAGGCACTCTGTTAAAATTAGGATTAAATGATGCTGCTGCTAACTTATTTAATATTTTTGAAGTTGTCGGTGAACCTGCACATTTAATCCGTCAAGCCACTTATTTAACACTATTACCAACCCCAATTCATGACTTTCAAGCCACTACAGAATGGTTAGATGAAGAAATATTTCATCACCACCTTGACAGTGATAGGATTGGGAAAAAAGTGGTGCAGGCTGTGGAATTAGTCGGTGCTGGCGTTGTCGGTGTTTTAGTGGCGAGGAAATTATTACAAATGTTGGGTAACGAAGCAAAAAAAGACTAGTATAAAGTATAAAAAGGCTATTGGCTATAGGTTGGGATAAACCATATATTAAAGATGGTGTAGGCGACACAATCTTTAATACATAGTTCATACTTTTGTCATATTTTTGTAATCAATTTGTCAATCAGACGTGTGATGCTATAGCTCTGGATTGATACATAAAGACATTCCAGCGTCTTCAGAAGAGTTTAAGAAAGCCCAAATTAAATTTCCAATAACTCTTCAAAATAAGATGGCAAAATTCCTCATTTTGAGAAGGAGTCCAATATGAATTGGAAAGTAATTGCTTTGCTTCCTGCTATAGCTATAGCTACTGCTTTACCCGCATACTCTGTAACTAAAGGTCAAACACCTAATCAAGCTACAACAGCTACCCACGCAGCACCAACTATCCAAGCAAATAGCACTAAAAAAGTTAATACTGTGAAAAAGACTACTGTCAAAAAGCAGTCTACTAATGTTGCTAAACGTAGTACTGTACTGACGGTAGGTAGTAAGGGAGAAGCAGTTAAAACTGCACAAAATTTGTTAAAGCAAAAAGGATTTTACACCGGAGAGGTTAATGGTGTATTTGATAAAAATACTCGCGCAGCAGTAATTAAATTCCAAAAGTCGAAAAAATTAAGAGCAGACGGAATAATTGGTAGTAGAACTTTAGCCGCTCTTCAATAACAAGGTTGACTCAGTTTCTTTCTGAACCTTAAATTTAACCCACTCAATACCGAAATTTTCAGTATGTCATGTTTGTGGGTAAATTTATCACTATGTCACAAACAATTAAGCAGAAGAATTAGAGTTACATCTTAAGTTTTGAGTAATAATTCAGCACATTTTAAGTGCTGTACTTATCCTTTTTTCTGATTTTTGAATTTCTCTGGTATCGCATCTAAGTACATCTGTGCTCGTTTTCAACAGGTTTGAGAACGAGTAATTTTCTTTTGGGGCTGTTAAATCAGCGTCACGACACTTAGTCTAGGGAAAATGCGATCGCCTGACAATCCTTACAATATCATGTCCACTAAAAGACTTATCCTCAAGACCGCAGGGGGCAAGGAGAGGAAGAGTTTTATCTTTCTCCACAGATGTGTTGAATCATAACTGATTGGCCGGACATGACATAACATATAAATGTCCAAAGGCTGACCTCGTTTCTATGACAAAATCTAATCGAACATATAAAAATACATATATTTAATAAGCTTTTGTAATATTGTAGTTTTTCCTATGGCTTTTTAATTTAATATTTTCTTTAGATTCTCAAAGCCCCGGATACATCCTTATCATCAGATAGAGCTAGAGTAATGAACATCAACCTCATCAATTCCAAAATATTACGCCAATTTTGGTCTATAGTCGAGCAAACTCAAAGCAGCACCCTTCTCGGACTGAATGATTCAGATTTAGTCAAACTGTTGTTAGGTCAGATTGAGAACAACAAAACTCTAAATCATGAAGAAACCAGCACTTTGACTGAATATATTTACTCCAAAACTTTGCTAATACGGGATTTAGCGCAAGCGCGCTCTGCATGAGCGAGCATTGAATTATCTCATGTTCGCAGATTCTCATATCCGCCCATTTCAAAATTACCTAAAATTAACTTGCTGATTATGGCAATAGAATATATTTGAGCTAATTTGCCAATCTCAGCTTTTAGTTATTTGAGCATTAAAAATGTATAGCCATTCTCAATCATTAACTAGGAATGCAAACCTTGGTTTTTTAGTAAAACTAAGGTTTGCAAATTTTGATGGTTATGCTAATAATCGATGTAGTTTCGATATTCCATAAGTAAAATTGCTCGATAAAAGTCATCAATGAGAGCCAAACAAATCTTTGACTTGTGCTGCTTCACAGACAATTAACTTAGCATCATAAGTCAGGTAGAGCTTGAAAAAATATATCAAGCAGCAAGATTCTCCGCATAGCTAACTAGATCCTGCCCAAGATTCATCCCCAAGTTATGTAATAAATGTAGATTTAGCGTACATTGCAGCTTGACCACAATATTGATGCTGCTCATCTACAAGATTCCAAAGAATGCCATCTTCGATATAGAAACGTTTACCTGTGCTGGTGATGCGGATACCGGAGTAATAGCAAAAGCCTTTAGTAGCTGCCTCAGATAATAAGCGATCGCGCTCTGTTTGTTCTACCTCTTCCGCCGATTTTCGTGAAGGCGTTTGGGTAAATTCTTCCCAAGTCATTTCCCATTGTGTTAAAGCCTGATGATTGCCATAGTTAAAGATGGGGTCTGCTCCTGTGCCGTGAGAAACTAAGACAAATGGTGCTGCAAATAATTTCTCTGCTACTGCTTCTGGGGTAAAATTCACATCTAAATCTAACAAAGAACTTCCTGTCCAATGCTGAAAACTGTTGAGTAAGCGTTGACTGTGGCGAATGATGCGTGCTTGTTGCCAAGGAAAGGCGATCGCGTTGGACATAAAAAAGCGAAAATATAATCCTCAGAATTTAGTATGTCAAAATTTGGCACTTTTAGCCGCAAATTTCCTCAGCTATAGAGATTGACGATGATTCACTCAAGCTGAAATGATGCCAATTAATCCACATTATTTTAGCTAGTTCATGTTTTTTCGCAATTCTTTAGAAAATCAACTGCAATACTGGAACAATATCATCCGCAGTCAACAAAATAATCCCCAGGCTTATGTTCGGCGGGGGATGGTGCAATTTCAGCTAGCCAAAATTGATGAATCTATTCAAGATTTTGATCTGGCGGAAAAATTAGATAATCGCCTTACTCCCTACCTTTGGCAGCGCGGTTTATCTTATTATTATGCCGAAGAATTTACCGCAGGAGTTCAACAATTTGAAATAGATTTAACGGTTAATGGTCATGATGTTGAAGAAACAGTGTGGCGATATCTTTGTATGGCTCGTTTAGCAGGTGTAGAAGCTGCATATAATTCCTTATTAACTGTAAATAATGATCCTCGGCGTGTCATGCGGTATGTATATGATTTATTTGCTAGAAATTGCACACCAGATGATTTATTAAATATTGGTAAGTCAGAAGGAGTTAAAGGTAACTTTTATAGCCATCTTTATTTAGGATTGTATTACGAAGCCGAGAATCAGGCAGATTTAGCGCAAGAATATATAGTCAAAGCGGCTAATAATTACAAAATTGATGATTATATGTGGTATTTAGCAACGGTGCATACAAAACTGCGAAAATGGTTGAAATAATTGATCAAATATCCAGTTTCGGCGCATCCATTTAAATTAATGACTAACAGTGATTTACTCGGATTATTAGCATCTTACACTTACGCCATCAGCTTACTGGTTTTGGGAGAAGGATTGCGTAGGCTGTTGGGAATTAAGCCTGATTTAACCCGCAAGTTTATCCATATTAGTGCGGGGATGTGGGTGTTTGGCGTACTGTCGCTATTTCAACATTGGCAAATTGGGATTATTCCTTTTGCCAGTTTTATTGGCGTTAATTATCTGCTGTACCGTTATCGCGTTGTCGGTGCAATGGATACGGAAGATAGTTCTCCGGGTACTGTTTATTTTGCAATTTCAGTGACGCTACTTTTTGCTTTACTGTGGCGGCCGGATGGTGCAGTTGATAATGTCCCCATTGCGGTAGCTGGAGTGATGGCGATGACTTGGGGTGATGCTTTGGCTGCATTAATTGGGAAGCGTTTTGGCAAACATCAATATCAAGTCGGTTCATCTGTGCGTTCTTGGGAAGGTTCGGTGGCGATGTTCTTAGCTAGTGGAACAGCAATGTTTTTAGTGTTGCTGTTGTTACCGGGTTCATTTCTTAGTCCGTTAGCTGTTTCTCTGAGTGGGACAAAGGCTTTATCAATAGCGTTAGTTAGTGCTAGTTTTGCCACTTTAGTAGAAGCAATATCGCCCCACGGAACGGATAATTTGAGTGTACCGTTAGTTGCATCTGGGGTAATTTGGGTATTGATGCAGGTTTAATTTATTGTCTGTGCCAAACGATGGGTGTTATCTCCGTTTTCCCCAAGTATCTTAAAGAATCTGCAACTATAAAAATATGATTTGGAGAAAATCAGTATGAGTACAAGTCAAAGAGTTGCTGTTGTGACTGGGGGAAATCGTGGGTTAGGATTTGAAGCCTCTCGTCAATTGGCTAAACAAGGATATAAGGTAATTCTCACGAGTAGGGATGAAGATAAAGGTCAAGCCGCCGCTAACAAGTTACAAGCTGAAGGATTAGATGTAATTTCTTATCCTCTGGATGTGACAAGTGAAGCAAGCAGTCAAAATTTAGCTCAGTTTATTCATCAGCAATTTGGCAAGCTTGATGTATTAGTCAATAATGCAGCTATATATATTGATGCTCAAACAGGCAGCAATAACATTTTAAATGCCAAAATTGACACTTTGTCTAAAACAATTGAGACAAATGTTTTTGGTGTTGTGCGTGTAACTCAAGCATTAATTCCATTAATGCAGGCACAAAATTACGGGCGAATTGTCAATGTTTCTTCGGGAATGGGACAATTAACAGATATGACAGGTGGTTCACCAGGCTATCGCATTTCTAAAACAGCTTTAAATGCCGTGACCAGAATTTTTGCCAGTGAATTATCAGGTACAAATATATTAGTTAATTCGATGTGTCCTGGTTGGGTAAAAACTGATATGGGTGGTTCCAATGCGCCACGTACTCCAGAGCAAGGCGTGGATACAATGGTATGGTTGGCGACACTTCCCGATGATGGCACGACTGGAGGATTTTTCCGCGATCGCCAACCCATAGATTGGTAAAATTTGGGCAATCATCATCAAAAATTGATTTAGTAAATTGCTGTTTAATATGTAAAAATATTTTGTTTTTAATAATAATTAATATTGCCAACTCAGATGATTTATAAAATTTCCCTGACATGGCGATCGTGGGTGAGATGATCTCAAGAATCGAGGGCAAACTGTGTGGGCTGATACAATAATTTCTTGATAGCTATTATATGCTTTTCAAAGCCCTTTACTTTTACCCTTATGGCGGAAATATCCGCTAAAAAAAGCACCAAAGCATAGATAATTACACCTGCTCGAATAGGGTTGATCAACATCAACCAAATGTTACAATTACTCATGCAGGAAAATTACTACGCTTTGGTGATTTACTTATTCTAAAAAGCAATTTCACACTTCACCCTTGATACTTCCTGTCCATTGATTGGGCGATCGCGCATACAAAATTCCCCCATTCGCCATTACAATCGATTTGCTGGGATACTCAGCAAAATTGTAATTGCTAAATTGTCTGCCTGTGGTTACTTCCGTGTTACCGACTATCAACGCCCTAAAGCAACCCACCTCTGATGCTTGGGTAGAACAAGCACTAGCAAATTTAGATATTGTTTTACTTGACCATTCTCACTGCGAACGCAAAGCAGCAGGCGTGGCGTTAAATTTTATGTTTCGCTATCCTTCTAATACCAAAATGGTAAGAGAATTAACTGCGATCGCCCGTGAAGAATTAGAACACTTTGAACTCGTCAACCAGTGGCTAGAACGCCGCAATATTCCCCTAGCACCATTACCGCCGCCTCCTTATGGTGCAGGCTTAAAAGCGGCTGTCCGTCCCAACGAACCCCACCGCTTTTTAGATTCCTTGCTAGTTACAGGCTTAATTGAAGCGCGTAGCCACGAACGCCTCGGACTTTTAGCAAAGCACTGTCCTGAACCTGAGTTAGCTAAATTTTATCAAGGCTTGATGGCTTCTGAAGCACGGCACTTTGGTACATATTGGGTTTTAGCAGATACTTATTTTGACCGAGAAATTGTCACGCAGCGACTTGATGAATTAGCAATTGTTGAAAGTGAACTGCTAACAAACCTGCATCCAGAACCTAGAATTCACAGTTAGGATGATTCTTGCACCGTGCGTAAGCCGTGTAAGCCATAAAACAATATAATTACGTAATACTTGTAATAGTTATTATGCTTCAGTTAACACATATCAGGCTGCTAGTAACCAACTATAAAGACTGTTTTCTCTTCTACCGTGATGTGTTGGGCTTTGGGATTGATTGGGGTGATGAAACTACTGGGTATGCTGAATTACACACAGGTGGTAATCTCAAGCTAGCTTTATTTAGAAAAGACTTTATGGCTGAAGCAATTCCTAGTGCTTATTTACCTTCGGCTTTGGAATGCCAAAATAAAATGGCCTTGATTTTTGCAGTCGATAACGTTGATCAAGTGTTTGAAAGACTCAAAGAAAGTAACGCCACAGTTGTTACCCAACCTTTAGATAGACCTGTATGGGGACTGCGTACCGCCCATTTTCGTGACCCTGATGGTAACTTAATTGAAATTTTCAGCAATCTGGGAACGGTAAATTAGAGTTTTTCTAACACTTACTATTCAAAATTGGGTAATTAGCCGACAGCAAACTCAGTAAATTGCCGTTTAAAGGGAGAATGAAAAGCCAGGACAATATCTTGTTTTGGTACACCTCGACTAATCAATTCATAAGCAATACCGCCTTCAGTACCATCGTGCTGAATCCAGATTTTTTCGTTTTTAATATCGAGATGTAAAACACAACCATATACGCGCCGCTTATTTGACCAGCCGACATGAACTAGTTGATAGCGATCGCGTTCTCGATCAAAAATAACTTCAGCTTCTACTTCTTCATTACTAGCTTTAATTTCGCTATAACTTTGTAAAAGTTCTTGAATTATTTGCCGATATTGTTCTAATTTTGCCATTTAATAATCGCCTCCTCGTCTGGAGAAAAAATAATCAATCGCACTTGGTAGCGTTGAATTAGCAAGCGTGGTAGTTCTAAAGTAAAAAAGGCACGATAAGTATCAAAAGGAACCGCTAAATATAAAAGTCTTTCTGGTTGTTCTTCTTCCAGTGCTAATTGATATTTGAGAAATTGACCCAAAGCTGTACTAAACTCAGTTGTAGCAGATGGACTGACAAAACTTTTGACTTCCACAGCAATTTTTTCTTCACCTCGTTCCGCCGCGAGAATGTTTTCTGCACCAAGGTCGATGTACATATCTAATCCACCAAAACGCAGGAAAAGAGGATCATGAGTAATATGCCATCCTTCTTTCTCTAATGCGTGTCTGACTGCATCATGAAAAATATCCTTTGCTGCCATAGATTTATATACTATGCCTTCATGTACCTTTTAATTGATGCTAATTGTGTGACTCAAGATGCTAAAACGCGAGGAATAATAGTTTTTTGAATTTCTTTACCTACAGTTTGTTCAGCTAACCTCAACTCATAATTTTTCTGAAGATTTAGCCAAAATTCTCCACCAGTCCCAAAATATTGACCTAATCGCAAAGCTGTATCAGCAGTTATGCCTCTTTTTCCATTGATAATTTCGGTAATTCTGTTTTTAGGAACATGGAGAACACGGGCTAAATCACTCGCAAGTGCGACGAGTGTTAATTCAAGCGATCGGTTATGATCACATGTGTGAGGAATTACAAGCCAAAGTACTGGACTCTTGGCAAGCATACACATTAATCTGCATCGTTGATGTCGAACCAATTCATTTATTGAAGATGACTTGCCCTAGCACGGGCAGAATACATACACTCAGAGTACCACCTAAGATTATCTCTGCTAGAGTTGCGATTCGGTGGATAAATTGGGATATAGATCCAGAAGACTTTTCTGTACAAACCTAACCCACACATCGGAATGAGAGAAAATTATCAAGATTTCTTGATTCGTAACTGGGAAAAAGGCGATCGCACCAGAGCGGCCGCAGTCATTAGTTATGTACTATCAGAATACGGTTTGGGTTGGGAACCCAACGGTGCTGATAGGGATGTGCTGCAAGTAGAGGAATGTTACTTAGCAACAGGCGGCGAGTTTTGGGTAATTGAACACCAAAGCCAAATAGTCGGAACTGGCGCATACTATCCCATACATCGCGGCAAAAATGCCGTTGAAATCCGCAAAATGTACCTTTTACCCAGCGTCAGAGGTTTAGGTTTAGGAAAATATTTGTTACAACAGCTAGAAATAGCAATCGCAAATCGCGGTTTTCAGCAAATTTGGATTGAAACAGCCAGCATTTTAGTAGAAGCCGTCAAGCTATACGAAAGCAACGGCTATCAACCAGCTACAGGTGTGGAAACAGCTAGGTGCGATCGCGTTTATGTGAAAAACTTAATTTAGTAGTCTTAACAAAGGACGAATGACAAAGGACAAATGCTCAAATCCTTTCTCAACCTATTTTTACAATCTCATTGTCCTTTGTGTCAGCGCAGTACATCTGCTGCTTTGTGTGAATATTGTGCTAGACAATTAAAAAATTGTGGTCAAAAAAATCCTTGTGCGTCTTGGCATGGTGAAATACCTGTATTTGGTTGGGGTATTTATGGCGGGCCAATCAAACGGGCAATTGCAGTCATGAAATATGAAAATCAGCCAGAACTTGGTCGAGTTTTAGGACAATGGCTAGGGGAAGCATGGTTACTCAATTCGCCACATTGTCATACTCCACTTGTTGTTGTCCCGATTCCTCTGCATCCGCAAAAACAACAGCAACGGGGATACAATCAAGCCGCAATCATCGCCCAAAGTTTCTGCCAAATAACTAAGTTAGAATTAAGCCTAAATGGTTTGTCCAGGGTACGCGAAACTAAGGCACAATTTGGCTTATCGATGTCTGAGCGAGAAAAAAACTTAGCCCAAGCTTTTACAGTTGGGTCAAAATTTCCCACTCATCGTCCCCAAGTTCCAGTGTTATTAATAGATGACATTTATACCACTGGTGCTACTGCTAAATCTGCTGTGCAAACATTTCGCCAGTCGGGAATTACAGTCTTGGGTTTAGCCGCAGTAGCGATTGCGATCAAAGACCAACAGACTAATTCCTAGCCGAGCCATCCTGGCCAAATCTATAATAAAGCGAATACTACCCTGTTTGGTGGGAAAAGTACCTGAAATTATGAGTAAAGCTTTTGCAGCGAGTTTTAAACAAATTATCATTCTTCCTGCTACTTTTTTGGCAATTGCTACCAGTACAACAGTCGCATTGGCTCAAAATAAGTTGTACAGTCCAATTCCTTTAACTAATCTAACTGAACTTTCTGATACGCTATCAGACAAAGATATACCCACAGGACAGGGCGGATTTGCCCGTGACTATCAAGTTAAGTTAACTAAAGGGGATAATTTAGCTGTTGATTTATCTTCAGACAACTTTGACAGTATCATTACCCTGTTAGGCCCTGATGGCTCCACACTGGCAGAAAATGATGATGGCCCCGATGGTACTAGCAATTCTTTGCTATTTACCCGCATCAACGAAACAGGAGTATATGTAATTCGTGTTCGTTCTTTTGGGGAAACTGGGGTAGGTAATTTTAAACTAAAGGTGACAAAATTACAACCGATTAAATGAAGTGCTGAGTGCTGAGTGCTGAGTGCTGAGTGCTGAGTAAGTATTCTTTTTATTCTCCCTTTTCATCTAAAAACTAGTTAACACACACAGAAATAAAGCCTCTGTCCATTCGACGACTGCGCCGTAGGTATCGCCTGTGTGTCCACCTAGTTTGTGATTAAACCATGCACCTGTGAGAAATGCGATCGCACTTCCGCTCAGTATCATTGCCAGTGCGAGCAATTTGTCTTGGCTATTTAACAGCCCAGGTAAAGCACTCAAGCTGATTAACAATAGCCAAGAAGGGATGACATCTTTGAAGGAACGAATGGCTTGTTTGTGAAACGCACCTTTACCTGTAGGCTTGAGGTAAGGATATCGCAGTATTGCTAGTTGCTGTCCCCACCGTCCCCAGCCACAAGCAGCCATGAAGATTAAGCAACGGTTGGCTTCGGTGTCTGTTAAGGCGACTGTTTTTAACAATACTATGGCGATCGCGGCCATTGCGCCAAATGCGCCCGTAGCACTATCGGCCATTACCTCTAATCTTTTATCAGGATTTCCTACTGCTAAACCATCAGCCGTATCCATCGCCCCATCTAAGTGTAATCCGCCTGTAATTCCTATCCAGGCACACACAATTAAAGCACTACGAGTTAAAATTGATACGTTTAAATAATCTAACCCCAAGTCAAATAAACCTAAAATTCCGCCAATAATTAACCCAACTAATGGGGCTGAACGTGCTAATTTAGAGAAATCCAGACCATTGATATGAGGCAGAGGAATAACCGTATAGAATATAATACTAGCTAAGAGATTATACAGAGATAATTGCAAACTCTGTAAAAATTTCATCATAATTAAGCAGCTATTTAAGAGATAACGCTGATAATTCTCGCTCTGAGTGGCAGTCAAAAATTTTAAAGCTTTAGATAAGATAGTTTTTAATTTAGAGACTCTTCGCCAAAACTTTGTTATGCTTGTCTCGGTTAGATAAATTTTTTAACTGGCAATCTTAACACAAAATAGTTGATTTAGCAAGGTAAAATTAGAATAGCAATGCTTTGTAATTATCAGCTACGAAACTAAATCAAGAGTATTGCAGCGATCGCCTGAGAAAATTGATATTTTTTGAGCGATCGCGCCACAAAATTGATATTTTTTAAATGTAGGGAACTACAAAGCTATTCAACTAAGTTTTTAGCTGCGTTCTCATCTTTGCTCACTCGCTAATTTTCCTATGAGTCATCATCTACCCGACACCAGGATACCAGCGCCGTGCATTGTTGACACGGGCGTAATTGTAAACAAGCTCGACATGAGACGATTGTTGACAGATTTAGGTCGAGTCCACTACATCTACACCCACGAAGACAAGGTAGTGAGCGAGGGTGACGGGGATGTGATGGAAGTATTCGCCAACCCCCAAAGGTCTACATTAGTGGCGAATAGTGCGCTGTACTTAAACGTCTACAGTTTTGACTATTTAGAACTCAAACAGTTATCTGCACAAGAAACCTGTTTTGACTTAATGCAAGAGGGAATGTGCTTACGGCTGATTCCTTTAACGACTCCTATACAAGAGCGTCGAGAGAAGACTTATAATGTCAGTGCCATTGAAGCGATGATGGAGCAAGTTCTCTCCGCCAAATGGGATGCAGAAATTGATGATGACTGCTCAGATTCTTTTTAGAATGGTCAATGGTCATTTGGAAAATTCAGCCCTAGCGAATGGAATTCGCGGCTACATAATCATAGAAATTTGCGATAACCAACAACAAATGACCATCATATTTAGTTAAATAGTATTATTTTTACCTTGAGCGATAATTTTTCTTTTCAAACCCTGGCTCAGTGTAGCCAAACAAAAGCTAGAGTCGGGGTGTTTTACACTCCCCACGGTGTGGTTGAAACCCCAAGATTTATGCCAGTGGGGACGCTGGCAAATGTCAAAACTGTTACGCCTGCTCAGTTGCAAGATACTGGCGCACAGATGGTGTTATCTAATACTTATCATCTCCACTTGCAACCAGGCGAAGCAATTGTAGCTGGTGGTGGAGGGCTGCATAAGTTCATGGGCTGGAACGGGCCGATGCTGACTGATTCTGGTGGGTTTCAGGTGTTCAGCTTGAGTGAGATGCGGAAAATCACGGAAGAAGGTGTGACGTTTCGCTCACCGCATGATGGACAAATTATCAAACTCACCCCAGAGCGTTCTATTGAAATTCAAAATACTTTAGGCGCGGATGTCATCATGGCGTTTGATGAGTGTCCCCCTTACCCGGCAACTCGCCAAGAAGTAGAAACTGCCACACAAAGAACTTATCGCTGGTTGGAGCGCTGTATAACTGCCCATCAACGTCAAGATCAGGCGTTATTTGGCATTGTGCAAGGCGGTGTTTATTTAGATTTGCGTTCTCAAGCGGCGGTGGAGTTGTCGAAGTTAGATTTGCCTGGATACGCCATTGGGGGTGTGAGTGTGGGTGAACCAACTCACCTGATGGCTCAAATTGTGCAAAATACAGCACCACTGTTACCCGCACATAAGCCGCGTTATTTGATGGGGGTGGGTACTTACAAAGAAATGGCGATCGCCATAGCAAATGGTGTAGATTTATTTGATTGCGTGATTCCGACGCGTTGGGCGAGACACGGCACAGCCGTTGTCCAAGGCGAGCGCTGGAATTTAAAAAATGCTAAGTTCCGTGAAGATTTTGCACCAATGGATGAAACTTGCCCTTGTTATGCTTGTCAAAATTTCAGTCGAGCTTACATTTCTCATTTAGTGCGATCGCAAGAAATTTTAGCTTACACCTTATTAAGTATTCACAACATTACTGAATTAATTCGCTTTACTCAAAAAATTCGTGAAGCAATATTAAGCGATCGCTTTGTGGAAGAATTTGGTCATTGGTTAACCCCGGAAAACGAAGCCGAAGAACAAATGACAAATGACCATTGACCAAATCATGTTAAGATACATCTCAATTATGAAAGCTGTGTTGGATAGAGTGGATTAAAACAAACATGGAAGCAGCATTATTATTAGCTAAATTGCCAGAAGCTTACCAGATTTTTGACCCGCTGGTAGACGTTCTCCCTGTAATTCCTGTTTTCTTCTTGTTACTTGCTTTTGTGTGGCAAGCAGCTGTTGGATTTAGGTAAGTTAACTAGTTTTCAATTGTTAGGACAGGTAAATTACCTGTCCTATTTTTTTTGGCAATAATTTATTACTAAAAGTTGATGTTTCTTAATTATTTGTAACAACTTACAAGAAGTTAAGTAAGATAGTTTATACAGCAGGATTAAAACTGAGCCTTTCCAGCCAACGAGGATCTTAACTAGCTATGGGTAACATCAAATTTGTCAAAGAAGATCAGGAAGTAATAGCAGCAAATGGGGCTAACTTGCGCCTAAAAGCTGTAGAAAACGGCATAGATTTGTACAAATTATTTGGCAAAATGACCAATTGCGGTGGTTATGGTCAATGTGGTACTTGTGTTGTCGAGATAGTAGAAGGCTTAGAGAATCTTTCGCCCCGGACAGACTTTGAAAACCGCAAATTAAAGAAAAAACCAGATAATTACCGCCTAGCTTGCCAAACTTTAGTACATGGCCCTGTTAGTGTAGTTACTAAACCTTAACCTGCTAGCAGTATTGCCCACATAACAAGTAAAAAAATAAGGCGAATACGGGCATCGATAATGCTATTCTAAAGTTGTTGACTGGAAATTATGGAGAGGCTTTTTTGCCATGCAAACTAATGACTTAGGGTTCGTGGCGAGCATTCTGTTCGTACTAGTTCCCACTGTGTTTTTATTAATTCTGTACATTCAAACCGCTAGCCGCGAAGGTAAAAAAGATAGTTAATAGTTTGTGCATAATATAAAGAACCCCTACACCATTGGTGCAGGGGTTTTTATTTATCAACCGCCAAAATTGAGTGGAAAGTGCTGAGTTCCGAGTGCTGAGTTAAAAATACTTTTTCTCATCTCTAGTCTCTAGCGTCCATAAAAGTTATGCACTAGTACGTGCTAATAGTACTGGACAAGTAGCGTTGACTCGCACATAATCAGACAAAGAAGCACCGATGAGTCTATCTAGATCGACAAAACTTTTAGCTACAGATGGACGACGATCTGGAGAACCAAGTAATAACAAGTCTACTTTTAACTCATCTGCCAAGCGACAAATTTCTTCACCTGGTTTACCACTGCTGGTATAGCAGCGAGTTTGTACATTATATTTTTGAGCTTGAGTGTAGGCTGGTGCAAAAACTGGATCTTTGTCTGGGACAATTTCGCTGACTTCTGATGTTTTTCCGCGTAAATCTGTATTAACGTGAGTCAAAACTAATTGACTACCTGAAATATCTTTTAGTAAGAATAAAGCTAAATCTAAACAGTGTTTGGCTGCTTCCGAGTTGTCTAGGGCTACCATGATACGCTTAATTCTCTTGACATAAATGTCATCTTTGACCAGCAACATGGGGCGAGAAGACAATTGGAAAACATATTGACTCACAGAGTTTGACAAAATTGACTGCAAACGCTTGAGTCCGCGAGAACCCATGATGATTAAATCAGCGTCGATTTCGTCGGCGACTTGGCAAACTACATCTTTCGGATCACCTTGCCGTAAAATCGATGAAACTTGAGTAGCATCTAAATTCAAAGACTGAATGGCATTGGCCAGAATTTTACCACCTTCTTCCCATTTATTTGTCATTGCAGTCGCTGTACTTTGGGGAGTGACAACGTGCAGAACTGTAACTTTGGCACGTTGAATTGATGGTATTTCTTTTAAGGTTTTGAGCATTTCTTCTGCATGACCTAAGCCCGAAACCGCTAGCAAAATTTTTTCTATCATTGTCGCTTACTTGTTGTAAATGTCTATTTAGTGTTTGCTCTTAGTAATTGGCTCAGTTGAATTGTCAACATCTGGCTCAATAACCTAGTGCAGTTACGCAGAAGTCTAAGTCAAAAAACTTGGAGATTTTTTGCCTGACTGTTAATTATTTCTGCCTTACTGTACTAGCTCAGTAAATTGGTACAAATCAACTTTTAGTCACTAGTATGTGTGTTGTAAATATTATGAGATAAACTAGTGTAATTTCGCTTAATTTGTACCCGTGGCTAGACCTTGAACTAGGCTTCAATAATTAAGCTTACTCTCAATTTAACTTAGTCAACTTTATAAAATATGATGTTTTTTATTATTTTTAATCTATATTAACTTTTATTCATTAGAACCAAGTTAAGTAATGCAAAGAACTCTCATAAAATTAGCGCAATTATATCACTGATTATTCAAGCGATCGCCTGCTTAAAAAAAATTTAGTTTTATCACCTATTAAACCTCTAATTATAACTTCAGTTATGTTTATGGGAACAATAAACTATAACTATTTAACTGAATAAAATCTGTGGTTATGCAAGTTTCTCAAATTGCTGTAACTGTCTTACTGACTTTTACATCTCCAGTTTTAGGGCTGTATTATTTACAACCAATACTCGCCCAAGCTCCAGCCCCAACAGCCGAAGCACGCATCACCGAAGCCATCAACCTCAATAATCAAGGCGAAGGACTAGTTTACAAAGATTTAGTTGGTTTAGATGACTTGCAAGCTGGGTTAGGACTATTTCAACAGTCCTTAGCAATATTTAAACAATATGGTGCGAAAGCCGGAGAAGCCAACAGCTTAGTAAATATTGGCTACGTTTATTTGCGTAAAGGAGAGTATGTTAAAGCACTAGAATTTTTGAATTTAAGCTTGGATATTCGCCGCCAACTCCGCGACAAAGAAAGCGAATGGATACCTTTATCTTATATTGCAGAAGTCTATGTCAATCTGGGAGAATATGAAAAAGCCCTATCGTTTTATCAACCAGCGTTAACAGTTTTAAAAGAACTCAAAGCAGCTAACCCTAATGGCTATAGTTATGCTACTAGCGAAGCTAATCTATTAACTGATATTGGTGCAGTTTACTTTCGTACAGGTAAATATTCTTCGGCTTTGGAGTTTTATCAACAAAGTTTGACAATTCAAACAGCCAAGGGTGATAAAAGCGGAACTGCTCAAGCTTTAAACAACATTGGTGTTGTTTATCTTAACTTGGGTAACTATGGTCAAGCATTAGATTATTATCAACAAGCATTAAGCAATTTACAAGAGTGCTGTTCTACATTTTATGGAACACAAGCAGCTATTTTCAATAATATTTCAGCTGCATATTTTAGCTTAGGACAATATCAAAAATCGCTGGAGTTTGCGGAAAAATCTACAAATATTTATAAAAAACTTGGCACTGGGGAATATAAAAGTACAGACGAGCAAGCTATCAAGTTACTCTATAATGCCCTTGGTCAAAATGCTCAAGCTTTGCAACAACTGACTAACCGCGCCATTGTTGGTGATGCTTTTGGTAAAGACTCGTTTCAGTTTCAAGGTGCAGCTTTAAATTTGAATAATATCGGACAGATTTACTTGAGTTTGGGTAAATATGAGCAAGCACTCAAGTTATATCAGCAAGCTTTAGATATATATCAGCAAAATAAGTATAAATTGGGGGTTGCTGTCGCACTTAATAATATTGGGCGTGTTTACCAAAATTTGGGTAACTATAACCAAGCTCTAGAATATAACCAGCAAGCTTTAGCTAATTATCGAGAAATTGGCGATCGCACTGGTGAAGGCGTAACAATTAGTAACTTAGGGCAAGTTTATCAACAACAAAATCAATCCGATAAAGCTTTAGGACTATATCAGCAAGCTGTAGCTATTCACCGAGAAGTTGAAGATAAAGTGAGTGAAGCTGCAACGCTGAAATTTTTAGGCGATGTCTTAGCAGCCCAAAATCAACCACCACTAGCGATCGCATTTTACAAGCAATCAGTGAATTTAACCGAAACAATTCGGCAAAATTTACGAGTTGTGCCAACAGATGTGCAGAAATCTTACACCGAAACTGTTTCCGAAAGATATCGCCGCCTTGCTGACTTATTACTCAAACAAAATCGTCCAGCTGAAGCACAACAAGTTTTAGACTTGCTGAAAATTCAGGAAGTTAGTGACTATATTGGTAAACCTAGTACGAGTAAACCAAAGCTCACAAATAGAAATAATCAACGAGGTAGTTCTGCCAGCGTAGCCGTCAAAACTGAAGCTGAACAATTACCGCTAAAACCCCAAGAAAAGGAAATATCACAGAAGTATACGGCAATTCAAGACCAAGCGATCGCACTTGGTAAAGAACTCACCGCCCTGCGAAAAATTCCCCCACAAACCCGTACCGCAACTCAAGAAAAACGCATTGCGGAATTAGTCAAACTCGAACAAACCACCAACGCCGAATTTAACAAGTTTATTAAAAGTCCTGCTGTGGTGGCTTTGGTGCAACAATTATCCACAACATCGGGACAGGAAAATTTAAATTTACGTCAACTCAATTCTTTAAGAGATAACCTCCGCCAGTTAAATCAAAAAGCCGTGTTGCTGTATCCTCTGGTGTTAGATGACAGATTAGAATTAGTTGTCGTCTCTGCTGATGCGCCGCCAATTCACCGCACTGTCCCAGTAAAATCAGCCGAATTAACTCAAACAATTAATGAATTTCGAGAGGCAATTCTTGTTCCTTACAAAAATAGCAAAACCACAGCTAACAAATTATATAACTGGCTAATTAAACCTATAGAAAACGATTTAAAACAAGCTGATGCTAAAACTATCATTTATGCACCAGACGGGAAACTGAGATATGTACCCTTAGCCGCATTATATGATGGGCAAAATTGGCTAGTGCAACGCTTTGCTATTAATAATATCACGGCTGCTAGTTTAACTAAATTAGTTAGTCAACCACCAACATCTGTGAATGCTTTAGCGGCGGCTTTTACGAAAGGGGAATATACAGTAGCCGTAGGTCAACGCCAAGAAATGTTTAGTGGTTTAGAATTTGCCAAAGCAGAAGTAGAAAACTTAGCAAAAATTCTGCCCGGCAGCAAAGTTTTATTAGACAAAGATTTTAATCCTAATACAACAGTTCCCCAAATGAATGATTATAAAATTGTCCATTTGGCAACACATGGTAAGCTGGTCAATGGTTCACCAGAAGATTCATTTATTGTGTTTGGTGATGGCGAACACGCGACTTTAAGAGACATTGAAAATTGGTCGTTATCAAATGTAGATTTAGTAGTGTTGAGTGCTTGCCAAACTGGTTTAGGAGAAAAATCAGCTAATGGACAAGAAATTTTAGGTTTAGGATATGAAATTCAATTAGCAGGTGCAAAAGCGACAATGGCTTCATTGTGGTCTGTTTCTGATGGCGGTACTCAAGCATTAATGAATGAATTTTATTCAGCATTAAAATCTGGCAAGCTTACCAAAGCTGAAGCTTTACGAAAAGCACAAATTACTTTGTTGACCGATAAAAGTGGGGAATTTAATCATCCTTATTATTGGTCGGCTTTTATTTTGATTGGTAATGGTTTGTAATATCTGAAAATTTACGCACAAAGGTGATTGGTTAAGAATGGGCGTAAAAGTTTTAAAAGTTTTGGGCTACAAAAACAAAATCCGCACTTCGACAAGCTCAGTGACCACCTGCGCAGACTAATAAAAAATCAATGGTTTTGAACCCACGCAGGTGGGTTTTGTCTGTGTAGCCGCGACTTCAGTCGCCCTCGTGCTTTCTGAATCCTGAGCTTATTTTAAATATTGATTATCACAATATTGAACTGTTGGGGTAACGGCAACAATTTCTACTTCTATAGGCTTGTCTTGGTTAGCTTCGATAATAAATTCGCTAGCACCTACATGAGGTTTTTTTGTATTTCCCCAATCATAGGTGTAACCTAATCCTGTCCAGGGATAATAGGGTTTACCGCTAGCGTAGGAACTTTTATAAATGTTGAATAAAACAGAATTACTTTCAGGTACAGGTACAGGCAAAACTTTGCAAGTCTTACTATTAATTTCTGGGTTAATACATGGCCGGCTTAAATCTTCAGCTTTGACCCACATTTCTACAAAATAGGTGGGATTGGGATTACTGGCTAAAATTAAGCCTAAATACTGTTGCAACCTTAGTCCCAGCATAATTTCTCCAGGCACTTTCATGCCGATTCCTTGACATTTATGGCAGAATTCTTTAGTTTCAGGAAATGCGGTTAACCAGACTCGGCGAGTCAGAGATTTTTTGCCTAATGGCCAATCTTCATTAGGTTTTTTGGTGGATTTCCAAGTCACCATTAAAAATTCAGTTTTGCCATTGATTTGTCGGGTTTTGAGTTGAGAATTACTCGGGACTAGTTCCCAAAGATTATTTACTACTTCGTCTGGTTTGGGATTTTTGGCATCTTCAATAGCTGCGTCTAACTGTTGTTCTAAAAATTGATAACTTTCATGGTGATTGTTTTTGATGTAGTCATTGACGCTTTGGGTAGTTTCTTGTACTAGTAAATTTTTGGGAGAGTTTTGCAGATTCCGTACAGGAATTTCGGTGGCGAATAAACTGGAATAACCTATAGATAAACAAACACCTGTAAAGCCAAATAATAGATAATTTTTAATTTTTTGCATAACGAATTTATTGCCAATTAATAGCAAGAGATTTTGCAGAGATAAAGATTGAGTCCGATTTTATATTCAGGTTTGTTTAATGCGGGATTTTATTGCAATTTTGTAACTTTATTTAATTAGGGTTGATGCAAAAATTATTGACAAGGCTTAATTTAGCGAACCACCAAGGTGCAGAGTACACACACACAGAGTTGTTGCCAAAATCAACTATTGCTCATATCATCCATCAGAGTTAGGGGAGTTTGAATGCAGGATTTAATGAAACAATTAGGAATTTGGCTGAGTATAAGTATTTTAGTTTTGGGTTTGGGGAGTTGCGATCGCCTTTTTCCTCCTTCCGGCGATTTGGTGGAGAGAGTCAGCGATGGTGATACCTTAGCGGTTAAGGATGCTCAAGGTAATAAAATCAATGTGCGCTTTGCTTGCATCGATGCGCCAGAAGTACCCCACTCTAAAAAAGAAAGAGAAAGTCAACGCAGTACTGATCTCAATCAATTCAGTTGGGGTGCAAAAGCACAAGAACGTTTGCAGCAATTAGTCCAAAAATCAGGCGATCGCGTTACCTTGAATATTACAGATAGCGATCGCTACGGCAGAAAGGTAGCAGAAGTTCGTTTAAAAGATGGGACTTTGGTACAGGAAGTTTTATTGCGCGAAGGTTTAGCTAAGGTTTATCGTCCTTATTTAAATAAATGCCCTAGTAAAGAATTAGTGCAGCAAGCCGAAGCACAAGCGCAGCAGCAAAAGCTTGGGGTTTGGGGTGATGCCAAGTTTACCAACCCTTGGGAATATCGGAGTGTTAATAAAAGAAACTTATAGTTTAAGCATCAAGTCTCATTCACGAGTGTCAAAGGCTCATCTGTGAGTGTCAAAGACTTATCTGTGAGCATCAGAGGCTCATCCGCGAGTGTCAAAGGCTCATTCACGAGTGTCAAAGGCTCATCCGCGAGTGTCAAAGGCTCATCCGTGAGTGTCAAAGGCTCATCCGCGAGTGTCAAAGGCTCATTCACGAGTGTCAAAGGCTCATCCGCGAGTGTCAAAGGCTCATCCGTGAGTGTCAAAGGCTCATCCGCGAGTATAAAAGGCTCATCCGCGAGTGTCAAAGGCTCATCCGTGAGTATCAAAGCTTCAGGAATGGAAGTAAAAAACTCATTCAGGAAGTTCAAAACCTCAACCGCATCGCATCTTGTTAAAAAACTGTTTCTATATTCTGGCTGAGAATCAGAAATATAGTGATTGACGGCAAAAAACTGTTGTCCTACTAAGCCTTTACTGTTGCCTTCCTAAGTTTACTGAGGAAATTCACTATAATTACTTGTAATCGTCTAATATCGTACCCAATTATATGGAACCAATTACCGTAGGTGCGATCGCGCTTTTAGCTTTAATAGGTAATAAATTTGTTGATTGGTCAACAGAAAAAGCTTTGGATGCAATTTATGACCAAGCCAAGCAAGTAATTCATGATAAATCACCCGCAACAGCCGCAGCGTTAGAAACCGCAGCCACACAAGCAGCTTTACCGCCAGGAGAGCGAGAATATATTGGTGAAGCTGTATTAGTAGAAGAAGTCAAAAAAGCAGCAGAGGCATATCCAGAAATTCAAGAAGCCGTCGAAGCATTAGGTAATCAAGTTAACACGGCTGCACAAGCTAACCCTGAACTGAAGAAGGCTCTTGCCGAGTTAACCGCAGCTATTAAAGAGCAAAGTTCTACAACCTTGGTAAAACCACAAGGTATTATCACTACGGGTGGTGAGACTAAAGTCAAGGGTTCCACATTCAACTTTGGCAGTAAATGACCGATAACAACCTGCAAGGAATAATCACTCAGGGTGGAAAGGTTATTGTTAAAGATTCAACATTTAATTTTGGGTCATCACAACAGACTTCTCCACCGAATATTCCCAATAATTTAATTCGCAAAGGCGCAGTTAACTTTGTTGGGCGAGAAAATGAACTCGCCAACATCCATCACCAATTGCAGCAGTCGGGTAAAGTGGCAATTTCGGCGGTGGCTGGGATGGGTGGTGTCGGTAAAACGGAATTAGCAACCCAGTATGCACTAAAACATGAAGCTGATTATCCTGGCGGTATCTGCTGGCTGAATGGGAGAGAATCAGAGTTAGCCGCTAGTATTGTGCAATTTTATGGGTTGTACATCGCTCAAGAAATACTACAAGAATTAGGCGGAAAACTGCTGAACCCCCAAGAACAAGCGCGGTGGTGTTGGCAACATTGGCAACCATCTGAGGGTTTGGTGTTAGTAGTTTTCGATGATGTCACTAATTTAGAGCATCTGCAAGAAATACAGCCGCCAGCGAACCGCTTTCGCGTACTCATCACCACCCGTTTACGCAACCTCAACCCCAATTTTGTACGGGAAATTTCTTTAGATGTACTCCCAGAAAATAAAGCGTTAGAACTGCTAACAGCTTTTGTAGGTGAAAAGCGAATACAACGGGAAGAAACAGCCGCTAAACAACTATGTCAATGGCTGGGATATTTACCCTTGGGGTTGGAATTAGTCGGACAGTATTTAGCCGAAGATCCAGATTTATCTTTAGCAGAAATGCTTGAAAGGCTGGAGGTGCAACGACTAGAGGATGAAGCCCTGGAACGGAGACAGGCAACTCTGAGTGCAGCACAGCTAGGAGTAAAAGCCGCCTTTGAATTAAGCTGGCGAGAACTTGGTGAAAAAACCCAGCTTGTAGGTGCGTTATTGAGTTTGTTTGCCCCTGATGTCATTCCTTGGCAATTGGTAGAATCTACCAGTGAATTGTTAAATTGGGCAGAGGCAGATGTTAACGAAGCCAAAAAGCAACTTTACAAGCGTCATCTCATTCAAAGATTAGAAGATAAAAACGCTTGCTATCAAATTCATCCGTTAATTCGGGAGTTTCTCAAAGGGAAATTAGGGAAAATTAATACTTTTACAGGCACAGAGGAGTTAGGGGTTGAGTTCAAACAAGTTTTTGTAGCGGCAATAATAGCAAAAGTAAAAGAAATTCCTCAAGCTATCACTTTAGAATTTATCGCCTCAGTGCAGGATACTATTCCTCATCTTCAAGAAGTTGCTGAAAATTTAATTGATGTGGTGAGGGATGAAGATTTAATCTGGGTGTTTGTTGGTTTGGGTAAATTTTATGAAGGGCAAGGTTTGTATGTGTTAGCAGAACCTTGGTATGTGCAGTGTTTATCGGCAATAAAAACCCGTTTGGGAGAAGAACATCCTTACGTTGCCACCAGCCTGAACAACTTGGCATTACTCTATAATTCCCAAGGAAGATACAGCGAAGCCGAACCCTTGTTGCTCCAAGCTTTAGAAATGAGAAAACGCCTGCTGGGAGAAGAACATCCCGACGTTGCCCTTATACCAATTTAATATGAAGCTGCATAGAATAGAGCTTCCAGGATAAAGTTATAAGAAGACACAGAAATTACCTGCTCAAATGTGAGTTGGTCAAAGATTTCTTGGAT
>NZ_JACJRU010000043.1 GCF_014697425.1 Nostoc sp. FACHB-110
TCCTGAGCCTATTTTATTAAATCAGATTTTTGCCAAGCTTACTTCTTTGGGACGTATTCATGCCGTTTCTACAGGCTTTAAAGCCTCGTAAATTGGCAACGGTATTGTCAGATCAAATCCTATTGATTGTTCATAATTGCGATCTTATGAGATCAAGAGTTTCAGGGATTTTTATTAATGTTGAGTATTATTTGCCGATCTTCCTTGGTAATATTGGGGTTATTTGTCAAATAAGCTTCTGCCCATTTGCAACCGCAATTCAATAGTCCATCTAAATCTAGATATCCGTCTAAATCCCATAGAATTACTCTCCCATCTTTACTGGCAGAGGCTAAGGTCTTCCCGTTAGGGCTAAAATCAACCGCATTAACACGACTTTTATGCCCCTCTAAGATTTTGGGCGACGAGCCATTTAGATTCCAAAGTTTAACCGTTCCATCTGCATGGGCTGAGGCGATCAGATCACCGTTGGGGCTAAAACGTACTCGGTTGCAAGCCACGTTGCTACTAGCTTCACTAAGGATACGGGGTTGATCTGAACTGCCATCTAACCTCCAGAGTTTGACTGTTCCATCTATATCCGCTGAGGCAATCAAATCACCTTTGGGGCTAAAATCTATTCCCCAAACGTCATTAGGATATCTACCATAAATACCGCCAGGCAAAGTGTTGACGAAAGTACCGTCTAATCGCCACAGTCTGACCACTCCTTCACTATGTGCAGACGCAAGTATGTTACCATCAGTACTGAATTTTACTGCCCAGGTAGGGGAATGGTCGCCAGACCCATCACGCAAATTTTTAAAAGTGCCGTCGCCTAAATTGTATAGTTTGACTGAACCTTGCGAATCTGCTAGTGCAATCATTTGATTGTTAGGACTGAAGCTTACTCCTAATACTTCAATTCTATCCCATTCACTTTTATCCCCCTCCTTTATCTGTTTAATGTACTTTATGAGATCACCATCTGAATTATAAAGTCTAACCTCTTTATCCTCACTTGCTGTAACAATCATCTCACCGTTGGGGCTGAAATCTAATGTGGAAATTGGCCCATTGTGCCAACTTTCTTGTTTGAACAACGTGCCGTCAGTTCTCCAGAACGAGACTTTTCCATGCCCACTTGTAGTAAGAATTGTTTTACCGTCAGGACTGAAACGAACTGTATAAACCGAATCCTCATGTTGATCGAAAATTTTTAGACCTGTGCCGCCTAAATTCCAAATTTTGACGCTTCCATCATCACTCGCCGAGGCAAGGTTCTGGTTGTCATTGGGGTCAAATGCAACTGCATAAACAATACCCGTATGTCCTTCTAGTGTTTTCACTTCTGTACCATCTAACTTCCAAAGTTTGACTTTTCTGTCATTACTTCCTGTAGCAAGCATCTTTCCATTGGGACTAAAACATAACCCCCAAATCGTATCGCTATGGGCTTTGAATTCATGCAGATGTGTACCGTCCGGCTTCCAAAGTCTCACTTTCCCATCATTACTTCCTGTGGCAATTATCTCTCCATTGGGACTAAAATCTGTTGCGTTCAATGAACCCCCACCCGTTCCTTGTTCTGCTATCCGTTCTCCATCGCAGTTCCATAGAGATAACCACCCCTTCCAACCCCCATAAGCAATTACCTGACTGTCGGGGCTAAATGCAACCGTCATAATTGTATCTCCATCAAGCCCTGTCAGAGTCTTCAGTTTCGTACCATTTCGACTATAAAGTGTTATCTTCCCTTCGCGTAGCTGCCCAGGTTGAGCAAATATCCCACCATCAGGACTTAAATATAATTTTAGAAACCGCAATATACCATCTGGGGTCAACAAATATAAATACTTAGAACCACCTCTCAAGGTAACCATTTCGCCTTGGGGATGGTCAAATATTCTCATCAGAATATCGCCGTTCATTTGCCGAGGGTTAATCTGTTTCCCTTCTGGATCAAAAAGCTTCACAATACGGTTCACATCAGCCGTGGCAATTATCTGTCCATCACGGCTGAAATCTACGGCATGACCTCCACTTTCAAGCATGAAACGGTTCTTTTCCTCTACTTTGCTGAGGACTTGCCGAAGGACTAATTGAGTATTGAGGCGGGTTTCTTTCCTGAGATGGGGTGAATCTTCACGAATAAGTTTTTGGACGAGTTTACCTGCCTTCAAAATATGAGTTAACGCTTCAAGTTGCTCGTTGTCTTTGAAACGAGAGTTAGCTGATGGTGTTAATTCATTAATCCGATTTTGTGTCAGTTCATCTTTTTGTTTTCTTTTTTGCTTGATACTTTGTTCAACAAACTCTGTCTCTTGCTCATTCAACCAGTTTTTTGCTTTATCCTCTAGCACTTTTTTCAATCGAGGCAGACGGTCATCATCATGCCATAAACGTGTTTCAGGTTTTTCATTGTTTTTCCAATCGCTTACCTGTGCGTTTAGACTCTGTTGTAAAATTAAATCTTTGACATTTTGTTTTATCCATTCTTGGAACTTATCCCACCCCTGCACCAAAGCATCATGGGCTGGTTCTACATAAGCTTCATCTGGGGGATTAGAACCTTCAACGATTAAACGGGCTTCAGAAAACTGTTTAATGACTGTTTCCACTCGCTCGTTTTCTTTTTGGTCTCGATACTTCAATTCAGATGTTGGTACTTGCCGCCGCGTTAACCCATTACCCTGCAATGAAATCATTCGTAACATTATATTACGCACCGTGTGACGATAAGCATCATCTTGAACTAACTCTTCATACAATTGGTTAGCACGCTTAGTCAGAGAACCTACTACTCCTCCCCCAAGGCTTTTATAGTCGTCCCAAGTGATTTCTCGTTTTACGGGTTCACCGTTGCGTACACTCTCTAGATACCGCTTTGCGAAGTTTTTATACATACTCTGTAAGGCAACTGAAAGCAGTGGCAATGCTCCTGGCATTCCTGCCACTTCATGGCTTAGTTGTTTTACTAAAGTACGTTCACCATTATCCTTCTCTTCTTCAAAGAAAACTACTCTTGTTGAAGCGGGTTTTTCAATTGCTTCCTCTAGCTCTTCTCGCTCCATCGTAGGCACAGTAAATCGTGCATTAAGCCAATAGTTATAAGTTGGCATTTGGAATTGATAGTTATCCCTAAAAGCAGATTCAAATTGACTACGCAATGTCGTTTCTAAATCCGATCTTAAAGTCAGAATAACATCAATATTTTCTGCATTTTCTGTTATTAATTTAATCAGTTTTTTCCAGAATTTATTTTTCTGCTCCTTGTCTTGGCACTGGGTTTCAACTTCCTCGAATTGATCAATTACTAGTAAGCGTTTTTCGCCCTGGGGAATACTGTCAATTTGAATATCTTTCTGGGCCTGCTCCAAGCTATCTCCAGGCGATCGCCCTGGACGAAACTCCACCCACCCCTTGTGGATATCCTGAGAGTTTTCTGGCTTCGGGAACATTATAGGAATCAACCCTGCTTTGACCAGACTTGATTTACCCGAACCGGATGCTCCCAAAACAACAGTAAGCGGAAATTTTTTTTGTTTTACACACTCAAACAACCGACTTATTAAACGCTTTCGTCCAAAAAATATGTTACTGTGATCTGTAGAGTAGGATAGTAAACCGAGATAGGGATTATATTTTTCATCAATCTCTGGATCTTTAGGGAGACTGCTTTGAATTTCGGTCAGTGTCTTTCCGCCAAGAAGAAACACAAACTCAGCCGTTTGCTCGTGCTTTAACGGAAAAGGAAATATACAAGGAGTTTGCAGCTTGTTAGATTCATTCGATTTGCTTTCAATTTCTTCTCGCAGATAATCAATTAATCGAGTTGTGTGAATAAATCCTCTTTTGGGTTGAGTCAAATCTGCTTCACCATTAATTATTGCCTTTCTTAAGGCGATAACGAATGGAGAATTTGCACCAGAACCACGATGATCGTTTTCTAATTGATCGGATTCTCGGTTTAGAACTTCATTAGTTACTTGGTTCTCGCTAGAAGAGGTTAGGATTTGCCAAGCATTTTTCGTAATGTATCTGTCTAGAATAGAGGGAGTAACTAAATCATCACCTATTTGCCGTGTTATTCCCCGGTAAAGCGACCATTCAATGGCACCTGCAAAACAACAGTCAAGAATAATTAAACCGTGTCTGCATTGAATGTCATGCAGCGATCTAATCAATTCATCCATCTTCATGTATGTATTTCTATCTCCCTTGACTGCATCCTGAAAAAGGAGATATCCTTGGGGCTTGTCATCTAACTTAATTTGTGATGGACTGCTCGTAGTATTACGATCATTTTTAGTAACTTGAGAAAATGGCAGCGCGATGCCATGACCTGCAAAGTAGAGAATGATGCGATCTTTCTTCTTTACAGTTCCTTTCAAGTGACTTAGTAATTCGCCAAAGCCCTCTCTGGTAGGTAAGTAGGTTTGCCTGTTGCCATCAAGTCTTGTTACTTCCTGTTCTACTTCATTACTAAAATTACTTCTAAGAGCAAGCGAAAAGTAGTATTTGACGTTCTCTGTGGGTTTCAGATTTTCAATTATTCCGGCAACTTTAACAGCATCATTGACTGCTTTACCAAGGGAACGTACTCCATTTTTGTAATCGTCAATTCCAATCGCAACAACATGAGTTGTATCAAACCAAGAACTGGTTACTGGTAACGCATTAGATTCCGTCATAATCTCTTTTAACTGATAGATTTTTGGCGTTGCTGAATCATGGGATGATTTAGCCTAATTTGGAACGATTTTTCAAGGGTTTCAAACGCAAATTCATCACGCACTTATGCAACGCCAGATTTTTTTCTGATTAAAGTGGCAAATCAAATGCTTGACGCACTGCCTTTGCTAGGGCATTCAATCCGTTCTTATCCTGAAAGTAGACTAGATGGTTACAGGCGACTGGATCAATAAAATTGACGGCAGGATTGCGACCCTCAAAAACTTCCCGAATGAAGATATTCTCAACCGTTACGGCAATATCATTACTCTGTCCTTTGAACGGAAATTCAAGCCCTTTCCATAGCTTTTGCTCCAGTGCTTTCAGTAAGTTTTTAGCTTTTGTATCTAACTCCCGATTTAACTGTGTATTCCCCGCAATGATGGTATAAGGACACTGAGGATCTTGAGAGTGCCTGAGTTCGGGCAGAAGCTGGGAATCCTGAATATTCATCTGTTTCAATGTATTACTCATTTTCTCAATGGCTTTATTTGTTAGCAAGGACACGATTGATCCGGCTACAAATGATTTCGGGATGAAGTTTAAGCCCACCGACAACAGCAAAGTTGCTAGTTGGTACACCGATGACCATTCAGATCCCCCATTGGGAGTACCCAACATAATCAAGTGGTTAACTACTTTGTTACCACCCTGCTGCTCAATAAAGCTGCGTGACACTAGACCACCCATCGAATGAGCAATGATGTGTAGGGTCTTATTGTGTCCATCTCCTAGCCCAACCTGTTGCAATTGCTGTTTGAGTATTTTCGCTGTGTTTTGAATCTCTGTGTTCAAGTTCTCATAGTCAAATGCCAGTACCAAATCGTATTTTCCTTGCTCTTGAGTGCCACTTGAGTTTAATAATCCTGCGGTCAGTACACTTGGAATCATGCTTTCGGTGTCACCCAAGATTCCATGAATAAAGAGAACAATATGCTCTGCTTGTGCTACAGCCTTTTTGACGGATTCTAAATCTTTTTTAGGAGTGAAAGAGACAGTGCCATCGGAATTCGGTGTTGCCTTCCTCAGCCAGGCACTTTCCTTGCTTGGCGCAACAACTTTTAGGAAGCAGAGGGATAGGGCTTCGGAAATTTTGCGATCGCCATCTTGCGTATCGTTATTACTCCGTCTCACAAGATGTTGAATTTCAATTTCAGTTCCAGTCTTGCCATCCTCCTTCGGCATTGAGTATCCTACTGGCAGCCAAAAATCGCCATCATGAGCAAGCGCCAAAATACCTTCTTCTGGTTTGAGGGAGTGTTCGCTCGAAATCACAATTGGGGATTTTGGAGTGACTTTATCAATAAATGAGAAGTCAAGTTCCGATAGCTCTAATACACTCGATTGTTGCTCAGAGATTTGGCTAATACTGCGATCTTCACTTTGCGGATTTATCAAATCAAATGGTTTAGCATTATCCAGTAAAGGCAAGTTAATGAATGTGTTATCAAGATTTCGTTCATCAGATGCAGTCGATACTAGCTTCAGATTAGCTTTTGCAGAAAACCCTTCTGGTACTTGTTTAATGCAGATACCCTCCCAGAGTTGAGTTTCACCATTTTGATTAATATCTACTGAGGATCCAGAACGCATAATGGTGAACTTAACCTGCTTGGTCACCCAGTCTCCAACAGGAGGTTCGTCATCGTCCCCAGGCTGTCGATTATCGCTAGGAGCAAATGGTAAAGGATCGAGGTCGAACTTTGTAGTAAATTTATGCGTACTCGCAATCAGTTTATAGGTGTCTGTGTATTCTGTTAGCTTGCCATAACGTTCTTTTTCTTTAGGATCTTTCTTATTAGGAATGCGGATTGGGATGTCTTCTCTTAATTTTCCTGTTTTTTTATCTTCATACTTAGCTGTGTAAGTAGAACCATGCTCAATCTGAAGCCATTTAACTTCGTTATCACCGTCAAATAGAAGTCCAGAATGTTTAATTTCGTAATCACCAGCAATATCTAAAAGCATAAAGAAAAGGCGATATCCCGATTGATTTCTAATTTTTAAGTGAATTCTAGGCTTCTCCGATTGCTGATAATACAGAATCCGGTGCGGCTCCTTGCTGGTGACTCCTTGATAGGTTACTTCGATCTCAATTCCATCTTTGCTAATAGACGAATGGGGATTTTCTAAATCTCGAGTTGTAATCCACTTGGCGATATGCTCTACCCTTTCTGCTGCTAAATCGATCGAAGAATCATTGTCTTCTGCTGCAAATGGTTCTATCAGGAGCCGATTATCAATGCCATCTCTAATTTCAAACTGCTGATTACAAACATAGAGACGGTATTGGTGTTTTTGCTGGCGATCTTCTATCACACCTACAGCAAGCGATCGCCATTCCTCTAGTAGCCTTTTCCTTACTTTTGCTAATAATTCTCGATTTGCGCCTTTCTCACCTTCAAAATCAAAATAAAATAGAACTTTTGGTACAGGTCGCTTGATGACAATAGCAGGAAACTGCTTACTACTATCTGGTTTACCACTATCTAACCCAGAAACCAACTCGACAATGCTTTCATTAGCGCAAACTGTTTTAATTTTGATATGGGCGATCGCTTTCACAGAGCCAGCTTTTATAGGCTTTGGTTCGCTGGCATTTTCTTCTTGTGCTGAAATCTCAAAATCTTCGTATTTACTACCTTCAGGATAAACCGCAAGTTCCATATCTTCCTGGATAGCTTGAAAGGCTCCTGCATTGATAATCCACTCCTCTTGCTGTTCTAGATCAGTTCGTGTTGCTCCTACAGACGGACGGTATTGAAGTGTAAAGGATGGATCTCGGGGTTTTATGATTGCTGGATCACCTAAAAATGCTAAAGGTTTTCTTTCCTGGTTCTCTGAGTGAGTTCTGTTTGGATTTGCAGAATCTTTCCCTTTAATAAACTCAAGTTCAGGGTTTTGGTAAAGCCGAACGCCTGTAACACGAGTTCGCACTTGTTGAATTAAGTTTTCATAGGACAATGCTGCATTCTGACTCTCAAGTTCCTTGATAAGCGAGTAGGTGAATAGCCCGCGCTTTTGGGAATTTTCTTGTAAAGTCTCTTTTGCAGTCTCAGTGTTGAGGCAAGCAGCAATAAAGGTATGGTCTCCTTGAGGGAAAGTTTCAGGACTGAGCTTATCTTTTGGAATTTGCTCCGCAAAACAAAAGTCACTATATTCTCTAGCTTCAGCTAAGTCATCGACCTCACGAACGCCATCTTCATCATCTAAATCTCGAGTTCCAGAGCTGGAATGGCAACAGTCAAAGGCAACCAGAACGTGATGCGGGCTATTTTCTCCCTTATTAGCTATCTGAGAGATGAGATAGCGCAGTTCTTTGTCAGCAAGATCAGGCACTTTTTTTCCATTAGTCTTTGATCGGCTGTCGTAGCACACTATCGTTTCATGAGCGTTATCTAGCTGCCAATCTTTAAATTCTTCTCCCGCCTTTTCCCTTGCACCATGACCACAGAAATAAAACAGAACCACATCTTTACTTCCCGCTTGGTACAGATGTTGACGCAAACCATCAATGATTGCCTGTCGTGTAGCATCTTTGTTCAATAATGTGCGTAGATGTAACTGGTATTTATCAGTATCTACCCGCCTTTCTAAGTATTCTTTGATTGCAGTTATATCATTTACACTGCCCCTCAATGAACGAACTGTTTGATATTCATCAATCCCAACTAGTAATGCGTAGATATTCCGATTCATTTTCATCAATCCCAACTAGTAATGCGTAGATATTCTGATTCATTATAGATATCACCCTAATTTTTGACGATATACTGCAAACTTACACTCACTTGCTGAACTACTACGATCCGGATACTGATGACGAATTAAGTAGCCACCGAGATATCCGCGAAATGGTACACTTTGTAAAATTTTGTTACGTATATGCTTGAAAAGCCTTGATTATAAGTTGTTTTAACACGATGGTTGCTTCGACCTTCAGGTTCTGGGATCTGCTCATCCAGAATTTCGCGCTTCAGCCAGGTGAAAAAAAGGTAAATTCTTCAACTTGGAGTCGCTGAAATTTGGGAACAGCTATCGCAAAGGAGAAATGGAAGCAGATTCGGCAACTTGAAACATAAGGGAACGTACAGCCCAAGGGGAACGGGGAATAGATGAAAATGAATTTTGTTTAACTAATCGGCAGAATAATTTCAAATGCTGTTTCTTCATCAGGGTGAGAACGCACAGTTAAAGTACCTCCATGTTGTTGAATAATTGAATAGCTGACAAATAAACCTAAACCTGTACCGTGACCAATGGGTTTTGTAGTAAAGAAAGGTTCAAAAATGCGGTCTTGAATACTGGGAGGAATCGTACTATGTGTATTAGATATAACGATTTTTAAATGTTTAGTGTCTATGATTTCTGTAAGAATGCGAATTTCGGGTGTTATGCCATCTTGAACATTATCCCGAATGGCATCAATAGCATTATTAATAATGTTGAGAAAGACTTGATTCAAGTGGCTAGGATAACAATTAACTCGCGGTAAGCTACCATAATTTTTTACTACTCGCACCTCTGGTTGATTGTGAGTAGCTTGCAAACGATGTTGTAAAATTAACAATGTACTTTCTATACCAGTATGTAAATCTACGGCTTTAACTTCTGCTTCATCTAAGCGAGAAAAGTGACGTAAACTTAAAACTATCTGGCTGATGCGATCGCTACCTGCTTCCATAGATTTTAAGATTTGAATGACATCTTGACACACAAAATCAAGGTCAATTTCTTTGATTTTGGCTTGAATCGCTGGGCTAGGTTGGGGATATTCTTGCTGATAAAGAGTTAATAAATTTATCATATCCGTGATATAATTTTTTGTGTAAAATACATTACCTTTAATAAAACTAACAGGATTATTAATTTCGTGGGCTACTCCTGCTACTAATTGACCTAGTGATGACATTTTTTCTGTATGAATTAATCGTGCTTGTGTATTTTGTAATTCTTTTAAAGCTTGTTCTAAAGCTTGAGCTTTTTGATTGAGGGCTTGAGTTTTTTGCTCTACTTCTGCTTCTAAAGTGTAAGAATAACTTTCGATTTGTTGATATAGTCGAGCATTTTCTAAAGAAATAGCAGCTTGAGTACAGAGAAAGTTAAGAATTAAAATCCGCTCACTTGTAAAAACACCACTCACTGAACTATTTTCTAAATAAAAAATTCCTATTAAATTGCCTTGATTAAGAATTGGCAAACATAAAATACTTTGGGGTTGATGCTCAGTTAAATACTCATCAATCAGTGGTAAATCAGTTTTTAAATTCTCACCTGTTACCATTTTTTGAGTATTTTTGACATACTGAATTAGTTTACTCGGCAACTTAAAATTATCATCTAGTAGTTGATGGCAAAGTTCAGTGCTGCCAGATGTGGCAATAGCTTGCAGATACCATTTACCATCTGTATGAGGTAAAATTAAAGCACAAAAAGCACCGCCAGAGTTCTGCAGAATAATCTCAGTTAATTGACATAAGAGTTCGTCAAGATGAATGGTGCTAGAAAGACTTTGAGAGGCTTTAATTACAGCAGCTAAATCAAGAGATGTATTTAGACTATTACTAATAGCTGGTGTTGCTTTTTTAGATGCCGAAATCGAGATATTCGCTGTAGTCAGATTTGCTAATGTTTCTAGTGGATTCCAGCTTTGGGCAACTGGCTCTAAAATCGGCAGTAATAAATTAAAATAGTGATTTTCTAGTGCATCAGTTTTAGTTTTAGCACCCCAACGAGCATAGCAATAATAAGCTGACTGCATATAACTGGCAGCTATTTGTTCTTTACCCCAATGGAGATAAAATTTTGCAGCTAGTTCATTAGCAAGTGCTTCTTCTTGCAGATAGCCATTTTTTTGAGCTTGAGCGATCGCCATGTCGTATAATTCAATGGCAGTGCTAAAGTCGTGTTGCAAGCGAGCCATTTCTGACTTTACTAACAAAAATCGATGCAAAAAGTTTTCTGGGCAATGCTCTGCCCAACTTTTCAGCTTCTGCTGATTACTCTGCAATTTTTGCAGATATTCAGTTTTTAATGAGGCATCAGCTTGAGAATATAAAGCAATCAAAGACAGTGAATAATAGAAATTATGGGCTGAAATAAAAAACTTACCTGTACTAGCCGCTAAATATGGTTCTGTGGCTGAGGCATGAAATAAAGAACTTTCATAGTCACCAAAAAAATAAGCTAATATCACCTGGGCTGTATGAGCATAGTTGATAGTATTAAAGTTGTTAGTTTGATATAGTTGCGGCAACTTAACAGCAATATCGAAATACTCACCTTGCAGAACAGCAGGATTTTCTACAGGTTGAGTCAAATTATGTACTACCTGCATCCAAATATGTAGTTGATAAATTACCTGTTCTTGTTTTAACCGCATCACTGGTTGAAAATATTTCTCAAATTCTGACTGAATATCATTGAGATTTTGTCCTGAGAGAATGGCACAAAAGTAGGCATTAATAAAGCAGTAAGCGCAACTTTCGGCATCACCATTTTGAGCAAGACTTTGATAACCAGAAATCAGAGGTTTGAGAGCATCGCGCACAGGTTTGTAAAAATGGTGCGACAAACCGTAAACAATGTTATATGTCACGGCGCGATATTTCAAATCAGGCTGCTGCTGTTCGAGGGCAATTGCTAAGTCTCCAAACTGTTTGCCCTGCTGAATATCCCCCATCACCGCATTAATTAATACACTAAAAATTCCAAAAACAAAGGGAGTTAAGGTTGAGCGTCCGTATTTGAGTGTTAAATCAACTAATCGGCACACCAATAAGCCCAACATTTCTGGCACGGCAAAATAAGCAGGAAAGCAAGAACACTGTAGAATTTTCATTGCTGCTAGTTGCTCGGCATTCTCCATCGGCGGGAGTAGAGCGAGATTTGCAAAACCTACTTGCCCAATTAATGTGGTAGTTTTTGCCAGTGCGTCAAGAAAATCTTGAGTATTGGGATTAGCCGGAAATGTTTCCCCCAGATGCTTTAAGGTTTGTACGGCCAAAGAGACTGCTTCATGAAACTGAGATTGCTGATGATAATAGGAAATCAGCAGCTCGTAAATCTTCACTCGATCTAAAATCGGCGTGATAACCGTCAACATGTAGTCGCACAAAGTTTTCATGGTGGCAAAATCAGTTTTTAAAGCAGCTGACTCCGCCGCACCTACGTATAAATCCAGAGCTAGGGAGTATTGCCTATCCCAACACTCCCCACTCAAAAGTTGAATTCCCTGTTGAAAATAAGTATAGGCAGATTCATAAGCTGTTGCTTGTTTGGCTCGCTTACCTGCGATTAAATTTAATTCGGCCAGTTGTGTGCGCTGGCAAGACTGGGTAATTAGTTCTGTACTGTGATTTAGTTGATTGACAATAGCAAAAATTTTCTCTTCTAGCTCTGTTGGGGAAGTATGATTCAGCAGCAATGAACCTATGATGTGATGAGTATGTCGCTTGAGACTTTCGGGAATTAATGAGTAGGCTGCTTGCTGGACGCGATCGTGCAGAAACCGATAGGTAATATTTTCAATATTGTGATGAGTTATGTGTGATTGTTCATGTTGCAGGTAAAATTTGTACATCTGATCTTGAGTCAAAATCAGTCCTGATTCTAAAGCCGCCCACAAAGCTGTCGCTACCTGTGCTGGTGGTTGTTCGCAAACAACAGCCAAAGTCTCTAAATCAAATTGATTACCGATACAAGCTGCTAACTTGAGGACATCTTGGGTTTGGTTGGGGAATTTCTGCAACTGTTGAGCAATAAAGGCGACAACATCATCGTGAAGAGATTGAGTTTTGATTTGGGCCAGATCAAATTCCCAATACCCTTGCTCTCTAAACGTAAGTTGTCCATCTTCGTGTAATGCTTTGAGAAACTGCGTGAGAAAAAAGGGATTACCTTGAGTTTGATGCTGAATGAATTCTGTTAAAGACTTTGTTAGCTGAGGACTACAATGTAATGTGTCTGCTATCAACTGATTACTATCATCAAAACCCAGAGGAGTCAGAGTAATTGTGTGGATGCTGTGTGTGGTTATTTTCAATTCTTCTAGCATCAACATTAATGGGTGTGTTGAAGAAACTTCGTTATCTCGATAGGCTCCTAACAACAGCAGATAATTTTTATCTTGGATGAGTAGTTTGATCAACTGTAAAGAAGCTAAATCTGCCCACTGTAAATCATCCAAAAATATGACTAGTGGATGTTCGACTGTGGTAAATACGGTAATAAACTTGTGAAACAACAAATTAAAGCGATTTTGCGCCGCAATTAATGACAGTTCTGGTGCGGGTGGCTGTTTGCCAATGATTTTTTCTAACTCTGGAATTACCTCAATTAAAAGCTGGCCATTGTCCTCTACTACTTCGAGAATTTGACTACGCCAGTGTGCTAGTTTTTTGTCTGTCTCGGACAGTAATTGCCGCATCAAATCACGCAAAGCTTGTACAAATGCACTGAAGGGAATACTACGATTAAACTGATCAAACTTACCTTTGATGAAGTAACCCTGTTGACGGGTAATTGGTTTATGAACTTCATTGACAACTGCGGTTTTACCAATGCCAGCGAATCCTGCTACCAACATCATTTCTGATGTTCCTTTAGCAACACGTTCAAAGGCTTGTAAAAGTGTCGTAACTTCCAATTCTCGTCCATAGAGTTTTTCAGGAATCATAAAGCGATCGCAGATATCCTGTTGAGCGATCGCAAAATATTCTACCTTACCAATTGTTTGCAATTGTACTAGACATTTTTCTAAATCTATTTTTAAACCCAAAGCACTTTGATATCTATTTTCAGCATTTTTCGCCATCAACTTCATTACAATATCTGCCACTACTTGCGGAATTTCACAGATATTTTTTAACTCTGGGGGCATTTTGGCAATATGACAATAAACTAACTCCATTGGGTCATGACTATTAAAAGGCAATTCTCCCGTTAATACTTCATAAAAAGTTACTCCCAAAGAGTAAAAATCGCTCCGGTAGTCAATTCCACGATTCATCCTGCCAGTTTGTTCTGGTGAGATATAAGCTAGAGTTCCTTCTAAAATATGAGGATTTTTAATTTCCGTTGTTTCTTTCGGCAGTAATGAAGCAATACTAAAGTCGATTATTTTAACTTGCTTTGTTTGGGGATGAATCAGAATATTGGCTGGCTTAATGTCTTTATGAATTAAACAGTTTTGGTGTAATTCATGGAGAATATCAGTTAATTGAATAGCAATGATTAAAAATTCTTCAAGAGTTAAAGTGTGAGTTTGAATATATTCACGTAAAGAGATACCACCAATATCTTCCATCACTAAAATATAACCATTGCCATAGGTTTCTAAAGATAAGGGATGAATAATTCCGGCAATATTCAGATTGTGAGTAATCGTATATTGATGGCGAAATTGCAGTAATTCATTAAAGCTAGGATATTCGACACTCAAAATTTTGATGACCACATTAAGTTGATCTCGCTCTCGCATCACTCGATATACTGAGATTCGGGAACCCTTATACAGTTGAGCCAGAGTTTGATATCCAGGAATAATAAGTGGGTGAATTTGAGTAGTCATTTCTACGTATACCTAGCTGTAATTTGTTGTTGACTTTTGTATATAAAAATTGAGAAAGCACACTTATACTTTGTTATTATTCCCATTCATCAAAGATTTATGACTCATATTTGAGTTTTGAAAAAAATCATTACATTTATATCTAGCTTTGTTAACTTTAACCTGCTTCTACTGACACCAGTCTTTGCAGTAGATAATCCAGATATATAGATGTGCTTATCAATTTCCACATGAATTATCAGCAAGAATATTTGCTATACTCTTACTCCACTTCTATAACTGTATATACCCACTGCCAATCACCTAACAATTTGCAGATATTTTGCATTTATAATCCCAATATTTTTAATACTGGTGATTGTTTAGCAATCAGATTGACTTTATGCTCTTAAATTAAATTTAATCTGCTCAAGACAGTTGAGATCAGCTTTTTTCCTTGGCTGTTCCCTGTTTTCGACCTATGCAAGTAGGTTAAGGCATTAAATCTTCTCCAGTAATGATTGAGACAGATGGATTGGTAGAACCCAGACTTAGACAGCAATTCCCAATCAAAAATCTAAAATTTAAAATCCAAAATGTATTACCAGCCTGGTGGAATCTCTGCATCAGGCGGAGTTGGGTCGAGAAAAACACTTTTCGCCAAATCTAAGCATTCTGAGCGATTGTGTTTGTAGTAATCATCCTGCCCAAAATCCAATACTAAATTCGGTACATTCCAAGGCAAAGAACCTTGATACATCAAATCAGAAGAACTATCTAAAGTATGTCCCCCTAAGTGTTCATTCGGAGAACAAGCTAGTAAGCTATCTGAGGGTGTAAACTTCTTCCCGACAAACCCTAGGGTGTGCATAATCTCATGAATCATGACAAATTCCCAATATTTTGGTGTATCTACGCTTGTACCTAAGACATTCTTGTTGCAAGCAGAAGACTTTGGCGGAGTGCCATTCAAATACACCGCAGCTACTTGACCTACCAACTCTGGAGGCCACGCACCTCCGCCGCAAGAATGAGTACTACCGCCACCATAATAGACAGCGTAGATTTTCTGAGGATTGTTGATGTAGCCTCTATCTTTTAATAGCTGTTGGATGTAGTCGCGTACAAATGCCCCCTTTTTTTTGATTTGGGCATCAGTCTCGCTTAAACGTACAAATGTAATATCCAAAGCACCTTCATAAGTATCAAGTCGCAAGCGTTCTTTGCCTGTCTGCCCAACAAACCACTGCTGAAAAGCTGCCACAGAAGTTGCAATTTGACCATTAATATCTAGTTTTTGATCAATACCATCTGATGGCAAAACATACATAGCTTGAATTTGATAGCCAAAGACATCAGGACTGCGATCTACCGTAGCTCGTGGATAACGATAGGTCAAATTCTGGATATTGATGGTTGTTGCAGTCTGCGGAGGCATCACTTGTTTTAGCAACCATTGGTTTTGACTATCGCGGACGACCCAGTGATAAGTATTGTAAGATTTTTGGATGTAGACTTGTCTGGGTTTAATCGTACGGTATTTTACCTCTTGGCATTGTTCATCTAACCAATAAATATCTATAGAACGGTTGCTTTTATTGAAAAAAGTAATCGGGTTGATGATTGTGCCGTTTGTAGAACAGGCTGTGGTTTGTGCATAGATTGGTTGGGAAGAAATTATATAAGTACTAAGTGCTAAACCTAAACCAAGAATAGCAATGCTTAGTGTCTTCAAGATTTTCATGGTGAATTTACAGCTAGTTTTAAGTAAGTGAAGTACACAATTTACTTCTTAGCTCGACTGTATCCATTTTTGCAATATGGTATTAAGGTGACTGTACTTTTATCAGTTTCCTCTATTATCCTGTTCTGTATCAAAATTATAAAAAAGCCGATCAATCACCCAGAAGACTTTGTACAAGAAAGTCTAGTGGGGATGACGGCTCCTTGAAGATTTAATCAAAATATCAGCAAGCTGTAAGTTTTAAACTTGTTCTGGCTCCACAAATTCTGGCAGTTCATTAGGCGCGCCGCAAGCAGATATATTACCAGCAAAATTTATATCAGCCATTAATTCTGGATGTTCTTGCTTGCGTTGACTAATTTGTTCGCGGGTGAGAATCTTGCTTTCATCAAAGCCTAGTTCAATTTCGGTATGTAAGCCTTTGTATTTAACTCGTTTGAGGTTGTAGAAACTCTGATTAAGAGTGGTTTTGACAAACGCTTTCAAGCAACCTAAAAGATACTTGCGCTTAAATGGATCTTTTTCAAACCAGTATTCAAAAGATTTGCGGAGGTAAAATCGCGCATAGTTGCGTAACACACCTTTGAGAACATCTTCTCGTTCCATTGCATCCGGCTTCATGATTGGCGTGACAAAGTTATACTGAGAATAATCTCGAACTTCGACGCGATCGCCTAACTCTTCAAACAACTCGGAAAATGGCCAAGGTGTGAACATATTCCAGTTCACCATGTCTGCTTTCCAATCCAAAGCCATCTGATAAGTTTGCTCAATTGTTTCTGGGGTTTCGTTTTCTAATCCCATAATAAATTGCGCTTCCGCAAGCATACCATTTTGCTTGAGCAATTGAATCGCCCGTTTGTTTTGTTCGATGGTCGTTTCTTTGCGGAACAAATTTAACTTTAGCTGGGCGGCGGCTTCTGTACCTAGGGAAACATGAATTAGTCCTGCTTTGCGGTATAGCGGTAAGTCATATTCATCGCGCAAGATATCTGTCACCCTGGTATTAATTCCCCAATAAACCCCCAAATTCCGTTCTATCAACTCGTTACATAAGGCAATAAATTTGGGTTTGTTGATGGTTGGTTCTTCATCAGCCAAAATAAAAAAGCCAACTTTGTGTTTTTTAACTAAAATTTCAATTTGATCAACAAATTTCTTAGGAGTACCAGAACGATACTTGCGCCAGAATTTCCACTGAGAACAAAAGCGACAAGTAAAAGGACATCCTCTAGCATAGTTAGGAACCGCTACTCGCACGTTGAGTGGCGTATAAATATATTTACTCCAATCTAGCAGGCTCCAATCTGGGCTGAGGGTGTCTAAATCAGCAATGGGGGGATGGGCTGGTGTAGCGATGACTTGCCCATCTTCTACAAAAGCAATACCTAAGATATTGCGGCGATCGCTTTCTACTGTACCATGAGCGATCGCACTCACTAAATTAACTGTAATCTCCTCGCCTTCACCCCGAATAATATAATCTACCCAAGGGGCTTCATGGAGAACTTCATTGTACATATAGGTAGGATGAACCCCACCCATAATTGTTTTCGCGTCGGGACAAACTTCTTTAACTATCTTGAGCGTTGTTTGCGATTGATAAATCATCGGCGTAATTGCCGTTGCTAATACTATATCCGGCTGATGCTTGGCGATCATCTTCGCTAAAGCATCATCCGCAATATGATCTGTCATCGCATCAATAAAGCAAATGTCCGTAAAGCCAGACGCTTTTAACGCCCCACCAACATAAGGAACCCAACTTGGTGGCCAATTTCCGGCAATTTCAGCACCACCTGAATGGTAATTGGGTTGAATCATCATAATCCGCATACACTACCTCCTAATTCTTGCCAGAGGAATCAACAACTCAAAATCTCTACTTTGTTGCTAGTAAATGCAAAATTCTCAAAAAATTTGTGGATAATTTTTTGCCAATATTAAGATGAAATATATACAGCATTTTTGACATGGATGAGGTACATTTTCTAGCCCCTAGTCTCTCTCCCCCTTGAAATATGTACTGCACCAAACTGAGAAACGCTGTATGTAAAAACCCTGATTCAATGTGAATAAAGATTAGCTATCTCTATTTTTTATTTCCTAAAATTATTTACTTTTAATAACTATATAGCTATTGAGTTTGAAAATAAAGCTGATTTTTCAAAACTTAATATTAAGTAATAGAAATAAGTACACTATGTATCTAAGTGTAACTAAGTTTTTATTAAAAATTTATTGTGGTAAGAATTCAGCACACAGAAGTCAGAATTCAGAATTTAAGAGTAATTTAGGATAATGAGGCTATTGTTGCCCTGAAGAATGTGATTAAATTTTCTCCCATTCTGGCTGCTGGATTCTGCGTAAGTCCTATTAATAGCCAAGGTTTAAGGTATTACTCATATACTTAAGTAGCAAATATACAGCATTTGCTACTTAATAACCATAAAAGCGATAACTTCAGTAAATACTCGCAAAAAGATTTTTCTTTAACAATAAAATTACGAGTTAATCTCTTTACTTAAATAATTCATTGCTGCTTGTGCATCAGCAATAGTCAGATCAGGCTGATAATCTTGAGCCAATAGATTTTGATAGCCTGGATGTTCTGCTATTTGAGCAATCAACGCTTGGGCATGATTAAGCAGTTGAGCTAATGTAGGTGTTTTTTCTAGTGATTTTTGTAAATCTTCACCCCGAAAGTGTTTCAAAAAACGGGAGCTTGGATGAGGTAAAACTGAATATCTCCAGCCTGCGCCAACTGTATCGCCCAATAACGAGCCGTGTGGTAAATATTCCAGCCCAATTACTAAACCTTGATTAGTTATTTGACCTAAAGCAAACTTTGGATATGGCCATTCAGTTAAAATATTAATTTGTGATTTCATACCTTTGGCTATCTTGTTATATTCCGAAATGCAATCAATAATGCTGCGTTAAATAATGAGCAAATTAATGCTTAATTCTCATTAATCGCTAATTTTCAGATAGCTTTATGGCATGATTAATACCTGTGATGGGTTGCAATTGCTTTGCAGTGTATTTATATACTAAACTATCCCTAAATAAATCAGTCGATTTTACTAACTTCAGTCTTTATAAATTTGCTTAACAATCGATTGTGTATTTAATTGTAATAATTTCATAGGAAAAGGTATGAGGTTGTATCTCAATTTAAAGCAATTTTATTTGGCTGTAACACTTTAGCTATTAAGAGTTTACCTGAGTTGTCAGATGTGAATATGCAATTTTTAGTGCATAACATATACTTGTATCAGGTAAATTTACTCAGGATAGTAGATATATTAATTTGTACTCAATTTATTTAAATCCTGACTCTATCAGCATTATAAAGCCGAAAAAAGTTTTTTTATGTTGGGGTACTAGTATTTATCAAGATTGAGAGTGGATGGTGATGTACTCAGACCAATTCTCCAACTTAAAGCTACATACACAGCAAGGAGACAGCCACAGGGTCTAGGGGATAGGGGTACTCACAAGTGTAGGTTTTTAACCTAGTGATGAGTAGCGACTCTAAAAAATCACCATTTAATCAGAGTTCCATCCCCCTCACACCCTTAAACCCCTACACCCTAAATCAATGTTTTTGGGGCAGAACGTAAAAACCTTACACCCCACACCCCGCCCCAACGGGGGTTGGGGGATCACAGAGTTTGAACACACGCCCTCGAGGGGAGCGAATTCTATGCAGCTTGATAACAAATTGGTAGAAACCCCCAAATCACCGCTTGCATTAATCCACAGAACCCCAAAACCAGTTACCTACAGCACCGGGTTCTTTTTCAGTGAGGAATTCTCTTTTAGCAGAAACAAACTCTTTTTTAGAGAGGATGCCATCTTGATCAATATCAAGCTTAGAGAAGACAAAAGCTGATTTCTCAGCATCTAGGTTAAACACACTGAAAAAGAGACTATGCTCTTGTTGTGATATGTAACCATCACTGTCTAAATCAACAATATCAAACAAAGTTTCTATTATAGGGTCGTTGTAATCTGGATTTGCAACCGCTGTCTCTACGCTTTGACAAAATTCTTCAGGACTTACCTTGCCATCTCCGTCCACATCCGCTTGAGACCAAAAATTCTCCCAAATATTAAGCCACTTGAACAACAAATCTTTGTGAATATCTGAACCAAGCTCTGCGCTACGAAGTTTGGCAAACCTCTCAGCAAAAATCTCAGCATCTTGTTTTCCAATGAAGCCTGAATTGTCAGCATCCAGACAGTAGAAGTGATGCAGTAACTTTTTTCGATGATATTCGCTTAACAATGCTTTTCCTCTTTGCTTGCTAAACACATCTACACTACCACATCAATACGTAGGGCTTGCGGAAAAAGTCATTTGGTGGTGTTGGGGAATGGGGAACAGACAACCGTTGTGCGTCAGTCCTGTGAGCTTAAAGAGGAAAACGAACTGTAAAGGTACTACCTTTTCCTGGTTGACTTTGAACTTGAATAGTAGCTTTGTGGGCTTGGGCGATGGCATTAGCGATTGCTAAACCTAAACCCGAACCGCCAGAAGAACGAGAGCGATTGCGATCAACGCGATAGAAGCGATCGAAAATTCGCCCTTGATGTTCAAAAGCAATCCCAACCCCTGTATCTTGAACTTTAATTATGGCGAAAAGCTCGCTATCTTCTAAAAAAACAGTGACTTTTCCCCCACTAGGCGTTGCTTGAATTGCATTAATAATTAAATTAGAAATTAAACGATAAAGTTGTTCTTCATTTCCCTGCACATAAACTTTGTTTGCAACTTGTACTTGCTTAGAGAGATTTACATGATGTTCTACTGCTAAAAATGCTAGTTCCTCAATTAAATCACTAATTAAATCATTCAAACAGCAAAGCTGATATTCTCCTGTTAGTTGTTTTTGGTCTATCCTTGTTAATAATAATAAATCTCCAACTAATTGCGATAAGCGATGATTTTGACGTTTGAGTACATCTAAAATTCCATAATTAGATATTGGTTCTTGCTGTAACTTGAGAGCCGCTTCAATCGTAGAGTGCATTGCTGCTAAAGGTGTACGAAACTCATGAGCCGCATCAGCAGTAAATTGTTGCATTTGTGCGTAAGAAGAATATATTGGTTGCATTGCCCTTCCTGCTAACCACCAACTAGACAAGGCAACAAAAATCATCGAAACAGGCAAACCCAAAATCAAAGTTAATCTCAAATAACTAAGATGTTGCTCTAAATCAGTGAGGCTTCGTGCTACTTGTAGATAACCTGAAAGCTGGTTTTGAGTGTACAAAGGTAATGTGATTTGACGGTATCTAGTACCAGAAGCATCTGTAAGTATTTGCCAATAATTTGATTTTGCAGTAATTTGTAAATTATTAGTTTGTGTACCCGCAATGGCAAATAATTTTCCCCTACTATCTAATAAGCGTATATAGTAATTAACAGAGTTAGCTGCCCCTGCAATTGGCTGTTTAATAATCGTTGTTTTAAACAAACACTTTGCTGGAGTTGTGCATATTTCTAAAGAAAGTTCTTTTGCCAGTTGCTGTAAATGTCCTGGTTGTTGCCAAGCAGGTTCAATACTTTGATGGAGTGCTTTTGCAACTGATTGCAATCCCTGATCTATAGTTTCATTGTAAGCATGGGCAACCACACTATAAAGCCCTAAACCAGATAGTCCTAAAATACTACCCATCACAAGGGTATACCAAGCTGCTAGCCGTAACCGTGTCTGGCGAAAAATAGGATTGCGTTCCATATTTCTAACATTTAGCAAAAATCAGCAGCCTGAATATTGAGGCGATAGCCTACACCATAAATAGTTTCGATTAAAGATTCGGTGTCTTCTTCTCCTAATTTACGTCTCAGTAAGCGAATTTGTGCGGCTACTACATTGCTAACTGGCTCTGCACCGATTTCCCAAAGCTGATTAATAATCTGGTCGCGGCTGAGAATTTGGTTGGGATGCCGCATAAAATATTCTAACAACTGAAATTCTTTGACAGTTAACGAAAATACCTGCTTTTCACCGTTACTGTACTGACGAGTCAGTTCATGAGTGCTGTAATTGAGTGTGAGAGAACCTACTTGTAAGCGTCGGGGTTGCTGTTGTGGTGTGAGCATTGCGCCTACGTAAGATGCTCGCCGTTGTAATGCGCGCAATCTTGCTAGCAGTTCTGCCATATCAAAGGGTTTAACTAAATAATCATCTGCGCCACTGTCTAAACCAATAATCTTTTCTTCCATTCTGTCTTTAGCTGTGAGCATCAACACAGGTAAAGTTAACTGGCGATCGCGCAACCATCTACACAATTCTACACCGGAAACGCCAGGTAACATCCAATCAAAAATTGCTAAGGTGTACTCAGTCCAGCCTGTTTCTAGATATTGCCACGCCTGAGTTCCATCTAAAAACCAATCAACTACATAAGCCTCATGACTGAGGACTTGTTTGATAGCTGCACCTAAATCTGCTTCATCTTCAACTAATATTAGCCGCATAATTAACTCAGTGCTAAAAGCCTTCTTGAAATTACGCTGGTCAACAAGTGAAATAACTATAATCTAGACTGTGGTTTTTCCAGCCACAACACGTAAATGCCGTAATTCAGATTCATAATTATGTTTTAACCATAATCACAGTGCAATCACTCTTGCGAGAAATATGCTCTGGGATATTTCCCTGAATTGCCTGTTGTAGTAGACTTTCACGGCTAGCTCCGAGAATAATCACATCACTATTATCTTGTTGAGCGCACTTAAGTACAGCATCAGCAATAGAATGAGCTTGGACAGGAGTTGCGACTACCTTACCCTTGACGCGCCGTTGAAGAAAACGGACAGATTTTTCTAGTAATGTTGTGTCAGCAATTGATTCATTTGACTGAAAAACTTGACACAGATTGATTTGCGGTGATGTGCTTAAAGAAGCAAGGGCAGGTAATAATTTAATTGCTTGCTTAGAGTTAGGGCCACCCGCTATTGGCAGTAACCAACGCTCAAAGACTCTTTTATCATTCAATTTAGCTAAGACAACATGACAAGGAGCCTGGCGAATTACCGTATCGACAACTCGGCTAAAAACTCTCCCAGGAGTTGCTGTAGTCCCTTTCCATCCCATCAGTACCAAGTCTATGTGTCGCTCTTTCACAGTCTCTAAAATTGGGGCAGCTACATTATGGGCTACTCGAATTTGGGTGTGAACAGGAATCCGCCAATCTTCGCCTAAAAGTATTGCTTGCTGCAACAGACAGAGACTTTTAGCTGTTTCTACGGGTGTTTGGGATGGGATGCGGTTAGGTGGAACAAGAATTACTTGTAAGCATTCTATTTCATAGTTGCGTTCTTTGGCGATCGCAGCTGCCATTGTCAATAAAGTTTTAGCTGTCTGTGGATGGGAAAGTGGTACTAGTAATCTACCTTTCCCTGTAGCGGGAGCGTGAGTTTGGTGAATGACATCAGAAGGTGCTGATTTTGGTTCCACCTGTTGTGTATTGCCACTTAGGCGTTCTGCTTCTACGCGGATAATATCACTCCGGGTAATAATTCCAATTAATTTTCTACCTTCTGTCACAGGTAAGCAGCTGAGGTTATACCGATTAAGTAAATGTAACACGTAAGCTAGTGTCGCTGTAGGGCTGACTGTCACTGGCTCTGGTGTCATAATCTCACTAATGACTGTATCTGTAGCTAAGTGTTGCGAGCCAAGATTCACTAAATCTTTTTGCGTGACAATACTCACAACTTTACCCTGATGTAAAACTGGGAAGTTGCGATGATGAGATTGAGAAAATGCCTGTACAGCTTCATCAATACTCATTTGGCTAGATAAGGTTTCCACACGCTGCTGCATCACATCTGCGGCAGTTAGTTGGGCTAAAAGCCCTTCTTTGCTTGGTTCTTTGGTAATGTGAATGCCTTTCCACTCCAATAACAAATCGTAAAGCGACCTGGGGTCAATTTTTTCTGCTACTAAATAGGCAACCACAGAGACAATCATCAGCGGTAACACCAAATTAAAATCTGTGGTCATCTCGAATACAATGATGACTGCGGTAATGGGTACTTTAGAAACAGCACTAAAAAATGCCGCCATACCCACATGAGCGTAGGTTGTTGCCGCACTCATACCTAGCAAACTTTGTTCTGTCGCCCCTACTAAATAACCCAGGGCTGCACCTAATACCAAGGTGGGAACTAATAAACCCCCTGGTGCGCCCGAACCGTAGGTAAAGATAATGAGGGTAAATTGGACTAAAAAAGCGATCGCTGCAAATAGCCAATTAGCACTACCCACAAGTAAAATCTCTCTTAGCCCAGCATTATTACGAAAAGTTATTGGTAATAGCGCAATGACAACGCCAGTAACTAAACCAACAATGCCTAAGCGCCAAGGTAAACTTAGCTTGATGACACGACGGTTAACAGCGAGACTCGCAATCACACCTTGATTAAATAAAATACCTAATAGCCCTGCCAACACTCCTAAAATCAAGTAAAAAGGAATTTCTGGAGCGAAGAATGTTGTATGGGTAACTGCTAAATTCAAATTTAAATCTAAGCTATGACTACCGTAGAGTCGGGAAATTACCGCAGCAATAAAAGAAGCCAAAATTGCCGTACCAAGTGTAATACCTGATACATCTTGTAAAAGTTCTTCCACTACAAATAATACACCTGCGATCGGTGCATTAAAAGCCGCTGCTAATCCGGCTCCGGCTCCAGCCGCTATCAGTTGACGGCGATGTTCTGGGGACGTTGGAACCCAATTACTCAACTGATTTGCCAATGCTGCACCAATTTGCACAGTTGGGCCTTCCCGCCCTAAAGGCATACCCGAACCCAAGACTAAAGTTGCACTAACTAGCTTGACTAAAGCAATTCGCAGATTTAAAGGCATCGGCACACGAGCCAACACTGCTTTAACTTCAGACATCCCACTCCCTGATGCTTCCGGCGCAAAGCGTTCCACCAACCAACCTGCTAAAATTCCGCCTAACAAACCGATAGCAGGTAATACGAAGTAGGCAGGCCACAGGTAAGAAAGATGTACGCGCAATGCTCCAGCCCAGTCTACCGCCTGCCCTAACAGAACTGCTGCTAGCCCAGACACCAACCCAATTACACAAGCTTCAACAAAAGCCAATCGCTTAGGTCGAAGCATTTGACGCAAAAGCCTCAACCAAAGAATTTTGCTCTTGATCAACATATTTTTAGCAACGACTTTTTATAAGTGGCGGTTTTACCGTTCACCTAATTTCTAGCTTTTCGGAAAAAAATGAAATTCTCATGAAATTCTGCTTCTACTTAAGGCAGAAAAGCCCAATAGCAGAAATCATACCAAGTTGCAGTCAAAGATAGTAACCTAGTAGTCTGGCAACCCAATATTGCTGTGTAGACGCCTACTGACCGTTCAGCTAGTAAATGACGTTCATAATGACAATTTACTTTTGACCTTTAACTTGATAAAAAGATGTGTGGCGAGATACGTAGTACGAGAACGAGCGCGTCCTTTTTGAAACCCCTGCTTTTAAATATGGGGTTCCCTACACCCGTTGCGCCACACCCTTTTCATTTTTCACCTCATACGGAAAAGTCATACCAATTCACAATTGGCAATTGTGAATTGTGAATTGTGAATTGGTATAAGGTATTGTAATTTTCAATATTTTATTTAATTATGAAACCTTGGTGAAATTTTTCTACACCTTGAGAAATAATTATTTATTCCTCCAATAGTTGGAGGCAATAGCCACTACAAACCTAGTACAGTAATGCCAGAGTGCAATTACTTTAACTACTTAAAGGATATAGCTATTAAGTCTAACTTAACTTTAAATCATATATAGCAATCTTATTTGATTTACAAAGTAATCAATGAGGCTGATAATCAAGAGTCAGGAGCGAATTTATTTCTATTTCATTGAGTACTGCTATAGAGAATTGCAACAGCAAAGTAATAAAAAGTAGATTTTTTTCAGCATTAGCCATCGCAGGAGATTTTCAGGAAAAACTATGGCCTATTCCCCTTATCTACTCAAAGGTCAAAAAGCACTGGTAACTGGTGCTAGTTCTGGCATTGGTGAAGCTATAGCGCGCAGTTTGGCCTCATCAGGTGCATCTGTAGTTGTTAACTACCATTCAGAAGCAGAAGCAGCCCACAAAATTGTTAATGATATTCAGGCTGCAAACGGTGAAGCTATTGCTATTCAAGCTGATGTCAGTAAAGAAGAAGAAGTGAAAGCAATGTTTAGCAAAACACTTCAGCACTTTGGAACTATTGACATTTTAGTGAATAATGCAGGTTTGCAGAAAGATTCGCCTTTTGTAGACATGACTCTCGAACAATGGAATGCAGTAATTGGTATAAATCTTACAGGTCAATTTTTATGTGCTAGAGAAGCCGCAAAAGAATTTTTACGTCGGGGTGTACAGCCACAAATTTCATCTGCTGCCGGAAAAATTATTTGTATTAGTTCAGTGCATGAGGTAATTCCTTGGTCTGGTCATGTTAATTATGCGGCTAGTAAAGGCGGTATTAATATGATGATGCGAAGTATTGCTCAAGAACTTGCACCGCACAAAATTCGCGTTAATAGTATTGCGCCTGGTGCAATTAAAACCCCAATTAATCAATCAGCTTGGGATACTCCACAAGCAGAAGCAAAATTATTACAACTGATTCCAGCTAAACGAGTCGGTGAAGTAGAAGATATTGGCAAAGTAGCAGTTTGGTTGGCTTCTGATGACTCTGATTATGTGAATGGTGCAACCCTATTTGTTGATGGTGGTATGACTTTGTATCCAGGTTTTACTGCGAACGGTTAGAAAATAAATCTCATAAATCCTCATATCTGCACAACAAAAGCAACACTATATCGAACAGTGGAAGCGATCGCACGACAACATCAAACCATTAGAAAATGTCTCTTGTGATGAGGGAAAATTATATCACACCAGCATTAGTTTGTTATTAGCCCACGAAGATAAAACCTATCCTGGCGCTTTAATTGCATCTATGGCTATCCCTTGGGGCGAAGCGAAAGACGACCAAGACCAAGGCGGATACCATCTTGTTTGGACGCGGGACATGGTAAGTAGTGTAGCAGGTTTAGTCGCGGCTGGAGAAACAGATACAGCAGTGCGATCGCTCATTTATCTAGCTACCAGTCAACAAGAAGATGGCGGATTTGCCCAAAACTTTTGGGTTGATGGTGAACCCTACTGGAAAGGGATGCAGCTTGATGAAATAGCCTTTCCCATTCTTTTAGCATGGCTATTACATCAAGAAAAAGTACCACTAAACTTTGATATTTATCCGATGATTTTACGGGCGGCTGGTTATTTAATTCGTCACGGCCCAGCCACCCAACAAGAACGCTGGGAAGAAAATAGTGGTTATTCACCATCAACATTAGCAGCCAATATTGCGGCTTTAATCTGCGCTGCCCAATTTGTCCGACGAACTGGTGATGAAGCAACAGCACAATTTATTGAAGAATACGCCGATTTTTTAGAATCACACATTGAAGACTGGACAGTAACTACCGAAGGCACTTTAGTTCCTGGCATCAAACAACACTACATTCGGATTACCCCTACAGATATCAATCATCCTCAACCAAACGAAAATCCTAATCAAGGAACTGTTGTAATTGCAAATCAGCCAGCAGGACAACCAAGAGAATTTCCGGCAAAAGAAATTGTTGATGGCGGATTTTTACAACTAGTGCGCTATGGAATTCGTCAACCCAATGACCCAATTATTGTAGATTCTGTCAAAGTAATTGATGCCGTCTTAAAAGTAGATACACCCGTTGGCCCTTGTTGGCATCGTTACAATCACGACGGTTACGGACAGCAAGAAAACGGAGACCCTTATACTGGTTGGGGTAAAGGGCGGGCTTGGCCTCTTTTGACAGGAGAACGAGGACATTATGAATTAGCTATTGGCGGTGATGTCAAAACATATATCAAAGCAATGGAAGGATTTGCTTCTCATACTTGTTTGTTACCAGAACAAGTTTGGGATGAAGTAGATAAACCTGATGTGCATTTGTACTTAGGCAAACCAACAGGTTCCGCAATGCCTTTAATGTGGGCGCACGCCGAGTAAGTAAGTCGGTGTAAATAATTATTGTTGGAATAAGGCAGGGGGCAGGGGGCAGGGGGCAGGGGGCAGGGGGAAAAAGCGTTTGAGCCTTATTTACTTTTCTTCACATAGTTTGGTTTTATTGCATCGACTTACTTATATCAAACTGCTGCGGTCAACCTACGACGGACAAGTATTTGATTTAATTCCCGAGGTAGCTAATCGTTACTTAGGTAAAAGAAGCCAGTGTAAATTCCTAGAAATTTGGAAATTTAACCGTCAAATCAACAAAATTAAAAGAGGTTATACACTGCGAATTCAAGCTTTAGTAGCTTTTTTGTTACACTGGTCAGATGATAATTGGCAAACTGTTAAAGATACACCTTCTATCTCGACAAAATTAGGGGTGTATTTTGTTGATATACCTGTTTTTGATACGCCAAATAATTCAATCATATTTACATTTTTCTGGATTGATACCCACAAGTGGGAAGGGCAAAATTACACAGTTACAGTTGGATAAATCCCAGTTAATTGATATTTTGAGAGTCATTTTTTATGGAGAATCAATCACCAAAGCCAACCATTGATTATTGGCACGTCTGGACTGATAAAGACGGTATTAGCCATCAATCAGCTGTCAAATTCACGAATTTATCCAGCAAGGCATAGCACCAGATACTTGACCCCAGTGGCTGGCAAACTTGAAGCAGTCTGATGCCACAATCACTTTTACTGTGTTACCTGTGGAATGGGTAGGAGACTGGCATGAAAACCCAAAGCCCCAGTGGATTATCCCTTTGTCGGGACGTTGGTTTGTCGAGACTATGGACGGACAAAGAGTAGAAATGGGGCCTGGTGACATTTCATTTGGCGAAGACCAAAATACAAAAATAGATGCACAAGGTCATAAGGGTCATTTATCGGGAACTGTGGGCAATATTCCTGCAGTTTTAGTAATGGTGCAATTAGCAGAAAATCCAACTAGAGAACAAGCTTGTCGATTAAGCTAAAATACCATAATTGTCACAGATAAATTGACTAGTCCCTCGAGGCGGGAATAGAGAATATAGTTGCTAGATTTCTTTGAGCATTTCGATAGTACTAAAGCGAAAACCACAGGATGTAAATAGTCTTCTGGCACTTTCATTTACTGCTGCTGTATCTAATCGAATTTGTTTGATTCCCATTTGGTGAAACCGCTCAATACTTAACATTACCATTTCTCGAGCAATGCCTTTTTGACGGTGTTCTGGCTCTACCCATAAATCGTGAACAAACGCAAATTCTTGGATACGATAAATTGGGATTTCTTGCTCTATTGTTGATACTATAAATGCTACAAGCTGCTGATTATCTTCTGCTACTAAAAAGACGCTGCGATCGCTTTGAGCCATCCTCGTTAACCATTTTTCATAACGCTGCTCTATATATGGTATAAAACCATACTTCGCATTATCCCAAGTTTCATGTAATGCACAAATCTTGCCTACCATAGGCAAAACTGCGGGGATATCATTGGCTGTAGCAGAACGAATGAGCATAAACTGTGGCAATTTACTGTCTTCGGCAAATTTATCAAAAACTAACTGTGTAAATAAATCAACTTCAAGACAGATTAAGTACACAGACTAGATGAACGCCATTGAAGCGAATATGGATAGCTTTGAAGCTAATGAATCTCATTATAATAAGTTCAGCATTTACCTATTACCCCCCATCATTTATGACAATACTTCAACTGATTGAACCTGAAGTCAAAGATTTGGGTGGGTTTGTTGCCCGCCGTAGCTTGCCATATCCTCAGCAGCAGATGGTTGGGCCGTTTATTTTTTTCGATCATCTTGGGCCATCGGTTTTACCACCCAACAAAGGTATTGATGTCAGGCCACATCCGCACATTAATCTGGCCACGCTCACTTATTTATTTGAGGGTGCTATTATGCACCGCGACAGCTTAGGGGTTGTCCAAGAGATTCAACCTGGTGCAGTCAACTGGATGACAGCAGGTAAAGGAATTGTACATTCAGAACGCTCTCCCGATTCTGAGCGTCACAATGAAGTCAGTATTCATGGTATTCAAACTTGGATTGCTTTGCCTGTCGAATACGAAGAAGTCGATCCTTGGTTTATTCATTATCCGGCCGAAGGGATTCCTAGTTGGGAAGAGAATGGCGTTGCTATTAAACTGATTGCGGGTGAAGCCTATGGTCATACCTCACCTGTCAAAGTTTTTTCACCCATCCTTTATTTAGATGGGCTGTTGTCTGCCAACTCTCACTTTACTATCCCCACTAATTATTCAGAAAGAGCAGTATACAGCGTGACAGAGGGATTAAGTATTAATAATGAAGTTTTAGAGCCATATCGTCTCGCTATTTTGGAGCCAGGTGAGGAAGTCAAGATTTCTGCTGCTACTGCGGCTCGGTGCATTGTCATCGGCGGTGAGCCATTAGGTACACGCTACAAATGGTGGAATTTCGTCTCTAGCCGACCAGAACGAATTGAACAAGCAAAAGCTGATTGGCGCGATCGCCAATTTAGTAGTGTACCAGATGAAACAGAATTCATTCCACTGCCAGAAGTAGTAACAGAAGCTAATCCTCTCTAGTACAAAAAGGCAAAAGTAAAAAGAAAGAATAACGATACCACAAGCCTTTTAGCAATTCTAGATAGTCTGTTTATTTACGCTGACCTGTACTAGTAGGTGTAGGTTGGGTGGAGGAACGGAACCCAACATTCAGGCATACTTTGTTGGGTTACGCTATCGCTACACTCAACCTACTATTCTCTTAACTGAACCGTATTGGGTCTAAAGCCTCGCCTTGGAAGGGGAAGAAATCAGAAAATATATGAAAAGAAGAAAGCGCAAGAAATATAGCGTCCTTATTTGAAACTTCTTTTTTAAAGGAGGACTCCCCACACCCTACACCCATTAACCCAGCCTCCACAGACAAACTTTGTGCGTAAGTCCTCAATACGTTTTAAATCAATTAGTCGGTCGAATCTAGTTCTTGCTCCAATATGTCTGTTGATTCAGATGCGTAAGAATGTGTCTTTTTTGTGGGATATGCACTTTCCCATGAGTAATTACAGATTTTGCTCCGAAGCACCGTACCTAGTGTGAGGTTAATTGTGACAGCAAAAAAATCTATAAAAATCAGATTGACAACTCGATTAATCATTAGCCCCTCTTGATATTTTTTGGTTCAAGTGAGATCTAAACTGTTCTACATCTGATTTTGTGTCCGTTCCAGAAATCTGCTATTTTTGGTTGAATGAAAAATTTATTAAAATTGATGCTATTTTTCCTCTACACTAATAGGCTCTGGTTTCTTGACTCCATGCAGTTTGATAAAACTATCAAAGGCGTACCATGCCAAGACATACCAAGGAATAATTTCTAGTTGCAAGCCTTTAACTAGCAACTGACGCACAGATAAACATCCCAGTGCTAAAGGAAAGATAAAGCGTAAATCAACTACACCATTTGTGGCTTTTTCCACTCTCTCGTTTAAATCAAAAACAGCATTTGCCACTGTAGCGGCTGCTTCCGTGTGACTTTCGCTAGCGGCAGCTACGTCAGCAAAAATCAAGCCAATATCTTTGAGTGTAGCTACTACATTTTGTAAACTTTCATCATGGCGATCGTAGTGGATGGCAATACTACCGTTATGCACATTAGTTTTTACATGACTAATATGAGGTTGAGCATCCAACATTTTCACAATACGTTGTAGTTCCCCAGCTTGACGATGAGAGGGGGCAATTCTTAAACGCAGCCTACCTGGGGTATCGCTAATAATTTTTGTAGAGATAGGTTTGGATGGCGTGTTCAAGGCTGCTGCCTCCACAACTTTAGGCATCATAGTGACGTTACCATGATTATTTGTAAACACATCCATCCTCCTGATTGATACGTGGAATACTTTCCTATTTGATTGGTAAATTATTTTGTTCAGATCCCCGATTTATTCAAAAAGTCGGGGATATTTCGATTAATGAATGATTGAGAACTGCTATATCTGAAGAAGAGGAAAGTTTGAAGTATTGAGTATGAAACTTGATGCTTCATCCTTTCCCAAAAACAGGCGGCAAGTTTATGCACCATTCTCAGATGTGCTGTCAACTGGGGTAGCAGCAGCTTCAAACAAAGGGGTTTCTCTGTCTTCTGCCAGTTCTGCTTTCGCTTCCGCTACGATGTCTTCCCAGGTTTCACCTAGTTCTGCAAAGGCTCCTTTGCTTTTTTCGTAAGCAACAATTCCACCTTTGATGATAGATTTAGCTATGGGTTTGCCAATTCCAGCAACCACAGGAATAAGCACAGGTGCGAGTAACACTGCACCAATACCGGCAATGATTCCAGGTGCGCCTGCATCTTCAACAAAATCAGTAATTTTCGGCATAATTTAAGTATCTCCAGTTAAATTGAAAGGTTTTCAGAAAGCTATCTAGCTTAATCTACCCAAGGTCTTACCTCATCTTGCTGATGGTAGAGCTTTTTGTGGGGAATTTTTAAGAATTGGACGTAAGCCGTTAACACCTGCAACGATGGTTGAACCATTGTTAACTACTGTTGCGCCTAAGGGGTTTAGCCCAAATAGCACTGCGATCGCCATTGCTGCGATATTAGGAATAGCAACAATACTGGTATTTTGCCGAATCAATTTTTTGGCGTTGCGTGCCAGAGCGATCGCCTCTAAAATTCCATGTAAGTCATTTTCCATCAGCACTACATCTGCTGTCTCACGGGCAATTTCTGAGCCGTGAGCAAAGGATACTGAAACATCAGCGTAGGCTAAAGCTGGGGAGTCGTTAATTCCATCTCCCACGAAGGCAACTGTCTTGCCTTGTTCGTGCAGTCCGCGGACAACGGCGGCTTTTTGTTCGGGGAATGCTTCGGCGTGAGTATTAGCTGGGGCAATTCCGAGTTCTGCGGCTACAGCTTTGGCTGTGCGTTGATTGTCGCCGGTGAGCATATGCACTTCTACACCTTCGACCGTCAACAGATGGTTAATTACTTTCCGGGTTTCTGGGCGAAGAACATCACTATATCTTATTCTACCGAGAAGTTGCCCATTACTGGCAACATAAATCACAGAATTTACTCTGTTGCTATCGTTGAGAGCTTCCATATTCACGCCTTGTTGACGTAAGAAGCGCTCGCTACCGACATAAACAGGCTCGCCATAAATCTCTGCTTCTACACCCAAGCCAAGTTTATAGTTCCACTTGCTGCGGCTGGGGATAACAGTTTGCTGTGCTTCGGCATAACGAATTACCGCTTCGGCTACTGGGTGTGTTAATCGTTGCTCGGCGGCGGCGGCGATAGCTAAAACTCTATCGTTGGCGACATCAGGATTGAAACTATCAACGCCAATAACTGCAACTTCACCCTTAGTTAAAGTACCAGTCTTGTCAAAGACAATAGTATCAACTTCTGCCAATTGTTCTAAGGCGCGACCACTACGGATGAGAATGCCGTGGCGGGCGGCGTAAGTTAAAGCTGCCAAAACAGTTGTCGGGACGGATACTCTGATCCCGGTGGCAAAGTCGAGGGTAAGCACGCTGGCGGCTCTAGCAGCGTTGCGGGTGATGGCAAACACGCCTGCACCCAAGAGCAAGGTAGGGAGAACAGCTTTTTCGGCAATCTTGATGGCGCAGTTTTCCATCCGCGTATCGTGGACTGGAGCTTCTTCCATAAGTTTGATGCTTTGTCCGGCGCGGGTATCGTTACCTACTCTTTCTGCCAAGATATAGATACTGCCTTCTCTGACCAATGTAGAAGCAAAAACAGGTTGTCCTTGAGTCTTTAAGACGGGGACTGATTCACCTGTGAGTTTCTGTTCATCTAGTAAGGCTTTACCTCGTAAGATGCTGCCATCCACTGGGACTTGTTCGCCAGGATAGACAATTACAGTGTCGCCACTTCTGACTTCTTTGATGGAGATTTGCACTTTTTGTCCATCACGTTCTACCCAAACGAATTGCCCTAAAGAGTTGAGCAAATCTAATGTCTGCATTTTGGAAGAACGGGCGGTGCGATCGCGGATATTTTCACCAATTTCAATTAAACTCAGCATTAAGGCTGGGGTGAGAAACTGGCCTTGGACTGTGGTAATGACAATTGCCAACAAATCCAACACATCAATCGTTAGTTTTCGCTGCATCAACAGTCCGACGATGGCTCTTTGGAAGACAGGCAATGTTGCTAGCGCAATAGTTCCCGCCACCATAATTGGTGGGACAGAAAATCCTAACGGCCCACCTAGCACCGCTAACCCAGTAGCTACAGCCGAAAGTTGCAATCCTGGCCAATTGCCTGCTTCTGCATTCTCTTTAGCTTTTAATGACTTTTTCTGCTCCAACAGCACAACGTTGGCATCATTAGCCGTCATAATCAGACAGCTAAGGCGCAACCGCATTTTGGCATCGCTGACTTGACTAGTTTTATAAGTCACAACTAACGAGGCCGCCGCAGGTTTAATTCTGACGCTGGTAACGAGGGGATCAACTTCTAACAACGTTTGGAGACGTTGCATATATGCAGAGTTATCACGCAACTTGGGAATACGCAACCGCATTCTTCCGGGTACTGCATGGATAACACTATAGACAACTTTGGGGATCGCTGGATGAGAGCGTCCATTGTTGTTGACTAAAGAGACTTTGCCATGAGATTTTCTTGGCTGCGCTAAAACCACCGTACCTACAGTTTCATAAACCTTCGCACCCAGAGGAACCTCTTCTTTGACTTCAGTTTCTGAAGCTTGTTGAACTGCGGGGGATACTAGTTGTGCTGTCAATGGTGTCATTCCTGATCTCGCATAAAGTAGTAGAAAACTTGGTTTATCAGGCAGTAGTTTTTAATTTGCGATCGCAAATTATCTCTCCAATCAAACAAGAATGGTGAGCTACTGCAAACAAAATTTGCTGATATGTTGTTAAATTCTGCTGGTTGGGATGGCGGCGATACCTGCCGTTGCTTCGTTGGCAGATTGAGTCAATCTAGTTAAATTTATAATGGCGGTGGCAAAATCACTGTGCGTTCGCCTTTGAGAGTCTCGCAGTGCCCCAGTTTGAGCGGTTTTCACCACTGGGGTTGCTTTGCACAAGTTCTCTAAGCTTGGCACAGATTTGCTGAGTGCTGAGTGAAGATTTATAGTTCTTCTAAGCCTCTGCTGCTCTACTGTTGTGAAAGTGGCTGCTATTTTCCAGGGGCTAGGCCCAGGAGGCTGCGATGCCGATGAGGATACTGAACCCTCCATTTTCATCCTCCTGTGTTCCTTAACGGAACGATCTACAACGGAAAGTTCGCCATATAGGCTAAAGAAAAAGACATAGCTGCGGGCTTCATATCAGCCCATAGACTAGATATGTTTAGATTGTTACTTTTTACTGGTGTTTTTGTTGTATCGGAGGATACAACAGACTGAGTATTTGGTTCTAAAAGCTGTTGCGGCTCTGGGGTTGGCACTTTAGGTTTAGAAGGGTTGATTTGCAAAGCCAATTCCATCAGTTTTACCCAATGGCTGACTTTGACATCACCCGGATGAAATGCAATCGCAATTGAAGCTGCATCACAATTCATCCGCAAGTTAGTTACTTGCGCGTCTGTTTTTAACAACCTTTCCAACCGTCTTGCATATGCTTGATCCTGGGCAATCCGGGGTATATGAAACCTAATCCTGCCAGGAATAGTATGAACTACAGTATAGACAATATTTGCGCTCCGTTTTACGTCTTGCCTAACTGGTTCAACTACAGGTTTAGTTAGTGCTTGTGTCAATTTCGCTTTAGTTGGGTTATTTGGTTTTGCAGATTGACTCGTGCCAGTTTGTAGCTGTTTGTGGCTATCTGATTTGGCAATTTGCGGTTCTAGGTAGTCAATTACCCGACGAGTTGCGTCTGCGGTAATCATATAGACAGGGATAGAAGCGAGTCCGCTAATTCCCAATCCTCCTGTCACTGCTAATCCTGTCATCAAAGGAATGAAGGAGATAGTTTGCTCAAGCCAAAAGTCCGAGGATTTCCAAGCAGCAAAGGGGTCTTTGCCACTTCTCGACTCTGGCGAGGTTGGTGCAGGATGAATATTCAGTTTTTTGAGTATAGCAAACATCTGCGGTAATGCTAGCTGGGTTTCATCAAATGTCACTAGCAAACTGCTTGTTTGCTCGTTGATAGCAACTTCTTTGACACCTTGGCATTGCTGTAGATGTTGAATTACTGGTTCTAGCCTTGAGTTGAGACTACCGTCAGTAGCGCGGATGCGAATGCGACCGTGAGTTATATGGATAATCTGCAATTCACCAGTTGGCAGCGTTGCTAAACTAGTGTTCTTATTCACTTTTAGTTCATCGCTGTGACGCTGAGTAGAGCTTAAGTCAGGAGACAAAGCCTCTTTCGGACTTAAACCTCGACTACTGAGAGTTTTGGTCATTTACTCGATAGTTGCACCAAGGCTAAAAGGTTAACAATAGGTTAAATATAACTCATAATTTCCGTAGGGGAAATCACTCTCAAGATTTATTTTAGATTAAGTAATGTTAACTACCCGTTTTTGGTATTCTTGCTCGGTGATTAGATCGTGGGTAGTTTCGACGCGATCGATAAATACAATCCCGTCAAGATGATCGTATTCATGCTGAAAAATCCGCGCTACAAAGTCTGTTAATTCTTGCTTTTGCAATTTACCATCGCGGTCATAATATTCAACTTCAATAGCCTGATATCTAGGCACTAATCCTCTAATCCCAGGAATACATAAACAACCTTCCCAACCCTTAACAATTTCTTCAGAATGTGACACTATCCTAGGGTTAATCATGGCAGTGGGTTCCATCGTAGGAGCATTGGGATACCTAGGGTTTGGGCGAGAAGCGACAATAAATAAACGCTGTTGTTCGGCAACTTGGGGTGCGGCAATCCCAACACCATTAGCTTGCGAAACTGTCGCAATTAAATCATCAATTAATTTTTGAATTTTTTCATCATGGATATTATCAACCCAAGCCGCTTTTTCTCTAATGATGGGGTCGCCCAATTGCGCTATTGGTAGCAAGTCAGCCATAGAAAAAAACTCCTGTGAACTACTAGCAAATAATTAAGAATTTGAACACATAATTAAATAAAAATTGACAATTATTAATTGTCAATTTTCGCTAACATAAAATTTTCTAATTATCTACATATAATTTTCTTAACCTCAATTCTTCAAGTATTCACTTCAGACTTCAGTTAGCTTTCTTGTTGGGCGGGCAGTGGCGCAGGACGGACTGGAACTTCGAGGATTTGTCCGTTACGTTCTACTTGTACGGGTACAGGATTACCAATTTGACTATTTTCTACCAGTCTTTGCACTTGCTCGACGGTGGTCACAGACTGGCCATTAATTTGACGAATCACATCTCCTGGGCGTAGTCCGGCTACAGCAGCTGGCGATCGCGGAATAATATTGACTAACAATACACCTTTATCGGCTGTGAAATTCATCCGCTCGCCAAATCGCTCGTTGATCCTTTCTTTAATTTCTGGGGTCAGCGTCACCATCTGCACACCCAAATAAGGATGGTCAACTCGGCCTTTACTAATTAATTGTTGAGCAATTTTCTGGACTGTGTTAATGGGAATGGCAAATCCCAAACCTTGCGCGCCACGCAAAATTGCCGTGTTCATCCCAATAACTTGACCCCGCGCATTCAGCAATGGCCCACCAGAGTTACCAGGGTTAATAGCTGCATCGGTTTGAATATAATCTACACGTTTATCACTCGCGCCAATATCAGTACTAGAACGACCTGTGGCACTAATGATTCCTGAGGTCACAGTATTGTTTAAACCCAAAGGATTACCAATCGCAATGACAGCTTCTCCTGGTTGTAAAGTTTCCGAATTACCCAAAGATATAGTAGGTAGGTTATTGGCATTAATTTGAATTACAGCTACGTCTGTTACTGGGTCTTCTCCCTGCACTTTGCCATCAAAAGTCCGACCATCTTTGAGGGTAACTGTTACAGTATCTGCACCATCGACCACATGGGAATTTGTCAAAATCTGCCCAGAAGAACTAATGATAAATCCCGAACCGCTACCGCGTTCAACTCGTTGTCGAGGTTGGGCATCGCCAAAAAAACGTCTAAAAAACGGATCGTTATATTCGTCTGGAACACGAGATGTCACAGTTCTGGAAGAATCAATCCGCACCACTGCACCGCCTACATTGCGGACTACGCCAACTACATAATTAGGGTCTCCAGAAGTTGCGATAATGGGTGGAACTGCGATCGCAGTTTCCGAGTTAGCAGTCTGAGGATTAGAAACTAAAGGCTGATTTGTCGAATTTTCAAAGGTTTTACTTGGTAAAAAACCACAACCTCCCAAAGACACCACAGCTATTCCACTTAACAGCATTAACCTGAGATTGGTTGATTTCTGAGAAAGTAACCAACCCCAGCCATCCATCTTTTGTAGTTGAAAATTATGCACTGTCGTCTTCATGTGTCTTTGTTTCTCCGTGTTAGTCGGTGGGTGCTAGGATAATGCCTACTGGGTAGCCCCAAAATGATTACAACTCAAACTTGACTCTAGGTCTAGAGCATCTGAATTGTAAATTAGTGCTTGCTCATATCTTCTATTTTGGCGATTAGCAGCAAAGGTGATAGGTGATGGAAATTTCTCTTGACAGTCTGTGGTCTCAGGTGCTAGAGCGTCTACAGCTAGAATTATCCCGGCCTACCTTTGAAACATGGATTAAAACTGCTAATGCCGAGCGGTTAGAAAATAATTGCTTAGTTATCATTACCCCAAATCCCTTCGCCCGTAATTGGTTACAGAAGTATTACATCAATACCATTGCTAATGTAGTGCAGAATATTTTGGGATATCCAGTTGAAATTCACATTACAGTTGTCAAAGGTGAAGAAGTTCCGCAATTAGGGGAAACCGAAACCACATGGGAATTTACTCAACCCAAAGCAGCATCTGAAACTGTGCCACAAAAAACCCAAACAAATGTGGAATTAAACTCAAAATATGTATTTTCTCGGTTTGTGGTGGGAGCTAATAACCGGATGGCGCACGCCGCATCCTTAGCGGTGGCTGAATATCCCGGTAGAGAGTTTAATCCCCTGTTTTTATGCGGTGGTGTTGGCTTAGGTAAAACCCACCTGATGCAGGCTATCGGTCATTATCGCTGGGAGATTTGCTCAGATTCTAAAATCTTTTACGTTTCTTGTGAGCAGTTTACTAACGACTTAATTACAGCTATCCGCAAAGATAGTATGCAGAGTTTTCGAGAACACTACCGGGCGGCTGATGTGTTGTTAGTAGATGATATTCAGTTTCTTGAAGGTAAAGAATATACACAAGAAGAATTTTTCCATACTTTTAATACGTTACATGAAGCAGGCAAACAAGTTGTCATTGCTTCTGACCGTCCCCCAAACCAAATTCCCCAACTACAAGAGCGGTTGTCTTCACGATTTTCTATGGGGTTAATTGCCGATATCCAACCGCCTGATTTAGAAACACGGATGGCGATTTTACAAAAGAAAGCAGAGTATGAAAATATCCGCTTGCCTAAGGATGTAATTGAGTATATAGCAACTAACTACACTTCTAATATTCGGGAATTAGAAGGAGCATTAATTAGGGCTTTGGCATACATTTCCATTTGGGGTTTGCCAATGACAGTAGAGAATATTACCCCTGTTTTAGAAACGCCGAGTGAAAAAGTTGCCGCCACTCCAGAGACAATTTTAGCGGCGGTTGCTGATACTTTTACGCTCTCAGTTGAAGACCTCAAAGGTAACTCACGCCGACGGGAAATTAGCTGGGCGCGGCAAATTGGGATGTATTTAATGCGTCAACACACCGATTTAAGCTTACCGAGAATTGGTGAGGAGTTTGGCGGGAAAGATCACACCACAGTGTTATATAGTTGTGAGAAAATTACCCAGCTAAGAGAAAGCGATCGCAATTTAGTCCAAACTTTAAGGCAACTGAGCGATCGTATCAACATGAGCAGTCGTTCGCAAAAATCATCCAGAAATTAATCTTGAGTTTTCCACAGGCTACACTCTTATTAACCATCTCCATCGTTAAGGAATGAATTCAAAATATTAAGTTAAGTATAAAAAACGATTAAATCTAAATTACTCTGTGGAAAAACAAATCTTTTTTGTGGAAAAATCTCCAAGATTCTGTGGAAAACCCCATCAAGTATAATTACCTTGTGGAAAACCCCGAAAAGTTTTCCACAAGTTTTCCACAGGTTTTAAAACGACTCAGGGACTTCCAACTAAAAAAATATTCAATCTTGAAGCGGTACAGGGGCGGAGCGGGAGAAAAAGATTCTCATCATATCTTGGATGGTTGAATAATTTAATTTCTCAAAGTCCCTCAAGATGATGTGTAGGGAAAAAATTGCATTGATGAAACCCAGATCAAAGTTAAATAGCGTGATACCAATTCTCCTTTAAACCTGACCTTGGCCAGGGGTGTTTTCTCTGCTTCTTCATCAAGAACTCGTATGAGTAAATTCAACTTTTGAAACCATCCTCTCAGACAGCTTCTCAAGGTAATTCTCAAAAATACTTAAAATATCTATAATAACCACTATCAATACTGAGGAGAAGTGGTATATTTTTATATATTCATTATTGATTAAATATTAGGCATAAACAAGAAGTATCAATTTTCTTTGCTCATAGTCAATAACTAGCAAAAATTTTTCTCATAAAATCGGAAAAACGTTTGTTAGCTTTGTTGTAAATACTTAAGCGTCCCACTATCAGTAGTTATCAGATCAGCCTAAAAACTACTTTAGGTCTGCCGAAATCAGGGAATTGTCATCACCAAAAAGTTGAGAAAAAACTATGGAAGCCATTGGTTATCTTCATCTTGCCTCTGCCTATGAGACATCGGAAAACATCGAGATTGTTCCTATCAAATTGGAGTTCAAATTTTTGCAGTTGCCCAAGCTTTCTAGTGTTGCGGCAATGCGTTTTTTATCGGTGGCATTGGCTATAGGATTGTTAAATGTCGCTGACCAAGCTTTTGCACTCCAACAAGTAGGTAGTCAGGGAACAGAAGTTAAATTTATTCAGCAGTGCTTAAAAAATTTAGGTTATTTTAATGGCCCGGTAACTGGCACATTTGCTAATTTAACCCAAAGGGCAGTATCTCGTTTCCAACAAGCTAAGGGGCTAACTGCCGATGGAGTTGTGGGTAACAATACTCGCCAAGCTTTGCAACAATCCTGCCAAGGCGGAACAACTAGCACAAATAATAATGGGCAATTACGCTTAGGTAGTCAAGGACAAGCTGTAGCTCAGTTACAACAAAATTTGCGCCAATTAGGTTATTTTGACGGGCCAAGAACTGGTTATTTTGGCAACTTGACACGCCAAGCAGTTATCCGGTTTCAAACGGCTTCAAGTATCCCTGCTAACGGCATTTATGACACGAGAACTGCCCAAGCACTACAAAGTAACTTGAATGTGGGTGGTGAATATCCGGTGTTGGCTCCAGGTAGTCGCGGTCAAGCAGTTACTAGGCTACAACAGCGTTTACGAGATTTAGGCTATTTTAAGCAAAATCCCACCGGCTATTTTGGCAGCGTTACCAAAAATGCTGTGGCGACATTTCAACGACGTGCAGGTATTCCTGGAACTGGGGTTGCTAATGCTCAAACTTGGGATGCACTGTTGAATACTGCCAATGTTCCCAGCCAACCTAATACTTCGTCTCAACAAGTTAGAGATGTGCAGCAACTTTTGTTAGATTTGGGATACTACAAAGGCTCTGTGACAGGGACAGTCGGCACATTAACACGAGATGCAATTGTGCAGTTTCAGCGTGAAAACGGACTGACGGCTGATGGTGTTGTTGATACTCAACTTGTAGCTGCAGTACGTAAAGTTTGGACAGCAAGATATTCCAATCAACCAACTAGAACAGTTCTGGCTACTGGTGCAAGAGGAGAGAATGTAAACGCTGTTCAACGGCGTTTATCGGAGTTGGGTCATTACAATCGCACTATAGATGGTGTTTTTGGTGAGTACACCAGAAATGCTGTGGTAGCATTCCAAAAAGAGTATCGCCTCAATCCTACTGGGAAAGTAGATGGGCAAACTTGGCAAGCTTTAGGCGTGGAAAATTCTTTAATTGCTAGTCGTCCAGTGAGTAATCGCTATTATGTAGCCGCAGTGCCGATGCAAAATATCGATACCCTCGACAAAGTGCGTCGTTATGTACCCAATGCTTTCTCTGAGGTTTCCATGTCAGGAAATTATGTGAATGCGGGTGCATTTAGCGATCGCTCCGTTGCCGAAAATCTCACCAAAATGTTACGCTCCAAAGGGTTAAATGCGAGGGTGCAGGCGATTTAGTGATTTAGTATTATTGGGTTTAAAGAGTAATAGCTAACGTAAGAATACAAGAATTTGTCATCGATGAAACATTAGTGTCACCGATGACAAATTCTTAGTCACTGTACACTTTTTCAGCTATCTTTACTGATAATTTTTTTAGTGGGCAGGAGGAGAATCGAACTCCTATGACCGCAAGGTCGCCACATTTTGAGTGTGGTGCGTCTACCAGTTTCGCCACCCGCCCTTGGGAGCAACTTTCCTAATATAACATACGCTTTAAATTTATTGCAAGTAATTTTGCTCCTGAGGATTTTAAATTACCTTTTATTCGCTGATAATTCTGTTGCCTGTTAATAAACTAGAGTCAATATCTTGGATGGATGCACAACCACTGAGAGCCATTGCCACACTTAATTCATCTTTTAACAGGGAGATAATATGAGATACACCAACTTGTCCTACTACAGCTAATCCCCACAGTATGGGGCGACCAATAAGAACTGCTTTCGCGCCTAAAGCCAAGGCTTTGAGGATATCTGTACCACGACGAATGCCGCCATCTACTAACACTTCGGCTTGACCATTGAGTGCTGCAACTATTTCAGCTAGTGCATCTAAAGAAGCGATCGCACCATCAAGTTGTCTGCCACCATGATTGGAAACTACAATTGCTTTAGCTCCATATTCAACTGCACGCACAGCATCATCAGCGCGTAAAATGCCTTTGATTACTAAAGGTAACGGTGACAAAGACTGTAACCATTCCAAGTCACGCCAAGTTACTGCAGGGCTTAATTGCTGGGAAAAATAGGTAAATAATCCCGATTCTTTTGATGCTTGGGGAATATTCAACCCAGAGACATTGGTAATATTTGCCAATTGTAATCCAGCAGGTAAGCTAAAGGTATTACGCACATCTCGCTCTCGTCGTCCCAAAATTGGCGCGTCAACAGTTAAGCAAAGAGCTTGATAACCTGCGGCGTAAGCTCTTTCTACCAAATTTTGCGTTAAACCTGGGTCTTTGTGGATGTAAAGTTGAAACCATTGGCAAGCGTTATGTTTGTCACCCACCGCAGCAACTTCTTCGAGACTTTTGGTAGCCATCGTACTCAACACCATACCCACACCTGCGGTAGCTGCGGCTAATGCTGTGGCTAGTTCTCCCTCTGGATGGGCTAGACACTGAAATGCCATCGGTGCAATTAGTAAAGGAAGTTGCAGAGGCTGTCCTAAAATAGAAGTGGTTAAATTGCGATCGCTAACATCTACAAGCATCCGCGGACGCAATTTTATTCTGTCAAAAGCCTCACGGTTATCGCGTAATGTGATTTCATCCCAAGCACCACTGCTGTAATAATCAAAAGCCATCTGTGAGAGATGCTGTTTGGCTAATTTTTCATATTCCCAGAGGTTAATTGGCTTAGAGATATCTGTCATGGTGTGGAATGAAATTGCCGAGCTAGCTGAAGTTGTTGATTATTTTATGACACTTTACCCCTATGTTACATGAAGGCGATCGCCTACAACCTGCCGCAGATGAGCGTTAAGTTACCAGTTACGCCAACCGCCTTTGATTGGAGTTTCACCGGAATTTTTCAAACCATGAGTTTGCAGTAAAGTTTGATATTCTTGACTACTAGCCCAACGGTCAATTTCTCTGGCGCGCAGGACGGGAACGGGATGGCTTAATTGGGCTGTACGGGCGGCTTTCACCATTTCGCCCAATTCTGTTTTACTAATCTCATCATAAGCCCGGGCTTGGGCAACAAAGGCATCGAGGTTAAGTTGCGGTGCAAGTGTGGGCGAACCACCAGCGAGTTTCATGAGTACAGACATGACCACTCTAGGATTTTGGGTGGCTAGTAATGCGGCGCGATCGCAGGTAAACTCAGCACAGCGTACCCATTCTAAAAGTTGTGTTTGGATGGCTTGAGCCAGCAAATTACCCACATTTGGCACAATTGCCGCCGCTAATATCAGTAAATTTACAGGTGTTAAATAAACACTATGGTCGCATTTCAGATGCCCTAACTCATGGGCAATTACCGCCTGAATTTCTTCTGGGGTGAGCATATCTATCAATGAAGTATGCAGCATCACAAAAGGCTGTTTACCCCGCATCGCAAAAGTATAAGCGTTAGGTGCTGGATGTTGTCGGACGTATAATTGCGGTGGTTCAATATCTAAGACTTTGCAAGCTTCTAATAATAATTTATGTAAATCTGGCAGTTGATTTTCACTGACTAAAACACTAGAAGCAATGTTTTCCACATAAAAAATCTGCTCCGCCATTGGCCCCAGCCAATTGCGCACCATCAAATCAATACCAGGTATTTGTTTGAGAGCTTTGGTAGATTCCAAGTCTAAGGTATGACGAAAGGAGTCAGCTTTTAAACCAATTAGCGGGGTTTTGATGAATGACATGATATAGCCAGCTTGCACACAAAGACTGTAAAAATATGGCTGCTAATTTAACAGCCATCCACAAGCTAGTATAACGATTCAGTCGGTGGAAGGAGGGGGGAAGGGAAGATGGGTGTGTGGGTGTAGGTGTAATAGTGTATTTATCCAAAACCCTGTCACCCCTATACCCATACACCCCTACACCCCTTCTAATTCGCAATTGTGACTGGGGGAGTGCTGCCATTAGAAGTCACCCCTGGGGTTGAGACTTCGTTGACGCGCTTGATTTTAGCTCCCAATTGCTGCAACTTGATATCAAGACGATCATAACCGCGATCGAGGTGATGCAAGCCTTGGAAAGTGGTTTGTCCGTCAGCGGCCAAGCCAGCTAAGACAAGGGCTGCTGATGCTCGCAAGTCTGTACCAATGACAGGCGCACCCGATAAATTGGGGACTCCGCGCACAAAAGCTGTGTTACCTTTAACGCGAATCTCTGCACCCAAGCGGTTTAACTCGGAAGCATGGCGCAAGCGATTTTCAAAGACAGACTCGTTAATGATGCTGTCACCTTCTGCTAAGGTGAGCAAAGCCATGAACGGTGCTTGCATATCTGTGGGGAAACCAGGATGGGGTAAGGTTTCAATATATGTCGCCTTGAGAGTTTCCGCCGGTAGTATTCGCAAGCAGTCTGGGGCTTCTTCAATAATCTGCACGCCGATTTCCCGCAGTTTGGCAATTACGGGAATTAAATGGTCGGGTACAACTGGGGATAATGAGATTTCCGAACGTGTAATTGCACCAGCTACCAAAAAAGTTCCAGTTTCAATGCGATCGGGGATAATGCTGTAGTCAACAGAATGCAATTGCGGAACACCCTCAATGGTGATGACACTAGTACCAGCACCGTGAATTTTGGCTCCCATTGCGTTACAGAAATTCGCCAAATCAGCTACTTCTGGCTCACGCGCTGCATTTTCGATGATAGTTTCGCCATCAGCCAGGGTAGCCGCCATCATCAATGTTTCTGTTGCGCCCACACTGGGAGTGTCAAGGTAAATTTTGGCTCCTTTTAATCTGCCACCATTGGGAACATAAGCATTACAAATGCCATGTTCAATCTGCACCTCGGCTCCCATTGCTTGCAGTCCCCGGACGTGCAAGTCAACTGGTCGAGCGCCAATTGCACAGCCACCTGGTAAGGGCATTTGTGCCACCCCTAGCCTAGCCAGAATAGAACCAATGGCAAAAAAACTGGCTCGTAGTTGAGTCACGAGTTCGTAGGGAGCTTTAGATGTAGTAATATTGCTGGCGTTAATGTCTAAAATGTCGCCTTGGCGTGAGACTTTTACACCTAAAGCTGATAAAACTTGTCCCATTTTTTCGACATCCGCCAACAAGGGAACATTACGGATGTGACAATCTCCAGAACAGAGCAATGCTCCAGCCATGATTACCAGTGCTGAATTTTTTGCCCCGCTAACTTTGACATGACCGTGCAAACGATGCCCACCGAAAATTTGCAAGACTGAGGAGTCTGCTTGAGGTGCAAGCTTGGCATCTGGTAAGCTGGTAGAAGGATTAATAAGCCTACCTCCAAAAATAATACTTAATTTTCAAGGGTTGAAGTTGGTTTTGATTCTACAGTAAAGATTTCATTTGTCTACATTTTGGATTAATCAATATATTTTTTGGCTCGTGAGTTGAGGGCAAAAAATAATGAGAATTAATCTCAGATGTAATGGTAAATTTCAATACTTCGTAGACTATAGGCGCTGTTTTGTTCGGGATGGTCTTTGAGTTTGTAGGAAACTCAACCACTCATCATAGTTCCCAATCTGGAATTTAAAATATCTACGACACAGATATTTTGCATATAAGTTGACAAAAATAAATAATTAAGTAATAATTAGAAATTGTCGATTAAAAATGCCAGCGGAACTGGCGGAATTGGCAGACGCGCTAGATTCAGGTTCTAGTGCCGCAAGGCTTCCGGGTTCAAGTCCCGGGTTCCGCATTTTAAAGTAAAAAGTGCTGAGTGCTAAGTGCTGAGTAAAATCAAGGCTCCACTACTAGCAAATTATTAGCAAATGTTAACTAGTTTACAAAACCCTCTCGTTAAGCAAATTCGCAAGCTGCACTCTACCAAGGAGCGTCACAAGCAGGAATTGTTTTTGTTGGAAGGGACACATTTGCTGGAAGAAGCTGGTGCGGTGGGTTATCCATTGGTGACGGTGTGTTGTACACCAGACTGGCAAGCGGCTCATGCTTCGTTGTGGGAGAGGTTATGTAGTCGTTGTGAAAGGGCAGAAATTGTCAGTGAGGAAGTTTTAGGAGCGATCGCCACTACAATACAACCAGATGGCGTAGTCGCCACAGCTAGACGCAGCGAATCTTTCAATCAAGTCCCCTTTGATGGCATTGTTTTAGCTTTAGAAACCATCCAAGACCCAGGCAATTTAGGTACGATTATTCGCACGGCGGCGGCGGCTGGTGCATCGGGATTATGGTTGAGTGGTGATAGTGTAGATTTAGATAATCCCAAAGTGTTGCGTGCTAGTGCAGGACAATGGTTTCGCTTAAATATGGCAGTGAGTGAAGATTTATTAACCACAGTCCAGCAAAGTCAGCAGGCGGGAATGCAAGTGATAGCGACTTTGCCAACAGCAAAATTAACTTATTGGGAAATTGATTGGCGCAAACCCAGTTTAATTTTATTGGGGAACGAAGGCGCAGGTTTATCGGCAGACTTGGCAAAGATGGCAGATAAACAAGTCAATATTCCCCTGAGTCCTGGAGTCGAATCTTTAAATGTGGCGATCGCAGCTGCTTTAATGTTATACGAAGCTCGGCGACAAATAACCTCATGTCTGCCGAATCAGCGATGATTCAAGAGAAAAACTCTTTTCCCCCTGCTCCCGGCTCCCTGCTCCCTTGCGGTTTTCATGATAAGTCTTTTAGCAGACAACAGACAACCACAGGCTAAAGCAGCATCACTTTGTCTTTTCTTCCAGATATTGTTCAATATCCGCTACAGCATCCTCAAAAGCTGCTAAATCAATTTCTGTTAAATCATCAGCTAGTTCAATATCAATTGGTTCTTCAGTCTCGGTTTCGTCGTCTTCAGTCAGACCTGGCTGTAGAATACCTTCCAATTGGTTGAGAGATTGTTCAAACTCGTGATTAGCGGCGTTGCGCTGTTGATGATCGTTATGCTCCATCATACTGACTGAAAAATATTGATTTCCTAACTTAGTTTTAAATTGCAGTTCCTACAAATTTCTATTTTGCATAGATCAAAGCTTCATGGCTATCTGCTGTATCAACTTTACACACTCAAAGGCTGAACAGCAAAATATTCAAATTATGACATTCCTAGATTAATGCATTACACGCGATGTCACTAAAAAAGGCATGGGAAAGTTACCCAATGCCTTTTAATTAATCAATTGTGACGAATTTTTAGTGGGAAGCAAATCGGAAACTATTCCCGATTGCCTATTCCCCATCAATGAATCATTCTGGTGTTTTCTGCAAGTCAGGCCGTTCTTCTTGAACGATCGCATTTTCTACAGGGCATACTTGGAAACAGATCCCACAATCAATACAAGTGGCAAAATCAATCCAATACCAATCAGTGCCTTTAACATTTTTGCCAGGCCCTTCATGAATGCAGGCTACTGGACAAGCACCTACACAGTCCGCGACACCTTCACAGACATCAGTAACAATTGTATGTGGCATTTGCTAGATCCCCTCTCTTGAATATGGCAACAAGACAAGAGTCCATAGTCAAAAGTCAATGGTTTTGACGATTGACTTTTGACCATTGACTCTGAGTTATTAACGAATACTTTCTATTGTGGGTGAACCATCGGCTTTAATCCAAGCGATTTGGGCTATACCGCGCTCGCTGGCATATTGGCGAATGGCTTGGGTATTCCTTCCCCCCAATTCCATTTCTACAATCACTAAATGAGTAGAATCACGGAGTTTTTGGGCATAAGCAAAGGCCGCCGCTTCTGCATTGTCATTTTCTGGTACTACTAACCAATTGCTAGCAGGAATTTCTTGTGGTAATTGCCCAGTTGATAAAAGAATTTGGTATAAATCCTCAATATTCAGGACAAATCCAATACCAGGAATGTTTTTGCCTTGCGGGTGGTAAAGTCCTAAAAGTTGGTCATAGCGTCCACCCCGCCCTAAAACGCTGGCTGGAGAATTGCTATTGCTAACAATTTCAAAAACAATCCCAGTGTAGTAGTCAATAGTTTGGATCAAGCTAAGATCCAAGATTACAGAAGAATTGCCTTCTAACTCTAGTAATTCTACTAAAGATTTGAGGTGATTGATTGCCTGTTGCTGTGCTGCGTCTAAACCTAAACTGCTGACTTTTTGCAATACATCTTGAGAGTTACCGCGCAAATCGAACATGATTTTAGCCCGAGTGCGCAATTCTTCACTCAAAGGCAAAGTGTCAATGGCTATACGGTCAAGATTGGCGATCGCATTTCTGATTTTTGCTTGTAAATTAGCAGGAAAAGCCTGTAAAAGCGATCGAGTAATTCCCGCCTCGCCTAAAACTATCCGCCAGTCTCGTAAACCCAATGCTTCTAAACAATTACCCGCTAACAGCAGCACTTCGGCATTAGCCCGTAAGCCGCCTACACCCAGGAGTTCCACCCCAGCTTGATAAAATTCTTGCTGGCGATTATGTCGATTTTCCCAGATGCGGCGGAAAACATTGGCATTGTAGTAAAGCCGTTGCGGATAAGTCAGACTTTCTAGGCGTGAAACAACAGCACGAGCGATGGATGCTGTTAATTCCGGCCGCAGTCCTAATTCTTCATCTTCTGAATTTTGCAGTTGAATCACCATTTGGCGTTGAATTGCTTCCCCCGCCATTAAAGTGTCCATACGTTCCAGCGTTGAAGTAATAATCCTGTGATATCCCCAACGATGGAACACCTGCTCTAACCTGTCTTCAATCCAGCGTTTTTGAGCCACATCTAAAGGTAATAAATCCCTGGCTCCCGCTGCTGGTTGATACACCATTATTTTTTCTTCCCACCAAACAAACCACCAAATAAACCTCCACCCCCAGACTTATCTGGTTCTGGATGACCAGATTTAGGAGGTGAAGTTACTTTAGAGCCACTTGATTGTTGTCCCAAAGCTTTATCTATTTTAGGTTTCCATGACAACGCTGTTTGGTCATTCGGGTCTAATTTTAGAGCATTGTCAAAATGAATCTTGGCCATTTTCAGCTGATTTTGCTTCAAATACACTAAGCCAATCATGCTGTGACAGCGACTACTTTTAGGCGAGAGTTTCAAACCATCTTGCAATTCTACTTTGGCTTGAGCAAATTGGTTTTTCTCAATCAACGTTTGCGCCCGTCGGAGATATTGTTCTACGGCTGCGTCGTCTTTTGGTGGTGGTGGTGGTGCGGCGGCGGTAGTTGTGGGTGGGTTAGGGCTTGAAGTAGGTTTAGGCGTAGGTGGTGGGGCTGATAAAGCTTTACCAGCACTCCGCATTAAGTAGACCAAATTCAACTCACTGATTTGGCAAATGATAGATATAACTTGCTGTAAGGAGTTAAATTGAGTTTCAGCAATTTTAGCGATCGCAGTTTGATAGAGATGATCGATATTGGGGGAAGCAGCTAACTGTTTAGCTGTATCGCTGGTGAGTTCTACAGATGCAGAATCTTGCACCAATCGCTTACCCATTTGAGACAAAACTATCATGTATTCTGTGCGCGTGCGTTCTGCCGATAGATGTTCGTAAGCTGGGTTAACCAACTTAGAAAGCAATTCACTGGCCAGCTTTTTCTCTCCCGCAGAGGCAGAAGCATTGCTGTCAGGATGCAAACGACGAGCAATTTGCAAATAACGCTTGCGAATATCTTTAACATCTGCATCTACAGGAACGCACAAAATTGCGTGATGGTCTATAAAGTCATATTTAAACAATCCACGATCTATTTTTAGCGACATAGTTCGGTGTTGCACCAAAAGAACCATAGGAATCCTTCTAGTTTACTGCGCTAGATCAGTGGATCGTCAGTAGCAAAATATCAAGAATTGATAGACTTTTTTATTGTTTTTCCCAAGGATTTTTGCGACTTTTCATTGCTCAATCAGCTTCGCTACTTCCAGGATGCTAAAGGCGGAACTTGAGTTAATTCACGGCTGAGGATGTCATGAATATAACCGTTAGTTGCCAGAATTCGGCCAGAATCGATTTGTAAGGGCGTACTATCATAGGCGGTGATTTTGCCGCCTGCTTCTTGTAATAAAATAATGCCTGCTGCCATATCCCAAGGTGACAGTCCTCGTTCCCAGTAACCATCAACTCGCCCACAAGCGACATGAGCTAAATCAATAGATGCCGCACCGCTACGTCTTACGCCTTGGGTGAGGTGAGTAAGATGGCAAAATTCGGCATAGTTATTATCTGAGGTTTCGCGGCGATCGTAAGCAAAGCCTGTAACTAAGAGGCTTTTATGCAGTTCACTAGTTTCCGAAACTTGGATGGGGCGGCGGTTACGTGTCGCACCTAAGCCAGCCGCCGCCCGAAATAATTCATGATGTAGAGGATCATAAATTACGCCCACTTGCGGCGTACCATGAATTAACAATCCAATGGAAACGGCAAAAAAAGGATATTGGTGGGCAAAATTGGTAGTTCCATCCAGGGGATCTATTGCCCAGAGGAATTCATTATCTTGATTGCCGATTTTGCCTGATTCTTCCGCCAAAATGGAATGATGAGGAAAATGACGGTTGATAATTTCTAAAACGACTGCTTCTGAGGCTTTATCAGCAGCTGTAACTAAATCACCAGGGCGACCTTTTTCGATTACTGCGTCTTCTAACTTACCCAAGTAACCTTGTAAAACTGCACCCGCAGCTAAAGCCGCTTCTGTAGCAATGTCGAGAAATATTTGTAGTTGAGTCATGGGTTGGGCAAGTGTCAAGTGTCAAGAGTTAATGGTCAATGGTCAAGGGTCAATAGTCAATGGTCATTTGTCATTTATTTTTCTCTCCCCTGCCCCCTGCCTCTTCTCCCTACTCCCAACACTTTATCTATTCAAAAAGCGAAACTCCGCCGGAGTTTGACGCATAGGGTTTTCAGGATTCCAAATACCTTGTCCCATAATTCTGGCCCACTGTTGGGCACGTTCTAGCAGCTGATCGTATTTGTGATTAGGCGATCGCCCAACAAATAAAGCATACCCTTGTTTCACTATTTGTTCGTTCAATAACTGTTGATCCTTCCAGACATAAGCCAAAGTTCGCCCCAGCTGATCTTTGGTTGCAACGTCAAACTCTAGCTTGACTAATTGTTCTGTATCCCCAATTAACTTTTCTAAGCTTGCTTTAGCTTCATCTCCCCAAGGATCTTGCCGCAAATCTGGTGCATCAATTCCAATTAACCGCACTGCGGAGGCGAAATTGGGTTGTTCTGCCATACCTAGCACTTCTATACTTTGCCCACTGACTACGCGCGCCACTTTCACCTGTATTTGATTATCGGCTACTGGTTGACTTTGAGCTTGACAACTAACTAGTAGCAATAAACAGGCTAAGATGGCTAATTTTCGCGTCCAAAAGCCTAGACGCACTGACAAAGTAGAGATTCGCATTTTTACTCCTTTGCACCCTTGAGAAAAAGGCTGGGAAAGTAGCGGTAGCCCAAGGAGGATAGATATCCATCCTCCTTGTTCCTTTTCCCTTGCCTTGTTCTCCTTGATATTAATCTTCGTCTAACGGTAAACCAGCTTTGACTCTGCCTTTAGCAAAGTAACGCCCGAATTGGAGTTCGTAAACTTCATCTTCGTCTTGTGTCTCTACTTCCAAGTCAGAACGGGCATAACTCACACACAGCAAAGCATAACCTTGGCGACGCAACTCTAGAGACAAGCCAACAGCCTCTGGTTGGTCAATTTCGCCTGACAACACCCTAACCGCACAAGTAGTGCAAGCCCCATTTCGGCAAGAAAAAGGCAATTCCACCCCTTGTTTTTCGGCAGAATGTAGGATGTAGCGGTCATCTGGGACTTGGAGGGTGTATTCTTTGCCAGTGGCGCGATCGCGGACTTTAATCGTGTATGTACAGGACATCTTGTTTTAGATTTGGGTTTTTGACCTTTAGATATCTACTCTAAAATGTCTTTTTCTATAATATTTGCATTTTCTAGAATTTCATATTACAATAAAAAATTGTGACACCTGGAGAGGTGGCCGAGTGGTTGAAGGCGCAGCACTGGAAATGCTGTTTGGGGGCAACTTCAACGAGGGTTCGAATCCCTCCCTCTCCGTTAAACCCAGTCTAGATAAGCCTTGGAAAATTTGCCAAGAATTGTTTAACTAGGTTGAGTGGGATAATGAGTTTTGCTTACTATCCCATGTTAAAAATAACTATTTCAAACAAAATTACTTATCAATCTAGTTTTGTACCCTTAAACTTCAGAAATTGACGGCGTTATGGCGAGGAATTTGGATGAGTGAATTCACTTGGAGTGCCAACAGGAAAAGAGGAAGTTAAGGCGACAAAAGTAATAGCTTTTATGGGTAGATTTATCTCTGAGCTTTCCTAGATTAGTACTTACGTAGTCAGACGAAGAATTAAGGGTTTGGACAAGGGTAGAAGGGTGTGGGGATATAGGGGTGGATGTATCTAGAACTTTTACACCCAATACCCTTTCACCCCTACACCCAACCTTTGCACAGTAAAAATTTTATTTTTTCTAATAATTTATCCAACAAATATCAAGCATATATGCAGATGAGATACACAATAAGAAATGCGCATTAGTTAATCATAGCTAATGTATAAAATGATGCTTAAAATATTAAGCTCATACACTGAAAATAACTGTTTTGAGCATTAAATGAGCATCAAAACGCCAAAATAAGCTAAAAAGGTGTACTTAACATGGTTTTAAATATTCGTGAAGAATTGCCCGTGCTGGCTCGCCACGAAGGTGATTGGGTAGGAACATATACATTAGTAGACACAGAAGGCAAAATTTTAGATAAACACGAATCTCATTTAAGTTGTCAATTTCCCGACAGTGGCCCTTATTCTTACTATCAAATCAATCGCTACAAATGGTCTGATGGTACACAAGAAGAACATAAATTTCCTGGAACCTATCAAGATAAAGCAATTTTTTTTGATACAGAACGTATTTCAGGAAAAGCTTGGGAAGTAGATAATGCTACTATTATTTTGTGGTTTTCATATAAAACAATTCCCGCCGCATACTTATATGAAATGATTCAAATTAGTCCTGATAATAACCATCGCGCCCGCACCTGGCACTGGTTTAAAAACGATCAAATTTACCAACGTACCCTAATTGTAGAAGAAAGGGTAAGATAGTAATTTCGAGAAAATTGTAGATGATTTTTGCTTGATTTTGGTGCGTTACCCTAGGTTGACGCACCATTTTATGGAAAAATAGTTAGTTCATCATTTAGCATTAAATTAACAAAGTAGGCGCATGGCGAAAACTGACAAAATTAACTTCTCTACTCCTAGCGGTTTTCCTGAATTTCTGCCGAGTGAAAAACGTTTAGAATTATATTTACTAGATACAATCCGGAGAGTTTATGAAAGTTATGGATTTACCCCTATAGAAACTCCCGCAGTTGAAAGGTTAGAAGTATTACAAGCTAAAGGCAACCAAGGCGACAATATTATTTATGGAATAGACCCGATTTTGCCTCCAAACCGTCAAGCTGAAAAAGATAAAGCAGGTGAAAATGGTTCAGAAGCACGGGCTTTAAAATTTGACCAAACTGTGCCTTTAGCGGCCTATATTGCCCGTCACCTGAATGAATTAACCTTTCCGTTTGCCCGTTATCAAATGGATATAGTATTTAGGGGAGAACGAGCTAAAGATGGGCGGTTTCGTCAATTTCGCCAGTGTGATATTGATGTGATCGGGCGGCGCGAACTAAGTTTATTATATGATGCGCAAATGCCTGCTATTATCACCGAAATATTTGAGGCAATTAACATTGGTGATTTTGTGATTCGCATCAATAACCGGAAAATCTTGACAGGTTTCTTTCAATCTTTGGGAGTGGCTGAAACTGAAATTAAATCTTGTATTAGCATCATTGATAACTTAGAAAAAATTGGTGAAGCTAAAGTTAAACAAGAATTAGAAAAAATAGGAATATCACTAGAACAAACCCAAAAAATTATTGATTTTATCAAAATAGAGGGGGAGATAGATGAAGTTTTAGATAAACTCAAACACCTATCACAAAATCTTCCAGATGCAGAACAATTTAGTTTAGGTGTGAGCGAACTAGAAACAGTAATTGCAGGTGTGCGTAATTTGGGTGTAGCCGACAAGCGTTTTTGTATTGATTTATCGATTGCCCGTGGTTTGAACTATTATACTGGCACAGTTTACGAAACAACTTTGATTGGGCATGAAGCATTGGGCAGTATTTGTTCTGGTGGCAGATATGAGGAATTAGTGGGAATGTTTATTGGCGAGAAAATGCCGGGTGTGGGAATTTCTATTGGCTTAACTCGCTTAATTAGCAGATTACTAAAAGCAGGCATTCTTAACACTTTATCTGCCACACCCGCGCAAGTGGTGGTAGTAAATATGCAGGAAGATTTGATGCCAACTTATTTAAAAGTATCGCAACAACTACGGCAATCGGGAATTAATGTCATCACAAATTTTGAAAAACGCCAATTAGGTAAACAATTCCAAGCCGCAGATAAGCAAGGAATTAGGTTTTGTGTAATTATTGGTGCTGATGAAGCCGCAGCCCAAAAATCATCACTCAAAGATTTACAAACAGGTGAACAAGTAGAAGTAGCAATAGCAGATTTGGCGATAGAAGTGAAACGTAGGTTGTCTATTCCAGAACAGGGGTAACATGGCATACACTTTACCGTAGGCGATCGCATCAATTAAAATTCTCTCAAGAGTCTCCCACACCCGTACACGCGATCTTTAATGTCGTTTTGTCTTAAGGCATACCACCAAGTTGCAGCATTAATCGCAATTACTGGTTTGCCTAGCCATCTTTCGGCTTCGTCAGCCAGCCGCAGCATACTTAAATTAGTCCCGACTTGGACAATCGCTTCTATATCATCACCATCAATTTTTTGCAGATGTTGGCGCAAGGTACTTTCAGATACCTCTGCAATGGAAATTGCCGTGGGACAACGTAATCCTTGTAGCCGAACAACTTCTACCCCAATATCATGAAAAAAACGAGTGACCATCTGATCGGCTATAGCTTGATAAGGCGTAATCACCGCAATTTTGTTGAGCTTAAATGCTTCTAGTGCGGCTTGACAGGCCATAGCCCCAGAAGCTAGCTTCAGCCCCGAATAATCTTCCAGCCATTTGACAAATGCTTTGTTACCTTCAAGTCCATCCCAAAAAGTTTCAGCACTCATTCCCATCACCAAATAATTGACACCTGCGGTCATTACCCGGTCAACAGCAAAGAGAATTTCGTTGTTGAGTTGTTCTAAAAGACGCACCATCTTTTCATCGCTACTTAAATCCTGATCTCGAACATGAATCCGCGACATATGAGAAGTCACGCCAGGTACAGCCATTGTATGAAAATCAGGTTCGACAATTGTGTTTGTACTAGGGGCTAGCACGCCAAATTTTTTGCGCCATCCTAAAGCGTCTGTCATCATTTACTTTTGCTTAACTACGTAAAATATTATGTTAGAAGATACATAATTCCTAACGGCTACAGATATTAGCCAAACTTGATATTTAAGAGCCTTTTATTTTTGCACCCTTCTTTATCATGGGAACAAAGCCCGCAAACTGAAATTGATTGATGCTAACCCATATTAAAGACTTAGCCATAAAACTAGCACCCCGTTTAGTGGAGATTCGCCGTCACATACACTCTCACCCAGAACTGAGTGGTCAAGAGTACCAAACTGCTGCTTTTGTTGCTGGTGTTTTGTCCTCCAGTGGTATTCACGTACAAGAAGGAGTTGGCAAAACAGGTGTAATTGGTGAACTGCAAGGTACAGGTAAGGATCATCGCTTATTAGCGATTCGCACTGATATGGATGCTTTACCCATCCAAGAACGCACAGGTTTGGAATATGCTTCCCATACTGATGGAGTGATGCACGCTTGTGGTCATGATGTGCATACTACAGTTGGGTTAGGCACAGCAATGGTGTTATCCCAGATAGCTGATGAGTTGGGTGGGAAAGTAAGATTTCTTTTTCAGCCAGCCGAAGAAATTGCCCAAGGAGCGTATTGGATGGTCAAAGATGGCGCAATGGAAAACGTCTCAGCCATTTTAGGAGTCCATGTTTTTCCTTCCATCCCCGCAGGTTCAATTGGAGTGCGCTACGGAGCATTAACAGCTGCGGCTGATGATTTAGAGATTACGATTATTGGCGAATCGGGACATGGAGCGCGCCCCCACGAAGCAATTGACGCAATTTGGATTGCTGCCCAAGTAGTGACTGCTTTACAACAAGCAATCAGCCGCACTCAAAATCCCTTACGTCCTGTGGTGTTAAGTATAGGCAAAATTAGCGGCGGCAGAGCAGCGAATGTGATTGCTGATAAAGTGCAGTTGTTGGGAACAGTGCGATCGCTGCATCCAGAAACCCGCGCCCATCTGCCTATTTGGATTGACAATATTGTGGGTAATGTCTGTAATGCTTATGGAGCAAAGTATCAAGTCAATTATCGCCAAGGTGTACCCAGCGTTCAAAACGATTATTCTTTAACGCAACTATTACAATTATCAGCCGAAGAAGCTTGGAGTAGCGATCGCGTCCAAGTCTTACCTGAGCCATCCCTTGGTGCTGAAGATTTTTCCGTTTATCAAGAATACGCACCCGGTTCTATGTTTCGCTTGGGCGTTGGTTACAAAGATAGAATGATCAATCATCCCCTACACCATCCCGAATTTGAAGTTGATGAATCAGCAATTATCACGGGTGTCGTCACAATGGCTTATGCAGGCTACAAATATTGGCTTTAACCACCAGCCTCTCAATATTATGATTTCTTGCCGATGCCTAGAGTGGGTCGGCTTATTTATTTGCAACATATTGAGCTAATACCGATTAAGAACCAGACAGAATTAATTACTGATTTTTGTCATCAATCAAAGATGATTTCTAGAAAATGCCAAATATAAAATAGTTTTTTATAGCAAGTATCCAGGAGTCAGAATTCAGAACTCAGAAGGTTTAAAGAATGAGCAGTAATATTTGATGAAATAATTTGCTAATTCTATCGATACTTATTTATTCTGACTTCTGGCTCTTGGGGACTGAATTATTAGGTTTTATAGCTAGCTTATTTCCAGATTATTCCCGCTACATCAGGCTTGCATCTATTTTATAGCTTCAATACCTAAATATTGCTTTCCGCAAGATTTTATCATTTCTTCATTTTGAAAAAATTATTGATACTTGTAATCAGCGAGTTGAATTCTTGGGAATAATAACCCTATAGTTAAAAAATATGAATTATGTTCAATGTAGTGGTTGGGCATAGCAACGACCCAGATTCTTTATCAGCAATTACTGAAGTCATCGAGCAATGTCAAAACAGCTTAGAAGGAAAAATCCCTCAAGCAGGTATTTTATTTGCGGCAATTGATTTTGATTATGCTCTAATCTTGCAAGAAATTATCCGAGCGTTTCCCGGTATCGAATTAATTGGTGGAACTACCGATGCGGAAATTTCTTCAGTGTTACAATTTCAGCAAGACTCAATTACATTGATGCTATTTTCTTCTAGTGAAATAGAAATTTATGCTGGGTTAGGTCAAGACTTATCAAAAAACACGATTTTAGCAACACAAAAAGCTGTTGAACAAGCAAAATCAAAAATTAGAAATCAAGCTTCCTCTCAATTATGTTTAACTGTGCCTGAAAGTCTAACTGTTGATGGAGTATCAATTGTAGAAGGACTCAAACTAGCATTAGGGAAAAATATTCCTATTTTTGGTGGCTTGACATCTGACCAATGGAAATTTCAAAAAACCTATCAATTCTTTCAAACTGAAGTTCTTACTGATGCTGTTCCTATTCTCATTTTTTCAGGAGAATTTTTATTTTCTCAAGGTGTAGCAAGTGGTTGGCATCCTTTAGGAGAAAAAAGCCAAGTCACCAAAGTTGAGCGAAATGTTCTCTATGAAATTGATGGTAAACCTGCATTAAATTTTTATCATCATTATTTAGGTGGTTTACCCCCTTCTGGGGAATATCCTTTAGCCGTATTTGAATCATTATCAGAAGAATTTTATATGCGCGCTCCTAGCACTTATGATGAAGAAAATGGCAGTATTACTTTTTTAGGAGAAATCCCCAAAAATGCTTTTGTGCAAATAGCACAAGCTGGGCGCAATGAAATTTTAGGTGCAGCGAAAACTGCTATTACCAATGCTTTAAAAAATTATCCAGGTACAAAACCAGATGCAGCTTTATTTTTTTCTTGTGCAGCCCGTAGACAATTGCTAGGTACACGCACTATAGAAGAATATCAAATTGCTCAAGAATGTCTAAAAATGAATATTCCCGGTTGTGGTTTTTATACTCATGGAGAAATATCGCCGTTGAATTCTGGGGGAGAAACTAGATTGCATCATGAAACATTTGTCACTCTTTTAATAGGAGTACAATAAAAGTTATGCAATCAGACTATGAGCAAAAAATTAAAGAATTAGAAAAAGTCAACCGCATCCTCACAAAAAAATTGGAGCGTTCGGAAATTTTACGGGTAGCATTAGAAGAAAATAACGAAAGAAAAGAAGCTATATTTCTGCAAGTAATTCATGAGTTACGAGAATCACAAAAAATCTTACAAGGGCAAAGCCAAGATTTAGAACAAGCCTTAAAAAAGCTACAAGCTATGCAAAGCAAGTTAGTAGAATCAGAAAAAATGTCTGCTTTAGGCATTTTAGTAGCTGGAATTGCTCATGAAATCAATAATCCAGTTAATTTTATTTACGGCAATATTAGCTATGCGGCTCGATATGCCCACGATATTTTAGATATCCTCCAGTGCTATCAAAATTTATATCCGAATCCAGAACCATCTATAGCTGCAAAAATTAAGGCAATAGATTTAGATTTTGTCAAAAAAGACTTTATTGAACTTTTGGATTCTATGGAATATGGTACACAGCGCATTAGTGAAATTGTTAGGTCTTTGCGGATATTTGCTCACTTAGACGAAGCAGAAATTAAAAAAGTTGATATCCACGAAGGTATTGATAGCACTTTAATGTTACTCAGAAATCGGCTAGAGTCGTGTCCTCCTTTACCAGCAATTCAAGTGATCAAAGAATATAGCAATATACCTTTCGTGGAGTGTTATGCGGGTAAACTGAATCAGGTATTAATCAATATTATTATAAATGCTATTGATGCTATAGAGCAAAAGTTAGAAATTATCGCAAAAGAGGCGGATAATTCTAACTTTATTCCTACTATTAAAATTAGTACCGAGTTACTTGATGATGAAATTATAATTCGCATTATTGACAACGGTACTGGTATGAAGCCAGAAATAACACAACAAATATTCAATCCATTTTTTACGACTAAACCAGTTGGCAAAGGCAAAGGTTTAGGACTTTCGATTAGCTATCAAATTATTGTCGAAAGCCATCAAGGGCAACTTGAATGTAACTCTATACCTGGTGTAGGTACAGAATTTGTGATTATGATACCTCGGCAAAGAGTATTCGAGGAATGAAATATTGTATTCAGCCCTGGTAATTAGTGATAAATTTCTGATGAATGATGCAAGATTGCTATACAAAAGTCTTCATTCTTAAACGTAAGAGTAAGTCATTTAATGCAGCTTTGGCTGTGGGTGCTTCTGGTAATGTGCTGGCTTCATAAGCTGCTTGTAACTCAGTGCGTAATCTTTCATATTCTTGTTGATGAAAAACCAAATTTACGTTTGATAAAGTAGATTTTTCGGCTCCTGCTAATTTTTGATCGATTAAATCTGAGATGTAGGGTAAATTAAACACTTCATTCAGAGTAATTAAATTTGCTTCTAATATTCCTGTTTGCATTAAATAAATTCCCGTAAGTAGCACACGATAAACATAAAGTAGTGGTTTAACTCTAGGTGGTTTTTCTTGGGCAAAAAGTTTCCATTGGGTAGCAGCAAAGCCAAAATAATGGTGACTATGATGCCGAGTAATACAATCTTGGGCAATAGATTTTAACTCTTGATGTTCTGGGCTAGTTTTTAAGATTAATGGTGAATAAAGCTGCTCTAATACGTAACCATTCTTTTTAAGTAGCAGTAAGAAAAATTTTTTAACATCGTGAGTAACTAAATCAATTTCTAAAGAATCAAATACTTGGGAAATTTCAATAGTTTCATTGCCCTCATCTAAACCTACAACTTCTATGGCTGGTAAAATATGCACACCGCGCAAATCATAATCGGAATCGGGGGAAGGAAAACCATATAAATGAGAACCACTAATGGTGGCGAATAAAAACGGGTAAGGCTGTTGTTGAATAATTGTATGTAGAGAACTGGGTAGATTCATAGTTGTGAGGAGAAATGCGATCGCAATCCAACTGTTCTATCCCAAATCTTTGCTCATGACGTGCTTTTTGTCACGATGGTTTATCTTAACATCTGCTTACTTCAAAAAACCTGCCCTTGAAAGGTGGGGTATGGGGGATATATAGCCCCAACAATCACCTTCGTCACAAGCCCTGTATGAGTCAAGGCGATAGTATTGGTGGGGGCGTATGTTTCCCCTACCAGTACAGTCTTCCCTACACGCTGTTTTTGACTGATGACAACCCACCGTCACAATAGAAAAGGTTGCTGACATCAGCAACCTTAAATTTTTTTTGATCAATTTTTTTATTTTAATCAAGCCATGATTAACCAGCAATTGTTAAAGGTTTTGTTGTATCTCCACTTTTGGTATTAATTGACTGAACTATGGGTTTTTTACTGATAGGGTCGAGGGTAGATGATTCGGTATTAAAACCACTACTGCTTGATTCTTGAAGTGCAAGGCGATCGCACGGAATGGTATCCGATAAAATTGCACTTGCCATCATCCCCGTATGAATCTCCATATGAGCTTCTATTGGGGCTTCAAACACGAGGCGCTGCCCAGGAAACACAACCCTTTCAAAGTACCAATTAGAAACGTTAGAGATGCGAGCCACCTGGATTTTGCTCGTGGCATTAACGTAGCAGCAGAGAATTTTCCCCGATTGCTCAGGTGGTAGAGAATCTAGTATTTGAGCCATAACTGCCGAGGAGCTTTACGCCACACATTGTATATTACACAAGCCCAGACTAACACTGCTGATCCCCAGTTGCTGTAACTCCGACTACCAACTGAAAATTTCTACGTTATTTCTATCTAAAGATATGTTCAAGTTATGAAAATTTTATAAAAAAAATCCATTTTTAAAAAATTATACACTATTAAGGAAAATTTTTAATTGTTTTCTTTGGTAACAATTTTGCCAGAGATATCAATTAACTAGCCATAAAGGATATGACATCTTTTTTGAGCTTGTATATATTTTGTCCTCTCAAAGAGATAGTCAGGGATCGTCGCTTAATGAATGAACTCAATGTTATGGTAAAGATATATGAACAATTTATTCATAAAACAATCTCTCTGGTTTGAAGCCCGACTGAGCTAGCTGTTTCTGTCTTTTCAGACTGGAAAGTAGTGTAAGCACAAAGTTGCTTAAACGTCAAACTAGATTGTCATAAATAAAACTAAGCAAAACCAAATTTGATAATTCCCAGTATCTCTACGCTTTGCTTAGAAAATGGCAAGATAAAGGTTAAAACTCCGATGATCGAAAATCGCATTCTCTACGTTCGCCTTCCTTGTAACCCCATTTTTCCCATTGGGGTGGTTTATCTTTGTGATCATGTCCACAAGCTATTCCCAAACATCGAACAGCGCATTTTCGATTTGGGGACAGTTCCCCCTCTAGACTATGCTGCGGCGTTAGATCGCTGTATCGATGAGTTTAAACCAACACTGTTAGTATTTTCTTGGCGGGATATTCAAATTTATGCCCCCGTGGGTGGACGCGGTGGCAACCCGTTGCAAAACGCTTTTGAATTTTATTACGCGAAAAATCCCCTGATTAAATTACGTGGGGCTTTGGGTGGTTTACGCATCTTCATTGCCTACTATGTGGAGTTGTGGCGTAACTTGGGATTAATCAAACGCGGTTTAAAACGCGCCCAAAAATACCATACTGATGCGCGTGCAGTTGTAGGCGGCGGCGCGGTCAGCGTATTTTATGAACAGTTGGGTAAAAGCTTACCTGCCGGCACAATTATTTCTGTGGGCGAAGGGGAAACTTTACTGGAGAAATTTTTGAATGGTCAAGAATTTCGTGATGAACGTTGTTATGTAGTTGGGGAAGGTCAACCACGCCAGCGCCTAATTCACGAACAACCCACCCCATTACAAAAAACTGCTTGTAATTACGACTACATTGAAAGCGTCTGGCCAGAGTTTAACTATTACCTGCAAGACCAAGACTTTTATATTGGTGTGCAAACCAAGCGCGGTTGTCCGCATAACTGCTGCTATTGTGTTTATACCGTGGTAGAAGGTAAACAAGTACGTATCAATCCTGCCGAAGAAGTTGTAGCAGAAATCCGACAACTATATAATCGCGGTGTGCGGAACTTTTGGTTGACTGATGCTCAATTTATCCCAGCGCGGCGATATATCAATGATGCCATTGAATTATTACAGGCGATCGTTGATTCTGGGATGACGGATATTCATTGGGCAGCATACATCAGAGCCGATAATTTAACACCGGAATTATGCGACTTGATGGCTAAAACCGGGATGAACTATTTTGAAATCGGCATTACCAGTGGTTCTCAAGAACTGGTACGCAAAATGCGGATGGGTTATAACCTGCGGACTGTCTTACAAAACTGTCGTGATTTAAAAGCAGCCGGGTTTAACGATTTAGTTTCTGTCAATTATTCCTTTAATGTGATTGATGAACGTCCTGAAACGATTCGCCAAACTATCGCCTACCACCGCGAACTAGAACGCATCTTTGGTGCAGATAAAGTCGAACCCGCAATTTTCTTTATTGGACTGCAACCCCACACCCATTTAGAAGAATACGCCTTTAAAGAAGGCATCCTCAAACCAGGGTACAATCCTATGAGCTTGATGCCGTGGACAGCGAAAAAACTGCTGTGGAACCCAGAACCCCTCGGTTCTTTCTTTGGTGAAGTCTGCTTACAAGCTTGGCGACAAAATCCCAATGACTTCGGCAGGGAAGTAATGAAGATTTTAGAAGCAAGGCTGGGTTGTGCGGAATTAGAAACAGCACTTTCCGCACCAATTGAGCCGAAAGAAAAACAATTAGCAGGCATATCATAGAAGACACGTTAATCAAGGGATGGGGTATAAAACAACTTTCCCTATTCCCTATTCCCCACTCCCTACTCCCCACCGCCTATGTTAGAAGGTTCGATTTTACAACAGCTGGAAACTGCCCATCGCCATAGCACTAGACCAATTCGCTTTGGGGTGTATTATAAAAACACTTTAGTTGCTTTGTGTCATGCTCTCGAAGACCACATTTTAGCTGATCAGGGTCAACCCTTGGTAATTACCGCTTTCCAACGTGGTAAATGGTATTTGCAAGAAGCCGAAAGATATGCAGACATAGCTAAATGCAGTCGGGAAATAGTAATTATGGCATCCCCCGATGCTGGCTTTGCGGAACATCCTACTAGCAAATTACCCAATGTACACTTAGTAGCATTAGATTCAACTGATGCGGTGGCGCAGGAATGGCATTTAATTATTCTGTCGCCTGAATACACAGCAATGGTACTTTGTCAAGAGTTGTCTGAAGCTGATTATGGTGCAGGTGGGCTACCAGGTTCTGATTTAGAACGAAAATTCTACGGGTTGTGGACTTTTGAACCGGAATTAGTGAAGGAAACAGCAGAATTAGCGATCGCTCATATTCAACAATACAACCCAGAACTGGCCGCAACACTTACTACCCACAAAGAAGCCATTCAATCTCGTCTCGCCACACCCGAAGACTTAAGTACAGTAGTCTCTCGCGTAGTTGATTACCTGCAAACTGGGCAAGATAACTTATCAATTCCCACAGCATTGCGACAAAAAGCCTTAGATAGCAATTTGTTATCTAACGAAATTCAAGCATTTTTGCGGATGGCGCAGTTGATAGATTTGGCAGATATCAACAACCCAATGGCAGCATCGGAAGTTGTCGCCCTTTCCGAAGCGATGGGACAATTATTAGAACTACCAGCTTGGCAAATCAAAAGATTGCGCTTGGCAGGCTTATTACACCGCATAGATCCGCTACAGAAAGCTGAAAGCGTTTTGGCTCCTGGAACATCCACTCGTTACCCAGAAGAAGAAGCCCCCAGTTGTCCTTTAACCTGTCCCCTAGTACCAGGCGCACAGGTATTGCGAACTATGCCCCGCTTACGGGCGGTTGCCCAAATTATTACTCACCAAACCGAGTGGTGGGATGGTACAGGCGAACCAGCCGGTTTAGCTGGCGATGAAATTCCCTTAGAATCAAGAATTTTAGCATTAGTCGCCGAATTTCAATGGCAAGTTAATCAAATTAAATCAGCTAATCAAAGTCGGGAAGAAATATTTGTTCAAGCTTTAGAAAAATGCCGACAGCAACAATCAACCCGCTTTGACCCTAAACTAATAGATGCCCTAACTTTGTTAGTCATGGGTTTGCAACAAGGGCTAGACTTACCTGTGATGACAACCAAAGCCAGCAACGGTATGTGGTTACTAGATTCTCGCTGGGATAGCCACAGCAAAAGTAGTGAGGAGATTGGTAGTTACCCCCAATGAACATCGAAGCTATTAAATCAGGAACCCTCAAACAACTGCCAGGGGTAAACTTAGAAGACGAGGAACTCGCTAAACTCGATTTAAGCCGGATTAATTTTGCAGGCGCAACACTTGTTGGGACTAATTTTAGTGGTTCCAAGCTGGAAGGCGGACATTTAGAAGGAGCCAATTTAATGGGGGCGAACCTGCAAGAAACTGACTTGCGGGCGAACTTGATGGGCGCAAACTTGATGCAAGCCGACTTAACCAGTGCTGACTTGCGTGGTAGTAATTTACGCGGTGCGAACTTGATGGGCGCAACCTTGAGTGATGTCTCGTTAGCAGGTGCTTTTTTAAGTGGCGCGAATTTAATGAACGTCAACTTACAAGGCGTTGATTTGCGCGGTGCTGACTTGCGTGGTGCTAACTTGAGTGGCGCAAATCTCAAAGGTGCTGACTTAAGCCGCGCTGACTTGCAAGGAACGCTTTTAAGTGAGGCAAATCTGGAAGAAGCTGATTTGCGGGGGGCAAATTTGGCGGGGGCAAATCTTACAGGTGCTAACTTGTTATGTGCAGAGTTAGAGGGGGCAAATTTAAGCGGAATTAAGTTGGATAAAGCTTGTTTGGTAGGGACAATTGCTGAACATGGTTTGTAAGGATTGACAGAAGAATTTCCCTCTCACGCCAAGGCGCAAACTGTTGTTTCTAGCTACTGGATTGCGTCATTTTTTATTCCCATTCAAATCATAAAGAGCGATCGCCATATCATCCAATATAATTTCCCAAAGATTTGACGTACTTTTATCACAACATCAGCAAGAAAAGAGACTTTTTACTCATACCTTGAGCTATTGATTGGGGGATATTTGCTGCGCTACTTGTTGGACTTGTGTAATATCTAAATCTAACGCCTGTGCTATTTGTTCCACAGTCAAGCCTAATGCCAAAAACTTAGGTACAGCTTCTAGTTTACCTTCTAGTTTGCCTTCTAGTTTACCTTCTAGTTTGCCTTCTAGTTTGCCTTCTTCTCTAGCTTCCTGATAAACTCGCGTTTGTTTCAACTCACTTAAACCAAACATTGCTTCTATAGGAATCATATTTGATTTCTGAAAAAGACTACGAGATAATACGGAGAAATAAAACTATCAAACAAGGAACAATGAGAAACCAGTATCAGCAAACTGCGATCGCA
>NZ_JACJRU010000044.1 GCF_014697425.1 Nostoc sp. FACHB-110
CTGAATTATTGATATTAAGTCCTAATAAGCGTCCTTACTACCAACAAGGTCAAAGGGCTATGAAGCTTATTTTGTCTGCATTATAGCCCTTTTTGTATCCCCTTAAGAGGTACAACAACTTCGCTGGCTTCTCCATAACGGAATTCTCGACTCACCCGCTTGAAAGGTTTTTCCACACGTAAGACTTGCTCAATCCAAGGACTGAACTCTTGGATTTGCATCCGATCAATCGTAGAAGTATCGCCAATCATCCCTAAGATGACTTTATGCGCGCCGACACTTTTTTCGACTGTGACACCCCAAGATTCTTTTAAACCTTCACTGATACGAGTAATTTCGTCAGCAGGTGTACCGCTTTTAAGAACTACAATCATTATTTTTGACCTTTGTATAAACGAACAGAAATTATCTATAAATTCAAGGATTTGCCAATAAAAACATCCCAATTTTTTGTGGGGTGGGCATCCTGCCCGCTCTGGTTGGGGACGGGTGAGGACTCCCATCCCACAAGATAGATAATTTATTGCGTACTATTAGGAACTAGTGCAAGAATACTGCGAGTTGTTCTAACTTTGTCCAAGCTGCGCCACTTTGCAGAACTTCTTTAGCTAGGGTAATACCTTTGATGCAAGCTTGGGAAATATCTTTTGTCCCTTCAATTGCTTCACCAACTTGCAGTGCTAAAGCTGTATTCAAAGCAACTACATCTTGCTGTGCTGGAGTGCCTTTTCCTTGAAGCACGGCTTTCAATATTTCTGCATTTTCTTGTACATCGCCGCCACGCAATGCGTCCGTTGGTGCAGGATTTAAACCAAGTTCTTCAGGATTGATAGTCAGAGAATGGACAAGTCCATCTTGAAGTACAGCCAAATCTGTGACATCAGCTAATCCAGCCTCATCTAATCTTTCTCTGCCGTGGAGAGCGATCGCACGTCTACAACCCAGTTGTGATAAGGCTTGGGCGATTTCTTCAATTAACAATGGGTCATTTACACCAATAATTTGTCCTGTCGGACGTAGCGGATTGACCAAAGGCCCCAGCAGATTAAAAATAGTCCGCACTTTCAGGGTTTTTCGCAAATCAGCAACCGCCTTCAGTGCTGGATGCCAACCAGGAGCGAATAAAAAGGTAATGCCTACTTCTCCAACTGCCGCTTGTACCTTTTCTGGATTGGCGTTGAGGTTGATTCCCAAAGCTTCTAAGACATCAGCAGAGCCAGTCTTGCTAGATGCAGAACGATTGCCATGCTTGGCAACCTTTACCCCTGCGGCGGCGGCGACAAAAGCCACTGCTGTAGAGATATTAAAGGTAGAAGCACCATCTCCACCTGTACCGCAGGTATCAATTAGGGGAGTGGGGAATGGTGGTTCGGCTTCGCTCAGCAACCGGGAGTGGGGAGTAGGGGAAGATGATTGAGATTGTAAGACGCTGGCCATGCCTACTAATTCTTCGGCGGAGATGCCTTTGGTTTGAATTGCGGCTAAGATTGCGCCTGATAAGACAGGGGGAATGGCATCTGTTAGCCAACCGTGCATTAAATCTGTGGCTTGGTTAACTGTTAGTGATTGGCGTTTAAGTAACTGTTGTAATATGCCTGGCCAGTCAGAGGCAACAGCAGTTATAGAAATTTTGTCTGGCGGATTTTGAGTTATGGCTACCATATTGAATTAATGATTTAGAGCAGTCGAAGCATAAATTTAGAAATATTCTAAAAATACTGAGTTTCAACTCAGCACTTTACTTGAGGAGTTTAGCAACGGTTTGAACATCCTTATCACCTCTACCAGAGCAGTTAATCACTATGCGTGGGCTGCCTTCTAATTGGGGGCAGAGGGTTTCGAGGTAGGCGATCGCATGGGATGTTTCCAATGCAGGTATAATCCCTTCTAGCTGCGAAAGTCTTTGAAATGCTTCTAGTGCTTCTTCGTCAGTCACACTGTAATATTCAGCACGACCTAAATCTTTTAAATAACTATGCTCAGGCCCAACACCGGGATAGTCTAATCCAGCACTAATCGAATGAGCTTCAATAACTTGACCATCATCATCTTGTAAAATGTAGCTCATCGCACCGTGCAGCACTCCCACTCTACCTAGTGTCAGAGTTGCGGCGTGTTTTTCTGTATTTACACCTTCGCCTGCTGCTTCCACACCAATCAGACGCACAGAAGGTTCATGAACAAACTCATGGAACAATCCGATAGCATTGGAACCACCACCCACACAAGCTAAAAGAATATCTGGTAGTCCGTTCCATTTCTCTTGAGCTTGTACGCGAGTCTCTTTACCGATGATGGCGTGAAAGTCTCTGACGAGCATCGGATAAGGGTGAGGGCCAGCAACGGAACCTAGGATGTAGTGAGTTGTTTCAACATTCGTTACCCAATCTCGAATAGCTTCTGATGTGGCATCTTTAAGAGTGCCAGTCCCCGCCTCCACAGGACGCACTTCTGCACCCATCAGCTTCATGCGGAACACGTTCAGGGCTTGGCGTTCCATATCATGGATGCCCATATAGATGACGCATTCCAAGCCGAACCGCGCACATACAGTTGCCGTTGCTACACCGTGTTGACCTGCACCAGTTTCAGCAATGATGCGTTGTTTACCCATGCGCTTGGCTAGTAATACCTGCGCTAGGGCGTTGTTAATTTTGTGCGCGCCTGTATGATTTAAATCTTCTCTTTTTAAGTAAATTTGCGCACCAGTGCCATCGGGTCTAGCGTAGTGTGCTGTTAGACGTTCAGCAAAGTATAACGGGCTAGGTCTTCCTACATAATCGCGGAGTAAATTTTGTAACTGAGTTTGGAAGCCAGCATCGTTACGGTATTTTTCAACTGCGGCTTCTAACTCGCTGAGGGCGGGCATTAAGGTTTCGGGTACGTACTTACCGCCGAATTTGCCAAATCTCCCTAATGAGTCGGGTTGGACTGTATTTTTGATATCTGGAGTGCTGACCACTATCTAAAACCTCTCACATAAAAATTATTCTTTCCTCTGTGTCGCGCCAGTTGCTTCAAGTCGGGAAACCCGCCCAACGCACTGGCTTCTCTGCGTCTCTGTGGTTCGATAAGAAAACGAACCGCAGAGGCACAGAGGGCGCAGAGATTTATTTAGCACCAACTAGAGATGCAGGAGTAATTGCTGCTTTCAGTTCTTTACACAGTTGTTCTACTGCTTGTAAGCCTTCGGTGGGAGTACCTTCTGAAAGGCGTTTGACGAAGGCACTACCAACTATGACTGCATCTGCGCCCCATTCTTTAACTTGCTGGGCTTGTTCTGGTGCGGAGATGCCAAAGCCAACGCCAATGGGTTTATCGGTGACGCTGCGTAGGTCTGTTAGTAGGTGCTGGACGCGGTTTTGGATTTGAGAACGCATCCCAGTTACGCCTGTGACACTGACTAAATAGATAAAGCCTCTAGATTGACGAGCGATCGCATCAATTCTATCTTGGGAACTGGTAGGGGCTACTAATAAAATCACGTCAATGTTAAAGGTAGCGGCTGTTTGAATTAATTCTGCGGCCTCTTCTAAGGGTAAGTCTGGGACTACCAAGCCTTTTACGCCAACCGCAGCGATAGTTTGTAAAAATGGCTTGATGCCACGATGCAAGATGGGATTGTAGTAAGTAAATAGGATGATGGGTGCTTTGATGCTAGGGCTGATATCTGCCAACATCTCTAGCACTTGTTCTAATTTTGTGCCTCTTTGTAAGGCGCGGGTGGCGGCGGCTTGAATTACGGGGCCATCTGCTAGGGGGTCTGAGTAAGGAACGCCCAATTCAATAAAGTCAGCACCATTGCGATCTAATATGCGTAAAGCTTCGGCAGTAGTTTCTAAGTCTGGGTCGCCAGCTGTGATAAAAGGAATCAAAGCACATTGTTGGCGATCGCGTAAAGTTTGAAAATGCTCAGAAATAGTAGTCATTATGAATTATTTAAGTAATAAACTCTGCACAGCTTGTTCTATATCAGGTTGTTTAACTAAGGATTCACCCACCAAAACTGACCTAGCACCAACTTCAGCGACAAAGGTTAAATCAGCAGGTGTATAAATTCCCGATTCACTCACAACGGTGATATGGGAGTTTTGTATTTGTTCTTGTCTCTGGGTTAAAAGCTGCTGGGTTGTTTTTAAATCAACCGTAAAATTTTCGAGGTTGCGGTTGTTGATTCCTAATAAACGTAGTCCGTCTAGCTTTAATACTCTGTCTAGTTCAGCTAAGGTGTGGACTTCTACTAGCGCAGTCATCCCCAATTCATGAATGAGTTGCAAAAACTCTTGCAGTTGTTGGTCTGTAAGGATGGCGGCAATTAATAAAACTGCGTCTGCGCCTGCTGTGCGTGCTAGATATATTTGGTAGGGGTCAATGATGAATTCTTTACATAGTAGGGGTAATGAAACTTGCGATCGCACTTTACGCAAGTTATCAAAGCTACCTTGAAAGAACTTTTCATCAGTGAGAACCGATAGACAAGCTGCACCACCACGTTCATAAGCTTGGGCTATATTTACCGGGTCAAAGTCAGCCCGAATAACACCGCGACTTGGTGATGCTTTTTTTACTTCGGCAATTAAACTGGGATGTTTGGGATGTTGTTGTAAAGCTTTTAAGAAATCTCGCACAGTCGGCGCAGCAGCTAATTTTTGTTGCACAGCAGTCAAAGGTAATTCCTGCTGCATCTGGGCAACTTCTGGCCGTTTGTGCAAAACAATTTCTTCAAGGATATGCCGAGGCGGGGCGACTTGGTTTGTCATAAGTGGGAGGGGAAGAGGAAAAGGGGCAGGGGGCAGGGAGCAGGGGAGCAGAGGAAGAACAAGAAGTAATTATTTCTTACTCAGCACTCAGCACTTTTAACTAATAACTATTGACTCTTTACTTTGCGTGTAAGTCCGCACTACATTTTTAATAATTGTCATACCCACTTCTCCGGCTAAGGTCATGATTGATTCGGGATGGAACTGTACAGCCGCAATAGGTAGGGTTTGATGTTCTATAGCCATAATTACTTCATCCTCAGAAATTGCGGTCACTTTCAATTCCTGGGGTAAGCGTTGGGGTAAGGCAAACAGTGAATGATATCGCCCGACTGTAAAGGATTCTGGTAAGCCTTGGAACATGACAGAATCGGTAGCGGTGACAAAAACACGGGAAGATTTACCATGCTGGGGATAGTTCAGCACGCCTAATTCTCCGCCAAAAGCTTCAACAATGCCTTGTAAACCTAAACACACACCGAAAATCGGTATTTGCCGACGAATACAAGCGGCGACAGTCTCAGGAACTTTGAAATCCTGTGGTCTACCAGGGCCAGGAGACAAAACTACTAAATCTGGGCGTTCTGTATCAAAAACTGACTCTGGAAAGCCGTGACGGAGTGTGGTAACACTTGCACCTGTGGAACGAATATAGTTAGCTAGGGTATGAACAAATGAATCTTCATGGTCAATCAGTAAGATGCGTTTACCGGTTGGAACATCGGGGACGCATTTGCTTAATTTTGTAGAACCGCACTCGTCGATTTGTGTATCCTTTAGCTTGGCGCGGCGGATGGTTTCAAATAACGCGGCGGCTTTGGTGATGGTTTCTTGTTCTTCTGCTTGGGGTATGGAATCATAAAGCAGTGTTGCACCAACGCGCACTTCGGCTATGGAGTCTTTTAAGCGAATGGTTCGCAGAATTAAGCCGGTGTTTAAATTACCGTTGAAATTTAAATAGCCAACTGCGCCACCATACCAACGTCTAGCAGTGCGTTCGTGTTGTTCGATAAATTGAATTGCAGCGCGTTTAGGTGCGCCTGTAACTGTTACTGCCCAAGTATGACTCAAGAAAGCATCTAACGCATCAAAATCTGGACGTAATATGCCTTCTACATGGTCTACTGTATGGATTAAGTGACTGTACAATTCAATTTGGCGACGACCAATAACTCGCACTGAACCCGGTTCGCAAATGCGGGATTTGTCGTTGCGGTCTACGTCAGTACACATGGTCAACTCTGCTTCATCTTTGTGGGAGTTGAGTAACTGACGAATTTGTACAGCATCATCTATGGCATCTTGTCCACGGGTAATTGTGCCACTAATGGGACAAGTTTCTACCCGCCGTCCTTCAACTCTGACAAACATTTCTGGTGATGCACCAATTAAATATTCGCCACCTAAATTAAAAATAAATCCGTAAGGGCTAGGATTAATTTGCTTTAAGGTTTCAAATAATTTGCTGGGTTGTTCTTCACAGGCTGTGAAAAAGTTTTGGCTGGGAACTACTTCAAATAAGTCACCGCGACGGAAATAATCGAGGGCGAATTCAACTTGCTTGGCATATTCACCGATTTGATGATCGGCAGTTTTTGTCGGTGTCAAACGTTGACCGCGATAATCAACAGATTCACCTGTACGAGGCAGATTATAAGTGCTGCCGTGTGCTGTAATAAAGTCGTATTCTAACCGAAAAGCTTGTTGTTGATAGTAGTCTACAACTATCAGTTCATCGGGTAAATATAAAACTAAATCTCGTTGGTCTGAAGGACGTTTTAAGTGATGCGCAATTGGTTCAAATTGAAATACTAAGTCGTAACCAAATGCGCCATACAGTCCTAAATGTTCATCTTCTTGGCTATAAAATGTATGGAGGATTTCGCGGATAACTGTAAATGTTGAAGGCTGTTTACTACGTTCTTCTTCCGTAAAGAATTGCTGTGTAGGCTTAATTGACCCTGTGATATAGTTTTGATTTTGAGTGATATTTTCTAAGTCTTGTAACTTGCCTAGACGTTCATACAGCAACGCTAAGAGTATTTTACCGCGCTCATTTAGGGCGGTGAGAGTGAAAGTATTTTCTTTTGTGGTTAATTCTAATGGTGGGTTGACAAATCCAATTGCCCATCGCTTATATCTCCCTGGATATTCGTAGCTGCTGGTTAATAAACCTCCACGCTGAGAATTGAGATAAAACAAAATATCTTCGACGGCAGTCTCCATTTTGATTTCTGTAATCGAGCGCGAGACGCGCACATTATCCAAGGTTGTATAGGAATGGGAATCAGTAATCATAAAGAATTATTTAGAATTTTCAGAACTAACTTGGAACGATAGGAAAATTATAGAACTTGATTATTTTTCATTGACTTTACTTTAGTATGCTTTTTAGAGTTGATGTAGCTAGCAAAAACCATACTTCTCTATTTAGCCTACTCAATAAAATCTGGCTAATGAATGAATAATTTTTCGGTGAGGCTGACATTTTATTTGTGTTTCATAATATTTTGTTTTTAAGAATACAAAATTATTGATTTCTGTTTTTGCCAACATCCTTAAGAAAGAGATTTTGCTAGTTTTTGATTTTACCAAAAGATGGGTGTTTTATTTTATAGTTAAATGGTCAAGGATTAACTGACAGACACTAGTCGCCGGAATAGATGAGGAGTTGAGTAACTGGGTTTGTTGACTAATTAATAATGGCCCCTCAGATGGTGAAGGGGGAAGACAGCCGTGAGAACCTTTAACCAAAGAAGCATCTAAAGGAATCACATCCATTAAGTAGCGCAACCCAAGTTTTTTAGCTAAAAGTTTAGCACCAATTTTTAGTTTAGGAAATTTGATTTTTGGGTCTATGAAGAGTTCTACAGGGTCATAACCGGGTTTGCGATGAATATCGACAGTTGTGGCAAAATCAGGGGCGCGACTATCATCAAGCCAGTAATAATAAGTAAACCATGCGTCTGGTTGGGAGATAGCGACTAATTCACCTGAACGAGAATGGTTGAGATGATAGGCTGGTTTTTCGCTTTCGTCTAGAACGTAGGCGACTCCTGCTGTTTCTTCAAGGAGCGATCGCACTTTTGGGATATAAAATGGATCATTAACATAAACATGGGCTAGTTGATGGTCAGCAACTGCAAAGGCTTTACTCGCACCCGCATCTAAGAGTTCCCGTCCGAGTTCTTCACGCACTGTCAACAAGCCATGTTCGCGCAAAATACGGTTGAGGTGGATGGATTTAGATACTGATGTAATGCCGTATTCTGATAAAACAATGACTTGCGCGCCGCGATTTTCGTAATATTGAATTAAGTCGCTGCAAACTGCGTCAATTTCTTGTAAGTCTTTGGCTACTTTGTCTGGGTTAGGGCCGAGTTTTTGTAGGCAGTAGTCTAGATGTGGTAAATAAATCAGGGTTAGGGTTGGATTATTTTGTTCTTCGACAAACTTGGCTGAGTCTGCAATCCATTGAGTAGATAGAATTGAGGTGTTAGGCCCCCAGAAGTTGAAAAGAGGAAATTGGCCTAGTTGAGATTGAAGTTGCGATCGCAAATTTTCTGGTTGAGTATAAATATCTGGTAGTTTTCGACCATCGGCTGGGTACATCGGTCGAGGCGTTACCGCATAGTCTACCGAAGAGTACATATTGTACCACCAGAATAAATTGGCGCAGGTAAAACTAGGGTCTAGTTGTTTGGCAATATCCCAGATTTTGGGAGACTGGACTAGTTTGTTAGACTGTCGCCAAAATTTGGCTTCACACTCATCTCGAAAGTACCAACCGTTAGCAACAATTCCATGTTCATCGGGTGTTTTACCTGTGAGATATGTGGCTTGGGCTGTACAGGTAACAGCAGGTAAGACGGGTTCTATTGGTACGGCTTTTCCAGTGGATGTCCAACGCGAGAGGAAGGGGGTGTGTTGGCCTATTAGGTTGGGGGTTAGTCCGACTACGTTGAGGATGACTGTTTTTTGCATACGAACCGCAAAGGACGCAAAGGACACAAAGGAAGGGAAAAGAGTTGAGTTAAGAAAAGAATCAAATGACAAATGACAACTTTAACTAGGGACTAATTGCTTAGTTAACAGTTTGTTCATTACCCATTCATATTCACGTTGAATGGAGGCTGGTAAGTCTAATTTCATTTCATCAGGTAGGACTTCCCAGGTGTAGGTTTCGATTTCTAAGTGGTTGCAAAAGTGCTGATTTTGTAGCAGGTTTAAAACATTTACAATATCGTCTTGAGTGGATTGTAATAGTTGATAATCACGCACGAATATCGGAACATGGAAGTGAATTCGCCATTCTTCATCTGTGGTATTTTTGAGGTTTGGTAAGGCGTTTTCTAAATCTGAGTAGTGAAGCAGTCTGTTATTTTGTGTGCGTGCAATTACTTGATGTAAATATGTAGACTCGGCAAAAGGTTGTAATTTTTCTAATATTAATTGGCGTTGTTGTGTATCTTTGGGTATATTGACTTGCAATGCTGCACTAATTTGGATTTTACTAACTTTTATTCCAGTAGCTTGGAACTTTTTTAAAACTAAGATAGGGTCTTCATACTCTACAGCAAAATGGCAAGTATCATAACAAACGCGCACATGGTCTAATATATATTGTTCAGCAGTTTCTTGGGAGATACTTAATTGCTTGGTTAAATAATTCCTGGCAATGGGTAATAAATACTTTTGAAAATAATCTACTACTTCGTCGGCATTTTCAATTAACCCGTCTGGTTCTGGTTCTAAACCCAAGTGTATGAGTTTACCTTGTTCAGTGCGGATGCGAATCATTTGTTCTACTAGCTCTGCTATGTGGAGGCTAGAACTGTTCATTACTGATGCTTGAACAAATTGATTGGCGTCAAACCAAGGTTTATAAGAAAGGGGTAATGTGGAGATGCTACCTTCTATATTTGGTGGTAATATTTCTGCCAGAATTTGCGTTAGTTGCAATGTATATTCTAGGCGTTCTTGCTTTGTCCAATCTGGTGCATAAACTTGGTCTTTAACTATTTGCCGATGAAATTGTCCGTAGGGAAAGCCGTTTAAGGTAAATACGTATAAATCTTGTTGGGTTAACCAGGATTGGAATTGAATTAATGTATCTTTTTGAAGTAGTTCTTTAGCGGCTATGGCTGCTAAACGTAAACCTATACCGAATGGTTTATTAGGTGATAGTTTTGCTTTTAATGGTGGTAGATATTGTTGGAGGTTAGCAAAGACTTGTTGCCATTCTTCGCCAGGGTGAATGTTTGTGCAGTAGGTTAAGTGAAGGTTGTTGTCGGTTCCTATTTTCATAATTTATACCAAGATGATTTTTTAACGAACCGCAGAGGCGCAGAGAACGCAGAGGATATTGAGATTGCTTAATACGTATTGTTGTTATTTAAATTCACGTAGTAAGGATATTGCGTGTTTGTACAAAGACACATCTACTTCGTGAACTTCAATTCCCTTACCAATATTTTGCAGTAGGGTTAGGGTTAATTCTCCGCCTAAATGTTCGCGGAATTCTGTTAAACCTCGGAAGAGACAACGAGAGTTATTGATAGATAATGATTGTTCAGCTAGTTCAGGTATATACAAACTAAAACCTAGCGCAACAAGTGTTTTTAATATCTTTTGCCACTCTTGATGAGAAAGCATTCCTAAGAGATAGGAATAGGTGCTATCTAAGGCGATACCAATAGCTACTGCTTCGCCGTGTCGTAATCTATAGTTGGTCAATTGTTCTAGTTTATGGGCTACCCAATGTCCAAAATCTAAGGGGCGGGATGAACCCATTTCAAAAGGATCGCCGGCTGTGGCTATATGTTCTAGGTGTAACTGGGCGCAACGATAAATAAGTTGTTGCATAGCATCCATGTCTCGACAGGCAAGGGCTGTAGTATGGTCATGGATGAAATGGAAGAAGTTAGCATCTTTAATTAAGGCGACTTTGATGGCTTCGGCTATTCCAGAACGCCAATCGCGATCGCACAATGTACTCAAGAAGCTAAAATCGTTAATTACAGCATAAGGTGGGGCGAATGTCCCCAAAAAGTTCTTTTTACCAAAGGCGTTGATACCGTTTTTCACCCCTATTCCTGAGTCGTTCTGCGCTAACACTGTTGTGGGAATGCGAATGAGGCGCACACCCCGATGTGCTGTGGCTGCTGCATATCCGATTAAATCTAAGACTGCACCTCCGCCAATTCCTAACACGTAAGAATGGCGACATATCCCGGCTGCTTCAATTAGTTGGTGAATTTGTTCTAACAATTTTGGCTCATTTTTTGCCGCCTCTCCACCTGGAACTAATAAAGGTTCCGCCGCTAGTGTCAGCACTTCGGCATAGAAATTTGTATAGTTGGTTAATTGTTGGGATAAATTCGGACAAAATTCTAATAATCCGGCATCAATTACGGCTAATATCTTTTTAGGCTTCTTTTCACCATCAGCTGCGATCGCTTGTGCTAATGTAGGATTTTTTAAGTCGAATATATTGTTAGTAAAGTGAACTTCATAGTTAAAAGTAACTACAACCCTTTGCTGAATAGGTTGAATGTGAAATTTATTTTTTTTGTTAATATCAACTATCATATTTTTGCTTCCATTAATGCAGCACGATTAAAAGCTTGGAGAAATAATTCCACTGAGGCGGAACTTTTGACTTGGACTTTGTTGCTGATAATAAAGTAAGGTACGCTGGTAATGCCAATAAAATTAGGCAAACCTCTGCGGAACTTTGCGTTTAACTCCGCGTTCCTCTGCGTTAAAAACACTATTTTTGTACCTCACTTAACTGAAAATTTCTATATTATGACTCCTGCCTTCTGCCTCCAGCTAAATTTGTTGAAAAAACCATTGAGTATTTTCAAACTCTTTAATTAAAGCCTCTCTATCTTTTTTGGCTACTAACTTTGCTAAACGATTATAAGTATTAGCTAAAGATTTAATTGCTTGGCATCTTTCCTCGGTAGCTAACATAATATCAACGCACAACTGAGGATTTTGGCGAAACAAACGTTTTAAAATCTCGATTTCTTGACGATAGCTAGGTGATGAAATTGATAAACTTTGTTCTATATCAATATCTGCTTGAGCTAAGAAAACACCCAAGCTTAACCTACAAAAATGCTGCGTTGCTTGAATATACACCATCAGGCGATCGTGTTCTTCTGGTGAACAGGTTATTAATTCTGCGCCTTGACTTTCGAGGAAATTTAATAACCATTGAAATGCTTCATGATTACGGCCAGGACATACAACTACTTTTTGCGAACAAAAAGATTGGACACTTGGGCCAAACATAGGGTGTAAACCCATAACCGGGCCAGAATGATGCGCCAGCATCGCCTGATATGGTTGAGTTTTAATACTCGTGATGTCGCACAAAGCTATATGAGGTGATAAATATTTAGCTGCACGTTTAATAACATCAACTGTATATTTAATCGGCACGCTGACTAATACTAGTTCTGTATTACTTAACAGTTGACCTGCATATTCCCAATCCTCTTGTTCGAGAATATTTACTTTATGTCCTGCCTCTAAAAGTTGCTCTCGAAATAATCTACCCATTCTACCATGTCCACCGATGATAGTTATTTGTCGGCATTTGACATGAGTTTTTGATGTGAACTCTGGGTTAAGTGAGGATTGCAAAACCATTTGCCAGTCTCCAATTTTCAAATATCAACAATTGATTCTTTGGGACTCAATTCAGGCAATACTTCTAAATTTGTGGTGCGGTTGGTAATTACATCAGTAAATAGTTGTTCATAGCTATCTAATGCTTGTTCAAAAGCATAGTTTTCGACAGCGAATTTTCTACCTTGATGACCTAGTTGTGCAGCTAGTTGAGGATTTTTATATAATTTCACCACCGCTTGAGCTAAAGTTTCTGGTGACTCTGGAGAGACAACAATACCGCCACCACTTTTACGAATGGCTTTTGCAGCCGTACCACTGGCGGGAACTGAAGCAATAATTGGGCGATCGCTTGCTAAAAGTAGTGGTATTTTAGAAGGCATATTGAAGGAAATTACATTTTTCTTCTGCACAACTAACCCCACATCAGCAGCAGCCAGCATTTGTGGTATTGTTTCCCTAGGTTGCAAGGGTAACAATAAAACATTATCTGCACCGCAATCACAACAATATTGTTGTAATCTTTCTAAAGCTTTCGCTTCACCAGCAATGACAAAGGTAATTTCTGGAATATGGCGCAAGTTAGCGGCGGCTTGAATTACTGTTTCTAAACCTTGAGTTAATGCAATATTGCCGGAATAAAGCACCACGAATTTATCGTTAAGATTGTGAGTTTGTCTCCAATTATTTTGTTTAGGGGAAGGTTTAATAAAATTTAAATTTACCCAATTAGGAATGCAATTAATTTTCTCACCAGGTACGCCTTTACTAAGTAAATTATCGACAAAGCCATCAGCAATCACGCTAATACTATTGGCAGTTCGATAAGCAAATTTTTCTAAGACTTCAAAAGCCTTAATCATCAATTTATTTTTAATAATGCCAACCCGCACACCAGCTTCTGGTAAAATATCTTGTACATTTAACACTACTGGGCAGTTATAAAACCAACCTAATAAAGTTGCAGGTACAGAAACTAACAAAGGCGGAACTGTTAATAAAATTACATCTGGACGTTCACCTTTGATAGCTTGAGGAAAGCTCGTCAAAACAAAACTTAATTCCAACAATAACCGATCTAAAAGGTTGGGTTTAGATTTAATTCGCAGATAACAACGTTGAATAGTCACGCCATTTCTTTCTTCTGTTACATACCACTTACCCTGATATTCATCATAAATTCGGCGTTCGGGATAGTTAGGCATACCTGTAATCACCCGCACTTGATGACCTCGTTTAACTAATCCTTCTGCGAGTTCCGTCATCAATGGTGCAATGCCAATCGGTTCTGGATGATAGTTGTAAGAATAAATCAGAATGTGCATGAGTTATGTTTGAAGAAAGCAGGGTGCAGGGGTGAAGTCTCACTTTTCATACTTCAGACTTTTTAAGTCACAGCAAAAATTCTGGCCAAAATCATCGACATTGGTAGCAGGCTCAGAACTAGCACGCCATAGGGTAAGCCTGCAAAACCCGCAGCGATAGTTGTATCTAAAATAATTAATGACAATACACCTGCTCTAACGGCGATGCGAATTTGCTCTGGGGTAGGTTGGCGTGCGGCTTTGATAAAAGGTAGTAAAACACGGATGGCTAATAATGCCAGGAATGGTAAAGCGGTAAGAACTTGATACTCTGTCAGCCATCCTAGACTTAAAAGCCCAACAAGAACTGCCACGATTAATAATACTGCGATGATGCCAGTGCTGAGTTTGCCTCCGTGTACTTCACCGCGACTAAGGGCAGTAATGGCAGCAATATAGATTATGGGGATGAAAGCCAAAAACCAGTAATCTTCGAGTATGGCGGGTACAACACTCACACCCAGCAATAAGTTACCGCCTCGACAAAGCCCCATATTGATGGGGCCGAGAATTGGGTGATGCTTTGCGATCGCATCATACAATAAAGCAGATGTGGCAATAGCGATCGCGAGTATGCCACTCAACAACGAAACCTGCACCGCCGCCGTTACCCCTATACATAACAGCACAGTCCCTAACACAGTTGCGCCTGTGCGTGATGCCCTACCGCTAGGAATCGGTCTTTCTGGGCGTTCTTGGGCATCTAGTTGAGCATCAAATACATCGTTGAAGACAATACCGCCACCATATAACCCAGTTGTCGCTAACAATAGCCATAACAGTGGCGTGAGATTTGCTGGGAAGAAGTACCCAGAAGCAGCGAAGCCAGCCATAATATCTGCCCAGGCGGTGATAATATTGGCGGGGCGGAGTAATTGCAGATATGCCCAGAGGCGATGAGAGTTGAGGGTGGCGGTGTTCATGGTTTTACTCACGCAAAGGCGCAAAGGCGCAAAGGGAAAAAGACAGAGTTTCTAGAGTACTTATTCAATGAGTGCGTATTCGTGGGGGGACTCAACTAATGGTTTTTGTCCTCGGAGGACGGAGTTATCGCTGTAGGTTTGGCGTTGGTCGATGGGTTCAGGGTTGAGCCAGTCGGACTCTTGCATTTGACCGCTTTGACTGTAGGCTGTGAGGGCATTTTGATAGCAAACTTTCTGCACAGCTTTTTCGGAAATGCCGCGTTCTAGCATCAGGAGGGCGGTTTTAGGGACGGCGAGAGGGTCGCTTACGCCCCAGTCGGCGCTGCTATCGACGATGATGTTATTACTGCCATATTGTCGGACAATTTCTACCATCCGGGCATTGCCCATTTTGGTATTTGGATAAATGGTGAATGCTGCCCAAAAGCCTCTATCAAGCACTTCTTGGACTGTTTCTTCGTTGTTGTGGTCAACAATTACCTGCGATGGTTTTAACCCATGTTCAATGCAGACATCCATACTGCGGCTTGTACCAGCTTTTTTATCGCGGTGCGGTGTATGAATCATCACCAACATATCTAGCTCTTTGGCGAGTTCTAGCTGGAGGCGAAAATATTTATCTTCGGCTGGTGTCATATCGTCATAGCCAATTTCTCCAATAGCTACCACACCTTCTTTACAAGCATACAGAGGCAACAATTCCATTACTTGTTCTGCTAAAGCTTCGTTATTAGCTTCTTTAGAATTTAAGCCAATAGTACAGTAATGTTTAATGCCAAATTGTGCAGCCCGAAATCTTTCCCACCCAACTAAGCTACTAAAATAATCTTGAAAAGAACCAACATTAGTACGTGGTTGACCAAACCAAAAAGCTGGTTCAATTACTGCCACAATTCCTGATTGTCGCATCAATTGATAATCATCAGTAGTGCGGGAACTCATGTGAATGTGGGGGTCGATAAACATCATATTGTTATCCATAACTTTTTTGCCTACTTTTTGCGTAATTCTTCTATCATTCCAGCGTCAGCAAATTTTTCTACCAATCGCCAAATTTCTGCTGATACTAAGCGATTGGCACTATATCTTTCGTGGGCATAATCAATTAACATTCGAGATAATTCACGGTTAGCACGTAAGTCTAAGCCTTGAATTAAATGCAAAGGACTGCCTACAAACAAAGCTTTCACCACCATCTGATTCCATGCCAAAGTATCAAAATATTCGGCGGGATAAGGATTTTGTAAAGCCACAGCATTAAATACTGCTGTCATATTGCTGCGAATTCCTTCTGCTGCCCGTTTTTGTAACTTTTCTGGATAAGGTAATAAAGGTAGTGCTTGATAAAGGGCAACTAATTCACCAACATCAGCAGCTTGAAATACTTGCTCTAAAATATATAAATATTTTTCGGAATCGGTTTGAGGCAGAGTTAATACTAATAATGTCCGTGCGGCTTGGTCTACACTCCAATGGCTAGGAAACCAGTTTGGGCGAATTTGTGCAGCATTATCTAAGTCTTGAGAAGTTAGTTTTAATTGATTTTTACCTGTATAACGAGAGACTTTACTAAAAGCACTAAAAAATATTCTTGTATTAGCACCACTATTTATCTGCTTGATTGTTTCCTCTAAGCAAGTAACAGCTTCTGAATTTATTTGTCGTGTTACCCAGTGGTGTAGTAATTCATTAATGCTGGTTATTTTTAAATCAGTGACAGCAGACATAATCAATACCTGAGAGAAGTATGAAGTATGAAGTATGAAGTCTGAAGTAATACCGGCGTTGCATAAATGCAGGATGAATTGAGATGTTTAACAAAAATAAAATATTGATTCTTCGCGCCTTTGCGCCTTTGCGCGAAACAAAAAACATCCCACTAATCAGCAATGCCGTAATACCAATTGAATGTGAAATTGCACATATTTCGCTCCCCCTAAATCCCCCTTCAAAAGCTATCCATTATAAACATCTTTCTTAACATTTCGAGAGTATTAACTCACGTCTCTAGAACCCTTATTCGCTCGTTTTTCATTCTCAATAAAAACACTGTTTTAGCGAGAAGAATAAATGATAATTTGTCAAGTATGCTTAAAGGTTCAGCCACTAAGATGCTTATAGAGCAATGGTTTTAAGATTGTAAAGAAAGATGTGGGTAACGCATAGCTTAAAAAGGGGGACTTTGATAGATGTTTTTCCGGTTCTTTTGAAGGGGGGCTAGGGGGGATCTTAACTTATGGCTTTTTGTTGGCGATTTCTCCGCAATTTCACAACAGCAGCACCTAAACCAAATAATCCCATACCTAATATTGAGCTTGGTTCGGGTACTTTGGCTCTGTCTTCAACGTTGAACACTTGAACACGGCCTTGGAAGAAGTCGCCGACATAAAGTTTCCCATCTTTGTAGCTTGTACCACCTGTCCAGTTAAATACGCCAGGACGCAAATCGAGGGGGTTGCCAAAGGGTGGCGAACCTAATGCGGGTGCTGGTACAATTGCGCCTGAAGCATCACGAGCAGGTTCGCCAATTTCCGTCAAGAATTTACCGTTTTTATCAAATACCTGAACGCGGCTATTGATAGAATCAGCTACGTAAATATTTTCATATTCATCTATTTCTATACCAATGGGCTGGTTAAATTCTCCTTGCCCTGTGCCTTGTTTACCAAATGTCAATAGGGGTGTGCCGTCAGGGTTAAGTACCTGAACACGGTTGTTAAACTGGTCACTTATATAAAATCTGCCGCTAACTGGAGAAATTCTCAGGCCTGCTGGCCCTTGAAACTGCCCAAGTCCAGTACCAGATGTGCCAATGGAACCAAGCAGTTGACCATCTGGAGTGTATTTATTAATTTTATCGCCGCTAAAATCACCTATATAGACGTTACCCTGTTTGTCAAATGTCACACCAGAAGGGCCAAAGAAAGCTCGACCAGGAATCAGACCACCAAATGAGCCAAAGGAATTAATAAAATTACCTTGAGGATCGTAGACATTAACGCGGTTATTAAAAACATCGCCTACATATAAATTTCCTGTTACCGGAGAGATTTCTAGGGCTGATGGTTCGTCGAATTCTCCTGGCCCTTTGCCGCCTTTACCGATCGCACCGATATAATTACCTTGAGGGTCAAAGACTTCGACTTTATTACCAATATTTGGGTTAAAAGTTCCATCGGGGTTAAGTCCACGCCCATTACTAATGAGGGTATTGCCATTTTGATCAACGGTAATACCTTGGGGAACAAACAACTGTCCAGGGCCAAAGCCAGGGCTACCAATACTACGCTCGTATTTTAAATTTAAAGAGAAAGCTTGAGTCGATGTTGCCAATACCATAAATCCGGTACTTGCAGTAGCGATCGCAAAATGTTTTACTAATCCCATAAGTTTTACAGTTCTGGTTGATGAGGTATACTCTTTGCTAGACTAATGTCGCTCCCAGACCTCGTTTGGGAAATTGAAAATTCGGGCTGCTGCCTCACGGGCAAAGGGCAGCAGTCCATTCTGTCAAAAGAGAAATTAAACTATTTCTGCTTTAGCCAAAGCTTGACGTTTGCGTTTCTTCGCCATCGCTACACTACCGAAGGTCGTCACTAAAATTGTGCCGAAGATAGTGCTAGGTTCCGGTACTCGCGCACTAGGGTCGATGCGGAGAATTTGTCCTGTGCCTGCTAATCGAGCGTGGTTGGAGGTATATAAATAACCATCAGGGCCAAAAGTGAGTCCCGAAGCTGCTTCTAGACCGTTACCACTCCAGACGGTTGTGCGGCTACCATCTTTGCCAATTTTGATAATCGAACCACTAATATCCCCAGTAATGATGCCGCCTTGTTGAATTTCCTTCCACTCGGAACTGTTGATATGTTGTAAGACAAACAAGTTACCTTCGCTGTCGTAAGCTGCACCAGTTAACTGTGTGAAACCATCAGCGATGGTTTTGATGCTCAAATCATCAGGATCAACTGAGAAGACACGCGCTTCTTTTTCTGGATATGGGAAGTATGTATACTCGCTGATTGTTAAACTACCATCAGGCGCGATCGCAATGCCTGTAGGTACTGATTGTTGTGTGACAGGTAAGGTACTAGGATCTACATCTGGCCCCAAGTCTGGGTATTCGAGTTTATCTCTAGGGATAACTTTGAGTGGAAATGCAGCTACATCTTGAATACCACTACCATCAAGACCAACAGAATAAATTGTGTTACCGCCGCCATCAACTACAAAAGCTTTATCATCTTTAATGGCGAAAGCATAGGGGTTAGAAATTATATCTGTACCATCAGGATTAAATTTGCTTTCATAGTCAGCAAAATCGGCAATGGTTGTCAGACCACCAGTTGCTAGGTCTACTTTATATAGTTTGCCTAGGTCAGGCCCTTTTAATATAGTATCCCGGTTAGAAGGATCACCTGCTAAACCAGTTAATAAATAAGCGTTACCTTGAGAGTCAAATTTGAAATCGGCTGGGCCAGCTGCTTGTTCTCCCGATGGAGACAATGCTAAAGAGGTGAGATTAGAAATGACAGTGGTTTTTGTCCCATCTTTAGCAATTTTGAGTAAAGTTCCATTTTGTGCAGCGCATAAAGGAATATAACCTGCACTGGGTGATGGAATACATCTGCCATCTTTGCCATCGCCGCCATAACCACTTTCAGTCACATAAAGATTACCGTTAGGGTCAAAGGCGAAATTTCGCGGATTATTCAGACCGTCCGCAATGACTGTTAAACCTGATAAACTAGCAGCTTCGGCGGCTTTTGACCCAGCAACAACGGCAACACAAACACTCAAAAGTGTAATAGTTAAATGTTTTAGCTTCATTTGTCGTAAGTTGAGAGATTAGTAAAGTTGTGGTTAATGATTCTGGGAAAATTGTTGAGACTGGGTTCGTGGCCTAAGTTTGTAGGTTAATTTTCAATCCCTACACCCCACACCCCCACACCCTTGATGTTTCTTTTCCGTAACCAATTCAGGCTGAAAACGCTAAATGCTACTAAGCCAACAGCAGAAGTAGGTTCGGGAATAGATTTTGAATTGTCAATTCTGATAATTTGTCCTTGTCCTGGGCGATCGCTCCGATTACTGATATAAAATGAGCCATCAGTACCAATAGTTAAACCGTTGGGTGATTCTAAGCCATTGCCACTCCAAATTGTGGTACGTGTACCATCGGCAGCAATTTTAATTAAAGAACCATCGAAGTTACCTTTCCACGCTGACTGATTAGCATATTGCAAAGCGTACAAATTACCTGCAATATCAAATTCCAAGTCTGTGAGTTGGGTAAAACCATCGGCGTAAACTGTGGCTTTACCGTCAGCACCTATCCGGTAGATTTTCGCTCCTCCTTCGGGAAAGGGAAAACCTGTAAATTGACTGACGTAGTAAGCACCATCAGGGCCTTTAACAACGCTAGAAGGTACTACTTGAATTGGAATCTGCGCTGGCGGTGGTTCTGTGGGAGTTGGCACTTGGCCAGGTTCATTAGATGGGTCTCCGGCTGGCGGAAAGACGGGATTATTCAATATTTCGTCGGGAAATATCGTCAGTGCTTGCAAATTACTGCCATCTTTTTTCACACTCAGTAAGTCATTTGCAGCTGCATCTACTGTCACTAGGCGCTCGCCATCAATCACAAAGCCCAAGGGATTGCTGTTTACATCACCTCCATCAGGGTTGTTGAGAAGTTCATAGTTGGCTAAATCGGCAACAACTGTCCAGGAGTTAGTTTGAAAGTCTGGGGTAATAATTTTTCCCAGAGCAGTATTGCCAAGGTTGTTGCGGTAGCTTGGGTTAGCCCCATAACTCACCAAAATATAGGGCTTACCTGTCGCATCAAATTGGATGTCGCGCGGGCCACCGCCTCCTGTACCATCAGCTAAAGCAATAGAAGGCAGTCCTGTTAGTACGGGCTTGACTTGGCCATTCCCAATTTTGAGAATTCTGCCACTTGTGCCGTAGCACAAAGAACCACCTTCACCACTTGCAGTTGGAACACAAGCACCTTTCCCTCCGGTTCCTGCCTCTGTGACATACAACTGTCCATCCGGGCTAAAGCTTAGACCTCTAGTATTATTCAGTCCGTCGGCAATGACGGAAAAGGACGCTGCGGAGGCTGTTTTCATACTGGCAACAGCAGCAACACAGAAGGAAAAAAGAGTGAGAGTCAGTTTTGGGAGTTTGATGTGTTGCATTGTTTGAACGCAGAGGAATGGAAGGGAAACGGAAAGGGGCGCGGAGGTTTTTGAGAGTCTGTTAGTACATTTCTTTATTTCATACTTCAGACTTCATACTTCAGCCTTTTTTACTACCAACTAATTCTGGTTCTTTCGCCACTGGTACATAGCTCATCCCTCTATCAAAAGATTTGAGGTTCCCGGCTTTACCTTCTAGGAGGCGTTTGAGGTTCATACTTTCTGCACCGAAGTCTTCGATTTGCAGTTTGCCGTGAGCTAGTTGTTCACCATCTTTCCAGAAGGTGATGCGATGTAGAATTAAACCAGAAGCTTCAGGGTCGTTAAAAGCATAGGCAGTAGGAATCAGCAGAGCTACAGAACGCTGATAATAGTCATACTCTGGATAGAAGTATTCTTGTTCTAATAAGTAGTATTTGCTCAGACTATGGACGCGCACGGAGATTTTTACTTTCTGGTTATACTCATCTAAAAAGTCACCAGAATCACCGCTCACTTCGCCTATAGGACGGACTAAATGTGCCCAATCATCGATATTTTTAACATCTTTTAAATAATCGACGGCAATATTGATGGGCGCATCAACATAGATAGTATCTGTATCAATAAAGTAGCGACCTTTAGCGGCTGTCTTCCGGCCCAGTTTGCGCTCTAGATTAGCTTTGAGAGAACGACACTCGGATGTGTGTACAGTGTGAATTCCCTGCATAATCATTGGTGTTTGGCGTTTGGGATCGACAAAGCTCAACCAATGAAAGTACACACCTTCTTCGTTGCTTCCCGGCTCTATATAGTCGGGTGGGAAAAGGAGGACGGGGTAAACTTGGAAGTATTTATTGTACTCTAGCCCACAATGCCATTCAATCCCATAAAAGAGAGAGTTTTCTAGCTTTTTGACGTGATAGTAGAGATTTTTTTGATAGCCAGAGGCTGTTCCCACCCAGGTATCTTGGTCAATTTGCTCTTGCATCCGGCTATAGAGTGTCCATTCATCTAAGTTTTTCAAACTACAAAGATATTCAAAGGCACTCTCTGGTGTAGTGGCAATATAGGCTGAAGTTGCAAATGTATTTCTTTCCACTTGTTGCTCCTCAATTTAATGGTTAATTGCTTTGTGTTAAGCAGCAATTTGCTGTGTTTTACTAGTTCTGGCTTTCAAAATCCGTTCGTCTGCTAATCGTTTGGAGGCATCATTTGTAGTCATTGCTTGCTGGTGTGCAATGCTAAAAATCTTGAGCAATGTGTCATAAATATTATTGACTTGCTGGAAGGCTTTTTCTTCGTTGTAGCCAATCATCTCGTTATAAACATTGATGATCCCGCCAGCATTAATTACGTAATCTGGACAGTAGAGAATACCTTTTTCTATCAATCTCTGACCGTGGAGGCGTTCATTTTCTAGCTGATTGTTAGCCGCACCAGCAATAATTTTGGCTTGGATCAGGGGAATTGTTTGACTATTGATAATTCCTCCCATCGCACAGGGAGAAAATATATCTACATCTAAACCATAAATTTCTTCTGGTTCCACAACTGTAGCACCATACAAATGTTTTATTTCTGCTGCTTTTTCGGGGCTAATATCACTCACAAAAAGTTGTACACCATGTTCGTGTAAGTGGCGACAGAGGTTTTTGCCAACATTGCCTAAGCCTTGGACAGCAACTCTCATACCTTCCAGTCTTTGGGTTTGCCAAGTAAAATTAACAGCAGCTTTAATTCCTAAAAATACGCCTAAGGCTGTAATTGGGGCGGGGCCGCCAGATTTTTCTTCTACACCAACTACATACTTAGTTTCTTGATTAATTGTGCGGACATCTTGGGGGGTAATATTAACATCTTGCCCGGTGATAAACCGACCTTTGAGGCTTTCGACAAACCGTCCATAAGCTCTTAACATTTCGTCGGTTTTATCGGCAGGGTTAGCAATAATCACTGCTTTACCTCCACCTGCGGGAATATTAGCGCAAGCTGCTTTATAAGTCATTCCTCGGCTGAGGCGCAAAGCATCTCTTAAAGCAGCTTCTTCATTGACGTAAGGATATAACCTTGTTGCTCCCATTGCGGGGCCTAAGCTAGTGTCATGGATGGCAATAATAGCTCTGATCTCTGGGTTTTTGCCATGACAGTAAAGTATTTGCTCGTGGCCCATTTCTCTAACAGTTTCAAATAGCTGCATTTGGGTTTCTCTATTTTTAATGGTGAATTGGTTAGAGCAAAAAATGTGGAAGTTAGGTAAGGCAGCAAAATTAACTAAAAGTGTGAAAATTTCTAACAAATTATTTAGCTAATTTTGCTACTTTGGTAAGATGCAGAGCAGGTCTAAACTGAACGTTTGTGGTGTTATTGTTAACTAAAAAGTTTGCTTTTTGGTTAGCGATCGCCAATGACCTAAAGCTCCAGCCGGAAAGTTATACTAAGGGAAAGGAAACTTGCTTGGCTGGGGTTTTTATAGAATTTGCGCCATTAGAACCATTAGCTTTCACACCTTGAGCCGCCAAACTCTTATTGCGTCCACCAGAAGGGGCGGGGCGGTCTGGGTCGATAACTACATCAATTACAAAGGGGCCATTTGCGGCGAGCGCTTGTTGGAGGGCTGCTTCTAAATCAGACTCTCTCAAGACTCCGACTCCTTCAGCACCCATTCCACGGGCAATCATCGCAAAATTAGTAGCGGGAATCTCTGCATCTGCACCTTTTAAGCCCAATATTTTCATGCCTTGATGGCACATATTGTATCGGGCATCATTGAGGACAATCCAAACTGCTGGGATTTGATATTTCACAGCAGTGCTGATTTCGTTATTCATCAGCATCGCCCCATCACCGACAATGGCAACGGCTTTACCTTTTTTGGCTTGGGCTGCACCGACTACACCTGTGACGGCGTGTCCCATCGCCCCAACTCCGGTACTGACGCGGTAACGATGAGGTTCGGTAAAGCGCAGACAATGAGTTGACCAAGTAAAAGAGTTACCACACTCCGCCAAAACTATCGCATCACTACCTTCGACAACTATCTTTTGAATCGCCTCCATCAATACTTCTGGACGCACTGGATAGTCTGAACCTGCTTCTATCGGTTCTGGTTGGGGATTAGGTAGTAATTCGATAGCAAAAGGCTTTTCTGGTAAATGCTCTAATAGTTCCTCTAAATAGGCTTTGATATCCGATTGAATCGGGAATGTATGGGCGTGGGGGTAAGCTACACCAGGTACTTCCGGGTCGATATCTACATGGACAAAGCCTTTTGCCGGAACCATTGTCGGACTCCAAAAAGAAGTCGGTTCGCCAAGTCGGGTTCCCAGTACGAGAGTACGGGCAGGGCGATGTTTTTCCATATAGGTAATCACAGAAGCATCACCACCCAAACCTGTCACACCCACAAACTGCGGATGATCTTCAGGGAAGATGCCTTTGCCACGAGGGGAACACATCACGGCCGCACCTGTTTTCTCTGCTAGTGCGTAGATTTCATCGGCGGCATAACGCGCCCCAAAACCTACCCAGATAGCAAAGGGTTCGGAAAATAATAATTCCGCAGATTTAGCGACTTTCTCTCTTTGAGCAGTGATGTGATAGGCTTCAACATCTAGCTGAGGCCAGAGGATACCATCAACTAGACTAGTTTGTACGGCAGTCGGGATGCTCAAATGGGCGACAAATCCACCTGGTTGGGCTAAACCCAATGCCAGTTTGCGGAAAATTTGCGGTAGTTGGGCAGCAGACTCCACGGTAATTGCATAGTTAAACAATGCACCTGAAGTAAAAATTCCCCCACTCGGCAAGGTGTAGCTGCTGGTTTCTTGAATTGCCCAGCGTCCCCGTTGCGGTGCGGAAGTGCAAGCCGATAACAGAATTACTTTTGCACCTTCCCCACGGGCAGCAAATAGCCCGGTGAGAGCGTTGGTAATGCCTGGCCCGGCAGTGGTAAAGACGACAGTGGGGCAATTGCTGGCGAAGTAGGCTTCGACGGCAGCAAAAGCAGCCCCCGCCTCATGGCGAAAGTTCAGCACTTGCATTTGGCTGTTGGATAAGGCATTCCACAGGCTGGCCATTGCTCCCCCAGCAATCCCAAAAGCACTGTGTACACCCAAGTTGAACAGCATTTGCGCGATCGCTTCTGCGACTGTGAGCGTTGGGCTAACCTCACTAGGTAAAAAAGGCTCAATCACTGTTTGATTGTCTAGATATTTCTTACCGTTGGAGGAAAAATCTTTGTGAGGCTCACTAGTTACGAGCGGAGGATTGGAAGTAGTATAATTTGGAGTCATTGCTTTCACGTAAGTCCCGATACTTGCACAAGGCTCTTGAGTATACACTTTGTCACTTGGTGATGTGACACACGAAGAAACTTGTTGCTTCTTTTACGGATATGACCGGGCTTGGTTAAGGCTCGATGTTTGTGCGGCTGGTTAGCCCAGTACTAAAAACTTTTTAAAAAAATGAAGAAAATCAAGGCAGTACTTATGGAAACCAGAGTACGGGAAATAAATACCTATTTGCAATGAAAAATCTTTTGATGCCGTTACCAATTCTTTCGCTATCGTGGTAAACGCTACATTTAAGCCTTATTTAGTCAAGCTTATTGATTGATATCTTGCTTTAATCAGTGACTTGTGTCAAATTAAGTTTAGATAAATTAATATTAACTTCATTGTATTCGGCACTATCGTAGTTAAAATTTCACATACCAAACTCGGATTTTATGCTTAAATTTTTAGTTTAAAAAATCACTCAGTAAATTTACATTTGACCGTCCTAATGAGATATTGCTTGGGATAGATGACTCAAGAATACTTATTCAAGTGTAAATAATAATGTATTCCTTTTGACGGATGAGCAATTTGAATTTTGTATATTAGATTCCTGAAGAAGGGAGTTAAGAAACATTAAGAGGTTGCATCCATGAGCCAAAAATTGTAACTTTATCTGAGAATGACCTACAAAACTACGGAGTCAGTTTTTCATCACAGCACAACTCCAGGGATCTGTCATATCAAACTTTCAAAACTATCGAGATTTGACAGTCTCAAAGAGTAAGTCTGCATTAGTGAGACGCTCGACTTAAAGTAGATAATCATTTCTCAGAACAACGACAGCCACAAAAACCAGAAAAAACAGAAGTGTTGAAAAGCCACTTTAGTTAGACAGTTATCGACTGGTGGTGTTTTCCGCCAACGCTGCCGCTCAAATTATTTAAGGCGTGTAGTTCTGTATTTGTTGTTAGTTTCTTCTGCCAGATTAGAGATTAACTATTGGCAATCAACCAATACAGTTCGGTTAAGGCAACAACTTAGACTGGTGTAGGTTGGGTGAAGGAACGGAACCCAACATTCACGCATACTTTGTTGGGTTACTATTCTCTTAACTGAACCGTATTGGGCAATAAACCAGATGCAGAAGTGCTACTTCCAAAACATCAAGTAAAACTCCATAAAGGAACAAAAGTAATTATTATTTGGAGTCTAGAACTAGAATGGCACTACAGTCAGAATTAGAGTCTAAGTTTGCTCACTTTCTTATTAATAACGCTGTAGATGCTTACTTCTGTTTAGGGGATAATTGGCAATTTTTATATGTCAATGATGCCACTTGTCAGATGACAGGATATTCTCGTAAAGAATTGCTGTCAATGAGATTACAAGATATCGATTTAGATTTTGCCCTACATAATTGGTCAGAACTGCTATCTCAACAATCTGTAACTTTTAAAACTCGTTATCGTGCTAAAAAAGGACGGATATTTTTAGTCGAAATATCTCTCAAGGTATTAGAAGATAAAGGTAGAAGATTTAGCTGTGCTTTTGTGCGAGAAAAAAGTCAGGAAATAGTAGAGTTAAGCCTACAAAAATGGATTAATGAATTAAGAGATACAAATGAAAGCTTGCTCAACCAAGTATCTACCTTAAAACAAAAAGCAAACAACCTAGAAACATCCTTATCAATCCTGAATTCTACGCTAGAGTCTGCTGCTGTTGGTATTGTTGCAATTAACTTTGAAGGTGATATTCTCAGCGTCAATCAAAAATTTTTAGAAATGTGGCAACTGCCCAAAGCTCTATTTTTATCGAAAAAATGCCCTCAAGCCAGAGCTTTTTTTGAAAATCAAATTAAAGATACTGCAACTTTTCGGCGGATGATTTGGGAAGTTTCTAGTCAATCAGATATTACTAGTTATGATGTTATCGAGTTAAAAGACGGCAGAATATTTGCTAGCTATTCTCAACCTCAGTACTTAGGTGAAAGAATTATAGGTAGAGTATGGAGTGTTTGGGACATTACAGAAACAAAAAAGATAGAGTCAGAATTAAGACTAAATGAAGCTAGATTCCGAACTTTAGCAGAAACGACAGATGCTCTGATTTTTCTGATTCATGGTAGACAGATTTGTTATGTAAATCCGGCAGTGGAAATGCTGACTGGTTACACAAAATCAGAGTTATTGAATGGTTTTGATATTCGTCGCTTGGTGAAAAACAAAAAGTCAAGGCAAATAGGGAAGTCAACTGAAGCCAGCAATTTTGAATACCAAGAAATGTGTATTTTAACTAAAAATGGTGGGGACTTTTGGCTTGCTTGTGCAGTGGGTAGATTGAATGGCACACTTGATTTTCAAGAAAAACCAGTGGAATTAATTGCGGGGATAGATATTACTGATTATAAAGTTGCCGAATTAGAACTGAATAAGTCTTTAGAACAAGCAAAACAACTTGGAGAATTGAGAGCGCGTTTTCTTTCTATAGTGTGTCATCAACTCCGAAATCCGCTCAATGTTGTTGCATTCTCGAATAATTTACTCAAGCGGTATGTTGATGAACAAACACAGCAAATTATTCAGCCATTACTCGAACAAATTCAAGCTTCTATAGAACAACTTAGTGAGATGCTAGATGAGATTTTGTTTTATGCAAAGTCAGAATCAGCCAAGCTCAAATTTGCTCCAACATCTATCGAATTAGTTAAATTATGCTCTGATTTGGTCGCTCAAATTCAAATGAGTAGTCTGGAAAATAATTTACAATTTACTTGTTTTAATAAGCAAATTCAAGTCTGTATGGATAAACAAATTGTGGAAGCAATTTTGCGAAATTTACTCGATAATGCCATTAAATATTCTCCATTTGGGAGTATAATTGAATTAATGCTAGACCAGAATGAGGAAACAGTAATTTTTCAAGTAAAAGATGAAGGAATTGGTATTTTAGCAGAAGAGCGATCGCGTCTATTTGAGCCGTTTTATCGTGGTAGTAATATCGATAATATTCCTGGCACTGGGCTAGGCCTTGCCATTGTGAAAATTCTGGTAGATTTACATAGCGGTCAAATCACTGTAGACAGTGAAGTTGGTCGTGGTACTACTTTCACTGTCATGCTGCCAGCAAGCCTATCAAAAACGCCTAGTTCAGAGTTATGAGTGTTGAGTTTTGACAACTTAAAATTCACAACTTGGAACTAAGCTGTTAATTTTGTCCCTATTCTCACACTCTACCAGAAGCAATGTTCATAACTCTGTGTCCCTACTTTTATTAACATAAAAATGATTACCCAATCATCAAAAAGAATTCTAATTATTGAGGATGATAGTATTACCCGCAATCTCTATTTAAAGGGTTTAAAGCTTGAAGGTTTTGAAGCGATAGGTGCTGAAAATGGTTTAGTCGGCATTAAAAAAGCTCAAGAGAATTTACCCGACCTGGTGGTTTGCGATATCATGATGCCCCATATGGACGGTTACAGCGTTTTGAATGCGCTGCACCAAGATCCCCAAACAGCATCTATTCCCTTCATCTTTCTATCTGGGAGCGACTCTAGAGATGAGATTCGCAAAGGGATGGAATTAGGTGCAGATGATTATATTACCAAACCTTCGACATTAGACGAATTACTCAGAGCGATCGCCACTCGCTTACAAAAACAAGCATCAATTCAAAAGTGGTGCAATAATATAGTCCAAAAAACTTCCCAAGCAGTAACGCCTGAAGCAACGCCAGCAGAAACTGCTAAATCGAAATCCATATTTCCTGATATTCCCCAATTAAAAGAAGTTTTTGACTATATAGAAGCTTATTTTCATCAAGGAATTACTCTGTGTGATGTGGCGGAAGCTGTTGGTTATTCACCAGCTTATTTAACTAACAGAGTCGCAAAGCAAACCGGAGAAACTGTCAATAATTGGATTGTTAAACGTCGCATGGCCGAGGCTCGTACTTTACTGCAAAATACTGATGAAACAGTCGAGCAAATTGCCAAGCTTTTAGGTTATCAACACGTCTGTCATTTCTCGCGTCAATTTCGCCAACATCATGATTTACCTCCCCATGCTTGGCGGTTGTGTTCTAAAAATAAGCAGTCTTGAGTATATCTTAATTAAGATATCTATATAGTATTTGCGCTCTCCAAAACTATACGCTCATTCAATGGTTGGATTGGGCGATTATTATGGGGAAATAAGTGGACAAATTTATCTATCTGTTGGCGAGATACTTCAATAGGCTGTTCCATTACATACCAACTGACATTTTCAGAACAAGGTGGTGTAGTCAAAGAACCAGAGTAAGTTAAAAATCTGTGTTCTGTTGGCAATAGTTGGGCAGCATTGATAATTGTATCTGCTACTATATTTTCTTCTCCTTGTTTTTCCGGCATTGCATCCCAAATCGATTGCAAATTTGGGTTAAAAGCTCCTGCTTTTAAAAATACGCCGATAACTGCTAAATTACCTGTTTGATCACGGTGAACGAAATGTAATTCCATGTCATATAATTCACCGTTGATATGGTGTTCGCTGGGATGATGAAAGTGGAATTGGAGCAGTTGAAAAATTTGGCGATGCCTGTGGCGGGCTACGCCTACGCACTCAATAAAACTTCCAGTTTGATAGTTAACTTGGATAGTTTTGCCATTATTAATTAAATTTAACGGTGATGGCTGATAGTTAATTGCTAGTAAATCTTGATTTTTGTCGGCACTTTTAACACTGGCGAGTTGTAAATCAATTGGTGTTTGTCTTTTACCTGTATAACAAAGCTGAAAATCTGGTGAAAGTTTACCCCAATATTCTGGGCCTTGTTTGCCAATATATCCCCAATTGACTTTTGCCGCAGCCGCAGGAGAGGTAATACAACTAGAAACTGAACTTCCTAAGGCACTCATGCCTAATAACTTAAGTAGTTGCCGTCTATTTAAATTACCACTCATAAGAATTACTCAACTTCCCAAAAGTGGAAGAGTGCGGAATACCCTACTTACTTTATCGTGATAAGCACACTCATACATCAATTGCAAGATTTGTAAATTTTTAGTTATATTTATTTACATAAAGTTACAAATATTAAACAAGAGGTCAAAAATGACAACTCTAATTGTATTGTTAGTTCTAGGCTGGGTCGCTGCTGCCACTTTAGGTTCTTTAGCTTATTTCTTGGGTGAACAAACTAAGCCTATCCACGAACGTAACTGGCGTTCTGAGTCTTTTGAAAAGTTAGCTCAATCTATTACAGGTAAAGAAATAAATTATAGCGATCGCACTCCTGCCTACGCGATGGATGCTTATGCTAGCCGGACTTTACCTCAATAAAAATATTTACCCAAAGTTTAAAAGTGCTGAGTGTGCAGTTGTTTGACTCATGTATCACTCAGCACTTTTTTAATTAATAAGCTAATAAGTATTTAAACTGCAACATAGCCGAAATTACCTTTATGTTTGATTTGCCGATGCAAATTAATTTGCTACTGGGTTTGTCCTGAAGTGGATTAACTTTGCCAATTGGGGTAATTGTTGTAGGAATAACAGTGAACCTAAAATGCAGATTACACCACCTAAAATCAAAGTATTGGGAGCTTTTAAATAATTGGCGAGAGTTCCAGCAAGGAGATTTCCAAAAGGAGCCATACCCATAAAACACATAGCATAAAAACTCATCACCCTGCCCCGTTTGCTATCTTCCACAATAAATTGCAGCAATGTATTACTTGCAGCTACCTGGAGTGTAGAACTCCAGCCAACCATCACCAAAGCTAACTGAGAAATCCAGAAGACTTGAGAGACAGAAAAACAAATAAAGCCAACCCCCATAATCGCCGGACAAAAGGCAATTAAACGCTCTAAACCTACAATATTTTGCCGAAAACTCAGATAAACACAAGCAAACACCGAACCCATAGCAGCTGCGGCTGTGAGAAAACCCAAGGTTTCCGAACCTCCGTGCAGAACCTCGACGGCAAAGATGGGTAGAAGTGTTGTATATGACATACCCACTAAACTAGCTGTTGCCAGTAATAGCAAGATAGAACGCACAGGTAAGAAATGATAAGCATATTGAAACCCTTCTTGCAACTTCCGCCAAGGATCACTTGTCTGTATTTCTACTGGGCGGGGCGTGATTTGCATTGCTGCGATTGCCCAAATAGCCACAATGTAGCTGAGACTATCGTATAAAAAGCAGTAGCCTGCGCCAAACTTAGCAATCAAAATCCCACCAAGAGCAGGGCCAATTAATCGCGCTCCATTGAGAAAAGCTGCATTGAGCGCGATCGCATTTGCCATCAGTTCCCGATTTACCATATCACTAACAAATGCGTGCCGCACCGGCACATCTAAGCCTTTGAGCAAACCTAATAATGTACTCAAGGTTAGCAATGTCCAAAAATTAGCCAAACCCAAAAACGTAATGACTGTCAAAATTACAGATACAGAAATCCCGGCAATCTGAAATAACAATAACAAACGATGGCGGTTGTAGCGATCGGCTAAAATCCCGGAAATTGGAGCTAAGGCAAATACTGGTAATTGTCCAAAAAAGCCTGCTATTCCTAACAGTAAAGCCGAATCGGTTAATTGATAAATCAACCAAAGCACGGCTACCTGCGTCATAAAATTGCCCGTCATCGACAAAGCTTGTCCGGCAAAATAGAGGCGATAATTGCGCGATCGCCACGCAGGCAAATCAAGATTTAATTTAAATAAAGATAATAATTTCATGTATAAGATTTCACGACTTTTAAACTCTTTAATTCTCTGCGCCCCTCTGACTTGAAAGTGCTGAGTCCTGAGTCCTGAGTCCTGAGTCCTGAGTCCTGAGTCCTGAGTCCTGAGTCCTGAGTAAGCATAGTACTCGCTCTTTCATGCTTGGCTATGAAACAAGTTTCATCGGGACTGCGTTGAAAAAAGGAAGAAATCAAGCAATAGCCTCATTCCTTCCTCAATCTCCAAAACTTACACTGTGACTAATTCCCGTTGTGCAACTATCGACTCAGGCTTGACCCAAATCTGATCTAACCCACCACTCAACAGGCGATATTGTTGGTTGGGGTCTTGTTGGGGATAATCCATCCGCTTGTGCATCCCTCTGGTTTCTTGGCGTTGCAAACCACTGTTGTACATCCAGCGTGCAGTGGCTACCATCGCTGCGGCTTCGCGCGATCGCACAATTTGGTTATCATCTGGTGTATGGCTATGGCGGATTTCTTGCCACAGGTGATCCAGTCTTTCTAAAGATTCCCCTAATACTGATTCGCTGCGGAAGAGGTTGCGGTCATAGGGGAAAACTTCTGCTTGGGTTGCAGCGATCGCTTCTTCAGCAGAGAATTGATGATGACCTTCACCACGTAACCCGGCTGCACCCACTCCCTGAACACTGCGCTGGCTGGCTTTTTCACCCAAACTCAGGGCATAGTTAGCCGCAGATTGTCCCGACCAATAGCCAGAAGACATTGCCCAAGCCGCATTATGGCTACCACCACCTGTAAAACCACCGCAGATTAATTCTCTAGTAGCCGCATCCCCCGCCGCATAAAGTCCGTTAACTGAGGTAGCGCAGGTATGGTCAGTAATCCGAATCCCGCCAGTACCACGTACAGTTCCTTCTAAACGCAAAGTAATCGGGAATCTTTGTGTAAATGGGTCTATCCCAGCGCGATCGAATACTACAAAGAAGTTAGGCTGAGAAGCTCGCATCCAGGCTTTGGTAGCTTCATCCATATTTTGGTCGAGACGTGCATACACAGGTTGAGTCAGCAATGTCTTAGCAATCACTGAACGACCACGTTTAGAACCTGCACCTTCAATTACTGTGCCATCTTCATAGGTGAAAGAAGCCCAATCATAATATCGAGTCTTAGTCACCGAAGAAAATGCCGGCGAAATCGCATAGGCATTGGAAAATTCCATCCCAGAGAAATCAGCCCCGGCTTCAGCAGCCATTAAATAACCGTCTCCTGTCAAAACATTACAACCCAGAGCCTTACTCAAAAAGGCACAGCCACCAGTTGCAATTACAACGGCTCCGGCTTTCACTGTCCAGTGTTCCCCGGTTTGTCGATTAATCCCCTTAGCACCAGCTACCGCGCCTTCTGCATCCACCAATAACTCTAAAGCAGGACTGTGGTCTAAAATTTTCACCCCTGCTTGCTTAATCTTTCTCCGCATAAACCGCATATACTCTGGGCCTTGCAAAGAGCGACGGATAACTTTTCCTTCTGCATCCACACTAAAACGGTAGCCTTCGTCAGCCAGGGAATTAATGTTGTCATAGGTACGGTCTAATACCCGCTTCATCCACTGCCGATCTGCCAGGAAACCTCCCATTGCTTCCCGACTGGCCATTGCGGCTTCTCGTTGTTCTGGGTCTGGTGGTATATACCATACGCCATTTCCAGATGCGGCAGCAGCACCACTTGTACCGCAGTAACCTTTATCTACTAACACAACTTTTGCACCACTGGTGGCTGCACTCCAAGCTGCCCAAGTTCCAGACGGGCCACCACCAATAATCAAAACATCAGCGTCTTGATGAGTAGAACTATTCATGAAATTTACTCCTTGAAAAGTAAGAAATGGGGAAGATTGCCCTTCCCCAGATAATGAGCGAGGCTAAGTTACATACATAACTAGCCAAGTTCATCCAGGCATAATTTCTAGAAGACATGAAAAATTAGCCTTTCAAGTCTTACATAGGCTTCATTAAAATACTAATTATTGACCGATTTAACGTAGTTAATTTAGCAGTATTGCATTGCAGTTCAAAAAATTCAAGTACTTAGTATATGTAAAACAAATATTTAGCTACTCTAAATAATTTTTCTAGGCTTTACTGCACTGCTTGATTTTTTTCAAACTATGTGAAATGATATTTAACACGATAAACTACGGTAATTCGATAGACTTACTGTACTAACTCCTCTGCCGGCAATTCTGATTTAACTCGCTATTGCTTAGTTAGTTTAATCAGAAGCCATTCCTAGCCTAGGGTTTAATTTGAAAAACACAACCTATGAGGAATTTTCCTCTCAGTTGAATTGAACATTTACCTCAAAAAAGTGAGTTTGGAGAATTTTGTATGGCAGCTATAGCGTTGAGCGTATCTACCGTTAAACCATTGGGCGATCGCGTGTTTCTCAAAATTAGTGAGTCCGAAGAAAAAACTGCGGGTGGTATTCTTCTGCCTGATAGTGCTAAAGAAAAACCGCAGGTAGGTGAAATTGTCGCTGTCGGCCCTGGTAAACGCAACGATGACGGAACCTATCAAACTATTGATATTAAAATTGGCGATAAAGTGCTGTTTTCTAAATACGCTGGCACTGATATCAAGCTAGGCACAGAAGAGTATGTCCTGTTGTCAGAAAAGGACATTTTGGCAATTGTGTCATAGGCGGGCAAGCGCCATTCATTATTCATCATTCCTAAATAGCCAATCATCAACCTACACAATCTAAAGAGGACTGAAATTACTATGGCTAAACGCATCATTTACAACGAAAATGCTCGTCGTGCCTTGGAAAGAGGTATTGATATTCTGGCAGAAGCGGTAGCAGTTACCCTCGGCCCCAAAGGTCGTAACGTTGTTTTAGAAAAGAAGTTTGGCGCACCTCAAATTGTGAATGATGGAGTCACCATCGCTAAAGAAATTGAATTAGAAGATCATGTCGAAAACACAGGCGTGGCTCTAATTCGTCAAGCCGCTTCTAAAACTAACGATGCGGCGGGAGACGGCACAACCACAGCAACAGTATTAGCTCACGCCATTGTCAAAGAAGGCTTGCGAAACGTTGCGGCTGGTGCAAATGCCATTCAAATCAAGCGTGGTATCGACAAAGCCACAGGTTTTCTTGTGGAAAAAATTAGAGAACACGCGCGTCCTGTGGAAGATTCCAAAGCTATTGCTCAAGTTGCAGCGATTTCTGCGGGTAATGATGAAGTCGTCGGTGCTTTAATTGCCGAAGCCTTAGATAAAGTTGGTCGTGAAGGCGTAGTATCTCTAGAAGAAGGTAAATCAGTCACCACCGAACTGGAAGTCACAGAAGGCTTGAACTTCGACAGGGGTTATATTTCTCCCTATTTTGCCACTGATGCAGAACGGTTAGAAGCAGTCCTAGATGAGCCTTTCTTGCTGTTAACCGATAAGAAAATCACATTGGTACAAGACCTAGTACCTGTTCTAGAGCAAGTCGCCCGTCAAGGCAGACCCTTAGTAATTATTGCTGAGGATATTGAAAAAGAAGCTCTCGCAACCTTAGTTGTCAACCGTTTGCGGGGTGTATTGAATGTTGCGGCTGTCAAAGCACCTGGATTTGGCGATCGCCGTAAAGCTATCCTCGAAGATATTGCCATTCTCACAGGTGGACAGTTAATTACCGAAGATGCTGGTTTGAGACTTGATGCTACCAAGCTCGACCAACTCGGTAGAGCGCGCCGCATCACCATCACCAAAGACAGCACCACCCTCGTAGCAGAAGGTAACGAGCAAGCTGTCAAAGCTAGGGTAGAACAAATCCGCCGCCAAATCGAAGAAACTGAGTCTTCCTACGACAAAGAAAAACTCCAAGAACGTCTGGCGAAGTTAGCTGGTGGGGTTGCAGTCGTGAAAGTCGGTGCAGCCACAGAAACCGAACTCAAAGACCGCAAACTACGCCTAGAAGATGCCATCAACGCTACCAGAGCAGCTGTTGAAGAAGGTATTGTTCCTGGTGGTGGTACAACACTGGCGCATTTGGCTCCTGAGTTAGAAACCTGGGCGAAGACTAACTTAGTAGATGAAGAATTAATCGGTGCGTTAATTGTCTCTCGCGCTTTGGCTGCACCTCTCAAACGAATTGCGGAAAATGCCGGCCAAAATGGTGCGGTGATTGCAGAACGAGTCAAAGAGAAAGAATTCAATGTCGGTTACGACGCAACAACCGGTGAATTCGTTGATTTGTTTGCGGCGGGAATTGTTGACCCCGCTAAGGTGACACGTTCCGCCGTCCAAAATGCCGCCTCAATTGCAGGTATGGTATTGACTACCGAAGCCATTGTAGTTGACAAACCAGAACCAAAAGATGCCGCTCCGGCTGCGCCTGGTGGCGGCTTAGGCGGTGGCGACTTTGATTATTAATAGATCATAAGATAGGCGATCGCTATCAATCAACCATAGTTTCTGTGCATATTTTACAACTACAGGACTTACGCATGAAAACGAAAAATCAAGGGTTTGGAGAAGAGGGCAAGAGTTTAGGGGTCTAGGGGTGTATGTATCCAAAACCCATTAACCCAGCCTCCACAAACAATCTTTGTGCGTAAGTCCTAAACTAATTCAGGGACGAGATAATCCTGACTTACCTACTGCTGTTGCTTTTTCACCTGAGCAACAGCAGTCTTTATTGGCGATAGCACCTGCTGTCGAGGGCAAAACTCAACTGCAACAAAATACTCCTTCAGTCTATTGACTAAACTTTTCTATTTGTTCGACTAACTCATCCATTTCTGACTCTAAAGTAAAATAGTGAACAGTAGCACGGATGCAATCAGGATTGGCAATTGTGCGGGTAAATATCTTGTTAGTTTCTAAAAATTGCACTAATTTGAAACTAGTGTGAGAATCATGCTGCACAAATTGAAAAGAGACTAAACCGCTTTCGGGTGGTGAAGTTCGCAGACATTTAATTTGGGATAAAGCTGATAATTTCCGCCAGAGATATTCACTATTGCGGCAAATTTGCTGATAACGTTCTGCTGCTGTACCCCATTTTTGATGCAGGGCGATCGCCTCCACCAATCCCGCATAAAATGAATAAGCTGATGTCCCAACTTCATATTTCTGCCCGTTAGCTAAAAAATCTATCGGCTGACCTTGCTTGTCTTTAATCACGCCACGCCAACCAATGAATGTCGGTGCAAGTTTTTTAAATGCTTCTGGTTGGATATATAATCCACCCACACCAGCCGGGCCACACCACCATTTATGACCAGTAAAAGCATAAAAATCTACCCCTAATTCATTTAAATTTAAAGGCAATAAACCTACAGATTGGGCAGCATCAACTAACACTAAAGAATTATTATTTCTACAGACTGCCATAATTTTTTCCAGTGGCAAAACTTGACCAGTATTCCACAAAACATGGCTGAGAATTACTAAGCGGGTATTAGGGCGTAAATTTTGAGCAATAACCGCCACAGGATCGCCTGCATTTAAAGTAGCCATTAATGGACAAGTAGTAACTTCCACATGAAATCGTCGCCCAATTTCTTTGGCTGCGGCAATTACCCCTTGATGTTCACAGTCTGATAACAGCAAATGATCGCCAGAACGCCAATCAATTCCCCACAAAGGAATATTACAGCCTACAGTCACATTTTCAGTTAGGGTAATAGTTTCTGGGGTTGTGTTTAACTCTGTGGCGATGGCTTGTTTAATAGTTTGAATATGAGAACCTATCCAGCGCCCTACCTCATTACCAAAGGGGCCTAGCTGCTGAATATGAGTCTCAGCTTGAATAATGGCATCCATAGCCTGTTTTGATAACGGCCCTTGTCCGCCATAGTTAAAATAAATCTTATTAGCTAAAGCTGGAAATTGCTCTCGATGGCGATGCAGCTGAGTTGCTATAGCAGAACTACTGGTCATGAATAATGCCAAATATCAATATTGTTACTTTAAACTTAAACACCTTCACGTTCGCAAATAGGGAACAGGGTTGAGGAACAGAATAATTTCTCTTACCTATTGCCTATTCCATTTTTTCATCCCCAGAAAGCCATAATTATTGTTAGCTGAAAATTAATGTTGATTAATGCTGAACACCTACTGCAATACCAACGCTGCAAACGCCGACCTTTTTTAGACATTAATGCTGATAAAAGCCAGCGAGATGCGCCAAATGACTTGTTAGCCAAATTGCAACAAGACAAAATCGCTTACCAACGGGGAATTTTAGCAGAGTTTTCTTATGAACAGCCAAAGTATCCCCCAAAAGATTATGCAGCTGGACAAGCAGCAACTTTAGAATTAATGCAGCGCGGAGTTGAGTATATTTATCACGGATTGTTGTTAAGTAATTATCAAGATTGGGTAGCAACAGCTAGCGACAACTACACACTTGTGAGTCGTCCCGATTTACTAATTAAACAGCCAGGCGAATCTTGCTTTGGCAACTGGATGTATGTTCCCGCAAATCTGGAACTAGGTAAGCGTCCTAAACAAGAATATCAAGCTGTAGCTGCCTTTCACGCCCAAGCCTTGGCAACCGTGCAAGGAGTCGCACCAGATAGAGCGTGGTTATTGTTACGTACCAAAGACAGTGGTTATCCCGTAGATTTGGCAAAATGGACACCACAGATGTTACAAATTCTGGAGGAGTTCATTCAATCGCTACAGTTATCAGACGCGCCAGAAATGTTTATTTCGCGGCAAAAATGTAATCTTTGCCACTGGTATAGTCAATGTTATGCGATCGCCCAATCACAAAAACACCTGTCGTTATTACCTGGGGTCACACCAGTTCGCTACACCCAACTCCAAGCCCTTTCTCTTACCACCCTGGAATCTCTAGCCAAGACAAATCCAGAAACTCTAGAAGATTTGCCTGGTTTTGACAGCATAGTAGCAAGTAAGTTGGTCATTCAAGCACAATCGGTAATTGAAAAACGACCGTTAATTTTAACTAACCATCGGCGTAGGGAAGAAATTATATTTCCATCCCCAATAGAACTATATTTTGATATTGAAGCCCAGCCAGATTTAGAGTTAGATTATCTTTTAGGCGTTTTGGTGGTGAATAGACAAAATAACACACAACAATTCCATTCTTTTTTAGCAGAAACACCAGAAGCCGAAGAATTAATTTGGCGACAATTTCTCGATTTAGTTTGGCAATATCCAGAAGCCCCAATTTATCATTTTTGTGTTTACGAATTTGATACCGTCAAACGCTTGGCGAAGTTGTATCACACTCCTAACTCTTCAGTTAATCCAATCTTGAATCGGTTTGTCGATGTGTACGAAGAATTAATCCACAACGTTGCTTTGCCTGTAGAAAGCTATGCCCTCAAAGCGATCGCGCGTTGGTTGGGTTTTGAATGGCGTGATAAAGAAGCCAGTGGTGCTAAGTGCATTTACTGGTATGATCGCTGGTTAGAAACAGGCGATCGGACTTTCTTAGAAATGATCCAACGCTACAACGAAGATGACTGTTACGCCACCCTAAATGTTAAAGATTGGCTAGCCAACTTTTTCAACATGAATGCAGCATGAAAATAATTAAAAAGATTAGGAAAATCTCTAAAATTATTTACTTAGTAATTGCCATCTTAATCGCTACTATTATATTCACTAACTTGTTAAGCGATTCTGTTGAAATTAGCAGCATAGATTTCATTGGCGAAGCAACATTAGCCAAAGGATTATTATTTCAAAAAACAGAAGTAGGCGGCTTATCAGGCATCACTTATGATGCCAAAAATGACCTTTACTATGCCATTTCTGATGACCGAGGGCAAAAAGCACCGGCGCGCTTCTACACTTTCAAAATCGATTTGAGTCAAGGTTCTCTAAAAAATAGTGGTGTGATGCCAGTTGGCGTGACCATGCTGTTAAATAATCAGGGTCAAAACTTTCCTGCGGGTGCAACAGATACAGAAGGAATTGCGTTAACTGATAAAGATACTGTCTTTATTTCTTCTGAAGGCAATGCTGATCAATTAATTAATCCTTTTATTCAAGAATTTTCCCTATCTTCAGGAAGAACAATTACAACACTCCCAATCCCAAAAAAGTTTTTACCCGATAAGAATAATCAATTTGGTATTCGTGATAATTTAGCTTTTGAAAGCTTAACCATTACACCCAATCATCAATATCTATTCACTGCAACAGAAAATGCCCTCAAGCAAGACGGGCCAGCAACTCAACCCAATATCGGGACACCTTGCCGCATATTACAATACAACCTATTTACTCAAAAACCAGAAAAAGAATATTTATATCAAACTGAACCCATTGCATCATTTTTTAACATAACTGGTAAGTTCGCTAGTGGCTTACCAGATTTATTATCCTTAGATAATCACGGACACTTTCTCACTATAGAAAGGTCATTTACTGGATTAGGTTTTGCTGTTTTTTTATTTGAAATTTCTTTAAATGCAGCTGATGATATTCACAATATAAATAGTCTGTTAACAGTTAATTTTCCCAAGATTAAACCAGTTGCTAAAAAACTTCTGTTAGATTTACGCACTTTAGATGTAGCCCTAGACAACATCGAAGGTCTAACCCTCGGCCCGTGGCTACCTAACGGACAACGCTCATTAATTATGGTCAGCGATAATAACTTCAATTCTATACAGCGCACTCAATTTCTGGCATTTCAGCTTAAAATTGACCCTCCTATTCTTAGATGGTTCCGGCGGATTTTCAATTTTTCTGCATAGCAAAATTACTGAGATACTTGAATAATGGCAAGGAGATTACTACTGAATAGCCATAGTTTTTCTATTTATTGCTGAAGAGAAGTATTGATTTCCGAACTTTTTCTTACTTCTACTTATCTGTTCTATTGCTACTTAGATAATTACAATCATCAAAACAGGCTAATATAGTGTAGCTTATTACTGATGATTAACCGTATATTTACTGCCCATAAAAAGCAAATATATTCAATTTATTATTTGTTTCAGTGGATTTTCTCATCCACTTTGTTTCATTAATATGTTACATAATATTTAAGAAAATCTGCCGAGACACTATTTCTATTTTTATTAAAGGTTCATGGGTTATTAAATTTATTTTTATCAATCATAATTAATTCTCTAAACTTAGAGTAATTATTCATGGGTACAATTCAGCTTTGAAGAAAATTCTTCAATTATTTTATAGCGTAACATTTCCAAATATGGTAATTCCTAAAACCGAAATTGATAATTATATTGGAAAGTTTTTAAATAATCGCTATTTAATAAAAGATTTAATTGGCAAAGGTGGTATGGGTAGGGTTTACCTAGCGGAAGATGCAGCTAAAGGTGGAATGTTAGTTGCAGTTAAGCTGTTAATGCTGAGTCTAGGAAACCAGCAAATCTCTCAACGTTTTGCCAGAGAAATTTTTATTGGCGCTCAGTTAGGTCGTAAAAGCAAAAATATCGTTCGGGTATTAAGCTATGGCATGACGGATGATAAAACACCATTTTATGTTATGGAATATCTTCAAGGTAAAAACTTGAAGCAAATTCTCAAAGTACAGCCATTAACCTTAGAAAAATTTTTAGATATCTGTTATCAAATTTGCCTAGGTTTACAATGCGCTCATCAAGGTATTAGCCTTAAAGGCGAAATCTACCCTATTGTTCACCGAGATATTAAACCAGAAAATATATTTATTATTGATGATCCTCAACAAGGTGAGATTGTTAAAATTTTAGATTTTGGTATCGCTAAATTTTTAACAGAGCGTAGTGGTATGACACTTACAGATTCCTTTATTGGGAGTTTACCATACTGCTCTCCCGAACACATGGAAGGGCGAAAACTCTTAGATGTCCGCTCTGATATTTACAGTTTGGGTGTTTTGATGTTTGAAATGCTGACAGGTAAGCATCCTTTTCAAACAGACAACCAATCATTTGGCAGTTGGTATCAAGCGCATCGGTTTCAACTTCCTCCTACACCAGAGGAAGTAAACCCCCAAGTCAAAATACCACAGGCATTACAAAAATTATTGATGAACTGCCTAGCTAAAGAAGTAACAGACCGTCCTCAAACTATCAGTCAGATTTTAGCGATTTTAGATAAAGCGCGGCGACAAATTAATAAAAAAACTGCCCTGCATAATGATAGCTTTCAGGAATTATCGCCAGTACAACTAGTACCAGTAACTTCCATATCCGAAAAAGAATGCTTACAAAAAACCTGGCCCAAAAATAAACCAATTGCCTCGATTGGTTTTCCCTATTTATTACATACCACCCAAGGTGTAATTCCAACTTTTTGGGCAATGTTACCTAAACAAGAAATCAGTAATTTTTCTGATAAAGCTCATAGCACAGAATTTATTTCTAAAATGAATGTCTACCCTATGTTATTATGGGTGACTGTACTGTATAATGCTCAACTTTCTATTACTAGATGGTTGTCTTATTTTTTAGATTTAAAAGATTCTCGAGGAGAAAAAATAGTCAAAATTTTAGCAGATAGAGGATATTATCATCTGTTGTTTTTTGCTCTTGAAGAACCAAAGCAGTGCGCTCATGTGATGACGTTAACTTTGACAGCCAAGCAAAAACAGCAATTAACTGATTGGCTAGAACTAGAGCAGAATTCCCATGAAGAAATGGCCGCTGAGGAAGCTAAAACTATTTTGAAAGCAGAATATCACAAGTTGAAAGCGGAAATTTTGCAAAAACTAGTAGAAAAACAACAAATTGCCAAAATTGGTTTTAGAATTTGGCTTTCTCAGTTATTTGAGAAATTTTTGCAAATTCTATCGCGTTCTTAAAAAATAACTGAAATGGTAAATTTGCATTTAAAAATCGGTAGTTTTGGTGATTTATTAACGGGAAACACTTAATTTTTAATTACGGCAACAGCAGAGGTTGTAAAAGTGAGTCAAAGCGCGTTCATCCCTCCACACATGAAAGGATTGCTAGCTAATCGTTATCAGCTTAAGCAGTTAATTGGTAGAGGTGGCATGGGTGAAGTTTTTTTAGCTCATGATGTTTTACTGGGAGGAACACCAGTTGCCGTAAAATTTCTAACTCAAACTTTCTGTAGTGCGAAGATGCAGCAAGACTTTGCGCGCGAAGCTATGCTGAGTGCGGCTTTAAGTCAAAAGAGTCTACATATTGTGCGAGCTTATGATTATGGTGTGAGTGCCGAAGGTAAGCCATTTTATGTGATGGAATATTTAAATGGCAAAAGTTTAAAAGATTTAATACCTATACCTTTGCCTCAATTTTTAACTTTGACACGTCAGATTTGTTTAGGCTTACAATGCGCTCATCAAGGTGTAAATATTGATGGCAAAGTTTATCCTCTAGTTCATCGGGATATCAAACCTGTAAATATATTAGTTATTCCCGATCCTATACTAGGTCAGCTAATTAAAATTCTGGATTTTGGGATTGCAAAGTTTATTAATTATGCCAATACACTTAGCACTAGTCGAGGATTTAACGGCACATTGCCCTATTGCTCTCCTGAACAGCTAGAAGGCTCAGAAATAGATAGCCGTTCTGATATTTACAGCTTGGGTGTAATGATGTTTGAGATGCTGACGGGTGCTAAACCTTGGCAGCCAGAAACTGATTTATTTGGGGCTTGGTATAAAGCACATAATTTTGAAGCACCGCGAGCGATCGCTACTGTCAATCCTCAACTTAAACTACCACCCCAACTAAATAGTTTAATCATGGCTTGTTTGGAGAAAAAACCAAGCGATCGCCCCCAAAATATGGCAGAAATTTTACAAGTTTTAGGAAACTTAGAACAATCTAGTTGTCAGAGTTTGCCTAAACCTTTAGCCGCAACAGATAATTCTCCATTTTCTGGAGGTACTGAATTATCTCCTATTTTAAAAACTACCTTTACTCAACTAACATGGCCACAAAATAAACCGATTCAAGAAATTGTATTTCCCCATGATTTAGATACTCCACAAGGTACTTTAGCCGCTCTTTGGTTAATGTTGCCTGAACAAGAAATTCAAAAACGAGTTTTGTGTCAGCGTTACAACCAATTTATTTTCATCACCTCTCCACACCCGATGATGCTATGGGTAACACTGCTTTACAATCGAGAATTTGGCCCTAAATGGCTACCCTGCTATTTAGATATGCAAAATCCCCATAACCAAACATTGGTTTACTCCTTGGCAGAATATGGCCGCTACCCCTTAATTTGCTTCACCTTAGAACCCCCCCATAACTGTATTAATGTCCTCAGCAGCCACATTGCCAATACCCAGCGTCAAAGGTTAAAACTCTGGGTAGAAAAGAGCAAAACTCTGCCAAAATCTGACCAATCGGTTTTAAGCAAAAATTTATTAAAGCAGCAGTATAAACAGATGCAATCTCGAATGCTGCACCACTTAACCGAAAAACCACAGTTTGTGGCTGTTAGCTCAACTTAAAAAAATAAATGCAAAACACTTGCAAAAATTATTTGAAATGCTAATATGGTTAATCGTCGAGTGAAAGCCGCAGCCTTTAAAGCTAAAGCCAAAAAAAGTAAAAAAATCACTTGACAAACCCAAACAAAAAAGCGATAATAATAAAGTTGCAAATTAAGGGACTGTAGTTCAATTGGTTAGAGCACCGCCCTGTCACGGCGGAAGTTGCGGGTTCGAGCCCCGTCAGTCCCGTTAAAAAACAGAACTAAGAAATATGGGTGATTGGTCTAAAAAGGTTTTAGTTATAAATTAACCTTTAACCAAAGAATCATACAGCTATTCATGTATCAGTTATTCCCCATTAGGGCGGGAGTAGAGAACGGGAAGTGAGAGAGCAGCCTAAAACCCTTAAGTCGAAAGCCCAGCCTTTTCGGGCGATCGCATTGGTTGGAGTTTTAAGCCTCGACGAATTCCTGATCCTATTCCCCTTTTGTGACATCCAGTCTCAACACCTTGGGGGGCGTTGCCGCAGGCATTGAACTGAGAGGACGCTGTACTTGTTATATTGATCATGCTTTGTGAAAGAGAGAAATAACTGTGACTGTTAGAGTCCGTATTGCACCAAGCCCAACTGGCAATTTACATATTGGTACAGCTAGAACTGCTGTATTTAACTGGTTATTTGCCCACCACCACGGGGGTCAGTTTATCTTACGCATTGAAGACACAGACCTAGAGCGATCGCGCCCCGAATACACAGACAATATTCTAGCTGGATTGCGCTGGCTAGGGTTGAACTGGGATGAAGGGCCGTTTTTCCAATCCCAACGCTTAGACCTTTACAAAACAGCAGTACAAAAGCTCTTAGATCAAGGTTTAGCTTATCGCTGCTACACCACCCCGGAAGAACTAGAAGCACTGCGCGAAGCTCAAAAAGCCAAAGGTGAAGCACCCCGTTACGACAACCGTCATCGTCACCTCACCCCAGAACAAGAAGCCGCTTTCAAAGCAGAAGGACGCAGCTTTGTCATCCGGTTCAAAATCGATGATGACCGCGAAATTGTCTGGAATGACTTAGTAAGGGAAAAAATGGTTTGGCGGGGTAGTGACCTTGGCGGTGATATGGTCATTGCCCGTGCGTCGGAAGATGGCATTGGTCAACCACTCTACAACTTTGTGGTGGTGGTCGATGACATTGATATGCAAATCACCCATATTATCCGGGGAGAAGACCACATCGCCAACACCGCTAAACAAATTCTGTTATATGAAGCTTTAGGAGCAAAAATACCTGTATTTGCCCACTCGCCACTAATTTTGAACATGGATGGGCGCAAGTTATCTAAGCGCGATGGCGTAACTTCTATTTCTGATTTTCAGAAAATGGGCTTTACGGCGGAAGCTTTGGTAAATTACATGACTTTGTTAGGTTGGTCGCCACCAGAATCTACCCAAGAAATATTTACCTTAGAAGCAGCTGCCAAGGTATTTGGTTTTGAGCGAGTCAATAAAGCTGGTGCTAAATTTGACTGGGCAAAACTAGATTGGCTAAACAGTCAATATATTCACCATCTGCCAGTGGATAAACTAACAGATTTACTCATACCTGTTTGGCAAGAAGCTGGTTATAAGCTAGATGGGCGAGAGCGTCCTTGGTTAGAGCAGTTAGTTGCTTTAATCGGCCCTAGCCTAACTCGTTTGGTAGAAGCTGTAGACATGAGTAAAATGTTTTTCAGCGAAACTGTCGAATTGATCGATGAGGGTAGTAAACAACTGCAACAAGAAGGCTCTAGTGCAGTTTTGAGTGCCATACTTGCTGCTTTAGAAAATCAACCCGAATTCACAGAAGCCACTGCTCAAGACATTATTAAACAGGTGGTAAAACAACAGAATGTTAAGAAAGGGTTGGTAATGCGATCGCTCCGTGCGGCTTTAACAGGAGATGTCCACGGCCCCGACTTAATCCAGTCCTGGTTATTGTTGAATCAAATTGGTTGGGATAAACCAAGGTTGCATCAAGCAATTAATGTGTGATTGTGTAATTCGTAATTCGTAAAGACTCTATTACGAATTACGAATTAATTTGTCTTGAGTTCAAGCAATGCAAGTCACAGACAAATTCGTGTTTCTTACGTATGACTAATTGCTGTACCAAATCTCAGATATTAGTCAATTCCTCTTCTAATTGGGAACTTACTAGGTAAAAATCGTGTCTTTTAAAATACTGAGAAACCTAAGTAATTGCAATGGCGCAAACGTCTTTAAATAGAGGGATGAGATTTTCGTTGACGGTATTGGCTTTCTGTGTCACATCAGTAACAAATACAATAACTAATGCTCAAGAAGCACCACCGATATTTGGAGATGTGACTCTCAACCATCCATTTTCCCCAGATCCGATGAATGTTAGGGGAATGAGTGGTGGTTCTGTATCTGCGAGTCAAATTGCTGGTAAGACAGAAACAATCACCGGGCCATGTACTGGCTTTGTGGATAAAACACCAGATCATAATTTAGAACTGACAACTAAATTTGATTATCTGAAGCTACAAGTACAAAGTCCTGAAGATGTGACAATCGTTGTCAAAGGCCCTGGCGGTACTTGGTGTAATGACGATCTAGAAGGCAAAAATCCTGGTATTGGTGGTGAATGGCTACCAGGAAAGTATGAAATTTGGGTGGGTTCCTACAATCAAGGTCAGTATTTCCCTTACACATTAAAAATTACTGAGGTCAAGTAATCCTTACAAACAGCATTTCTCCAATATTTTTAGGACAGGGAAGAGGAAGCCAGGAATTACGCACAAAGTTTATTTGTGGAGATTGGGTGTAGGGGTGAAAGAGTATGGGGTATAAAGGTTCTAGATATCTACACCCCTATACCCCCACACCCTTATACCCTTGTCCAAACCCTTAATTTTTCGTCTGACTGCGTAAGGACTATAGTTTGGTGCTGGGCTTGTCTGAGTCTTTCTGTCCTTTTGTGCTTTCTTGGATTTTGCAATGTTGTATTAAAATTAAGTTAAATTTAATTAAGATTCTTGTCAGTGTCGCACAATTATCATAAAGACCTAACGGCTTTGTGGTGAGGCACGATTAGAGATCAAATTAAACAAAATGGATTAATAAACATCCGTTGCAAACTGAATCTAGTGAACAAGGTGAGGTAGTGCGTTGGAAAACCAGCAGCTTTAGCAGGTTCCCAGCTTGAGAGGTAAACAACCTACAAGCGAGCGTCACTACCGTAAAGCAAGTAAATTGGCGATTGACTAATCAGCAACTGCCAACCTACTTGGTAATCAAATCATCGTTTCCTAGAGATAATTAATTGTATTGGCAGAGGCAAAATTAAGATGAAATTCTCCTGGAGAGTCCTAGTACTCTGGACATTGCCTGCTTTGGTAATTGGCTTTTTCTTCTGGCAAGGAGCATTTGCTAATGCTCCTGCGGATATGGGCAAAAATGCTGCTAATACACGCATGACTTATGGTCGCTTTCTGGAATATTTGGATAGCGATCGCGTCACTAGCGTAGATTTGTATGAAGGCGGCAGAACAGCAATTGTCGAAGCTGTCGATCCGGATATTGAAAATCGCATTCAGCGGTGGCGGGTAGATTTGCCAATTAGCGCACCGGAATTAATTAGCAAACTCAAAGAAAAACAAATTAGTTTTGATGCTCATCCCATGCGGAATGATGGCGCAATCTGGGGATTATTGGGTAATTTAGTTTTCCCAGTTTTACTGATCGCTGGATTGTTCTTTTTGTTCCGTCGCTCTAGTAATCTCCCTGGTGGCCCTGGTCAAGCTATGAGCTTTGGTAAATCCAGGGCGCGTTTTCAAATGGAAGCCAAAACTGGTGTGAAATTTGATGACGTGGCTGGTATTGAAGAAGCCAAAGAAGAACTGCAAGAAGTTGTAACTTTCTTGAAGCAGCCAGAAAGATTTACTGCTGTAGGCGCACGCATTCCCAAAGGTGTGTTGTTGGTTGGGCCTCCAGGAACAGGTAAAACTTTACTTGCAAAAGCAATCGCCGGGGAAGCTGGCGTACCTTTCTTCAGCATTTCCGGTTCAGAATTCGTGGAAATGTTTGTCGGTGTGGGTGCGTCCCGCGTCCGTGACTTATTTAAGAAAGCCAAAGATAACGCTCCTTGTATCATCTTCATCGATGAAATCGACGCTGTAGGTAGACAACGGGGCGCAGGTATCGGTGGTGGTAACGATGAACGGGAACAAACCCTCAACCAGTTGCTCACCGAAATGGATGGTTTTGAAGGCAATACAGGTATTATCATTATTGCTGCTACCAACCGTCCAGATGTATTAGACGCAGCCTTGTTACGTCCTGGTCGTTTTGACAGACAAGTAACCGTTGATGCACCCGACATCAAAGGACGCTTGGAAATTCTGCAAGTCCACGCACGCAACAAGAAACTAGACCCCAGCGTATCACTAGAAGCGATCGCTCGCCGGACTCCTGGTTTTACTGGTGCAGATTTAGCTAACTTACTTAACGAAGCGGCTATTCTTACCGCTAGAAGACGCAAGGAAGCAATCACCCTCCGCGAAATCGATGATGCAGTTGACCGTGTGGTAGCTGGTATGGAAGGTACTCCCTTGGTAGACAGCAAGAGCAAACGCTTAATTGCTTATCACGAAGTGGGACACGCTTTGGTCGGTACTTTGCTCAAAGACCATGACCCAGTACAAAAAGTTACTCTCATTCCTCGCGGACAAGCACAGGGTTTAACTTGGTTTACCCCCAACGAAGAACAAGGATTAATTTCTCGTTCTCAACTCAAAGCTAGAATTACTGGTGCTTTGGGTGGACGTGCAGCCGAAGAAGTAGTTTTTGGCCCGGCGGAAGTTACAACTGGTGCAGGTGGAGACTTGCAGCAATTGTCAGGGATGGCGCGTCAGATGGTAACTCGCTTTGGGATGTCTGATTTAGGGCCTTTGTCCTTGGAAAGCCAACAAGGAGAAGTCTTCTTAGGTCGTGACTGGATGACCAGATCCGATTATTCTGAGGCGATCGCATCTCGGATTGATAATCAAGTTAGAGTAATTGTAGAAGAATGCTACGAAACTGCTAAAAAAATCATCCGTGACAATCGCACCGTTACCGATCGCATTGTTGATTTACTCATCGAAAAAGAAACTATCGACGGCGAAGAATTCCGCCAAATTGTTGCTGAATATACTGATGTTCCTGAAAAAGCTCAGTATGTACCTCAACTGTAAAAATTAGCTTTTTTGAGTGAATAACAAAAAATAGGGATAGTAAAAACTATTCCTATTTTTTTATTTGAATATGCAAAACTTTAATAAGTTTACATTTTTTAACTTTATACTCTGATTCAGGTGTAGGTTGGGTGGAGGAACGGAACCCAACATTCACGCATACTTTGTTGGGTTACGCTATCGCTACACCCAACCTACTATTCTCTTAACTGAACCGTATTGTAATCAGGTGACATTTTTTAACTTTATACTCTGATTCAGCTAGGGTGCGATCGCTAATACTGAGTATTCCATCAATTTACATTCTGATTTTGTTGATTTTGCTGTAATATATACCGTCTGTCGATGTTTAGCATCTACTCAAGTTGCGATCGCCGATAATATTTATGAATGAGTTAACTTACCTTTAAGTAAACAAAAGATTAAAAGAAAAAAGTTAGTATAATATTAAACAAAAAGTGTTTTTACGGAAAAGACTAAAATGAGACAGTCCAATCCAAGCTCTCAACAAAATCTTATTCAAAAGATTGCTAAATGGAAAGCTGGACTGGCTGACATAGGGAAAAGAAACCCCTTAATTAAATTTCGGGAAGATAGTCCCCGAACTCTGGAAGTGTTGACAAATGAACCAGGTATCATCTTCCAGAACCTGATAAAAGATAAAAAAACACTCAAATTCCAAATACTAGATAGCGAGTATCAAGATATTACTCGTGCATTAGCACCAGCCAAAAATCAATTAGAACTTATTACTCGTCAGACAGGGAACGAACAACTCAAGCGTTTGAAAAAAATACGTGCTGAGGCGCGAAAGTCAGTGGAAGAGAGAGGAGTTAACAGCCTGTTTCTCGCACTGGGAACGTTGACTTGGTATGACAAAGATAAACCCGAAGAAGCCTTAATCTCACCATTAATTTTGGTTCCTGTAGAGTTAAGTAAAGAATCTAGACGAGATGTATATAAGATATCTGCTTTGGATGAAGATGTTGTACTTAATCCAACCTTGGCACAAAAGTTAAAGCAAACTTTTGGAATTGACTTTCCAGAAGCAGAGGTTATAGAAGACCTAGTTTATAACGAAATACTTACCCAAGTTAGACAAATATTAGCTGCACAAAAGAGATGGCAAATTAAAGAGAATATATTTCTCTCATTATTCTCTTATGCTAAAGCAACCATGATTCGAGACATTATTGAAAATGAAGCTCGAATTTTCTCTCACCCAATTCTACAAGCAATTAGTGGAGATTTAACTAACTATCAGTCTAACTACAAAGAACCATTGCCTGCATCTGCTTTAGATGCACAAATTAAACCAGAGCGCATATTTCAAATTCTTGATGCTGATTCTAGCCAGCAAGTTGTGATTGAAGCGGCAAAATCTGGTTCTAGCTTTGTTGTTCAAGGGCCACCAGGAACAGGTAAAAGCCAAACTATAGTCAATATAATTACTGAATTGGTTGGTGCTGGTAAATCAGTTTTATTAGTAGCAGAGAAAGAGACAGCTTTAAGTGTTGTTTATAAACGCATAGCCGAATGTCGTTTAGAGCATATTTGTCTAAATCTTCATCACAGTGGCACTACCGATAAACGAGAATTAGTCAAGAATTTATCAAAAACAATTGATGATTTAGCTCAAATATCAGGTGCATATAATCGTCAAAGTTTATTTGAGAGACTTGTTTCCACTCGTCAATCGCTCAATTTTTACCTAAATAGTTTACATATAAAAGAAAAGCCATTAGATAAATCACCATTTGAGATATTTGGTGAGATTCTAAGAAAAGAACGTGAAAGTATACCAGATGTAAATCTCATACTTTCTAACTTCAATGAATGGACACAAAATCGCTTGCTTGAAGCTAAAGATTTATTGACTCAGTTAGCTCAATTTTTACCATTTTTCAAAGGAGAGAGAACAACTATTTGGGCGAAAAGCTCTCTAAACTCTTATTCCTACGCACTTGAGTTAGAAATTAGGGAGAAGCTAGGTGAGTTTCAGCAAGCAATTTTGACAATACCAAATCTTAACCAAAAACTTCAATCAATCCTGCAATTACAACCTGTATCTAATTTAGCATCTGTAGAGACTTACGATCACACCTTATCATATATTTCAAAAGCTCCGATTCAATTACCAGAAAATTGGGTTACGACAGATATTTTCAATGCTCAGAATGCTTTCAATATTTTAAAAACTGATGTTCAAGAGCTTGAAAAAAATAGTCTTACCTCTGAAGCTAAATCTTTATTAAGGGAACTTTCTTCATTTTTGCCATTTTTAAGAAGAGAATCAACAAATATTTGGGAAAATAGCAAAATAAAGTCTTTTTTTGAGACTTTAGAAATAGAACTAAATAGTAAACTTGATAAAATTCAGCAATCTATTTTTAGGCTTCAGTCTGCTAATCAAAGATTGCAAACATTTTTAGGGATAGAACCTTTATTGAAATTGGCAGATATAGAAGCTTGTATTCCTGCTTTGAGACATATACAAAACGCGCCATCCGAGTTACCAGAAAATTGGACTAGAGTAGATATTCCAAATGCTGATAATGCTTTTAATAAGTTGAAGGCGGATATAAAATTTTTAGAGGAAAATGAGCCATTTATTAAACAAAAATACCATTCTGATTTATTTTCTTCAGAATTATCTGCCTTAGCTAATAGGTTTCAGAGATATAGCCGTTTTTGGATTATTCGAGTTTTTAATCGTAGATACAGACGTGATATTAAACTTGTAAAGAGACTAAGCACTACGCAAGGAAAAATTTCATACAATGAATTAAAACGCGATTTAGCACAAGCTGTTAAAGTACAAGCAGCACGAAATGAACTGTATCACAGTGCCTACCCTGCGCATCAAGTTTTTGGTTCTTTATTTAATCCAGAAGTTTCTCAAGAATCAGAATTAAGCAACATTGAAGCAGCCTTAAGTTGGGTAAATAAATTACAACAATATTCACTATCTTCTTCTTCTGTTCAGCGTATTGTCAATTCTCCATCTCTGCGGAATGAATTAACTGAATTAGTTAATCAACTTGAATCATTTGCTGAAGATTTTCAGGAAGGGCTAGATTTTCTTCTTTTATACTTTGATGAAAATGCAATTATTGGGAGCTATGTACCTCGTAATCAAATTTCACTTACTGATATTATCAATTTTATTGATCTAGCAAAGGCAGATTTAGCTAAGTTTCGAGATTGGTTAAGTTTTAAAAAAATTTATGAGCAGTTACAACAATCGGGACTTCAAGAATTTGTCAATGCTTTGCGTGATGGTAAACCTAACCCTATTGTTTTTTTACGAAATAAGATAAGTCAAACTGACTACCTACCTGCTCAAGTTTTTGGCTCTTTATTTAATCCGCAAATCTCTACAATAGCAGAGTTGCAACCAATTGAAGAAGCTTTAAATTGGTTGGTTGGACTACAACAATATTCGCTTCCTGCTAATTCTGTCCAGCGCATCTTAAATTCTCCTTCACTGCGTCGTGAATTGGCTGAAATAGTAAAAAATGTTGAATCTACCAGAAACCAGATTAACCAAGGATTAGATTTTCTGCTATCACACTTCAAGGAAAGCGATATTACAGATAGTTATCTATCTCGCAATCAAATTCCTTTTGTCGAATTAGAAAATTTCTTGAACTTGGCTCAAGCTGAACTTGCATACTTTCAAGAATGGTTAACTTACAAAGAAATTTATGAAAGGCTAGAAAATCTAGGTGCAAAGAAATTCTTAGATATCTTACGTGAAAGCAACCTCGAACCGACGCTTTGGTTTCCAGTTTTAGAGAAACGAATTTACCAAACCTGCCTTGATGCTATCCTAGCCCAAAAACCAGAACTCAAAAATTTTAATGTTGAGTTACATGAACAGAAAATCAAAGAATTTTCTCAGCTTGATACTGATCAACTAGATGCTGCGAGAAAACGATTAAAACTACTTCATGTACAATGCTGGCAAAATTCTCAAAAGTCCTCAGTTATTCAAGATGAGTTAGCAATATTAAGGAAAGAAGCCAATAAGAAAAGGCAACATTTACCTATTCGCAAACTTTTGAATGACAAACAAAAAGGCATACCAAACCTGGTTAAAGCATTAAAGCCATGCTGGATGATGAGTCCACTTTCGGTTAGTCAATATATTAATGCTGATGTAGTTCATTTTGATGTCCTCATTTTTGATGAAGCCTCTCAGTTGCGTACAGAAGATGTTGTTCCTGCAATTCTGCGTGCTGATCAAGTTATTGTAATTGGGGATAGAAAACAACTTCCCCCTACATCATTTTTTGCAACGGGAACAGGAGAAAGTGAAGAAGATTTAGAAGATGAGGATGATGCAAGCTATGAAAGTGTTTTAGATGAATGTTCAAATTTTATGTTTGGACGCACACTAAAATGGCATTATCGCAGCCAAGATGAGCGTTTAATAGCTTTTTCTAATAAAAATTTCTACGAATCTGAGTTAGTAACGTTTCCAAATCCAATTCAAAATCCAGATTTGGGAGTATGGTTTCGACACGTTGCCGATGGAGTATATGATCGCAGTGGACGCAGAGACAATCAACGGGAGGCTCAAGTAGTTGCTCAGTTAGCGTGTGAGCATTTCCAACGGGTTCCTGACCAATCTTTGGGTATTATTGCCTTTAGCGAAGCTCAAGCTGATGCTATTCAAGAGCAAATAGAGATTTTAGGGAAAAACAATCCCGAATTTGATATATTTTGCAGCGATAATTCACCACAGTTTTTTCTGAAAGCACTAGAAAACGTTCAGGGTGATGAACGAGATGCAATTATACTCAGTGTTGGGTATGGTCGTGACTCTGAAGGTAAACTTAATCTTAATTTCGGCCCTATTAATAAGCTAGGTGGAGAACGAAGACTGAATGTTGCTGTCACACGCGCAAAAAGCAAAATTACGCTGGTTTCTTCTATCGTGGCTGGTGATATCGATATATCACGCAGCAAGAGCAAGGGTTTAAGATTACTGCGGGATTATCTGGAGTATGCAGCCACTGGAGGCGAACGGCTAGAAGGTAATTTGTATACTGACCAACTTAAATTTGACTCGCCATTTGAAGAAGACGTTTATCACACCTTAGCAGAGCGCGGGTATACAATTCGTAGCCAAGTTGGATGTTCGGGTTATCGAATTGACTTGGCAGTTGTCAATCAAAATCGCCCAGGTGAGTTTGTCTTAGGTATTGAGTGTGATGGTGCATCTTACCATAGTTCCCCGACAGCAAGAGACCGCGATCGCCTCAGACAACAAGTCCTAGAAAAATTAGGTTGGAAGATTCATCGGATTTGGTCAACAGATTGGTTTCGTAATAAACCCGCGCAAGTTCGCCTTTTGATAGAAAAAATTGAACAGCACTCGAAGCCATAGAAGCAAAATATCCCACCTAAAAAATGCCGAAAATAGAAGCCAAGATACTGTAGATAAACATCTACCAATTTTTTGCAGACAATGAATAGCAAAGTTAAATTCTTGATGGCGGCTGTCACCCTGGCTTTATCATCTGTAGGGGGAAGTGTCTTAGCGCAGACAAAACTGACAAACCAATCAAAAGTAACTATTAATGGTATTGGGCCTGTGCGAGTTGGGATGACTGTTAACCAAGCCGCCACAGCCGCAGGTACTCGCTTAGTGGGAAGTTCACCCAATAACACTTGCTACTACGTCAGCCCCCAAGGACAAAGAAACCAAATAGGTTTTATGGTGACTGGTGGTCGCATTGCTAGAGTCGATATATATAAAAATAGCCAAATTACTACTGTTAAAGGTGCAAAAATCGGTGACACCGAAGCACGCATCAAAGCACTCTATCCAGGACAAATTCAAGTCTCACCCCATAATTACGTTCCCAAGGGACATTATCTCAGTTTCGTGCCTAAAGACCGTAGCGATCGCAATTATCGAGTAATATTTGAAACCGATGGCAAGCGTGTAACTTTGATTCGTGCTGGTAAATTGCCAGAAGTTGAGTATGTAGAGGGGTGTTCTTAAATATCTCAGTTTTTTCGGGTCTTACAGCAGTTGTCACTTATTCATAATTAGCGTAAATCCTCGACTATTCATAGTGTAGAAGTCGGGGATTTAAATTTTTTCCCAATAGTATTTATATATTTATTAAGTAAAATCGTCTTGCAGCTTGTAGCTTCTGGAATTTGAGAAATTTTTGTGTGGTAATTGAAAAGTTTAGCGATGCCTTAGGCGAGCTTTGCTAACGCGCCATCCTACTGACAAGGATTTTGAAATTGCTCAATTGTCTTGTAGTTATCAGACTTGCTACCAAAAGTTATGACTTCATTTCCAGATTCTCATCAAATCAAAACTAACTCTACTGCCCTACCACCTGAATGCACCTACACTCAAGAAATCCGTTTTGCCGTAGTCATGTATGGCGGAGTGTCTCTAGCTATATACATGAATGGAATCACCCAAGAGTTATTTGAATTAGTCAAAGCCACCGCACCAGACCCAGAAAATACTAAAAATTTAGCTAAATTTACAGACAAAGAACTAACAGGTTCAGGACGTGTGTATCGCAAACTAGGTCAATTACTAGGTAGTGAATTTTCTGATGAAAATAAACGTAAAGAATTATCGGAAATCACACAAACTACATCGATTTCTACACGCTTTGTCATTGATATTCTTTCTGGTACTTCAGCTGGCGGCATTAATGCAATATTTCTTGCAAAAGCACTTGCGAATGACCAGTCAATTGAGCAAATTAAGAATTTATGGATTAATGAAGGCGATATTGATAAATTAATTAACGATCGCCAATCTTTAAAAGACTTACCAGGTATCACCCTCCAACCACAGCCAGAATCTCTACTTAACAGTGAGAGGATGTATATCAAGCTGCTTGACGCCTTTGAGCAAATGGAGAAATTGCCCTCGCTTCAGTCTTATCCTCACAAATCAAATTCGTATATTTCTCCTTATGTAACAGAGCTAGATTTATATGTAACAGCAACTAATATTCGTGGACAAGTTGTCCCAATTCAATTAGCTGACCAAATAGTTACAGAAAAAAATCATCGCCATGTTTTTCACTTTGTTTTCTCTGCAGATGAAGCTGATAATAGCCGCAATGATTTTGAGAGCAAAAATAATCCATTTTTAGCCTTTTCTGCTCGTTGTACTTCAGCTTTTCCACTGGCTTTTGAGCCTATGACATTAAAAGATGCTGAATCAACACTAAGCAAACTAGGAAAATTTAACGCCCAACACTTCAATGAATGGAAGCAAAAATTTCTCAGTAAATATGAAGAGGGAAAAAATTGTGTCACCATCTTACCTGCGGAAGAACTTGCTTTTGGTGATGGTGGTTATCTTGATAATAAACCTTTTAGCTATGCCATAGATGAAATTTTACGACATCGCTCTGACTTACCTGTAAAGCGTAAGTTAGTTTATATAGATCCATCGCCAGAACAACCTGAATTTAATTCTCAATCTCACAGTAAACCTAACGTTATCGAAAACAGTTTGGCGGCTCTAATTAGTTTACCTCGTTATGAAACAATTCGAGAAGATATTACCAGAGTCTTAGAACAAAACAGATTGATTGGGCGTTTATTAAGAATCACGAACGATTGGAAGTTAGAAGATGATATTCAATCTTTCAACAATTTTCATCAACTAGAAAAACAAACAACAATCACTCAGCAAGATAAGAGTCTTGATGAGATGATTCAAGACAAAGGTATTAGTTACGGTAGCTATCACCGATTAAGAATTTCGGCTGTAACTGACGATTTAGCTTTACTGCTGACTAGTACATTTAACTTTAATGAAGATTCAGCCGAATTTTTAGCAATTCGTCGCTTATTAAGAGAGTGGCGACAACAATATTATTGTGAATCTCATAAATCTCAGCAAGATGCCTGTAAAAATTTTGAGAATAACTTTTTAAATACCTTTGACTTTGAATATCATGTCCGTCGATTTTATTTTCTTAAACGGAAAATTAATGATATTTATCGACTTGACAAATCTGCAAAAGATATTTTGTGTAAAATTGCGCCGGATGAGCTAGGTTTACAAGAACATCTAGATAAACAAGAGTTGAGAAAAGAATTACAAAACATAAAATCTATTATCAGTCAAGGACTGAAAGATTTATTTAATGTTAGATATTGCTTAAAGACCCCATTTAAGCATCATTCAATATCTAATAACTTAGTGAACAATCAAGAAATAAAGGATAAGATATATTCTTTCCAAGAAACTGCTCAAAAAATTAGTATTAACCGAGGACAATTAGCGAAAATCCTGGATGAATTTCAAGGCGGCGATCAACAATCATTAAATGAAACTAAAGATAATTCAGCAGCCAAAACTCTTTTAGATAGAAATCGAGACATCTTAGAGAAATTAACTATACAGTTGGCGGATGTCTTGCAAACTGTTTTTAATACAGTAGAAGAAAAATGTCAAAGAAAATTTGCTGAAGGAAAACAATCAAAATCAGCCGCAAAAATTGTCGCCTGTAAAGCTATTAAATATTATTTTGATAACTATTTAGATTACGATATCATCACTTTTCCAATTCTTTACGGCAGTGGTATCGATGAAGCAGATGAAGTAGATGTGATTCGGATTAGCCCTGAAGATGCTACCGCTTTAATTGATCAGAAAAAAGAAACTAGACGCAAATTAGCAGGTAATTCCTTGTATGCTTTTGGTGGTTTTCTTAATCAAGAATGGCGGAAAAATGATTTGCTTTGGGGTCGGCTTGATGCTGCGGAACGTTTGATTAGTGCTTTATTACCTGGAGATGATTATCAAGAAAATCGGCAACAACTAATCAAAGAAGCTCACATAGCAATTCTTGAGGAAGAGTTAATAGTAGGAGAACATCACCAATTATTAAATTTATTGAGTAAGATTTTAGTGAATATTCCGCCTACTCAACAAGATAAGCGACACATCAGAGATTTTGCTATCAAAACTTTAGGTGAATCGACTTTTGACTCTAGGCTAAAAGATATCTTTCAAGGATGTTTAACTAAAGAAGAGCTTTTAAATTACTTTCAAAATAAAAATAGCGGTTATGAGGTAGATCGCCGCCTGGATTCTGCCTTGGCTTTGCGCTATACTGCGCGTTCAACGCAAGTATTTGGCAAACTTCTTGAAGGTTTATCTAATCAAAAGGTAATCAATGCTAAAGGAATTTCTATTTGGGTAATTCGTGTAGGCAGAATACTGTGGGGTTTAGCGGAAATCGCTGTACCAAAAACTTTTTGGAACATAGTATTTCAGTATTGGCTACAGCTATTATATCTAGCGGAAATTCTCGTAATAATTGGCGGTTTTGTATTCCAGGCTGCCTTTGTGAGTAACTTTGGTGTACAAGCTTTATTAATTACCTTAGCGGTGCAATTTACTTTCTGGATGTTAAGTTTGATAATTCAAAAACCACGGGAATCACGACCGATTTTAATATTTTTGGCAATTGTTTTATGGTCTGCTTTAGGTCTATTGGGGGCGCATTCTGTTTGGCAGGCATTATCTAAATATATGTTCAGTCCTCCAGGCAATGCGACTCAGATTTTGCAAAATATCTTGTGGCAATTTCATAAATAATCTGGGAAATATATTCTATGCCTATGAGTCATGAATAAACACTAATAACTCATGACTCATAACAAACATCAACAAATTAATATATTTTCTCTACTTCATTCACCTCTTTGGGAACCCCAGCCGTTAATATTTCATGTCCTGTGGGAGTGACTAACACATCATCTTCAATGCGAATACCAATACCAACCCAACGCGGATCGGTTGCTGGTTGGTCTTCGGCTAGTTTGGTATCTGGGACAATATAAATTCCAGGTTCCACTGTCAATACTTGACCGGGTTGTAAAATTTGCGGTTTATCATCACCATGTTGATACACACCAACATCATGGACATCCAAGCCTAACCAATGGCTGGTGCGGTGCATATAGTATGGTTTGTATTTCTCTTCTTCAATGAGTTTATCAACTTCACCTTTGAGAATCCCGAGGTCAACTAGACCCTCGGTGAGGACGCGTACAGCAGCATCGTGAACACAATTGAATGTATTACCTGGTTGTACTTGAGCGATCGCTTGTTTTTGAGCTGCTAATACAATTTCATATAATGCCTTTTGTTCTGGCGTAAATTTACCACTGACAGGGAATGTTCTGGTGATATCCGAGTTGTAATAACCATACGCACAACCAGCATCAATTAACAGCAAGTCGCCGTCTTGCATTTGGCGTTCATTTTCGATGTAGTGGAGAACGCAAGCATTTACACCGGAAGCCACAATTGAAGGATAAGCTGGCCCCATACCACCCCGCAGCCGAAAGATGCGTTCAATTTCAGCTTGAATTTCGTATTCATAACGGCCGGGTTTTGCGATCGCCATTGCTTGATTATGTGCTTCAATAGCAATCAAAGCTGCTTGGCGCATCATTTCTAATTCGGCTTCACTTTTAATTAGCCGCATACTGTGTAGCACTGTACAGGTATCTTCAATGGCAATTGGCCCTGTACCACGTTTAGGATAAGTCCGCAGTAAAGTTTGATAATTTCTGAGAACTTTTTCATTAAAAGCGCGATCGCGTCCTAGGTGATAATAAATGCGATCAGCTTTTTCTAAATATTGTGGCAACTTTTCGTCTAATTCGTTAATTGGGTAAGCTTCATCCGCACCATAAAACTCTTTGGCTTTTTCTACCCCACAGCGATAACCAGACCAAACTTCCTTTTCACGCTCCTTTGGCTGGACAAACAAAATAAACTTGTGTTCTGGATGATGCGGTGCTAATACTGCAACGGCTTGCGCTTCATTAAACCCAGTCAAATAATAAAAATCGCTATCTTGGCGATAAGCATATTCAACATCATTGTGCATGACTGCCATTGGCGCACTCCGAAAAATTGCAGTGCCATTACCAATTTTTGCCATTAACTGTTCGCGGCGCTGCCGATATTCTGATTGCATAGTGGTTCAATTTGTGAAATTATTGTGTTACTTTACACATTTAACAGCTATAGGCTCAACAGATAAAGCCTTTGTGCAGTTGCTTGTCTCAGTTATTTTAACTAAATATTTCTCACGCTTCTATTAAAAAAGAACAGCCTTAAGAAGTCAAAAGTAAGAAGTCAAAAGTAAAAAGGTAATCCCCTTAAATAGCACTTTGCTATAAATTAAGCTTTTGGTTGAACAGAGTGTGGGCAAGACGTTGTTGCAAGAGGATTCCCAACACAAACGCCTTTAAAAGGCGGGGCTTCTGAGCCAAGCGGTTGTTGGGGCTGATGTTTCGCTACGCCCTACACCCTACACCCAGCCCTTTTGGGGCTGGGTGATTTTTGCATCAGTCTTGTTCTAGTAGCTGTTGTCTATTTCCTGATAAATATTAACTTTTGTCGGGCTGATTTTATCAACTCGATTTTTTTATTTTCATAACAACAATGTTTTCAAACCAGCATTTTGTTAAGAAAACATTGTATTACTTGGGCATTTATATTTTTAATTACTGCTAACTAAATCACAAAAATATTTTTGATTGGCAAAGCCTGACATAAATAAAATACACTGACAATCTGAAATATTGATTATTAGACACTTGCAAAAAAAATAGAAATGCTTTACGCGCATTATTATGCAAATTAACCTCTATTTTGCTTATCAAAAAATGTTTATAAAAGAACAATAAAAAATGAATAACTGTTATTTGGTTACAGAAAGGTATTCTCTCTTCAAGGTAAAACTTTGAATACAACCAGTCATAAAAAGAAACTATGTCTGCAACTCAAAATTCCTCAGGTTTTGGTAATAGTAACCTGTTTAATGAATCATTGAATAAATCAGCACAATTGTTATCTGACCTAAATACTGACCTAGATTCTAGTAATTCTTTTCTATCTAGTAGCAGCAGTTCATACAATTCATTAGAAAACAGTACTTCTTTAACACAACAATCAACAGTTCCTACCGCCAGTGCTAACCCTAACCCTTATTTGAGAAGTGCAGCAATCGCACCAGATTTTAACGGTGATGGTAAAGTTGATAAACTTTGGGTTAACGCTCAAACTGGTGAAATTGTAATTCGGTTAATGGATGGGTCACAAGTACTTTCCCAAGGTTCTATGGGTAAGTTTGACATCAGTACTTGGACTTACAAAATTGCCGATTTTAACAATGATGGTAAAACTGACTTCTTATTAAGAAATACAAAGACTGGTGAGAATATCATCGCACTGATGGATGGAACTAAAGTTGCTAGTACAGCAGCTTTAGAAAAAGTTGATGCTAATTGGAGTCCTTTAATTGGTGATTTCAATGGCGATCGCAAAACTGATATCTTCTGGAATAATGCCAAAACTGGTGAAAATGCAATATGGACAATGGATGGCACAAAAGTTGTGAGTTCCAATGTCCTAGACAAAACAGCAGTAGGATTAACTCCTACTATTGTTGACTTCGATGGTAATGGAAAGAGCGATATTTTCTGGCGCAATGCTAGCACTGGCGAAAACAGCACTTGGTTTATGGATGGTTCCAAAGCCAGCAAATTTAATCTCCAATCTCAAGCGGCTGGTTGGACTCCCATCCTTGGTGATTTCAACGGTGACTTGAAGACTGATATTCTGTGGAGAAATACTTCCACAGGTGAGAACAAAGTTTGGACGATGAGCGGCATCATCGTTTCTGAAGGCGCAGTCAAAACCCTTGATTCAGGCTGGAAAGCCAACATTGGTGATTTCAACGGTGACGGCAAAACAGATATCTTCTGGCACAATGAGAAGACTGGTGCTAACACCGCTTGGTTGATGAACGGTACAGCAGTGAGTTCCGAAGCCTTCCTCCCCAGCAATAGCGCAGCCTTGACACCATCCTTTGGCGACTTCAACGGCGACGGTAAGACAGATGTCTATTGGAGAGATCAAACCACAGGTGTTGATAAGATTTGGACAATGGATGGTACTAAAGCAACCGAAACAGCTGTCGCTGACAAAGACAAACTAGGTGCTGCTTGGTATACAGGCTGATCATTTAGTTGAGGCGGTAAAAATATTAATAGCAGAAGGAAATAGTTAATATCTTCCTTCTGCTCAAGCAAAGGCATTATGCTCTAGATAAGCAGAGCATACTGCCTCTTTTTATTTGGAGAAAAGCGCAATTTTTAATCTACTACGTGCCACCAACCAAAAGCAGGGCCAATAAAACGAATAGTTACCCACGCAACAACCATACCACCAATGCCAACCCAGGCTCCACGAGTAGTCCAAGCGACAAATAATTCGGCTTGGTTTTTGGTAATTGGAATCCAAGGCATGATACGCTCTTGTTGACCGTATTTTTCTCCCAGTGTTTCTTTGCGACGTTTTGCTTCACCCATAATTAGCAATTCAAAAATTCCAATTAGTTAATGTATCTCATATCAGAAATGCGATCGCATCCCTGATGCAATCTTTTGAAGTTCCAAATGTGCGAACAAGCTGATGATAGCGTTTGTGCTGAAGCGATTTCTAGCAGTTGACAAAATGTAAATAGCCAACGCTATTTTTCAATGGCTTGACTTTAAGTAGAATGTTCTTCATCGGGGTTGGCAAATAAACTAGGGTCTAAGTAGTTAATCCGTGCTAAGGGACTAAGAGCCGCGAGAATTTGGGAACCATAGCTACGATTAATAACCCGACCATCGAGCAAAGCTACCACACCTTGATTTTCTCTCACTGGTGCTACTGCGCGTTGCAATTCATTTAAAGCTGCTGGTAATAAATATAAACGGAACCAATCTTGGTGCGATCGCTTGTAGTATGCTACCCTCCCAGCCACTAGCGGATTTTCTAAAGATGGCAAAGGTAACGTCGCAATAATTAATAGATGAGGCGCAGGTAAAACATTTTGATGTTCCCGCCAATATTCCCAACCACTAATTAAAATCCCATTTTCATCTAAACAAGTTCTTTCTACTTGCACCCGCGAACCAAACTCAGATGCCAAAATCGCCCCTACCTGCGCCTTAAGCGGGACATCCCCTACTAAAATAACTGTCAATCCTGGTGCAGTCGCACTCAAACACAGCAGTGTGCGAACTTTGTGAATAAAAGCTGCTTGAAATTCTGGTGTGTTAGGTAAAGGTAACTGATGGGGTACATAAAGCTGAATAGCTTCGGCTTGACTATCTGAAGAAAATTTCAAGCAAGTTACATCATCTAACCCCAGCCGTTGCCGAAATACAGGAGCCTCCGTTTCTGATTCTAAAGCACTGCCGATTAACACAACGGGCTGTCGTTGCCAAATAGGTGCAAGAATCTTGCCTAGTTCAATTGGGGCGTAATGCAACGAGAATAAAGCTTGACGGCGTGCAATAGTCGTCCAAAAAAGATGCGGTGAGCAATTTTCAACAGAATTTTCATTGATGCATTGAAATTGCTCCCAGAAATTTTGCCAAACCTGAGGAATTGTATCTAGCTCTAATTCCGCAAAAAGACAATTAATAATTTCAACTTCTGGCTGGGAGATAAGATAGCACTCATAAGGATTTGCTGGGTGTTCCCAGACTTCTTTGGTTAGCTGAGTCCTAGCATTCAAAATTGTTTCAACTTGCTGAGGACAAGCCAGCATCAGTTCATCCCAGTCTTGTGGTTGGACATTTTGAACAAGTTGATGACGTACCCAATCTTCTAAATCATCCACCCCATCAATAATTGTAGGAATACCAGGGGGAAAAGCCTCAGAATTTGTCAACTGTCCTTTTAACCAAGCTTCTGGGGAAGTCAGGAGTAGCCCTTGGAACTGAGAATTAGGCCAAGCGTCACCTGTCCTGATTGGTTTTTTGGCTTGCAACCACTGTTGTAAGCGGGGAATTTCTACTTGCAACAGACGTTGTTGCACCGTTTCTGGAGCAACAATAATAACAGGGCCTTGCCACATCAATGCTGATGCGACAAAACTAGTGCGATATCGTCCTTGATAACCACAAGCTGCCCCTACTTGAATTAAGGCACTACGTCCTAGACGCAAGGCGCGTGCTACCAACCTTGCCATCGTCAAATGATGGGGCCAGGAAGGGAAACCTGCCTGCGATCGCAGGAAGTTATGTAGTGACAAATGAACTTCTGCCTCAATCACACGCTTCTAATCCCATACAAAGTGATTTTTGAATTTCCATTAGCCCCATTTCTATTATTCAGTTAACAGTTATCAGTTACCAGTTATTAGACTGATAACTTAGACTGTTCACTGTTCACTGATAACTGTTCATTGATTAAATTATGCCAACTTACACAGGAATTTCCAGTGAAGCCTTCAGGCATCCACTGGATAGCCAAGCCGAACAAGCTTTACGAAATTTACCAGGATTTGATTTAATTGCCCGTAAATTTGTGGAATTTGTCTACGAGCGCCCGCAGTTAGTTTATCTAATGGGTAACGCCATCCAAGTAGGGCCTCGGCAATATTCCACTATTTATCAGATATTCCGCCAATGTGTGCGCGATTTGGACATTTACCCAGAACCTGCACTGTTTGTCTCACAAAATTCCCAAGCAAATAGCTATGCTCTAGGGCAAGAAAATCCCTTTATTGTCATAAACACAGGCATACTAGACTTACTAGAGGAAGTCGAAATTAGGGCAGTGCTAGCCCATGAACTGGGGCATATTAAATGTGGTCATACTATTTTAATTCAAATGGCGATGTGGGCGATGAGTGCTGCTTCTGCCTTGGGTGAATTAACCTTCGGCATCGGCAATTTTGTTACCCAAGCTTTGATTTACGCCTTTTTTGAATGGCGACGCAAGGCAGAATTAACAGCAGATCGGGCTGCACTGTTAGTAGTTGATGACTTAAATACTGTGATGACTTCGATGATGAAGCTGTCTGGCGGTAGTAACAAATATGCCCACGAATGTAGTTTACCGGAGTTTATTCGCCAGTCAGAAAATTATCAAGCATTAGACCAAGACGGACTCAATCAAATATATAAGTTCTTGATTTACAATGGCGCACAGGGTATGATGTTGACCCATCCTTTTGGTGTGGAACGCATACGCTATTTAAGGGAGTGGGCAGTATCAGAAGAATACCAGCAAATTCGCCGAGGTAACTATCCGCGATCGCCATCTGTTGGTGCAGTAAATGTTGCATCCCAAACCCCCACGACTGAAGCTGAAAAATTGCGCCAGCAAATTGAAGAATTACAACAAGAAATTAACAGAATGAAAAAGTCTCAGTAAAAACAGAGTGGGCATGATCATGCCCACTCTTAAACATATACTAAATCTAGATTTTATAAGATTATCTTATTATTTCGAGTATAAAATAATAATTTTTCTCAGAGGATGTTTGGAAAGTATTAAACGAATCAATTAAGCCAGTCTTCTCAGCATTAACCGAATCATTGCAACTTGCACAAATGTTTCATGGGTCTGCGGTAAAATCTC
>NZ_JACJRU010000045.1 GCF_014697425.1 Nostoc sp. FACHB-110
GTCAGAAATACCCTTAAACGGCTGCCCATACCCCTGTTACCCTAGTAGACACATTTATGTATTTACTTATCTTTACACAGTTTGGTTTTTTCACCTTGTTCTACTTACTGGTTTAGCAAACCAAAATTGCTGTGTAGACCCAGCAAGGGAGCAGGGGAGCAGGGGAGCAGGGGGGAATGAAAATACTTTCTCCCCTGCCCCTCTGCCCCTCTGCCCCTCTGCTGTCCACCATGCAAAGTTGGGTTGCCAGACAACTACAACATCAGTACCAATTAATAGTAATAGTGTGGCTGTAACTCCAGGTAAAAAAGTAAACATAACATTGCCTAATCAACCGATTGTAACCCTTAATAGGACGGCGAAACCGATAGGCACAACATTACAACGGGATGATGCAAATGCTCTGGTATATGGGTTAGCTATAGCTCGAAGGCAAGGCACAATTAAGCCTAATTCGGCAACCTGGAGAAAGGTACAAGATGCGATCAAGCTTTTAAGACAAGGACACAATAGGGAAACAGCGATGGCACGTTCTGGTGTTGATGCCGATTTGTTCAATCAATTGATTCAAGCCGGAAAAATTTAACGCCCTTGTTTTGCAATTTATTAGAGTGAAAGCTTACCCGTGAAAACCCCAAATACGCCAATTAAAAGAATGAAACATTCATCGAGAAGTAGCCTAGTTTTGAAAAGGGTTAAAAAACACCAATATCTCTTGTATATAATTGGTGCATCTCTCTTCTTAATGGTAATAGAAAAAGTAGTGTCTGGTTCAGATTATGGCTTATTTAGAATGACAAGAATAGCTTTATCGTGCCATTTTAATACACCTTGAATTAAAGGAATACTAAACATAATAGATAAACTACTCACTGCCAGCATATTTGTAGACTTCATAGCTAAATCTATAGAAACTATGAAAGAAATTGGAGATGTAGGACATGACCCACCAAGACTTGTCATAGATCAAGTTTTATACAGATATTTGTTCATCCTAATATTATTCGTTGTTCAAAGTATTTTGTTTAACAATATTTCAAATGGTTGTAAGTAGTTGAAAGCGAAAATTCTCATGATTCACCTTCTTAAAATACTAATTTTAACAGGAGCGATCGCTCTTACTAGTGTCTCTGCTGCCACTGCACAACCAGCGACAACAACATATACCCAGGACAAGTATCAGGGTTCTATACCCGATTGGTCAAAAATAACCTGGGATACACTACCACTAATTCAACAAGCGGGATTCATCAAAATTCCGCCCAAATTAGTCTCGGTGTTTGGTTACGACCCCTCGCGCTCATGGAATGCCGGACAGAAATCGGATTCGGTGGTGATGCTGGGGGATGCGGATGATGCTTGGGCGCTAGGGGATTTTACGTTAGCAGGAATCAAAAAAGTTGCACTGCCTTCACCATCAAAGAATTTGCCACCAACTTTAAAAGATGTGGGATTCATGAAGTGGCAGACGACTCAAACACTCGTCAAAGCTATTCCCAGACTGGGTACTCTACAGGTGAATCAAGTTCAACCAATTTTGGCTCTATTTGGGAAATCGGGTTATCTGCCATATAACTGTTCATCCGGCACAATCAATGATTGCATTAGGACTAATCCAGAACTTGGTCAAAAAGTATTAGGTAATATCAATTTAGAGGATTACTCGACCTTATCAATTCCCGGATTAGAAACGACCCCAATTCGGAATTTTGCGTCTTGGCAGCAGACGTACATCAATCAAATCCCGCAATTGAGCTTTGTACCGTTTGATAAAATGCCTCAGCCAGTCAATTCTGGGCAAGGGGTCGTGGGTATTGCTTCAGTGGTGTTTGGTTCTCGTGAACAAGGAGAAGCGATCGCTGACTCTTACTTTATCTCTGGAAGTGTAGTCCGAGGAGATCGCACAGTAACAAAAGCTTGCACAGTCGGGAAAAAGTGCGCCTACCTGGAACTGGGAGATTTTACCCCCAATGCCGGATTGTACGGTAAACGATGGGCAAGTGGGACTGATTCTCCACTGGTAAAAGGTGGTTACGGGTTTTTGGCGGCGGTCAATGGCGGCAAAGAGCCGACAGGAAGGCTTGTTTATGGTAATGGGTTTAAAGTCGTCCTTACCAATACCAATGAATCTGCCGGGACGGCTGATTTTGCACTGTACTTTAGAATCTGCGCTCGACCGCCGTTTATGGCTAAGACCTGTACACCCTACTTTATTGGCCCAATACCCTGGATACCTGTAAAGGAAAATGATTTGGTGATCGTGGGAACAGGACGATGAAATCAATTCGCAATTCGCAATTCGCAATTCGCAATTGGGAGAAGCATTAGTATGACGACGCAGCAACAGCAACAAGCTTCTATTAAAGAATACATTCCGTCAGGGATAGAAACTGCGGCGTTAGCCTCCTTCTCTAAAATGAGGCAACAGATTCAAAACCCGAAAACCATACTAGAAAGGACGCGGACGCATCCTAACTGCGAATTGCGAATTGCGAATTGCGAATTGGTGTTATCGCCTGCGCTGTTGGGGCTGGTTGCTTGTGGACTGATAATTATCATGGCCAAATACTTAGATTCTGTTGGCTCAAAAAATCAACTAGCGACAGCAAGATGGGGAGGGGTGAGAGAACGGAATGCGGCACGGAAAATAGCTTTAAAACAACTGCGAAGACGCAAACATAACCGTGTAGCTTTGTACGTTGGGACACCAACAGGTACAACAAACCAGTTTGTGAATGAGCAAATTATTTCACAGATTCCATCTGATTTCAAAACTATTTATATCCCAGATGCCCAAAGGGGTGTGATGGTAATCGGTGGGCCGGGTAGTGGGAAGTCGTTCTCAATGCTCAACCCCCTGATCCGTTCGGCAATAGATCAAGGTCTGCCACTAATTTTGTATGACTTTAAATATAGTGAGCAAGAATCAGCAACAGCAGACGCTAAAGGACAAGCACCGATTCTGGCTGGCTATGCTCTGGAGCGTGGATATGACGTAACAGTGTTAGCTCCTGGCTACGGAGAATCTTGCATCGCCAACCCTTTAGACTTTCTGCGAGATGAAGAAGATTCAGAAATGGCCAGACAATTGGCGATTACGATTAACCGGAATTTGAAGCTGGGAGATCAGGATAATGGAAATAGCTTTTTTACCAACGCCGGGGATCAGCTGGTACAAGCAATTTTGATGTTAGCAAAAGGGACAATGTACCCAGATATCATGATGTGCCAAGCAATACTGGGCTTGCCGAAGCTAGTAGAACGCATCATGAAAGCTGACCTCAATTTCTTGGTCAGAGAAGCATTTTCACAGTTTGTGTCTGTCGCAGGTTCACCAGAAACGGCAGCAAGTATTGTAGGAACAGCCAGTGGTTTATTTAGTAGGTTTATGGTTCCGGCGGCACTGGCGGCTTTTTGTGGCAAGAGTAATATCCCACTGGATCTAAAAGAAAGACAGATGATTGTCTTCGGGATGAACAAGGAAAAACGGGATGTTATAGCCCCCTTACTAGTATCAATTTTACATCTAATTGTGAGTCGGAATGTAGCCAAGAAACGGTCTGAGCCTCTAATCCTGGCATTAGATGAATTACCAACGTTGTATCTTCCGGCACTGGTTGATTGGTTAAACCAAAACCGGGAGGATGGGCTAGTTTCTATCCTGGGCTTACAAAACTTGTCAATGTTGCAAGACGCTTACGGAGAGCATACAACTAACGCCATCTTCGGTGGTTGTGCAACGAAAGCATTTTTTAATCCTAATGATGATGTGTCTGCGGAAAAATTCAGCAAATATTTAGGAGAAGAAGAAATTAGATATAACCAAAAATCCCGGAGTTATGGAGGTAAAGGAGGTGCGAACACGTCAGTCTCACAACAAAAAGCTACACGCAAATTATTTGATGTGAATCAATTCAACACTTTGAGAGAAGGTAAGGCAGTCTTAATGAATCCTGGCTTTTCATCCCGGAACCAAATCAGTCTTCCACTGCTGCATCAATTTAATATTCCAAATGCAGAAATAAATTCGCAAACATCAGCAATTAAACATTGGTATGAGTTTCAACAATATTTAAGAGATTTATCGGTTTTAACTACACCAACTTCGGAAGAAATGCGTTTAAGACGAGAGGAAGCTGAACGACTTTTACCAATGTTTGATAAACAAGAACTAGTTCAAACAATGGACTTTTAGCCAAGTCGCAAGTTGCAAGGACGCTCGTTCCGACGCTCGCAGACTCGCTAACGCTGCGCTAACGCTGCGCTAACGCTGCGCTAACGCTACCGCTTCGCTAACGCAAGTCGCAAGTCGCAAGTTTCAAATTAAAGTTGATTCATCCGATGAAAATTAGGTAATAATTAGAAAAAAGAAAATTCCATTACTTTGGCTTTTAATTACAAGTTTGATGCTTGGCATAGCAAAATTTTGTCACAACTCTTTTAAATCGAGTACCAAATTTAAAAAGAATAGCTTGCCGAATTTTGTTTTTTAATTGCGACTTGCGACTTGCGACTTGTTATGTTCCCTGTTCCCTTTAAAATTCACTTATTTAATAGGAATTGACGAATGATAGATTACCCACTGAATCAAAGAGATTGGGAAGTTATTTCTAAATTACCCCCAGAAATTGCCTCACTCGCTGAGAGATATCCGTCAGAAATTCTGAATACGGCGGATTCATGGGATGAAGAACCATTTCCGAATGGCTATATTCCCGAATCCATTGAAATTTATTGTGGTGATGAAGAAGTAGTGTTTATTATTGATGGGTTACTAGACTTTTATCAACCGATAAATATTGGGAGAAATTCAACAACGCTTACTGTGATGATTGATAGCAATTTCGCTTACATCGAGATTGAAGGTAAAGAAATTCTCAACAAACTCGGTGGAGTCATTCTGCCTGATGTGATTACTTCTCCTGAAGCCATGATGACGGAAATAATAGGAGAATTATCATGATTGAAGCAGGGGATGCTAATACAGTAAAAAATGATTACCTGGAAACGCTGGAGACTTTGATTAATCGCATCAAAATTAAAGCTAATGAAAAAGAAATTGATGCGGGGAATCAAATTTCTATTTACGCAGGAACTAAGAAAGTTTATCAAGGTGTCAAAGGTGAAAAACCGACTCTAGACAAACTAAATCCTGAAGTTGTTGACCAGATTCAAAAAGCTGTGAATGAGCCACATAACCTCAAAGGTTCAATTACCATAAAGATTGGGAAGCAAGAGGTGTTTAAAGTTAGTAATGGTCAAGTTGTGAATGACAAACTGGGACTAAGTGGCGCAGTTGTCCAAAAACCTGCATCAAAAGAGCGAACATACACTCTGGCTGAACTACAAAAACAAGTTGATGTCTTAAAGAATAAAGTCAGCCAGCAGGAAAAGACGATTACTGAATTAAGCGGTCAACAAAATAAGCAGACCCTTGATAAACTAACTCAAGAAATAGCTTCCTTAGCCGATTCTGTAGCTAAACAACAAAAACTGATTGAAGCAGCTCAAAAGTCTTTAAATGGAATGAGTCTGGTTAAACCCCAGAATACTATGCTTCAAAATTGGATTGGTTCAATTGAAACCAAGGTTAAAGAAACGGGTAATTCATTACTAGATGGAGCCAAAAATAAACTCCAAGAAGTCGGCTTAAAAATCAACGCTCATGTTCGCTCTGTTAAAGGGAAAATGATTGAATCAGCAGTGAGTGTGCTATTAAATAAACTGGGTGAACGTCAAAAGGATGGTTCGTTATCTTTTAAGAGTAACAAGTTTGAATTTCATCAAGAAGGCAATAATATCACGGTCAAAACTAAGGATGGGAGAAGCGTACTCCAAAACGGGGAAATCGCTCCTCAATTACCACCTGCTGTAAGAGAAGATGCGGATCAGCTTCCGGAAAAGGTTTTTCAATATATAGATAAAGTCGAGCAACACAAGCAAGAAACTCTCCAGTCCAAGCAAGCAACTCCATCGCTGTCTCGTTAACTTACAAGCTCTTGGTTTAGACGAATGTTGGCATTTGTGGCTAAACCAAGAGCTTTTTAAAGCGTATTCAAGTATTAATAAAAGCTTCATTTTTTTGGATATTTTATTATGAACCCGATTGAATTTAAGAATAAATGGAATTTATCATATCTAGAGTTAGCTGTAATTTTGGGTTACAAGGGAGATCGGACTGTTCGTGAATGGGAAACAAATAACCAGCTTCACCGCTATCCCCAACCTCCAGCAAATGTTGTCTGTCATCTATTAGATCAAAAATGGCAACAACATGGCAAAAACATCATTATTGGCTTAAGTTTAGCTCTCAACCCGATTGAGTTTAAGAATAAGTGGCAGCTTTCATACGTGGAACTGGCGATTGTTTTAGGTTACACGAGCGATCGCACGGTTCGCAGTTGGGGGGCAACAGGACAGTTTCATCGCTATCCGGCGGCAAGTGCCTGTGTTGCTGCTTACTTGTTAGATCAACAATGGCTGGAACACGGTAAAAAAATCATTCCTTATTTTTGGATTAAGGAGATTGCCTAAAAACGTCAATCAATAGACGCTTTTTGTGGGAAAAAAGTGATGCTTTTTGAGCCTTCCTAACTGTAGAGAAAACAGTTATTTTTATATCTATAGACAATTCCAGGAAGTTCCTAAGCAGGGAGGTAGAGGGGTTGAAGAATTAACCAGAGGGCAAGTGGCGCAGATGATGAAGCCTGTGGTGTCATCTCGGCAGTTACAGAAATACCTAAACATTGCGCGATTATACATTCCAGGCTTTGAGAATTTTACAGATCCAAAAACCAATGGACTAAACGGTTACGCCAAATTGAACCGTTCTCATATTCGGGTGCTTCAAGAAATTCGTTCACTTGCCCGAACTCAAACTTTAGCAGATATAGAACAGCAATATAAACAACAGAGGTTGCGCGATAAAGTATGAAAGCTAAAGGAGAAATAGTTGCTGTGTCATCTTACTCTTCACATAAACCCAAAACTCAAGCCCAGATTTTCGCGTCAATTATCGGGAAATGGGGAAGGAAGTACCAACATCATCTGTATGCAACTGGTACAACTTTAATAGTGAGTAGCCAGACATTCCCGGCACAGGCATTTGGACTATTCAACCCGACACAACTAGCACTCGCTTGTATGTTTAAGAGTAGTGGAGCGACAGGGAATACGATTTTAAGTACTTTACCAGGAGTGATTAATGCGGCGATTACAGTGATGTTATTTGTTTATTTTGTCGCGTCGGGTGTGAAGGTGGCGAACGCTATAGGTGATGGGCAAGAAATCACTCAGGTAATACAGCAGCCTGTGGGGATTTTCTTTGTCACATTAATACTGTTTATCGCGCAAAGTATTCTTTTTAGTGGAGTTACAGAAAGCTGCTAAAAACAAGTAAGAGGTCGGAGGTCGGAGGTCGCAAGTCGCAAGTGTTTTGAATGCAAGTTCTTTTTTCTTCAATTACTTCAATCAGGGATTAACAATCGTTAATCCTTTTTGTGCTAAGTAAGTCGGTAAGAAAAACCTAACTATATTACGAAAGATTAACTAAGCTAAAAGCTTCTTCCCTCCTGCCTCCTGGCTTATCCTAACAATAAATATTCACGATGACCTACTTATGACAAAACCAATTAAACCGATTAACCAATCGTTAGGAAAGAGTGCCTCAATAGGGTTGTTTACCGGATTTCAGTATGCAGCAGCCTTATTATCGTTTGGTGTGGGATTTTTCACATCATTTATATTTGGAGTGGGATTAGTCTGGAGTATATTGTGTGGGTTTTGGGTGGCAGCAACAGTGTTGATTTTATCGGGTAACAAACCTTACCTGTTTTGGTCAAGGATATTTCCACGTCCGCCTGTATGGGCGAGAGGATATGTGCGTTATTCTAATCCACTGTTGAAAAACAAAGTTGGCAGTAAAAAACTCAAAAAATTGTGGTAAGAGACTTGTGCAGGGGGGCAGAGGAGCAGAGGGGCAGGGGAGAATGGCACGCTTGTTAAGCTAAAGGGTAAACAGCGTAAAGATTGCTCCCAGTGCAGAGGGGAATTTTTATTTATTGAGTTTCTATGCCTAAAATTTCTTCTTTCTCCCCTGCACCCCTGCACCCCTGCCCCGAAGCTGCCCTAAACAAACAAATAAGTAAATGAATCAATATTGTGGTGAAACAAGCTAATAAAGCTAAGAAAATCAGTGCGTTTGAAGATGCCCTAGACCTAACAACAATGGTGCGACTGCAAAAAAAGGGCTATATCGTTGGCGCATACTTGTTAAGCAAGAAGTTGCTAGGGGAGACAGACAACACTTTACAACTGGTATTCGGTTATACTTGCTCAGGGATTCATCCGATGTTTTCGTCGGATGAACAAGTTGAGGCAATAGCAGATGCGTTTTATCAAGGCTGTAAAGAAATCCCACAGAGGGAAAAATTCACCTTCAGATGGAGTTCATTTTGTGAAGAGGATGGAATAGTAGATTCCTATCGTCAACGCTTAGATGAGCCGATATCAGATGAAAGCGAGTTTTTGGACTGGGGGCAAGTGGCGCGACTTCAAGAACTAACAAGTAGTCGGCATCGAAAAACAATCGTACTATCTATATATAGTACCTTGACTATTCGACCGGGAGGAACAGAATCGGGGGATGCAGTAGATAGAGCAATAGTTAATTTCTCAAACTTTTTACAAAGGAGATTTACGCCGACAGGAGCGACAGAACTAACAAAGAAAAATCTAGCAGCTGTCCTAGAAAAAGCAATGGATGTGTCCTTGCGGCATAAACAGATTCTAGAAAGTATGGGATTACAGCCGATTGTAAAAGACGAGGTGGAGTTATGGGGTGAATTATGTCGAAATGTTGGGGCAAAAAAAACTCATGTACCGCACACATTAGTATGGGATGAGAACGGGCTAAGAGAAGAGTTCTATCAAAATGAACCATCAGACTCATCCCACATAGATCCGCAACACGCAACAAGTGTACTATTAAATCGTGGGATACCTGTTGCAAACGAAAAGTGGGTTTGCTTACCAACACATAAATATGTTGGCGTGATGGTACTCAACCAAAAACCAGAAGCATTTGCGTCCGTGGAAGACCAACTACGTTTTTTGTGGAATATTCTCTCGAAAGATGTGATTTATGACATCGAAGTAATAACGGAGGTAACGCCGTCAGATCCAAAAGTAACGCGATTGGCACAACAATTAATTACCAGACGCGCCCACAATACAGCCAACGCAACTAAGGGGAAAACCGTAGATGTGGTGGCACAAATGAATATGGAGTGGGCATTAAACGCACAAAAGCAACTGTACACAGGGGATACGCCGCAAAATACGGCATTGGTGGTACTGGTTTACCGTGATTCACCCGAAGAAATTGATGATGCCTGTCGTCTGATATCGGGCTATGTTAACCAACCTGCGGAACTGACACTAGAAAAACAATATAGCTGGCTGATCTGGTTAGAAACATTGATGATGCGTCAGCAGCCAATGTTATCAACGCCCTTCAATCGCAGAACAACTTTCTTTGCCAGTGAGCTAATCGGTTTTACGAGCGTGATTAAAACAGCCACAGGAGATAGCAGAGGCTGTGAGTTGATTGCCGCAGAAGGTCATTCACCTGTTTACATTGACCTGAGAAAAACCGAAAACCTGATGGTGATTGGGACAACGGGTAGTGGTAAATCAGTTCTGATTGCTTCTATTATTGCAGAATGCTTGGCGATGGGGATGTCGGTGTTAATGATCGACCTTCCTAATGATGATGGTACGGGGACATTCGGAGATTTTACCCCCTACTTCAACGGTTTTTACTTCGACATCTCCAAACAGTCTAACAACTTAGTCCAACCCCTAGACTTATCGAAAATTCTTAAGGAGCAAAAAGCCGAGCGTATCAAAGCACACCGTAACGATGTCAATCTGATCGTCCTGCAACTGGTACTGGGCAATAATAAATTTGATGGTTTTTTGGCTCAAACAATCGAATCGTTAATCCCGCTTGGGACGAAAGCGTTTTATGATGATCCAGAAATTATTGAACGTTTTGAAGCAGCCAGAGTTGGTGGATTGGGTTCTGATGCGTGGGCGAATACCCCGACGCTGGTTGACATGGAGCGATTCTTTTCAACCGAGTATATTCATTTAGGCTATGATGACCCCAATGTCGATCAGGCCCTCAACTATATTCGTTTACGCCTTCAGTATTGGAGAGCTAGTTCAATCGGGGATGCCATCTGTAAACCATCTACATTCCAGACGGACTCAAAGCTGATAACCTTTGCCCTGACTAACTTGCAATCTGATAAAGAAGCGGAAGTATTCGGGATGTCTGCATACATCGCCGCTTCGCGTCAATCCTTGTCTAGTCCGAACAGTGTGTTTTTCATGGATGAGGCTAGTGTACTATTACGTTTTTCGGCTTTGTCGCGTCTTGTTGGTCGTAAATGTGCGACGGCTCGAAAATCCGGTTGTCGGATCATGTTGGCCGCCCAAGATGTGATTTCCATTGCCAAATCAGAAGCGGGAGAGCAAATCTTACAAAATATGCCGCGCCGATTGATAGGCCGTACCGTTGCTGGTGCGGCTAAAAGTATTTCCGAACTGCTGGGTATTCCTTTATCTTTAATCGAAAAAAACGAAAACTTTACACCGAATCGCCAACAACTATACACCTTATGGTTGATGGATTATTACAAGACTTATATTCGCTGTCGTTATTATCCTTCTTCTCCACTACTGGCATTAGTCGCCAATGGGAAAGACGAACAAGCTGCCCGTGATAAATACAAAAAACTTTATTCTGACAAATTTGAATGGCTGTCAGCGTTTGCAAAGTATTACGTTGATTGTATTCGTCAAAGTAAACCACTTTAACAATTCGCAATTCGCAATTATAAGAGCGCAATTGCAATATTTTACAAAGGTTGATTAGTTAGGATTAGTTAATTTTAGAGTTTAGAGAATTAGTTATGGTTTATTCGAGGAAATCAGTATTATTAACGGGTTTATTAGTCAGCAATTTATTACTAGTTACTCCGGCGTTAGCTGCCGAATCTCCCGAACCCAAGAAAGAAGAAAAATCATTTTTATTACAGTTTTTAGAAACTTACAACGGTTTACAAGAATCGATTGACAAATACCGTCAGGATTTTAGTATTAGTTGGTCAAATATTATCAAAGATGTTGATGGTTTAATCAATAGTACCAAAGGTGATTTAGGGACTCCCGACCCCACAAGTGCAGGTGAGCGCATTCGTAAAGCGATTGAGAAAAACAAACAACAACAAGACGCTACGGTTGTCCCGACGCTTGATTCTTCACCAGAAATCGATGGGCGTAATGCCGAACGTGACTTTCACCAACAGTACACTCTCGGTCAGTCACAATCTGTGTTGGGTGCGAATGGTCAACGAATTCAGAGACAAGAAGCTGAAATTTCTAACGATGCTGTTGCTAGTACCTCTGATTTAGCCGATACTGCCCAGCAAGATGTTGTGACCCAAGACATTCTCAAGAAAATTGCGGCTCAAAATTTGCAAGCCACTATCATTAATAAATCCCTACATTCCGAAGCTCAAAAACAAACCAGGGCATTAGCCACAGCTAACATTAATTTGGCTGATATTTCTAGCCGTATGGATGAACAGGCTAAAGAACAAGAACGTCAAACAACTGCTGCTGTTCGTTCTGCTGTTCTCTCTAGTGCTGCTATTGATGCTTTCTGGTCAAACCAATAATTACAATTCGCAATTCGCAATTCGCAATTCGCAAGTTAAAAGTTCCCAATTTGCAGTCAAGATAAAGTTTAAAGTCCATCAAAAATTGGTGGATTTTTTTATAGCTTAAATTTTGGTGATTGCTGCTGATTCTTCAGTGCTTCTTCTTTCATTTGTCTAAAGATTTTTCGGATAATTAGTAAAGCCTTTGTCTTGGGGTTATCTTCAGTTTCAGAATGCTCCTCAAAATATGATTTGGTATACATAGCCAAGTTATAAAAATCCTGGTAACTTAAAAGCTCAATTTGTTCTCGATATTTCTGTGATTCTTGAATTGAGTTTTCTGGTTCTGGGTAATGTGATTGTATGTCCTGTAATGCTTGAAGAGTTTGGTGATTCTGGAAAGCTAACTGTTGTTGATACTTTGTTATTTCCTTGGTTAAAGCTGGTACTACTTCGGCTAAGACAGCACTGACTTGTCTTTGTTCGACAAATCGCGCGATCGCGTCTACAGTTTTTTGTACTAGTTCTGGTGTGATTACTCTTGGAAGTTGAGAGTTTAACTGCTCGGTGGTTTCTTGATTAGTTTCGTTTTCTTCCAGAGAATCGACAATGACTTTTGTCGCTTCAGTCGTTACTAATTTTTCTAGAAGTGTTTGCTGTAGATTTTGGATAATTTTATGATCACTGACTAATTCCTGTTGATATTCAAATACTTCATTGGTCAGGGATGGTAAGACTTGAGCTAGGGCAGAACTGATTTGTTTGCGTTCTCCGAAATTAATAATGGCATTTATAGCCTTAGCGGAAGCTAATTGTAGTTTGAGTTTTTGGTCGAGGTGATGGAGTGCCTTGTTTTCATTTACTAATTCCTCCTGATAAAGAACTAACTGCTCAGTAATTGACGGTAAAACCTGGGCTAAAGTTGATGAAACTGCTTTTTGTTCAACGAAATTAGTAATAGCATTTATAGCCTTAGCTGAGGCTAGTTGTAGTTTGAGTTTTTGGTCGAGGTGATGGAGTGCCTTGTTTTCATTTACTAATTCTTCCTGATAAAGAAATAACTGCTCGGTGATTGAGGGTAAAACCTCAGCCAAAGTTGATGAAACTGCTTTTTGTTCGACGTAATTAGTAATGGCATCTATAGCTTTGGCTGAGGCTAGTTGTAGTTTGAGTTTTTGGTCTAGCTTATGGAGTGCCTTGTTTTCATTTACTAATTCTTCTTGATAAAGAACTAACTGCTCAGTGATTGAGGGTAAAACCTGGGCCAAAGTTGACGAAACTGCTTTTTGTTCAACGAAATTAGTAATGGCATCTATAGCCTTGGCTGAAGCTAGTTGTAGTTTGAGTTTTTGGTCGAGGTTATGAAGTGCCTTGTTTTGGGAGGTTAATTCTTCTTGATGAAGAACTAACTGCTCAGTGATTGAGGGTAAAACCTGGGCCAAAGTTGACGAAACTGCTTTTTGTTCAACGAAATTAGTAATAGCATTTATAGCCTTAGCTGAGGCTAGTTGTAGTTTGAGTTTTTGGTCGAGGTTATGAAGTGCCTTGTTTTGGGAGGTTAATTCTTCTTGATAAAGAACTAACTGCTCAGTGACTGAGGGTAAAACCTGGGCTAAAGTTGACGAAACTGCTTTTTGTTCAACGAAATTAGTAATGGCATCTATAGCTTTGGCTGAGGCTAGTTGTAGTTTGAGTTTTTGGTCTGAGTTATAGAGTACCTCTTGCTCTTGAGGAAGCGGCTGGGGAGAGGAGAGTGCTAGGTCTACCTGATAATTTTGATTTGCGTCCAGAGGTGTATTAATAGAATTAACTACAAACTGAGAACGCAAATCATTAATCAGGGTTTTTATTTGTTCAACATTGATTGCTCGTGCAATTTGTTTGACTTCTAAAAAGTTAGCGATCGCGCTTATAACCCGTTCATAGAGCCTTGATCTAAGATGGACATCAGTTGTTGAGTGGTCAACAATTGTTGTATGAGATTCGAGAGATTTTGCCCCGATGTGCGCTGTTCCCTCACCTCGAAGGTCACTTGATGTACTGCTTGGGTTAAGTCCTCTAATGTGGGCTTGAGGTTGCTCGATTCTTCTTGGTTGAGGGAGTCGGCTAGTGTCTCCAAGAACTGAGTCAGTCCCGATTGCAACTCGTTGAGATTCTCGGTTTGGCTCGTGGAAAACTGCTGGATTGTTTGATTCAACTGTTGATGGTGAATTTCCAACTGATCGATTTTGGTGGAAAGTTGTTCCTGGTTGCTCAACAATTGGTCGAGTTTCTGGATTAACATTGCTGTTTGTTCTTGTGGTTGATTGTTGGGGTTGTTGATGGTTGTCATGATCGGGTTCCTTAATAGGTGAGTTTGGGGAAGAAGTAGCTAACTTACGTTGGGCTTCTTCAGATGTCAGCTTACGCGGTGGTTGGTAAGCTGTTTTTTGTGGTGGTCGATTTTGATATTGCCAATCTCGTAAAGAACGAGCTTCATGGCTTAGTCGTTCATAGGCTAATGCCCCCTGTGCAACTAGAAAATCATCTACGCCTTTGTCTGGCCCTGGCAGCGTTATCACTTTGACAGAACACCCTTGCCGATGCAGCAACCAGCCAGTTGTGGAAATATCTCGCTTAATGTTGACAATAGTTTCTGGTTTGGTTTCGTAGTCAAAGCAGAATTTAATTTCTCTTTTTGGTGTGGCGAAAACTGCCAATTCAGGGGCAAGATAAGACTTACCAATTTTCTGACCGAACTCATCTTTGGGTGAACGGTATCCGGCAGATATCCCCGGCAGTCCAATAGCGATATGACCCTGGCTTAACAAAGAAGCGGCTTTTTTGGCTCCCTCGGTGATAGTGACTGGTAAATTATGTTTCCAGACACAGAACCAGAAACCACAGGCTTTGTCGCTATCACTAGGATTAATTTTGTGGAGAGCATAAATACGTTGGGCGATCTCGTCTGGGACATCCAATAAAAATATACTTAACTCAACTTTGGGGGGATGCTCATATTTAATGAATTTGCCAGGAATTACCTGCCCCTGAACATCTTTTTTGGGTCTGGGTTGATTTGGCTTGTAACAACCCCATTCTTTAGTTGTTGGTTTAAAGCCTGGGGCAAGTGAAGCAAAAGAGCGTGGGTCAACACCGGAATTACACCACCAACCACCAGCATCAATATGAGAATAGAGTTCTAAAAATCCCTTGGTTAAGCCTCCGGTATTTGTACGCTTGAGCTTGTCACTAATCATCAAGCGATTCCAAGCTTCATGTTCACCACCGACATAGCTAAAGTGAAGGCTTTCAAAGTTTAATGCCGCAATTTGTGGGTGAATTGCGCTTTTTTCGACTAATTCTTGCCAATGTTCAGGGTCTAAATGGTTGGGCGCTGGTTCAGCAGTCCACCCAGCAAACTTTGCATGATGGCAAGCAGGGGGGGCTGGGGAAGCAAGGGGGGCTGGGGGAGAAAAAGCCTTTTTGTCAAATAGTTCTTTCTCCCCCTGCTCCCCCTGCTGCACCTCTCCCCCTGCTTGACCTACACCGCAAAATTGGGCTGGTTGCTCAATAGCTGGAGTCCAAAACGCTTGTGTTGGGATGGGCTTTTTGGGGATTGGTTTTTCTATTGTTGCAAAGTCTGACTTTACAGGGGTCGGCTGCTCTTGAGGAGGCGTTTTTCTGACTACTGTTGATTTGATTTTTACTACTGGTGGCGTAACGGTACTGACAACTGGTTGTTCTACCGTTTGGGTCTTTAATACTGGTGGTGCAACAGTGCTGACAACTGGTTGTTCTATAATGAGCGAAATTTCCTGATTAGAAGATGCCCTCTCCTGTTTTACTTGCTGTCTGAGTAACTCTAGTGCATTTTCTTTCGCTTTGGACTTTTGGGCTAACTCCAGTAAATATTGCTTATCTTCGGTAAAGATTTTGACATTATCTTTAGCTCGGCTGACAGCTACATAAAAACTCTCTTGCCCAATGGTGTAATCGGCAGCAATTAAAGCCCTTTGTGCTGTTTTCCCTTGTGAGGAGTAGGTTGTACTTACCAGCGCATAGTCGAGATTGTGTGCCTGTTTGAGGTCAATAGTTTCTGTGCGCTCATTGTCGAAATATTTGATGGAGGCAGTATTACCATTAATGGCTGTGACCAAAAACTCTTGACCATTGCGCCTTTGTAGTTGGCGCGAGTTCTTTTTCCATTGCAAGACTTCACCAACGGCAATCTCAATTTGATTGCACTGGTAAACTGCTTTATCAAAAAGGGGATCTACCTGTAATTGCTTACCATCTGGGGCAAGAAGCGTCAGAGTATCTGTATCTTTGCCCAGAACTTCGTACAATTGACCTTTCTCTAAGCCGCGACGAGAGTAGTTACGTGTGGGCATAACAAATTCACCCACTTCATAATTATGGGTGTACCGCATTTGTACTTTTGTGAGGTTTTTCGCTTGCAATTGAGTAATATTAGCGATTGCGCCTAAACTTCCTTCAGCTTTTAACTTGTTTCTAATTACCCCTGTGAGTGCTGATTTTTCGGCATTTGTGCCAGCTAGTAGCAGCGTTTGTTCACGCTCTGATCGTGACAATGCCATGTACTCACTAGCTATGGTTAAAAGTTTTTCATCTGGTGATACTTCTTGGATGCTACCGATGGAATCTAGCTGCTGGAAACCTGCTTCTACTCTGCCTTCGGCAATTAAATCGACAGCAATCTTTAAATCGGGGTTGCGTTGTCTGTTGGATTGGGTGAGGTGTGCAGTTTTCATTCCGGCTTGCTGCAAACATTTAAAGGGATTGCCAGCTTCTACTGCCGAAAGTTGTTTGATATCGCCTACTAGCAATACTCTTGCGCCTTGTTGGGTGGCTTGTTCTAACAGAGCATGGGCATCTTTGGCTGATAATAACCCAGCTTCATCAACTACCCACACTTGGTTTAACTGTGGTTGTGGCGGTGGTTCGGATACCAACAATCTGGCCACAGTTTCGCCAGAGATGCCCAATTCTTCACTTAACACTTTAGCCGCCATTGATGAGGGTGCAAATGCTTTGATTGTGTACCCTGCTGATGCAGCGATCGCTTGGAATTCTTTGAGGGCGAAAGTCTTACCCGCACCAGCAACACCCTGCCACGCCACAAACTGATCACAAGTCGTCAACGCCATCTCTACTGCTTGCCGTTGACCTTGATTTAACAGGGTTTTTTCTAGTTGGCTTTCAATCACCTCTGGGTGAGAAATGGGAGAAAATTTTTGCTTCCCTTGCTCCATCAACTCGATTGTCGCTATTTCTCGCTCTACTGCTTTTAAGGTTGTGTACTGTTCTAATCCAGGTAGAGCTATTACTTGCGGGTGCTGTTTCAGGAGGGGTTCGATTGCCGTTACATCTGTCGCCAACCTTTCACTGAGTATGAATTTGGCAATATCCTCAAACTTAAACGCCACATTTCTTTCACTGCAATGCGCTATAGCGTCTTCTAAAATCTGATTAATATTTTTTTGGTTGTTAGGGGAATTATTTACTTGGGGGTTTGATTCATAAGGTTTGACAAAGCTGATCCCTAATTTTTGAGCTTCTTCGTGCCAAAGGGAAAGCAGTTCATCATGTGATACTAGGTGTTTGCGTTGTCTGGTCTTATCCCAGACCTTCTCCCGTTGATGCCAATCTGAATCTAATCCACACTTGGCTATTATCTGCTGTCGTCGCTTAGAAAATACCTGTAAATCTTCTTCCTTAAACCCTTTAATTTCAAACTGCCCGTGTAACTTTGGCTCAATCTCATACCCCAGCTTCATTACCTCCGATGCTAGGTAACTCTGGTATGCCATCCCTAAAAACTTCTTATTGGCATATATCTCACTATTGACCAGACCGTACCATTTTCCATCGGGTGTCTGCGTCGTATTCATCACCAAACAATGGGTGTGCAGGTGTGGGTCTAATGAACGGCTCTCAATATGGTCAAACTGTGCGACCAACAAATTACCTGTGCTGATCCTGTGGCGTTTGTCTGCTTCAATCACTCTTGTCGTGGCATAACGTTCTTCCATCAGAGAGATTGTTTTTTCCAATGCCTGATGGTGTGCGTCGATCAATCTAGTGTCTCCACCCACTAACGCCATCAAACTTACACTCTTGGGTGCAGAAAATGTACAGTCTATCGCTGCTCTACGGTTTTTCTGGTTTACCACCCTGGCATTTAAATGCTCTTTGCCGTCAGGTGTTAGTCCTTCTATGACATTTTTGAATGCTTGCTCATTATCGATTGCCCCTGACAAACCTAATTTTTCGGACGCTTTACCACTCCAGCGAGACTTCCCCTGGTGATAGTAGTTCTTGATGAAGTAGTTTATCGCCATCTGGGAAGAGACGTTAACACTGGTTAGCATCGCTCACCTCTCGAATGAGCGAAACATAACTTTACTTCTCTTTTCTTCAGTAACAGGCGATCGCTGTTGAAGTCACAATTACTTCTCGACATCAAACCAAAATAAATTTGATGCCGCTTGAAAAAAATTTTGTGACTTGTCCAGTTCAAAAAAATTTTTCTCCACAGTTTTACTTGTCATTTAATATAACAAATTAATCAAAAAACTTACCGCCAAAGATGGCGTACTGTGCGTCACAAAAGCTGAAATTCCTGCCCTACCAACTTAGAACTAATTTAGAACCACCATAGAACTATTAGCGAACTATATTAGAACTATTTAGCCCAAAAAAAAATTTTGTGAGTTCAAAAAGTGAAATTTTAGAACTATTAACAAATCATTTACTAACTAAATATGGAGTATCCTAGAACAATATGCGAATCGTTTGCGAATCATTTGTGAACTAAAATAGAACTTTTTCACTCAAAAATCGCCCAAAATATGGATAGTAATTTACTACCGGCAATGTTGACGATTGACCCTGGCGTATCAGACACCAAAGCAATCTGGAGAGTCACTCCGTTTAAACCCGAACTGTTGATGATGTCACCGGAAGTTTTAGAAGTATCGGCAGAGGAAATAAATTTTTATAAGAGCCGACGAATCACCTCACCTGAACCAGAGAATGAATCTTGGGTTGAGTGTGGTGAGAGTTTGTATGCGGTGGGATTTTTGGCACAGAATATTTTTGATGCGCGTGTTGCTTTCACGCAACCTAAATATGAATGCGCTCTAGCTAAAGTTTTAGCAGCAGTAGGAGTCATGGCGATAAAAGAGGCACTACCGGACACGTTTGATTTAGCGTTAGCCATTCCACTTCCTTATAGTGAGTGGGCAGATAGAAAAAAGTTTGAGCGCGATGTGTCTACAGCTTTGTCAAAATTTTCGTTCTGTGACAAGGCGATGTCGGTAAACTTAAAGGTATTCATATCTGTACCTGAAGGCGGCGGTCACGTTATGTGCCGAGGTCAAAAACTAGGTTCGGCTTTCAATCAACAAAAAATAGTCTCTTGTATGTGGGGGTATAGGGATATATCTATTCTGGTGTTTGATAAAGGAGTGATTAGCGGACATACTGAACCGTTAGGACTATTCAAACTAATTGAGATGGTGCAAAGCCGGATTTCGGGTTATAGCTCTCGACAACGGGAAAGACTATTACTGGAAACTATTCATGGAGTAGGCAAGGACATCAAGACTAAGAATTTTAAACATTTGGCTTTATCAACTAATGCGGCTCGAAAATCAGAAGAGGCTGAACAAATAGCTGATGTAGTTCGTGCTTGTCGAACTGAATATTGGGGTAAAGTAGCGCGATTCTTCCGTACCCATATTAGTGAAACTGCCGACGAAATTATTATTGGCGGTGGCTCGTTCGACTATTATCGTGACGACCTGAAAACGTTTTTCGTGCAGAACTATCCAAATGCTCATATTTCGTGGGGTGCAGAGCTTGAAGAAGATGTACGTGTCAGTTTCAACATTGGGAATAAATCAAAATCACTTTGTGCGCGACTGACGGATGCTTATGGACTATCAAATTTTTTACGTAATCAAGTCTGTGCTATACCAACACTAGGGAGTACAGCCCGATGAATAACTACAAAACTTTTGTGATTCGATTGCAGGTCAAAAAAGGAAGTCAGGAAGAACAGCTTTTAGAATTCCTGAATAATGAAGCTGCCCGACCCTTCAGTAAACCGCAAATGGTACTGCTGGCTCTCAAGAGCTTTTGGCTGACTCTCTCATTGGCACATAACAAACATCCCACAGAGCAATTATTAGCATCTCTCAATCAAGGTGTTTATCTATGGAAGCTACAAGAACAGTATTTACGGAAAATCGTTGGTGTGGAATTTCCAGCACCAACAACTGACGACTTAAAAGGAATTGAGTCGTTAAGAATTGCTGAATTACCACCGAATGATGAGGTTGAGCAGAGAGCATTCCAACCTTTTGGTGACATTGTATCGATTAAATAGAGGTTTTTTATGGTTCAACGTCAAGAATTTCTCAACTCTCTATCCGACAACGAAGTTTCAGCCTCTCTTGCCGCCTGTTTTTTAGAAGATAAACCTGACTATTCCCCCGAAGAAGTCGCCTTATTCCAAGAATGCCGTTCTTTGATAGAGGCAGGTTGTACTTACGAAGAAGTGACCAAACACTTCAGTAATAAAAATTCAACTACACCTGTGATTGAAGAATCAACTTCTACCACTAAACCGCGCAAAAATAAGTCCAAAAAAGACGAGCCAGAAAAACAGCCATTAGACATTTCTGGTGATGTTGGTGCAATCACCATCGCTTCGGAAACTGAGTTAGCTAATTTGGTTGACAAAATTACCGATAAACTTGTTGAGAAAATTCCCCCTGGCTTTGTCAAACAAATGTATGTTCAGAAAGCTGTGGCTAAACTGGCTGAAAGTCCAGAGGAAATTCATGAGTTCTTTGTTCAACTAGAAGATAAAATCATGGGGCAACTTGAGGGAAAGTCCCCAATGCAAATGATGTTGGAGCGAGGGCGAACGAAACTGTTACCCCATTCTTCGACCAAATCAATTCAATTGCCACCAGAATCAGAGAACGATACGAATATCAGCTAACACAAGAGATTGCTGCTAGAGAACGTACTATCGATATCCAAATTGATCAGGCAAGCGAAGAAAAAGCTGACTTTTTAGCTACCCAGAGGCTAGAGAAATTGCAAGCTTGGGTTGAAGCTGCAAAAAAACGTTCTTTACTGATGAATAAATTCAAATCTGATTTGTTTTGGATTGGGAATTGGATTAGCACTGGTAATAAAGCTATCATCCTTTACTTATTGGGGATCGGGATTTACACCACACTTGGTTTTTTGTGGGGGATTAATGCTCCAACTTCGATTGCTTGTCCAAAAATGCAGTCAAGTTGTTATTTCTGGCGATGGAATAAAAATCAAGTTGTTCTGCCAGAGCAAGCTAAACAATTGATTGAGGAGTACGAGAAAAACAAGGTGAAAACCAAAATTAAACCTTCTCGTCGTCAACAACGTAAATGATTTTTATAAGCGGGATAATCTCAAAGCTTTACAAAACAATTCAAAATTCAAAATTCAAAGTTCAAAATAAAAAATACTCAAAAACCTTTAGTTGTAGGATATAAGCCCACTTCAAAAAAAGATATCTTGTGAGTCGCGTAGTGCGAGAAATGAGGCATTCTTATCACAAGCCAATGGCTGTCTTCCGTGAGTAATAATTTTGAATTTTGAATTCCTTATTTTGAATTGGAGCGAAGCGACTTACCCGCTTTATTCATTATTTTGTCGTCAATTAGTTTTTGAATAAGTAATGTCATGAACGAAATACAACAACTAGAAACTTGGCAAGCCTGGGATGAAATTAACTTATCAACTCCCGAACTACGCCAGCAACATTTGGAAATTCTGCTGTGTCAAAAGTTGAAAAATGGTGAAGATATTTCACAATGTCTTCAAGCATTAGAACATTTAAAAAATCAAAAAGTTGAGCATAAATTGTCAGAGATTTATATCAAGAAAGTTAGAAACAAATACCGACTAGAAATTTTAGAAAAAGTAGGAGTAATTGCAATGGTTGTTTTCATTGCCTTCACCTGCTCTCTGGCAGCTTTTCATATTGTTAACTCCTCTAGTTCTAACAATCCGACAATTTTCCCCAAAAAGCAGACGACAGTTAATAAATTGCCCAAAACTATAAAGCCGATTGAAAAATTGGACTAGCAAGTATTTTTGATGACTTTGAAATTCAAAACACTCAAGCAATTATGGAAATCATTATTTTCTTGTCTGGACTTGCTTGCATCATTTTATTGATTTGGCTCTCTCAATTCTTCTTCTCTTCACCGCCTGAGCAAAAAACTCGTCAAAAGGTAGAGTATCGAGAAGGAGAGCCTAGAACTTTAGAGCCTCCAAAGCCGAGTGAACCACCATTAAAAGAAGTCACACCAAGCCCACAATCATCAACCTTAACTCCAGTACCATTAAAAGAACTTCAATATTTTTATGATCAGCATCATAAAAACATTGAACGTGCTAACAGTATTTTGCAGGAATTACGCAATCAGTCTATTAAACCTAAATTGCCATTAGTGATTGGTACGCTTCGACAAACTACACCATACGTTTTTGAAGAATTACTTTTAAGTTGTTGCCTGGATCAAGGTTGGGAAATCCGACGTAACACGAACTATAGTAACGACGGTGGCGTTGATGGTCGTGTTTTGATTCGAGGAAAGCTTTATCTAATTCAGGCTAAACGCTATACAGACCACATCAAATCAGAGCATCTTCACGACTTTCAAGAAGTAATTGAGGCCCAAAGAGCCGATGGGGGATTTTTTATACATAGTGGAAAAACAGGCCCCTTATCCAAAACTGTTCTGAAGCAATATCCTCAAATTGTTCTAATTAGCGGACAACGACTTGTTAACTTTGTTTTAGGAAAAAAGCTCAAAATCGTTGGGATTAATGTCTGAATTTTGACAAGTTTGAAAATTTTTTTGTCCCAGAAAGCCCTGTATCCTAGTTGCTGCATCTAGTCTAAAATCAAACAATAATTCCCCTATCGCAGTTTGAAAAACTATGATGTGTGCGGTAAATAGCATTACGGTTTGTTCTCCTGGCTTTGTTAGAAGTAGGGAGTGTCCTTATCGAAAGGTAGACTGCTGGGTTCTTCGTTATTTCTGAGGTCTGCTTCCATTTGTTGGCGGCGTTGTATATATGTTCGACTGGAAGCACGTAACCTATTCATTTCTTGCTGACCAAAATTGATTCCTACTGCTGCTTCTCGCTCTGATACTCGATTATAGTTATCAACATCAATTTTCTTACGCCTCTCCATTTCTTCTAGCCAGCCTGGACTAGCCCCCTTTCTAAGTTCAGATTCAACGTATTCGGCTCTAAGAGAACCATCAGGGTTGAACTGTTGTTTTTCTGTAGGAGTGAAGAAATCGTAAGCAGTGTAAACAGGCCAAGGTTCGGGATCTGTTTCGTCTAAAAGTTTCCATTCATCATATTCTGCTTTTAATCTAAGAGCATAATCGTCAATTGCTGCTTCACTCATCCCCTCGGATAACATTTGTTGTTTAGCTTCAATTTTCAAAGTCCCATCTGAATTAAATTCTTGACGATTCATGTTGATCCAGCGTTTAATTCTCGACATATATAACCCCTAAAATTTTTAATGATTAAATAAAATTATGTCTCTAGTATTCCAACACTTTGATACGCGATTAAATCAATGGATTCATACTGATGGAGATAATAAAAATCCTGACTCAATTTTAACGGAAAAGTTAGATAATACTCTACTAGAATTCTACTTTCCAGGTCAACAATTTTCTTTTGGTCATATAGATGAACACTCTTCTTCAGAGGATTTAAGAAATCATCCAGATGGACATACGCTTTTATTATCTTCTAAAACCCGCTTATTGTACGGTGCGCCAGAATGTCTAGAAGTAATTGAGAAATTATGTCCTGATAGAAAAGATAGAGGAGCTTATGGTTCAATTTTTCTGGGGGAATGTAAAAATTCAATTCATGAAGAATTAAATATTTTGATTGTAGATGACTCTACGGAAGCTCAAGGTGAAAATGGAGGAATTATTGACAAGAAAGTGGCGTTTAAATTAGTAGGGGATTGTTATGGTCAAATTTCTTCCCAATTATATAACCTTTTAACTAAAAGGGAAGAACAGTCTGACAAAAGTTATCGTGTGATTCAGCATCGTTTTGGTTGGACAGAAGGAGATGGAGAAGATACTAAATATAGATTTGGTAAAGGTACTCTAAGACCATACAAAATTGAAAAGATAAAATACGCAAATCCTAACAACAAACCCAAAATAGATTTAATTCTCCCCCTTTCCAGTTTCAAAGGCACAGATAAGGATCGCCCTGGTGGAGCTATTAAACCGCAGATTCAGCCAGGACTTTACAAACAAAAAATCTGGTTAAGCGAGAAATCACAGTCAGAAAGAGGTAAAACAGCAATTTCGCAACTATTAGCTTCATTCCCCCAAGGCATTAAAGACTTTGCGGAGGAACTAGAAGCCCAAGCCCAAAAATTAGCCGAATCCCAAAGTGACCCTAGAAAAGTTGCACAACTTTACTGTCAGAAGTATGAAAAGCGCAAAGCTTTTACTGAAGAACAGAAATCATCTTTAAAAGCAGAGATTTCCGAGCAAGTTGTTGATGGTTCACTTGCTAAAGAATTAGAATTACTCACTCTTAATCAAGCTGAAGAACAATTTGAAACAAGTGATGAATTAGATGAGAAGTCAGAAAAAGATGATTTATTGATGTATAAACTGATTAAGGCTGACTTAATTGGAGGGCATAATCAGCTTTTAGAAACGGAGAAAGTTAGGAAAGAACTTAGTAAATTTGTCCAAGGCGAGTGGCGAGATATTGCTTTGGGGCGGACGCTAACTTTTGACAGAGGGATGATCATTCCATCCAAGAATTTGAAGAATGGGGAAATTTGTGTACCTTGGTTAGATGACGGAGAGAAAGTTCTAAACTTCCGCTCTCCGTTTCTCAACTCTAATGGTTTGTGCGTATCTACCAATAAAATTGTTGATGATTGTTTAGCCCCAGACGGGACACGTTTAGAAGGAATTATAGTAGTTAATGATGAAGATTTGGAACGTATCAAAGCAAGGCTAGGAGAGAACGAAGTTGCTCCCCTAGAAACAGAATCCCAACGCCAAGGACGCGATTTTGATGGTGACTGTATAGGGGTAGCCCTTGCAAGTAAGTATCCTAATTTTACAGCCGAAGCAGAGTATAGGACTCTGCCAGCCAACGCTTATCTTCCTACTGTTAAAGAAAAGAAACAATCATTTTATATAGATGGTAAACAACCACCATTTGAAGAAATCGCTATTCACATGAGCGATAGTATCAGCGTGGGCGTGATTAATAATCAAGTGACCGCATTAGAGGCATTAGAGTCGGAAATTGAGATTTTTAAAATTTACGGAAATCCTGAACAGAAATCACAATATTTAGACCGAGTATTAGAACATTATCAAAAATTATTAGCAGCCGAAAATTATGAACACCCCAAGCCAATTAGAGAAGAATATAAGCCATACATACAAGAGTTTGTAGCATTAGCCCAAAATCCTCAGAGAACTCCTGAAATTATTTCTCAGGCAATGGACAAGAATCGCTTGATGTATAGGAGTATGATTGAGGAGGCTTGTTACCAAAACCAGATAGCTGTAGATTTATTTAAAAGTTCTAAAAAGCCAGCAATGGGTTTAATTAGAGAAAATAATCGCTATTTATATCGACAAGTTGATTATATTAAAGATAAAAAATCGCCCACAGCTTATTTAAATTCTGGAATAAAAACTGAGGGCTATTCCCCAGTAGAATTATTAATTAACCAAACAAACAAATATTTTCAGGAATCGAAACTTGAATCCCGTCCCATTGTTCAATTTGGTGATTTATTTAAAGGGGTCGAGTTCACCCCACAGCAGAGATTTGCGGCGATCGCTGCAAAGTACGAATTTGACCGCTTGTACAATGCTGCTGCGAGAATGGAGGGAAGGCGTTCATCAGAGCGAGGCCCAAGTGCCATCATCCAAACGCCGCAGGGGACTAAACTCGAAATCACGAATCTTTTACGCTACAAGCATCCTCTCATCTGGAAAGCACAGTCCATCAACTTGAAGTTGGAAAAAGACTCACACTCCTCAAAATTAATTGCTCTAGCCCAAATCAACAACGAGCAAGACGATAGAGGTCAGCCCAAGTACAGTCCACTGGGAACAGTCAGCCAAGAGTCGATTGAGTCACATGGATTCAAGCCAGGGACAAAAGCCAGCAACGCTTCGGTGGTTGAGTTCAAGCCTGAACTGACCAAAGGGCAAACCAAACTAATGTTTTCGCAAGCTTATAAATTTGCTGAAGAATTTCACTCAAGCATACCAGAGCAAGAGAGATTGTCGGCGGCGGCGGCGGCGTGGAGTGTTGGGGCGGCACGACAGGATGAATTGGAATCAATTCAAAATTCAAAATTCGTCTTGGAAAGTTTGCTCAACGGGGGGGAACCCCCGCACGCAACTTTCCGCAAAATTCAAAATGAAAGCCCTATTTACAAAAAAAATCCCAACTTTGTGTTTGCGGCGTTTGGTGAAGAAATTATTTCCCGGCTAGGACAGATGCAATTTACCGACCTAAGAGTTGGGACTTTAAGCAATGAGGCGAACAACTTCAAAGGCAAAGAGTGGAATCAGGATGAAAAATGCTCAGTAGAGATCCGGGCATCGCACCACCCGCCTGAACATGAACGCCACGGCTTAAGGTTAGTGTTTGTCCAGGATGGTGATGGGGAATATAAGGAGTTCGCACCACTGGAACCAAGGACGGGACAATTACCGATTGGCACAAAAGCTCTAGCTAATGTTGTACCCGGAGAAACTTATACAGCGAATGCCACAATTTCTCTGACAGGGACAGAGCCAATAGAGTTTACTATCCGAGAAATCAAGAAATTTACTTATGCTGACAAGGTTTTCCACTCTCAAGAAATGATGTTAGAAATTGGGAAAGTACCAGTACCAACAGGGGTAGTAAAAATTCAACTGGATGGTAAAATTCTGGGCGAATTAGACGCAGATTCGATTAAGCAGCTTCAGGCAGTAAATTACATTAAAGATGGCAATCCACTCAACCTAAAACTGACAACTATATCAGACAAGTATAATGCTTTTGTGATTGCCGAATCCCCAAATGGGAATCTACTAAAGATTGATAAAACGAATTCTTACGATTTTAAAGACCAAAAATTTAACGATACAGACTTCAGAAGATTTACCTTAGATGTACCCCAATCTCAAATTAGAGATGCAGTGTTTTTGGATGGGGAACCGTTGGGTTTTTTACATTTCAAAAAAGATAAAGAAGCACTCAAACAATTAGGAGTTCTCAATTTTGGAAGACTAACTCCAGTACCAGCCACATTGCAAAGTAATATCTCAACAACAATGATGGTGAAGATTGACCCAACCACTATTAAGTATCCTGAAGTTTGGGTGAAAGAAAATCAAGTGTTTGGTCAACAGATAGATAATCAAGAACAACACAGGGCAATCGAAAAAACTGCACCAATTTTGTACAAAATCAAAGAACGCCCTACCATGTTGTTCGCCAGTGCTGAGGATAAAGAACTTGGCATCACCAAAATGTCCGTGGACAATCATAAAGTTGAGACGGTAACTCAATGGTTGAATCAGAAGAATGTAGCGTTCTCTCCTGTATCACCAGAAAATGTACCACTGGAAACAAAGAAGGGGCTGGCTGTTTTTACCTTGGTAAATTCATCAATTCCTGAATCAGTTCAAGGGGCAATGACTCATAAGTTTGGGAACGTGATTGAGTCTCAGTCTGAATACGAAAAGAAAGTGCGTAGTCTGCCTGACCGACCAAAACACCTCAAACCACCACAGCTAAATCATTTAGTAACGTTATCTCAAACGCCGCCGCCAATACATGAAAGTACAAAAGAATCAGTGGTAATCTCCGGCAAGCCAATTCCAATGAATTTCCCACTAATGCTGCACGGGGAACAGAATCCTTTACCTGTAAATACTTGCATTGATGCGATGCGGGGTCACGGCAGAGTTCACACCACCAGGGCGTATGAGCCTTACCAACAATATGGTTTTAAGGAGTGCGATATTGCTCTAGCGAATGGTGGCGGTAAACAAGTCGCGTTTCGAGTAGGTAAGCAGTATCAAATCACGCAAACAATGATTGCAGATCCCCAGTATCAGCAGCAGTGGGCGAACATGGAAAAGCACTCAGCTAAAGCACTGCCAGAATTATTCACTGGTAAGCCCCAAGTGTGGGGGCTTCAGATGGAGCCGTTGGGGGATTATGTGGATGGTAAGATAATGCCGTTTGAGCAGCAAAACAAAACCGCACCTAGTCAAGAATCTCAAACCGTAACCATCGACCATCTGCGCTCGTGGTACATTGCGGCTAGTAACTTGGGTAAGCCAGAAGCCTACCAGCAACGAATTGTCGAAATTGCCAAAGAGTTTAAGACGACTGGGCAGTTGTCGCCCAAAGCAATGAAAGCAATGGAGAAAGACACAGTTAACCGAATTGCTCAGATTACTCATAAAATCGTGTCAGCTTTGGGTCAACCAGGGGATGATGGTAGTACCTGTGTCCAAGGCAAGGTTTATGATGTTAGTTTTCACCCTGAGCGTCAAGATTGGGCGATCGCTCAGAAAAACGGTGATGTGATTTTGAGTGTGCAAGCTGGGCTGGTTCAAATCAACAGAATCTCTCCTCAAGTTTTACAAGATTTTGAAGCTGCTAATAGTAAACTTGATGAGGTTTTAGAAACTAAAAAACAAGCAGCAGGATTTCAAAGATGATAAAAAATAAACTACTTCTTAGTAGCTTGCTTTTGCAAATTGTACTAACTAACTGTAGGCATCCTGGGTAGCAGCCTGTAGTTGTTCAAGTGTCATCTTATATTCCGATGGCGAATAATTGTAGAGTATGAAATCTCCAATCAACTTTATAAATTAGGTAAGAGGCAATCAAAATTTTAAATTAATATGCTAGTTTATTTTACTATCAACCAGCAAAATTAAATAATAATTGACCCCGGATACTCGGTAACAGATGGTTCTCCCCATGTTTCAATTTGGTTAAAAGTATGCCTACTTAAAGGATAAAATCGAATGCTATCTTCTGAAAAATTTATTTGTTTACGGAGTCGTTTTTTTAGTTCGATATATTTTTCTTGATTGAGAATACATTCAAATACAGAATACTGAACTCTTCTACCATAACCTTCTAGTAGCTCTGACACTTGTTTGCGCCTTTTATCGCAGGGAATGTCATATACTACTACATAAAAAAGCATAAGTTATCGAATTTGATAAGGATTGTATAATTGACTAGGTTGATAAATAAATTCTTTAAAAAATTTAATTTGCTGTGTCATTAAATCCCAGCGAGGCTGTTTTTCACCTTGAGTATTTTGAACTTCTTCTTCCAGACGTTGGAGGAAATGTTTTATATATTTTGGACGACCACAATTATTTAAATAACAGCCACCATTCTTATAATCAAAGTCTTCTTGAATATCCATAATCTTGCTGTTAACTAGCCATAATACCAAAGAATCAATAATTGGTACACGGAATTCTTCGATTAAATCGGAAGCAAGAGCCGCATGACGTTCTGTTCCTTGGTGTAAGCAAGCGTAGTAAGGATCTAGTCCTTGAAGTTCAATTAGTGTCAGCAGATGATTCCACAAAATCTGGTATCCAAAACTTAACATTGCATTTACGGGATTTCCCGGTGGGCGACGGCTACGTGCTAAAAATACAAAATCGGAATTATTTAAACATTCACCAAAAGCCGAAAAGTATTGTGCAGCACCCGCACCTTCTAATCCCATCAATCGCTCTATTGTTTCGGCTTCTTCTGATTTTTGTACCAAAACTTCTAAACTTTTTATAGCCAGATCAGCAGTATTTGTTGGATTACGTCGCTGCTGTCTCATTAGAAAAGTACGGCTATTTTTTAATTTAGCTCTGACAATTCTTCTGGCTACTAGCAACCGCTCGATAGATGTTAAATTTTGCTGATAGCGGGATAGTTGACGATATCCTCTCTCAATTGGCATCAGCCTACCATAACAATATCCCATACGAGATAAATAGGCTATTGGAATATTTCGCCATAAACAAGTACGAATTACTTGAGTAGTAATTTGAGACTTTCCAAATATGAGTATTTGTTCAATTAGTGGTAATTGCACTTCATTGTGAATTGTTCCTCCTTGTTTAACAATTAACATTTCTCCCTTCAGGGCAATATAACACCCTTGTCTCGAAACATAGAGTGTACGCATATCTTATTTTCTATTATCTTTAGTTATTTGTGAATTGTGAGTAATGATTTCAGATACTATTGTTCTAATTTGAGAGGGTTGCAAAAATTTAACTATTGCATCTCCGGCTGCGGCATTTATAAAACTAGCAATTGTAACTAAAGCAGTATTTACAATTACTGTTGCTAATCCTAAAGGAGCTATTAATAATATAATGAGAGTAATGGCTCCATTGAGTAATGCAACTCCTAAATTCCGAACTAACGCTGCACGAGAAGAAAGGTACATAGTTTTGATAGTTTAGATTTCTCTAGGTTGTTTATATCTCTGAAAATAAAAGCTAATTTGATAATTGCCTAGTGTTTTTATGCGAATGACGAATTTATGTAAATTTCTAATTTTTCTGCGGCAGGGTCGGCAAAAGCGGGAAATACCTGTTGTTGCGTTGACCCCGCCGATCCCTTTCTGGATAAGGGTTTTAGCTGATTTTACCCTCTTGGTTAATATTAAAATTTTCGTGTTCGCTAACCCCGTCGCAAATGGGATCTGGACTCTAGCCCCCACAAGGGTTTATAGTAGAGGGGTCGCTTCTCTTTTGAGAAGTGGAATTAATGGAAATCTTTACTTTTGGAAGCTTGCAAATCTTTAATGAACAGCAGGACAGTCGCTTCTCTTTTGAGAAGTGGAATTAATGGAAATCGCGCCATCATCCCAAACGATCGTGTCGATGTCTCTAGTCGCTTCTCTTTTGAGAAGTGGAATTAATGGAAACGCAAAATTACTCTTCGCTTGTGCTATTTTAGATATGTCGCTTCTCTTTTGAGAAGTGGAATTAATGGAAACATGCAGAAACTATCGAAGAATCCTAGGTTGTTATTGTCGCTTCTCTTTTGAGAAGTGGAATTAATGGAAACTCTTGATAACAAAAAATAAAACCCTTAGCTAATAAGGGTGTCGCTTCTCTTTTGAGAAGTGGAATTAATGGAAACCTTTAAAGGATCTTACGAAGTTTTTGCTAAATTCTCTGTCGCTTCTCTTTTGAGAAGTGGAATTAATGGAAACCGATTCACCCTACTACTCTAAAAAAAGTAAGTAGCGGGTCGCTTCTCTTTTGAGAAGTGGAATTAATGGAAATCTTAGTTATAATGGGGGTTAACTACATTGGTTAACCCTTAGCACAGTCGCTTCTCTTTTGAGAAGTGGAATTAATGGAAACCTGGGTATAATCTTTGCATTAACTCAGCCGTATGCCAGTCGCTTCTCTTTTGAGAAGTGGAATTAATGGAAACTAGTCATTGTCATATTGCCCCCTTCTTCATGTAAGCAGGCCACGCCAGGTCGCTTCTCTTTTGAGAAGTGGAATTAATGGAAACTGAATATGACAGTTTGGCGTGGTAGATGTGGTGTTAAAAGCCTGCACTAACAATGTGATTCATACTGCATTTTTCAAATAAATTTTTCTGACGGATCTATAGCTGTTTTTTTACGGACACCAAATTTTGAGTCTGAAACCTTTATCATGACTGGCTTTGAGAAATTTTCTATCAAAATGAGACTCGTCAAAACGCCGAAAAGCTTGCGTTGGCTACGTTTGGAGCTTTTTTATAAAACGAAAAACTTGACAGGCGAAGGCTGAAACAGTAGTTTTGAATGAGACCCGTCAAAATGAGTTCTAAAAGTCTTGTATTTCAGGGCTTCTGCAACTAAGGGGTCTCCGCCAACAATGCGGAGGCGAATTAATGGAAACATGCTACAACTGCCTTAAGTGGTCAAGGATTGAGTCTCCGCCAACAATGCGGAGGCGAATTAATGGAAACATTTAAGATATTTTCTCTTACACGAACTATCAAAGAAAGTCTCCGCCAACAATGCGGAGGCGAATTAATGGAAACACTAAAATGGTTCAAAAAACGGTTAAATTTACTCAGTCTCCGCCAACAATGCGGAGGCGAATTAATGGAAACACTTATAATTACAATGAGTTTGGATTCAAAGATTTGTCTCCGCCAACAATGCGGAGGCGAATTAATGGAAACATAACGGTGAAGAACGTCGATCCAACAATGAATCCTACGTCTCCGCCAACAATGCGGAGGCGAATTAATGGAAACAGAAGAACAATGTCAGCGCAATCTACTAGCTGCTAAAGTCTCCGCCAACAATGCGGAGGCGAATTAATGGAAACAATTAAGCTTACGCCCCGTGGAACAACAACGCCAGCGTCTCCGCCAACAATGCGGAGGCGAATTAATGGAAACGAATACTGATCGGCTCCAGCTTTGACCACGGCAGCAAAGTCTCCGCCAACAATGCGGAGGCGAATTAATGGAAACCAACTTCTATAAGTTCTTCTGCTTTGGCGGTTGAAGTCTCCGCCAACAATGCGGAGGCGAATTAATGGAAACATCTGTTTAGTACTGGTCTTCCATCCTGCCAAGCCATAGTCTCCGCCAACAATGCGGAGGCGAATTAATGGAAACTTTGCAATTTGGGGTGGGGTCGCCTGTCAACTGTTGGGTCTCCGCCAACAATGCGGAGGCGAATTAATGGAAACACCCGGCAATCCTTGTATACCCGGCAATCCTTGTAGTCTCCGCCAACAATGCGGAGGCGAATTAATGGAAACCGTTCATTTGCAGCTAGTGTTTGAGGTTCGCTTATATGTCTCCGCCAACAATGCGGAGGCGAATTAATGGAAACATGTCATAGACATTGTTAACTGGGTTAGGGTTAAAGTCTCCGCCAACAATGCGGAGGCGAATTAATGGAAACATGACAGCGACAATACCGCCGTCTTTTACTTTATGCAAAGTCTCCGCCAACAATGCGGAGGCGAATTAATGGAAACTTACACTTCCCACGTAAAAATTGCAGATTAATTATGCTGATATATACTTCTATTAGAAAAATATAAAGTTGCAGAAATTAATAATTCAAAATTTAGAAAACAATTTTAATATATTTAACAATTGCTATTGATAAACTGCTAAAATAGCTTCACTTGTTTTTCTAACTTTTAGGATAAATTCTTCTGGTTGTATAACCTTCACACTACCACCAAAACCAACAACCCAGCGAAGAAATTCTACATCACCTAAATACCATTTAGGTAATATCAATTGAAGACAATTAGGGAAAGATTTATCTTTTGTCTTTTTCAAGCAAAAGATAGATTTTGGTAATGTATCTCTGACACTGTTTACAGGTAGAGACATCTTCATTTGCCTAGCGGGAAATCTTCTTGTACCTTCAGCTATAAATCGGAAGATATCATCGTTAAACCATAGTTCTACTGTTGTAAAAACCTGAGCGCGTTCTTGCTTATCCGGGCTAAAAAATTTACGCTGGTCACTAACATCGTAACCTAGAAAAACCCCTGGACTAGCAGCAGATAGTCTCTGTAATTTTTCTAATGACTTTTCTTGTTCCTGCCGAGAACGTACTTTAGAGTTTGGTTGACCGAGGAATAATCTATCTAAACGCTCAAACCGAAATAAATCGGTATATTTACCGCTTTGACACTCAAATCCTAAATACCATGCTTGGTTACAAAACACGATTTGTAAAGGATATGCTAGAAAAAAACCTTCTTCATCAAGAGCAAATTTGCCTCCGCCAGGAAAGCGATTTAATTCCAATAGTTGACCATTAGAGATCGCTTCTTCCAATTGGTGTAAATTTCGAGACAGCGCATCTGGTGGTAAAAATTCCAAGTCAACTATATTGCGATTAGCGATCGCCCGGACTGGATAAACTTGATTAACACTCAGTTTACTTTGTACCATTCGGTCAGCAAAAGTTTCATAAATCTCTAAAGCTAAGGGGTCATTTAAACTTTTAGCTTGAGACTGAAGCACATCAAATACTTTAGTTAACTCCTGGGCTGATAAAATTGCTGTACCTGCAAAATAACCATCTCGCAATGGGAAGTCTGGCAATATCTTGTAGGGCTTAAGCACCTTTTCAATATCTTTGCGAACAGTGTCTAAGTTATCGCCTTCAATAATTTCATGCTGCCTAAGTGCAGATACGAGAGTTTGTAAACTACCTTTGCCTGTATCTTGCAAGAATGGGTGATGCAAAATAAAACGAATTATATGTATTAATCTCTCAAAAGTGTCCCAGTCGGAATAACTGTGAGTCACAACAGAAGATGGTGCAATAGACTTGTCGAGTTGTGTAAAAGTCAACGAACAAGTCGAAAATGTATGAGTGCCGAGTAGTGAATTTTGCTGTAGCCAATCTAAGTCAGATGCGATCTCTCTAGCATTAGCATAGATTTGACCGTACAATTTACCCATAAAAGCTGTAACCTCTTCTATGGAACTTGCAAACTGAGGCACATATCCAAAAATACTTTCTAGTAGGCTGGGGTTAGCTAATTGCAAATTTCCAATTCCGGGATAGCAGATAATCAAGGAAATCAAATACATCAGGCGTTCAAAGTCCAGCAGCAGACTGTAAGAATGTAGAGATACGTGACGATTGCGGTTAGCACGGTTTGTCAGGGTTCGTCCAAGCTGTTGGATTTGGGTTTGAATTTGCTGAATGTCAAATTTAGGGGTAGTGACATCAATCTTATTAACAGTAACAAACCCTTCTGCTGCGATTGGCGGGAACTGTTGCAGAGATTTGTGCATATTCTCAATAATGATGTCTGGAACTTGGCGATCTCGCTTTTGATTCCAAGCTTTACAAGTTGCTATAGGAGTTTGCAAATACCAACCTAACCACTGAACTTGACCGCTATGTTGGGGTAAAGCAGCAAAAGATGTTTTGAGCTTGCTTAATAAATCCATCCGCCAAATGCGTTTGGCGTTAGTAGCATCGTAAATGACAGATTTATTTTGAGCGATCGCATCTACAATCTCACAGATGACAGCTTTTTCTACTTCTAGCCATTCACCCTGAATACTTGCATCACCATAGAGTTTGTGGCGAATTGAGTCAGTAGAGATGATGCAATAGCTCCCCAATTTTGCTAAAGAGGCGGCGAATGTAGACTTCCCACTACCAGGGATACCAATGAGAAAGTGACAAATCATCAAAAGTTCAAGGCTAAAAATTCTTCTACTCTAACTTTTAGCTGTTATTTATCTGTTGTCTATGGTTGTCAAGCGAACAACAAAATAATTCATAATCTGTAATTCAGATTTTAAATGAGCATTAATCCGATTTAACCCAATCGAGAGGGGCCGCAGTGCTATTTGCAGAAAAACTAGGATTAATGTTTCCATTAATTCCGATTTAACCCAATCGGTAGGGCAGATCAGCCATCAGAGTATTGCTGGCTATTTGATGTTTCCATTAATTCCGATTTACCCAATCGGTAGGGCTAGTAGATTCATCGAGCGGTGTTGTGCTACCAGCAGGTGTTTCCATTAATTCCGATTTAACCCAATCGGTAAGGCTGGGGTTGGATTCCAGGTGTTCGAGCCTCGCAAGGTGTTTCCATTAATTCCGATTTAACCCAATCGGTAGGGGTAAACATACTTGAAGTCTGTAATGGTGCTATGGCGTTTCCATTAATTCCGATTTAACCCAATCGGTAGGGAGTTTGTCTAGGAGCGTTTGCCCCGTAAGGGTTTTAGCCACCAAATCGACACCACTCTGAACAATATTGTACATGATTCGTGAAATTGAATCACACATATATCTCAAATCCTTACCCAGTAAGCAATCGACACCACTCAACGAAAGATATAGCGTTTTGGCGATTTTTAGAGTGGTGTCGATGAACATCTCAAACTTCTCATCCTTCTGCGTGAGAGTTAAATGATCTTACAAATTTGCAAAACCTTAAATATTGCTGAGACATTAAAAAATTCGTCATTCGCATGAAAAGCCATTTACATTTTTGATTTTTCCGAGAAGATATAAATGTCACACTAATTCGTCTATTGCTACATCACTACATATTTACAAATAACACTTAATTTGTTACCTAATTTTTTCCCTAGCTTATGCCTGTGAGTAAAGCAACTAAAGGAACACTCATAATTATTACAAAGTATAACTACAGAGTAAAAAATAAATTTTCTACTGTAATTTAGACAAGACTGTAAACAATGCTCTATGGAAGACGTAACCAAATATACCGCAATTACATTTGCTCCTGTACAGGGATTTATTGAGAAATCGCGTAAACTGCGAGACTTATATGGTGCATCTCTCATTCTTTCCTATCTTAGCCAACAGATAGTTTTAGAAGCTTCAAAAACGGCAATAGTAATTTCGCCAGCATCTGCCAATTTTCAAAAAGGAATGCCTAATCGCATTCTTCTCAAAGGAAAATTCTCTAAACAACAAGTTGAGCAGACTTTATTATTCGCATGGAAGAAAATACTACAAGAATGCCAATGTTGGATAGAAAAAAATTTACCCCACTATACCTACCACTGGGGTAAAGAATGGACGAACTGGGGAAACCATGCTTGGGAAATCTTTTGGGGAGAAGGGAATACCATTCAAGCTGCAATGGATAACTTAGAAACCCAAAAGCTTTCTCGTGGGTGGACAGCACTTAATTGGATAGGAGAGAGTTCTAGCTTAACAGGTACGGATGCGATCGCTTTTCCAGGATTGGGAGCAGAAAACAGAAATCCTAAAAATCGCAGGTGGAGAGCAGAGAAAAGTAGTATTGATAATTTTTATTATGAATTATCTAATGTAATAGAAAAACCAGACAATGAAGAAGAAGCTGGCAAATTTTTAGCTTTAGATGAACAACTTAGCATCCCAGAATTAGTTAAACGCCTAATCACTTATCCTCAAATTGCTAACAAAATTGGGATGGCAACTATCAGAAGTTTTAGCGAAATTTACAGATTGCCTGAAGAAAAAAATCAACCTGGAAGCGGACGATGGACAGGGTGGTTTATGGGAGATGGAGATCAAGTTGGAGATCACCTCAAACAACTAGCACAACTAGAAGATGGCGAACGCCAAATTAGCAGCTTTAGTTATGCCATGCGTAATTGGGGCAATGATTTTAGCAATAAATTTCCGAGTAAGTTAGGTAGAGTTGTGTATGCAGGTGGAGATGATTTTTTAGGAGTTATTTTTAGCCAGAAAGAACAACCAGCAATTCAACCTCAAGAAGCTTATCAATGGTTACTAAAATTACCAGAGCAATGGGAGAAGCATAAGCAGAAGATTAAAGTAAGTGTTGGCTTTGTCTGGGCTGGTCATAGCGTACCTCAAAGAGATATTTTACAACATTGCAGAGAAGCCGAAAAATTGGCTAAATCTTTAGGACGAAATCGAGCAACTATTAGAATATTATTCAACAGTGGACAATATGTGCAATGGACTTGCCCTTGGGATTACTTAGATATCCTTTTGAAATATCAAGATAGAGAAAGAAACTCTAACTGGAGCCATATATATCAAGATTTAGCTTACTTAGAATCACGCCGTACTTTCAAAATTGATAATAGAAATGCTGCTACAAGCGTACAAAAATCAGCTATTGAATTTTTAGATATTTACTTCCCTGGAGAAGCTAAAAAGTTTGGAGACAATAATTTTGTGAAACATCTTGTCGGATTTAGCGAAAGTGACAACGCAGAAGCTAGAGCCACAGCAGTAGTTGATTGGATTAGTGATTTAGTTAAAGTAGGCTGGCATTTATGTTCCAATATTTAATAAGCATAAGTCCATTGGGATTTATGTATGGAAGTGCTGGTGCATTTCTTTCTCCTGAAAACTTGGTAGGTCGCTCTGGGGCTAAATTTCCACCAGAAGCAGCAACTTTATCAGGTTTAATGTTCAGTATTAATAAAATAACTGAAGAATTTTCTCAAGAGCAACTAAGAGATAACCTATTTGTAGCTGGCCCGTTTTGGGCAGAGTCTCATAATAAACAGAATTTTTATATTCCGATTCCTTGGCATAAAGTAATTGCCAAAAAAGCAGCAGGAGAATGGCAAATCAAAAATGATGAATGGGCGTTAATAGGTAATACTGAAGCTATCGAACCTGACTATCGTTGGCAAACTATAACTACATGGAAAAGCTCAGTTCAAGGACTGAGAACAAGTCAAAAATCAATCTCAGATAATCCCTGGCGTTTCGTGCCTTTTCTACATCCAAAAATTCAAGAGCATGAACGTTGCGTACAACAGAAAAATGGATTATTCCTAGAATATTCTGTGCAAATGCCAGACAATATCTGTTTAGTTTATCTATCAACTTATCCACTTAAAAAAGGATGGTATCGTTTTGGCGGGGAAAATCATGTCGTAGAGATAGATTGTGAAAAAATTAGCCAAAGAACATTAGAACTATTGAGTCAACCTATAGGTAAAAGCTTTGCTTTAATTACACCAGCTGTTTGGGGTTCTAATCGTTTTTCTTATCGCTATCCCCAACACGAAACTTTTCCCGAACCACTCAAGATGCTGACGGATAAACCTCTGCCCTATCGTTATCGAGCCAAAGGGAATTTAGGTAGAGGGCGTTATGCTGTACCCGCAGGTAGCATCTATGTTCTCAAAGAATCCATCAATAAATCTTGGTGGGAATGGGATGAAGCTTGGTTTCCCAAGGAAGGCTATAGCCTCAAAAAAGTTGGATGTGGTTTATGTCTACCTGTTGAAATTAATGGAGTTACCTAAATGTATAAAAAAGCTTATGGAATCATTGAAACTTTAGCACCCCTCCATGTAGGCGCAACTGCTGGAGAAGAAAGTGGGAATTTGAATTTGATTTTCCGCGATCAATTTACTCAAACTGGGATTATACCTGGAAGTTCTATTCGCGGTCGGCTGCGTTCCGAAATGCGGTTAACAATGGGAGAGGAGACAGCTAAATACTGGTATGGAAATGAAGCAGGGTCAGAACAATCAGATACAAATAATGAATCTATTGTGAAATTTGAGTATGCTTCACTGCTTTGGTTGCCTGTATTCTGCCCTGGCCAACCCATTGTCTGGGTGAGTAGCCGCCGCTTATTGGAGCGATACAAAAGAATTGCAGGGGACATAGTTGAAGTTAATGGCACGTTCTTAAAAGATATGAAAGTGCCTGACCCTTACACAGGTTCAACTAACCTCAAAGCGAGACAATCTTCTAGCGGCAATAAAACTTTATTTTTTAACTTGGGTTTTCTAAATATTACTAAAACTGCAAATTTATCGGCTTGGTTTCCTTCTAAACAAGAGCAACCATCTGTAATTGTCGATGATAGTGATATCGGCATGATTCATGATATGGCTTTATATCGTCAAAGTCGTGTGCGCTTAAAAGCCGATGAAAAAGTAGTTGAAGGTGGTGGGTTCTTTAATACTGAGGCATTACCAGAAGGAACAATTTTAATTTTCCCCATTGCTATCAAAGATGATAAATCAGGTAAACAATGGCAACCATTTAACGGTAGCGAGATGTCTGACATTTATTTAGGTGGCTTAGAGTCAATAGGTTTTGGACACTGCAACTTAACATTAACTAGAGAATAATTATATGACTTGGAAATCTTACAATCTAGACCAAGAAGCCCAAAATTTGGTGTTGAAACACCGAGATAAAAAGGGTGTGATTGGTCAATCTCATAAAATGCGCTCAACAGTTGCTTATGGTTTAGAAAGATTTTGGGGTGAACAGTTACGGCTTTTGGGCAAGAATGATGTCCAAGAACGAAATAAAGGTGAATACTGGCGCGATACCTGGACAACTTTTGTCAGAATCATGCGTAATGCAGGATTCAATCAGTTACCACAAGAGCAAGTTAACAACAATGACACTAATAAAATCAAAGAATTTGCAGCTAAGTTGTGGGAGCTACCAATTGAAGACCAAAGAATATGTTTAGCTGTGCTGACTCAGTTTTGTGACAGCTTAGTTTGGTGGACTCAGCGTTATAAGAAGACAGGAGATAATGATGACCAATAGTAATGAAGTCCCTTTAATGTTTCAAGCACCAGTTTCGGAACGTGGACAAATTCAATATATCCAAAAACCAGAAAATTCCGAAAGATGGGTTGATGAATGGGTAGAAGCTGCTGCCATTAATGCTCCTGAATTTAATAAAAACGTTAGAACTAAAGAGTATAAAATTACATGGAGATTTGTCTCAAATAGTGGACAAGATGAGGATATAATTCGCCCTGTAATTGCTGCGGGAGGATTTCCTTATTATCCTGGCGCAAGTATGAAAGGTGCTTTTCGGCGTGTTTGTAATTCTGAGCAAGTTCAAAAATACTGTGGTGGTAAACAAGATTCTAACAATACTCGACCTGGAATACTACGCTTTCATGGTGCTTACCCTAAAGATGATACTTGGTGTGAACAGCCATTGATAGACGTAATTCATCCACAGGAAAAATGGCAAGTTAAAAGCAATGCTGCTCACTCAGCTTTTTTGCAAATATCGCTTTATCAGCCAATTTTAATTTTTGGTATTTCTAGCACAATTGAACTAGAAGAAAGCGAATGGGAAACTATTTGGAGTATTTGGGACAAAGCGATAGAGCGTGGGATTGGTTCTAGAGTTAGTGCTGGTTATGGTCAACCTATCAACCATCCTGAAACCAAATTAGTAACTGTGAATCTGCGAGGTCAGGGTCTTGCCTCTCAATTAATTGATAAAACGGGGGAATTTCGCCCCAATATGTTTAAGGCGGCTTTGCGTGGTCACACATTACGTTTATTCAGTGGTGTGACAGATGAAGATACAGCCGAAGAATTAACTAAAGAATTATGGGGTGGATTTGCTGGTAGCAATGGTGCTGTAGTTGGACAATTAGGTATTGCATTTAATCCTGTTGATTTAGAAATAGATGAATTTAAGTATCAAAACGTTAAAATGCCAATTTATGAATTAAATTCAGGCACTTTACATATTATCTCTAGTAGTAAGCTAACAACTGAATATAAAAAAGAGTTAAGAAATTTGGCTACACAAATTTTGAGATTCTCCATCTTTTTAGGTGGATTTGGTAAATCTTGGCGACGTATAGATCACCGCTTATTTTTTCCAGAATATTTAAAGAATGGGAATAAACCCATGATTGGTTGCCATTGGGAATTTACCAAGCAATCAAACAAATACTATTTTCCAGTTAATAGTATTACTCATGTTACAAATATTTTAAACAATGTACACACAACTATTGAGAACTGGGTCAATTTAAAAGGTAAACAGCCTAGTAATCAACTAAGTTCATGGCGGGAATCTTTTCATCCGCAAAAAGTTCAAGTGTGGGGGCGTATTGCTGAGGATGAAGATGATAGTTTAGCGGTGAGATGGTTTCATAACGTTTATCAAGGTAGCAATTCTATTAAAGGTTCAAGTTTGACAGGAAAGATGAGTAATATTGGACGGATATGGCATCGTATGTATCCACATTACAAGTTAAGAGATAAAGAATTGATTCGTCAAAGAAGGCAGTATATAGAATTATTAACTATCTTTCCAGATAAAAGTGATGATATAACCCAAAGATTCTTAACTTTTTTACCAACAAGCGGTTTTACTCAACTTTGGGGTGAATAATTATGAATATTTGGATTGTAACTACTGGGAATAGTGATGTCATTCTTCAACATGACCTGAATTGGGGAAAATTTCATGAAGAAGTTAGGGATGATTTAGAATGTTGGGACTTTGCTTGTGCAACCCCACGAGATAAAGATAATGAAAGTGTTGGCTTCACAGTACCAGCGAGAGTATTAGGTCAAGTCTATGCCAAATATCCAGACTATTATGGCGATGATTTAAGCTTTCCTTTGCTTGATACGTATCGTGAGTATTTTGAGAAAGAAGAAATCAAGCTTAAAAAAATTATAGTTTTACTTACAGACCAAGCACAAATTTTTCATTATCAAGAGCAAAGAATACATGAAAAATCACCTTATTGGCAAGATACCTCTAGTATAGAACCCTTATTAAAGTGGTATTTTCAGAAGCATCAAGCTATTTTTAAGTGTCAACCAGAATTTGTTACTCTAGCTCCTGAAACAGAAAATAAAGGAATAGATCACTGGGATGCAACTTTATCATTGGTAACTAAAGTTTTTGATGATTTAGATTTAGAGTCAAATTATACTGCTTACGTCAGCCATCAAGCTGGGACACCTGCTACATCTTCTGCTGTACAATTTGTCAGTTTAGGTAAATTTAAAGATGTCAAATTTATAGTTAGTAATCAATATTTTGATGAAAGTTATCAACAAAAATCTGAATCAGATGAGATTGCTAGTTCTAGTTATTGGCGAGGAATGCAGATTCAGAAAGCAAGACAACTAATTATCACAGGTTTCCCTGGGGCTGCACTTAAAATCTTAGAGCAAATAGATGGAATCAGCCAGTCTGCCATTGCTGAACTGAATAGCATGGTTGACTTTTTTAATCTTTATAATCCTTTGGCTAATAGTAGTCAAGAATTAACTGTTCCTCAAGCGACTCAACGTATTATTGATGCACTCGACCTAATAAGCTTTTTCTTTGGTCAAAAAAATTATCTACAAGGAATTACATTACTTGCGGCTAGTCAAGAAACATTTTTGAAAGTAGCAATACTTTCAAAAGTAGCTCTCATAAAGGATACAGTTATCTTAAATAACTCTCCAAAAAAAGTCTGTGAGCTATTAGAATGGGTTCCTTCAGGCTTGTGCTTAAGTAGTTCTATCGATAGTGAGCATATATCTTTTAAACAAAGTGTATGGCAGAAACTGAAATTTAATAATTATAAAAATAATAAAATAATTAATAAAAATTCTTTTTTGATTGGATGGCTGAAGAATCTAGACAGTAATTTTCCTAGTTGGAATTTACTAGACTGGTACTGCGATGATAATAGAATATTTGATGATGACTTACGCAACCAATTTATGCACAATTTACGGGGTGTAGAAGATATTGATGTTGCTAAATATTTACTAGGTTATCAACAAAGTATTAGTGTAAATAATGTTTTAGATACTTATGCCAATTATGTAAAACAGCCTTTCATAAATGCTATTGATTATTTTAATTTATTTTATAAAAGAGAAAAATTAAACAATAAGCTGCAAGAAATAGCAAATTCCTTTAAATAGCTTATAACAAATGTAATCTCACTTCTGCTAGAAGTGAAGCACTACATTATAAAAGTGTTTGTGGTATGAGCTTTATTGGAAATTAAATTAATAGAAAATGGAACACCATTTTATTCTTAATTGCAGCTATCGCTTGTTCTCTAATATGTTGAGGACGAATCAATGAACGCAGCCCAGCCAGTAACTAAACAAATACTCAACTTCCACAGTTGTAGTTTGTTAATTTGCGGCAGGGTCAGAAAAAGTCTGAAAGTAGCATTATCTCGTTTACCCCGTCGATGTCTTTCTGGGCAAGTGTTTCAGAGCTTTTGTCCTCCCCCTATGGCAGAAAAAGTGATTGCTAATTCATACCCCGTCGCAAATGGCATCTGTACATTCGTCCCTGTCTAGGTTTAAAGTGGGTAGGGTCACTTCTCTTCGGGGAAGTGGAATTAATGGAAACACGACTGGGCGGTCTGCACGGCAGCACTCAAGTCCGTCACTTCTCTTCGGGGAAGTGGAATTAATGGAAACTTGGATATTTTCTTTACTTCCAGAAACTTTAACTACAACGTCACTTCTCTTCGGGGAAGTGGAATTAATGGAAACGCGTTACCGTTGAAATCAAATTTACCATCCTTTAAGTCACTTCTCTTCGGGGAAGTGGAATTAATGGAAACATATAGATTTCAGTCCTAGACATAATTTTTTTCACCTGTCACTTCTCTTCGGGGAAGTGGAATTAATGGAAACCATAAGAATTATAGAGAAAGTAATCAAGAAAAAATAAAGAAGTCACTTCTCTTCGGGGAAGTGGAATTAATGGAAACTTGATAGTTACCCAGTTGGTGTAAGTAGCAAGGTCGTCGCTTCTCTTTGGGGAAGTGGAATTAACGGAAACAATGTAGTGAAAACCAAGCTATATCCGCATTTGAGAGTCACTTCTGGTTAGGGAATCAAAAATTCCTGGACTAACTCACTGGGCGATCGCACTTATATTTCACTCCCCCAACAGTTTTTTCGCGGATCTGTAGTTGTTTTTTTGTAGAAGTCGAAATTGGAGCTTGGAACGCTTACTAAAACTACCTTTGAACGATTTTTAACCAAAACGACATCCGCGAAAACTCTAGAAAGCTTATTTAGACTATATTTGAAGCGTTTTTGAGCAAGAGAGAACTTGACAGGCAATGGCTGAAACAGTAGTTTTGAATGAGACCCGCAAAAACTGGGGCTGTAAGTCTTGTTTTTTAAACCTTCTCAACCCCAGCAGTCTCTACTAACAATGTGGAGGCGAATTAATGGAAACAGCAGGGGTTGGCGGTTTTCTCAGCAGACTTTAATGTCTCTACTAACAATGTGGAGGCGAATTAATGGAAACAAAATCAGAATCAAATTTGGGACGAGCGTAAAACGGTCTCTACTAACAATGTGGAGGCGAATTAATGGAAACTACCTCATCGTCTGTCTGCATTTCTCCGGACTGTCGTCTCTACTAACAATGTGGAGGCGAATTAATGGAAACTGTATATTTCTGACTAGGCAAGCTAGTTAGTGCCGTGTCTCTACTAACAATGTGGAGGCGAATTAATGGAAACATAAAAGAATCTTTGATCCATTGGAGCATACAAATGTCTCTACTAACAATGTGGAGGCGAATTAATGGAAACATCGGCATTGCTAAGGTGTACAGGGGAGCCAGCTAGTCTCTACTAACAATGTGGAGGCGAATTAATGGAAACATTGAAATACCCGCAGGGACAGTAAAGTTACGGTAGTCTCTACTAACAATGTGGAGGCGAATTAATGGAAACAAGATGCTATCATGGCGCAGAATAGAGCCAGAGTGTCTCTACTAACAATGTGGAGGCGAATTAATGGAAACATCAGAAAGCGAACCCTTACCAACGTATTTTGAAAGATAAGGTCTCTACTAACAATGTGGAGGCGAATTAATGGAAACCCGTCCTTACCGTCCCGTCCTGGTTTACCATCAACTAACAATGTGGAGGCGAATTAAATGTGTTTTACGACAATGGTACAGAGTTCATTAAATTCACCAACGGCAAAAAAATTACGGTAGAGACTGCATAGCGTTGGGAGTGGGAACGAGTTCTCGAATATGCCACTAATCGATAGCTGACGCTACTCATCCCACTTCACCAGCACACCATCCGCCGCCACAAGCCCCCAATGCGGACACTTCGTCACCAGCTTCTTGATCACGATCCGCAATGCAGGGTCGTCAGCCCAGCATTCCATTAGAAAATTATCCCCTGGATTTTCGCGCCATTGTTCCGCCATCTTAAGCTTCTGTATCCGCCAGGGTTTACTCTCTGTCCGTGCTGCAATCACACCTACTTGTAACGTCATTCCTTCACCGGAAACCGCCGCATCATCTCCGCAACCGCAACCGCCTGACCCTCCTGCGTATACACGACCTCACCCGACATCGCAATCACAATCCTGTTTTTCCGCGCCCACTCAAACCAATCCTTCGCAGCAGATTTAACCTGTGCTGACTCCGGCTTCCTACCTTCTTTACAAGCTGCGACAAACACGGCTTCTGGCGACTTGATTCCTTTCCAAGTTCGTATTGCTTCTTTGAGATAGGCGATCGCCCCTGGTACATTTGCCCAGCACCGTCTGACTGTGCGCTGAATCTCTGCATTAAGCCGGAACTGTGGGGTACAGGGAATGTCTCGTAACTGCTGCAATACCTCTTGAACTTCCTGGTTACTGGGCTGGATTGATTTTTCAATCGGCTCAAGCAGCGATCGCAATTATGACGCATAACACGTATGAGAGAACCGCAAATTTTTTGTCACTCGCAGTCATGTGACAGATGAAAGTTATATTACGAAAGAGCTAAAAAAACAAATTATTTGTTTTCTGATTCTTCAGCCTGACCACGCTGAATAAGCGTAAAACTAGGAACTTCTGTATCATTCCACTCTCTTATTCTATAACCACAAACCTGACAATCAAAGTAATCTGAATCTCTCGTTGGTAAACGAAAAGTAGTTACTCTATAAATAGAATTACAGTTTGGACAGGTTTCGTTATCTTCGCTTCCATGAGTCCAAGTTTGCGCCATCTTTTTTAGCGTATACTGGTTATAAATTTTACAATTACATTATATAAAAGTATTTATAATTTCTGCCACAACAGCAGTAATTATTCATGACCAATTTGTAAGCTTGCTGTTATCCATCAGACACTAAAAGCACGCGACAATACTTTAACAAGCTTGATTGTGTTTATCGAAGGCATCGTTTGCTCTATCATTTGAGTGTTTTACTCTCGCTCTCATTCAATCAACTCGCCATTCACCACTACATAGCCCCACTGCGGAAACTTCCTCACCAATTCCTTAATTACAATCTGTAAGGTGGGGTTATTGTTCCACCACTCAATGAGAAAATCCAGCCCAGGACTTTACACAAACTCGTTGCCGCATTCAATTACCCACCGGAAACCGCCGCATCATTTCCGCCAACGCCACCGCCTCCCCATCCGGCGTGTATACAGTGTCTCCCGACATCGCAATTACAATCCTGTTTTTCCTTGCCCACTCAAACCAAACACTTACACCAGACTTAGCCTGCTGTGCTTCTGGTTTCCGTCCCTCTTTACAAGCAGCCACAAACACAGCTTCTGGTGACTTGATCCCTTTCCAAGTCCGTATCGCTTCTTTCAAATACGCGATCGCACCCGGTACATTCTGCCAGTAACGTTTGACTGTACACTGAATCTCTGCATTTAATCAGAAAGCAGAGAAAACGCCTGCCAGCCAAACCTTATAGCGATAAACAAGTTGTGGGCGATATTTAATAAAATCTCAAGGAGAGGCATAACCCTATTTGGGTAGATTCAGGTAATAAATGTGCCAAAGCTTGCCTCAATCTAAGTATGCGATCCCAAAATTGGAACCCACCAATAGAACTATCAGCAATAGAGCAAAGTATCGTTAAGCGCATTACAAGAGCAAAGTTGTTTACGTTCTTACGGCAATATCGCCATGAGTTATTCAATGAGGAATTTCAAAAAGAACTGAGCAAACTTTATACAGATTCCCCTAAAGGGCAACCACCAGTACCTCATTATTCTACCCGCTTAAAAAGAGGGTTCCCGCAGTCGGGAGGCTTAACCAAATAGTTATAAGAGCTTTACTACTTGTAATGTTTCTTTTTTCTACGTCTAAGGGTGTTACCGAGACTTGCTGAAGCAATAGCTACTAAACCTACAACAGACCCAGGTTCAGGTACTAAAGCGGCATTATCTACAAGGATACCAAATCCACCAAAAGCATCACCTACAGTTGCCACACCAATGCCTAAAGAATAGTTGCCTGTAGTGGGGATGGTGTAGGAAAAAGTGCGATATCCAGTCTCACTGACAAAGAATGTAGAACTAGGAATTAAGGTAGAAAATGTGTCAGCTAGTTTTTGTGTAGATTTGTTGATTTTGACGAAAGCAAAGCCATTAAAGTTAGGAGACTGGCTGGCTTCATTAGTGAGGAAATTCCAGTTAAAGCTGAGGGTTTGCCCAGCAACGGCGGAAAACTCCTGCTGCAATGCCGAACCACTAAATATCGGCCCGTTGATATTATCTAAACTGAATGGTTCTAACCCTAAGAAATCTTCCAACTCACCTGGAGTAGCAGTTCGACCATCGGCAGTTGTGGATACTAAAGCTTGAAAGTTTCCTTGTTTTGGTTGACTACCAAAACTAGCAGTTTTAATACTGGTGTTGCCTGTTGTACTCCAGCCAGTAAAATCACCTGTTTCAAAGCTGCCGTTACGCAAACCCGCGTAAGCTGGTGCAGAGATGAAAGCAGTAGGTAAACTAATTAAGCCTGCTGTAATTGCTAGTAAAGTTGAATAATTTCTGCACTCATGCAATCTGAACATGATATTCGGCACTCCGCAAATAATCAAGTAGTTAGTTTTTGAGATTGAGGGTTTGTCCTTGAACCGTTGGGGCAGAAGGAACACCTAGTAAACTATTGATAGTTGGGGCGATATCGATATTGCGAATTGTGCCGATATTGCCACGACGATTGATATCGGGGCCTGCGGCGTAGAAAATGGCACTGAGATTAGGGATGGTGGGATCGTAGCCATGTGCGCCATAAAAACTAGGTACGGAAAAAACTGAGTTATCGGTGTCGCCTAAACGAGTTACAACCGGGTTTTGTCTGCCGTCAAAGTTATATCCTTCACCCATGATGGCAAAGACATCACCAGTATCCTGACCCACAAATTCACTTGTACCCAGTCCAAAACTTGGGTCGTTTAAATTAGCTGGTAGAGGACGGGCATATATTTCGTCAAAAACTCCCAGTTTTTGTCTTCCCCGGACATAGTTAGGATTGGTGTCTACCAGTTCCCGCAAAGTTGTGACGATTTGTTGTTGGAGACTTATATATTCAGCACGAGTGACAACGCCGTTGGGTTCACGCCCTTGCAGGTTGATATATACGTTGGCGGCTGGGCCTGATGTCACCGCACGGACTTTAGTTAAATCAAAACCTTTATTTCTGAGGTAGTTGTTGAGGTTAACTTCTGTATAGAAGGCAGAAAAACCGTGGTCGGAAACAACTAAAATATTACTATTGGGTCTACCTTGGGGATTTGTCCCCACCGCTTCAATGATCCGTTGTACAGCATTATTGGCAGCCCGATAAGCTGTCTGTACATAGTTTTTATAGCGGGTGACTTTGGCTTTATCTTGCCCTAAACCAATAGATAGGGGATTTGTGGGGTCACTAGCTTGGCGAGAGTCAGTTAATAGAAACTGGTGTTCTGAGCCATCTGGTTGTTCAATATAAACCATGACCAAATCGGCATTGGGGTTTTGGTTGATTGCTCTCAATGCCAGTCGAGTTTGGTAGTCTACAAACAGTTGCACTTGGTCTTGGTAAATGGCTTCTACTTCACTGTCGGGGAAATTTGTAAATCCAGGGCTGAGGCGTTGTGCAATCCGAAAATCAGCTTGGGGAGGCCAGAAGCCAACGTTTTTAAGAACGTCATTCACAGTAGCTTGGACTGCGGGATTTTGCGGAATGGCGTTAGCGGAATAACGGGCGATGCGGACAACGCTCAGATCAGGGGCGAGATTGCTAACATAGAATGCTGTTCCTGCTTGATTGGAGCTACCTTCAAGGTAAAATACGCTGGAACGGCGATCCCGCGCTTTCACGTACGCAGGGCCAGTTGATGGTAAGCTGAAAGGCCCAGCAGGAATACCAATTTGAGCATCAAAGAAGACTAGGGTGTCATAGTTAGTTTGACGGTCATTGGTTGTATCTAATGCCGCCACTTGGATATCATAATTCACACCACCAACTGTAAAGCGATCGCTTAAAACAGCTTGTTGGATAGGGCTGTAAGAAACTCTTCCTGCATTCTTGAGTTGACTAACTATCTGACTAGCAGCCGGACTAAAGTTAGCGGCGGTTAAACTAAAACCATTTGCACCTACCCCACCAAAAGCACCGAAAGGAACCGTATATGATACAGTTCTTCTACTGGCAGGGTCAATAATTGGACTATTTGTTAAACCCGGTACTTTTACGTCAACCCCATCCGCGCCCGGAAAAGTAGCCGCTACAACTTGCTTACCATTTCTTTGGAGTCCAACCCACACTGGTTCGGCGCTAGGCTGTGGACTTGCAGTCGGGCCAAAAGTAGAATAACCACCGATGGGAGCGCCAAAACCACTGATATTAGAATTAAATGGACTAGCAACTAAGTGGAATGTATTAGAATTAATATCATTGCGAGCTGCGGTTGAACCTGTACCAATGGCTATATGACAAGCTGCTGTTAGAGATGCGCTACAGGTGATGTTTCTCTTGGCATAAACTCCCTGGCTTTTCAGCAGTCCCAAGCCTTGCTTAGGACTCAGTACACCTTCTTTGAGATATTTTTCCACAAAGTCTGGTGTTGCTCCATCCAAAGAAATCAAAATCACTTTCGGGCGTGGTGTGTTTAATACCGTTTGAGCCGCTATGGAATGTACAGTTAAGCTAACAAAGAAAGTCACTAGCACTATCGTAAATAGGCGTATGAGTAATTTATTCCTCAAAGTCTTCCCTAGCCAGTGAAATGCTTGGTTTATTCTATAGAGATTTAAATATCTGCTCACTAGTCCTCCGTAAGTACGATACTGTAAATTCACTGAGATAAATTTTTCTTACATATATTGACAGTAGGTTAACAGAAGACTATGAAAGTTTTAAGTAGAGCAGTACTGTTTTTATATAAAAAAATAATTGCCGATAATTACAGATAATCAAGATTTTTGCTGATGTACAAGTTTAGTCTTAGAGGATGTCTGAAAAGTTTTAGACAGGTAATTTTGATTACGCAAGTTGTTTATACTCCAAAAGTAGTAATTTATATATGACTAAAGCACTAGAACACCGATTCAGTATTCAAAGTTATGGCGAAAAACCCTAGTTTCTTTGATATACTCCAACGAAAATCTGGGCTTTTTTAGAACAAAAACCTAGTTTTGGGGATTAGTGAATCGGTGTTCTAGCATTTATCTAAATTCGCCAACGGTAAAGAAATCACGGTAGAGACTGTATGGCGTTGGGATTGGGAACGATTGCTAAAATATGCAACTAATCGGTAGCTGATGTTATTCCTCCCACTTCACCAGCACCCCATCCGCCGCTACCAACCCCCACTGCGGACACTTCGCCACCAATTTCTTGATCACAATCCTCAAAGCAGGGTCATCCGCCCAGCATTCCATCAGAAAATCATCCCCTGGATTTTCGCGCCATTGTTCCGCCATCTTGAGCTTGTTCATGCGCCAGGGTCGTATTCTTGATCGCTCGACAACAGCCTCATAAGACCATTTTTCAGGATCGGAGTCAGCCGCCACAGCACAAACCCCATCATGAAGGGCTTTTGGTTCCTGGGAGGACGGGGCGGAATGGCTGTTTTCTGGAACGGCAGGGGCGACGGAAACCGTGTCTTCAGAGCGTGCGATCGCTTGATCACCCAAATCTTCATTCTTTGCCACTAATGAAGCAGAGAGACTGGGTTGAGCTTGGTTTTGGGGCTGATTGAGGTTTTCTAAATTTAAAGCGACGGGCGCGGCGGAAAAAGTGTCCTCACAATGTGCGATCGCATCACCACTTAAATCTTTATTCTTTTCCACTAACGAAGCAGACAGTCCCGGTTGAGCTTGGTTTTGGGTCTGACTGAGGTTTTCTAAATTTGAATCAGCAGGGGCGGCGGAGAAATTGTCCTCATGACTAATTTCCTGGTCAACACCCAATTCTTCCTTCTTTTCCAACAACGAAGCGGATTGACTCGGCACATCATCCACGAGCGTTAGCGATGTACAGTCCGTTACCACAGGTAACTCTTCTTTTTCTTCTTCCACGCTTTTAAGGGTTTGAGGCGACGCATCCCTCAAGGATGCGTCAGCCGTCTCATCACCATGCGAATTTTCGCTATTGCTGGAAGAACTAACTACCTTACCAACCACCTTAGTGGGTGGTTGGTAGGTAGTTAAAGAGTAGTTAGAAACGTTGTTAGGTTTCTGGAAGCCTTGCAAATCCTCACTTTTTTGACCATTCTTTTGGAATTGTTCCAAATCGGGCTGGATTTGTTTCACTTCGGGTTGGTTTTGCTTCCTCCCGGTGTGGTTGATTTCCTTCCCGGCGTGGACAGCTTTCTCGTCACAAGAATTGGTTTCGCCTGATGTGGACGATTCCCAATAGAAGCGATTGTAATAACCGTGCAGGTTACGGACACGATACCCAATCAGCCCAGGTCTACCAGAAGGCAATCGGCCAAACACTTCCTCATACTGAAATAAACCTTGAGCAGTCAACGCAGCACCCGCTTTTTGCAATGACTTATAGGTGAGATTGGTATCCAATTTGTGAGCAGACCCACCAAATTGTTCTGCTGCAACCGAGTCTAACCACAACTGCTGCACACAGGGCGGTTGCTGCCTCACCCAGTTGATGTCCTCAATCGATATTTTGCAGTGGGGTCGAACTGGCTTTTCCTCTGTTCTGCGATCGCCTTTATTTTGGCCACCTTTAATTGCCTTCAATGCTGTAGTCATATTTTCTCCTAAAATTGGGCATGACAATACGAGCGACATAGTTGCAATGCCGCATTCAGTTCTTCGGTTGTAGAAAGCGAGTCCTATTTACTGGTTTGTTTCTTTCCAGAAACGCAGTTCATCCTTGAAGTAACGGTCAGTTTTCTTGGGCTTGTCTCGCCAATGCTCCCACGCCACCCAAACCTCATCACCCATGTCTTCGATGACTTCACCCTTGGCGTTATACAAGGCACAGTAAATGTCGGCATGGGCAACGATAGAACCCAGCCCAATCACTTCGCCATCAGAAGAACCAGACTCGGTAAGGGTTTCTTCAGGAACCATTGGTTCCGCAATGAGTGAGGATTCGGTTTTCTCCAAAGCAGTGATTAACTCTGTTTCCTGGGGTGTTAACTCTGCCCAGTAGTCGGCTTTGATAACCTCATACTCAGTAGCCACTTCTAAATAATCCCACCACCTACACCCAGGCTTGGCAAGCACAGCCCGAATATCGCTAACTGCTTGAGGAATGAGTTGTAGCTGTTCGGCTCGATATGCGATCGCAATTGGTGTTGGTTCACTGCCGAGGATGATTGCAGCAGCTTCCAATGCTTGGGTATTGTTCATAGCTGTGGCCAAATTCCCTAAAGCGATGCCCATCAGCCGTAAACACTCTTGGGCATTTTCTTTCGGTGGTTCCTGGGCAAGCGATCTCAGATCAATGGTTTGGTCTAAGGCTTGCTTGACTTGCTTATTGAGAGCCTTAGTTGCTTGCTTGGTAAGAGTATTGCCCCACTCCTGAGCAGGACGTTCTTCAAGGGCGTTCTCTAAATCTTGAATACGTCGTTGTAATCGTTGGTTCTCCAGTTCTAACTGCCTCAGTCCTTCCAACTCAAAAAGCCGATGCTGCAACTGGATGTTCTCTTCCTTTTGTTTCTGAAACAGGTTTTGTAAAGCGGCTAGTTGTTCTTGTACCTGTTTTTCGGCTCTGGCATTGGCTTCTGAGAGCAAGCCAACCCTCAATTCTTCCTCCAGCCGTTCCAATTCTTGCTGGTGCTGCTGTTTCAGTTGAGCGATCGCTTCGGCGTATTCTTTGGGGTAAGTTCGCTCAGGGGTAAATGGCTCAATTGCGTCATTACTCAAATCCGCATTGTTCACCAGTTCCCTGCTGCCATCCTCAAACGTAACAATCTGCTGTCTTTGATTGGGTGGGTCAGCTGAGATGGTTCCTGATTGTCCGTATCTTGGATGAGTTGGTGACGTAACCGTGACGGTGGCAGGTTGAGGAACCACTGGTTCCTGAGTAGGGTGAACTATTGGTTCCTGAATTTGAGGAACCATTGGTTCCTGAGCAATAGTTTTTTGGCGTGGGAGCCGAGGAACTACTTTATTGGCGGCAGATGCAAAATCTGATTCACTGGGTGAGGGATTTTCAGACAGTGCGATCACAACCGCTTGCTTTAACTTGTCTGGTTCCTTAACCAAACGCAGCAGTGAACGGGCTTGACGCTCATTTTTGATGTGTTCGCCCAATTCATCGGCTGTGTCCCTGACTTTCTTCGCTCCTAACAGTTGGTTGATGCGTCGATAGCCACCCCAGGCGGATAACTCAGAAGAGCAGTATTCCTCAAAAGATTTGTAGCCAGCTTCACGATACAGTTGTTGATCTCGCATTTCGAGAATTTCATCAACGGCTTGCCATTCAAAACGGTCAATGGCAGTGAAGGTTTCTTTAATGCTGCTGTTGAGAACACTGTAAGGAAGCGTTGATGTTTTTTCTAGTGTCAGCATATTTCTTGCCCACTATGGTAAACGCACAAAAACAAACAGGGTATGCAATTTAACCAAAGTGAACACTGATACTGCTCTTTGGACTCCACCAAAAATGTGTCAGCATATATCTAGCTCACTTTGTTGCCCAACAATCTGAGTCGGCGATCGCATTGCTTGGTCGGCGGGCGGTCGCTCTCAAGTTTTAGGCTGCTTTTAGTAGATCAACTTCCGAATTTTGCTCGGATTTTCGCTTGTGGCTTTGGGATGCTTCTTTTGCTGAGTGAGCATTTAAGGTAGCACCTTTGTCAATCACTAGTTTCTTTGGTGGCTCACCCTCCTCAAGTAAGTCTCCAGGCTTGCAATCAAGAGCTTCACAAAATCTGGCTGCGGCTTCTAAAGTTAGAGACTTCACCTTATTTTGTTCAATTTTTTGGATGAACTGAGGACTATAACCAGTTTTTCTAGCTAGGTCGTTTTGAGAAAGACCAGCAGCCTCTCTCAATTTTTTTAATGCAATAAACACAATCATCCTCTCCAAATAATGCTCCTATTATAGGGGGTACTACCAATGGTTGTAAACACAAGGGACTTACATCTATTGGTATTACCAAAGCTTATGTACAACCAACAGTAGTATTACAAATCTCTATGAGAAAGTAACTACTACCATATTGACTACTACCAATGAGGGTACTAATATTGAGGGTATAGAGCAATGCAAATCACCTGCTATTAAACAGAAGCAAGATGTGAGCGAGCATAGCTCCCTGAATCTTGACAACCAAATCCCATCAAGACATCCACCACGAACAGAAGTAATTCATAGTTAGCTTCTGCAACCCTCTGTGTTTGTCTTAGCAATGCTCAAATGCCATTGGGTTTGGTTTTAAATACAGCTACGCCAAATATCGATGAGTGCGTTGTGGTCAACCACAACGTTCGTAAAAACTAAAAGCGACCGCCCCTGTCTGGTAAACAAAGCGATCGCTTTTTATCCAAGTGAATGGAGATTTTATTATGACGCATATAACTGATACACAGCAAGAATATTGTGTTAATGAACAAGATTTAGCCCAAGCCGAACTCGCGCAGTACATAAATCAGCAAGCCCAAACCATAGCACCAACCCCAGACCCGCTTACATCTCGTGACCGCCGCATCATTGCCGAGATTATTGAAGTAGACCCCGAATCAATTCGCACTCTTTGGATCGAAGCTGGAATTACTGTATGGGTGCAGTTGGTTGATAATGGACGGCTACCATTTGACCGAGACTGGTTTTATACAAGAGTACAGGAAGTTAAAGCAACACTAAGAGAAACCCCAAGAGAACGCAACGACCGTCTTAGTGAAGAATTAGAAATAGCTTGTCAAAAATACGGTTTAACTCACGGAGAGATTGACTGGCTTTCTTTCAGCACCACCCTATACTTCAACAACCGAAGAGTAGGGTTTGTAGGATACAATCGCGCCGATCAATGGTACAGCAAACAAAGGCCGTTGGGGCAGAGCCGTACAGCTATCAATATTGATGAGGCGATTGCACTGTTGGGAATCAGACAACCTGTAGCAGCGTAGTACAGACATTAAAAAAAGCGATCGCATCCTTCAACAGCGATCGCTCTCTCACCACAATGAATGCAAAATACAGCAAATATGTCTTTCCTTCAAGATCCTGACTGGGGTGAGTGCTGCGAACCAATACTTCTGTCACCAACACACCCAAACGCAGAGTTAATTGAAATCCCTGGTTATACGCTGGTCTACTGTAATGGAGCTTGCCCCAAAATCTACCGTGTCTACAAGGGTGATTCAATGCTGGGTTTGGTGTTTCAACACATCACGTATTGGACAAACGAGATAGACCAGAAACAGTACACCCAGCCGTTGAACGCAGCAGTGGCACTCGATAATTCGGCTGTAAGTATGACCAACGCAACACCCGATATTGCAGCGTAAATCAGGGAAAGGGTTAAAGGGGAAAGGTTAAAGGATAGTTCTTTATTCCTTTCCCCCTTGCCCTTTCCCCCTTCCCCAATCATTCATTCACTAACTAAAACAATGGAACCAACAGTATTAACAGTATCAATCCCTCCGGTTTGGCATTACCCCCGCTTTGGCTTTGGACAACGGACAGAACATGGTCAAATAATCGGACTCAAGTATTACGCCGAAGATACATATTTAGCCGATGAATATGGTGCAGGTTGGCGTTATATTTTACTACCAAATAAGAATACTGAAGACGATGAAACACGGATTGAGGATGACATAAAACTGCTTTCACCGCAGGAATTAAAGACAGTTTTAGAGACAGAAATTAACACCTGTCTACGCCAAATTCAAATGCTGAAACATGAATTAAATGCAGTTGGTGTCACTGTTGTAGCGGCTAACTCTACGGTTGAAGAAAGCACCCAACCGCCTTATCCACCTCTGCATGATTTAGTTGATGCCGGGAAGTTCATCCTTAAAGAAATTGCCAAACACCCCGATTACTTAACACTTGGATATCAGCCAGATTTAACTATTGGTGATGCTGAGGCTGCGCTTTCTTATCTGGAATTGGAACTTGAACCGAATCAATTCTAACGCTACATTAGGAGATTGAATTATGAGCATTAGGTGGCATGAAAATGAATTAGCAACTTTGCACGAGATGGCGGAAATGTTCACAGTCAAACAGATTGCTTTTCGGCTGAAAAGGCGGGGTTATCATCGTACCGAGTTCGCTATTGCTGGTAAGCTAAATGCTTTGGGTTACTCTACTCGTCCATTTCTCGATAATTACAGTTGTAGTGAAATTGCTAAGGCTCTTTGTCTACATTCCAGCACTATTACTAAATGGGTGAGAATTGGGTGGTTGAAAGCGAAAAAGCGTTCTGTTAGCTGTTACCAAGTCAAAAGCCGCGATTTAAAGCAGTTTTTGAATAATCCTCCGAAACCAATTAAGAACCGGATAGCGGCGATAGATCCGCAAGTTGTTCGTTATTTAGTGGGTTAATCAATCGTGAAAGTAAAATAAAATTATCTTCCGCTTAACCCTATCATGTTGCTAAGAGAATTTGAACAACAACTGCTTCAACTTGACCACAATGAGAAACTGTATATTATCCAACTTCTAGCCCAAAGTCTCACAATACAAGATACTCATTCACAACAACCAACCAAACTCTCAGAATTTTTTCGTCAATCCCCTTTGGCACAACTGGGTGATGAACTTGATCTCAGCCGAGATCGTAGCCTGAGTTAAGATGTCTTCAGCCCATGAACTACCTAATATATGTGGAGGTGCTAGATGACTCAAGCCCTACCCAACTTAACAACCTTTGAACAATTTATTGAGTGGTATCCCTCAAATGGGATGCAGTATGAATTACATAAAGGAGTTATTGTCGAAATGCCACCCCCAACTGGCGAACACGAAAATGTTGTTGGATTTTTGGCAGCACAGATCACCTTTCAATTCTTGCAAATGGGACTTCCATTTCGCATTCCCAAAACTGCATTTATCAAAATTGAGAGCAATAACTCAACCTATGCTCCCGACATTTTGGTATTAAATCATAGCAATCTTGTTAATGAACCTCTGTGGAGCAAACAATCGACTGTTATGCAAGCGGAATCTGTACCAATTGTTGTCGAAGTAGTCAGTACAAATTGGCGAGATGATTATTACGACAAGTTTAGGGATTACGAAGAAATGGGAATTCCTGAGTATTGGATTGTGGACTATGCTGCACTCGGTGGAAAAAGATTTACTGGTAATCCTAAACAACAAACTGTTACTATTTGTAATTTAGTTGATGGAGATTATCAAATGACTGTATTTAGGGGGGATGACGTTATTGTATCGCCTTTATTTACCCAACTGGAATTGACAGCACAACAAATTTTTGATTCGGCTTTGTGAAAAGTCGAGATTTAAAACAGTTTTTCAATAATTCTCTGAAACCCATTAGGAACCGGATAGCGGCGATAGATCCACAGGTGGTGAGTCATTATGGATGCTGCTTCAACTACAGCATCCACATTTGATAATTTAACTTTTGTTACCAAGGTACTGGTTGACCTAGATGGAAAAAGCCACCACTTGGGCCATCATCTTCTAGCAGGGCTAACTGGACTCCGGTTTTTGCTCCCTCTTCAATATCCATCATTGCACCTTCACCACCTAGCTCGGTTTTGACCCAACCCGGATGTGCGCTATTGACTTTTACAGGTGTGTTGCGTAATTCATGGGCTAAATGTACTGTAAATGAATTCACTGCTGCTTTAGAAGCATTATACGCAAATGGTTTTGAATCATATATAGGGGAATTAGGGTCAGCATGAAGTGTTAAAGAACCTTCAATACTCGACATATTCACAATTCGACCACTAGGACTTTTTAGGATTAACGGTAACAATGCTTGAGTCAGTTCTACTAAAGCAAAAAAGTTGGTGTTAAATGTTTGTCGAATGATATCTAAAGAAATAGAACTAGCGTTACTGGTCAACCAGTCACCATCTAGAAATATTCCGGCATTGTTAATTAAGATATCAAGTTTTCCAAACTGGTCATCAATTTTTTGAACTACAGATTGAATTTGATGACTCTCACCAACATCAAGAGCGAGTGCTGTGGCATCAATCCCTTGATTCTGTAGCTCGTTTGCGGCTGTTTGGGCTGCTTCAAGATTACGTCCGGCAATGAGAATTTTTAATCCATGTTGCCCAAGTTGACGGCTCATTTCCAGACCCAAACCTTTATTTGCACCAGTGATTAAGGCTACTTTGTGATTCGCTTCGTTCTGCCCCATTTTAGATTACTCCTGTTGAAATAGGGATGACATCACATTTAATAACAATAGGTTTAAGCTTTGTTTAAAGCCTGCGCTCAATCTTCTCACATAATTTTTTCAAGGGAAACCTAGAAAAAAGACTAGGTAAATTGTACAGAGCAATATTTCGGCAAAATCTCATTTCTTTGAAATAGTAAATAGAAAAATTGTGTCTGATTTTTCAGGTCAATTTTTTAGATTTAAATTCAGCAAGTTTATAATATTAACTAAGTAAATGCTCAAACTTAAATATTTTCCATACTCATTAATAGCTTCGCTTAAAACTACTGATTTTGAAAGCCTGAAATTTAAACTGGTTGATTAACTATGCTAATCGGGTTTTGAATGTGATTCATGAACTATTCAATATTAAGGAGATAATCACTAATGGCTGAAATTAAATTAGGCTTAGGCAATCTACCACTTCCTATTTACCTTTATGTCAAGCAGTTAGAAATCAACAGACTAACTTTAGGTCTTCATCTCGTTTTTTATGAACGAACATGATTATCTCCGCGACTTCATTATGGAGCGATTTAATTATGCAGTTATCGCAACAGTAGACCCACTGCATGATGAACATAAGTTGATGCTTCTGCAAAATAATTACTCTGAAGCAGACAAATTAGAAAAGTTAAGAGATAAAGTTTTACAAGAGCTTTACATCAAAAGAGCTAGGTCTGAAGAAATCATAAATTGGCTCCAGCTTGATAGCCAGTTAAGAGATGAAGGTACAACTTATCCTGATGTTAGAGAAACAAAGTTATGACTACTCAAATCGCAAATATTAATCTTGATTCACCCAGTCTGGTACTTGACACTATATTCACCTGGAAAGGTTCAGGACAACCAATACAACAGAGAAAGCCTAATTGCTGGGATAGCAAATGCCAACTGCGGATTTATCAGTCTTACTCTATGCCCAGCATTGTCTTATGCTCGGATCTGGACGAAGAAGACACAGGCACAAGCATTACAAACTCTTTAGAAAACGTTGCCACATTAATATGGCAACAATACCATAAACAGGAATTATTACCCAATCGTTATTTAGTCAATAATTTTCTGTTCATTGAACATTATCCTCGGAATAAAAGAAGCAGGATAACTGGAGAACCAGAAGACTTTACTTTAGTTCAATTCAATTGGGATGGTCAACGTTTCAGTAGACCTCGGTGGAGTCCTTTAACACCAAACTTGGTACTGGCTTTGATTCAACAACCTTTAACTAAATAGCTACTTTTGAAGCGATCGCTCAACCAAACTAGAGCTAAGTTACTCTTTCGTTTGCTGCTGCTGTAACTGTTGTACTGCTTCTGGGGGTAAGCCCGTAGACCGAGCTACTACTTCAATGCTAATGCCCTCGGCTAACAGGTTGAGGGCGATTTCACGGACTTTCTTGTTCCTTCTTTCAGCCTCAAATGATTGGTAGATTATAGACTCGCGCATAATGTCTTTTCTTAGCAAACGCTCAATTACTTCTTCCTCTAAAACTAAACTAGCTAAGATTGCAGTAGCAGCCGAAATATGACTTTGTGTTTGTTTTTGAGGGAGTTTATCAATAGTTTCAGCGACTTGTTGTAATGTTTTAACTTTGTTACCCGTAGCACTCAAGACAGCAAATGGTAGCAATCCTATGGATTTTATAAATGTATCTGGGGATTGTTCCCACAGACGAATTACTTCAAACTCATGGTGGAGGTTTTCAATAGAAAATGTGGTCTTATACACCTGTTCAGATGTAGTTTTTTCTAGATAAATTACTACTTGATGTATCTGTTTGTCAGGAAAGCGTTCATATATTCGCACATAGTAATAAGCCATCTCGAAAGGAAGACTTTCATCAGGCTGCGTTTGGAATTGAATATGCAATACAACTTCGTTTGATTGCAACAGTATTACACCATCAGTTCGCATTGGTTCCCAAGTCAACCCTGTTGGGCTTAATACAGTTAAAGTCATAGGTTCGCCTAACAACCAAGTAGCGAAATCAGTAGAATATAATTCACCAATCAATTTACAAGTATTGTCAAACATCATTCATTATTTAGTTAAGTTGGATGGCAGATTTTAATTATTTGAAATCGTTTATAATTGATTATTATAAACGATTAATTTTGATGATTTCAAGAATTTATCTAGTAGAGAATAGCTGCGCTGAAAATCATTGAAAGATTGAAAATATTTGTATGGAAATCAAAACAATCTCTGTTACTTATCAAAGAAAATTCAATTTGGGCGATTATGAATCGGTAGAGATAGGTTGTTCACTTTGGGGACAAATCGACCCAGAAGAGGATGCAGAAGGAGCTACAAAGTTCTTGTTTGAACAAGCCAAAGCTTCTGTCAAGAAAGCGGCTCTGCCTGTGATTAAAGCTTCAGCTTATCAAATGGGTAAGTATAAGCAATCTCATACTCAAACCTATCAAGCTGATACTGACGAATTTTAAATTTTACTGCAATTAGCTTCGCAAGTAATTGATGAATTAAGTAAACAAGGCAGCTACTATGACAGCTTTAACATTCGATTTCGACTCTCAAGAACATAAAGCTTATGACAAAACACCAGCAGCCAAAAGTATTCCTGCACCTGCTGGGATTTGGATTGCTGATGAAAACCAGCGATTAGCCGGATGGTATGAAGGCAAAGAGTTGAATGGTGGCAAGCAATTCACTGTTCTCACTAATAAGTTAGATGAGAATGATCAGAAAATCGGCATTCCCGGTGTTATCTACAGACAACCGCGAATGCTAGTGATTGGTAGATCACCTTTGATGTATGGCAACGACCGAAAAGTAATTGATGTTTGGCGAAAGAATGATGGTTTGGACAAGAACAACTATAAATTCGCCCGACGCTATATGGTGATTTTCGTTGATGATCTCAATCATCCTTTGCACATTGCGCCAGTACAAATCACAGCCTGGGGTGTATTCCAGGTATCGTTTGACCAGCAGTTAATCGCTTGGAGAGAAGAGTGCGAACAAGTTTATGCGGAGGTTCAGCGAAAACCGTATGAAGCCAAAACCCTGCTTTGGCATTCAATGTGGGTATTCTGTCCAACATTGAAAACTGAAAAGCGTGAACGCGCTGGACAAGCCTCTAACGCCTGTGTCTGTGTTGGATTTGAAAAACCAGCCATCTCAAATTGGTCAGATTATTGTATTGGCAAACAGCCTCACGCTCAAGATGTAGCTGTTCTCCACGATTCAATTACTGAATGGTGGAAGAAAGGTTTGATGAGCGAAGCCAACGGTGTGCGCCGTCCTGCGGGTACACTTGATCGCAATTTGCTGATGAGCCAGTCACAACAACTCGTCTCTGCTTTAGGTTGGACTCCAACCCAGGGACAGCAGTTCTTAATGGATAACTATGGTAAAAAGGGACGACATCTGTTAACTGATGCAGAATTTGTAGATTTCATTAACAAATTGGAGTCTATGCAAGCTCCTGATGATGAAGTTGGCTACTGGTCAGATGATATGCCTGAATAATTAACAATAAATAAGCAGCTTCTTGGGCTGCTTATTTTTTTGCGGCAACACAGTTAAAAAAATTTGAAAAATTCAACAGGAGAAAATGAAACTACTAATCATAGATACCGAAACCGCAGACGACGAAAACACTCCCTGCGAAATCTCAGCCACACTCTATCAAGTTAGTGAATATAAAGGAGCAGTTGCTTCTGTCTCAACTTTGATTCCTGTTCAAGCAAACAACGTTCAGGCAATCAACGGCATTGCGCCAGAATTAACAACTCCGTCAATACCTATTTACTTGAACGCGCTGGTTTTTTTAAAAGAGATGGCGACACAAGCTGACTACGCGGTTGCTTTTAATGCCGAGTTTGACTCGGATGTAGTTAACAAATTCTTCCCTAATTTGATTTCTGTTCCCTGGTTGTGTGCAATGAGGGACTTCAACTGGGGATACCATATAATCAATTCGCAATTCGCAATTCGCAATTCGCAATTTTCAGAAAGGAGTTAAATGTATGACTCAAAACATTAGTATTGCTGATAGAACAAAAGCTTTGGCGATAAGAATAGTTAAAGCTTGTACTTTCTTAGATGAAAAGCCTGGGGTTTGCCGAACGTTATCAAAACAGTTACTTCGTAGTGGAACAGCCTCCCAATTCGCAACTCGCAATTCGCAATTCGCAGTTAAATCAGCAAGAATTTCAAGCTTATACAAATTTAAAGATAGTAAGTATTTGATTGAATTGGGATTTATAAACCAAATGAACCTTAAAATGCTTACAACAAGTGTTTTGTATTTTACAATTGCGAATTGCGAATTGCGAACTGCGAATTGTTCTGAGAAGCTCAATCTTCTCAATCTGATAAAGACTTTCTTAGTAAATTAGAAATTGCCCTTAAAGAAGAGAGAGAAACTGAGTATTGGTTGGAAATATTAATAGAATCAGAATTAGTTGAGAAAACTAAGTTTGAATTTCTGCTTCAAGAAACCAGAGAAATTGGCAAGATTTTAGTAGCTTCTACTCGAAAAATCAAAGATAAAATAAATAATCGAAATTAATTGCGAATTGCGAATTGCGAATTGCGAATTGTTTTGATTTGGCATAAATCAATTCGCCAGTGCTTGCTGGAGGATTTTGTGGGGACGCTTGATTTTGATGTGAGCATTATCTAACGCCTTCGCGTAACAAAGAGAAAGCATTTAAAGAAGCAAATGAACATCCTCAAATATCGTGATGGCTATGTTAGTAATCCCCGTTTGATCTACTGTGGCAGACCCAAAAATGATGAATACTTGTGCCAGCAATTATTAATAGGATTAGGTAATCCCTTTACTTGGAAACCCACCAAAAAAGCTAAATTCAAAGTCAGAAACTTAGCTGAATCTTTGTCAAAATATCGTCAGTGGCTTTGGAAGTTAATCTGTTGTTATAAAGACAGAAACTTAGAGCAACTCCAGCCTTGGGAATTTCGATATTGGCAATTTATGAAATGTTTAGCGATCGCAATTTCTAATCATCAGGTGGATGGACTAGTTTGCTGGTGCATAGAAGCTAAAGACTATGTTCCAGCCAAAGGGTTAGAAAAATGCCATACACAGATACTTTATTGCGCTTGTCTATACATGATTGAGTCAGGTTTAGTTGATGTCAATTGTGACATAGACATTAATTTAAACAGTCTTTGGGAATAGCAATTATCAGTTTAGGCAGCATTTTGCTGTCTTATTTTTTTCAGGAGCAAGTATGAACAACTACAATCAAAGGTTTAACCAAAAATATCAAGCAAAGTATGACGAGACTAGACCAATTGTGATTCGATATCGTTACATCAAACGTTCAAAAGCAAGAGATGTTGTTGAAAACGCATTGTTATCAGTAGGTATTGTTTGCCTGTTAAGCACAGCATTTCTGGGAATTGGTGCATTGGGATGCTGGGGTGTGGAAATAATCGGAGCTAATTCTAGCTCTAGCATCATCAGTCAGTACAACTGGCAAGCCCGAAAGAATATTTGTTTGGGAGGAATGTTGGTATGTATTTCGGGAGTTTTAGGTAGTGCCTTGTTAAATGGATGCTTAGATTTTGATGAGAATTAGTTGGAGAAAGAGAATGTCTAAATTTAAAAGAGCATATATCGCTTGTGAAATCTTAGGAACAACAGCCGCAATTCTTGGGGGTTTTTTCCTGTATGAAGGGCTAATACCAAAACTACAATTCAATACCTTTGTTAGAGGTACTTGCTTGGTAGTTGGTGGAATGTGTTTACAAAACTTGGCACTTAATTTTAAGTTGAAATCTCAAGTGGAAGAAGACATTAACCAAACTTTAAAAGAACGGCTTCAAGCAATACCAAAGCCTTGTAGGGGGTGTCGGAATTTTCATGGTTTGGAATATGGAGGTGTGAAGCTGATATGTGCAATTCACCCGCAAGGAGTAGAGGGTGATACTTGTCCAGATTACGAGAAGTTTAGCAAGCCTTAATTAATTACCTCAGAATTAAGCACTTAGTGGTTCTGGCTCTGTATCAGCTATTTCCAAAACTCGACGCAACCAGTCTCCAGTTGCAACAACCGCAGCTTGCTTTTGTTGGGCATCAGACCATATTTCGTCCCAATGAAATAACCAACGAGTCAAAAGGCGACCTAGATCAACTAATTCACAGGCTCGGTCAATATCGTCAGCTTGCACCATGTCAGGTACAGTCCACTCAAGAAAGTATCGGCTTTCCTTGATTAGTGAGAGCATTACTTCCTGGGATAATGATTCGTCAGTCCACAAGGATTGAATTTGTGACAAGTGATTTGCTAAATGATGTAGGCGAGTAGAAACATCATCTTGCATAAAAATTTGTTGTTCTGGTGTCACTTCGATCATATATTTCCCAAGAACTCGATAATAATTTGGGCTACTCTTTCTCTAATGATAGGATCTATTAGCTCCATTGACCGATTCTGACGTGGGCGAAGATTGACCATTGACTCGAAGATCATTCTTCCAGTCAAAGGCATAAAACTGGCTGCCCAAATATTTTCTTGTCGGCTGCCATCATCAAGTAAAGCCTGTTCACAGTCATAGTGCAAATTGCCACCACCCGCCAGTATTTGCCGCTCGATATCGACTGCTGTTTTAATGTAAAACTTGTGTTCAAAGAGCATTTGCTCAAATTGTTCAGGTGTAGCGCGATTCTTAAGGGGATACAAAAAGGGCTATAATGCAGACAAAATAAGCTTCATAGCCCTTTGACCTTGTTGGTAGTAAGGACGCTTATTAGGACTTAATATCAATAATTCAG
>NZ_JACJRU010000046.1 GCF_014697425.1 Nostoc sp. FACHB-110
TTAACGCCTGTGGACAAGCAGTAGCCGACTACCTTGATTGAAGCAGGAAGAAAACACTAAACTAATCAACTTTCTTTGAGTAAGTTTAGGTAAGTTTTTCGGAGCAGCCTTGTTCATCTCGTTCACAAACTAATATTGATTCAGGATATTCGCTTAAAGCAGAAACTAAAGCATCCATGTACTTTTAATATTTCACTACTTATTTAGGCATTGCTGATTAGTGGGATGTTTTTTGTTTCGCGCAAAGGCGCGAAGAATCAATATTTTATTTTTGTTAAACATCTCAATTCATCCCGCATTTATGCAACGCCCTTATTTAAAGCTTACTGCGGTCTACCCTATGTCTGTATGAGGTGTAGGGTGATGATAGATTCTTTTAGTAGATAGTGAGAGTTAGAACCAGTCATAGATAGATGCCAGAATTCATGCACGCAAAAGCCACGATACTCGATAATAGCGTGATGTTAGATGGATTTGCGATCGCTCAAGATTTTTTAAGTAGGTCTTCGTGAACTCTGCGTCTCTGTAGTTCGATTTAAATTTTTCGTAATGTGGCAATCGTATTGATAATGTTGCTAATTGTTAACTAATTTCTGTTAAGATACTTATTTCTTAACTGTCTTAACTGTCCTTGACCACATATTTGATTGCTGATATATATTTAATTGCCCAATAAATTTACCTAACAAAAAACATATCTGCAAACACAGTCAAAACTGTAGATGTGGGAATGGTAAAGTTTTTTGCGCGTTTTTTGAAAGAACAAACCACCGAAGGAATAGAAACTCCTTTTTGGCTTTGGACTTTCGAGTTTAAGATAGATGCGAAAGACAAGTAACTCTCGTCTTTTTCATCGCCAATTAAGGCAGTAGTAGTTATTGAATAACTTCTACTCTTGGTTAACAACCAATATTAAGGAATGGCACTATGTCTACAAACACAACAAAAGTTGCAAACGTTGAAGCAGTACCTTTCTTTGCTCGCTTCTTAGAAGAGCAAGTGGCTGAAGTGTCTGATACTGCTCCTTACGACACTAAAAAGTATCCTTCTGATTGGGAAGAATACTAAATCTCGTTAGATTCATTGGCAATTAAGGGAGTAAGAGTTATCAAATAACTCCTACTCCTGGTTAACAACGAATATAAAGGAATCATACCATGTCTACAAACACTGTAAAACCAGCAAACGTTGAAGCAGTACCTTTCTTTGCGCGTTTCTTAGAAGAGCAAGTGGCTGAAGTGTCTGACACTGCTCCTTACAATAGTACTAAAAAGTACCCTTCCGATTGGGAAGAATACTAAATCTCGTTAGCTCCATCGGCAATTTAAGGGAGTAGCAGTTATTTAAAACCTAAAGGCTACTCTTGAAAACGCGATCGCTTTCATCTTACCTAATCCATAATATGCAGGCGATTGCCTATAGATCCCCGAATTCTTTAAGAATTCAGGGATCTATAAAGATGTTGACATACTTTAATATTTATATATTTTATGCACCTGTCTCGTGATGTTGTTTTATTAATCAGCCACAGTGGCGATTTTTTTACAATAGATAGAGTTGCTGAAGCCTTGTCAAAAAAAGGGGCGCAACCATTTCGTCTAGATACTGACAAGTTTCCTCTAGAAGTACAATTAACAGCACATTTTGACAAGAATAAAAGCTACCACACTATAGAATATAACAACCAATCTATCAGCACCCAGCAGGTGCAAGCTGTGTGGACGCGTCGTATTTGGGAACCAAACCTGGGTGAAGAGTTAGCGCCAAAATTCCGAGAAGCTTGCATTAAAGAATCAAAAGCAACTTTAAATGGTTTTTGGGACAGCCTCAAAGAAGCTACTTGGGTAGATAATTTAGAACGAATAGATTATGCAGGTAACAAACTGCGTCAACTGCGGGTTGCATCTGAAGTAGGTTTTACTATTCCCCAAACTCTGGTTACGAATAAAGCCGAAGCAGCAAGAGAGTTTTTCAAGCAAGTCAACGGCAAAATGGTGAGCAAGCTTTTAACGACTCTTTCCTACAGTATGGAAGCTAACTCGTCGTTCTTCCTTTACACCAGCACTGTTAAAGAAGAAGACTTGCAAGATGCCGAATCACTACGCTATTGCCCAATGGTTTTTCAAGAGCAAATCCCCAAGCAGCAGGAACTACGTGTAGCGTATGTAAATGGCAATGTATTTGTAGGCGCGCTGAATGCAGATGTGTATGCAGCAGCTAAAGCTGATTGGCGTAAACCTGGTGTAGAAGTTGGTGCATGGCAACACCACCAGGTTCCGGATGAATTTGTGTGTCGTTTGCAAGCTTTTATGGGTAAATTTGGGCTGTTGTTTGGCTCGTTAGATTTTATCCTCACACCATCGGGCGAATACGTTTTTTTGGAAAACAACCCCGTAGGAGAATGGGGAATGTTGGAGAAAGATTTAGACTTGCCAATTTCCGATGCGATCGCCGATGCTCTTCTTTCCCAAAATAAATAGTGCCTTATAATGCTTCTGTGTTCGCTGTAGTAACTTCAGACTGAACGTTTTTGTGTTTTGTCTGAGTGTGGGTTGTAGGGGAAATACAGTTCCCAGCGTGACTAACAAAATCATCCCGCTTTCTCTGCAACGCTAAGAATTAAATATTTCATACTTCACACTTCACACTTCATACTTCATACTTTCTATGACCGTTTTAATAGTCACATTTAGCAAAGATAACGAAAGCATTCCCCTAGTCATCAAAGCAATTGAGGCCTTAGGCGAAAAAGCATTTCGGTTTGACACAGATAGATACCCTACCGAAGTCAAGCTAGATATTTACTCTGGTGATACTGAACGAATAATTATTACGGATGGCGAACAAAAGCTTGATTTGAGTGAGGTATCCTCAGTTTGGTATCGGCGGATGCGCTACGGGCATCTACTCCCCGACTCAATGGACAAGCAATACAGAGATGCGTCAATTCAGGAATGTCGCGCCACTGTCAGGGGTATGATTGCCAGCCTCCAGGGGTTTCACTTCGACAAAATGGCAAATGTTGATCGAGCTAATAATAAACAACTACAGTTAAAAGTTGCCCAAGAAGTTGGACTTTTAACTCCACGTACCCTAACTTCCAACAACCCCGAAGCAGTTAAGCAATTTGCTCAAGAGTGTGAGCAAGGGATCATCACCAAGATGCTTTCCTCCTTTGCTATCTATGATGAACAGGGGCGAGAAAACGTTGTGTTTACCACTCCAGTTACAGATGATGATCTGGAGAATATGGAAGGACTGCGTTTTTGTCCAATGACATTTCAAGAAAACTTGCCGAAAGCATTGGAATTGCGGACAACTATTGTGGGACACCGCGTATTTACAGCCGCAGTAGATTCGCAAAGCTTGGAAGGATCAACTTACGACTGGCGCAAAGAAGGGAAAGCTTTAGTTAAGAATTGGCAGCCTTACGAATTGCCAGCAGATATTGAGAAAAAGCTGCTCAAGCTAATAGCTGAGTTTGGCTTAAACTACGGAGCAATTGATATTATTGTCACTCCTGATGGTCGCCACGTATTCCTGGAAGTGAACCCAGTCGGGGAGTTTTTCTGGATGGAGATATATTCACCACATTATCCTATCTCGCAGGCGATCGCGGAAATTTTACTTACTCAAAAATAGGGCATCAGGTAAACAATTTTGGCTGGGCGATTGAGAATGCAAATTTAAGCTCAAATTCTCAACCACTGTCTAAAGTTTAATATTTGTTTATATATTTTATAATATGCAAACTCCATCTGTACGTGAGCAAACTACAACAAATCCTTTTTCAGCTATTACCCAATTTTGGCAGGATGTAAAAGTAGTCGCTCAACCTTATTGGTATCCAACAAAAGCAGAAGGAAGAGCATTTTCCTCGGTGATTCGCTCATGGGGAGCGCTGATTCTCTTAGTATTATTGATAGTGGGATTTGTCGGTATAGATGCTGCAAATAGCTACTGGAATCGCTATGTCACTGACATTATTATTGAAGAGAGGAACCTTGATAAATATTATAGTACTTTATGGCTATCTAATATCATTCTTGTACTGAGCGTCATCACAGTAACTTTTTTAAGATATGTTAAGAAAAAAATTATTCTTGATTGGTACAAATGGCTAAATAATCATATTTTAAAAATATATTTGAGTCATCAAGCTTATTATAAAATTAATTTTAAATCTGATATAGATAATCCAGACCAACGTTTGTCACAAGAAATAGAACCTATTATCAGCAATGCGTTAAATTTTTCCACTACCTTCCTAGAAAAAGTTCTAGTAATGGGAAGTTCTATAATAATTCTCTCGACAATTTCTGTAGAAATAGCTGTCTATTTAGTTATTTATACAATTATAGGTAATTTTATAGCTGTTTACTTAAATCAATACTTAAATAAAATTAATCAAGAAGAAATTGCGTTTAAAGCAGACTTTGCTTATTGCTTGACTCATGTCCGTAATCATGCTGAATCAATTGCGTTTTTTCAGGGAGAACAGGAAGAATTAAACATAATTGAACGCCGATTTAATAATGTAATAAAAACTGCTGAACACAGGCTGAATTGGGAGAGAGGGCAAGATGCTTTTGGTAGAGCATATCAGTCAGCAATTGGTGTATTTTCGGCTTATATTCTTACGCCTTTATTTATTCAGGATCAAATTGATTATGGAGAAATTAACCAAATTAGTATAACTTGCTTCATGTTTTCTACGGCTCTGGGAGAACTATTAGCTCAATTTGGTGTTTCAGGTCGTTTTTCTAGTTATGTACAACGGTTAGCTCAGTTTTTGGATGCTTTACAAGCTGTTAGTAAACAACCGGAAAATGTCAGTACTATTAAAGTCTTAGAAGAAAAACGATTGGCGTTTGAAAATGTTACTTTACAAACGCCAAATTATGAACAGACAATTGTTGAAGATTTGTCAGTTTCTGTTGGGCCAGGCGAAGGGTTATTGATTGTTGGCCCTAGTGGTAGGGGGAAAAGTTCTTTATTAAGAGCGCTCGCTGGTTTATGGAATGCAGGAACTGGTCGTTTAGTGCGTCCTGCCCTCAAAGAAGTCTTATTTTTACCCCAAAGACCTTACATCATTTTGGGAACTTTGCGCGAACAGTTGCTTTATCCCCATACAGATCGGAAAATGAGTGACAAAGAACTGAAAGAAATTTTGCAACAAGTTAACCTACACCATTTGTTAACCCGCGTAAATGGTTTTGATACGGAAGTTCCTTGGGAAAATATACTGTCGTTAGGAGAACAACAACGCCTCGCTTTTGCACGGCTGTTAATTACACATCCTAGTTTCACAATCTTAGATGAAGCTACCAGTGCATTAGATTTAAATAACGAAAGTAATTTATATAAACAATTACAAGCAACGAAAACAACTTTTATTAGTGTTGGGCATAGAGAAAGCTTATTTAATTATCATCAATGGGTATTAGAGCTTTCACAAGAATCTAGTTGGCAGCTTGTTTCTATAGAAGATTATCAATTGCAAAAAGGAATTGCTATTAAACCAGTTAAACAGGAGGAAAGTACAATAAATATTTCCTCTGAAAAAGAACTTTCTTTAGCAACAGAAAACTCGGCATTAACAGCCACAATTGTCGGACTTTCTCATAAAGAAATCCAAAATCTAACAGACTATTCTCTTAGCACTATTAGAAGCAAAGCAAATCAAGGAAAACCGATTACTACAAAAGATAATGTTACATATCGCTACAATAAAGATCCGCAGGTATTGAAATGGATAAGAAATTAAATCCACTCACTTAATATCTGTTAGAAGTTATTGAAAAAATTAAAAAAATTGCAGTAACAATCTAATTTCATAGTATGGAAAAACTTGTGACAACAAGGCTCAATTTAGTACCTTTTACGCTAGAGGTAGTCAAAGCAGCAATCATAGGAAATGCTGAATTAGCATCATTTCTAGGTGTAAAAGTTTTACCAGACTGGCAGAGTGAAGAATTTAGAGAAATTTTGCCAGACATTGCAGATATTCTGTGTAAATATCAGTTTCAACGTGAATGGGGATGGGGAAGTTTAATCATTCATAAAGCAGAAAATATGCTTATCGGTTATGTTATGGTTAAAGTTATTCCAGATAGCACATTTTCACCTACTGGTTCCTTAGAAATTGGCTATTACGTAGCTCCTTCATATCGACGACAGGGGTACGCGTCTGAAGCTACCAAAGCCGTGATAGATTGGGCATTGTCTCAACCTGGTGTGCAGAGCGTTACTGCTGGATGCGCTCCCGAGAATCTAGCTTCAAAACGGGTGCTAGAAAAAATAGGAATGCAACTTATAGAATCACGCGAAAAAGTCCTGGTATGGAAATTATGCAAAACAGCGACAGTTTGAAGTAGAGAAGAACTAGATCCGTCAGCACTGTTTTGATGATATGAATATGGAGTTTCTCGATGTGATTGTGAATCAAGATGAGATTGAGTTAATTACGACTTGCAACGAACTCAACGCCTCTTATTACTCTTTACGGCTCATAATTCCAGGCTTTACCTTGACAAAATTCGTCAACCCAAGAAGCTAAACTCCGGGCATTCGTTTGCGGAATTGATTTAAGTGCTGAGTAATTAGGAATTTCATACTTGATATATGCCTCACTACTCATAGCAGGCTTGATACCGGAAAATTCATCTCCAGTCTTGGTTTTAACTTGTGAGTGTTCTTTCAACTCAACACTGTTGACTTGATTGGGTCTTTCCGGTGCGGTTGTGTTTGAGATTGGCATAGCCGCTAGTGATGTCTGAGAATTAGCTACTATGCGTCTACTCCATGATTTGCCTTGGCTAGGAACTTCTATGGCTAAGGCGATGGTTTTTCCGTTACTGGGAACTGTAGTTGTTAAAGCGAGCGCTCGTACTGGTTTACTGGTAGATACTCCATTTGGCGATAGCTGCACAGCTTGTAAAGCCTTTGCTGAAGATTGGAGAGTAACTCTAGGCGCAACAGCAAATGCTGATAAAGGTTTATTGACTTGTGGCACATCCGTAGGTATTTTTTCGGTCATAGGCAACTTGACTAGAGGTTGAGCAATCATTTCGCCTCCAGGTGCAAGTCGCAATGGTTTTTCTTCCAGACGCATTACTTCTGGAGATTTTTTGTAACTTTGATTTTGAGCTAAAGTGTCTAAATTTGTTAAACGCAACTCCTCCTCGGGGTTGAAGTTCAGACCCAAAGCAGTGACGATTGCATCGGGGTTATTATTTAAATCCATCATAAAAGCCAACATCTGCTCAAACTCTGGCTCTAAAACGGACAAAGTAGCCAAAATATAACCCGATGAGGGGCGGCGCAAACCATTATAAGTTCCCCAGACTCGCATTTTTACCAGCCAGGAACGATTTTGGTGATAGTAATTCAGCCACTTCATTTTTAAGGATTGACGTAGCTGCTGAATATTCATCGGATGCCTCGCTTGAGTCAAAGATAGTGCAGACCTGTATGTTAAAAACAGGGTGTAGGGTGTAGGGTGTGGGGAAGACGGCGTTTAAGAAAGCAGGAAATTCCGACCAAGGCCATCGTCTTGAAAAGACTGGGCTTTGATTGAGTGCGTTTGTTGTGGCTATCTCTTGTCCTACACCCCACACTCACTAAGCCCCGTTGAGGGGCTGAGTGAAAAATTAGGTTTATCCCTGGGGATGAAACCGATAATAAAGCATCTGCTTGACCCTTTCACCACCTAATAAATGCTGTTCTACTAATAGAGGTATTTCCTTGGCTCTCACGCCGCTATACCAAACCATATCTGGTAAAACTAACACCATCGGCCCGTTGCCACATTGTCCCAAACAGCTGCTAGCTGTAAGGGTGACATCTGGGACTGGCAACTTTGCCAAAGCCTCTAAAACTTGTGCTGCACCTTGCTTTTTGCAAGTGCGATGGAGACAAACCCGCACGCACCTGTTGGTAGATACTTTGTGATTGGGTGCTGAGTTTGATGGTTGAGTGATGTTTGACATTTTTGTGCTTTGTCCTCTCGTACAAAGTTCTGAACGGAGGCAGCCTCAATTCAGAACTTTGTGCTTTGTCAATTAACTCTTAACTACTAATTTATCGATAGCCCTTTAGAAGCTAACCAGTCGCGGTTGAATATCCGTGATTGATAGCGAGAACCACTATCACAGAGAATAGTAACTATGGTATGACCAGGGCCTAATTGTTTAGCTAAGGTAACTGCTGCTGCGACATTGATACCTGTCGAGCCACCCATAAATAAACCATCTTTTTGTAGTAGTTGGTAAACGACTCGCAACGCTTCTGTGTCATCTATTTGAATGGCATCATCGGCAGGTGCGCCTTCCATATTTGCTGTAATGCGACTGTTACCAATGCCTTCGGTGATGGAGTTTCCTTCTAGTTTGATTTCGCCTGTTTTGATATAGCTATAAAGTCCACTACCTAGAGGATCGGCAACAACACATTTAATCGCCGGATTTTTTTCTTTGAGGTACAACGCTACGCCAGCAAAGGTTCCGCCTGTGCCAGTGGCCGCGACCCATCCGTCTATTTTACCATCTGTCTGTGTCCAAATTTCGGGGCCTGTGGTTTTATAATGGGCAAGGCGGTTGGCTAAATTATCAAATTGATTGGCCCAGACGGCATTTTCTAATTCCGCAGCAATTCTCCCTGATAGCTTGACGTAGTTATTCGGGTCTTTGTAGGGTACTGCGGGGACAGGACGTACTTCGGCTCCCAGTGCGGTGAGTGCATCAATTTTTTCTTGGGATTGGGTATTGGGAATGATAATCAGGCATTTATAGCCTTTGGCGTTGCAAATATGCGCCAGTCCAATACCAGTGTTACCTGCGGTTCCTTCAACTACAGTACCACCTGGTTGAAGTAAACCTTTTGCTTCGGCATCTTCAATAATATACAGTGCGGCTCGGTCTTTCACAGAACCGCCTGGGTTGAGAAACTCGGCTTTGGCTAAAATTTCGCAGCCTGTTTCTTCGCTGAAGCTGTTTAAGCGAATTAAGGGTGTATTTCCGACAGTACCGATGAAGCCGTTTTTAATATCCATTTTCAATCTGCTCGAATTCTTACCTATAAAAATTTTGGCTTATTGAGGCGGTTGGATATACGGCTTATACATAGATTTTCTGTGTATGAGGCGAAATTATTTAAAATTCGCGCTTGGAGAAAATAAAACTAGCGATCGCCAGCAGCATAATACTGTAAATTACCCCATAGGCAGCATTGGAGATTAAGACCGTGACACTGGGTAATGCTTGCAAGCCATAAACTGCGTCGTTTTTTAAATCTAAGCGTGATAAATCTGGCACAACCAGATATAGTCCTTGAATTACGTGTTCTACTGCGTAATTTTGGCTTAAACGTCCCAGTTTGACTAAATCTTGCGTAATATTACCCATTAAGTAAACAGCAAATGTTAAGGTGATTGCTAGTAGTGAATTAGTAAATACACCCAAAGTAATTGCTACAGCAGTCATTAAAGCTAACTCAATAAATAGAAAAACTGCTGCAATTAAAATACTCAATGTGGGATGGGGAATATTTTCTAGTTGGAGAAATACTAGATAAATCACCGTCATTGCACTAATTAAAACAGCGATGACAGCCGTCAAACCCAAAAACTTCCCAGAGATAATTTCGCTGCGGCTGACTGGTTTAGCAATTAATACTAAAATAGTCCGCTTATCAATTTCTTTTTTAACTAGTCCAGTCCCAATAAACACGGCGACAATTAAGGTAATGGCACTCATCGCCACTATCCCAAAGTCTAAAAACATTTTGTTTTCTGTACTAGCTGCAAATTCTGGGAGTATTCGCCAAGTAATCGCTAGCAGCAGCGTATAAAAACCAATTACATACAAAATGCGATCGCGGACTACTTCCTGAAATACATTTTTGGCAATTACAAAGGTTCTCATTGCTTAATTAAGAGTCATTTATCAATATTCATTTGTCATTTTTCTTGGTGATTTGTCATTAGTAATTTCCTCAATTTTGGCTACTATTTTGCTAATTGCTGCTAACGCGGAGGTGGTGGTGCTGCCACAAATTTAGTAACGCGATCGCATTGAATTTCGCCGACGGCAATTTTATCTTCAGGATTAGTACTGGTAATGACTTTTTTATTAGAAATTGCTACCGGGTCAACCCTACAAGATTTTGCCAGATAATACCCTTGTCTTCTAGAAGTGGGGCCGCGCCAAATACTTAATAAATTTAATCTGTAGCCACTAGCTTTGAGATTATCTACTCTTGATTCTACTCGCCAGACTTGACTTTCTTCATATTGACCGATATTTTTTTGGATGACTGTTTTACCTAAATTGTTGACATTAACTTGGGCATTTTCTAGCCATCTTTCGACTTGTGACCAAGGCTTCCCATCTATTTGCTGTTCTACTAATGGTTGCAGTTTATCTAAAATTAATACTCCATTTCGCGGCACTTTTTCGACAATCAAATCTGTTCTTCTGACAAAGGTACTACGCTGAAAATTATCACTTAACACACTGGGATATTCTTTTAACCAGTTATCCATAACATAATAAAATTGCAGCCAGCAGCTAAGAATCATACAACTGGCGACCAAAATGATAATTTTCTGCCTGGCTTCTGGTTTTGGAATTTGCGCTTTTGAGCTTGTATCTGTACCTTCAATAAATTCAGGAATTGCGGTGATTAAAGCCGAAATTGTCGGCCAAAGTACGATAGTTCTGGGTGTAATGACATCTTGTTGATTACCAAAGGCAAAAACACTCACCAAAAATCCGGTAATGACTGCACCCACTGGCATGAAAGTTCCAGGAACTCGCAGTGGATCATCTGTTGTATACCAAGCAGTCCCAGCAATTAAAAACAACCAACCGCAAACGGCAATCACATCTCTAATGATACCTACGGCAAAGTATGACAAAGCCCAAGAAAATACACTTAAATAAATCAGTGTTTGCCAAGCATATGCTTGTTTAGGTACTAAGATTTTTCTAATTCTGTCATAAATATCTTCAACAAATTTAAATACCCCAAATAAATCTTTGAATAAAAAGTTCATTGTGCCTCCTCAGAATAAATCATGACTAATTGCTCAGATAATTGTCTCAAGATTAACTAACGATTCCGAATTAATAAAATAATCGTAATGGCAGTGTAACTTAGAGAATTGGCTATTAAGGTTGTAATCACTAAATTGGTTGATTGTAGTCTAATGCCACTGCCACCACGCCGCCATAGCCGCCGTTGTGAAGTATCTTTGATTTCTGGTTTTTTCCAACCTTCTTCACTTAAGGTAAATACAAATAATTGCAAGAGTAAGAATTTCATTAAAAAAGTAATGAAAAATATAATGAAAGTAGTTAAAACAATGGTTGCTTGGGTAGTGGGAGAATTAAAGTTATTAAAAAATACATAATTAATTAATTCTGATTTGATATCAACTGGCAAATGTGGCTCTAAGAAAAAAAAGATAATCCAGCCAAGAGTACCAGAAAAAAGATTAGTGGCTATGGCATAAAAAATACTAGTTTTTTTATCAAACTTTAGCCTGAGATTAAAAATGTAACTTTCTAGGGGAATCGCCACCAGGAAAAACAGCAGGTTAAATAAGATTACGCCAAGGGGTAAAAGTCTAGGTAGAGTCCAATCTTCAAACATAGAGGGTCAATGGTAAGGTGTCACTAAAAAGGGTAAGTGGGCATAATCAGGCTCATAACGGCAATTACAGCAAGGAACACAAAACAGGTAACTCTGGTGATAGAGCTTAGTTATGCAAATTTGTCCTTGATTAACCTGTAATCGGCTATGTTAACTGCGATCGCAATTTGCCATCTTGGTGTGCCAGTATACCCCTATTTACCCTGTTAATATATCCTGCTAATTCTGCTATGGAAGCACTGAACGAAGATTTTTTCTGATTGTCTTTGTATCAGTTATTAAGTATTCAAATTTTGTTACCTGTTCCCTGTTCCCGCTTCCCTGCTATAAGATGAGAGACTGCCAAGTTACAGGGTTTTGTGAGATGACAAGGAACGGCATTGGTATTCGCACGGCACAAGCGCGTTCTGAACGGCTGACAGGACAAATTCATGTCTATGACGGCGTGGGTAAAGGTAAATCTCAAGCGGCTTTGGGGGTGGTTTTGCGCTCAATTGGCTTGGGGATAAATACATCAAGCCACTATAATCGCGTTTTACTGCTGCGGTTTTTAAAAGGGCCAGAACGGGATTATGATGAAGATGGCGCGATCGCCGCTTTACAGCGAGGATTTCCGCATTTAATCGATCAAGTGCGGACAGGGAGAGCCGAATTTTTTGGCCCAGAAGAAATTACACCTTATGACCGACAAGAAGCAGCACGGGGTTGGGATGTAGCCAAAGGTGCGATCGCTTCTGGTTTATATTCAGTAGTAGTATTAGATGAACTTAACCCAGTGCTGGATTTGGGTTTGCTACCAGTAGATGAGGTGGTACGGACATTAAAAGCCAAACCCCAGGAATTAGAAATTATCGCCACCGGACGCGGCGCACCCGAAAAGTTATTAGATATTGCTGATTTGCACTCAGAAATGAAACCCCAACACCACCCTACAGCCAAACAGCTACTACTGGAGGGAATTGAAATTTATACTGGTGCGGGTAAAGGTAAATCTACAAGTGCTTTGGGTAAAGCTTTACAGGCAATTGGCAGAGGAATTAACCATCCCGGTTCTACCCGTGTGTTAATTATGCAATGGCTCAAAGGTGGGAGCGGTTATACAGAAGATGCTGCGATCGCTGCTTTACAACAATCATACCCAGAAGTGGTAGATCATCAACGTTGTGGCAGAGATGCGATCGTCTGGCGGAATTCTCGGCAAGAATTAGATTATGTGGAAGCCGAACGCGGTTGGGAAATTGCCAAAACTGCGATCGCATCTGGTTTGTATAAGACTATCATTTTAGATGAACTTAACCCGACTGTTGATTTAGAACTTCTCCCCGTTGAACCCATCGTTCAAGCCTTACTCCGCAAACCCCGCGACACAGAAATTATTATCACTGGCCGTTGCCAACAACAACCAGCTTACTTTGATTTAGCCAGTATCCACTCTGAGGTTTATTGTCACAAACACTATGCTAATCAGGGCGTAGAACTCAAACGCGGAGTTGATTTTTAAATGGATAAGACTAATGTCTGGGATTTGGGAATAGGTGGGTTAGCGATCGCTGTTTTGCTTGGTAGTATTTTGATGATAGTTAAAGGTGAACAAGCGATCGCTTTTTCAGCAATCGAGATCATTTTCATGGTAATAATTAGGCACAGTCATACTTTGACGAGCCTATTCGTCGCAACTTCCTGGTGTGGTCGTGGCTAATTTTTGAAATACAGTATTTTTTATACTGAAATTTATAAATAAATACGCGGGTGTTGACACCTTGTAGATTAATGTGTATCTTCAAAGTATATACATTAAACATGTAATATAGGACTCATATTTGATTTCTGAAAAACCAAATTGGCTAGAAGCTTGCCATACAAAGGTTCGTTTCTCAGTATACTTAGCAATATTCAAGTACGATTCCTATAGCATTTTGCTTTGACTAAGAAAGCTAAAGCCTAAACGTATAGGTTTTCACGAAATTATTTTGGAGCTAACTATGACATCTGTTGTTGCTAAATGGGGAAATAGTTTAGCTATCAGGATTCCAAAATCGGTAGCTGAAAAAGCACAAGTAACTGAGGGCATCGCTATAGATTTTTCCGTAGAAGGCAACAGCATTATTATCACGCCACAAAAAAGAAGAAAATATACTCTTGATGAGTTATTGGAAGGGATGACTCCTGAGAATTTTCATTCTGAATTTGAAACTGGCAATGCTGTGGGGAATGAAGATTGGTAGTTAAACCATATTTTCCTGAAAGAGGAGATATTATCAAGTTAGAATTTGGAGCCGAGAAACAGTTTACTGTTGATTCAATTCAGCGTGCATTTGCCCTTCACCAAGCTGGAATGTCATTTGAAGAAATTGCTGTAACGCTGAATAATGAGCTTCAACAACAAGGACGCGAACAACAGGGCTATCGCCCTGTTCTCGTTATATCTCCAATTAAATACAATCAAATGTCTTCTCTAGTTTTGGCGTGTCCCATAACTAGTAAATCAAAAGGACTTAAATTTGAAGTTCCGCTTACTGAAGACATGAAAACAGCAGGAGTTGTATTAGCTGATCAAATTAAAACACTTGACTGGAAAGCTAGAAAAGTAAAATTTGTTGAAACTGTTTCAACAGATTTAATAGAAGAAGTGCAAGCAAAGTTAGAAACGTTAATTTTCTAAATTAGCTTTTGTATAGTATTTTAATAGCAAACTAATAAATATTGTTCATTATCTCATTTCTCCCACAGCCAATACCGCGAAATAGAGATATGCAACAATGGCTCTCAAGGGTTGAATTTGCTTACTTTGAGGGCACTGTAATTATCGCTTGACTTGAGGCGATCGCTATCAATAATTCTTCTTGCTGGGAATCTCGAGAAATCTGTATATCTTGGTAGCATTGAGTCAAGTACCCGTCAGCAATAGAGCAAGAACGATGTACATTGCCATCACACAACCACTGACTTTTACAGAGTTTCTTGCCTGGGATGATGGTTCAGGCAGAGAATTTGAGCTAGGGGATGGAATTCCTGTGCCATTATCCGAACCAAATGCTAATCATGAAGATTTAATTGAGCGACTGTGTGCTTACTTGGAAAATTACTGCCAAGAAAATGACCTACCCTATGTATCTCGACAGTCCAAGCAAGTGCGGTTGAAGACAGCATTAGGAGAAAAAGAAAAAAGCCGCAAAGCTGATATTGTCATCTTTGCGAAGGAAGAATGGCAAAGGATGAAAACTAGTTCTAGTTCTGCTGCTGCATATATTCCACCACCAGGAATCATTGAAGTTGTAAGTCACAATTGGAAGGATGACTATTTAACAAAACTGGCTGAATATGAAGACTTGGGTGTTTTGGAGTACATAATTGTAGACTATGCTGCTTTTGGTGGAATTCGGTTTATTGGTTCACCGAAACAGCCAACTATCACAATATATCAACTGGAAGATGGAGAGTATTTACCCCCCAAGATATTTCGAGGACAGGAACAAATTGATTCGCAACTATTTCCACACATTCCGCTAACGGCTGAACAGATTTTTGCCATGAGTCGCTAATCAAAATCAGCAGCATCCACAACAGCAATAGCAAAAAGTTTCAGCCTAAGTGTCCCAACTTTTTTTTCGCAAACTCCCGTACTTGTTCATCTGGGTCATTTGCGGCTCTGTCGTGCAACAGTGGTAAAGTTTGGGGATGATTAAGATACTGTTCAGTAATCGTTTCTAATGCAACTTGACGTGGGTTGTCTTGAAAACTATATTCCCGCTCAAAGGGGTCATTCACAGCACAAGTGTAGAAGATTTCAAAGATATCTGGGTTGTCTCGAAAACCTCTGGCTAATTCTTGCAGTGCTAGTTGTCGCACGTTTGCAGATTTATCCGCAGTGGCGCGTTTTTTGAGAATAGCGAAAATATCAGGGTCATCTTTAAATCTTCTGGCTAATTCTTGCACGGCAGCTTGACGCACATCTGCATATTTATCAGATGTAGCGTGTTTTTTGAGGATGGGGAGAATTTCGGGATCGTTTGTAAACCCTCTGGCTAGTTCTTGCAAGGCGGTGCGTCGTACATATTCATTATCATCTGTAGTGGCGCGTTGTTTGAGAATTGTGAGCGTCTGTGGATGGTTGTAAAATCCCCTGGCTAATTCTTGCACGGCGGCGCGGCGCACATCAGAATATTGATCGGCGATCGCCCGTTGTTGCAAGATAGTGATAGTTTCAGGGTCATTTGGGAAATTTCTGGCTAATTCTTGCACCGCCGCACGGCGCACATAGCGATCGTTATCCGCCGTGGTACGCTGTTTTAGCCAGGTTAAAATTTCCGGTTCCTCTTTAAACCCTCTGGCTAATTCCTCAACGGCGGTTTGGCGCACACCGGAATATTGATCTGTTGTGGCACATTGTTTAAGGATAGAAAGTGTTTCTGAGTCATCTTTAAAAGTTCTGGCTAATTCTTGCACCGCCGCTTGACGCACATATTCATTATCATCGGTAGTGGCGCGTTGTTGCACAATTGCGAGAGTTTCCGAGTCGTCTTGAAAATTCCTCACCAATTCTTGCACGGCCGCTTGGCGCACAGTCCAGTCATCATCTGTAATGCGTTGTTTTAGCCAAGTCAAAATATCAAAATTATCTTTAAAGGCTCTGACTAATTCTTGCACAGCTACTTGCCGCACAGTACCTGAACTATCTGCAGTGACGCGCTGTTTGAGCCAAGGTAAAATATCTGGTTTTTCTTTAAAGCCGCGCGCTAATTCTTGCACAGCCGCTTGGCGGACATACTCGTTTTCGTCAGTTGTGGCGTGTTGTTGCAACATGGGCAGAATTTCGGGGTCATCTTTAAAATTTCTGGCCAATTCTTGCAAAGCTACTTGTCGTACTGTCCAATCATTATCAGCGATCGCTCTTTGTTTTAACCACACCAAAGTATCAGGATGATCTTTAAAACTTCTAGCTAATTCCTGTACCGCCGCACGGCGAACATCTTCATGTTCATCAGCATTAGCCAATTGTTTTAACCACAACAAAGTGTCAGGGTCATCCTTCCAAGTAGTCGCTACTGATGCAACTGCTTGAGTCCGAATTTCTTGAACTAATTTGGTTTCTTCTTCATCTCGATATGGTTGATAATAATAACTTAAGTCATATTTAGTTAATTCTTTTAACCTATTGAGTAACTGAGTAGCTGTTGTCGCCACTAAAGCTCGGTTTCGTACTTCTGCCAGACACTTCGCTGCTAAAAACAAATTGATAAACTTATCTTGTTCACCATTTTGGGCCATTAAATAATTGAGAGTTTCGCAAACAAATCTTGGTTCAATCATCCCAGTAATCAGGCGCAAAACTTCATGCCAAGTTTCATAACGCCAATGTTTACCAAAAACTTCATTATTTAATTTTGTAATAGATAAAGTTTGAGTTTCCTTAAACTGCCAGACAAATTCCCAAGCACAAAAATATTCTAAAAAAGTGCGGTGGACAAACGCATAATAATCTGCACCCAAAAAACATAACATAAAATTGCGAACCCGCAATTGATTAATCATCACCCTAGCAACTTTTGTTGGCTGATCAAATTCAATATTTTTGAGATATTTAATTAAAATCTTTTCTAAATCGCCAACACTAATTAAATTGCCAGTCAAACCTTTAGGACTAGTTTGCATATGATAAGCAACCTGACGTAACATTGCTTGCTTATCTTTATAATCAATAGTTTTGGGATCAAGGCGTGAATCTTCCACTAAGGCACGTTCTACATCCCATTGATGCAGCAGCACCCGTGAAGATTGTTCGTAAAGTGTGGCTCTATCTCTCGGCAATTCTTGGTTACGGTTGAGAATTGCCATCATTGTTAATAATAGTGGATTTCCTGCTAATTCGGCAATAGATTTTGAAGCATCAATCGCTCTTTGCAACCGCTCCCTTTTGCGTAACTTATCTTCTTGATCATTAAATGTTAATTCATGCCAACGATTGATAAAATCATGAATTTGCTCCGTATCTAAATCTTGCAGCATAAAGTGACGAAATTCGGCATCGCGTAATTTTTGTGGTTTATAACCAATGACGCGCGAAGTCACAATTACCCGCACATAAGGATATACATTAGTAAACCGATGAATATCTGTAATTACATCTTCCCGCTTACCTATTTCAAATACTTCATCTAAACCATCAAACATCACTAAAGCATTACCAGCTTTTAAATGTTCGTGTAATTGATTTTGATTGAGATGGTGAACAATACCACTGCATTTATGAAAAAAATCTAAAAAATTATTGCATTCATTATTTTCTCGCCGACGAATATAAGTACGTAACTCAATTAATAAAGGAATAGGGAGAGAAATTACATTATTTAGCGGTGATTCTGCCCAAGTTAAAGCTAAATATTGCAATAGAGTAGATTTGCCTGAACCAGGATCACCTAAAATAACTATATATTTATAAGCCGGATTATTAATAATATCTAGTACAGAAACTATCGGCTGCCCAAAATAAATTCGGCGATAGCCTTCTAACTCTTCTAGAGAAATTTCTGCTTCTATTTGGTGACTGTTGCGGAGTTCTCTTAAATGTTCTTTCGGTAGTTCATGTACTTGAGGTAAAACTTGGTGAACTTCCCGGACATTCTGGGCGATAAACATTCGCCATAATTTCAACTCATTATAAGCATAGCCTGTTGTATCTAAACTATCTAATTTCAAGTTTCCATAGCGTTCTCTTAGCCCTTCTTGATAGCCGCGTAAATCAAAATCTGTAATAATTCCTGACATTTCTTGCAGATTATTATTGACTGATTCTAAATGTTTACTATCTAGAATAATGCGTAATTTATCTGACTCTCGAATAATTGCTTTGACTTTTTTGAGATATCTTTTCGTTAACCTTTCCCAATCAAATTCTTGAGGTAAATTTGGCAAATTTAGTTGATACCAAATAGGAGATAACACTTGGGTGTCTAATGATTGACAATCTGGCTGAAACGTATTGCTTAAAATTTCAACCAAGGATTTATCATGAATAAATTTATTTAAGGGTTGAGTATATTGCTCTAGTAAAGATTCTTCTATATTTGCATCTTCTAATTCCTGCTGCATTAACTGTAAAAATTCTTTTAAGGCTTTGCCAGCAGCAACTTCAATATCTTCTTTTGTGAGTTGCTGCAAAATGTTCTTGGGAATACTTTTTAATAAATCCTTCGCCCAGTCTTTAGCTACGTCTTTTGCTAAATCCTCAAAAATAGGTTTAAAAGCAAACCCGACAGCCTGAGTTATACCCCAAACAGCTAACCAATCTACTACCATATTCGTGTTTGCCCAGCTTTCAAACCGAGTATATCTAACTGGTTGAATAATTTTGGGATATTTCAGAATAATTGAATAAATTTCACAATCACATGGGGATTAGGGGAAAATATTTAGTATTAATTTATTAGTCCTTGCAGGCGAACTTTGTTTGTGTCGTAGCAAATTATATTCGCCCAAAACTTTTAAAACATCCTCTAAGTTTGAGGAAACTTTCTGACTTGATATTCTGTAACTTCTACTAACTGATAAATGTCTCCTACAGCTTGGGCAAATTGCTGTTCGATTTGCTCTAAATCAGCTTGAGGAACAGCTTGCCATTGTTCTAAAGTATTCCAACGAATCAGAAAAATCACTTCTGTAGGGTTGTTCGGGTTAATCCAAACTTCTTTACTGAGAAATCCTGGATACTTAGCTAAGGCTGTTGTCCAAATTTCTGCATCTTTCTGGATAAAATTTTCTCGCTGATGTGGGTTAACCCTAAATTTCAGCAGTTCTATCACTACACTCATTCATCCCCTGCGTTTGTCAAAATAGAACTGTAAGCTAGAATAACTACGCTTCCAGCATAGCTTGATTGCATACACTCAAGAGCAAGGAGGCTGGTTTGAAATAAATAACAGGAAGGACGTATGGATAGCAACAACTGGTTGCAACAGCTAATGATGGTGGGAATTGGTACAACGTCTTTGGTTGCAGAAAAGCTGCGTGAGGTGAGTGATGAATTAGTCAAAGACGGTAAGCTGAATCCTGAGCAAGCTAAGGCGGTAATGGATGATATTGTACAGCAGCTAAAGTCAGAGCAAGGCAATTGGGATGCTCAAATGCAACGACAAATGCGGAATATGTTGCAAGATTTAGGAGTGGCGCGTCAGTCTGAGGTAGATGAACTCCGGGGGAGAATTGACCGTTTAGAACGTCAAGTACGGGATTTAGAAAATAAGCTTTGGCGTTAAGATGTGCTTTCTGATTTAAACTAAATGTGTCCTGTTGGTATTGCTTTTGCCAAACGACCTCAGTAGGGAGGACTAATTTTGAAAGCAATTTTACTCAGCGTGGGTGTCATGCTGGTTTGTGTGGTGGTTTTAGTATTAGCGCAATTAGGCGGTAAACCGGATACTGCCGTTGCTGCTAATTTGACCCAATCACAACCATCACCCACTATCATTACAGAAAACAATACCCTAATAGCAAACAAACCTATGTCTGATGCCAATGTCGTAACTACTCCCTCTGGACTAAAATACACTGAAATCAAAGAGGGAACTGGGGCAACTCCTCAGTCTGGTCAAACAGTTGTAGTTCACTATACTGGCACTTTAGAAGATGGAACTCAGTTTGATAGTTCCCGCGATCGCGGCCGTCCTTTTAGCTTTATTATCGGCGTAGGACAAGTGATCAAAGGTTGGGACGAAGGACTTAGCACCATGAAAGTTGGTGGTCAACGTAAGTTAATTATCCCTTCAGATTTAGGTTATGGTTCCCGTGGTGCAGGTGGTGTAATTCCACCCAACGCTACCCTAATTTTTGATGTGGAATTGTTGGAAGTCAAATAAAGTGTGAAGTGTGAAGTATGAAGTATGAAATTTTAGACTTCACACTTCACACTTTAATAATTGGGTCTGGCTAGGTTTTTAAATTTGGTATATTGCGGGTCGAATAAAAGTTTTACTGTACCTGTTGGGCCGTTGCGGTGTTTTGCTACTATGACTTCAGCAATGCCGCGATCGGGGGTATCTGGTGAATAATATTCATCGCGGTATAACATAATGACTAAATCCGCGTCTTGTTCAATCGAATTGTGAACAATAATATTGTTGGCTACAAAGTTGTGTAAACCAGGAACAGTTAGGTCAAACACTTCTTCCTCTCCACTTAATTCAATTGAAACTATTTCATCCCAATAAACATCGCTGTTGGCAAGTGTAAGTAGTTGATTTGATTTAACAAGGTTGGCTACTTTTAATGCTCTTTCTCGACTTAAATTTGCTTTGTAAAGTGTAGAGCCACAATAAGATGTTCCTAGTGAGGAATGTAATAGCCTTGTAGTTAAACCAACACTTGGCATTGCAGGTACAACTAGTGTTTTCCAAACATCTTTGGGAATTATGTCTCTGTTTGGGTTATGACTTGATTTTTGCAAGTGTTGAGCAATTTGTTGTAATGAGCCTAGCTTATATTCTCCTACTGCTCTAACTTTTTGGATAAATAACTCAAGGTCAGGCTTACCAGTAATTGTTACATGATATTGGTTTCTACCTTTGCCTATTTGAGGAATTATCTTGAGCTTGGCATTAATACCAAGCCTTAACAAAAGTGTTTGTACATCAAAGGCTAATCTTTCACTACTGCTGGCATAATACGCAATAGGTCTTGGTCTTTTACCAGCAACTAATTTAATACAACCATCTGTACTCCAAAGGTGTCGTAAAAAGCAGGCTATTAACTCTTGTGGTTGTGAGAATAATTCTTGAGGTACAAATTTTTCGTAAGACCTTAAACCAAAAATTCCGAGGGAATCTAACCATTTAGCAATGGGATTTCTCACATTATGAGTAAGACGTTGTGCCGCAGATAAATATACTTGATACCAGTCTCGTTCAGGCGAGATTTTAGGAACAATTGAATCTCCAAAAACTTCTCTGGCTAAGAAAGCAACATTTTCTGCTAAATCTATCTCTCTGGTCGTGTACTGTATCGCATGACGTGGCAGTGTACAGCCATCACCAATTAAATGGCCTAATAATGCAACTTCGGCATAGGTCATTGTTTGTTTACCAGAACTAGGAAGATTTCTCGGTAAACATAGATGTTGGTTAAGATTTAATTCATCAAGTCTTTTCCAGCCATTAATAGTTAAAAATTTATGATTACCTGTAGCACGAATTCTTCGTCCTAATCGAGTTTTGATGGTAAATACAGGCTTGATTCCTGTAGCAAAAGCATGGCTAACAATTGCCCTTTCTAATTGCATTGTGGATTCATTCAATGCCCAAACAGCAAAACCAGATTTACCAACTAATTCTTTGATTGGTACTTGTAATCCACTATCTGCCAATGTGATTAAACTATCACCAGTTAAACAACCTGATTCTCTCAAATCAGATAACATTGGGCGCTTGTTGGTACGTGCTTCTACACCGCGACTTAACTGTGATAATGCAATTATAGGTACAGATAACTCACGGGCTAAACCTTTAAGACTGCGTGTGATGCGAGATAATTCTTGTACGCGGTTATCGCCTGCGCCTTCCATTAATTGCAGGTAATCTATGATAATCAAGCCTAAATCTGTTCCTTGTTCGGCTTGCAATCTTCTGGCTTGCGATCGCATTTCGTTGACTGTTATATTCGGCGTATCGTCAATATAAAGTGGAATCTCAGAAAGCATACCAATTGCCCGACTTAACGGTTCCCACTGGGTTTGGCTAATACGTCCACTCCGCAGATAACCAGATTCAATTCCCGCTTCACTGGCTAATAGTCGCTGTACTAGCTGTTCTTTGGACATTTCTAAGCTAAACACAGCCACTGGTAATTTATATAAAGCAGCGATGTTATGACCTAGGTTCAAACAAAAGGCTGTATTGTGAACACAGATATCGTTAGCAACAAAATTGTGTGTTTCAGGAATTGTTAAATCATAAACTTGCTTATAACCTACTAACTCAATGGCTACAATTTCATCCCAATAGATATCACTAGTAGCTAACTGTTGTAGTGGTAAATTTTCTAAAGCAGTTGCTAAATTCCACAATCGGTTTCTTTTGAAAGCACGTTTACCGACGTGTATATTTGTAGAGTTTTGAATGCCAGCACGTTTGGCTAAACTTGCCCAAGATTCGTTACCTTTAGCTATTGCTATCTGTTCCCAAATTTCACTAGGAATTAAGTCACAATTAGTTTGATATCGTTTTTGTGATATTGCATCGGCAACTTTTTCTAAGGCTGCTTCTTTACCAAAAATCCCAATTTCCGCAATAAATGTTTTGATACTTTGGGCATCAATAATATCTAATTGCCAAGCTTGTCTGCGAGCGCCTTGATATTTCACCGAACGTTTTTTCAGTCTGGCAATAATGCCAAATCGCAATAATAAATGTTGGATTTGTCTTGCTAGTTTTTCGCTGACAGAACAGTAACCTAATTGCGATTGACCGCTTGACAGTAAAGTGGCCCAACCATCTGTAGCAAACAGACGATTGAGAAACATAGCTATTTGCGATCGCTCTAACTGAAATACAATGGCTGGTACTGTTTTGCTATGAGCATCCTTACCCAATAACCCTAACTCTTCTAACCAATTTGCTAAAGAATTTCGGCTAGCTTTGCTAATGCTAGTAAATCCATGAGGTGCAAATTCCTCTGGTTCAGTTTCCAGAAGTGTACACAGTTGTTTAAAAGTATCAAAATTTGGTACACATTGCCCTTGCTGCCAAATACTGAACAAAGCTGGACTGACATTTAACTCACAACTCAATTGTCTAGCAGTTAAACTTTGAGATTGAACTAAAGTTTTTAAGCGTTGAGCAAACAACTGTCTTTGACTAGCAATAAATTCTAAATCACCTCGAACACAAAGTGATGGTGTGCGTTGTCCTGGGGAAGTCTCCCAGCGCACAGCTAAACCACCAAAATCAGCCACAGCTTGAGAAAATTCTGCTTGTAGTAACGGATTACTATTTGTAAATCTGGGATTGCTATTAGTTAAACCACCATCACCAATTAAATAGGCGAGTAATTTCACCTCACATTCACGCAAAGTTTTTGTCCCAAATACATCTATTTTGCGCGGTACTGCAATTCGCTCTCCAACTTGGATATTTGCTAATTTTTGCCAGCCTTGAATAGTTAGAAATGGATGGGTAATTGTGGTTTCAATGGTTCTTCCTAGGCGAGTTGTTACCCGAAAAACAGGTTTAATACCGTCATCTACAAATGCAGATGGTTGGGTAAAGCTGAATTTCCAGTTATCATTTAACGTCAACAACGAGCCTTGACGTTGTTTGTATAATTGTTCAATTGTTGTAATTTGTCCATCTGCCAAGACAATTTCCGCATCAAAGCTGAGGCATTTACCCATTGACGGCCTGCCAGCGACGATAATCAAATCAGAACGCTGAAAACCGCTAGTCATGGCATCTAAATCATAAAAGCCACAAGGAATTCCTGGTAAAGCGACACCTTGATGGCGTGTTTCAATATCTTGAAAAGTATTGACTAAAGTATCAGAAATATGCACTAAACCTGATTGGGGTCGTTCTTGCGTGACACCAAAAACTTTTTGTTCTGCTTTGTCTAAAACTATGGGTAATTCGGTTTCTGTTTCGTAACCTAAATGGACAATTTCGTTACCAGCTTTAATTAACTGTCGCCGCAGGTATTTTTCCATGACTAACCCTGCTAAAGCGTCAATGTTAACAGCAGAAACTGTCCTGTCTACGAGGGTGGCTAGTTTATTTCTCCCACCAATCTTCGCTAGTAAATCATTATCAGTTAACCAACTGGTAATAGAAAGTAAATCTGTGGGTTTACTTTGGGCGTGGAGGCGCAAGGCGGCTTGATAAATATCTTTATGGGCGCTAATGTAAAATGCTTCGGGAACTAAGCGATCGCTAACTCGCCCAATCGCTTCTGGATCTAATAAAATTCCCCCCAAAATCGCTTCTTCTGCTTCAATATTTTGGGGTGGTAGGCGTTGCCCGGAGGGGTTGCCGTAGGCATCGCTACCATCGCCTTGAAAATTTAATTCTTCCGCCATATATAATTTTGGATGAGTATTTTAGGATATCACTTAAATTAACCTTAGCTAAAACATAGCTAATTGCCTTGATAGGCTGCGTAGCAGCTTATCAGCCCGCCTACATTACAAATTGCAAATAAGACTTGATAAATAATCGACACAGATGTAACGTACAAAACTGTATCAACTTTTCGACACCACTCCTCCGAACCTTGAAAACCGCATAATTTCGTTGACTGGTGTCGATACCTTAGCCAGACTGACTTTCGCTCATTTTGAGTGCTAAGTTATTGAGAATCAACGACACCGTATTGAGAATTTAAAAAGCGGTGTCGATTTGCAGGCTAGAACCCTTTCCCTGCAAGCTCCCCTGAGCGAAGAGTATCCAAACCACTTACCCCGCAAGGGGATGGAAACCATGAGATGTAAAATAATAAAGAAAATTATTCCGAGACAGTATCCAAACCACTTACCCCGCAAGGGGATGGAAACCTTTCCCGATATTTACGGCAGAAACGTAGAGTATCCAAACCACTTACCCCGCAAGGGGATGGAAACCATTCTGAAGCTTGCTTTTCAGCAGCAGATTGCGTATCCAAACCACTTACCCCGCAAGGGGATGGAAACCTCAAAACAAAAGAAATGGTCTTCATAAACTGGTGGTATCCAAACCACTTACCCCGCAAGGGGATGGAAACGCTTTACCTTTGAGGTACGCTGCATAGTGAGATTCTGGTATCCAAACCACTTACCCCGCAAGGGGATGGAAACTCAAAACCATTTTCATTTTTGATTACTAATGCGTAAGGTATCCAAACCACTTACCCCGCAAGGGGATGGAAACAAACATTCTCAATTTTTAGTACGTACGCATCCCCTGGTATCCAAACCACTTACCCCGCAAGGGGATGGAAACCATCCTTCTTAATGGTTTGGATGGAGTCTAAAAACATAAGTATCCAAACCACTTACCCCGCAAGGGGATGGAAACCTGAAAGTTGCTGGAGAAATCAGCCATACCAGTATTCCGTATCCAAACCACTTACTCCGCAAGGGGATGGAAACACTTTGTCGGAGAGCCTTTAGTACCTCTGATAGTATCCAAACCACTTACCCCGCAAGGGGATGGAAACACTTTGTCGGAGAGCCTTTAGTACCTCTGATAGTATCCAAACCACTTACCCCGCAAGGGGATGGAAACGTTAAATTGCACCTCATACCAAACTTTTTCTTGAGTATCCAAACCACTTACCCCGCAAGGGGATGGAAACATAATCTTAGATTTGAGTAGATAGGCAGTACGATCGCCTGATATTGTAGGTTGGGTGGAACGAAGTGGAACCCAACAAATGCCACGAAAAAAACCGCAAAATTTTCAACTACCAAAATATCTCAATTCAAACAGTAAAATTCACGCTGCAATTATTTTACCTGTCGCAATATTCTCTCAAAATATGATGATTTGGTGTTGGGTTACGGCGCGATATATATTTAGTGTGTCTCTACAAATACTGTTGTGCGCCTGCACCCAACCTACAATAACTCAGTACGATCGCCTGATATTGTAGGTTGGGTGGAACGAAGTGGAACCCAACAAATGCTATGAAGAAAACCGCAAAATTTTCAACTACCAAAATATTTCAATTCCCACGGTAAAATTCACGCTGCAATTATTTTACCTGTCGCAATATTCTCTCAAAAAATGATGATTTGGTGTTGGGTTACGGCGCGATATATATTTAATGTGTTGTTTTCAATATCTCTCGTGCGCCTGCACCCAACCTACAAAGAATTGATCAAAAAATGATGATTTGGTGTTGGGTTACGGCGCAATATATATTTAATGTGTTGTTTTCAATATCTCTCGTGCGCCTGCACCCAACCTACGAATATTATTCATTTCCTATGTCTTGTGGAAATTCTATATCTTCTTCTGCACCCCAATCAATATGATATATTCCTCGCTGCACATACAACATAAAACTGGAATATTGCCAATCTTTAGGTGCTTTGACATAGCCATGTTTAACGGGGTTGTAATGGATGTAATCACAATGGCGAATAAAATCAGCTTCATCTTTAATTTGATGTTCCCAAAATCGGCGTTGCCAAACTGCTAATTCGCCTTTATTTTGACGCGATGCTGATATTTTTCCATGATATTTAACATCGCAACGATGACTAAAATAGTTTTTAATTAATCGCCAACGATTGGAAAAATCACTATCTCCTGCGGGTAAACTCCAAAGACAATGGATATGGTTTGGTAAAATAGCGATCGCATCTACAATCAATGGATATTGTGCAATCACTTTTTTGAATGCTTGTCGCAACAAAATAATATTCTCTGGTTCGCAGAGAAATTCCCGGCGATTGTGAGTAACAACAGTGAAGAAAAAAGTACCTCCTTCTACTTTTGCTCTGCGGTATTCCATACAATAATTTCTAGCGAGTAGTTTGATAGCAATGCGATCGCCTGATATTGTAGGTTGGGTGGAACGAAGTGGAACCCAACAAATGCCACGAAAAAAACCGCAAAATTTTCAACTACCAAAATATCTCAATTCCCACGGTAAAATTCACGCTGCAATTATTTTACCTGTTGCAATATTCTCTCAAAATATGATGATGTTGGGTTACGGCGCGATATATATTTAGTGTGTCTCTACAAATACCCTTGTGCGCCTGCACCCAACCTACAATAACTACAATAACTTAGCTAAAAATTACTCACACTGTACATCGTGTTGGCTGTCAAATTTACTATTGATCTTGCCGTTCTAGGCGTTCCCAAATACGGCGATTTTCAGTTTGCAGTCCTCGAATCTCAGAGTGCATCTGTCTAATTTCATCCACTATTACTTCAAAGTTTTGTTGATGAACTTGAACAGTTTGCAGCAAAGCTTCAGCTGTTAGCCTGAGTTCGGCGTTTACTTGCAGCTGTCTATCCAAGGCCGCTTCAATTCGGTCTAGTCTGTCTGGCTGATTAGTCATACAATCACCTATGTATTTTAATTATGTAGCCAGAAAGGTGAATTTGAAGACTAGGCTAACTCAAAATAGTCTAGAGTTATTGGGTTCAGCAACAGCAAAACCCAACAAACTATTCTGCTTAACAGAAGCAATATTTAACTAGCAACGACTTCAAAGTCGATTTGCGCTGTAACGTCTGAGTGCAGCTTGATTTCAGCTTTGTAAGTACCGAGTTTGCCAATGTCGGGAATTGTGATACCACGACGGTCAACTTCTTGGCTGGTAGCTGCTTTAATTGCATCTGCAATATCCTGGCTGGTGACAGTACCGAAAATAGCTTCGTTTTCACCAACTTGTTTAGCAATTTTTAGGCTGCCAACTTTTTCTAAAGCTGCTTTTTGTTCTAGTGCTTGTTGTTGTAGGTCTAATTGCCGTTGACGCTCTTTTTCACGACGGCGTTCTACTTGTTTGAGAATACCAGGAGTGGCGCGGGTTGCCAAACTCTGGGGAATAAGATAATTTCTAGCATAGCCAGGAGCTACTTCTACTAAGTCGCCTAACTTGCCTAATTTGCTGACATCTTGAGTCAAAACTAATTGTACGCGCTTCGCCATTGTTTTGTTGTTTTTCTTGTAAAATCTCAATAACCTAGGTTGTAGTTGGATAACCTACATGAGTGTAGCTGTATCCCAATCCGCTTAGTCTATACCCTAAAGCTTACAGATCCTAGCGAATGGCAGGGGGCGATCGCAACTCCTATTTGCCAAAAAATTAGATTGCGATCGCCCCTGACATAGCATTTATTAATCTTAACCCTTGCAATAGCCTAATTAAGTAAAAATCTTCCGAACTTGATTTTTCACAGTCCGAAGTTTTGTATACCATTGACTTTGTTTTGCTGGGGCGGGAATATCTGCTTTTGGTAAAGCCGGATTCAAATTGCGGTAATGTTCCCAAATTTCCCAATAAGGACAACCAGGTTGAATGCGAATTCCCGCCCAATGGAGATATTGCAGTGGTTGATTAACTGCTGGATCAAATAAAATATTTCCCTGTTGTTGAAATTGTGGACTACCTGCCCAATTTCCTGGTGCTTTTTCTGGGCGACGCACCACATTAAAACGGCGCGGAATCCGTTTTAGCAACATATAGTTAATAATTGGTTGGTCAGAAGTCTTTTCAGAAAAGTCAAAATAATCTGGATGGGCGGCACACTCAGCAAAGGTTTCGTACAAATCTTGTTCGGAAATGAGGTTTTTCTTGGAAGCCCAAAAACCCCCATTGAACATATCTTTAAGTTCAGCTTCAGTAAATATTTTATCAGTTAATACTTTCTTGCTGAATACATTTTTGATGCCGCCTAGATGTTGATAATCGCAACAAATAAAATCGGCATTATCTAAATAATTGAGATTATCAATAATCTTTTCAAAGACGACAATATCTGTATCAATATATAAAAATTCATCAAACGGCCCAAACCAACAAGCTTGTTTACGAAATTGATTAGGACGGGCGAAAAATTGCCCGCCAAAAGTTTCGTGCAATCTCTTAGACAGGCGGTCAATGAATTCTAAATCTTCATATAGCTGCACACCATAATATTGATTTAAAGTTGCGGCTATGTTGTGATAGTTATCATCATAAGGAATCATGACGATTGGTGTATCTGCATCATAAGTACGGATACTGTTGAGGAGTGCGATCGCATGATCTGTAACTTTATCATTGGCAATAATATAAATTCCGCGACTCATCTTATGTTACCTATTTTATTCGTGACTTTTCACAAAATTTGCTAACCAATTCATCAAGTTTAATTGGTGTAAAATTATTTGCCTAGCTTCGGCGATCGCATCTTTAGCAGCATACCAAGCATCAGGGGTTGCAGTTACTTCTTGAATGTAAGCAATGCCTTTTTCATCTAAGCTGGGCAATCTTAAAAAACTCCCAGATGGTAATAATTTATCTGCCGCAGATCCACCATAATAAATTGGCAAACACCATGCTAACAAAGCATCCCAAAGTTTTTCACTGACATACCAATTATTATCTGCATAGTTTTCAATTGCTAGATTGTAATAATACGGAGCCATGCCATACCATTTATTACTCAATTCCCCTAAAGAATTTGCCCAATTAGGTAAGTCGCGTCCATATAAATCAAATGGAATTTGATGAGACTGCAAGGATTGTAAAAAGTCTAAACGCTGGCGATGATTGGCTGTCCGATTAATTCCCGAAGTAATCCAACTACAAGGTTTAACTTTAGCTGGAGGCGGCATTTCATTCAAATCCCGAAATGAATTACTGTGATACCAAATAGCTGGCATATATTCAGGAATTGGTGCAAAATCATCAGGGCCAGAAATATAACCGCAGTATTGTTGTGCTACTTTATAATTATTGATGTTATTTTTTAATACCTCATCTAAAGGCGGTTCTCGCATTAGATAAATTATTCTTTCTTTACTGACTCCACGTAACAAAGAAGCGATATCTACTTGTTTTTTGGGTGATTTTCTCCGCAGTTTATCTAAAAAAGATTGCGGTTTAGGTGGTTCAGGAAAATCAAACTGATACATTAATAAAAAATCAGGCTTACTCGCTAAAGCCTGCATTTGAATATTTTGCCAAACACCAAAAGCATGGGGCGTTTGTTGCCACAGCCAATCGCCTCTAGTTTTTAAAGCACTATAGCTGCTAATCATGCCAATAGTTTTTCTTTCCATCTGAATTATTTATGCCCCACTGCTAATCCTAATTTTTTGAGAATTCGTGTACCTAAACTTGGAGGTGCATTATAAGCTTTCGGTTGAGTTGTAAATTTTGGACGCTTTTCCGGTTCGTGCAAATAGCGATAGTGTAAGAAAATATCTCGGTAAGGAAAATCAATATTTTCTCCGTTACAAACTTGATGAAATAACTGAGAAGATAAGCCAATATAGTGAAGATAAGTCAAGCGATTGCCTTTGTCATACAGTACATGATCTTTTGCTACAAAATGATTTGAAGTGACACAACATCCTGTTTTTTCATCAGCAGGTAGATGCAAGGCCAAATTTTGGCTAGAAATCCCTGAGCGCATCACCATATAATTGAGAATAGTTTGGTCAGGAGCAGAAGGATAAAGAATTTCGGCTTCTCCTTGACGCAGCTTTTCTAGCAGTGAAGCTTGGATTTCTGGGGTAAATATATTTTTTTTAGAAGCATAAAATCCTGAACAAAATATTTCTTTTTTGAGTCTTTCAATCGCAAATACTTCTGTTAAGTTGGGGGATTTTTCTTGATAAACATGAGATAAATCTGTATGTTGAAAATCATAGACTACCCAATCGTACTCATTTAGTTGATTAAAAATTTTATCTAAAGGACTCATCAACAAGGTATCAGCATCCATATAAACGAAGCGGTCAAAAGGCCCATCAAATGCACCGTAACGTCGATGAGTTCCAAATCGATGATATTTTTCTTGGCTAACTTTTAGCCATTTTTGTTGAGCAGTCGGATGAGTATCCCAAATATTCCGCACAAATTCATCCCAGGAAAGAATAGATTCCTGATTGTTGTAGATTTGCACATAAGGACGGCTAGCAATTGCTTGAGTAATTTGCTCTATTTTCTCATCATAAGGATATATACAAACAGGCATTGCTTGTCCATAAATTGCTTCTATACTATTGAGTAAAGCAACTAATTGATCGTAAACTCTATCATTAGCAAGAGTACAAATACCATCCATATCAAATATCCCTAAACTCGTTATTTTTTATAAAAATTAATTAAGCTGTGGACGAAAACGTTCATCAACGTAACTGAGAATTTTAGCAGCACGATTTTCCCAAGAAAATTGTTTAACAAACTCGATAGTTTCTGAATATCCTGCGATTTTTCTAGGGTGAGTTTCTAAAACTTTTTGCAGGGCGGCGGCAAATTGATGTGGATTATCTGGTTCACACCAAGCTGCGATCGCCGGGGTATTTTTAAATTCAATTAATGAGGGAATTTCTGTGGCGACAATCGGCGTTCCCGAAGCTAAATAGTCAAATAGCTTGAGCGGAGATGTAAAGGTAGCAGCCTTTCCCGAACAATGCGGGTGAGCCAAAATATCAGCAGCTTGTAATAACGGTGCTAATTCATCATGCAAAACATAACCCAAAAAAGTGATATTACTTACCTGTTTTGCTTGGGCTAACTGTTGATAATGTTCTACTTCATTAGGCTTACCACCAGCACAAGCAAACTGCACATGGGGCATTTGTTGAGCAACATCAACTAAAACATCAATACCTTTAAAATGCTGTAATGCTCCCGCATACACTACTAAATAAGATTGTCCATTTTTGAGTAATTTATCTCGCCATTGGGCGGCTTTTTCTGGTTGCCTGTGCATAAATAAATGATTAAATCCATTATGGAGTCTAATCACTTTTTCTGGCGGCATTCCATTAGCAATCATGCTGTTGCGGATTGTATCTACTACGGTGATGGTAATTTGTAATAGCGGATTGTTAACAATCTCTGGCTCAAATTTTTTATCTTCATGATGATGATGTTCGTATATCGCCGGAATGCCATGTTTAATTGCCGCTTTCACTGCATTCCAGTTGCGGCTGTGGAAAAGTTGTGTATTCGGAAATATATGAATGGGAAAATAGTATTTTGTAGCGATGGTATTGGAATTAGTTAGTTTATTGTTTACATAGTCTATGGGCCAAGGCATCGGCAAAGATGCCACTTTTAAATTGTCATGGAGATTATAATATTTAGCTAAATTTTCTGGTGATTTTTGATAGTAAAAAGGACGCACTAAATTAAGCAGATGAGCTTTTTTATCAAGATGAACTAAAACAGCAGAGTAACCTAAATTTGCCGCGCCATTGGCAGCATTTGTTGACTGAACTAAGTGAGCTTCTGGTTTAGGTAAATCTGATTGAATATAAAAAACATAGTCTTTTTTAGAACTATCATTTTTCATGATTTTCTTCTTGGATAGTATTTTCAAATAATGTTAATTTATCTAGCAGAATGATTGCGTAATTATAAGCATCACTAATAAAATGATGCTGCTCTTCTGGGGTATAAATTGCATTTTCTGTGAGAGAACGCAGACTGTTAAATATGATATTTAAGCAATCGCGGAATTCAGAAACCATTAAATTAAAGATTTGATATTGATAATTTTGGTTTTGGTTTGCTTCGGTTGATGATAGAAACCGCTCTTGAATTTGGACTTGCAAAATATCCTGAAAAATATCCAGAGTAGTGATCATTCTTAAAGCAGATTTATAAGATTCTTGAATTAATTCTTCCTGCTCTTTAGTATTATCGATTAAATCATCTATTAACAAACTCAAAACGCCAATCATGGAGTTTAACCTGGTGCGAATTTCGTGCGATAGGCGAGTTAAACTTTGATTTTGTTTGGTCTTGTTTTCCTGGCGATCGCTAAATTGCATTGAGTACAGGCGTGAGTAGTAACCACCTTTGCGTAACAGTTCGTTGTGAGTTCCTACTTCAACTACACGCCCTTGATCGAGGACGGCGATTTGATCGGCTTTTTGGACTGTAGATAGGCGGTGGGCGATGACTAAGGTGGTGCGATCGCGGCTTAAATTGTCCAAGGCTTCTTGTACTAAGCGTTCGGATACTGTATCTAAGGCACTGGTGGCTTCGTCTAAAATGAGAATTTCGGGATTTTGCAGCAAGGCGCGGGCAATGGCTAATCTTTGTCGTTGTCCACCAGATAACATCACACCGCGATCGCCAATTAATGTCTCGAATCCTTGCGGTAACTTGCTAATAAACTCGTAAGCGTTGGCGCGTTTAGCAGCGTTGATAATTTCCTCTTCGTTAGCGTCAGGCTGACTGTAGGCAATATTGTTGCGAATTGAATCGTTAAATAGAAATGTGTCTTGACTGACAATGCCCATACTTTTACGGACAGAAGCGATATCAAATTCCCGTAAGTCTTTGCCATCAAGGTTTATAGAACCTGCGATCGGGTCATAAAATCTGGGTAACAAGTCAGCTACAGTTGATTTCCCAGCCCCAGAACCACCAACTAAAGCTAAAGTCGTGCCGCGCGGTAAATATAAATCAACATCTCGTAATACTAATTTGTCATGACCAGGATACGCAAAGGAAATGCAATTAAAATGTATGCCTTCTTTTAACTGTGTATAGATAACTTCACCTTTAGGCATAAAAGGCTTATTATCTAATCTTAAAAAATCTGTTATTGCTTCTACACTGGCATTAGTACTAGCAAAACTACTGCGAATCCCATTTAACTGAGAAATTAAAGGTAAAAGTCGGAGTAACACTAATAAATATGTTAGTAATACAGCAGAAAGTGAGGCTATTTGATTAGCCAGAAAAGTTTTACTTAAAAATACAATTAAAATTAAGGCCGTAATTCCCATGACTTCACTTAAAGGTGCAATCACTTCCGAATTAGCCTGCGCTTGAAAGTCTGCTTGTTCTCTCGCCCGAATTAACTTTTGAATTCTCTGATATTCTCTTGGTTCATTACCCGTTGATTTAACTAATCTAATCCCATTCAAAGTCTCCAACATAGAGATAGAATAGGCTTTAGACATTTCACTTAGCTGCTTACCAAATTGTTTGGCCCGAGCTATGGCATATTGATTAACTACCGTTACCAAAGATAATAAAACGGTCGATGCCAAAGTTAATTGCCAAGAAATTGATAGCAGTAACCCGACAAACACTAAAATTGTAATTGCTAAAGTGACTAGCTTAAATGTATTCCCAATAGCTGTTGCTGCACGGCCAATTTCTCCCCCAAGTCGGTTAATCAAATCACCGACTTTCATCTTTGAATAATAATCAATATCAATTTCTAATAATAGTTTTAATCCGGCTTCACGCATATCTGACATCAACATCCGCGTTAGGGAACTCGATGCTAATGCGCTGGTATAAGATGCTAAATTTTTTAACCCAATTGTTAATACAATTGCCCCAGACATCACTAATATGCGATATTCATCTGGTACGCCATCAAAAGGATTCATAATTTTTTTGAGAATTGCCGGGGCTTTTGTTAAATCAACTTCTTGCCCGACAATTTTTAAAATTACTGGCACAATCAATGTTGTACTGACACCGTTAAACAAAGCTCCAGAAAATCCTAAGACTATAGTCAGCAGAATTAAACCTGGATAGGGTTTTGCAAATCTTAGTAGTAGCTGCCTGGTAGACATTGGGTATATTATTAAACGTTACTCACTTCTAACATTATTCCTCAATTTAATTGCTGAACCAGCTAAATTTCCTATAAATATGGATCAAATTGATTTTTTTGTTGCCGCAATTGTTAATGCTAAATCAGCCAGAACCGCGCATTAGCCTAGCATCTACAACTAACACTTACAACCGAGCAATTACTGACTTAAGAGTTGCTGCCATTGCCTCAATGCTATATTTTTCCACACATCTTTGTCTGGCTCTTTTGCCACGTTCATTGGCTGCATCTAAATCTTGAAATATTAATTCAATTTGCTCGGCAATTTGTGTGGGAGAATCAGGCTCAACTAAATAACCTGTATCGCCTAAAATTTCGGGAATGTCGCCAACTCTGGTAGATAATACAGGTTTCGCCATCGCCATTCCATCGGTTAACTTCAATGGGAACTGGGCGCGAGTTTCCGGTGTATCTCGCTGGGGGACAACCACTACATGAGCCGCCGCTACAACATCAGGCATTACATCTGCTGGGTAATTAGGCAATTTGATAATCCAACGTCCCCATTTTTGCCTTAATTGTTCATCATAATTATCGTAGGGACTGCCACCCACAATTACTAATTTTAAATCTGGCTGATTAATTTTATCTAAGGCAATCAACACATCTTCTAAACCTTTATAAGGCCTAGGTGCGCCAGGAAACATTAAGATGCGATATTCTGATAAACCGTAGCGATTTCTGCTTTCTTCCGAGTCATAGCGAGCCGGATCAAATAATACTGTATCTTTGCCATTCGGAACAGAAATCCCCCCAAAACGCTTCTGCAAAAAACTAGTATGTACTGTCACTGCATCAGCACGGTTGACCCAATTTTCCATCCATTTAATATATAAAGGATGATTGGGCATTCTTAATGCGCCATCTTTTTTGAATATGTCTTTGGCTAACTGTTTGGGTGTGGGTCGATACCGCCAAGCATCACCGCCATACCAACTCAGTTCCCAATCATCAACATCAACAATTACAGGTTTTTTACTATAAATTCTTTTTAAAAGAGCTACGCCAAAACTGGCTGGTTGGGGTTTAATGGCATAGATAATATCGCCATCTAGTAATTTGAGAAATTTCCTAATAGACTGGAAAAAACCGGGATAATTGCCACCTTCTACAGTTTTAATTTTCGCATCTGCTGGAATGGCTCGATACAATTCTTTGTTAAATAAAAAACCAACAATTTCAACGGTACAGCCTAATTTTACTAAAGCTTTTTCTAACAGAGAAGCGCGAATAAAGCCATCATTTGTTGATAAATTCCAAACAATTATAGATACCTTGGGGTTATCTTTCATTATTAATATGGGAATCCTATTGGATTGCTAAACTACTGGTTGAGGCAGGAAATAGGGAGTAGATTTGTTTGTAATTATTTCCCCGGACTGTTATAGCCCTGATTGATAATTATTTCTTCCGCCAAGGATTTGTGACTTGGTTAGGCAAAAATACCTGGGCAAACTTATCAAAGATTCTTGTATATAAAGAGCGAGTGATATTTTTAGCATACTGAGGACGGTAAGGATACGTACAATGTAAGACTTTTATTTCTTCATCAATTTTGTAAGCTTCTTTCCATTTACTGAGATAATTGTAAGTAGGTGGCAAAATTTTCATCTTGGGTTTAACAGTAGCGATCGCACAAGCAAAAGCACCTTGATCTTTCAGCAGCAGTTTATCTTGATTGTTTTTCACAATTTCAAAATAATGCTGGAACTCAGCGAAAAATTTCTCGGTGGTTGCGGTTTTGCGAAATGCCATAAACCCGCCATTATACTGTATGCTATCTTCCTTCAGTGGTAAACCTACGGATTGCAAGATGGGCAGAACATTAGGTAACATCTCCTCTTGTTTACCACGTAATAAATTCGTAGCTTTTAAAATACTTGGCTGCACATCTTCAGTTAATAAAAAATCATATTCATCTAAATAATCAAAAACATCATTAATATCTGTTAATAAACAAATATCAGAATCTAAGTAAATTGTTTTGTCAAATTCTGATGCTGCGTATAAGGCTAACTTCGCTTCTCTCGAAGCTAAAACTGTATTTTCGTTAGCTGGTGCGGGTTTTAAAATTACATTTTTAAAAGCTGTCAAAAACGGATATAAAATTTTCGGTACACGGTCAATTAAAATAATGATCGGTTCTTGATGAAATTTTCTAATTGCTGCCAAAAAATGTACGCAGTCTTGGAAGGAATAAAGTCCTGTGAGGATGGTAATAAAGCCTTTAGTTGGTTTTGACATAGTTAATAATTAAATTTAATGTGTCCACTGCCAATAACTTTTTCCCCAGTCTTGATGAGGGTAAAATTTTCCTTGCCATTGGTAGAAATTGACAAAATCTGTCATAGCGACAGTTTTATTGATATCCCTAATCATATATAAAGGTCGTTCACCATAAAAAGATGCCCACATACTATAACTACTAGGCGGGCCAATAATATAATCACATTCTGCCAAAGAATACATATCCTCAATTATATGATTGTTGGCAAAAACACAAGGTAAATGCTGAAAATCTGATTTTTCTTGTTGTTGGTTACTACAAATTAAAAAAGTGACTTGTTGAGCAGGGAACAACTCTAATATTGATGCCATTACCTTGATATAAGCTTGGGTATTATAAAAATACTTGCCGTTTTGATGTTGCAGATAATCACCCTGACGAATATGTACGCCAATAATTACATCTGTTGTTTGGCGAATTTTAGAGATGAGATGAGAGACATTAACTTGATGAACTTTTAAAGGTCGAAAATATTCTCGAATAGCTAGTTTATGCTTAGATAAATTTGTCATGTCATTTATAAACCAACCATCTCTAAATAACCAGCCTTGAAAAAAGTTCAGATGATGGGTTTTTAATTCATTGATTAAATCAGGAGAATTACTCCAATTAAATGGTTGTTCTCGCTGAATATTAATTGTGTTAAATCTACCACTTTCAGCCAAATAACGATTAAATTTATAGTAGTATTTGCGTAGGCGTTTATTAGCTGGTATAGTTAAATATGTGGCGGGAAATCGACAGAATAAATCTTTAGCTGTTGAGCTAAAAAAGTCAGCATACTCTTCAAATGCTGGATTCAAAACTTGACAGTTATATTCAATAGCAAATGCTAAAAAATTTGCAAACAGTAATAGCCGATTTCCTAGTTGCCCAGATTTGGCAGATATAACTAACATATGAAAACTCAAGAATGGGTGTACTTGTTGCAGCTATATTTTACTACGAACAGTAAAACATATAGGCAAAGCACACCCTCTTGATTAGGAGATTATGAGCTACTAGTCAATTATTTTTAACTGTCCTGTTTGGATATGATCGAAGACGCGATTGATTTGACGACGTTCTTTGTCTCGAATTTCACCCTTATACAGAACAGCAGAAACCAGGTAATTATGGTCTTGACGACTCATTTTTCCTGAGGAAATAATTTTATCTACAATTCGCTTAACGGCCATTTCTGATTGGCTATCAATATTAATGTAGATTGACTGTCGATCGCTCATTTTTTCTCCTAATATATCCCAGCATTGTCAAATTTTTTACTTTGTGAGTAAAAGGTAAAATTAACCCTGATAAAATTCAGTTTTTCATAGCCAAAAAGGCTGAATACAAAACTTGAAAACAGTTTTTTTAGCTATTTTCATAACTAAAAATAACAGCATAAATTTAACTTTATGATTCCTATATCCCCAGAGCAATTTTACTGATAAATTAGGTAAGTCTTGATGGTGATTTAAAATGATTTAAGTGTAAGTACGGTTGTAGATTCACATTGTTTATGTATTTTCCTAGGTAGAATAAAGGAAATATCAAAAGTTCACAGATTTAGAACAAGACAAAATCACTGAAATTGGTTAAGGAACTAGAGTAAATGCAGATATTCCGTCTGGCAGCATTGTCTGATAACTACATATTTTTACTACATGAACCGCAATATAATATTGCCGCAGTCGTCGATCCTGCTGAAACACAGCCAGTTTTCAGTAAACTTGCAGAACTCAAAGCTGAATTAGTGGCAATTTTTAATACCCACCATCATCACGATCATGTAGGTGGTAATCAGCAATTAATCCAACATTTTCCGAATGTGAAAGTATATGGAGGAGCCGAGGATAAAGGCAGAATTCCCGGACAGCAGGTATTTTTGCAACAAGGCGATCGCGTCGAGTTTGGCGATCGCCTTGCTGAAGTTATCTTTGTGCCAGGGCATACCCGTGCCCATATTGCTTATTACTTCCCGCCCCACACCGCCGATGAACCAGGGGAATTATTTTGTGGTGATACCTTATTTGCGGGTGGTTGCGGTCGCTTGTTTGAAGGTACACCCACACAAATGGTCTCATCTTTAGAAAAACTGCGCGCTCTGCCAGATAATACCCGTGTCTGGTGCGCTCACGAATACACTTTAAAAAATTTACAATTTGCTCTGACTGTAGATGGTGATAATGCGGATTTACAACAACGCTATGCCCAAGTCCAAGATGCCCGTACTCAAGGCGAAGCAACGGTTCCCTCATTCTTGGGCGTAGAAAAGCGCACCAATCCGTTTTTGCGTTGGGAACAACCCTCTCTCCAAGCCGCAGCAAAAAGTCAAGATCCGGTGCAAACCTTTGCCCGTATCCGGGGAATGAAAGATCAGTTTTAGGAACAGGGAATAGGGTAGACATGATTGGATTTACTAGGACTTATGCCCTATTCCCCATTTCCCACTCCCTATCACGAGAAAAATTTATCAAGACGATTTAAACAATACCGTCAAGGGGAACACTGAGTTTAACCGCCAGCCAATTTAGGCAATGGCAATACTTACTATCTTCTGAGGTAATGTCACCGTGGTATTGTTCCGTAAGCGTAATAGTTTTTTGGTTACTTCTATTTTGCTGGGGTTAATGACTCTCCCGAATATAAGTGTTTTCCTAACAGCAAATCCCGCCAAGGCACAAACAGATGTAAAACCATCAGAGTTAACTCCTGCGTATCCCGCTGCGCCACCCCCTCCACAAATCCAACCTTTACCTGATGAGAGAAATTTAGAAGAAAATTCTATCGAAACCGATTATCGGGTAAGTAACTTACTCAAGGATTTTCGAGGCAATCTTTGGGTAGGTTCTTGGCGGGGGCTATCACGCATTGACCCGAAAACAGGCAAGATTTTAGCGCGTGTAAATTTACCAAATATTGCTATTGGCGCGTTAGCTCAAGACAAAGTAGGTCGTGTTTGGGTAGGAACCTATGAAGGACTAATGCGAGTCGATCCTCGGACTAATGAAATTACAGCGCAGAATTTGTTTTTGCCTTCTAAACGCGTATTGTCAATGTTAGTTGACAAGCGAGGCTACTTATGGGCTGGTACAGATAGCGGTTTAGCTTTAGTTAGCCCTGACCAAGGTTTAATTATGACAACCGTCAAAAACTTACCTGGGGTAAGTGCTAATACATTGACTTTAGATGCTGACGGTCAATTGTGGGTGGGGACTTTAGATGGACTAGTACAGGTCAATACAGCCAATGCCTATATTATTAAACGGATTGACGGCTTACCTGGTACATCTGTCCAAACGTTAGCTATTAGTCCCGAAGGTTTAATTTGGGCGGGAATGTCGAATAATCTCTTGGTGATTGATCCAAAAACAGATAAAGTATTGCGCTCAGTGACTCCGTTACGGGGTAAGAATGTCACTGCTGTGCGCTTTGCCCAAGATGGTAGTGTTTGGGTAGGGACGAGCAATGGTTTGTTACGATTGAATCCAAATACAGGCGCGGTTTTAGATCAAGTTGCGGGGCTTCCTTCTAGCCGAGTGCTTGCTTTAGTACCTGATATTAGTAATAAATTATGGATTGGCACTAGTGAAGGTTTAGCTTGGTTAATGCCCAAAATGAACGGTGCAAAACCCCATCTTGCTTTTACTCGTGCTGTGAAATGAGGGAGTTGTGAGTAGGGAATGGGGAATAGTGAAATCCCCGAGTTCCTCTCCCCTACTCCCTACTCTCTACTCTCTACTCGCTTATCAAAAATGGCAATCACTACCCAGCAATTAGTTCAATGGAAACAACAGAGACGTTCGATTGTGGCATTAACCGCCTGGGATTATGCGATCGCTCAACTTCTCGATGCTGCTGGTGTAGACTTAATCTTGGTAGGGGATTCGATGGCAGTGGTTTTAGGCTATGAAACCACGCTACCTATCACTTTAGAAGAAATGCTTTTTCACGCTAAAGCTGTACGTCGGGGAGTTAAACGGGCTTTAGTGGTGGTGGATTTGCCGTTTTTGACTTATCAAGAAAGTATTGCCCAAGCAATGCACTCAGCCGGGAGAATCTTGAAAGAAACAGGCGCGCAAGCAGTCAAGTTAGAAGGCGGCTATCCAGTGATGGTAGAGACAATTACGCGTTTAGTCGAAGCTGGAATTCCCGTGATGGGTCATGTTGGTTTAACGCCCCAGTCAGTGCATCAACTTGGTTTGCGTCAACAGGGAAAAACAGAAGCACAAGCCCAAAGAATTTTAAACGAAGCGATCGCTTTAGAACAAGCCGGAGTATTTGCGATCGTTCTTGAGCATATTCCCGCAGATTTAGCAATGCAGATTACCCAAAAACTTACCATTCCCACTATTGGGATCGGTGCAGGAGTGCATTGCGACGGACAAGTTTTAGTTACCTCAGATATTCTTGGGCTTTCTGACAAGCAACCACCATTTGCTAAGAGTTATACCAACTTGCGCGAAATTATCACCCAAGCTGTACAAGACTATTCTGAAGATGTGCGCGAGAAAAAGTTTCCAAATAAGTAGAGACGCGCAATTCGCATCTCTACAGGTGTAAAAAATGTATTGAATTGTCAGCACTTTCAAACCTGTTCATTTTGATGCAAACAGCTTCTTAACCACCTAATCACTTCACTTGTTGTTTGCTCATTTGCTCTTTGGAGGCATTGCTGCACAATTTCTCTGACATTGGGGAAATACCTGCTTTCTGTAATTATGTAATTTTCTCCCTGCAATCTATAAATTAATAGCTGCTGATTTTTTAACAGCCAAACCTCTGGCACTTGATAAGGAAGATAGTCATCAACATTAGTATAGCTAGTAACATCTATCTCAATTACCAAGTCTGGAGGAGGATCATTTAGCCAGTCGATACGCTTCTTACCTACTACTGCTCTGGCATTTTCAATATAAAAGCAAAAGTCAGGTTCAATGCCACTAAATTCAGGCAAGCTCATAGTGATGGGCGTAAATGATTCGTATATGCAGTTTAAGTGGTCAAGTAAAGCTGCTACTATAAATCCCAAAAAGCTTGCATCTCTTCCATGTTCTGGTAGGGGAGCCATGAGCAAAATCTCTCCAGGTCGGTATTTAATGCGAGGTAGAGAGCGATCGCCAAGTTGCTCACTTAATAGCTGATAATCTTGCCAAGAGCCTAACATCCTTACCACTGTGCCAGGTGACAACTCGATTCTTTCAGGTGTAATGACAGTATGCATATTCGCGTTACGCGCTCTGTTGTGCAGCAAACTGGATAGATACACATTAACACTGTCGAGCAGTTCAGATCCCCGACTTTTCTAATAAATCATTCCATATTTAATTTGCAGCCAATGGGCGGACAATATGTCTACCTCACAAGAGTTTGATGTAATTGCAATCTGCAAAATAGATGTTTTTTAGCTGATCATTTTCTGCGTCAAATAATATTACACTCTCCTCCGCGCCTTTGCGCCTCTGCGCGCAACAAAAAAAGACACCTCCGCCGAATCATCAACAAAAGTGCCTTAATTAATTTATCTCAAACCTCTAATCCAACTTACTCAAAATCGCACTTACATCAACGCCTAATTTCTGCCCTAACTTTAATAACTGCCGACATTGATTAGTGTCTTCTTTGTTAACGAGGCTGGTTAGACAACTGGGAACTATTTGACTGTTTAAACAGCTGAAATATAGTTCTTGAGAACGATATAAAGAAATTCCCAAATTTAACTGAGAAGCAACATCAATGAGTCTTTCTAAAAGTTGAATATCCTGGGAGAAATTATCATTGTCATCATGCAAAAATTGCCAGAGCGATCGCAAGATTAATTGCTCTAACATTTGCTTGCCTTCCGGGATATTTAACCGACAACGCAGATGTTTGGCTTCTGTGGCGATGGCTTCTAATTCGACAATTTGATTCCAACATGATTGTGGTTCAGCAATCTCTTGCTCTAGCGATCGCAATGTCGTCATACAGCGATATCCTAAAGCAATCTCAGCTGCCACTTGCAATTCTTGTGGCACTGCCAATTCATCTCGATGGAATGCCATGAGTACGCCATAATTCTCTCTGTATGTTTGAGTATACAGTTGGTCTAGACGTGTCAAAGTTTCTTGAGAAAGTAGCCGCATAATTCTGTGGCGTTCTTCCGCAAACAAGTTTTGCAAGCTAAAGGTATCTTTGCCAAATACCTGCGTCATCACCAAAATAGTTTGTGCAGCACTGGCTTGTTGCAATGCGGTAAACAACTTGTCTTTGATTTGGCTATATTCTCTGCGGCCAGCAAACTGTTGAATGCAGCAATGGAAATCCCAACCACCCAAATGCAGCACGGCAAAGACTAAATTTTCGCTTTCCCAAGTAATCTCTGAGACTAACTTTAAGTGTCCGACCACTAAAGTCAGCGATCCCATACGTTGCAACTGGTAATCTAATTCATTGACGGTATAGCAGTAAATCCGCTTTTGGCAAGGATGATGCAGTTTACTTGCCATCTCTTGTCCTGGTAAATTGCAGGTTTCTGCTGGTCTATGATGATTAAACAGCGAAGTAATTGCATAGTGGGCTGCAACTTGCTTGAAGCTGACTTGGGCTGTTAATACCAATTGGCGATAAATTTCGCCACCATGTTTGAATACATCTACATTACTAGGTGCTAAACCCAGACGTTTGATGAAGCCTTTTTCTAGTTGCACTCCGGCGACATCTCCCGCGAGTTCCAAAGCGCGAGAGGCATAACGCAAAATTTGTGTGCCTTCTGGACGAGAAAGTTCTTCAAAAAACCAGCCGCAACTAGTAAACATTAATAAAGCGTGACGCTGCATTTCTAATAAACGCAAAGCATCTACTTGTTCTGCTGCGGTGAGTTTGTGAGTTTGATGGCGAGATAAAAAGCGACTGACATTGGCAGATGAGCGATCGCGGATAACTTTGATATACTCATCTCTGGCTTTCCAGGGATCTTGGAAAAATTGTGGCCCGTACTCTTCATACACTTCAATTAACTGATCCCGCAGCCAGTTTAAAGCGTTGCGTAAAGGTCGCCGCCATTTTTGATGCCAAACGCTACCTTCACCACCGCAACCACAGTCATCTTGCCATCTATCAACACCATGAGCGCAACTCCAAGCGGTGATAGGCTTGAGTTCTACTTCCCAAGTTGGCGGATGAATGCTGAGGTAATGAGCATAGTTGGTTACAGTCCACTCGTGACGAGGAAATTCTTCTATAAAGGCATATGCCAATGTTTTTTCTGTGCCTTTTTTATGGTGTCCGAAAGTTTCTCCATCGGTGGCTACAGAAATCAATTGGGCGGGACGATGATCCCCGCGCACAGCAGAACCAACACGTCCGGCCAAGTGGCTGGAACTATAAGTCACATCTGTAAAACCCATATCTCGTGATATCGGGCCATCGTAGAAGAATATATCTATATATTTCTGGGAGTCGGCAGTAGGAAGTGGGGAGTTAAGAATATCTCCATTTCCTAATCCCAACTCTTTATTCCCTCTCAAATAGCAACGATAGGGACGGGTGGGATCAATCTGACTACCGCCAACTTCGTACCATTCTGGCTGGGGATCATTTTTATTGGGTAAAGGACGACAACGTTGTGCTTGCGATGGAGCCAAAATAATAAAACGAATACCTTCAGCAATTAAAGCTTCTATAGTTGCATAGTCTACACCTGTTTCTGCTAACCACATTCCTTCGGGATCGCGGCCAAAGCGGGATTTGAAGTCTTCTTTGCCCCAGCGAATTTGAGTGTATTTATCGCGTTCGTTAGCCAGAGGCATGATGATGTGATTATATACTTGCGCGATCGCGTTACCGTGACCTTGCAAGCGTTGGGAGCTTTTCACATCTGCCTCTAAAATCCGTTGATAAACCTCCACATCGTAGCGTTCTAGCCACGACATCAAGGTAGGGCCGATGTTAAAGCTGAGATATTCGTAATTATTCACGATCCCCATCACTTCGCCTTTATCGTTCACTATTCTGGCAAAGGCGTTAGGACGATAGCATTCATAGTGAATTCGCTCATTCCAATCATGGAATGGAGCCGCACCTGGCTGACGCTCAATCGCATCTAGATAAGGATTTTCGCGTGGTGGTTGATAAAAGTGTCCATGCACAGTGACGTACACACCATTAGACGTTCTCAAGGGATCAGTCTGATGAGTATCTTTATTAAGGGAATTATTTGACAATGATGTGCCAGAGCTAGCTGGCCGTTCAGCAGCAGAAGTCATGTAGTTATATTTAATCCAAAACAAAAAACTTACTTTTACACCGAAAGCCTTGCATTTAAACCTTATCTACACAGGCTTGCAGACAAAATCCGGTATCGAGGAAAACTATGTGTCTAGAATATAGTCTAATTTTTGAGAAAGCATTCCGACTAGAGTAGGAAATCTGCGTTGTCACACCGAGTTTTCTCAAACTACACTAAGTGAGGTTTTTTCCTGGGCAGTGCCAATCAAAATTTAATTGTCTTTTAATATATTAAACTCGATTTTTGGTGTATTAATTCGCCTCTAATTTGATACTTTTGCTACGAAAGTTTGCGAAAACGCTACATAACGCAATCTTAGTTAACATATTTGTCCTTAGAACAATCACAGTAGATTTTCTCAATGGCTTATTAGACTCTTGAGAGTATCCTATTGGAGTGTTGAGTTATGAGTATTCAGGAGGATGAGGCAGATAGAGCTTATGAGGAAGAATAATTGTTTGCTCCCCTGGGCTTCTTCAAAGGTTTTGTGTGGCCTCTTTCTCACTCAACATTTTTGTAGGATACATTCAACTTAAAGTAACCAAATGTCAGCTAAAAACATTATTTTTTTCGTGCTGTTGTTGTTTATCCCAGTGTCTTTGGCGGCTCACTTTCTAGAATGGGGAGACTTGATAGTTTTTATCACAGCAGGTCTAGCTATTTTACCTCTAGCGGCTTGGATGGGTACTGCGACTGAAGAAATTGCGGTTGTGGTTGGGCCGACCCTGGGAGGTCTGTTAAACGCCACCTTTGGCAATGCAACAGAGTTGATTATAGCTTTAGTTGCCTTAAAAGCTGGGCTGGTCAATGTAGTGAAAGCTAGTATCACTGGTTCAATTATTAGTAACTTGCTCTTAGTGATGGGTCTTTCAATGTTTTTAGGAGGAATTCGTCACAAAGAACAGACTTTTCAACCTATTGTAGCGCGAGTCAATGCTTCTTCGATGAATTTGGCTGTGATTGCTATTTTGCTGCCCACAGCGATGAACTACACATCTCAAGGTATTGGGGAAAAAACTGTACAAGATTTATCTTTAGCTGTGGCTGTAGTGTTAATTCTAGTTTATGCTTTAACCCTGCTGTTTTCGATGAAAACCCACGCTTATCTTTATGATGTGGGTGTTGCGGAGGTAGAAGCACAAGTAGAGGAAAGTTCTCATGCTAAACCTAATGTTTTGTTATGGAGTGGAGTTTTACTAGTATGTACGCTGCTAGTCGCCGTTGAATCTGAAATGCTGGTTGATACCTTAGAAGTAGCTACATCTCAACTGGGACTGAGCGCATTGTTTACTGGGGTAATTTTAGTTCCGATTGTTGGTAACGCCGCAGAACACGCTACAGCAGTGACTGTAGCCATGAAAGATAAGATGGATCTTTCTGTATCTGTGGCTGTGGGTTCTAGTATGCAGATTGCTTTATTTGTTGCACCTGTGTTGGTGATTGCAGGCTGGTTTTTTGGTCAGCCAATGGATTTAGATTTTAATCCGTTTGAGTTAGTGGCTGTAGCTGTATCCGTGTTAATTGCGAATAGCATTAGTTCAGATGGTAAATCTAATTGGTTAGAAGGCACATTACTGTTAGCTGCATACACAGTTTTGGGTTTTGCTTTTTACTTCCATCCAGTCATAGAAAGCATTGGCTAAAGATAGCTATCAAAAGCGATCGCTTGTTACCTTGATGCAGCGATCGCTTTTTACTTAAAACTAGATTTAATATTAATTTTGTTCGCTACGATACCTTAATTTAGTATCTTCATCAAGTCTAAAAAATCAAATTTATTTTCTTATTAAAATCTTCTTAACTAATAAAAAATCGTTGAATATAGCCTAAATTTGAGAAGTATCTCAAAAAGGCGATCGCAGCATTTTATTAACAAAGCCATCTCATACTTTTTGATTTTTTATAAAACACCATTCCGGAAAAAGCATAATTTTGCTGTCAAAGGAAATATGGGTGTTAATAACATCAAAAAAACATGAGTGATATTGTCCTGCTGATGACGGGCGTGTTAATTGCACAGCAACCATCTCCGTCTCATTTAGCCCAGCAGCCTGTAATTCAGCTAGACAATGGCGTGCATAAAACACCACAGGGGCAGATATCTCAATCAAATTTAGATGCAAATAACACGCCTTCTGAATTCATGCAGCTGCAAGAAAATTCTTCTGCTACGCTAGTAGCTTTTAATTCTGAATCTCCAAACAATCTTGTTAAAAATACCGATAAAAACCCTAATCAAGATTTATATAGTCTATCGGAATTCAAAAATTTTCAGCCTGTAAAAGTTAAATTTCCTCGCGCCCAACGCTTGGCTCAATTAGTTAATGATGATACAACTCTTTTAGCCAGATATCAAAGAGCTACTGGCAGAACTGTACCCAATCTCCGCTTTGGTAACTCTGGTTTAGCTGTGAGAGTATTACAAAAGCTATTAATATCTAACGGCTATGCTATTCGGGTAGATGGAGTTTATGGTGCAGTTACAGAAACTGCTGTGAAAGCATTTCAAAGTAGCCGCAATATTACAGCTGATGGTGTAGTCGGCCCGAGAACTTGGTTACATCTGACAAGATAGGGTCAAAAAGTCAAAAGGTAAAAATTAAAAGGCAAAAGCTGGCTGATTTTTGACTTTTACCTTTTAACTTTTGTCTTGACTAATTACCGATATTTATGTTGCTCTAATAACTGTTGCGCTCTGGGTTTGTAGATTAAATAAAACAAACTTTCTAGATAGCGCAATAAGTCTTCCCGATTTTCTTGGGAAGTAAAGTTCCAAAAACCATAAATTCGTGCCAAAGTTAGCAGCTTGTTGGTATGAATTTTCCAAGTGTAAGTACTGTAAACTCTTTCAATGCCTTTTTGGGAAATTGCTTGCCAATAATTAGGATTTTGTTCACATTTGGCAACAAAATCGAGAATTATTGTGGCTGTTGCTTCTAAATTGGTAGGGTTAATATAAAAGCCATTGACTTTATCTTGAATGATTTCTAAAGGGCCACCAAATTGAGTGGCAAAAGTGGGTAGTCCAGAAATCATCGCTTCTAAAATTGTTAAACCAAAAGCTTCAAATAAAGCAGGTTGCACAAAAATTCCTTGACGGTCAGCAATAACGCGATAAATTTCACCAGAATCACTTTTTGATAAGCGCACGCCTAACCAGCGAATTTTGCCATGTAAATTGTATTCATCAATGATGTGATATAGTTTGATGATTTCGTCGCGTTCTTCGTTGTCGCTGGTTTCTTCTGTGCGTAATTTACCTGCAACTAAAATTAAGTTGAAATGTTCTTGCAAATCTTTACTTTGACCAAAGCATTCGGCTAAACCAGTCAAATTTTTAATCCGGTCGAGACGCGCCATTGAAAAAAGTGGGCGTTTGTTGGGGTCGTCGAGTTTGCCGAAAATTTGGCTAGGATCTTCTAGTGTAAACAGAGTTTCTGCCAAGCGATCGCGATCGCTTTGGACTCTTTCTTGAGTCCGCGTGTAGGGAAAGTAGTAACTCTCGTTTACCCCAGGCGGGACAACGTTAAATTTGGGACTAAATAATTCAATGCCATTCACCACATGATACAACTCTGGCATGGTGAAGCATTTATAAGATTCATACTGCCCAACACTATCAGGTGTACCGACAATTTCTTGGTAGGTGCTGCTGACGACAAAGTTAGCAGCATTCATAGCAATCAAATCAGCCGTAAATTGTAGAGAAAAATGATATTTATCTTCTAAATCTTGCCAGTAGAGGTTACTGAACAAATATTTAGATTTTTCTAAAGCGTGGGCGATGTTGCATTGGGTAACTTTCATCCGGCGCGCCAAGAGAAAGGCGACTAAATTACCATCGGTGTAATTACCCACAATTAAATCGGGTTTACCGTGGAATTCAGCTAACAGTTCTCGTTCTGAGTCGATGGCGTAGGTTTCTAAATAAGGCCAAAACTCAAATCGAGAAATCCAATTTTGCGTCATGTTGGGATTAAATTCCCGCAATGGTACACGCAAAATCCAAGCGTTATCTGTACCGTAGACTTTTTCTAGCCTTTGGTTACACAACGTCCCATCGCTATTCGGAATCAATCGGGTGAGAATAATGACTTTGGGTCTGACGTTCAGTCCTTCTAAACCAGCGAGTAAGACATCTTCTTGCAATTGTTTTTCTAAATTTCTGGCTTGGTCAAGTACATAAACCACCTGACCACCTGTGTCCGGTCTTCCTAAAACCCCTTCTTGACCAAACCAACCGTGTGCTGATACTAAGACAATTCTAAATATAATCGGCACACGCGAAATAAAAGCTTCTAGGGTTTGGGGATCGGGCGAGTCAATTAATTCATCTAAAATATTGAGAGTTTCTTGGACGCGGTAGGCTGTGTTTCCCCAACCGGGTTCAAAACCCATCGTTTGCAATTGAAAGCGAAATTCGTCGTATGGTACATCATTAGATAGATCGCTGACAAATGCGATCGCTTTTTTGACTTGTTGAGAAAGTTGCTGCTGTGATTGAATCCGATTGTTAATTAGTAATTGAACACCGTTGTATTGGTGCAGGCGCAAGAAATTAAATAAGCTTTCTAACCATTGTTTAGGGTCTTGAAAGAGTTTGCTGGATAGATAGCGGTTGAGATACTGTAAACCTTTGCCAATATTTTTTGGGTCGCGGATAGTTGGTGTGTAGTCATAAAACGGCCCAAAGTCTAATTCTAACAAGTCGCCTTCATGGGGATGATATTTATTTACCAGGCGATCGCGCAAATCCAAAAGTTCTTGTACACTCATTGCTTCAAAGCTTAAATCTGCCGTTAAGCGATAAACTTCTTGGCTAGCGATTTGAGGGCGAATAATAAAACAAAGATTTGAGTCTTCTAGAATAATTTCTTGAGTGTAATAGATGAGTTTGCTTAAAGATGAAAAACTGGATAATTTTTCAGACTTCTGTTGTTTAGCGCAAAATTCACTATATGCCAACTGTATGTCATTTCGCAGCAAATAGTTTTTTTCGTGGTTTCGTAACTGACTTATGAAGGAACGTAAATCATTCTTTTCTTCACTCTCTAGAACTGCTTGGATTAATTCAGACATATCCACCTCAAACAAAGTATGTCCAAACACGAATAAACACAGATAAAACATTTCTATCTGTGTTTTGTTTGTAGTTCTTAATTCGTGTTCTTATTTACATAAGTTAGCGAGAACTCAGTATAATTCCCTCTAACTAAAGGAGTACAATTTTCCTGACCTTTGGCAGATTAAAAATAGATAATGTTTGCTTTGCCTTGAGCATAAATTATTTAGATATTTTCTATATAGTTTAGGACGGCTATAATTATTTATATCTTTGTTAAAATTACAGATAATCCATCAACAAAAATAAATATAGATGCTAGTAAGTCAATCAATATTTTGAACTTCAATCAAATAAAATAAACTTTTTGCCTGATGTTGAATAACTCAAATTTGCCCTGGCTATAATTACACACACAAGTAATTTAACCAGGGTTGTGTATATGCAAGACCATTCACATAAGTTAACAACTTCTGACCACAGCATAGGCAACATGATGATTATCTCGTTGCTTGTATTCTGTGGTATGACTTTTATTTTCCTTTTAGGACTTTTCTAGTGGTGATTTTTGAGTTCAAACAAATTATGGGGAAGCAGAAGGATAAACTTGCTTCCCTTTTTAATATGAAAAAAAACCCCCCGAAGGAGGTTAGTTTAGTTATTCGCGTGGAGTGAACAACTTATCAATCATAAATACTCACAGTAGATATAGTAATCCGAACAAAATTATCCAAATTACGTCTACAAAGTGCCAGTATATTTCTGCTGCTTCAATACCGAAGTGTTTTTCGTTACTGTAGTGACCGGGAGTGCGCGATCGCCACAACACTGCCACAATTGCTAAAACACCAATAGTAACGTGCAAACCGTGGAAACCAGTCAACACATAAAACGCACTAGCAAATAAATTGGTAGTTAAACCAAATTCTAAATGTGTATATTCATACACCTGACCGCACAAGAAAATCGTACCCATAGCGGCGGTAATTGCCAACCAAATACGCATTCCTTTTGTATCGTTCTTTTTGATTGCTGTATCAGCATTGTGCATAACAAAGCTACTAGCAATCAGATTAACTGTGTTAACGCCAGGAAGTAATAATTCCAACTCTGGTGTACCTGCTGGCGGCCAGACAGGTAAAGTCGAACGAAAAGCTAAATAGGCTCCAAATAAGCCCATAAAAATCATACCTTCAGCCACCAAAAAGACAAACAAACCAAACAAACGATGGTCTGGATGTTCTTCATGATGAGCATCTGCGTGTGCAGCGTGGTGATGATTTAGCTCTGTTTTAGCTGGGTCAATAGTTTGACTTTGCATGAATTTTTTGCAGTATGAAGTGTGAAGTATGAAGTATGAAACAGATTTAAAAATAGGGATTAGAGGTACTTAGGCTAGAGAAAGAGTGAGGGGCTAGCTTAAAAATGCTGAGTACCTAGCTCCTAGCCTCTAGTCTCTAGTCCCTCATTCGCCCTTACTCATCCTTTCCTGATGGACGCTGTTCTAAGTAAGACTCAGTTTTAGGATAGGGTTCATCAGGATCAGCGCGGAGAACTGAGTTCGGGCCAGCAGACAAAACAGGGTTGGGATCGGATAAAGGTACACCTTCGCTTGCTCTTTCCAAACCATAGTCGTAAGGGCCTGTAGCCAAAACTGGGGTTCCCTCAAAATTCTCAATTGCTGGAGGAGAGGTTGTCATCCACTCTAAGGTAAGTGCGCGCCAAGGATTATTACCAGCTTTCTCACCGTACATCCAACTCGAAACGGCGTTGATAATGAAGGGAATTGTGGAAACGGCCAAAATGTAAGAACCGTAAGTACAAATTTCATTGAGTAAGGCAAACTTGGGATCGTATTGAGCAACGCGGCGGTTCATCCCCATCATCCCTAGCTTGTGCATGGGTAAGAAGGTCATGTTCAGACCCACAATTGTCAAAGCAAAGTGAACCTTACCCCAAGTTTCATTCATCATTCTTCCCGTCATTTTGGGGAACCAATGATAAATAGCAGCAAAAATACCTAAGACGCTACCACCAAACAATACATAGTGTAGGTGGGCAACAACAAAATAGGTGTCATGGACGTGAATGTCAAAGGGAACCGAGGCTAACATTACGCCACTAATCCCACCAATCACGAAAGTTCCGACAAAGCCAATAGCAAACAACATAGGAGTGTTGAGTTGAATTTTGCCACCCCACATTGTCGCCAACCAGCTAAAAATTTTGATCCCCGTGGGTACAGCGATGATCATTGTCATGATCATAAAGAACATCCGCAACCAACCAGGAATGCCACTGGTAAACATATGGTGCGCCCAAACAATAAGTCCTAAAAAGCTGATAGCTAAGGACGAATAGGCGATCGCTTTATAACCAAAAATCGGTTTGCGCGAATGTACTGGTATAATTTCCGAAATTGCCCCAAAGAATGGCAAAATCATGATGTAAACTGCTGGGTGGGAATAAAACCAGAACATATGCTGGTAAACCACAGGATCGCCACCACCAGTTGGGTTAAAAAATGTCGTTCCCGCTAATAAATCAAAAGCCAGCAAAATCAATCCGGCGGCTAATACAGGAGTTGATACCAAAACCAGCGCGGAAGTAGCAAACATCGCCCAACAAAATAGAGGCATTTGATGTACTCCCATACTGGGAATTCGCATCCGCAGTAAGGTCACAAGAAAATTTATCGCCCCTAAAATTGACGACGTACCCAACAGCAAAACGCTGATAATCCAGATGGCTTCACCTACTTGGCCTGTCACCAAACTCAAAGGCGGGTAAGAAGTCCAACCGGCATCTGGCGCATCACCCACGGCTAAACTAGCCACGAGCATTAAACCACCAGGGGGAATCATCCAGAACGCTACAGCATTCAACCTGGGGAATGCCATATCTTTTGCCCCAATCATCAAAGGGATCAAAAAGTTAGCAAATCCCGCACCTGCTGGCACAATCCACAAGAAAATCATGATTGTGGCGTGCAGAGTAAACAGGCTGTTATATACCTCTGGAGTGACAAAATCTACTTCAGGAGTACGTAGTTCTGTCCGGACTAAATCGGCTAAAACACCGCCGATGCAGTAAAAAATGAAGGAAGTAACGAGGTATTGAATCCCAATTACTTTGTGATCAGTGTTAAAGCTAAAGTAGTCTTGCCATTTTCGCACCCCAGGCTCCTCAATCCGAGCCGGGATATTGGCAGTTTCTTGTATTTGAGCTTGTGTCATAGGAGTTAGTTATTCAGTTATCAGTTGTCAGTGAACAGTTATCAACCTGTTAACAGATAACTGTTCACTGTTGACTGAACTAATGGTGAACTTGATGAAGGATTTCTGGCTGAATTCCCATATCCTTGGTGTAAGGGGCGAGGAATTCATCAGGAGATAAATCTGCTGGGTTGACAGCAACTGCTTTATTCAAGGTTTCATGACTTGCGACCAGCTGTTCCTGCATCCATTTCTCAAATGCTGCGGGAGTTTCCACCACAACTTGACTTCTCATTGCACCGTGGTAGGGGCCGCAAAGTTCAGCACAAATTAAGGTATAGTCACCGGCTGTTTTAGGTGTGAAGCGAATCTCAGTTTGTCTGCCGGGGATCGCATCTTGTTTCAAACGGAATTCTGGCACCCAAAAAGCATGAATCACATCATTCGCGGTCATATTGATTTGTACTTCCCGCCCGATGGGAACGTGCAGTTCACCTGTGGTTACACCTGTTTCTGGATAGGTAAATAACCAGGCATATTGTAGACCTGTAACGTTGACTAACAATTCGGGTGGTTGACCTGCTTTATCTGGGCTAGAGCCGATACTGGGAGCCACGCTACCTACACCAGGAGCATCTTGATGTTGGGGAATTTGGTCAGTATTGCGGACTTCAGCAGTGGCTGGGTCTTGCGCTTGAGCATCGCTTAAGGTGGCAGCAATCGCCGATCCCGGCATTGTCATCGAACTTTGAGCCATTGGCGCGTTGTGACCTGCATGGGGATCAAAGCCACCGATGTCGTTATAAACTTCAAAACTATAGACAGAAATACCGATGACAATAATGGCGGGGATTGCTGTCCAGAGAATTTCTAAAGGTACATTGCCTTCCACTGGTGGCCCGTCTTGGCGATCGCCAGGGCGGCGGCGGTATTTAATTACACAGTAGATTAAAACACCTTCAACAATCAAAAATATACCTGTAGATACGGTCATCATGGAGTTGAATAGACCATCCACTAAGACGGCTTCATCCGAGGCGGCTGTTGGCAACAGACCGTGATTTTGACCGTACCAAATGCTGACTAGCGTTAGTACGATGCCAATCAGTAATGTCCAGATTGAACTTGGAATTTTCACGGCTTACTTACACTAATTGACTACGTTTTCTCGAAGCTACTCACTTACTAAGGTAGTCTAGGCCATTAAACATAGGGCGAAATGGTCTGAAATTTTTATTAATTTTTTCGACGACTTTACTAATTCTGAGTACAAGAGATTTATTAGATACTGCCAAGGATAGATGCTAGTGACAGGAAAAATTTAAGAAAAAATTTAGGTTATTCAATTAATTTGCAATTAAAAACTCAAACATCTTGAAAATTACCTAAAGCTTCAGAGCAAACATATCTGAAGTGGTTCAAAGTGTAAGTAAAAGCCCATCTTAAAACCTGCCATATACGCTAGGGTGGAGATGGGTTGGTACGAAAAAAATCAAAATTTTAAGAAGCCCTACCAACAGCGGCATAAGGAATCGTTCATGAACGAATTTGTCCTCAAACAACAAAATGAAACGGCACTAGAGCAGCAAAAACCAAAGGAAATGATTCGTCGCTTGGTGTGGAGGATGTGTATAGCTACCTTGATTTTGATGGCTATCGGCTCTGCCACCCGAGTGATGAATGCTGGACTTGCTTGCCCAGATTGGCCGTTATGCTACGGGGAACTAGTACCAGCCAAACAAATGAATCTCCAAGTTTTTTTGGAGTGGTTTCACCGCTTAGATGCAGGTTTGATTGGAGTGAGCGCGATCGCACTGTCTGGTTTATCTTGGTGGTATCGGCGTTCCTTACCTGTCTGGCTACCTTGGGCGGCGACATTTGCCCTGTTTTTGATTGTATTTCAAGGCGTTTTGGGCGGTCTGACTGTGACTGAGCTATTGCGGTTTGATATTGTCACTGCCCATTTGGGAACCGCATTGTTGTTTTTCACTACTCTGTTAGTTGTCGGTACGGCTTTGGCTCCCTATCAGGGAACTGGCAATGTGGGTAAGTTACCTTGGATAGGCTTAACGGCATCTGTTTTGGTGTATTTACAAAGTCTTTTGGGGGCTGTAGTTGGCTCTCGTTGGGCATTACATCAATGCTTTGGTACTGCCGAACTGTGCAATGTCATGTACGGTCACATTTTTGGCTTAGTACCGCCGACTGTGGCAACTTTGGCAGTAGTTTTGATTGCTTGGCGAACTCCAGCTTTACATCCAGCTTTGCGGCGACTGGCAAATATGGCTGGTGGTTTGTTGATTTTACAAATCCTGTTGGGAGTTGCTACTTTTAGATTGCATCTGCAAGTCGAGCCTTTAACTGTCTCGCACCAAGCTGTCGGTGCAGCTTTGCTTGGTACTTTGGTGGGTTTTACTGTTCTAGCATGGCGTGATTGGGCAGCTAGCCGTGAAATCAATGCTTTGTCTGTAAGTTTTGCTCAGAATGCTATCAACACCACCGCTAATGGCTCGAATCTATAACTCAATCATACCCTGGGGAATTTTAGATTGGGAATTGGAAATTGTAAAACAGTTTTTTAACACTCTGTTGAGCAATTCATCTTGCACAATCATTTTTCCAGTTGGTCTGAGATTTGTGGTAAAACTGATGCGATCGCTACGATGACTAATGACTAATGGTGATAGACATTAGCCATTAGTCATTTGGTAATTAATCGCAATTGACATCATATCTGGGCCGCTTAATTTCCCTATTCCCTAGCATCAACTCTTCAAATCGGGAAATAGCCAAGTTAAGAATTTCAACCCCAGTGAAAGCAGTCTGGATTCAACAAACTGCAAATAAATTATTGACAAGTAAGGAAATAGAACCAAGATGATTGAGACTAATGTCTCTCGCCACCACCAAACCTTCCTTCAGGTAATTCAAAGTTATTACCAGCTAACCAAACCACGTATTATTCCTTTGCTATTAATTACCACCGCAGGAAGTATGTGGGTTGCAGCTAAAGGACAAGTAGACCCATTACTATTATTCGTCACTCTGACTGGTGGTACTTTAGCGGCTGCTAGCGCCCAGACGATTAATTGTATTTATGACCGAGATATTGATTACGATATGGAACGGACGCGCCACCGTCCGATGCCTTCTGGAAGAGTACAGCCACGAGATGCCCTGATTTTTGCGATCGCATTGGCTGTGTTGTCTTTTACTCTACTGACAGTATTCGCTAATTTATTAGCTGCTTGCCTGGCATTTTCGGGCATTGTTTTTTATGTATTGGTTTACACCCATTGGTTAAAACGCCACAGCACCCAAAATATTGTGATTGGGGGTGCGGCTGGGGCAATTCCGGCATTAGTTGGCTGGGCAGCTGTGACTGATACTTTAAGCTGGGCTGCATGGTTAATTTTTGCGATCGTCTTTTTGTGGACACCGCCACATTTTTGGGCGTTAGCATTAATGATTCGGGATGATTACGCCAAAGTGGGAATACCTATGCTACCAGTGATTGCTGGGGCGACAGTTACAGTCAAGCAAATTTGGTATTACACCCTCGTGACAGTGGTTGCAACACTGTTATTATTTTATCCCTTGCACGCTAGTGGGATTGTGTATGCTGCGATCGCGGCTGGTTTAGGTGGCTTATTTATCCGCAAATCTTGGTGTTTATTACAGCAGCCAGAAGACCGCACTGTAGCTAGAGAAGTGTTTCTTTTCTCTATTTCTTACATGATGCTGTTATGTTTAGCGATGGTGATTGATAGCCTGCCAATTACCCATCGTTTGGTGAGTACACTCATTACCCAGCTACACTTATTTAGCTAAAGCACTGTTATCTTTTGCCAACTATAGAGATAAAGCATCACTAATTCAGCGTCACTATCAAGGTGTTTGAGCAAACCTCAAGCACCTTTTAGTTTTCAGATTGATGACGGTCTTATATTATGCGTAAATCACGTAGCTCACTTCTCAAAGCAGTAAGGGTGAAACTATCAATTGTTACAAACTAAAAATGAAATCGCTATTAAAAAAATCCAGATTATTAGTATTTTTTGTAACCAGTATTATATTTTGTGGCTGCTCAATTCCTAGCTATGCAATGGGAACGCTCAATCATCACCCTAAATTGACATTTGCTGATTACTATGTAAACAGAAGGCAGACTGAGATTGTGACTATGACCACAGAAAAAAAATTTAATTATCCAGATGCTCGCAAAAGCGAACAAGTAGATAACTATCACGGCACTGTAGTCGCCGATCCTTACCGTTGGTTAGAAAATTCAGACTCAGATGAAACCAAAGCTTGGATTGAGGCAGAAAACAAAATTACTTTTGATTTTTTAAAAAAAATTAAAGCGAGAGATAAAATTAAAAAACGCTTAACTAAAATTTGGGATTATGAAAAGTATTCGACACCTTTTAAAGAAGGCGATCGCTACTTTTATTTCAAAAATAACGGTCTGCAGAATCAAAGCGTCTTATATACATTAAAATCCCTCGATGCAGAACCAAAAGTTTTACTCGATCCTAATACACTTTCTAGCGATGGTACTGTTGCTTTATCAGGACTATCGATTAGTGACAATGGCAAATTTTTAGCTTATAGTTTTTCGACTTCTGGTTCTGATTGGCAAGAATGGAAAGTCCGGGATATTGAAACAGGTAAAGATTTAGCAGACCATCTCCAGTGGATTAAATTTTCTGGTACTTCTTGGACATCTGACAATCAAGGATTTTTTTACAGTCGTTATGACCAACCCAATGCTCAAACTAAATTAGCAGAGGTCAACTACTATCAAAAGCTTTATTATCACAAATTAGGTACTTCTCAAGCTGAAGACATTTTAATTTATCATCGTGCTGATGAAAAAGAGTGGGGCTTTAGTGGCAATGTCACGGAAGATGGACGCTATTTAATAATTTCCGTTTCCTTGGGAACTGATAGTAGAAATTTAGTCTTCTATAAAGATTTAACAAATTCTCAAGCTGAAGTGACGGAACTCATTAGTGAGTTTGAAGCAGACTATGGATTTATTGAGAGAGATGATAACGTTTTTTATTTTCGCACTAATTTAAATGCTCCCCGTGGCAAAGTGATTGCCATTGATATTACTAATCCTGACAAATCAGCTTGGCAAGAAATTATTCCCGAATGTGAAGCCACCTTAGAAGGTGTAAATATTCTGAATAATCAATTTGTGGCAATTTATCTTAAAGATGCGCGATCGCAAATTAAAATTTTTGACCTCAAAGGTGCATTTGTCCGCGAGATAGAATTGCCTGGTGTTGGTTCAGTAGGTGGCTTTGGTGGTAAACGCCATGATACAGAAACTTTTTATAGTTTTACTAGTTTTACAACCCCAGGCACAATTTATCGCTACAACATAGTGACAGGAAAAAGTGAACTATTCCGCCAACCTCAGGTAGGCTTTAACCCTGATGATTATGAAACAAGGCAAGTATTTTATCACAGCAAAGATGGTACAAAAGTGCCAATGTTTATTACCCACAAAAAGGGTATTAAGTTAGATGGAAATAACCCGACTTATCTTTATAGTTATGGTGGGTTTAATGTTTCTATTTCTCCGACTTTTTCGATGAGTATGTTGGTATGGATGGAGATGGGTGGTGTTTATGCTATTCCCAATATTCGCGGTGGGGGAGAATATGGTGAAGAATGGCATCAAGCGGGAATGAAACAGAAAAAACAAAATGTTTTTGATGACTTTATTGCCGCAGCAGAATGGCTAATTGCTAATAAGTATACAAAACCTGCCAAACTAGCGATCGCAGGTGGTAGTAATGGTGGTTTATTAGTAGGTGCTTGTATGACACAACGCCCTGATTTATTTGGTGCAGCTTTACCAGCAGTCGGTGTCATGGATATGTTGCGCTTCCCCAAATTCACCATCGGCTGGGCTTGGACTACAGAGTATGGTTCACCAGATAATGCTAAAGATTTCCCAACTCTTTATGCTTATTCGCCCTTACATAATCTCAAAGCTAATACCACTTATCCTGCTACTTTAATTACTACCGCAGATCACGACGATCGCGTAGTTCCTGCCCACAGTTTTAAATTTGCTGCTGCTTTACAAGCTGCCCATCAAGGTGATGCACCAGTATTAATTAGAATTGAAACCAAAGCTGGACATGGTACAGGTAAACCCACAACTAAAATCATCGAAGAAACTGCCGATAAGTTGGCTTTTTTGGTGCAGACTTTAGATATCACAGTTGCAAATTAGACTTAGCATTAATGCACTTGGAATCTAAAAAATTGAGTTATCATTTATGAACTTCTCAGAAGAACTGCAAAAATATTACTCACAAGAGTTAGAACTGAGAAAAAATTGGTATTCTCCCGTAGCAGATGCCTATAACAAAGGCAGACCAAACTACAATCTAGAATTAATTAATCGGGTTATAGAATTAACAAATCTAAATCCTCGTATGAGGATTTTAGAAATAGGTTGTGGCCCAGGAAATGCAACTGTTTCATTTGCGTTGCAGGGGGTTTCTCTACTTTGTCTTGAACCCAGTCCCGCATTTTGTCAGTTAGCAAGACAAAATTGTGCCTCATATCCTAATGTTGAAATTCAACAAACATCCTTTGAAGAATGGGAGTTAGATTTAGAGAAATTTGATGTCGTTTTAGCTGCTAATTCTTTTCATTGGCTTTCACCAGCAGTGAAATACATCAAAGCTGCCGCAGCTTTAAAGGATGATGGTTATTTAATTTTGTTGTGGAATATGACACCTCAGCCACAGTAGGAAACATACCAAATTTTAGCTGAAGTATATCAAACTTATGCACCATCACTAATGCGCTATGAAGATGAAACATTTCAAGAAACTGTAATTAATAATTTTGGTCATCAGATTCTTACTTCAGGAATATTTCAAAATCTCCTATCAGAAATATTTAGCTGTGAACTAAACTATCCAATTGATAATTATTTACTATTTTTAGATAGTTGTTCTCCCTATCAAACATTAGATTCAGAAATCAAAAAGCAATTATTTGCTGGATTGAAGGCAAAAATAGAAGATAACTGTGCAGGTATTATCAAAACTTCATATTTAAGTGCTTTTCACATTGCCCAAAAATCTTAGACAAAGCGCGAGTGATGCAAAAATCCAATGACAGTAATGTGTTGGTTCGATGACAATTATTTAACTTTACACCAAGATAACTAACAGCCTCTTCCCTTGTGAGTTAAAAGTGCTGAGTAAATATACTAGTCGCTCTTGGATGCAAGACTCGGGAAATACTTTTAATTGTGACTATAGATGTCTAACGGCTAATATGATTGTAACGAAAATTAATTAATAGCTGAACAAGCACTCATTGATTTAATTTTTATTTCGAGTATTCTTCAGCATGAGACTTGGCTATTTGGCTATGACTTTATACCAATTAAAAATGAAGCTGCATATAATGGAGAAAAGCAAACTTGGTAAGTTAACCCAACCATGAGCCGTCCATTTAAAATTGCGATCGCCGAGAGTGAAGAGGA